>NZ_JBHLTG010000010.1:0-178484 GCF_042434515.1 Lysobacter korlensis
CACGGTGCACATCGCCCGCCAGCTGGGGGAGCCGGTCCCGATCCCGCAGGAGAAGATCGACGCCCTGTTCGACCGCTACCAGAACGTCTACGGCCAGCCGACGGACGCCCGATGGGACAGCAGCGCCGACCAGGCCCCGCAGGGGGCACTGGCCCTCTGACCGAAGACTCGCCGGCCGCATCGGGCCGGTCGACCCCGGCGGCAGATCGCGGCCGGACCGAGAACCAACAGCATCGAGAAAGGAAACACAGTGAAGAGAAGGCACATCCTCAGCGGCGTCGCTGCCGCGGGAATTCTGGCCATCACGCTGTCCGGCTGCAGCGGCAGCCGCACGGGCGGCGGCGGAGGGGGCGGCGGCGGAGGCGGCGAGGGCGAGTCCGACGGCGGGAAGGTCGGCGTCTCCATGCCGACCCAGCAGTCGGAGCGCTGGATCGCGGACGGCGACAACGTGCAGTCGCAGCTCGAAGAGCTCGGCTACGACGTCGACCTGCAGTTCGCGAACGATGACATCCCGACGCAGGTCTCGCAGATCGAGAACATGATCTCGTCCGGAGCCGAGGCGCTGGTCATCGCGGCGATCGACGGCACCACGCTCACCGACGTGCTCCAGCAGGCGGCGGACCAGGGCATCTCCGTCATCTCATACGACCGCCTCATCCGCGGCTCGGAGAACGTCGACTACTACACCACCTTCGACAACGAAGAGGTCGGAAGGCAGCAGGCCACGTCGCTGCTCATCGGGCTCGGTGTGCTGGACGAGAACGGCGAGGAGACCGGCGAGGAGGGCCCGTTCAACGTCGAGCTCTTCGCAGGCAGCCCGGACGACAACAACGCCACGTTCTTCTGGAACGGCGCGATGGAGGTGCTCCAGCCCTACCTGGACTCCGGGGTGCTCGAGGTGCCGAGCGGTCAGACGGACTTCGAGCAGGCGGCGATCCTTCGCTGGCTGCCGGAGACGGCGCAGGAGCGGATGGAGAACCTCCTCACGATCATCGGTGACACCGAGATCGACGGTGTGCTCTCGCCGTACGACGGCCTCTCGATCGGCATCATCTCGGCGCTCACCAGTGGCGGATACTCGGCGAGCGACCTGCCGGTGATCACCGGTCAGGACGCCGAGGTCGGCTCGGTCAAGTCGATCATCGCCGGCGAGCAGTACTCGACGATCTTCAAGGACACCCGCCTGCTCGGCGACCAGGCCGCGAAGATGGTCGACGCCGTGCTGAGCGGCGAGGAGCCCGAGGTGAACGACACCGAGACGTACGACAACGGCGTCAAGGTCGTGCCGTCGTACCTGCTCGAGACCGAGATCGTCACGGTCGACAACTACGAAGAGGTGCTCATCGACAGCGGCTACTACGAGGCGTCCGACCTCGAGTAGCGGCTCAGGTGCCCGGCGGGGGCTCATACTCCCGCCGGGCGCCCTCCGGGCGTAGATTTCAGCCATCCACGACAACGAAGCGAGGACCAAGTGGCGCAGAACATCCTTGAGATGCGCAACATCACCAAGACGTTTCCGGGTGTGAAGGCCCTCCAGAACGTCAACCTCTCCGTCCAGCCGGGCGAAGTCCACGCCATCTGCGGCGAGAACGGCGCAGGCAAGTCGACGCTCATGAAGGTGCTGTCCGGGGTGTATCCGCACGGCACCTACGAGGGTGAGATCGTCTATGAGGGACAGCCCGTCGAGTTCCGCGACATCCGTGACAGCGAGAACGCCGGCATCGTCATCATCCATCAGGAGCTCGCCCTCAGCCCCTACCTCTCCATCGCCGAGAACATCTTCCTCGGCAACGAGCAGTCGAAGCGCGGGATCATCAACTGGGACAAGACCAACTCCGAGGCCGCGAAGCTCCTCGCACGTGTGGGGTTGCGCGACAACCCGGTCACCCCGGTGAGCGAGATCGGCGTCGGCAAGCAGCAGCTCGTCGAAATCGCCAAGGCGCTCTCGAAGCAGGTGAAGCTGCTCATCCTGGACGAGCCCACCGCGGCACTCAACGATGAGGATTCCGCGCATCTGCTCGACCTGATCCGCCACCTCAAGGGGCAGGGGATCACGTCGATCATCATCAGCCACAAGCTCAACGAGATCAAGGCGATCGCCGACAAGGTGACGATCCTCCGCGACGGGCGCACGATCGAGACGCTCGATCTCGACACCGACGACATCTCCGAGGACCGGATCATCAAGGGGATGGTGGGACGGGACCTCGAACACCGCTATCCCGACCGCAGCGTGAAGATCGGCGAGGAGATCCTCCGGATCGAGGACTGGGTGGTGCACCACCCGACGGAGCCGGCCCGTGTCGTCATCCACGGTGCCCACCTCTCGGTGCGCGCCGGCGAGGTCGTCGGGATCGCCGGACTCATGGGTGCCGGCCGCACCGAGCTCGCGATGAGCGTGTTCGGACGCGCCTACGGATCGCACATCTCGGGCCGTGTCTACATGCACGGAAAGGAGGTCAAGATCCGCAACGTGTCGGAAGCGATCCGGCACGGAATCGCCTACGCCACCGAGGATCGCAAGCGCTACGGGCTGAATCTCATCGAGGACATCAAGCGGAACATCTCCGCAGCCGGGATCCGCAAGCTGGCGCCGCGCGGCTGGGTGGACGCCGACGAGGAATTCGCGGTCGCGAACCGGTACCGCAAGAGCATGAACATCAAGGCCCCGTCGGTCGGGTCGATCACGGGGAAGCTCTCGGGCGGCAACCAGCAGAAGGTCGTGCTGTCGAAGTGGATGTACTCCGATCCGGATGTGCTCATCCTCGACGAGCCCACGCGCGGCATCGACGTCGGCGCGAAGTACGAGATCTACACCATCATCAATACGCTCGCGGCGCAGGGGAAGGCGATCATCGTCATCTCGTCCGAGCTGCCGGAGCTGCTCGGTATCTGCGACCGCATCTACACCCTTTCGGAGGGGCACATCACCGGCGAGGTGCCGATCAGCGAGGCGACACCGGAGCGCCTCATGCAGTTCATGACGAAGGAGAAGGAAGCCGACCATGTCATCGTCCACTAAGGGTCCGGAGCTTGGACAGAACTCGGTGGTGCGGGGCACCCTGCTCCGGGGAAGCTTCAGCTTCCTGACCAGCCGGCTGCGTCAGATCGGCATCTTCATCGCGCTGCTCGTCATCGTGCTGCTGTTCCAGGTGCTCACGAACGGTCGGCTGCTGACCGCCGGAAACGTCGCGAACATCATCGTGCAGAACAGCTACATCCTGATCCTCGCGATCGGGATGGTGATGATCATCATCGCGGGCCACATCGATCTCTCGGTCGGCTCGGTCGCCGCCTTCGTGGGTGCGATGTCCGGCGTGATGATCGCCGACTGGGGACTGCCGTGGTGGGTAGCGCTCCTCGGCTCGCTGGTCATCGGAGCGATCGTGGGCGCCTGGCAGGGGTTCTGGGTGGCGTTCGTCGGAATACCTGCGTTCATCGTGACCCTCGCCGGCATGCTGATATTCCGCGGGCTGACCCAGATCGTGCTGGGAAACCAGCAGATCACCCCGTTCCCGGCCGAGTACCGGCAGCTGGGCGGCGGATACCTGTTCCCGCAGCTCTTCCCGGCGGCGACGTCGCCGGCGGAGTGGATCACTGTGGGACTCGGCGTGCTTGCGCTCATCTTCTTCGTGAGCCAGCAGGTGAGGGAGCGCGTCAAGCGAGTCCGGCTGGATCTCGAGACGGAGCCCCTCGGCTGGTTCGTCCTGAAGATGGCCTTCACCGCGATCCTGATCCTCGGCCTGACGTACCTGCTCGGCATCGCGCCCGGCTCGCGTGGCACTCCCGTGGTGCTCATCGTGCTTGCAGTGCTCGTCATCGTGTACACCGCGGTGATGACGCGCAGCGTCTTCGGCCGTCACATCTATGCGGTCGGCGGCAACCGGCACGCGGCGGACCTGTCTGGCATCAAGTCGCGGAAGATCGACTTCTACCTGTTCGTGAACATGGGCGTGCTGGCTGCCCTCGCCGGGCTGGTGTTCACCGGCCGGCTGAACTCCGCCGGCCCGGGAGCCGGAACCCTGTTCGAGCTCGATGCCATCGCTGCGGCGTTCATCGGCGGTGCGGCCGTGCAGGGTGGGGTCGGCACCGTGGTCGGCGCGATCACCGGTGGCCTCATCATGGGTGTTCTGAACAACGGCATGTCGCTGCTCGGCGTGGAAACCGACTACCAGCAGTTCATCAAGGGAATGGTGCTGCTGCTGGCCGTCGCGTTCGACGTCTTCAACAAGCGGCGAGCCGGCGCCCGCACCTGAGGCTCGCCGACTCGCTCCCGGAGCCCCGACCGCCACTGCCGCGGCCGGGGCTCCGGCGTTCCTGCTGCGCGCCGCGGCGCGGATACGCCGAATTGCCCCGTGTCCGTCGGGTCAGTCGAGGTCGTCGAGCAGCCAGGCGATGGCCCTCGCGAGAAGCTCACGGCGCGCCGGGGAGTCGTACGAACGCGCGTCGTGCCCAAGCAGGTCGACGACGACACGGGCGTCCCGGACGGTGCGCGCCCAGAGCAGCGGATGCTCGACGCCCTCATGCTCGTGCCAGGCGAGCGGCTCGACATCGGGGCGCATCCTGAGGAAGCTGTAGCGCTCGTCCTGCACCGTGAAGTCCCGCACCCCGGCCACGATCGGGTGCCCGTCGGTGGCGATCCGCACCACCGCGTCGCCGAACGGCGGGTGCAGGCTCACGTCCCGCTCCCAGAACGCGCCGGTGATCGCCTCCCAGCCGTCCCACGCCGACTCCGGTGGCGCCCCGAACAGCATCACAGAGCAGTGCACCGAGAGCAGCGGCCTCCCTGCACCGATGTGCGACTCGATCCCCGCCCGCAGCGCGGCGTCGCCCGCTGAGGCGCGGTCCTCGTTCCAGGCGTTGACGACGAGCAGCTGCGCGTCGTGGAAGTCCGCGTCGGCCACGCGGTCCGCGATCAGGGTGGTGCAGCCGGCGGCCTCGAGCACCCCGGCGATCCGCTTCGAGGTCTCGGCGAACGGATGCCATGGATCGCTGTAGTCCGAACCCCCGGAGATGATGAGCGCGCTCGTCACGGCTCAACCGTAACCCCGGACGTGCCGGGGCCGATAGCGAGCACCGTCAGGCGCGGGCCTGGTACTGCTCGCGGATGACCGGCCGGTGGTCGGCGGGCGGCTCCGACGAGGTCTGCACGGTCCAGGCGGGACGAGTGCCGGTGAGTGCCCATGCGGCCTGCGCCGCAGCGCCGAGGGCGACGTACTCGGCCGGCTCCGGCACCACCACCGGCGCATCGAAGACCTGCGCGGCGATGGCCGAGACGGCCGGGTTCTGGGCCGCACCGCCGACGAGCAGCAGCCGGCTCGCGACCACGCCGTGCCTCCGGATCGCGTCCAGCCCGTCCGCGAGGCCGCAGAGCAGTCCTTCGATCGCCGCGCGCGCGAGGTTCTCGCGGGTGGTGCTGCCGAGCGTCATGCCGAACAGGGTGGCGGTGGCGTCCGGTCGGTTCGGGGTGCGCTCGCCCTCGAAATACGGCTGCAGCACGAGGCCCGCCGAGCCTGGCTCGGCTTCGAGCGCCAGGCGGCCGAGCTCGGTGTGGTCGACGCCGAGCAGCCGCGCCGTCGCGTCGAGCACGCGGGCGGCGTTCAGCGTCGCGACGAGGGGGAGGAAGTTGCCGGTCGCGTCCGCGAAGCCGGCGACGGTGCCGCTGGCGTCCTGGACGGGGTTCCGGGTCACCGCGAACACGGTGCCGCTGGTGCCGATCGAGACCACGACGTCACCCGGGCTCGCATCGAGGCCCAGCGCGGCGCCCGCGTTGTCGCCGGCACCCGCGCCGATGCGGAGACCGGAGGTCGGTGAGCCCGCGGGACCCTCCACCGACTCCGCGGGGCCGAGCACGCGGGGGAGCATCACGTTCTCCGCGCTGTCCCTGCGCAGCGCGCGCGCCAGCAGCTCGCGGTCGTAGTCCCCGCCCGCCGTGTCGAAGTAGGCCGTGCCGCTCGCGTCGGAGCGGTCGGTGACGAGCTCCTCCAGCACGGGGTTGTCGGGTCCGAAGCCGCGCAGCCGCCAGGTGAGCCAGTCGTGCGGGAGTGCGACGGCCGCCACTCGCGCCGCGTTCTCGGGTTCGGCGTCGGCGAGCCAGCGGAGCTTCGTGGCGGTGAAGGATGCGACCGGCACCACACCGGTGCGCGCGGCGTAGCGCTCAGCGCCGAGCTCGTCGGTCAGGTCTGCGGCTGCCTGCGCCGAGCGGGTGTCGTTCCAGAGCAGCGCGGGCCGGATCACGGTTCCGGACGCGTCCAGCGCGACCATGCCGTGCTGCTGACCGCCCACGGCAATCGCCGCGACGTCCTCGAGACCGCCGGCATCTGCGAGCGCGACGGTGAGCGCATCCCACCAGGCATCGGGGTGCACCTCGGTGCCGTCTGGATGCGACGCCCGGCCGGTGCGCACGACGGCGCCCGTGTCGAGGTCGCGGACGACCACCTTGCAGCTCTGGGTCGATGAGTCGACCCCGGCGACGAGTATCATGTCCATCCTCCGATCGAGGGGCATCCGCCGAGTCGCGGACTTCTCATGCGAATCGACGTGTGTCGACTGAGAAGTCCGCGACTCGAGGAAGGGCGTGGGTGTCAGCGGGCGCCGAGGAGGTGCTCGGTGGCGAGCTGCTGCAGGCGGACGAAGCCGAAGCCCTTGCCGTGGAGGTAGACGCTCGGGTCGAAGTCCTCATAGGCGGTCCGGTCCGCGAGCAGGTCGTCGTAGGACTCACCCTCGTTCAGCGTCGGCTGCGCGAGCTCGGGCACGCGCGCGGCCTCGAGCGCCTCCTGCACCTCCGGGTCGGCGCGGAAGGCCGCGGCACGCTCCTTCAGCAGCAGGTAGGTGCGCATGTTCGCCGAGACGGAGTCCCAGACGCCGTTGGCGTCCTCCGTGCGCGACGGCTTGTAGTCGAAGTGACGCGGGCCGTCGTAGGACGGGCCGCCGTTCGGGCCGCCGTTCTCGAGCAGGTCGACGAGCGCGAATGCGTTGTGCAGGTCGCCGTGGCCGAACACCAGGTCCTGGTCGTACTTGATGCCGCGCTGGCCGTTGAGATCGATGTGGTAGAGCTTGCCGTGGTACAGCGCCTGCGCGATGCCGGCCGCGAAGTTCAGCCCCGCCATCTGCTCGTGCCCGACCTCGGGGTTGATGCCGACGAGCTCCGGCCGCTCCAGCGACTCGATGAACGCGAGGGCGTGGCCCAGGGTCGGGAGGAGGATGTCGCCGCGCGGCTCGTTCGGCTTCGGCTCGATGGCGAAGCGGATGTCGTAGCCCTTGTCGGTGACGTAGTCGCCCAGCAGGTTCACCGCCTCCCGGTAGCGCTCGAGCGCGGAGCGGACGTCCTTGGCGGCGTCGTATTCGGCGCCCTCGCGGCCGCCCCACATGACGAACGTCTTGGCCCCGAGCTCCGCCGCGAGGTCGATGTTGCGCAGCACCTTCCGCAGCGCGAACCGGCGCACCTGGCGGTCGTTGGAGGTGAAGCCGCCGTCCTTGAACACTGGAGCGCTGAAGAGGTTCGTGGTGACCATCGGGATGAGAAGACCGGTGTCGGCGAGCGCCTGCTTCAGGCGGTCGATCTCCGTCTGGCGCGCGGCGTCGTCTGAGCCGAAGGCGAACAGGTCGTCGTCGTGGAAGGTGAGACCGTAGGCGCCCAGCTCGGAGAGCTTCGTGACGGCCTCGACCACGTCGAGATGCTCACGGGTGGGACCGCCGAACGGATCCGTTCCGTTGTAGCCGATGGTCCAGAGGCCGAACGAGAACTTGTCGTCGCGGGTGGGCGTGAGGGTCATGCGGATGCTCCAGTCAGCGTCGTCGATGAGGGAAAAGTTATCGCCCCCAACATATTCTTGTCGGGGGAGGGTGTCAAAGCCGGATCGCCCGATACTGTGGACTCCCAGCGAAGGAGGAGCCGTGCGGAACCTGACCGATCCGCCGCGCCCGCTCGCAGCGGGCCTCGGGAACAGCAACGACCAGACCCGCCGGCACAATCTCTCCACCATCCTGACCCTCCTCGCCCAGGACGGGGCGCAGCCGCGGGCCCAGCTGACCCGTCGCACCGGCCTCAACCGGTCCACCATCGCGGCGCTCGTGAGCGAGCTTGCGGAGCGGGATCTCGTCTTCGAGACGGCGGCCCCCGGCGGCGGGACCGTGGGCCGGCCGAGCCCCGTGGTGAACCCGAACGGCCGGATCGCCTGCCTCGCCGTCCACCCCGATCTCGACGCTGTGGTGGTGGGCCTGGTGGGGCTGGGCGGGCTCGTGCACGGCCGCATCCGCCGGGAGACCGCCGGCGTGCCGACCGCGGAACAGGCGGTCGCGCTCGCCGCAGGCATGGCTACCGAGCTCAGACGCCGGCACGCGGGAGTGCGCGTCGTCGGAGCCGGGATCGCCCTGCCGGGACTCGTTCGCTCGCCGGACGGGCTCGTCACCTTCGCCCCGCACCTGGGATGGCACGACGAACCGCTCGCCGACCGGATGGCCGAGGCGCTCGGCGTCCCAGCGGTTGCCACCAACGACGCCAAAGCGGCGGCCGTCGCTGAGCTCATCCACGGCGCCGGGAAGGGCGCACGGAACCTCGTCTACCTCAACGGCAGCCGCAGCGGCATCGGCGGTGCCGTCTTCACGGGCGGACGTGCGCTCGGCGGCGCAGCGGGGTACGGCGGCGAGCTGGGCCACACGCTGGCCGACCCTGCGGGTGGCCCCTGCCACTGCGGCAATCGCGGGTGCCTCGAGACGGAAGTGGGCGTCGAGCCGCTCCTCGCGGCGCTCGGACGGAGCGCCGCAGACCCCGACGAGCTGGACGCCCTGCTGGCGAGTGGTGCGCCCGACGTCCGCGTGGAGCTCGAGCGGCAGCTCGACGTGCTCGCCCGCTCCATCGCGAGCTTCATCGCCGCCTTCGATCCGGAGCTGGTGCTGCTCGGCGGCTTCCTCGGGTCACTGTTCGATGTCGACCCGGAGCGCCTCCGCCTGCGTGTGCGGGAGGCCTCCTTCGCGGCCATATCGGAGGGCGTCCGCATCGAACGGGCGGAGCTGCGCGAGAACCTGGTGATCGTCGGGGCGGCCGAGCTCGCATTCGCGCCGCTGCTCGCCGACCCGGTGTCACTCAGCGCATCCGCCTGACGGAGCCCGGCGCACCGCGCGGGTCGCCAGGATCGCGCGAGATTGTTTCCGTTCCGGCCCGATGTTCCCGCCGCGGCGGGCGCATCGAGCCGAAACGGGAACAGTTCGCTCAGGGTGCGGAGCGGCGTCAGCCGGTGCGGGCCGCCTTGTTCGGGTCGCGTGAGGCGAACCGCTGCTGGAGCAGCACCGCGACCACGATGATGATGCCCTTGACCACCTGCTGCACGGAGCTGGAGAGGTTGTTCTGCACGAACACGTACGTCAGGGTCGAGAAGATCAGCACGCCGAGCACGGTGCCCGCGATGGTGCCGCGACCGCCGACGAGCAGCGTGCCGCCGACGACCACCGCGGCGATCGCGTCGAGCTCGTAGAGCAGGCCGTGGGTGGAAGTGCCGACCGTGGTGCGACCGAGCATCATCACCCCGGCGATGCCCGCCGTGGTGCCCGAGAGCACATACAGGGCGACCATGTGCCGTCGCACCTTGACGCCGGCGAGCCTGGCCGCCTCCAGGTTGCCGCCGATCGCGACCGTCCGGCGGCCGAAGGTCGTGCGATTGAGCAGGAACCAGCCGGCGACCGCGACGAGCGCGAACATCCAGACCAGGATCGGAACGCCCAGGAGAGCGCCGCGGAAGAAAGCGAGGAAGCCGCGCACGTCGACGATCTCGGTCTGACGATTGGAGATCAGCTCCGCGAGGCCGCGCGCGGCGACGAGCATCGCCAGGGTCGCCATGAAGGCGACCACCTTGCCGTACGCGATGACCACCCCGTTGACCAGGCCGCAGAGCGCTCCCGTGGCGATGGCGACGATGGCCATCAGGCCCCACCAGGTCTGCGTCGACGCCAGCTGCACCGCAGATATCGTCGCGACGATGGTGGACAGGCCCATCACGGAGCCGACGGAGAGGTCGATGCCGCCGGCGATGATCACGAAGGTGATGCCCACACTGATCACACCGATGACCGACGCGTACCGGAGGATCGACACCAGATTGTCGATGTTCGTGAACCGGTCGCCGGCGGTGATCGCTCCGACCAGCACCAGCAGCGCAAGGGCGATGACGAGCCCGAGGTTCCGGCCGGCGGAGCCGCTCAGCAGGTTTCGCCCGAAGCTGCCGGTCGGTTTGCCGTCCTCGCCGCCGGCGGTCGGCGGGGTCTCGGTCTGCACGGTCATGCTGCACTTCCCTTCAGAACGAGATCGAGCACGTCGTGCTCGCTCAACTCACTCGCCTCCGCGGTGGTCAGAACCCGGCCATCCGCGATGACCAGCACCCGGTCGGCGAGACCCAGCACCTCCTCGATCTCGCTCGAGACGACGACGATGGCGGTGCCCGCCGCGGCCAGACGGCGGATCAGGGCGTAGATCTCCGACCTGGCGCCGACATCGACGCCCCGGGTCGGCTCGTCGAGCACCAGCACCTTCGTGCCGTGCAGCAGCCAGCGAGCGAGCAGGATCTTCTGCTGATTGCCCCCGGAGAGGGTCTTCGCTGCACGGTCCGGATCCGCGGGGCGAAGCTCCAGCGCCTCGATCTGAGCGAGGGTGCGCTTGCGCTCCTCGCGCTCATTGAGGAGGGAGAACTTGGCCCAGCGGGCGAAGCTCGACAGGGTCACGTTGCGGTAGACCGGCTCCTCGAGGAGCAGTCCCTGGCTCTTCCGCTCCTCAGGGGACAGCCCCATCCCGGCTGCGACCGCGGCCGGCACGGAGCCTCTCGCCAACGGCTTGCCGCCCACGCGCACGGTGCCGGACGTCGCCTTCCGCGCGCCATACAGCGTCTCAAGGATCTCGCTGCGTCCTGAGCCGACGAGGCCCGCCAGGCCGACGACCTCGCCCGCCCGCACGCGAAAGCTCACGTCGGAGAAGACGCCTCTGAGACTCAGGTTCTCGACCTCCAGCACGACGCCCGAATCGGCGGGGACCGGCGTCGCAGGCGGGAAGACGTTCTCGACCGACCGGCCGGTCATCAGGCCGATGAGATCGGCAGTGGGCGTCTCCGCGACCTTCAGCCCGCTGGCGGTGCTCTGGCCGTCCTTCAGCACCGTGATCCGGTCGCCGATCTGACGGATCTCCTCGAGCCGGTGGGAGATGTAGATCACGGCGATGCCCTGCGCCGTGAGTTCGCGCACGACGCGGAACAGGTTCTTCACCTCTTCGGCGTCGAGCACGGCGCTCGGCTCGTCCATGATGATGAGCTTGATGTCGTGGGAGAGCGCCCGCGCCATGCTCACGATCTGCTTGTTCGCGGCGGACAGGCTGCCCACCTCCCGGTTCGGCGAGAGGTCGCCGTGTCCGAGCCGGTTCATCAGCTCCCGCGCCATGCGATTCGCCATCCGCCGGTTCGAGACACCGAAGTTCGCGTGCTCGTGACCGAGGAAAATGTTCTCGGCCACCGTGAGACCGTCGACGACGTCGAGCTCCTGGTACATCGTGGCGATGCCGATCTCGATCGCGGCGGTCGGATCGGCGAGCGTGACGACCTCGCCGTTCCAGCGGATCTCGCCGGAATCCGGCGTGTGAACGCCGGCCAGGGTCTTGATCAGGGTCGATTTGCCGGCGCCGTTCTGGCCGAGCACGCAGTGCACCTCGCCGGGCGTCACGGTGAGGTCGACGCCGCGGAGGGCCTTCACTCCCGCGAAGCTCTTCACGATGCCGCGGACCTCGAGCAGGGGTGCTCCATGGTCATCACTGATCATGCTGGGAACATAACAGAACGGCATCCCCGCCAGGGCGTGCTGTTTCGGGGTTTCTCCGGCACTTTTCCGCGCCGGGGAGCGTTCCCATGGGTAGGGTTGCACCAGACGTCGAGGAGGACGTCGCGGCGACTGCTCGGGCCGCCTCCGGGGCTTCCTCCGCGTCGACGAACTGCATACATCACTAGGAGGAACGAATGCTTGCACCACGCACCCTGCGCAAGCGACTGATGATCGCGGGCGGGGCATCCCTCGCAATGATCGGCCTGCTCGCCGGCTGTACCCCCGGCGACACCGGAAGCGCCGGCGAAGGCGGCGGCGAAGAGCCGACCCAGAGCACCGTCGAGGGCAACGAAGAGTCGGGAGAGACCGTCACCATCGGGTTCTCGGGACCGGCTGCCGACCACGGCTGGCTCGGCGCGATCAACTCGGCCGCCCAGGCGGAGGCTGACAAGTACGACGACATCGAACTCCAGGTCGCGGAGGGCACCAACGATGCGAACCTGCAGATCAGCCACGTCGAGGGCTTCATCAACGACGGCGTGGACGCCATCGTGCTGCTGCCAACCGACGGCGCTGCGCTGACCGAGGTCGCGATCCAGGCGATGGAGGCCGGCATTCCGGTGATCAACGTCGACCGCGAGTTCTCAAGCCCGTTCGCCGCCCGCACGACGATCCTGGGCGACAACTACGGCATGGGCGTCAGCGCCGGCACCTACATCTGCGAGAAGCTCGGTGACAACCCCGACGCCGTCGTCGCCGAGATCGCGGGCATCGACTCGCTGCCGCTGACGCAGGACCGCAGCCAGGGCTTCGAGGATGCCCTGTCCGACTGCGGGCTGAACGTCGACAACCGAGTCGCTGCCGACTTCACGGTGCAAGGCGGTGAAGCGGCAGCGTCGCAGCTGCTGTCGGCCGCCCCGCAGATCGACGCCATCTGGAACCACGACGACGACCAGGGCATCGGCGTGCTGGCCGCGATCGACGCCGCGGGCCGCGACGAGTTCTTCATGGTCGGAGGCGCCGGCTCCAGGAACGCGATGGAGGCCATCCAGGCCGGGGACACGCCGCTCGAGGCGACGGTCATCTACCCGTCCACCCAGGCCGCCGACGGCATCCGTCTCGCCCGGCTCATCGCCCAGGGCAAGGCGATGAGCGACCTGGTCGAGGTCGAGGTGCCGAACCGGATCGTGCTGAACGCCCCGGTGGTCACCGCGGACAACGTGGAGCAGTACCTGCCCATCGGGTTCGAGTCCTGATCCGCGTGAAGGGCGTCCCGGCTTCGGCCGGGGCGCCCTTCATCGTTCCGGCCTGGACCTCGGCACGCCGCGGAGCGGGACCCTATGCGAGCGTTACCAGGCAGCCCCGGTGTTGGAGGATGGACGCGTGCTGACCGATTCTCCGGAGCTGGAGCTCCGCCGCTATTCCGGCTCTCAGACGGAGCCGGAGGACTTCGACCGCTTTTGGAGCGAGACCCTCGCGGAGGCGTCAGGCCGACCGCTCGACGTCGACGTCCGCCCGGTGGCGACCTCGATGACGACGATCGACGTCTTCGACGTGACTTTCCGCGGATCCGGCGGCACGCGTGTGCGGGCATGGCTGCGCGTGCCGCGCAATGCGACCGGGCCCCTTCCGACGGTGGTGCAGTACGTCGGCTACGGCGGCGGGCGCGGACATGCGGCCGAGAGCCTGCTGCTCGCCGCATCGGGCTTCGCGCACCTGCAGATGGACACCCGCGGCCAGGGTGCAGGCTGGAGCCGCGGCGATACGCCAGACGACGGCCCGGCCGGTCCCGCGATTCCCGGCGTGATGACGCGCGGCATCCGCGACCCGCACACCTACTACTACCGCAGGCTCTTCACCGACGCGGTGCGCGCCGTGGACGCGGCGCGCGCGCTCGAGATCGTCGATCCTGGCCGTATCGCGGTGCAGGGCGGCAGCCAGGGCGCCGGCATCGCGCTCGCAGTCGCGGGCCTGCGCGACGACATCGCCGCGGTCGCCGCCTTCGTGCCGTTCCTCTGCGACTTCCCGCGCGCGACCCGCATCACCGACGCGTATCCGTACCGGGAGGTCGCGGACTATCTCCGCATCCACCGGGATGAGGTGGAACGGGTCCATCGCACGCTCAGCTACTTCGACGGACTGAACTTCGCCCCGCGGGCCACGGCGCCGGCCGTCTTCACGACCGCACTGATGGACGCGATCTGCCCGCCATCCACGGTCTTCGCGGCCTTCAACCGGTACGCCGGCGACAAGGACATCACGGTCTGGGAGTACAACGCCCACGAGGGCGGCGCCATCGAGGACGAGCTCCTGGCGATCACCCACTTCCAGACGCACCTCGGCGCCCCGGAGCGCTGAGTCGCATTCCCGAAGCTTCGGAAAGCGATTTCTGAGGAATCGCGTCCATTCGCTTGTTTACCGGTAACACTGCGGTTATGGTGTTCCAAACATCAGCATCGGAGTGGTTGCGCACCGCGTGGTCGGTTTACCGGTAACGCGTCCAGCGGGTCTGCTCCACTACAAGGAGGTACGGATGCGCAGGAGAGTCCCTGCAATCGTGGCCACAGCTGCCGCGGGTGCGTTGCTGCTGGGAGGCTGCTCGGGCGGCGGCGGCGGAGCCCAGGAAAGTGACAACACCCTCACCCTGTGGCACTTCGAGGGTGCGAACAGTGCCATGGGTGTCGCCTGGGACGAGGCGATCCGGGTCTTCGAGGAGGAGACCGGGGCGACCGTCGAGTTCGAGGAGCGCAGCTTCGAGCAGATCCGAAGCACGGCCAGCCAGGTGCTGAACTCGGACGAGGCGCCCGACATCCTCGAGTACAACAAGGGCAACGCCACCGCGGGCCTCCTGGCCAGCCAGGGCCTGCTCAGTCCCATCACCGATGCGGTCGAGGAGTACGGCTGGGCCGACAAGCTCGCCCCCTCCCTGCAGACCACCGCGCGCTACAGCGAAGACGGCGTGATGGGCTCCGGCGACTGGTACGGCGTGCCCAACTACGGCGAGTACGTGATGGTCTACTACAACAAGGACGCCTTCGAGGAGGCCGGCGTCGAGGTCCCCACCACCCTCGACGAGTTCGAGGCCGTGCTCCAGACCTTCGCTGACGAGGGCACCACGCCCCTCGCCGAGGCGGCCCTCGAGTACCCGCTGGGTCAGCTCTGGTATCAGTTCGCGCTGTCCCAGGCGGACCGTCAGTTCGTCAACGACTACCAGCTCTACGAGAACGAGGTCGACTGGCAGGGCGAGGCTCTCACCTACGCGACCGAGAAGGTTCAGGAGTACGTCGACAAGGGCTTCATCTCCGAGGACATCACCGGCCTGAAGGCGGAGGACGCGGGAGTCTCGTTCATCAACGGCGACGCCCCGATGTTCTACTCCGGCAGCTGGTGGTACGGCCGCTTCGCGGACGAGATCGACGGCTTCGAGTGGGGCACGTTCCTCTTCCCGGAGTCGGACCTGACCCTCGGCTCCGCCGGCAACATGTGGGTCGTCCCGGCAAACTCCGGTGACCCGGAGCTGGCGTACGAGTTCATCGACATCACCATGCGCCCCGAGATCCAGGCGCTGCTCGGCAACAACGGCGGCCTGCCCGTCGCGGCTGAGGTCGCGGACATCACGGACGAGAAGAGCCAGGAGCTCATCGAGGGCTTCAACACGGTCAACGAGCGCGACGGCCTCGCGTTCTACCCCGACTGGCCGACGCCGACGTTCTACGACGCCCTCGTCGCGGAACTGCAGGAGCTCGTCAACGGGACCAAGTCGTCGGACGAGGTGCTCACGTCGCTCGGCGAGGAGTACGACGACTACGCGGCGGACTTCCGCGAGTAGTTCCCATATCGGTGGTTGAGGAGCGCCCCCTGGGGCGCGTCTCGAAACCCCGCCCGCGCGGCAGGTGGTTTCGAGACGGCGGCAACGAGCGCCGCCTCCTCAACCACCGGTCCCCGGATCTCAACGACGACTGAAGGACTCCACATGGCATCGGCGGTTCCCTTCGTCCGCGCACCCCGCAAGGTGAAGCGCGCGGAAGAGGGCATGATCCCAACCGGCGGACGCGGCGGCACCCTCGGATACTGGCTCTACCTCATCCCCGGGTTCGCGCTGCTGACCTGGATCGTGCTCATCCCACTGGGCTGGAACATCTACCTCAGCTTCACCGAATGGCGCGGCATCCGCCCGCCCGAGTTCATCGGGCTGGAGAACTGGAGGGAGCTCCTCGGCGATGACGCCTTCTGGGCCTCCTTCATCAACAGCATCTACATGATCGTCGCGATGGTGATCGTGCCGACGCTGCTCGGCCTGGTCCTTGCGGCGGTGCTCTTCGACCTCATCGGCCGGAAGTTCGGCGGACGGCTTGCGAGCTTCCTCCGCGCCACCTATTACCTGCCCCAGATCCTCCCCGTCGTCGTCGCCGGCATCGTGATCGGCTGGATCCTCCGCCCGCAGAACGGCGCCCTCAACACCATCCTGGAGGGGATCGGACTCGGCGGGCTTGCGAACAACTGGCTCGGAAGCCCCGACACCGCGCTCGCGAGCATCATGGTGGTGCTCGTGTGGGTACAGCTCGGCTACCCGGTGGTCATCTTCATGGCGGCCCTGCAGCGGGTCGATCCGGAACTCTATGAGGCGGCGGAGCTGGACGGCGCCAACTGGTTCCAGCGATTCCGGGCCATCACGGTGAGCATCATCCGCCCGGAGATCTTCGTCGTGACCCTCACGACGACCATCGCGGCACTGAAGGTCTTCGGCCCGATCTACGTGCTCACCCGAGGCGGGCCCGGCACCAGCACGCTGGTGCCCAGCTACTACGCGTACACCGAGTTCTTCCAGTCCCAGCAGGTCGGCTACGGCGCGACCGTCGCCACCGCGCTGACGCTGCTCATCGGCGTCGTCGCCATCGTGTTCCTCCGCGCCCAGCACGCCGCGGAGGCGAAGGAAAGGGAAGGCCTGTGACCACCGAAGCCGCCCCGGCGCTCCCCGTCGTCGCCACCAAGCGGGAGCGGCCTCGCCGGCGCAAGACGAAGACCCCCGGCGACTGGGTGATCCTCGGCCTGGCCGTGCTGGTGGCGATCCTGATCGCGTTCCCGTTCCTGCTGATCCTGATCAACTCGTTCAAGTCACCGGCCGACTACAACACGTCCGGCCCGCTGGCATTGCCGACGCAGCTGTACTTCGACGGGATCGTGGCGTTCTGGGAGCGGGTGGACTTCCCGGAGAAGCTGTGGAACTCGATCTACATCTCGGGTCTCGTGGCGCTCTTCGCCGTGATCATCTCGGTGCTCAACGCCTTCGCGATCGGCATCGGCCGGGTGCGCGGACGGACGTGGATCATCGTGCTGTTCCTGCTGGCGAACCTGTTGCCGCAGGAGGCGCTGCTGTACCCGCTCTACTACATGTTCCGGGAGATCGGGCTCTACAACAATCCGTGGTCCGTGATCATCATCTTCACGGTGATCCAGAGCGCGTTCGGCACGTACCTGCTGTCGAGCGTCTACGGCACGTTCCCGAAGGAGGTGCTCGAGGCCGCCGCGCTCGACGGTGCCAGCCGCTGGCACATCCTGTGGCGGATCATCGTGCCGATCAGCCGGCCGACGCTCAGCGTGCTGCTCATCTTCTTCTTCATCTGGACGTGGAACGAGTTCCTGATCCCGCTCACGTTCCTCGTCAGCAACGCCAATCAGACCGTCCCGGTGGCGATCAGCGTGCTGCAGGGCGACCGACTGATGGATGTGACGACGACGAGCGCCTCCGCGCTGCTCGGCGTCATCCCGACGCTGGTGTTCTTCCTGATCTTCCAGCGCACGCTGACGCGGGGCATCACCGCGGGCGCCGTCAAGTAGCCGTCGGCACGATCCGCGTCCCGAAGCGGGCGCACCAGAAAGGCATGCAATGAAGTTCACCGACGGGTTCTGGCAGCTCCGGCCGGGGGTCACCGGTCTGTACGGCCAGGAGGCGTACGACATCGAGACGCGCGAGCGCGAGCTCGTCGTCACTGCACCGACCAAGGTCATCGAGCGCCGCGGCGACACCCTGAACCGGCCTATGATCACCACGACCCTCAGCTCGCCGCTCCCGGGTGTGATCAGGGTCCGGATCGAGCACTTCCAGGGTGTCCGTCGCGACCCGGGCTTCGACCTGGTCGGCGCCGAGGTGGGGCACGGAGCGGTGCACCGCACCGAGGACGGCGCGGAGCTTGTGAGCGGCGGACTCACCGCGCGCATCCGCGCCGGGGCGCCATGGGACCTTTCCTTCGAGTCCGGCGGTCGAGTGATCACCCGCAGCGGAGCGAAGGCGCAGGGTCTGATGCTCGTGGAGGACGACGCCCAGATCGACCGCGGCCTCGTCGGCAACGCGCGGGCCGGCACCCGCGTGCCGCCGCACCGCAGCTACCTCCATGAGCAGCTGGCGCTCGGCGTCGGGGAGCTGGTCTACGGACTGGGCGAGCGCTTCGGCCCGCTGGTGAAGAACGGTCAGACCGTCGAGATCTGGAACGCCGACGGCGGCACGTCGAGCGAGCAGTCCTACAAGAACACGCCGTTCTACCTGACCAACCGCGGATACGGGGTGCTCGTGAACTCGTCCGGCCACGTGTCGTTCGAGATCGGGTCGGAGGCCGTGGAGCGGGTGCAGTTCTCCGTCGCCGGGGAGGCGCTCGAATACCTCGTGATCGACGGACCGACGCCGAAGGACGTGCTGGAGCGGTACACCGAGCTGACGGGCCGGCCCGCACCGGTGCCCGCATGGTCGTACGGGCTCTGGCTGTCGACCAGCTTCACCACGGACTACGACGAGGCGACGGTCACCAGCTTCCTCGACGGGATGGCCGAGCGCGACCTTCCGCTGTCGGTGTTCCACTTCGACTGCTTCTGGATGCGCGAGTTCAACTGGTGCGACTTCGAGTGGGACCCGCGGGTCTTCCCCGACCCGGACGGGATGCTGGCGCGGCTGCACGAGAAGGACCTGCGCGTCTCCGTGTGGATCAACCCCTACATCGGCCAGCGCTCAGCCCTCTTCGCGGAGGCCCGCGACGCCGGATACCTCGTGAAGAAGCCCGACGGGGACGTCTGGCAGTGGGATCTCTGGCAGGCCGGCATGGGCCTCGTCGACTTCACGAACCCCGACGCCGTGGCCTGGTACCAGCGGCACCTGCGCCGGCTGATCGACCAGGGCGTCGACTGCTTCAAGACCGACTTCGGCGAGCGGATCCCGCTCGACGTGGAGTACTTCGACGGCTCCAGCCCGGAGCGCATGCACAACTGGTACACGCAGCTCTACAACCAGGCGGTGTTCGACGTGCTGGAGGAGGCGCGGGGCACCGGCGAGGCGGTGCTGTTCGCCCGGTCGGCGACGGTCGGGGGGCAGCGGCTGCCGGTGCACTGGGGCGGCGACTCGACCTCCACGTACGAGTCGATGGCGGAGACCCTGCGCGGCGGCCTGTCGCTGGCGCTCAGCGGGTTCGGCTTCTGGAGCCACGACATCGGCGGGTTCGAGGGCACCCCAGACGCCGGCGTGTTCAAGCGTTGGACTGCGTTCGGGCTGCTGTCGAGCCACTCCCGATTCCACGGGTCGAGCTCGTACCGGGTGCCGTGGATGTTCGACGCTCAGGAGTCGGGGGTCCCGGATGGCCAGACCGCGGTCGAGGTGACGCGCACGTTCAGCAAGCTCAAGCTCCGGCTCATGCCCTACCTGTTCGGGGTGGGCGCCGAGGCGACCGAACGCGGCATCCCGGTCATGAGGCCGATGCAGCTCGAGTTCCCCGATGATCCCGCAGTGGCGTATCTCGACCGGCAGTACATGCTCGGCCGCGACCTGCTCGTAGCTCCCGTGTTCACCCCCGACGGCACGGTCGAGTTCTATCTGCCGGCGGGGGAGTGGACGAACTGGTGGACCGGCGAGAGGGTCTCGGGCGGCACGTGGCGGCGCGAGACGCACGGCTTCGACACCCTCCCGCTCTACGTGCGCCCTGGCGCCGTGATCCCGGTGGGCGGGCGGGACGACCGCGCGGACTACCCGTACCTCGACGGGCTGGAGCTGGTGGTGACGCCCGGCCCGGCAGGCACCGGGCGATCGCTCGTCGTGGCCGAGCCGGACGGGCGCACGGCGACGTTCGACGTCCGCTTCGGCGAGACCGAGGCGCAGCTGACGAGCCGGGGGAGCGAACGCTGGACGGCTAGGGTGTTGGGCGGCGCCGCGACGACGTCCACAGACGGAAAGGCAGGACTCACCCTGTGACCGACACCGCCTCCGGCAGCCCCGACTACCGCGACAGTGGGCTGCAGTTCTCCCCGGATTTTCTGATCGGCTCGGCCACGGCGTCGTACCAGATCGAGGGTGCGGTGCACGAGGACGGGCGCGGCCCGAGCATCTGGGACACCTTCAGCCACACGCCGGGCAAGATCGTGAACGGCGACACCGGCGACGTGGCGGACGACCACTACCGGCGGTGGGAGCAGGATCTCGACCTCATGGCGGAGCTGGGCCTTGAGGCGTACCGGTTCTCGATCGCCTGGCCGCGCATCCAGCTGACCGGGTCGGGGCCGGCGAACCGCGCGGGGCTCGACTTCTATTCCCGGCTCGTCGACGGCCTGCTCGATCGAGGCATCCGGCCGATCGCGACGCTCTACCACTGGGACCTTCCGCAGGCGCTCGAGGATGCCGGCGGCTGGCGCAACCGGGAGACGGCCCTGCGCTTCGCGGAGTACGCGGGCATCGTCGGCGCCGCCCTCGGCGACCGCGTGCACACCTGGACCACGCTCAACGAGCCATGGTGCTCCGCCTACCTCGGGTACGGGTCCGGCGCGCACGCACCCGGCCTCACCAGCCCGCTCGGCGCCCTGCAGGCGGTGCACCACCTGAATCTGGCGCACGGACTCGCCCTGCAGGCACTTCGGTCGAGCGTCACCAAGGCCGACGCGCAGTACTCGGTCACGCTGAACTTCCACGTGATCCGCGGCGACGACGACAGCTCGCCGGAGGCGATCCGGCGGATCGACGCGCTCGCGAACCGTGCGTTCACCGGGCCGATGCTGCGCGGGCAGTACCCGGCCGACCTGCTGGAGGACACCGCCGGCATCACGGACTGGTCGTTCGTTCTCCCCGGCGATCTCGAGGAGATCCGCCAGCCGGTCGACGTCCTCGGCGTCAACTACTACTCCACCGTCACGGTGAAGATGTGGGACGGGGTCAGCGCTCGCTCGGCCGCCGACGGGCACAAGGACGTCGGAGGGTCGCCCTGGCCGGGCAGCGCCGATGTCGAGTTCCTGGTGCAGCCGGGGCCGTACACCGACATGGGCTGGAACATCGCGCCAGACGGCCTGGAGGAGCTGCTGGTCTCCCTGAAGGAGCAGTTCCCCTCGCAACCGCTCATGATCACGGAGAACGGCGCCGCGTTCCCGGACCGGGTCGAGGACGGCCGGGTCCACGACGCCAAGCGCGTCGATTACCTGCGCCGCCACTTCACCGCCGCACACCGTGCGCTCCAGCGCGGCGTCGACCTGCGCGGCTACCTCGTATGGTCGCTGCTCGACAACTTCGAGTGGGGCTACGGCTACACGAAGCGATTCGGCATCGTGCGGGTCGACTACGAGACGCAGCAGCGGATCGTGAAGGACAGCGGGTGGTTCGTGGCGGAGCTCGCCCGGGCCAAGCGGATCCCCGCGTAGCAGGAGGCGGGGATCATGGTGACGGAGCTGCCGCAGCCGAAGCCCGCGACGATCTACGACGTCGCGCGCGAGGCGAAGGTGTCGCACCAGACGGTCGCGCTGTATCTCCGCGGCCACACCGGGTTCCGGGCGGAGACTCGCGAGCGCGTCGAGCGTGCCCTCCGCGACCTCAACTACCGGCCGAATCGCGCCGCCCGCGCGCTCGCGACCAGACGTTCGTACCGGATCGCGGCGCTCGTCTACGAGATGCTCGAGATCGGTCCGGCGAAGACGATCCAGGGTGCTGCCGAGCGCGCCCGGGAGGCCGGCTACCTGCTCGACGTCGTCGCGGTGGACCCCGATGACGCCTCGGCGCTCGACCGTGCCATCGAGACGGTGGACGCCCAGGATGTCGCCGGCGTCGTGGCGTTCGCCCCGGTGGATCAGCTGCTCGGCAGACTCGAGGGTGCCACGTTCCACGTGCCGGTGCTGCTCGAGACCGAGCCGGGGGACGAGGCTCAGGCGGAGTCCATCCACTCTCGCGGATTGGACCCGATCGTCGATCACCTCGTCGGCCTCGGTCACACGCGTATCGGCTATCTCGGCGGTCCGCCCGATTGGCTGGCCGCCCGCAACCGCGAGACGGCGCTGCGCGAGGCGCTCGCGCGGCATGGGCTCGAGCCGGCCGGGGTGGTCTACGGCAACTGGTCGTCCGCCTCAGGACACGCGGCCGTTCTCGGCGCCGGCTGGCTCGAGGACGTGACCGCCCTGGTGGTGGCGAACGACCAGACGGCGCTCGGCGCCATCCTCGCCTTGACGGAGCGGGGCTTCCGGGTGCCGGACGACATCAGCGTCACCGGATTCGACGACACCCCGGAGGCGGCGTTCTACCGCCCGCCGCTCACCACCGTGCGGATCGACTACGCCCAGCAGGGACGGGACCTCGTCGAGCGGCTGCTCGCCCGGATCGATCCGGACACCGTCGGCGGCGGAGAGCCGGCGACCCGCGCCCCGGAACTCGTGATCCGGGCGTCGACCGCGCCGCCGTCCATGCCAGCCCGCTGAAGGTCGACCGGGAATGGGCCTGGAGCCGTCGTCGCGACGGCTCCATTGGCCATCAGGTCGCCTAGAATAGTTCGAGGGAACAACATTTCCCGGTGTCAACAGCGACCGCTTCCGGTCGCTGTTTCTCTTTCTCTTCGTCTTCAGGAACCTCGTGAACCCGATTCCGCATCCGGGCGATGCGCTCTCCCGCCGCCAGCGGCTCGTCTACGTGCTCGTCCTCGGCGCCCTCACCGCGCTCGGCCCGTTCACCGTCGACCTCTACCTCCCGGCCTTCCCGCTGCTCGAGGAGGACCTCGACGTCTCCACCGCCGCCATCCAGGTCACGCTGAGCGCCACGATGCTCGGTTTCGCGTTCGGCCAGCTCCTCGTCGGCCCGTGGAGCGACAGGGTGGGGAGGCGACTGCCGATCGTGCTGGCCACCGCGGTGCACATCCTGGCGAGCCTCGGCGCTGCGCTCGCCCCCGACTTCACCTGGCTCGCGATCTTCCGGCTGCTGCAGGGGTTCGGTGCCGCCGCCGGTGTCGTGGTTGCCATGGCGGTCGTCCGCGACCTCTTCGGCGGGTACCCGCTGGTGCGGATGCTCTCCCGACTGGCGCTCGTGCACGGTCTGGCGCCGATCCTCGCTCCGGTGATCGGATCGCAACTGCTGCAGGTGGCCGACTGGCGTGGGCTGTTCGTGTTCCTCGCGGTCTACGGGCTGGCTGTCATCGTTGCGACCTCCCTCTTCGTCCGGGAGACCCTGCCCCGCGAGCGCCGGGCGGCGGGCGGGCACAGCACCGTGCGGCAGCGGTACCGCTCGCTCTTCACGGATCGGGTCTTCGTCGGCGTCGCGATCGTCGGCGGCATGAACTTCGCGGGGCTCTTCGCGTACCTGTCGGCGTCGCCGTTCCTGTTCCAGGAGGTGTACTCGTTCGACCCGCAGCAGTACGGACTGCTGTTCGGCATCAACTCCATCGGCGTCGTTGCGGGGGTTCAATTGAGCTCGCGACTGCAGAAGTCGGTCGGGCCGCAGTGGGTGATCGCGTTCGCGACCGCGATGCAGCTGGTCGCTGCGGTCACGATCGTCACCCTCGACACGGCAGGCGCCGGACTGATCGGGCTGCTGGTGCCGTTGTGGTTCTTCATCTTCAGCTGCGGCCTCATCTTCCCCGCCGTGCAGGGCCTCGCGCTCGCGAACCACGGCACGGAGGCCGGCACGGCGGCGTCGGTGCTCGGCGCGGCGACTTTCGGGACGGCCGGGATCCTCTCGCCGATCGTGGGCCTCGTCAGCACGGCGGATGCCGTTCCGATGGGACTCGTCATGGCCTGCAGTGTCGTCGTCTCGATCGCGGCGCTGTGGCTCATCGTGCAGCCGAGAACGGTGCCCGCGCTCGGCTGACCACCGGATGCGCCCGCTACCTTAAGGGCGATGAGCACCGAGGAGCGCCGCAAAGCCCGCTGGATCACCCGCCACTGGCCGCTCGTGAGCGGCGTGTCCGCGGTCGGGCTGGCCGCGGCCGGCGGGGCGGTGATCGCCTTCCGCGGAACCGACGTCGAGTTCGACACCGAATGGAACGACGGACTGCTGGAGACCCGCAGCCCCTATTTCGAGGTGCCGGCGCGGCTGATGGACTTCCTCGGCGGGGGGTGGTTCGGCGTGCTCGCCGTGCCGATCCTGGTCGCGGTGCTGCTGATCCTGACGAAGCACCGCTGGGGGGCGCTCTACTTCGTGATCGCGTCGGCCTTGAGCGCGGGAGTCGTCCAGCTGCTGAAGAACCTCTTCGACCGGGCGCGGCCGGAGGACATCCTCGTCGTCGCGGATCACGGCTCGTTCCCTTCGGGGCATGTCGCCAACGCGGCGACCATCGCGGTCACGCTCGGCATCATCCTGCGCCGGACCTGGGTGTGGATCGGCGGGGTGGCGTACGCCGTCCTGATGATGCTCAGCAGAACCTACCTGGGCGCCCACTGGCTGAGCGACACGGTCGGTGGGCTGCTGGTCGGCGCCGGCATGGCCGTGGTCGTGTGGGCGCCCTTCGCCGCACGGCTTCAGCGGGAGCGGACGCAGCGTGATCGGGTGGCCGCATAGCGCGACGGCGCCCTGGGGGCGAGATGGCAGTCCCGATAGCGTGTGCTCATGAGAATCCTCCTCGTCGGCGCCGGTGGCGTCGGAGACGCGATCGCCAAGATCGCCGCCCGCAGGTCGTTCTTCGATTCGATGGTGGTGAGCGACTACGACCTGGCGCGCGCCGAGCGCACCGTGGCCTGGATCGGCGCTCGGCATCCGAAGGGCGCCGGTCGCTTCGTCGCCGAGCGCATCGACGCGTCGGATGCGGACTCCGTCGCCGCGGTGGCGAAGGCGCACCGGATCACCCACGTGATGAACGCCGTCGAGCCGAAGTTCGTGCCCAGCGTCTTCGCCGGCGCGCTGGCCGCCGACGCGGACTACCTCGACATGGCCATGAGTCTCAGTGAGCCGCACCCGGAACGGCCGTATGAAGAGACGCACATCAAGCTCGGCGACGACCAGTTCGCGCTCGCCCCGGATTGGGAGAAGGTCGGCAGGCTCGCCCTCGTCGGCATGGGGGTGGAGCCGGGACTCAGCGACGTGTTCGCACGCTACGCGACCGACCACCTGTTCTCGGAGGTCGACGAGCTCGGCACCCGCGACGGCGCGAACCTGGTCGTGCGCGACGACGACGGGAACGAGATCTTCGCACCCTCGTTCAGCATCTGGACGACCATCGAGGAGTGCCTCAACCCGCCGGTGATCTGGGAGAAGGAGCGCGGCTGGTACACCACGGCGCCGTTCTCGGAGCCTGAGGTGTTCACCTTTCCCGAGGGCATCGGGCCGGTGGAGTGCGTGAACGTGGAGCACGAGGAGGTGCTCCTCATGCCGCGGGCACTCGACGCCAGACGGGTGACCTTCAAGTACGGGCTCGGGAACGAGTTCATCGGGATCCTGAAGACGCTGCACCAGCTGCACCTCGACTCCACGACTCCGATCCAGGTGCGATCGGCTGAAGGCCCCGTGCTCGTCGCCCCGCGTGACGTCGTCGCGGCAGCGCTGCCCGACCCGGCGACGATCGGTCCGCGGATGACCGGCAAGACCTGTGCGGGCGTGTGGGTCACCGGAACCGGCACTGACGGGAACCCGCGAGAGGTGTATCTGTACCACGTCAGCGACAACGAGTGGACGATGCGGGAGTATGAGAGCCAGTGCGTGGTCTGGCAGACCGCACTCAATCCGGTGATCGCCCTGGAACTGCTGGCCGACGGCACCTGGGAGGGCATGGGAGTGCTCGGCGCCGAGGCCTTCGACGCGGCGCCCTTCCTGGAGCTCATGGCGCGTCCGGAGGCGGACGGCGGCTACGGCCAGCCGTGGGGCCTGGAGGACCGGCTGGCGTGATCCGCAGCTACCGCCCCACAGATCACGGCGACGTCTACGACGTCTGCGTGCGCACGGGAAACGCGGGCGGCGACGCGCGGGGGCGGTACGTCACCGACGACCTGCTGGGCGATCTCTGGGCGGGGCCCTACCTGGAGCTGGAGCCCGGGCTGGCCTTCGTCGTGGCGGTCCCGCTCCCCGAGGGCGGTGAGCGCGTCGCCGGATACATCCTCGGCACGGCAGACACCCGCGGGTTCGTGGAGCGGTACCGGCGGGAGTGGCTGCCGCGGTTGACGGCGAAGTACACGGAGGACGAGGACACCTGGGCGGGGTTCCATCCGGAGCGGATGCTCATCCCCGCCATCGACGAGTTCCCGGCTCACCTGCACATCGACCTGCTGCCGGAGCTGCAGCGGCAGGGCTGGGGAAGGATGCTGATGCGCCGCTTCCTCGCCGCTGCGGCCGACCGCGGAGCAGGCGGCGCGCATCTGTCCTTCGATCCGGCGAACACCGGGGCGGCTGCGTTCTACGACCGGCTGGGCTTCCAGCCCCTGCCGTCCAGCCGGCCGGACGCGCCGCTGTACGGCATCAGGATTCCCGTCGGATAGCGCGCACCGCGCCGCTCACAGCCCGAAGTCGCCCCAGCCTGCGTCTGGAGAGAAGGTGGAGGGATCGACCGGCTCGTCGGTGCGACCGTTTCCCGACGGATCCACCGGGGGCAGGTGCCCGACCGCCGCAGCGAAGAAGAACGCCTCGAAGACGCTCGACGCGACGGCGTACGCGGCGATCGAGTTCAGGAGCGAGCCACCCAGGAGGTCGTCGCCGTCTTTCCCTCGCCGACCGCCGATCAGGCGGCTGAGCGCTCCAGGCTCGACGACCTCCGCGTCCGTGGCGCTCTTGGCGAGGGACGCGGAACTGGCGTCGGCCGGTCGCTCCTCCGGTGTGCGGGCGCCGTCGAGCAGCTTCTGGAAGAGGAGGTCGCGCTGCTGCTGGGTGAGCCGCTCGAACGCCTCGGTGTGGACCTGCTCCACCGTCTCCGGCGGCGCGGTCCGGAGGAGGTGCTCGTAGCGCTGCACCGCCAGCTCGTCGACGGCGCGCTCCTCGACGGGGTCGGCCGGCCGCCTGATGCCGAGAAGGTTGCTGAAGAATCCCATGTGGTTCGCTCCTGTTGTCAGGGAGGCCGAGCAGCGCCCGATCTCCCGGGGAAGCGGCGCGATCGCGCCGCATCTGTGATCGTGCGCTTCGGCCGGTCCCGCCGCGCCAGGGAGAGACCCTGGTTGAGGTGCGGGTGCCTGCGTGGCACGGGGAGCGCGATCACCGCCGCACGCAGCTCCGCACGGAACGTGCCCCGGTCCCGAGGGATGGGCCGGGCGTGGACCGGGGTGCGACCAGGGTACCCACCGGGCGCGACCGGGGTGGCGGAGGGCGAGAGTCGGGTCAGAGATCCTTTGGAGGAACCATGACACAGACCACCCGCCGCCGTTCCGGCGGCTCGTCGCTCCGTCTCAGCCCGCCCGACCGGAGCCGCCCGGACGGCGGGAAGGAGCCCCTCAGCCTTCTGGATCGGCTGCGCGGCTGGGCGGCGGAGGGCAGCGGGCGTTCACCCGGGGGCGCTCAGGGTGATCCGTCCGGTGCGCCGGCGCCCCGTCGCTTCCGAGGCTTCTGGTGGCTGCTCATCGCAGGCCTTGTGCTGAACTGGTCATTCACCTCGGTCGTCACCGCGCGGGCACCCCGTGCAGAGATTCCGTACACCTTCTTCACCGAGCAGCTCGATGCGGGGAACGTCCAGGACGTGTACGCGTCGGCCGACACGATCGAAGGCACGTTCAAGATGGCCGTCGAGCACGCGCCCGAATCCGGTGCCCTTCCTCAGATCGAGGCGTTCTCGACGCAGCGCCCGTCGTTCGCCGACGACGACCTGCTCGCCACCCTGGAGGCCCATGGGGTTCCCGTCCACGCGGAGAACCCGGACGCCGGAGCGCCGCTGCTGGTGCAGCTCCTCCTCGGGTTCGGTCCCATCCTCCTGCTCGTCGGGCTCCTGGTCTGGTTCCAGCGGCGGAGCGCCGCGGCCGCGAGCGGGAGCGGACTCGGAGGGTTCGGCAAGTCGAAGGCGACCCGATACCAGCCGGACGGCGCGCGGCGGACGACGTTCGCCGATGTCGCGGGTATCGACGACGTCGAGAACGAGGTGGGCGAGATCGTCGACTTCCTGAAGAACTCCGATCGCTACCGGCAGGTCGGGGCGCGGATTCCGCGGGGCGTGCTGCTCTCCGGCCCTCCCGGGACCGGCAAGACCCTCCTCGCCCGCGCGGTGGCCGGGGAGGCCGGGGTGCCGTTCTTTTCGATCTCGGCCTCGGAGTTCATCGAGGCCATCGTCGGAGTCGGAGCGAGCCGGGTGCGCGACCTGTTCGACCAGGCGAAGAAGGTCGCTCCCGCGATCGTCTTCATCGACGAGCTGGACGCGATCGGCCGGGCGCGGGGCGGCGGCTCCTTCTCATCAGGTGGATCGGACGAGCGTGAGCAGACGCTGAACCAGATCCTCACCGAGATGGACGGGTTCGCCGGGGACGAAGGGGTGGTGGTGCTCGCCGCCACCAACCGCCCGGAGATCCTCGATCCCGCCCTGCTCCGGCCGGGCCGTTTCGACCGGCGTGTGGCCGTCAGCCCGCCCGACCTCGGGGGACGCCTGCAGATCCTGCGGGTGCACACCAGGGAGGTGCCGCTCGCCGCCGATGTCGACCTCGGAGCGGTTGCGGCCGTCACGCCCGGCATGGTCGGCGCCGACCTCGCCAATCTGGTCAACGAGGCCGCACTCACCGCCGCGAAGCATCGCCACGAGCGGGTGACCGGCGCGGACTTCGGTCAGGCGCTGGAGAAGATCGTGCTCGGCACCGTTCGGGGAATCGTGCTTTCACCGGAGGAGCGGGTGAGGACCGCGTATCACGAGTCCGGCCACGCGCTGCTTGGCATGCTGACGCCGGGAGCGGATCCGGTGCGGCGGGTGACGATCATCCCGCGCGGGCAGGCGCTCGGCGTCACCGTGCAGACCCCGGAAGCCGACCGGTACGGATACTCGGAGAGCTATCTCCGCGGCCGGCTCGCCGGAGCGCTTGGCGGCCGTGCCGCCGAGGAGGCGGTGTTCCACGACGTGACGACCGGCGCGGAGAACGACCTCCAGCAGGCGACCCAGATCGCACGCCAGATGGTCGGCCGCTGGGGCATGTCCCGCGCGGTGGGTCCGGTGGCGGTGCTCCCGCCGTCAGGTCAGGAGCAGCCGTTCGGAGCCGATGGGGCGTCGCCGGCCACCAGGCAGCTGGTCGACGAGGAGGTTCGGCGCCTCATGGAGGAGTCGTACGGCGAAGCCGTGAAGACGCTTCGGGACAACCGCGAACGGCTCGACCAGCTGGCTCAGCGGCTGCTGGAACGCGAGTCGCTCGATGAGGATGAGGCGTACGCCGCCGCCGGCGTTGCCCGGGTGAGCGTGCCGGCCCTCGCCTCGCCGGCGGCGCGGTGATCCCGGCGACCGGCGGCGAGCACCGTGGCGCCCTGCCGGGCCGGCGGGACTCAGCCCAGGAACGTCGGCATGCCGGCCGCCGCCACGAGCGCGGTGACGCCGAGCACCGCCCCGAGCACGCCGACCGCCGCCAGGGTGAACCGCAGGCCGGGGTGCCGCTCGAACCAGTACGCGCTGCCCGGGTACGCAGCGAAGAACTCTTCGGTCGTCAGGGGCTCGCGACGGTCCCCGGCGGAGCCCAGTCGGTCCGCGAGCGTCCGCAGGTCGCTCATGTGCCAATAGTGCGCGCGCATGCGGAACCGGCAGCGACCGTCGGCGTCCAGCGCGACGAACTGCACCGACGGCTCATCCGGCTCCCGGGACTCCACATGAACGAATTCCACCCGGTGGATCTCGTCGAGCGGCACTCGGACCCTGGGGGAGAAGATGCCGTTGCCGACGAGGGCGCCGCCGGTGATGCCGGTGAACACCGACTTCTGCCGCCAGTAGGTGAGAAGCCCCGCCAGCATCACGACGAGGTGCACCTGCACGACGGTCAGCAGCGACCCGTGGGCCTGGGTGGCCTGCCAGTAGAGGACCGCGAACACCGGCACGGAGCCGACGAGCAGCGCGATCCATGCGGTTCGAAGCAGCGACCTGCGCGGCCGCATCAGGAAATCGAACCGTTCACCCATCCGGAAACCGTTTCCCAACGCTCAAGATGCTGACGGTCGCCGGTGCGTCCGCCGACACGGATCCCCCGATCCCTGTACAGCATCAGCGGAGGATGGGGGATTCGAACCCCCGAGGGCTTTCACCCAACACGCTTTCCAAGCGTGCGCCATAGGCCACTAGGCGAATCCTCCGGTCAGCGCCGCCGACGGGAGTCGGCGAAGCCTGCAGGAAGTCTACCGGCTCCGCGGGCGCTGCCCAGCCGCCTCCGTACCCCGCGTCCTAGGGTTATCGGGTGGCGACGCGCATCTATCTCACCTCCGCGGAGGGCAACTCCGGAAAATCCACCGTCGCACTGGGCGTCTTGGAGACGCTGCGCACCTCGGTCTCCCGAGTGGGGGTGTTCCGCCCGATCGCGAGGTCGGACCGGGAGCGAGACTATGTGCTGGAGCTGCTGCTCGCCCACGACACCGTCGACCTGGACTACGACGAGTGCCTCGGCACCACGTACGAGCACGTGCACACGGATCCGGACGAGGCGCTCAGCCGCATCCTCACCCGGTTCGCTCGGATGGAACGGCAGTGCGACGCGGTGCTCATCGTCGGATCGGACTACACCGACGTCGGCACGCCGACCGAGCTGTCGTACAACGCGAGGGTCGCCGCGAACCTCGCGGCCCCCGTGCTGCTGGTGCTCGGCGGCCGGCGTTCGGACGGCAGCGGACCGCGCACCCCGGACGACCTGCGTCAGGTGGCGGAGGTCACCACGGCGGAGCTCCGGGCGGCGCACGCCACGCTGCTCGGCATCGTCGCGAACCGAGCGGATGAGCAGGCTCTCGACGGGATCGTCGATGCGGTCCGCGGCGCGCTGCACGATCACGGGGAACCGCAGCAGGCCGGTGCAGACGTTCCGGTGTGGGCGCTCCCGGAGGACCGGTTCCTCGTCGCGCCGACCATGGCGGCGGTGATGACCGCGACGGACGCGACGCTGCTGAAGGGCGACCCCGAGAACCTGGACCGCGCGGTGCTGAGCGTCGTGGTCGCCGCGATGTCGATGGAGAACGTGCTGCCGCGCCTGCTGGAGGGCGCCGTCGTCGTCGTGCCGGGCGACCGGTCCGACGTGCTGGTGGGTACCCTGCTGGCACACGCGTCCGGCACCTTCCCGTCGCTCGCCGGAATCATCCTGAACGGAGGATTCGATCTCGCCCCCTCGGTGGAGCGGCTGATCGACGGCCTCGACACTCGGCTCCCGATCGCGCGCAGCGAGCTCGGCACCTACGACACGGCGCTCCGGATCACCCAGACCCGCGGCCGGCTCGCCGCCGACTCGCAGCGCAAGTACGACACAGCCCTCGCCCTCTTCGAGCGCCACGTCGACGGGCCGGAGCTGCTGCGGCGGCTCGAGGTCACGCCGTCCGACGTGGTGACCCCGCTGATGTTCGAGCAGCTGCTGCTGGACCGGGCGCGGGCCGACCGCAGGCACATCGTGCTGCCCGAAGGAGATGACGACCGCATCCTGCGCGCCGCGAGCACGCTTCTGCAGCGGGAGGTGGCGGACCTCACGATCCTGGGGGACGAGGCGGACATCCGCGGGCGCGCCGCGGAGCTCGGCCTGGAGCTCTCCGGCGCGCGGGTGCTGAGCCCGTTCGACCCGGAGCTGCGGTCCCGGTTCGCCGAGGAGTACGCGCGGCTCCGCTCGCACAAGGGCATCTCCGCGGAGATGGCGGCCGACACGGTCACCGACGTCTCCTATTTCGGAACGATGATGGTGCACCTCGGACTTGCCGACGGCATGGTCTCCGGTGCGCGGCACACCACGGCGCACACGATCCGGCCCGCGTTCGAGATCATCAAGACCCGTCCAGGTGTCTCGGTGGTGTCGAGCATCTTCCTGATGGCGCTCGCCGACCGGGTGCTGGCGTACGGCGACTGCGCGGTCATCCCGGAGCCGACGGTGGAGCAGCTCGCCGACATCGCGGTCTCCTCCGCCCAGACGGCCGCGCAGTTCGGCATCGAGCCGCGGATCGCCATGCTCAGCTATTCGACCGGTGAGTCCGGGTCCGGCGCCGAGGTCGAGAAGGTGCGCTCCGCGACCGCGCTGGTGCGGGAGCGCCGGCCGGATCTTCTCGTGGAGGGGCCCATCCAGTACGACGCCGCGGCGGACCCGACGGTGGCTGCGGCGAAGATGCCGGGCTCGCCTGTCGCCGGCAGGGCGACGGTCTTCGTGTTCCCCGACCTCAACACCGGGAACAACACTTACAAGGCGGTGCAGCGCAGCGCCGGCGCGGTGGCGATGGGGCCGGTGCTGCAGGGGCTGAACAAGCCGATCAACGACCTCTCGCGCGGAGCGCTCGTGCGGGACATCGTCAACACGGTCGCGATCACCGCGATCCAGGCGCAGGGGGCGACCCCCGCATGACCACGGTCTTCGTCGTCAACACCGGCTCCTCGTCGATCAAGTACCAGCTGATCGACCTGGACGCCGAACGTCCGCTGGCGAGCGGACTGCTGGAACGGGTGGGGGAGCCCGGATCGGGCATCCCCGATCACGAGTCCGGACTCCGCGCGATCCTCGCCGACCTGGACCCCGGCATCGAGATCGCGGCGGTCGGGCACCGGGTGGTGCACGGCGGCGATCGGTTCTCCGGCCCGACGGTGATCGACGAGGCGGTCGTGCAGGCCATCGAGGACGTGTCGGTGCTGGCGCCGCTGCACAACCCTGCGAACCTCGCCGGCATCCGCGCCGCGCGGGCGGCGCTGCCCGATGTGCCGCACGTGGCGATCTTCGACACGGCGTTCCACGCCACCCTGCCGCCGGCGGCGTACACCTACGCGATCGACGCGAACCTCGCCGCCGAGCACCGGATTCGCCGCTACGGCTTCCACGGCACCTCGCACAAGTACGTCTCCGAGCGCGCAGCCGAGCTGATCGGGCGGCCGATCGAGGAGCTGCGCATCATCGTGCTCCACCTCGGGAACGGGGCATCGGCCACCGCCGTCCGGGGCGGGATCTCGATCGACACCTCGATGGGGATGACGCCGGCCCAGGGCCTCGTGATGGGCACCAGGTCGGGCGATATCGACCCGGCGGTGCTGGTCCATCTGCACCGTGTGGCCGGGCTCGACGTCGACCAGCTGGACGAGCTGGTGAACCGCCGCAGCGGCCTGCTCGGGATGACCGGGACCGGCGACATGCGGGACGTACAGGCCGCTGCCGCAGCCGGCGACGAGGTCGCGGAGGCGGCGCTCGCGGTCTACCGGCACCGAATCCGGCACTACATCGGCGCGTACGTCGCGCAGCTCGGCGGCCTCGACGCCCTGGTGTTCACCGCAGGCGTCGGTGAGAACAACGTGCCGCTGCGCCGGCGGGTGCTCGCCGGACTGGAGTTCTTCGGGATCCGGGTCGACGACGACCGCAACGAGCTGGCCTCGAAGGTGCCGCGCTTCATCTCACCGGATGACGCGCCCGTCGCGGTGCTGGTGATCCCCACGAACGAGGAACTCGAGATCGCCCGCCAGACCGCGTCCGTCCTGGCCGGCTGACCGCCCGCACCATTGCCATAGTTCCCCCGTTCCGGCCCAGTGCGTCCCTACCGCCGGACGCACCAGCGCCGGACGCACCAGGCCGGAAGGGAACGGTTTCGGCGTCTGCGCGGCACGTCAGAAGGCGGCGTCGGCGATCGGGGTTTCCCCGCTCGTGACCTCGAACTGGCGGCGGATCGCCCGGTGCCGGGTGAGCACCTGTGCAAGCACGGCCGCGACGTCGGCACGCGGGATGCTGCCGTTCGGCACCGTGTCGCCGGCCTGCACGTGGCCCGTCGGCGCGTCATCCGTCAGGCTTCCCGGACGCACGATGGTCCAGTCGAGGGTTCTCGCCCGGATGTCCGCGTCGGCCTCGCTCTTGGCGCGGAGGTACACCTGGAACACGTCGTCGGATCCCGGGTCGAACTCGTCTGTGGAGATGGCGCTGACGACCACGATGCGCTGCACGCCCGCAGCCTCGGCGGCGTCCGCGAGCAGGATGGCGCCGTCCCGGTCGACGGTGAGCTTGCGGGCCGCGCCGCTGCCGGCACCTGCTCCAGCGGCGAACACCACGGCGTCAGCACCAACGAGGTGGCCGGCGAGCTCGTCGGGGGAGCTCTGCTCGAGATCGAGCACGAGCGGTTCCGCCCCGGCCTCGCGAAGGTCGTCCGCGTGCTCAGGGTTGCGGATGATGCCCACCACCTCGTGCCCCGCGTCACGCAGGATCCGCGACAGCAGCAGGGCGATCTTTCCGTGGCCCCCGGCGATACCGATCTTCATCGCATCAGCCAAGCACGCGCGCCTCTGCGTCCCGTCAGAGTTCCCGTTTCGGCTCGATGTGCCCGCCGCGGCGGGCACATCGAGCCGAAACGGGAACAGTCAGCGGGGCACTACACTGGAGTCGGCTCCTCGCGTGGCGCCATCCAGGCCAACTCCCCCAGGGCGGAGACGCAGCAAGGGTAACCGGGCTCTGGCGGGTGCGCGAGGGGTCCTTTTTTGTGCCCGCGGTCGCCCTCCCCAGCAGTCGTCCCCGTCCGGCGGGAGTCGGAGGTCGCGACTACTCTGTACGAGATGGTCACCGCCCTCTACCGCCGCTACCGGCCCGAGACGTTCGCCGAGCTGATCGGCCAGTCTCAGGTGACGGATCCCCTCCGCACGGCGCTGCGCTCCGACCGCGTCCACCACGCGTACCTGTTCAGCGGCCCGCGCGGCTGCGGCAAGACCACCTCGGCCCGCATCCTCGCCCGGTGCCTGAACTGCGTGGAAGGGCCGACCGACACCCCGTGCGGCGTGTGTCCGAGCTGCGTGGAGCTGAGCCGGGAGGGCGGCGGATCGCTCGACGTGGTCGAGATCGACGCCGCCAGTCACAACGGTGTCGACGACGCCCGCGACCTTCGCGAGCGGGCGGTGTTCGCACCCGCCCGCGATCGCTTCAAGATCTTCATCCTGGATGAGGCGCACATGGTGACCCCGCAGGGGTTCAATGCGCTCCTGAAGATTGTGGAGGAGCCGCCGGAGCACATCAAGTTCATCTTCGCCACGACCGAGCCCGAGAAGGTCATCGGCACCATCCGGTCGCGCACCCACCATTACCCGTTCCGGCTCGTGCCGCCCGCGCAGATGCTCGAATACGTGCAGGAGCTGTGCGACCGGGAGGGTGTGCAGGTGCAGCCCGGCGTGCTGCCGCTCGTGGTGCGGTCAGGGGGCGGCTCGGTGCGCGACACCCTGTCGCTGCTGGATCAGCTGATCGCGGGTTCCGACCCTTCGAGCTCGGGAACGATCGAGCTCCAGTACGAGCGTGCGGTGGCGCTGCTCGGCTACACGCACGGGGCGCTCCTCGACGATGTCGTGGAGGCGCTCGGCGCGCGCGACGCCGGCGCGGTCTTCACCGCGGTGGACCGGGTGATCCAGACCGGTCAGGACCCGCGCCGTTTCGTCGAGGACCTGCTCGAGCGGCTCCGCGACCTGATCATCGTCGCCGCCGCGGGAGATCGAGCCTCCGCCGTGCTGCGGGGGACGACCGAGGACGATCTGGAGCGGATGACGGCGCAGTCGGCCGCGTTCGGACCTACAGAGCTCTCCCGGGCGGCGGACGTCGTGAACGCGGCGCTCACCGAGATGACCGGAGCGACGTCGCCCCGGCTGCACCTCGAGCTCATGGTCGCCCGCGTGCTGGTGCCCGCGAGCGACGACACCGAGCGCGGGGCGCTCGCGCGCGTCGAGCGGCTCGAACGGCGCGTCGGGGTCGCGGATGCGTCCGCACCCAGCGGAACTCCGGTCGCTGCGCCAGCCGAGACGCCGGCACCGCGGGTCGCTCCGGTCGCTGCGCCCGCCGAGACGCCCGCACCGCGGGTCGCCGCGGTCGCTGCGCCCGCTGGTATGCCTGATTCTGCCCCTTCCCTTCGTCCCGGCGCAGGACACGCACCAGGCTCCGGGACCGCGGAACCGCCTCCTCCTGCTCCGGTGCGGGTCGGCCCCCTGACGCTGCAGCAGGTGCGCGACTCGTGGCCGGAGATCCTGGAGCGAGTCGAGAAGGCCAAGCGTTCCTCCTGGATGGTGGTGTTCGCGTCACAGGCGCGGGCGCTCAAGGACGACGTGCTCACGGTGGCATTCCAGAGCGAGACGGATGCTGCGCGCTTCAAGGAGCAGCAGCAGGGCGCGGGCGAGAGCGTCAGCGAGCACCTGCGACGCGCGATCCTCGATGTGCTCGGCATCCGGGTGAAGTTCATCGCCCGGGTCGAGAGCGGTGGTCCTGCGGAGGATCTGGCGCCGCCGCCCGAGCCTGACTACGACGAGCCCACCGATCCGTACCATTCGGCACCGGTCGAGGCTGCTCCGGTTGCCCCACCGGCCGACGAGCGCCCCGCCGCGCCCGTCCGGCAGCCCGAGCCCGCACGGCCGCCCGAGCGCGCCGCCCAGCCGGCGCACGCACCGGAGCCGGCTCCTGAGCCCATTCGAACGCAGCCGGCCGGGGGCGGATGGTCGGTCGTGCAGATCCCGCAGTCCGAGCCGCCGGGGGACGACCCCGCGCCTGCGGGGCGCGCCGCACCGGTCGCGGAGCCACCGCAGCAGCAGACGGAAGTCGCCGAGTCGGCCGAAGCGCCCGCCCCTCGTTCGGCACTCTCGCCCGGTTCGGGGGCCGAGGCACCCGCATCTCCCCCTGCCCAAGCTCCTGAGCACACCGCCACTCGCGGGCCGCGAAACGAAGGGTCGGCAAGCTCACGCACCGGGGGCCGCTCCGCCACTTCCTCACCGGAGGCCCCGCGCCGCTACGGCGAGTCCGTGGTGCGCGAGATCCTCAATGCCAGCTTCATCGAGGAGCAGAAGATCGCTCCGCCGCAGCAGAGACCGGAGTTCTAGCACGTGTACGAGGGAATCGTCCAGGAGCTGATCGACGAGCTCGGGCGTTTGCCGGGCATCGGCCCGAAGTCGGCACAGCGGATCGCCTTCCACATCGTGCAGACGGAGAGCTTCGACGTCTCCCGGCTCGCCTCCATCCTCACCGAGCTCCGCGAGAAGGTGCGGTTCTGCCAGCTGTGCGGCAACGTGGCGGAGCAGGAGCTGTGCGGCATCTGCCGTGACCCCCGCCGCTCGCACTCCACGATCTGCGTGGTCGAGGAGGCGAAGGACGTGGTCGCGATCGAGCGGACCCGGGAGTTCCGTGGGCTGTATCACGTGCTCGGCGGCGCGATCAGCCCGATCGACGGCATCGGCCCCGACGACCTCCGCATCCGGCAGCTGATGCAGCGGCTCGCCGACGGCACGGTGACCGAGGTGATCATCGCCACCGACCCGAACCTCGAGGGCGAGGCGACCGCCACCTACCTGACGCGGATGCTGATGCAGCCGAACCTGCGGGTCACCCGGCTCGCCTCCGGGCTGCCGGTCGGTGGTGACCTGGAGTACGCCGACGAGGTGACCCTCGGCCGCGCCTTCGAGGGCAGGCGGCTCGTCGAAAACTGACCCGGCGGCCGATTCGGTCGCGAACCAGTTCGGCGACCCGCGGGCGCGGCTTCCACGGCCGGCTGGGACTCGCCGGTTACCCTCCAACGAGGGACGTTGGGGGAACCATGAGCGCTGCTGACCAGAACTCCGCCAGTCGCAACCGCATGCGGGCGATTCTCAAGGTCTGGGTTCTGACCGTCAGCGGCACGGCCTCGGTGGCGCTCGGCGCCTTGGCGCTCACCCGCCCATACTGATCGCCGCCGTCACTGCTGAGGGCGCCGACTGCGCACGGACGACGGTTCGACCGCCGCTCATCTCGTGCACCCCGACTCCGAACCCGCGGCGCGTTCGGTGCGGGTCCGGGCGCCCCTGGAGCTCGTGACAGGGACCTCCGTGCCGTGCCGGGTGGGAAAGCCGATCGCCTCGGGGGCACCCCCCATTCGGGGCACACGAGTTCCGCGAGTCGTAACCTTCGGTTCTCCTGTGAGCGCTACTCTCGGTGCCATGCGAGCCGAGCTGACGGGGTGGATGAAGGCGGCGCTGCTGGCGTCCGGCGCGATCGCGGCCGCCGCGGTGTCGTTGTTCGCGTTCGCCGTGCAGTACTGAGCGGAGCCTCCGCGCCGCGGGCGCGCGTCGTTTCGCGGCCTCGCGCGCCCGTCACACGGGGCAACCCCTCCGCGGGCGACCGGTATGCTGAGCGGTTGAATCCCGCCGTTCCCAGGAGTGCCACCCGTGAGCTTGATCGTGCAGAAGTACGGCGGATCGTCGGTGGCGGATGCCGAGAGCATCAAGCGGGTCGCGAAGCGCATCGTGCAGACGCGCAAGGCAGGCAACGAGGTCGTCGTCGTCGTGAGCGCCATGGGCGACACCACCGACGAGCTGCTCGACCTCGCCGGACAGGTCACGCCGCTGCCAGAGCCGCGCGAGCTCGACATGCTGCTCACCGCGGGGGAGCGGATCAGCATGGCGCTGCTCGCGATGACCATCAAGGGCATGGGGGTCGACGCGCGCAGCTTCACGGGCAGCCAGGCCGGCATGATCACGGATGCCCGGCACGGCGCCGCCCGCATCGTCGATGTCACGCCCGTCCGTCTCCGGGAGGCGCTCGACGCCGGCGCGATCGCCATCGTGGCCGGCTTCCAGGGGTTCAGCCGGGAGACGATGGACATCACGACCCTCGGCCGCGGCGGCTCGGACACGACCGCGGTCGCCCTGGCGGCGGCGCTGGGCGCCGAGGTCTGCGAGATCTACACCGACGTCGACGGCGTCTTCACCGCGGACCCCCGAGTGGTGACGAAGGCGACGAAGATCGAACGCATCACCAGCGAGGAGATGCTCGAACTCGCGGCCGCCGGATCGAAGGTGCTGTACATCCGCGCCGTGGAATACGCCAGGCGGCACGGGGTTACCATCCACGTACGGTCGTCCTTCTCGAACAGCCCGGGCACGTACGTCTACAACCCGAAGGACGGTGAGACAGTGGAAGAGCCGATCATCGCAGGCGTCGCCGCTGATCTGAACGAAGCGAAGATCACCATCGTCGATGTGCCGGACATCCCCGGCAAGGCCGCCGAGATATTCACCCTCGTCGCCACCACCGGCGCGAACATCGACATGATCGTGCAGAACGTGTCCGCGGCCGCCACCGGGCGCACCGACATCTCCTTCACGCTGCCGAAGGCCGAGGGTCTGCGGGTGATGCAGGCGCTCGAGACGCAGAAGGACCGCATCGGCTTCAGCACGCTCCAGTTCGACGACCAGATCGGCAAGCTCGCGCTCGTCGGCGCCGGGATGCGCACGAACGCCGGCGTCAGCGCCAAGCTCTTCACCGCCCTGTATGAGGCCGGCATCAACATCGAGATGATCTCCACGAGTGAGATCCGCATCTCGGTGGTCACCCGGGCGGACACCATCAATGACGCCGTGCGCGTGGTGCACACGGCATTCGGACTCGACGGCGAGCAGGATGCCGTCGTCTACGCGGGAACGGGACGATGACCGACACCACCAACCCCGACGCCACCCTCGAGGAGCTCCACGCCGCCGAGGCGGCGAAGGAGAACGCCGCGATCGCTGAGCCCGCGACCGCGCCGGAGAACACGGTCCCTGAGCCGGTCGAAGGGACAGCCACGGATCCGACGGGCTCAGGATCCGAGTCGACCGTCGAGCCGAAGAACTCGAGCGCCGCGCCATCCGACGAGGAGCACCAGAGGCTGCCCGACTCCCCGAATCCGTTCGACATGGTCGACGCCCGGGACGGCATCCGGATCGGCGTGGTCGGCGCCACCGGCCAGGTCGGAGCGGTCGTGCGGCGGCTGCTCGAGGAGCGCGACTTCCCGGTCGCGGAGATCCGCTTCTTCGCAAGCGCCCGCAGCGCCGGAACCACGCTGCCCTGGAGGGACGGCGAGATCGTCGTCGAGGACGCCGCGACCGCCGACCCCGCAGGACTCGACGTCGCTATCTTCTCGGCGGGGGCAACCACCAGCAAGGCGCAGGCTCCGCGATTCGCCGCCGCCGGTGTGCTCGTCATCGACAACTCGTCGGGCTGGCGGATGGATCCGCAGGTGCCGCTGATCGTGAGCGAGGTGAACCCCCATCGCATCGCGGATGCGCGCAAGGGCATCATCGCGAACCCGAACTGCACGACGATGGCGGCGATGCCTGTGCTGAAAGTGCTGAATGAGGAGGCCGGGCTGCAGCGGTTGGTCGTCAGCACCTACCAGGCCGTCTCCGGTGCCGGTCTCGCCGGCGGTGAGGAGCTGCTCGAGCAGACCCGGGCGGCGGTCGAGCAGGACCCCATGGAGCTGGTCCACGACGGCACCGCCCTGCGGTTCCCCGAACCGAAGAAGTTCCCGAAGACCATCGCATTCGACGTCATCCCGCAGGCAGGCAACTTCGTCGACGACGGGATGGACGAGACCGACGAGGAGAAGAAGCTCCGCAACGAGAGCCGCAAGATCCTCGAGCTGCCCGGCCTGCTGGTGAGCGGCATCTGCGTTCGTGTGCCGGTCTTCACCGGGCATTCGCTTGCAATCAATGCCGAGTTCGCCAATCCCATCAGCCCCGAGCGTGCGAAGGAGCTGCTGAAGGACGCGCCTGGCGTGCAGCTGATCGATGTGCCGACGCCACTCGAGGCCGCGGGCAAGGACCCCAGCCTCGTCGGCCGCATCCGCCAGGACGAGGGTGTGCCGGACGGCCGTGGGCTCGCAATGTTCATCAGCAGCGACAACCTGCGCAAGGGTGCGGCGCTGAACGCGGTCCAGATCGCGGAGCTGATCGCCGAGCGCAAGTCCCGCAGCTGACTGTTGCCGTCCTCTGCCGGTGGTTTCGCCGCTGACCGGGGCGTCCGCCGTTAAAGGGGACGGGCCCGCCTGAGGGGGTGGGCGGGCCCGATCCTTTTCGGGGAAGAGGGATCTTCGGGTCATCCCTCGGTGTCCACACTATGGAGGACACGCCGCGACGCAAAGCACCAGTTAGGGGGACATCCGTGTCAGCATTGCGGCGGACACGAGGAGATGACCGTGAGCAGTGCCAAGCACCGCGCAGAGCCGCCGCCGAAGCCGGCAGTCGGCAAGCGCTTCACGCCGATGCTGATCGGGATCGGCGGGCTGATAGCGCTGACCGGCGTGGTCGCCGGCGGGGCCGGGATCCTCGGCGTCCTGCGGCTCTAGCGACCGCAGCGCCCGTCGGTCAGCCCTTGTGCCGACCGGTCGCCGGGGGCCGCTTCCCGAACTTCAGATATGCCGCGGAGCCGTACAGCATCAGGCTCGCCAGCGCGCCGAGCACCAGCAGGCCCGTGACCGAGCCGGGGCGGTCGTCCGCCACGGGAGAGATCGCCTCGTTCTGCTCGCCACCCGCGATGAGCAGCGACCGGATGTTGGGATCACCGGAGTTGGCTTCGGGCAGCAGCGGCGCCCCTTCGTAGTACGTGGAAGACGTCATCGGGCCGGCGCTTGCGATCACGACACCCGGTGACGAGTTGCCCCCAGCATCGACCCCCGCGCCTGGGGCTGTGTCGTTGCCGGCGCCAGCATCCGAGCCGGTTCCGGCGTCGCCGTCCGACGATCCCGATCTCGTGCCTCCGGAGGATGAGCCGGAGCCCGAGCCGGAACCCGATCCGGTGCTGGGGCCAGAACCGGAGCCCGCGCCGGAATCGGGCTTCGAGTCGGTGTCGGTCGTGGGAAGCGGGGCGGGCGCCGGCGCAGGCTCCGGCACCGTGGTGGTCGGCGGCTTCGGAGCGGGCTTCGGCTTCGGCGGCGCGGGGGAGACCGGATCAGGAGCCGGCGGACTCGGCACCACGACCGGCTTCTCAGGCTCCGGTTCGGGTTTCGGCTGGAGGATGTCCTCGACTGGATCCGTCACCTCGTCGATGGTGTCGGTCGCCTTGTCCTTGGTGTCGTCGACCAGGTCATCGAGTCCGAGTGTGCTCGGCGCTGACGGGGCCGCCGTGGCGGAGATCGCGGTCGCAACGGGAAGCGGAGCCACGATCAGCAGCGCCAGACCGGCGACGGTCGTCGCTTTGGAAGCGCGCACAACGAATCACCCCTTCCCCTGCAGGCGGCCCCAGAGACAGCCCCCGGCTCACCTGCAATCCCGACGCTAGTTCGCGAACCTGAGACTTCGGTGGCCGGAGGCTGGCGGTTGACCGGCCGGCGGCGCGGCGCAGAGCCCGCGGCGCCGGTCTGCGGCGATTCGTCTCGGTGGTTCACCGCGATGGCGGTTCGCGCCGGTTGAGTGGCCGAATCGTTGCAAATCAGGGCTTCCGAGCCGCTTCGCGTACGCGATATCGTTCCTCCACTCTTACCCGAAGAGTTCGCGTGGCGCCCTGGCCGTTCCGTTGGCGCGCTTCGGCGACCCACCCCCAGAAGGGCTTTCCGTCATGGTCCGCACCCGATTCCACGCCGTCCCGCTCGTACTCGCCTTGCTTGCGCTGAGCGGCTGCTCGCTCCTGCCCCGGGTGACCGGTGGCACGACTCCCACCCCGACCGCGGTCAGCACCGGCGAAGCCGCCACCGCCTTCAGCGCGACGATCTGCACGTTCAACGACGCGGCGTTCGCATTCGACAGGACGTGGAGCGATCTGGAGGCGCCGCTGCGGGATCTGCAGGAGGCTGCGTCGCTGAGCCGCATCGAGGCGGAGACGGCGAAACGGCAGCTCGAGGGCGTCTCCTGGCCGGCAGGCATCGCGGACGACATCGGCGTGATCGAGGAGTACCTCCAGGAGCGCATGGGCAAGCTCGATCGGGTCATCGCAGCCGAGACCGTCGAGGAGCTCGACGCGATCGACTTCGGCACCCCGGAGGAGGTCCAAGCAGCCGCCTCCGAGATCGAGGCGAGCCTGGAACTCGGCGCGGACTACTGCCCGCAGACCGAAGAGCCTGGGGTGGAGCCGGTCGAGGACCTCGCAATCTCCACCTGGTCCGGCGTGGACAGCGACGGGGACGACACGGTCGTGATCCTGGGCACCGACCAGGATGCTCAGGTCACCGTCGGCGACACGCTGTACGAGGGCACCTGGGCCGTGGTGGACGGCGTGCTCACCATCGATGTCGCCACCACGGACAACACCCTGTCGTTCAGTGGCGACTATCAGCCAGCGCAGACCTCGATGTCGCTGAGTGGCACCGCGACGAACGGGCACACCTGGACCGTCGAGCTCCGGCGTCTTTGAGGCGGCCTTGCCTCGGGCGATCCGGTCAGCGCCGGCGCGTCGTCCGTATGGACATGCATTCAGGCGCCGCCTTCGGTCAGCGGGAAGCCGCGAGCCGCCGGCTGGCGAGGTCTTGGTGCGCGAGCCGGCGGAGGGCCGCGAGCACCGGTTCGTACATTGCCGTGCCGAGCACCGCGTATTCGATCGCCCGGCTGGGGTCGTCGGGCACGTCGTTCAGATCCGCCTCGGCGATCGCCATGATGTGCCGGCCGTACACGAGCAGCCGCTCCTCGCTGAGCGGGAGCCCGGCCTCCTCGGCTGCCTCGAGGGCACGCTCGAGCTGCGCGACCGCGGCGTATCGGGGCTCGTACAGCTGCCCCAGCCGCTCCAGCGCCCACTTCGCACGGGGGAAATCACCGACGCCCTCCGTGTACGGAGGAAGTGCGGCGACAGCCCGTCCGAGCGACTCGAACAGGTCTGCTTCCGGGGTGTCGATGATCGCGAGCACCTCGCGGGTCTTCTGCACGCTCAACCCGGCGACGACGGTCAGCGCGCGGATGAGCTTCAGCCGCCGGACGTGCTCCTCGCCGTAGTGGGCCTGGGTCGCGCCGGTCGAGACGCCCGGCATCAGCACGCCCTCACGGAGGTAGTACTTCACCGAGGCGAGCGGCACGCCCGATTGCGACACCAGTTCCGACACGCGCACAACTCCCCCTTGCGTTGGATAGTCGAGATATCCAATACTGGATACTATGGCTATCCAACCACAGACCGCGGTCCTGATCGGCATTCTGCTGCTCGCCCTCGTCACCGTCGAGAGCGGCGGCTACTTCATGACCCGCGTCGTCCGGCGCAAGGTCCCCGCCAACGCGCTGCAGGTCAGCTTCTTCCGAGCCGGGCACGCCCACGCCGGCGTGCTCCTGGTGCTCAGCGTCGCGATCCTCTCCGTGATCGACTTCGCGCAACTGGAGGGCTTCTGGAGCTTCGCCGCCCGCACGCTGGTTCCCATCGCCGCCATCCTGATGCCGGCCGGTTTCTTCCTCTCGGTGCTCGGCCGAGACCCGGAGAAGCCGAACCGGCTCATTCTGCTGCTGTGGGTCGGTGCGGCGAGTCTCACGGCCGGGCTGATCGTCGCGGGCGTCGGCCTGCTCACCGCGGGCCTCGCGTCCTGACGCCTGCCCGCCCGGGTGGGGCCGGCGATTCTGCTATCAATGGTGAAGCGGTCGCCGACGCGGGGGCCTGACGAACGAGTCGGTGAGGAGGCGGGCATGCGCATCTCCGTGCTGGGCTGCGGCTACCTCGGTGCCGTTCACGCCGTCTCGCTTGCGGCTCTGGGCCACGACGTCGTCGGCGTTGACGTCGACGCCCAGAAGATCGCCCAGCTCGCCGCCGGCCGGTCGCCGTTCTACGAGCCGGGGCTCGAGAGTGCGCTCCAGCACGCACTCGGAGCCGGCCGGCTGGCCTTCACCACCGACGTGGCCGCGGTGCGCGGCGCTCGAGTCCATTTCATCGCCGTCGGCACCCCGCAGAAGCGGGGCGAGAGCGCGGCCGACCTGAGCTTCGTCGACGCGGCCGTCGATTCGCTGCTGCCGCACCTGAACGCAGGGGACGTGGTGGTCGGCAAGTCGACCGTTCCGGTCGGCACCGCTGCCCGCCTCGCCCCGCGGCTCGAGACGGCCCGAACCGGTGCGGTGCTGGCGTGGAATCCCGAGTTCCTCCGCGAGGGATACGCCGTCAACGACACCATCGCGCCCGATCGGATCGTCTACGGACTCCCATCCGGCGAGGCGGGCGTACGCGCGCGGCGGGCGCTCGACGAGGTCTACGCCGTCGCGATCGGCAATGACACTCCCGTGGTGGCGACCGACTACGCCACGGCGGAACTGGTGAAGGCGGCTGCCAACGCCTTCCTCGCCACGAAGATCTCCTTCATCAACGCCATGGCGGAGATCGCGGAGGTCACCGGTGCAGACGTCACCCAGCTCGCGGACGCACTCGGCTTCGACCAGCGGATCGGCCGGCGGTTCCTCAATGCCGGGGTGGGCTTCGGAGGAGGGTGTCTGCCGAAGGACATCCGGGCCTTCACCGCCCGGGCGGAGGAACTCGGCCGCGGCGACTCGCTCGCGTTCCTGCGGGAGATGGACAGCATCAACCTGCGCCGCCGGTCCCGCCTCGTCGAGCTGGTCGCCGAGGCGCTCGGGGGGTCGGTGTACGAGAAGAAGATCGCCGTGCTGGGGCTGGCCTTCAAACCCGATTCGGATGACGTGCGTGACTCGCCGGCGCTCGACATCGCGGTGCAGCTGAAAGGCCTGGGCGCGGACGTCGTCGCGACGGATCCGCAAGCGGTCGAGACATCGCGGCGGCTGCATCCGCAGCTGGAGTACGCCGCCGGCCTGGAGGAGGCGCTCGACGGCGCCGACGCGGTGGTGCTCGTCACCGAGTGGAAGCAGTTCCGCGAACTCGATCCCGCCTGGGCGCGGGGTCTCGTCGGAACGCCGCTGATCGTCGACGGCCGCAACACGCTGGACGCCGACCGCTGGCGTGCCGCGGGCTGGACGTACCGGGGCTTCGGCCGCCCCTAGGTTCGTGGTCTTACTTCAGCTGCAGCCGGACGGCGCGGATCGTCAGCTGCACCGCCGAGATGATCAGCAGGATCGCGAACAGGATCCCAGACACCTCCGGCGGCACCAGGAACGCCAGCGCCACACCGATGAACGACGCCAGGGTCGCCGCGAGACCGACGACCACACCGGCCCGCACATCGACCATGCGACCGCGGGCGTTCGTGATCGTGCCCATCGTCGCGGTCGGGACCATGACCAGCAGCGAGGTGCCCTTCGCCACGAGGTCGCCGGCGCCGAAGCCGGTGATCAGCAGCGGCACGAGGATCACGCCGCCCCCGATGCCGAACAGCCCTGAGGCCACGCCCATGAACAGGCCGGATGCCACCAGCGCCAGCCCGATGAGCCAGTCGACCTGCACTTCGGCGCCGCGCTCCGGCGCGATCAGGAACAGGCGGATGGCGATTCCGATCAGCAGTGCGATGAAGAGCCAGCGCAGCCACACGACCGGGATGCGCCTCAGCAGCTTGGCGCCGAGGTAGGAGCCGGCCACCCCGCCGATCGCGACGAGCAGCGCAACCAGCAGATCCACCTCGCCGTTGGCGAAGTAGGTGGCTGATCCCGCGATCGCCGTCGGGATGATCGCCACCAGGGAGGTCGCGGCCGCCCGCTTCTGATCCATGCCGGTCAGCCCGATCAGGAGGGGCACCATCAGGATCCCGCCGCCGACCCCGAAAGCGCCGGAGAGGATGCCGCCGATCACGCCCGTCACCGCAAGCGCGACCCAGTAGCGGGCGCCCTTTCGGGCGTGCGCGTCCGATTCGGGGGAGGCCATTCGGAAAGGCTAACGGGTGTCGCAAGGCGGCCCGCCGAATCGCGGACCTGTCGGCGCGCTGGGCTGCCGCAACGCCGGGACGTCTGCACTCGCCGTCCAGCGGGAGTGCACGACGCGCCCGCACCACCGCGCACTAACGTGAAGCCCATGCGTGCATCCAACGCGCCGGACAACCACGGCGGCGGCGAGCCGCCGGAGTGGGCGGCAGCCCATGGGCCGACCGCGGACGCACGCCATGGACGCGCGGACCTGCAGGCCATGCCCGATGACCCGCACTGCTGCGCGCCGGCACGCGACTCCGCCGGGCAGGTTGCTCGACCGACAGGCCCTGCGGCAGGGGGAGCCGAGTCCCACTCCATCGAACAGGTCCGCGTCCCGGCAGGCACCTTCACGATGGGCGATTCGTACGGCGACGGCAACCGGCCGGACGGTGAGCGTCCGGTGCACGAGGTATCGGTGAACGGATTCGAGATCGACGCGACGAGCGTGACGAATCGGGAGTTCGCCCGCTTCGTCGCGGCGACCGCGTACGCCACCGAGGCCGAGACGTTCGGCTACAGCGCCGTCTTCCATCTCGCCCTCGAGGCGCGACCGACCGACGTGATCGGGCCCGCCGGCGGCGCACCCTGGTGGCTCGGGGTCCGCGGCGCGGACTGGCGGCATCCGGGCGGTCCGCTCTCCACCGTCGAGGGCATGGACGACCACCCGGTCGTGCATGTCAGCTGGAACGACGCAGTCGCGTACTGCCAGTGGGCCGGCCGCCGGCTGCCGACCGAGGCGGAGTGGGAGTACGCGTCGCGGGGCGGCCTCGACGGCGCACGGTACCCGTGGGGGAACGAGCTGCTGAACGGGAACGGCTGGCAGGTGAACATCTGGCAGGGGCAGTTCCCTGCCCGCAACACCGCGGAGGACGGATTTCCGGCGACGGCGCCGGTTCGCACCTTCGCACCGAACGGGTACGGGCTCTGGCAGACCGTCGGGAACGTCTGGGAATGGTGCGCGGACTGGTTCCACCCCGCCTATTACCTCAGGTCCCCGAAAGACGACCCGCGAGGCCCGGAAGACGGGACCGCTCGGATCCTTCGCGGCGGCTCATACCTCTGCCACGACTCGTACTGCAACCGCTACCGGAACTCGGCCCGCTCGTCGAACACTCCGGATTCGTCCATGGGGAACGCCGGATTCCGCACGGTCGCCGTCGGCGGCTGAGCCTTCTCGTTCGTCACGGCGGGGGATTCGGCGGCTGGCCGACACCGCCGATATTGCTCCGACCGTAGACTTGTCGGGTGCCCAAGCCCATCGACGTCGCCCTGATCGGCGGCGGAATCATGAGTGCCACACTCGGGACGATCCTGAAGCAGCTCGAACCCGAGTGGGACATCCGCATCTACGAGCGTCTCGGCGACGTCGCCCTGGAGAGCTCAAACCCGTGGAACAACGCCGGCACCGGCCATGCGGCGCTGTGCGAGTTGAACTACACGCCGGAGCGGCCGGACGGCACCATCGACATCTCGAGCGCCGTGAAGGTGAACGAGCAGTTCCAGGTCTCGCGGCAGTTCTGGGCGTTCCTGGTGAACCAGGGGCACCTCCCGGACCCGAAGCAGTTCATCAGCGCCACACCACACATGAGCTTCGTGTGGGGTGAGGACAATGTCGCCTACCTCCGCAAGCGCCACGAGGCACTGAAGGACCACCCGCTCTTCGCCGGGATGGAGTACAGCGAAGACGCCGCCGTCATCCGCAGGTGGGCCCCGCTGCTCATCGCAGGACGGAAGAAGAGCCAGCCCATCGCCGCCACCTACATCGACTCCGGGACGGACGTGGACTTCGGGGCGCTCACCCGGCTGATGGTGGACTACCTGAAGGCCAACGGCGCGGAAGTGCGGACCGAGCACCGCGTCACGAACCTCAAGCGGCAGAAGGACGGCACCTGGCTCGTCAAAGGCAAGCGGGACATCGGCCTCACCCCGTGGGAGATCGGCGCCCGGTTCGTCTTCGTCGGCGCCGGTGGGCACGCGCTCGGGTTGCTGCAGAAGAGCGGCATCCCCGAGATCAAGGGCTTCGGCGGCTTCCCGGTGAGCGGGCAGTTCCTGCGAAGCGACAACCCGGATGTGGTCCGGCGGCACAACGCGAAGGTGTACGGCAAGGCCGCGGTCGGATCGCCGCCGATGTCGGTGCCGCACCTCGACACCAGGGTGGTGAACGGCAGTGCGAGCCTCATGTTCGGGCCGTACGCCGGGTTCAGCCCCAAGTACCTGAAGACCGGGTCGTACCTCGACCTGCCGGCATCCGTCCGTCCTCACAATCTGGTGCCGATGGTGTCGGCCGGCCTCGCGAACCTGCCGCTCGTGCAGTACCTGATCGGCCAGCTGCTGGCGCGCCGCGCGACGAAGTTCGACGCGCTCAAGGAGTTCTACCCGAACGCCGACCCGAAGGACTGGTACAAGATCGTCGCCGGCCAGCGGGTGCAGGTGATCAAGAAGGATCCGGAGAAGCGGGGTGTGCTGCAGTTCGGCACCGAGGTCGTCACCTCGGCCGACGGCTCCATCGCCGGCCTCCTCGGAGCCTCACCCGGAGCGTCGACCGCCGTGCCGATCATGCTGGGCATGCTGGAGAACTGCTTCCCCGACCGGATCAAGCAGTGGACGCCCGCCATCCTCGAGATGGTGCCCAGCTACGGCCGCCAGCTCTCGTCCAACAAGGCCGTGGCCAAGCGCACGCTCGGCGCGACGGGTCGCGCGCTCGGCCTCCTGCCGGATCGGCCGGCGCCTGGCGGTCGCCGTCCGAAGCCGATCGAGGCGCCGGACGGCGCGGTTCCGGTGCCCGCGGGCGCGACCCCCGTCGCGCCGGCGAAGACCCGCAGGCGCTCGACGCGAACGCCTGTCCCGAAGCTGGCTCCCGGCCCCGACGCCTGACCCCGACGTCTCGCCGTAGCTGAGCTAAGGCCCTCAGCAGGGACTCGCGGCCTGGCGGCTTGACCGTGGCTCGAAACTCTGTTCGAATGGCGGCATGCGGTGGGAGGGGCAGCGGCTGTCGGCGGAGAGCAGCGAAGCGCTGCCCGGGCTCGCCAAGCTGAACAACCTCGTGAGGTCGGTCCGGACGCCGGAGTTCGCCGGCATCACGTTCCACGAGGTGCTTGCGAAGAGCGCCCTCAACCATGTGCCCGGTGCCAGCAAGGCGCTGCCGTACGGCTGGACGATCAACCCGTACCGCGGATGCTCGCATGCCTGCACGTATTGTGTGGGTGCCGAGACGATGGTGTTGATGGGGGACGGGCGGCAACAGCCCATCTGGTCAGTCAATGTCGGTGACGAGATCTACGGCACCCGCGTGGAAGGCGCCTATCGCCGCTACGTCAAGACCAAGGTGCTCGCCCACTGGCAAACACGCAAGCGGGCATACCGGATCACGCTCGCCGATGGTACGCAGCTCACGGCGAGCAGCAATCATCGGTTCCTCACCGACCGGGGCTGGAAGCACGTCACCGGCTCCCTGAGCGGACCTGACGCCCGCCCACACCTCACCGCGGACGACAAGCTGGTCGGGTTCGGGTCCACCGGCATTCCGGAATCGAGCGAGCCGTCGTACTTCGTCGCCTGTGTACGCGTGACTGGCGGGCAGCAGATGCGGCAGCGCTTCCTCCGGTTGACGGGCCCGGCGATCACGCGCAAGTCGAGCATCGAAGGGATGGCAACGAAGTCCACCGCCGACCTTCGAGTGGTTTCGATCGAGGATCTGGGTGAGGTCGTCGACATGTACGACATGACGACGGGTACGGGTGATTTCATCGCGAACGGCGTCGTCGCCCACAACTGCTTCGCGCGCCCGACGCACACGTACCTCGATCTCGACGGGGGCGACGACTTCGACCGGCAGATCATCGTCAAGGTGAACGTCGCCGACGTCCTTCGGAAGGAACTGGCGAAGCCCAGCTGGGAGCATCCGCCCGTGGCGCTCGGCACCAACACGGATCCGTACCAGCGGGCGGAGGGCAGGTACCGGCTGCTGCCGGGCATCATCGCGGCGCTCGCCGACAGTGGCACGCCGCTCAGCATCCTGACCAAGGGCACGCTCCTGCGCCGCGACCTGCCGCTGCTGGCCGAGGCCGCCGGACACGTTCCCGTCGACCTGGCGATGTCGATCGCCATCTATGACGACGCCCTGCAGCAGTCGGTCGAGCCAGGCACGCCGAGCACCGCGGCGCGCCTCGCCACGGTGACCGCCGTGCGTGAGCACGGGCTCGACTGCACCGTGTTCCTGATGCCGATCCTGCCGTACCTCACCGACACGAAAGGGCACCTGGACGACGCGTTGCGACGGGCGAAGGAGGCGGGCGCCAGCAGTGTGCTGTACTCCGCGCTCCACCTGAAGTCGGGCGTCAAACAGTGGTTCTTCGCATGGCTGGAGCGCGAGCGGCCGGACCTCGTGCCGAAGTACCGCGCGATGTACAGCTCGGGTGCCTACGCGCCGAAGGAATACCGCACCTGGCTGGCGGCGCGGATCCGTCCCCTGGTCCGAGCGCACGGGCTCGAGCGCGGCCGCGCCGACCCCGCGTCCGGCGGGGTGAGGTCACGGGCCCTGGCGAAGGGCGCGGAATCACTGCTGCAGCTGGAGCTGCCGGCACAGGTCGGGCCGCCGACGCTGTTCTGAGGCAGCGATTCGCACGGCCCTTCGACAAGCTCAGGACCGGGTTTCCGGTAGGGGCCCTTCGACAAGCTCAGGGACCGGGCTTCCGATAAGCGACCGCGCGAGGTGACGGCCGCAGTGCCCTCGACAGGCTCAGGGGTCCCCGGTTCGGTCAGGCGGTCAGGGCGAACTGCGGCCCCGTGCTGACGGTGGGCTCGGCCGGGAGCGGGCGGACCGCATCGGTGAGCGAATGACGCTCCGCCAGCAGCGCGCGCAGCTCCTGCTCGACCATCCGGGTGAGGCTCCGGAGGAGCCGCTCATCGAGTCGGCCCCCGCTGCGGTGTGCGCCGTCGAAGACGTACAGCGCGCCCACCGGAACGCCCGACCACTGCACGCGCGCTCCGGCGAAGAATCCGATCCGGTCGTCGACCGTGGATCCGAGCCCGGAGAACCGGTCGTCCTGCCGCGCATCCGTCACCACGTCGGCCGCGTCGCTGCCGAGGATCGCCGCATGCGCCCCAGCCGCCCGGTCGTCGGCGTCCCAGCCCAGCGACCAGTACCGCCAGGAGCCCGTCTCGTCCGCCAGGGCAAGAGCGGCGTAGCGGGTGCCGAAGCTCATTCTCGCGTGGGAGACGAGCCGCAGCAGGCGCTCAGAGCCGTCCGATGGCAGCTGATCGATCCGCTCGGTGAATCGCGCGAGGATCCGGTCGACCGCGCCGGCGGGCACGGAGGGCGTGGCGGGAAGCCGCCGGGCGATCTGCGGCGCGAGGAACCGCGCCAGGCGCCAGTACGTCTCCGGCGCTGGCTGGAGCTCGAGGTCGCGCTCCGCTCGTGGCAGCCGCACGAAAGACGCCTTCGCCGATGTCCGCACCAGCCGCCGCGTCACCCGATTCAAGCGCTTCGCGTGTTTGCGGGCAGCGCTCAGGTCGTCGCGTTCCGAGCCGGGCAGCGACTGCACCGCCGGGACGCCGACGACGAGGATGCGGGTCGACGGTGGAGTGAGTGCGTTCAGCCGGTCGAGCAGCGCGCTCATCCGCCTGCGCCAGAGGTTGAGGCGCAGCGTCCGAAGCGCTTCGTCCGTCCCCAGCCGCAGCAGGACGACGTCCTGCCCGGCCAGCGCCTCCGGTGTCAGCGACGCCGCGGCGGCGGCGAGGGTCAGCGTGCGGTCGCCGAGTGCGTCGACCTGTACCTCACGGCCGAGCGCGTCGCTCAACTCCTCAGCCAGCCGCTCCGGCAGCCCGAGCCGGCCTCCCCGGAGTCCCTCACCCGGTACCGGCGCTCCGCCAACGGCGAGCACGCGAAACGGCCGCCCCCACTGTGAATCCAAAGAATGCCCCTCGTGCCGACCATGCGCTTCGCCGGAATAGTGCTACACGCCCCCGACGCCGAGTGAATCGCATCGAGAGCCCGCGCGCACCTTGGCGCGCCCGACGCCCGGTGCCCCAATTCGGGGGGAGTGTTACGTCGCACTACTGTCGAAATGACAGGGAGTGTCCCCCGTCGGTGGAATAATGCGGTACACGCGCGACGGAGAAGGGGGACCGGATGTCGCTCGGCATGCCGCCGCACCTCGTGCCCGTCGCCGTCGTGCGCTCGGCCACGAGCGGTCTTTCCGCCGCGGCGCTCGTCCACATCGCAGTGGCGGCGATCGCGGTGCTGGTCATGCAGGCGTCCGACCCGCAGTTGCGCCTGTGGCCAGGGCTCGTGCCGCTGGCGGGGATCGCGGCCCTGATGCTCCGGTACATCCGCACCCGCGCCCGCGGGGACCTCGCGGTGATGATCGCCGCCGGCGTCGTCTGCGTGTACGCGTTCGCGGTCATCTTCCACTCGCAGCCTGATGCCATGAGGCACGTCGACGGCTACATCATCGCCCTCCCGGCATTGGGCCTGATGCTGGCGCCGGGCGTTGCGACCCGGCCGGGAGTGCCGCTCCTCGCGACCATCGTCGCGTTCCTGGGCGGCATCACCGTCGTCTCCATATCGGCACTGCAGCACGGTGCGGTGATCGTGCCGGCGGTGACGCCGACCGGCACCCTCGCCCTCGTCGCGCTGATCGGCATGGTGGCCGGGCTCCGTGGGGCGTCGCGCGCCCGGCGGGACCTGTTGCGCGCCCAGCGCGACGAGCAGCTCGCGTCGCTGCGCTACAACATCGAGATGACCGCGGCGGCGCTCATGCACGACACCGTCCTCAACGACCTCGCGGCGCTGGCTGCCGCGCCGGCTGGCCCGCTGGCGCCGGCGCAGCGAGCCCAGATGGAGCACGATCTGACGCTGCTTCTGGGGGAGGAGTGGCTGAGCGAGGAGCCGGAGCCGGGGGAGAAGGATCCCCGGGCGGACTGGCAGCGGAGCCGGCTTGCCGCCGCCATCGACGGGGCGCGGGGCGCTGGGCTGCAGGTGAACGTCAGCGGCGACCTCACCGTGCTCGCCAGGCTGACCCGGGAGTCATCCCGGGCGCTTGGGCTCGCGGTGCGCCAGTGTCTCGCCAACGTGCTGCAGCACTCCGGCACCGACCGGGCTGAGGTCGCCGTGTACGGCACCGACTCGGAGGTGACGGTCATGGTGGTCGACTCCGGTCGCGGGTTCTCAGAGAGTGAGACCGCAGCCGACCGGATGGGCCTGCGCCATTCGGTCCGGACCCGCGTCGAGCACGCCGGTGGCGCGGTGCGGCTGTGGTCGACTCCGGGGCGCGGAACGTCCGTGATGATCCGCGTGCCGGTCGAGGCGCCAGCGGCCGCGCTCGGCATCCGGCGCCGGCGCCAGGTGGCGGCGCCGTGACCACCCGCGAGCAGACGCAGCAGCAGTTGGATCCCGCGGCGAGCTTCGAGCTGCGCCGCGCCATCCTGCTGGTGCTCGCGATCCTTCCCGCACTGATGCTCACGCTCGCCGTGGTGCGGTTTCTGAACTCCAGCAGCCCGGCCACCGCACTCGTGGCCATCGGCCTGGTCGCGGCGGCGTGCAGCATCCTGGCCGTCGCGATCAGCCCCGCCCGGGCCCCGGTGCCGAGATCCGTGCACGTCGTCGTGCTGGGGCTCTCCATCGGGGCGATGCTCGTCGATGTCGCGGCGGGCTGGAGCACAGACCCGACCGGCCGGAACAATCTCATCCCGATCGCCGTCGGCATCCTGACGCTCGCGCTGTCGCCCTACCGGCCGCCGCACGAACTGGCCGTCGGCACGGGGATCTCCACCACCCTCGTCGGTGCGATCGCGCTCCTGCACGCCCACATCTCGCCGAGCACCGTGCTGCCCTGGATTCATGTGATCACGTGGACCGCCCCGGTGCTCGCGCTCTCGCTGGGTGCCACGGTCTTCGGATACGGCATGGTCCGCGAGTTCGACCGGTGGCGGCGTGAGGTCGCGTCCAAGACGATCGAGACCGCGCCGGTGCTGCGCCAGGAGATCCGCCGCGAGGTTCAGCGCAACCGGGTGTCGATCCTGAACCAGGACGTCGTCCCGCTCTTCGCCCGAGTGCTCGAACGGGGCGACATCACGGAGACCGACCGGGCGGAGGCCGCCGCGATCGCCGCGGCCATCCGAGGCGTCATGGTGGCCGAGGTCGACCGCAACTGGCTGGAGAGCGGTGTGGCGCGCTTCCTTCCCGGCGGCGTCAGCGAGGACCACCCGGTTGTGGATCCCGACCGCCTGTCGTCCCTCATGAGCGTTGACGAGCGCGCCGCGCTCAGAGCGCTGCTCCTGGCGATGTTCACCGCCCCGTCGTTCGATCCGAGGGGATTCCGCATCCATTTCGTCGGCGAGCCGCGGAAGGTGCGGGCAACAGTGCACGCGCACCTGGACCATAGGGAGCGGGCCACTCGCTCGATCCTCGACCCCTACCTCGCGGTCATGCGGGTGATGTTCCCCGGTCTCACCCTCAAGACCTCGCCGTCTGCAATCCGATTGGAGTTCTCGTATGGGCGTTCCTGATGCCCCCGGCCGCGGGCCGGTGCGCCTGGCTGTGCTCGACGATCACGAGGTGCTGCTCGACAGCCTGACGTCGTGGATCGGGGCGAACGCGCCGGACTTCAACCTCGTGCTCTGCGCCAGCACCTGGCCGGAGCTCGTGCACAGCGCACACTTCCCGACCGACATCGTCTTCCTCGACTTCCAGCTGAAGGAGCCGGTGTCCATCGAGGCGCGGGTGCGCACCTGCCGGGCTGCCGGCGCCAAAGTGGTCGTGCTGAGTGCTCACGACTCCGACGAGATCCGGGATCGCGCCCTTGCTGCGGGTGCGGAGGCGTTCGTGTCGAAGGTGCTCCCGCTCGGCGAGGTGATGAACGTCGCCCGCGGCGTGCTCGGCATGGCCCGGTCCGAGGGCGGCGCGCCATCCTGGCGGCCGCTGCCGGCGGGTGCTGAAGAGGCGGTCAAGCCCAAGCTCAGCACCGGTGAGGCGCAGGCTCTCTCCCTGTACGCGAGCGGACTCAGCGCAGTGGAGGTCGCGGACCGCATGGACGTCCAGTACGAGACCGTCAAGACCTTCCTGCGCCGGGTTCGCGAGAAATACGCCAGGGTCGGGCGGCCGGCGAGCCGCAAGGCGGAGCTCATCCGCAGGGCCGCCGAGGACGGATACTTGATCTGATGGCGAAGCTCTATTTCCGGTATGGCGCGATGAACAGCGGCAAGAGCACTGCGCTGCTCCAGGCCGCGTACAACTACGAGGAGCGGCACCAGCTGGTGTTGCTGGCGAAGCCGGCGATCGACTCGAAGGGCGACGCCGCCATCGTGTCGCGGCTCGGGGTCACCCGGCCCGTGGACTTCACGATCGGCCTGAACGAGGACGTCTACGACCTCTTCTTCTCCCAGCGCCGTCGGGCGCTCGAGCGGTTCGGCAAGGACGTCAGCTGCCTGCTGATCGACGAGGCGCAATTCCTCAACGAGGGGCAGGTCGACGACCTGCTGCGCATCGCCGTCACCGAACGGGTGCCGGTGCTGGCGTACGGCATCCGCACCGACTTCCAGACCGTCGCCTTCCCCGGGAGCCGGCGGCTCCTGGAGGTCGCCCATTCGCTCGAGGAGCTGAAGACGATCTGCCGCTGCGGACGGAAGGCGGTGTTCAACGCCCGGAGCATCGAGGGTGAATTCGTCTTCGACGGCGACCAGGTCGCGATCGATGGTCGAGACGTGACCTACGAGTCCCTCTGCGGCGCCTGCTACCTGGAGGAGTCGGGCGGGGTGCTCAATCGCGGATACCGGCCGCGCGTCGAGTTCAGCTACCGGTCGGGACCCGACGCCGACTTCGCGTGACCGGACCCCGACTCCGCTCGCGCGGCACCCGGCTCGGGTGATGCACAGGGTACTCTGGCGGCATTTCGGGACTACGTCCGGACCTCTCGCAAGATCCGACTGCCCATCATTCCATCGTTCCCATCGCTCCTTCTGAGTGTGGGGGCCACGGCGCACGGTAGAACCACGTGGTAGCCCTTTGACGTGTCGGCGACGGCCGCAGCGCAAGGCACTGCGCATCAAGGCTGTAAACCTCGACTACGCGTTCCTCGTGACGCTTGATCAGGTGTACTGCGGCCCAAAGTCCTCCGCAACCGACCGTAGGACAGGTCTGGCAGGCCTACACCAAGGACCGCTTGATCGGTCCTGCTTCGGCCACCCCGACGCACCGGACGGAGGGTGGGAGCGATCGCGGAGCGCACTCGGCGCCGTGCGCTCCGCGGGAAGCGACGCCGGTGGGCGGAGTGCGATTCATCAACAGAGGCTATCGGCTGGCCCTCTCGGACTTCTCCCGCTCAAGGGCCATACGGCGTGCCAGTCGCTCGAAAGCGCTTCGGTACTCATCGTGCGCTGCGCTCCACCCGGTGGAGCCTGCATGGTCCGGCTCGCCAGGATAACCGCCCTGACCCCGGAGCCGCGGGAGCACCTGAGCCCGCGCCATCGTTTCACTGAACAGATCCCGGACCTCCGACGTACCGTACTGCTCGATCTCCTCGTAGGCGTCCAGGAGCGAGGCCGACGACGCGCTGAACCGAGCGTCGGCCTCCGCGACCCCGACGTAGTGCGGAAAATCGGCGGGCCGATTAGGGGCATGCGCCAACGCGGAGTCGGAGATGTCACCTACGAAGCGCCGAAGGGCCCGCCGGCCGTCGACGTACGCCTTCCCCGTGGTCAGGCGCCAGTCTTCTCGACCCTGCCTTCTGGACTGCTGCCTGGCGTGGTACATGGTGAACACATTCGACGCCACCGCGACGATCGCGATCACGATCGTCGTGGTCTCAGCAGTCTCCAAAGTGGGCCTCCTCGAGCCATCGATTAGGGACAGATCAGTCGTACGCCATGAGAGGATTCTTGATCGTACGCCACTCGAGGGCGACCACATCCTCCCGGGTGCCCGGCGAAACGAAGAGGCTGGGGGGACCGTGGTACTGGGGGCGCAACGGGGATTGGCTCGGGTCGTAGAGTCGGCGCGTTCGGGAGTTTCGGCACTCTGGCAGCGGCTGCCTGAGAGCAGTCGTGCCGAGTGGCGACGAGTGCGACCAGTCAACAGGCTTTCGCTGCGGTTCGGTGCTGGTCCTTTGGTCGATGCTGACATGCGCGGAGGCCACCGGCTACGTCTCGATCTTCGGAGCGGAACGGAGTGGCTGGCCTACTACACCCGTGACTTCGATAATCACCTTATTGCGGCGGCGTGCGCGCTCATGACTGAGCCTGGCTGTGTCGCCATCGACGCGGGAGCGAATATCGGCTTCTGGTCCGTCCCGCTCGCCCGGCGAGCGCTGGAGCTACAGGGGGGCATTGTCGCATTCGAGCCGGTTCCATCGAACGCGGCCCGGCTCCAGCACAACCTCCGAATGAACGGACTTCTTCAGGTCGCTGAAATCATCCCCGCAGCGCTGTCGGACTCATCGGGGGAGGCGACGATGATCCTTCGCGAGGATTTCGAGGAGGGCGCAGCGACCGGCAATGCATCCATCGAGATCCCAGACGGGAGAGATGATCGATACAGCTCCGTACAAGTCGCGACGGTCACACTCGACGAATGCGCTATTTCGGCGCTGGGCCGGGGAGCACTACGGGTCATCAAGTGCGACATCGAGGGCCATGAGGACCGATTCCTCAGTGGCGCGACCGACACCGTTGCGCGACATCGGCCGATAATCTTCCTTGAGTGGAATCGCGCCTACTACGACCGGCGGCGGGTCGATCAGACGGCCCAGGTGCAGCCCTTCCTCGACAAGCTGCAGTACCGCACGCTGCTGCGGACTGATGGCGCATGGAAGCCGGCCTTGGAGTTCCGTAGCCCGCGCCCGTTCGACGATCTAGTTGTCGTGCCAGACGACGAGATAGCAGCCACCGTCTCGGCTCTCGAGGTTGCATACTCACCGTACCGTCGCCGCCGGAGCTGTGACGGAGCGTCGCTCAAGGGCGGCCGCGATCGACCGGGACAATGCTGACGCGTCGTCGTATGAAGGCCACGAGAGGAGTCAGGCAACGCCCGGGCCCTTCCCTTGGGGTCCGAATGACCCGGATCCGAGACCCGACGACAAATGAGAAGGGCCGCCCTGGGGGCGGCCCTTCAGTCATTTGTCGGGGTGGCGGGATTCGAACCCACGACCTCTTCGTCCCGAACGAAGCGCGCTACCAAGCTGCGCCACACCCCGAAAATGCGGCCCCCGCGGGAGCCTCGTCAAGAATAGCCGATATCTCCGGGGGTCAGCGTCACGACCACGGCCTCCGGCGGGCAGGAGAACCGCACCGGCGCGTAGATCGAGGTGCCCAGTCCCGCCGAGACGTTGAGATACGCCGCCCGGGACGCGTGGTGCCAGACGCTCAGACCCTGCGCCTGGTCCCGCGGGATGTCGCAGTTGGTGACGATCGCCGGCTGACCGGGGAGCCGCACCTGGCCGCCGTGCGTGTGCCCGGCGAAGATGACGTCGGCGCCGTGCGTGATGAACGTGTTGAGCACCCGCTGGTACGGCGAGTGTGTCACACCGATCGTGACGGCCTCAGGCCCGGAGGGGTCGTCCTGCCAGCCGACGTTCTCCCGCATCTCATCGATCGCGCCGGTGAGCCGGTCGAGCCGGTCCCAGCCGCGGTGCGCGTCGTTCACACCGAACAGCTCGATGCGGGAGCCGCGGTACTCGATGGCCCTGGCCGTGTTGTTCAGGTCGAGCCACCCGAGCTCATCGGTGAAGTAGCGCTCAAGCGCACCGGTGTCGAGATCCGGTTCCCTTCTTCCGCCGCCCGACGGGGACGAGAGGTACTTGAGCGGGTTCTTCGCGGTCGGGCCGAAGTAGTCGTTCGATCCGTGGACGAACACGCCCGGCACGCCGCGGAACGAATCGAGCGCCTCCTGAAGCCCCTCCAGCCCACGCTCGTGCCCGAGGTTGTCGCCCGTGTTGATCACCAGATCCGGCTCGAGCGCCGCCAGCGAGCGGACCCACTCCTGCTTGATGCGCTGCCAGGGCGCCATGTGCAGATCGCTCAGGTGCAGGATCGTGATGGAGCGCGCTCCTGGATCAAGCACCGGCACCTGCTCGTAGCGCACGGTGAACCGGTTGCGCTCGACCAGGCCCCCATACGCGAGCGCTCCGAGGCCGGCGACCGCCGCTCCCGCGACGGTGCCGGCCACCACCCGGCTGACTGCCGGGCTCAACAGGACTCGCGCAGCACGCCGACGTCGACCCGGCTGCCGGGCTTGGCGGTCTCGCCGCCACCGGGGTTCTGGGCTACGACGCGACCGAAGTCGCCGTCATTGTCGTTCCCGTTCCCGTTCCCGTTCCCGTTGCCGTTCCCGTTGCCGTTCTCGTCGTCTTCGTCTTCGTCTTCGTCTCCGCGGTCGGCCGGAACGCACACCTCCCGCACCTCGAACCCGGCACCGCTCAGCGTCCCTCGCGCGTCGTCGAAGCTCTGCCCGACGACATCCGGAACCTCGACACCGATCTGCGAGCCGTTGCTTGTGTAGACCGTCACGGTGCTGCCCAGCGCCACGCGGCTTCCGGGTGCCGGGTTGCTCGCCGCGACCGTGCCCACTGGCATGTCGGAGTCGACCTCGCCCCCGTGGTTGAAGCCGAGTCCGACCGCCGCGAGGGCAGCCCGCGCGCCGTCGAGCGACGATCCGATGATGCCTCCCGGCACGCGCGGCGCGTTGGCGCCGTTGAAGAACTTCGGCTCGACGGCGGGGAACTGGTCTCCGCCGTACTTGGCATTGATGGCACGGATGATGGGCTGCGCGATCTGGTGCCGCACGTCCGCGTAGAAGGGCCAGTATCCGGTGGCGGAGATCCGCCGCAGGTTCTGCTCGCCCGAGATGTTGCCCACCCAGGTCGCGGTGGCGACCTTGGTGGTCGCACCCATCACCCAGGTCTGGATCGCATCGTCCGTCGTTCCGGTCTTGCCGAAGATCGGGATGCCGTCTCCCGGGTTCGCGCCGTAGTTCGCCATCGCCCGCTGCATGGCGTAGATCCCGGCGGCCGCGACCGCCGGGTCGAGCGCCTCGCGGCAGTCCTTCTTCTGACCGGGAAGCTCCTCGCCCTGGGGGTCGATGATCTTCACCACGGCGCGCGGTTCGCAGTAGACACCCTTGTTGGCGATGGCGGCGTACGCGGCGGCCATGGTGAGCGGCGCGACGTTGTCGTCCGAGGAGCCCAGGATGAACGAGGGATTCTGGTCCTTCAGCTCCGCCCCGTTGGCGGAGTGCACGCCCAGGCTCTCCGCGATGCCGGAGATGTCGCACAGATTCAGCTGCTTGGCCATCTCCGCGAACACGATGTTCACCGACCCGACCGTGCCGTCGACAACGGTCCGCGAGCCGCTCTCGCCCGCGTCGTTCCCGAGCTCCCAGACGCCGCCGAGCGGACCCTCGCAGTGCTTGAACTCGGTGAGGTCGTACGTCTTCTCGTTCGCGTCCACCACCTCGTTGAGTCCCCGGCCGGCCTTCAGCCAGGCGAGGAGCGTGAAGGGCTTCATCGTCGATCCCGGGCGGAACCCGTTGGAGCCGCCATAGGCCTTGTCGGTGTTGAAGTTGACGGCGCTCTTCGTCCACTGGTCGGCGGCCTCTGGACTGTCGTCGAACGTCTTGTTCTGCGCCATCGTGATGATCCAGCCGGTGCCGACCTCGACGCTCGTCGATGCCGCGCCGAGCCGGAAGCGGTCCTCGCGGCCGTTCGCATTCGCCCAGACCGAATCCTGTGCGATCTTGTTCAGGTTCAGGTCGAGCGAGGTGTAAATCTTGTAGCCGCCCCGCGCCCAGTTGGCGGCGCGCTCTTCCGGCGTCGCGCCGAGGCTCTCCAGGTCCTCGATGCTCTTCCGGATGTAGTCGCACCACTGCCGGCCGTACTCGTGTGCGCTGCGGCAGCCATTGCTCGGGTTGCGGAGCGTGACGGTGGTCTCGTCCACCGGTGTGGCGATCGCCTCGTCGTACTCCTCCTGCGTGAGCTTCTTGTCCTGCAGCATGCGCGTGAGGATCTGGTCGCGGCGCTCCTGGTTGGGGCCGTAGTGCTCCGGGTCGTCGAGGCTGCGCAGACCCGGGTACTGCACGATCGCGATGAGACTGGCCGCCTGGGCGGGCGTCAGCTTCGCCGCGGTGGTCTTGTAGTACCGCTCGGCGGCGGCCTCGATGCCGTACGTGTTGCCGCCGAAGCCGGCGATGTTGAGGTAGGCGAGCAGGATCTCCTGCTTCGAGTACTTCTTCTCCAGGGAGATCGCCAGGCGCATCTCGCGCAGCTTGCGGTCGAAGCCCTCAGGATCGATGGCCTCCTGGTAGGCGGCCTTCCGCTCCTCCGCGTCCTCGATCTCGAGGGCCTGCTGGACGAAGATGTTCTTCACCAGCTGCATGGTGAGCGTCGACGCGCCGCTCTGGATGCCGCCCGAGACGGTGTTGCCGACCGCCGCGCGCACCACTGCCGCGACATCCACGCCGCCGTGCTCATAGAACCGGCGGTCCTCGCCGCTGGTCAGGGCGTTCTTGGCGTGCTCCGAGATCTGGTCCCAGCCGACCTCTTCACGGTTCTGCTGGAAGATCGTCGCGATCTTCTTCGGCTTGCCGTCCTGCATCGCGTAGATGGTGTTCCGCTCGACCTGCCGGTTCAGCTCGATGAAGTTCGGCAGGTTCTCGAAGATGCTGATCGAGGTGCTCGCTGTCATGCCGGTGATGGCGATCGCGGGGGTGACCATGACCGTCACGAGCACGCCGGCGAGGGCGCTGAAGCCGAACAGTCCGGCGATCGCGCCGAGGATCCCGGCAGGCTTCGTTTTTTGGGCAGACATACAATCAAGGGTACGCGATGGCGCCCGGAGCGGAGTTGAATGGATGGCTGACATGCCGACGTGGGAATACCTCACGACACCCCTGATGATCCACAATACGACCGCGATCCTGAACACCTGGGGCTCCCAGGGGTGGGAGCTGGTTCAGGTCGTCCAGGGCCCGGAAGGTGGCCTCGTGGCCTACCTGAAGCGCCCGAAGGCCGCGGAATGAGCGGGGCCGTGGCGGCCCGGCTCGCTGAGCTGGGGCTCACCCTGCCGCAGGTCACGAAGCCCGTGGCGTCTTATGTGCCGGCCGCTGTGACCGGCAACCTGGTCTTCACCGCCGGTCAGCTCCCGTTCGCTGATGGCGCACTCCCGGCGACCGGGAAAGTGGGCGCCGAGGTGTCGGCGGAGGACGCGCAGCGGTTCGCCCGCACGTGCGCGCTGAACGCGCTCGCGGCCGCCGAGAGCGTCATCGGCTCGCTCGACCGCGTCACCCGGATCGTCAAGGTCGTCGGCTTCGTCGCTTCCGCACCCGACTTCACCGGCCAGCCCGCGGTGATCAACGGCGCATCCGACGTGCTGGCCGAGATCTTCGGGGACGCAGGCAAGCACGCCCGCAGCGCCGTCGGGGTCGGGGTTCTCCCGCTCGACGCCCCGGTCGAGGTGGAGCTCATCCTCGAGTTCGCCTGACCGACTCCGGTCCCTGAGCCCGTCGAAGGGTCGGACGCTTCGACGAGCTCAGCGACCGCTGCGATCAGCGGAGCTTGTCGGTGATGATCTGCATCACCGAGGTGTCGGCGAGGGTCGTGGTGTCGCCGACCTCCCGGCCCTCCGCCACATCGCGGAGCAGTCGGCGCATGATCTTGCCCGACCGGGTCTTCGGCAGCTCGGAGACGATGTAGATCGTCCGCGGACGCGCGATCGCGCCGATCTGCTCGGCGACGTGCTTCCGCAGCACGTCGGACGCCTCAGATGCGGTGGCGACGTCCGCCTGCCGGGCTTTCACGATGACGAACGCCACGACCGCCTGGCCGGTGGTCTCGTCACTCGCGCCGACCACGGCGGCCTCGGCGACCCAGGGGTGCGACACCAGGGCGGATTCGATCTCCGCGGTGGAGAGGCGGTGGCCCGAGACGTTCATCACATCGTCGATGCGGCCGAGCAGCCAGAGGTCGCCGTCCTCGTCCTTATGGGCACCATCACCGGCGAGGTAGAACGGTCCGCCGGGCGCGTCCCAGAACTTCGACCAGTAGGTCTCCCTGAACCGGTCCGGGTCGCCCCAGATGCCGCGCAGCATGGATGGCCAGGGCGCGGTCACGGCGAGGAGCCCCCCCTGGTTGTTCTCAACCGGGGTGCCGTCGTCGCCGAGCACGTCGACCGTGATGCCCGGGATCGGCACCTGAGCGGAGCCGGGCTTCGCGGTGGTGACGCCAGGGAGGGCGGAGACCATGATGCCGCCGGTCTCGGTCTGCCACCAGGTGTCGACGACAGGGGTGGTGCCACCGCCGATCACCTCCCGGTACCAGACCCACGCCTCCGGGTTGATCGGCTCCCCGACGCTGCCCAGCACCCGGAGCGACGACAGATCGAACCGCTGGGGGATCTCGCGGCCGACCTTCATGAACGAGCGGATCGCCGTGGGGGCGGTGTAGAAGATCGACACCTTGTACTTCTGGATGAGCTCCCACCAGCGGCCGGGGTGCGGGGTGTCCGGGGTGCCCTCGTACAGCACCTGGGTCGCCCCGTTCGCCATCGGCCCGTAGATCGCATAGCTGTGTCCGGTCACCCAGCCGACATCGGCGGTGCACCAGTACACATCCGTCTCCGGATGCAGGTCGAACACGAACTTCTGGGTGAACGCGACCTGGGTCAGGTACCCGCCACTGGTGTGCAGGATGCCCTTCGGCTTTCCGGTGGTGCCGGAGGTGTAGAGGATGAACAGCGGGTTCTCCGCCTCGAAGCCCTGCGCCTCGTGCTCGTCCGCTGCGCCCGCCATCGCGTCGTTCCACCACTGGTCTCGGCCGTCGGTCCAGTCGATCGCGTTCTGCGCGCGCCGGACGACGAGCACGCTCTCCACCGTCGACTTCCCGTCGGCAAGGGCGGCATCGACGGCGGGCTTCAACTGCACCACCTTGCCCTTGCGCCATCCGCCGTCCGCAGTGATCACGAGCTTCGCCGATGCGTCGTCGATGCGGGCGCGGAGGCTCTCGGAGCTGAAGCCGCCGAACACGACCGAGTGCACCGCTCCGATTCGGGCGACGGCGAGCATCGCGACAACCGCCTCCGGGATCATCGGCAGGTAGATCGCCACCCGATCGCCCTGCCCGATGCCGAGCGATGTCAGCACGTTGGCGGCGCGTTTGACCTCGGCGGTCAGCTCCGCGTACGTGACGGTGCGGGTGTCGCCCGGCTCGCCCTCCCAGTGGAACGCGACCCGGTTCCCGTTGCGTGCCTCCACGTGCCGGTCGAGGCAGTTGTACGCGACATTCAGTCTGCCGTCGGCGAACCACTTCGCGAACGGCGGGTTCGACCAGTCGAGCGTCTGCGAGAACGGCGTCTCCCAGGTCAGCAGCTCCCTGGCCTGGGCTGCCCAGAACCCCAGGCGGTCCGCTTCCGCCCGCTCGTACAGGTCCGGTCCCGCAACCGCGGAGGCGGCGAACTCCGGGCTGGGAGGGAACCTTCGGTTCTCATGCAGGAGGCTGTCGATCGACGTCATTGACGAGAGGTCCCTTGTCGGAGCAGAACTGGTCCGCGCCGGCCGGCGGCGGACGCTCTCGATCCTACTGACGGGGCGGTGAGCGGTGCCACGTGCTGCGGCGCGACGGCTCACCTGAATATCCCCTGTCAACAGCCAGGAATACCGCTTGCGGCGCAAAGGCAAAGGAGTACTATCGAGTAGCCGAGCGAGAGTTCGGTTCCGCAACGTCAGCGATTCCCCCCAATCCGACGTTGCTGTGGCGGCGCCTATTCCCCCCAATGGGCGCCGCCCCTCTTTAACCCGTCGATCGGCCCGCTCTCAGGGTGCGTCAAGTCCTCCCCAGCGTTCGCGCACGCATGGCAGGCCCCGAGTGCCTCACCCGCACTCCAGCCGAGTCGTCGGTCGCATACCGTCGCCGCATGCCAGCCGCCCCCTTCGTTCCGGTGCGAGCCGGCGCCGGAGCATCTGCGCCCGATGCGCCGCTCGATGATCCGCACGCCGGCGAGCCCCGGGGTTTCGCGCGGAACGCCACCGGCTTCGGGCCCCTCTCGTCGCTCGTGGCAGATCCGGCCGTGACCGATGTGCTGGTGAACTCGCCCGAGGTCTGGCTGGACTCCGGGGACGGGCTGGTGAGAGCGTCCATCCGGATTCCGGAGGACCGGGCGCGCGACCTGGCCGTGCGGCTCGTGCAGCTGGGCGGGCGGCACCTCGACGAGGCGAGCCCGTGCGTCGACGTGCGCCTCCACGACGGGATCCGCGTTCACGCCGTGCTGCCGCCCATCTCGCCGTCGGGCACACTGATCTCCATCCGGCTGCCACGTCTCGGACGATGGAGCCTCGATCACCTCGAACAGCAGGGGATGCTCACCGCCCAGCAGCGACGCGAGCTCACGGAACTGGTGGAGGTCCGCGAGAACGTCTTGGTCACCGGCGGCGCTGGGGCAGGGAAGACCACGCTGCTCGCCGCGTTGCTGAGCGCCGCCGCGCCGACCGAGCGGATCGTGGTCGTGGAGGACGTGGCGGAGCTGCGGGTCGACCACCCGCACACCGTCTCGCTCGAGGCGCGCCAGCCCAACATCGAGGGTGCCGGCGGCGTCTCGCTCGAGGAGCTGGTGCGGCAGGCGCTTCGGATGCGGCCGGACCGGCTGGTGGTCGGTGAGTGCCGCGGGCCGGAGGTGCGGGAGCTCCTCACCGCTCTCAACACCGGCTCAGCGGGTGGTGCGGGCACGGTGCACGCCAACTCCCTCCAGGATGTGCCGGCGCGGCTGGAGGCGCTCGGGGCGCTGGCGGGCCTCGGGGCCGAGGCGCTCGCCCGCCAGGCGGTGAGCGCGGTGGGCACGGTGCTTCACCTCGAGCACGCCAGCGGCTCGCGCCGGCTGGTCGCGGTCGGCCGGCTTCGGCTCAACCGCCGCGACCGGCTCGAGGTGCAGCGGCGTGAACTCGGCTGAGGAGTTCGACCGCGCCGCCGGCACGGTGCACCGGTTGGCGGTGCTGCTCGCCGCGGGTGTGCCCCCGTCAAGCGCCTGGGGCTACCTGGACGCCGAGCCCGGCAGTCCGGCGGCCGCTGCCGCAGAGTTCATCGCCGGCGGTGTCCCGGTCGCCGAGGCCGTCGCCGCGGCGGCCGCACGCGCTCAGGCGAAGCAGCGGGAGGCGTGGCAGTGCCTCGCCCTCGCCTGGGCGATCGCCACGGTCTCCGGCGCGCCGCTCGCCCCGAGCCTGCAGCGCATGGCGTCCGCCCTTCGCGATCTCGGGCAGACGTCGCGGGAGATCGGCGTCGCCCTCGCCGGCCCGGCAGCCACCCGACGGCTGGTGCTCTGGCTGCCTGCTCTCGGGATCCTGTTCGGGATCGGCCTGGGGTTCGATCCGCTCCGTGTGCTGCTCGGCACACCACCCGGGTGGGTGTGCGGCGGGGCGGGCATCGGCCTGCTGCTGCTCGCCCGGGGGTGGACGGCGCGTCTCGTCGCTGCCGCTCAGCCGAGCGGCACGGTGCCTGGGATGGATCTGGACCTCCTGGCCATCGCGCTCTCCGGTGGCGCGTCGATCGACCGGGCCTGCGAGATCCTGCGCGAGCATGCCGGCACCGAAGCCGGCACAACGGCCGAGCGCGTGCTGCGACTCGCCGTCCGGGCCGGCGTGCCGGCGGCCGACCTCCTCCGTGCCGAGGCGGACCAGGCGCGGCGCGAGCACCTCGCCGGGGCGCAGATCCGCGTCGCGAGACTCGGCGTGACGCTCCTGCTGCCGCTCGGGATCTGCGTGCTGCCCGCCTTCCTCGCCCTCGGAGTGGCGCCGCTGCTGCTCTCAGTGCTCACTCAGACGATGGGCACCTTCTGAGCCGGCGTGGATACGGTGTGCCTCATGACGTTCAATGACGATGCCCGGATCGGCCGCGGTAGGGTGAGCAAGCGCGGCCGGAACACCGGCATCGCCGTGGGCGGCGGCGGCCTCGGGCTGGTCGCGATCGTGCTGATCGGACAGCTCTTCGGGGTGGACCTCTCCGGCCTCGCCGGTGGGCTCGGCGGCGGGGCGCCCGCGGCGCCCGGCGAGGAGATCAGCCTTGCGGAGTGCGACACCGGCCAGGACGCCAACGAGAACATCGATTGCCGGATGGTCGGCGCGGCGGACACGCTCGACGACTACTGGTCGGGGCAGGTCCAGGGCTACGTGCAGCCGGAGCTTGTTCTCTTCACCGAGTCGGTGAGCACCGGATGCGGCAACGCCACGAGCGCTGTGGGTCCCTTCTACTGCCCCGCCGACCGTTCCATCTACATCGATACCGCGTTCTACGACGACCTGCAGACGCGCTTCGGCTCGGAAGGTGGTCCGCTCGCCGAGCTGTATGTCGTCGCGCACGAGTGGGGCCACCACATCCAGAACACGACCGGCATCATGGATGGCCTCAACATGCAGGAGAGCGGGCCCGACTCGGACGGTGTGCGACTCGAGCTGCAGGCGGACTGCTTCGCCGGCGCCTGGGCCGGAGATGCGACGGAGACCCAGGACGCTGAAGGGCGACCGCTGCTCGAGCCCATCACGCAAGATCAGCTGCAAGAGGCGCTGAGCGCAGCCGCGGCGGTCGGCGATGACCGCATTCAGGAGCGGACCTCGGGTCAGGTTCAGCCGGAGACGTGGACCCACGGGGCCAGCGAGTCTCGCCAGAAGTGGTTCGTCGTCGGGTATGAGGAGGGGCCGCAGGCCTGCAACACGTTCGACGTGCCGGCGAACCAGCTCTGATCGGTGCCGGTCGGCGGGGGCGCGGCGGTCCATCCCGTCCTCCCCGGCAGCACGGCATCGAGCAGACCCCACCGACGCGATGAGTTCCGCGTGCCCGCCCGGTCGCACATGCACACTGAAGACGTTCGTGCCGACGATCTCGAGGAGGCACGTGTTGATCCGCACAAACCGACGCACCGGACCCACCCATCCCGGCCGTTTCCGTCCGCTGCTGCGCGACGACCGAGGCGCCGCGACCGCCGAGTACGCCGTGGCCACGCTCGCTGCCGTCGGCTTCGCAGGACTGCTGGTGGTGATCATGCGCAGCGATGAGGTGCGGCAGATGCTCACCGATGTGGTGCGCACCGCCCTGACACTGCCGGGCTGAGGTGCGCGCCGAGCGGGGGAGCGTCACGGCGGAATTCGCGGCTGCGCTTCCCGCAGTCATGCTGCTCATGGCGCTGGCGCTCGGCGCGCTCGCCGTCGGCTCCCAGTCGGTGCGGCTGCAAGACGCGGCGGGCCTCACCGCACGGGCGCTCGCCCGCGGCGATCCGCCACCTGCGGCCGAGGGGATAGCAGGTGTGCTGGTCCCCGGCGCGGTGGTCTCCCGCCGTGACCGGGCGGGGCTCGTGTGCGTGGTTCTGACGGCACGGGCACCCGGGCCCCTCTCCGCTCTCGAACTCCGCGCGGAGAGCTGTGCGCTGGCGGAACGATGAGGGCGGCGCCGGATCGGTCCTCGCCCTCGGGACCGTCGCGGCGCTCGCGGTGGCGATCACGGTGCTGCTGCCCTTCGCGCTCCTCGCCCCGGTCAAGCACCGTGTGAAGGACGCCGCCGACGCGGCGGCGCTCGCCGCCGCCGACTCCGTCGTGGGCCTTGCGCCCGGAGCGCCGTGCGAACTGGCCACAACCGTCGCGGAAGGGAACGGCGCGTCCGTGCTGCGCTGCTCGGTCGACGGGCTCATCGCGACGATCACGGCCGGCGTCACCCTGCTCGGGCTGCCGATCACCGCCACCTCATCCGCCGGACCGCCCGCCGAGAACGCACCTCCGTAGACCAGGGAGCCGGAGCGGGCGGAGTCGGTTCGGGGACGCGGTGGGTTCCGCCCAGCGTTGCAGTGTGTATCGTGTCGCTGTCGGGCGACGAGAATTCCGCCCCGATCGCGACTTCCTTAATTAAGAGGTAACCACCAGTGCCAGGCACAAGAAAACTCGTCATCGTCGAGTCACCGGCGAAGGCGAAGACGATCGCTCAGTACCTGGGCGGTGACTACGACGTGCAGGCCTCCGTCGGCCACATCCGCGACCTGATCGAGCCGAAGAACCTGCCGCCGGAGCTGAAGAAGGGGTCGATGGGCAAGTTCTCCATCGATGTCGAGAACGGATTCGAGCCGTACTACGTCGTCTCCGACGAGAAGAAGCGCACCGTCACCGACCTCAAGCGCGCGCTCAAGGACGCCGACGAGCTCTACCTGGCAACTGATGAGGACCGCGAGGGCGAGGCCATCGCGTGGCATCTGCTCGAGGTGCTGAAGCCGAAGGTGCCGGTGCGGCGGATGGTGTTCCACGAGATCACCAAGGAGGCCATCCAGCGTGCGCGGGACAACACCCGCGACATCGACACCGCCCTCGTCGACGCGCAGGAGACCCGCCGCATCCTCGACCGGCTGTACGGCTACGAAGTGTCGCCGGTGCTGTGGCGGAAGGTCGGTCCGGGGCTGTCCGCCGGCCGGGTGCAGTCCGCTGCGACCCGGCTCGTCGTCGACCGCGAGCGTGAGCGGCTCGCCTTTCTCTCGGCGAGCTACTGGGACCTCACCGCACAGCTCTCACCATCGGCCGACAGCCAGGGGTCGCCGTTCGGGGCCCGGCTGAACCGGCTGAACGCCAAGCGCGTGGCCACCGGCCGTGACTACGACGATCTGGGCCGGCTGAAGAGCGACGCCGTCGCGCTCGACGAGGACACCGCGCAGCGGCTGGCGGAGGCGCTGCGTGCTCCCGGCGTGCCGATCGAGGTCGCCAGCGTCGAGTCCAAGCCGTACTCGCGGAAGCCCGCCGCGCCGTTCACCACGTCGACCCTGCAGCAGGAGGCGGCCCGCAAGCTCCGCTTCTCCGCCCGGCAGACGATGAGCACCGCGCAGTCCCTGTACGAGAACGGGTACATCACCTACATGCGCACCGATTCGCCGACGCTGTCGCAGCAGGCGATCGAGGCGGCCCGTGCCCAAGCGCGCGAGCTGTACGGTGCCGAGACGGTGCCCGAGCGCCCCCGCGTCTACACCGGTAAGAGCAAGAACGCGCAGGAGGCCCACGAGGCGATCCGCCCGGCCGGTGACACGTTCCGGACCCCGGGCCAGCTCGAGAAGACCCTGCGCGGCAACGAGTGGAAGCTCTACGACCTCATCTGGAAGCGCACCGTCGCGTCGCAGATGGCAGATGCGAAGGGCTCGACCGCATCGGTGACCATCACCGCATCCGTCCCTGAGCCAGTCGAAGGGGCCAAGACGGTGGCCGAGTTCACCGCATCCGGAACCGTCATCACGTTCCGGGGCTTCCTCTCCGCCTACGAGGAAGGGCGCGACGAAGAGCGCAACGACGCCGCCGAGCCCGCCGAGGCGAAGCTCCCGCCGCTGGAGCGCGGGCAGCGTCTCGGACTGCTCTCGGTGGATGCGAAGGGCCACGAGACCAGCCCGCCGCCGCGATACACCGAGGCGAGCCTGGTGAAGAAGCTCGAGGAGCTCGGCATCGGCCGCCCATCCACGTACGCGTCGATCATCTCCACCATCATCGACCGCGGCTACGTCACCCAGCGCGGCACCGCCCTCGTGCCGAACTGGATCGCGTTCAGCGTCGTCCGGCTGCTCGAGGAGTTCTTCGGCGAACTCGTGGAATACGACTTCACCGCCGAGATGGAGAACGACCTCGACCGCATCGCCGACGGTGAAGCGGATCGGTCCGGGTGGCTCAGCGAGTTCTACTTCGGCACCGACAAGCATCGTGGCCTGCGCGGCGTCGTCGACAACCTCGGCGACATCGACGCGCGCGAGATCAACTCCGTGCGCCTCTCCGACGACATCACGCTGCGAATCGGCCGCTACGGGCCCTATCTCGAGGTGGCGGAGGACGGCGCCGCGGAGGACGCCGCCCCCCGGCGGGTCAACATCCCCGCGGAGCTGGCACCCGACGAGCTGACCGTCGACAAGGCGCGTGAGCTGGTGGACGCGCCCGAGGTCGGAGAACGGGTGCTCGGAGTCAACCCGCAGAACGGCAAGCGGGTCGTCGCCAAGGAGGGCCGCTTCGGGCCGTACGTGACCGAACTGGACCCCGAGGAGCCGGAGGCCGAGGTCCAGCCGGCCGGGGACGGTGCGAAGCCGGCGAAGGCGAAGAAGAAGGTCGTCGAGAAGCCGCGCACCGCGTCCCTGTTCAAGAGCATGGACCCGCACTCCATCGACCTCGACACGGCCCTGAAGCTGCTCGACCTTCCGCGCACCGTCGGCGCGGACCCGGAGACCGGTGAGGAGATCCTCGCTCAGAACGGCCGGTACGGTCCCTACCTGAAGAAGGGCACCGACACCCGGTCGCTGGAGAGCGAGGATCTGATCTTCGACGTCGACCTCGACGGTGCGCTCGCGATCTTCGCCCAGCCGAAGTACGGTGCACGCCGCGCGTCGAGCGCGCTGAAGGAGTTCGACGCCGACCCGGAGAGCGGCAAGCCGATCCGGATCAAGGACGGCCGGTTCGGCCCGTACGTCACCGACGGTGTCACGAACGCGACCATCCCGCGGGGCGAGGAGGTCGAGACCGTCGACTTCGACCGGGCGGTCGAGCTGCTGGCAGACAAACGCGCGAAGGGACCGGCGAAGAAGGCTCCCGCGAAGAAGCCCGCAGCCCGCCGGACGACCACCGCGACGCGTAAGAAGAAGTAGGTGGCCGGCCTCTTCGTGACCTTCGAGGGCGGCGACGGGTCGGGCAAGTCCACGCAGTCCGCGTTGCTGCAGCAGTGGCTGGAGGAGGAGCAGCACCGTGAGGTGGTGCTGTCACGTGAGCCGGGTGGAACCGATCTGGGACTCGAGCTCCGGGAGATCATCCTGCACCGCCGCGGCTACATCGCGCCACGTGCCGAGGCGCTGATCTACGCCGCCGACCGCGCACACCACATCGCCACGAAGGTGCGCCCGGCCATCGAACGCGGCGCCGTCGTGCTGCAGGACCGCTACCTCGACTCCTCCATCGCCTATCAGGGCACCGGCCGGGAGCTGGACCCCGAGGAGGTGCGCCGGCTCTCGCTGTGGGCGGCGGAGGGCCTGCTGCCGGACCTCACCGTGCTGCTCGACCTGGATCCCGAGATCGGCCGCGCCCGGCTGGTAGAGTCCCGCACCCGCTACGACCGGCTCGAGGCGGAGGAGCACGACTTCCACAGCCGCGTCCGCGAGGCTTACCTGCGACTCGCCGCCGCCGAGCCCAAGCGGTTCCTCGTCCTCCCCGCCGACGATCCCGTCGACACGATCGCCAGCCGCGTCCGCACCCGAGTCGCCTCTCTCCTGTGACCGATCGGTCCCTGTGCCCGTCGAAGGGTCCGATCCGCACAGGGCCGACTGCGCCTGCCGCGCCCGTCGGCCGGTCCTTCTAGGCTGATCGTGTGGCGGGATGGGATGAGCTGATCGGGCAGCAGGAGGCGATCGACGTGCTCCGGGCCGCGGCCGCGGCGCGCCCCGGCGACGCCAGCGTGATGACGCACTCCTGGCTGATCACCGGACCTCCCGGCTCCGGCCGCTCCAACCTCGCCTTCGCGTTCGCGGCCGCGCTGCTCTCCCCGGCGGGCAACGGCGACACGGACGAAGCGACCGAACGCCAGGTCGACGCCCGCACCCATCCCGACCTCGCCGTGCTCAGCACCGAGCGCGTCATCATCACGATCGACGAGGTGCGCTCGCTGCTGTCGAGCTCCCAGTTCTCGCCATCGGTCGGGCGCTACCGGGTGATGATCATCGAAGACGCCGACCGGATGACCGAGCGCACCTCGAACCTGCTGCTCAAGGCCCTCGAAGAGCCGCCGCCCCGGACGGTGTGGATCCTCTGCGCGCCGAGCGACGCCGACCTGCTTCCCACCATCCGCTCACGAGTCCGCAGCGTCCGGCTGCGGGTCCCGTCCGTTTCGGATGTCGCCGCCCTCTTGGAGCGGCGGAACGGGATCGACGCAGTCACGGCACTCCGCGCCGCCCGCGAGGCGCAGTCGCACATCGGCATGGCCCAACGACTCGCGACGCACCCGGAGGCGCGGGAGCGCCGCAGCAGCACCCTGGGACTCGTCCTCGGCATCCGCTCGGTGCCCGACGCCGTCAACGCCGCTGCCACCCTGCTGGAGCTCGCCACGGCGGATGCGAAGGCGATCACCGAGGAGCGGGACGCGGAGGAGCGGCAGCAGGCGCTCCGGTCGCTCGGCGTCGAGCCCGGCGGCACCGTTCCGCCCGCGCTCCGCTCCCAGCTGAAGGCGCTCGAGGAGGACCAGAAGCGCCGGGCCACCCGGAGCCTCCGCGACGGGCTCGACCGGATCCTCGTCGACCTGATGTCGCTCTTCCGCGACATCCTGCTCGTGCAGCTCCAGGCACCCACCGAGCTCGTCAACGAGGCGATCCGGTCAGACGTCGAGCGCGCCGCGGCGGCGTCCGAGCCGCAGGACAGCCTTGGCGTGCTGGACGCGATCGCCACCGCCCGAGAGCGGATCGAGGGGAACGTCGCCCCGGCGCTCGCAATGGAGGCGATGCTGATGAGCGTGGCGCGTCCGCACCAGCGGGCCGATGCCAGGCCCACTGCGTAGGCTCGGCGCATGCATTCCCGTCGGACCCGTAGCCGCGCTCTCGCCGCTGCGGCCCTCGCTCCGCTGCTGCTCCTCACCGGCTGCACCGGCATCTTCGACCTCCTCACCCCCGCGGAGACGTCGACACCCACGGGCGAGGACGTCGAGGATGAGCTGCGCCCCTACTTCGAGCAGTCGATCGTGTGGAGGGCGTGCGGCAACGACGCGCAGTGCGCGACGGTGAAGGCGCCGCTCGACTGGGAGAACCCCTCCCCGGACACCGATATCGAGCTGGCGCTCACCCGGCATCGGGCGCTCGACGGCGACCCGCAGGGCAGCCTGTTCTTCAACCCGGGTGGGCCCGGAGCAAGCGGAGTCGACTTCGTGAAGAACTCACCTGAGGGCGTGGTGAGCGAAGAAGTGCGGAGCGACTTCGACCTGGTCGGCTGGGATCCGCGGGGCGTCGGCTCGTCGTCCGCCGTCGTCTGCTACACGGATCCGAAGGACTTCGACGAGTTCCTCTTCGGCATCCCGGAAGGCGAGCCCGGCTCGGCGGAGTGGATCGCGGACGTCGAGCGTGCCGGGGAAGACTTCGTCGACGCCTGCGCCGAGAACACGGGGGAGCTGCTCGGCTTCATCGACACGCTGAGCACCGTGCGCGACCTGGACCTGCTTCGTGCGCTCGTCGGCGACGAGAAGCTGAACTACTTCGGCATGTCGTATGGAACCCAGATCGGCGCCCAGTACGCGGACCTCTTCCCCGAGAAGGTCGGGCGGATGGTCCTCGACGCAGTCGTGAACCCTGCCGAGACCATGTACGAGCGGATCCTCGGCCAGACGGAGGGCTTCGACCGGGCGTTGCGCAACTACCTCCAGAACTGCCGCGAGACCGCCTGCCCCTTCACCGAAGACCCGGACACCGACATCCAGGTGATCGCCGACCTCTACGACCGGCTCGACGAGTCCCCGCTGCCGCACGACGACGGGAGGATGCTCAGCGCCGGCGTTCTCGACACGGCCATCAGCGCGGCCCTCTACGAGGAGCGGTATTGGCCCATCCTCAGCCAGGCCTTCCAGGAGATCGCGCTGGGGGAGACGGACACCACGTTCGCGCTCGCGGACGCCTACTTCCAGCGGGTGGACGGCGAGTACGAGGGCCACTTCTTCGAGTCGTTCTACGCGATCACCTGCATCGATCACCCGTCGGAGACCGACCCCGCCGAGTTGGAGCGCCAGGTAGAGGAGCTGAACCGGATCAGCCCGCTCGAGGGCGATGTCCCGATCGCCGACCCCGTCTGCACGAACTGGCCGTACCCGCCACGCGACATCGTCGGACCGGTGGAGGGGAAGGGCGCTGACCCGATCCTGCTGATCGGAACGACGGGTGACCCCGCCACCCCGTATGAGTCCGCGGTCGAGGTGGCCGAACAGCTGGAGAGCGGCGTCCTGATCAGCTACGACGGTGACGACCACATCGCATACGACGAAGGCGACCCGTGCGTGAACACACTCGTGGATGACTATCTCCTCACCGGCGCGGTTCCGGACGAGGATTTCAGGTGCGGGTTCTGACCCCTGCGCGTCCGCGTCTGCCACTGTGCAACAGCGGCGATACCTTGCGGCAGTAGTTCCAGCAGCTCGAGTCGCTGGTCGGATCGGAACGCCCGCGCTGATCGGCTAAGCTTTCTTGCTGTGCGCCGGGTGCCCCGCGGCCACGCCGCCTTAGCTCAGTCGGCAGAGCGATTCACTCGTAATGAATAGGTCAAGGGTTCGATTCCCTTAGGCGGCTCCACAGAGGGTATCCCGGTATCTTCGGGATACCTTCCCGGTATTGTTTCCCGGTTTCATCTACCTGGATCGTGCCCAGAAGTGTGAAAGCCTCCTGGCTCAACCAGGTGCTTCTTGGATTCGCGGCTCTGCCGGCGTGGTGACTCACGTGCGTTCAGCACCGCGATTGTCGATCTTCATGGTTCGTCCGAGCGATCGCCACACGGCGAGAGTGAATGCCACGTCGATCGCCGCACCGATGAGGAACGGCGTCCAAAGGCTGGTGCCTTGGGCGATGGCTCCTCCGATGAGTGCACCGATCGCTGAGCCACCCATGGTGATGAGGCCGTAGAGGCTGCCGATTCGCCCTTGCATCGGCTCTGGTACGAGGCGCTGCCGGGTGGTGGTTGCAACGGTTCCCCAGACTGCGGCGTGTGCACCGAAGACGAGCATGGCGAGGCCAGCGATGGCAGGGCTTTGCGTTGTGCCGAGGATCGCCAGAACGGCTGCTTCCACGATGAGACCGGTGCGGAGCAGTGCGGTTGCGCCGAAGCGGCGCATCAGGCGGGGGGCGATGAGGCTGCCGGTGAACCCGCCGACCGCGCTGGCGGTGATGAGTAAGCCGAATGCCGCTGGGGGGAGTCCGAGGCGCACGTTCACGTAGAGCACCCAGGATGCGAACGCCGCGGCGAAGGTGACGTTCATCACGGCGAGCAGCAGCGCGAGGAGTCGTACGGGCCGGTTCGTCGACAACCAGCGCATCCCGATGCTGATGTCGCGCCGGATCGTGCTGGGCCCGCTTGGGGGTCGCGAGGGGCGGACGTGGCGGCGGTGCAATCCGGTCAGGCACGTCGCGGCCAGCACCAGGGCGATCGCGTCGACCACGAAGGGCCATATCGGTTCCACGGCGAACAGCAGAGCGCCGACGGTCGGACCGACCATCTGGTTTCCCACGACGAAGACGGCACCGAGCCGGCCGTTGGCTTGGGCCAGGTGCTCGCTGGGAACCAACTCAGGCAACAGTGCCCCGGAGGTGGTGTCGGCCATCACCTCCACGACTCCCATCAAGAACAGCGTCCCGAGAAGCACGGGTACGGCAATACCGCCACTGAGTAGGAGCGCCACCACGGTGAGCGCGATGAGCGAACGTAACAAGGTGACGATTGCAAGGAATCGTGCGCGGTCCACGCGGTCGATCCAGGCGCCTGCGGGAAGTGCGATCACGACCCACGGCATCTGCTGCACGAAGATCGAGGCGCCGACGAGCACCGGATCTGATGTGACCGAGGCGACGAGCAGCGGGCCACCGGCCAATCGGATGCCGTCACCGGCACTTGTGGCAGTACCGGCCGCAAGAAACCATCGGAATCGAGTTCGCCAGGCCAGGTGCTGCGCGGCGCTCATTGCGCACGCGCCTGGGATGACGGCGAAGAAGATGACAAGACTGATCGCGAACGCGATCGCACCCGGACCCGGGACATGTAAGGAGACCTCGACTAGGAAAAGGTGTCGGAATACGCAGCAACGACTGGCATCCGCCGGGCAGGGCGGAAGTCCTCACCAGTTCGCCGCGCAGAGCGCCCAGATAGTCCGAGATCGGGTCAGGCAGCGAGGTGAGCGGTAGGGACCATGCGGTTGACGTCCGACAATTGGCCACCTCCTCGTCTCGATCGAGCTGATCGTACCCGCCTATCCGTGGTTCGGTCTAGACACCGACCGGCGGACAGGCGGCCGCGGCGGCCCCCGTCCCGGAGGACGAGCCGACGATCTTGCTGCTCCACCGGAGGATTCCAGCCAAGCGTCCGGAGGATCTGCCCTTCCAGGCGATGCCGCCAACCCTTGATCTCATGCCGGAGAACGGAATACCGGGAAAGCCCCTCCACAGGAAGAAGGCGTCGTCCGGATGGACGGCTCCTTCGTCTGTTGAGCGGGCGCGCGCGCCCGTCGACCGGACGGCGGGAGCGGCGCGCAGCAGACGGTCTCGGCACCGGGACGATTCCCGGCAACGACGATGGGCGCCCCAGACCTGAGTGTGGAGCGCCCATCCCTGTGGGGTGCGTCAGACCGCGACGATACGGCCCTGGCCGCCGACCGGGTACTGCTCAGCCGTGACGGTGCCGCCGAGGTCCACCTCCAGATACGTCTGGAACGCCTGCTGATAGGTGACCGGAAGCACGGTGAAGTCCACGCCGTCGAACGGGTATCCGTCACTGCCGCGGAGCAGGAAGTCGATCGTGGCGACCGAGATCGTCTCCAGCGCGCCGGTCGGAACACCGTCCTCCACGAGGACGGTTCCGTCGTCGAGAACGAGGTCTACGATGCGGGATCCCGCGGGCTGGTCGGCGTCGTAGGTGACCGAGTATCCGGCCGCCTGGGCGAAGGAGCCAGCCGGCTGCAGCACCCCGTCCTTCACCGCACCGGACAGGCCGTGCTCGACCCCGGCGATGAATGTCTCGACCGGCATGGCCGGTGCGACGGCCACGAAGTTCGCGAACGGCAGCACCGTGTAGGTGTCGAGTGCGCTCAGGTCGCCGGTCGGCAGCACGCTGGCGTTCCGGATGCCGCCGCCGTTCTGCAGGGCGACCACGGGCGCCGTCACCCCGGCCGCCTCCGCCTCACGCTGACCCGCCGCGAGCAGTGCGTCGGCGACCAGGTTGCCGAGGTTGGTCTCCCGGCTGCGGACGTCATTCCGGATGCCGTTGAGCGGCACCTCGGATTCAGCAACGATCTCCTCGGCCAGCGCCTCGACGTAGCCTTCGACGGGGCGGATGACCTGCTCCCGCACGGTGGGGTCGGGATCGACCGCGTCGGGGCCGACGGAGGTGACCGGGATCGCCCGGGAGAGGTCGTCGTGCACCGTCAGGATCTCGCCTGCCTTGTCGAAGGTGACCACGAGCCGGCCGACGTAGCCGTACAGCGCGTTGGTCGTCACGACGGGCACCACGTCGCCGTCCGCATCGGTCGGCGTCAACGGGTAGCTTCCGTACACCGTCGAGCCGTTCGGCAGGAGCGGGTCGCCCTCGTCCGCGAGAAGCTCGTGGCCGCCGCCGCCGACGATGATGTCGATCCCGCTCAGCTCCGCGGCGAGGGCGAGCTCGTTGTCGATGTCCTGCAGATGCGACACGAGCACGACCTTGTCGACGCCCGCCTCGGCATAGGCCGCAGCCTGCGCGTTCGCGATGCCGGCCAGATCCGGATCCACCGTCACGTTCCGGGAGCTGGACAGTCGGGGAAGGTCCGGAGTCGTGAGACCGATGATGCCGACCTGCTCGCCCTTGATCTTCTCGACGTGGGTGGTGACGATCGTGCCGTCTTCCACGTAGGCGAGCAGCGACGGCTCCGCCTCGAACCCGAGGTTGCCGGAGACGAACGCGGTGTCCGAGGTCACGTCACCCAGCCACTGCGCGAGGAAGTCGGGGTTCTGGTCGAAGTCGTGGTTGCCGAAGATCGAGACGTCGAACCCGGCGGCCGAGAAGGCGGTCGCGTCGTAGATCGGCTCGCCCGACTCCTCGCTCGCGGCCAGCTGCGCGCCGGGCAGGAAGATGTCGCCCGCGGAGATGGTCAGCTCGCCGCGCTTGCCGGCCTGGCCGGGCCCGGGCTTTCCGGTCGTGGCGGCCTTCTGCTGCTGCTGGATGAGCTCGACGAAGCGGTCGGCGCCGCCGTACGTGACGCCGTCGTCCGTGGTTGTCGGAAGCAGGGCGGACTCGAGGTCGTTGGCATGCAGCACAGTGAGGGTGAAGTCGGGCTTGGGGGACTTCACAGGCTTAGCGGCGCTGGCTGCGGCAGGTGCCGCACACGCCAGCAGCGTCGCGGCGGCCGCCGTGACGGCGAGCGCGCGACGAGTTGGAGCGGATGACATGGATCTCCTCGTGGGTCGGAAACAGGAACGCTACACGTTCCCAAGTCGAGGTGACCGGGAGGTGACCGGCGCGTGCCGGGACACGCCGAAGAGGAAATGCGATGTTCACGTTCGTCACTTACGGTCGCCAGGACGCACAACGCCACCCCCGGAAGGACAACCCTCAGTGCCACTCACCACCCTCGATCCGCACCGGCCCAGAGCCGTTGCTCTCGGCGCTTTCGGTGCCGTCGCCACCCTCGCACTGGCCGGGCTTCCGGCAGTCGGCGCGAGCGCGGCGCCGCCGACGGCGCCGTACATCTCCGAGATCCACTACGACAACGCCGGCACCGACACCGGCGAGTTCATCGAGGTGCATCTGCCCGCCGGCACCAGCTCCGCCGGGTTGTCCATCGTGCTGTACAACGGCGGCAACGGGGCGGTGTACGACACCGACGCCCTGCCGGCCGTGACAGCTCCCGCCGGGGCGGCCGCCGTCGCCGTGCTGGAGTATCCGGTGAACGGCATCCAGAACGGGAACCCGGACGGCGTAGCCCTCGTCCGCGGTGCCGAGGTGCTCGAGTTCCTGTCTTACGGCGGGGTGATGACGCCAACCACCGGCCCCGCGGCAGGGATCCCGAGCACCGACATCGGAGTGACGGAGACCAACTCGACTCCCGCCGGACAGTCGCTGTCCCGCAGCTACGACCCCACCTCCGACAGGCTGGTCTGGTCGGGTCCGGCGCCTGCAACGAAGGGCGCCGTGAACGGCGGCGGGACCACCGAGCCCGAGCCGGACCCGGTCGCCGTCTGTGACGTCGCGCCGACGCACGACATCGGTGCCGTCCAGGGTGAGGGCGCCCAGACACCGCTCGCTGGTCAGCGGGTCACCGTGCGCGGTGTCGTCGTCGGCGACGTTCCCGGATTCTCCGGCTTCTATCTCCAGGACGTGGACGGCGACGGCAACCCTGCCACCTCGGACGGCATCTTCGTCTTCAGCCCGGTTGCGGTGGACCTCGGGGACACCGTTGCCGTGACCGGCTCGGCGAGCGAGTTCGGCGGGCAGACACAGATCACCTCGCGCGAGGACGTGGCAGTCTGTGCCGATGGCACCGTGGCGGACCTCCCGGCTGCGGCTGCGCTCGACCTCCCGGCCGAGGACGCGACGCGGGAGCGCCTCGAGGGGATGCTCGTCGAGCCCGTCGACACCCTCACCGTGAGCGAGGTCTTCGACCTCACCAGCTTCGGCGAGCTGACCCTTTCCGAGGGCGGCCTGCTCGTGCAGCCGACCGAACTCGCCCGCCCCGGCACTGCCGAGGCGGCCGAGGTCGCGGAGAACAACGAACTGCGCCGCATCGTGCTCGACGACGGAAGAAGCGCCCGAGTCAGCACGACGACCCGTCCGTACCTGTCGCCGACCACCCCCGTGCGCGTCGGTGACGAGCTCGCATTCACGGAACCGCTGGTGCTGGGCTACGGCTTCAGCCAGTGGCGGCTGCAGCCGGCCGACGGCACCGCCGACGGCGTCTTCGCGCCGCAGAACACCCGCCCCGCTGAGCCGGAGGATGTCGGCGGTGATGTGCAGGTCGGTGCATTCAACGTGCTGAACTACTTCGTCACCTTCGGCGGGGAGGGCCGTGGCGCCCGCAGCGCGGAGCAGCTCGAGCTGCAGGCCGCCAAGATCGTGCCTGCGATCGAGGCGCTCGGCGCCGACGTGGTGACCCTCATGGAGATCGAGGACACCGATTCCACCGGCTACTCCCCGGGCGACGCCGACCAGGCACTCGCTGACCTCGTTCGCCGCCTCAATGAGGCTGCCGGGTACGACAAGTGGAGCTACGTGCCGCTTCCGGACGAGCTGTACGGAGTCGACCGCGACGCGATCCGCAACGGCATCATCTACCAGCACGATGTGGTCCAGCCGGTCGGCGAATCCGTCGCGCCGGTCGACGAGGAGGTGTGGTTCAACGCACGCGAGCCGATCGCGCAGACGTTCGTGATGGACGGCGACGCCTTCACCGTGATCGCGAACCACTTCAAGTCGAAGAGCGGTCCGCGGGATGGCGATCCCGCGCCGTCGCCGGACAACGTCGACGATGGCGATGGTCAGGGCTTCTGGAACGGGGACCGCGTGCGTCAGGCGGAGGCGCTCGCCGCGTTCGCCGCCGGCCTCCGGGAGCAGACCGGCGACGACGACGTGCTGATCATGGGCGACCTCAACGCGTACACGCAGGAGGATCCGATCGAGGCGCTCCGCGACGCCGGCTACATCGACCTGGGCGAGCTGCTCGACCCGGGCCGGTACAGCTACGTCTTCAACGACATGTCGGGGTCGTTGGACCACGCCATGGCGACCGCACCGCTGGCCGAGAAGGTGACCGACCTCACGCACTGGAACATCAACGCCGTCGAGTCGTTCGCCCACCAGTACTCCGGTGACCCGGCGCTCTACGCACCGACCCCGTACCGCTCGAGCGACCACGACCCGGTGGTGCTCGGGATCGACCTCGAAGAGCGCTGCTCCGGGCTGCTGCCGACGATCACGGGCACGGAGGGCGATGATGTGCTCCGCGGAACCAACCGCGCCGATGTGATCATGGGCCTCGCCGGGGACGACGTCATCACCGGGGGCAACGGTGAGGACATCATCTGCGGCGGTCGCGGCGACGACACTCTCGCCGGCGGCAACGGCGACGACCTCCTGCTGGGCGGCTTCGGTGTCGACACGCTGAACGGCGACAACGGTGACGATGAGCTCATCGGCGGCCCGGGAGCCGGCGATGTGCTGAACCAGGGACGGGGATCCGGCGCTGAGGACCAGGACGGCGCCGAGTCCTGAGCTGACGTGAGAGGCGCGGGTGCGAACGATGCGCCCGCGCCTCTTCGCGTCTCAGCCGGGGGCCGTCCCGTGTCCCGACCTCGTGCCGACATGTCGTGACGCCGATCCCTTACCGCCGGGACACCCGGCCCGGGAATCTCGATGAGGCTCAGGTGGGCCGAGACGACTCCCGAGCACAAGGAACCCCGCAGCGCATGACTTCCGACCCGACCTCGACATCCCGCCGGCGCAAGCGAACGCTCGTCGGCGCCGCAGTGACCGGCATCCTCGCGAGCTCCGTCGTCGCAGGCGCTGCCGCGGCGGCGGAACCGGCGGCGCCCGATACCCACGCCCCCGAGTCCACGCTGCACATGCCGGCGCTGCCGGCGAGCGGCTGGTACGTCAACGGCACTGTGAGCATGACCATCACGGCGACGGATGACGAATCCGGCGTTGCGAGGATCCTGTACACGATCGACGGCGTCGACACCTCCGTTGCCGGTGACACGGCGAGCCTGGCCTTCGGCGGCGACGGGCGGCACACCCTCGACTTCGCCGCGGTCGACGTGGCAGGCAACCGGGAGGGGAACCAGTCGTTCGAGGTGCCGATCGACACCACCGGCCCCCATTTCTCGACCGAGACGCCGACGAAGGTCTTCCAGGGCGATGTCGTCACGTTCGACTACCTCTGCGTCGACCACCTCTCGGGCGTGCAGGACTGCGGCGGCAGCCTTCCCTCCGGCGCCCGGCTCGACACCTCGACGGTCGGCACGTTCTCGGTGGGCCTCTGGGGCGTCGACCAGGCAGGCAACGACAACCGCGACTCCTTCTCCTATCAGGTCGTCGCGCGCACCAGCAGCGACCGGACGCCGCCCGCGGTAACCGTGACGAAGGAGACGCTGCCGAGCACCGGCTGGTATGCGGGCCCGACGACTGCGACGATCTCGGCCACGGACAGCGAGTCCGAGGTGGCGACCATCTTCTACCGGGTCGACCGGGGAGCGACGCAGACCGTGAACGCCGCGTCGGCCGAAGTCGAGATCTCCGGCGACGCCCGGCACGGCCTTGAGGTGTGGGCGGCCGACGAGATCGGCAACGTCTCGCCGCGCACGATCCACGAGTTCCCGATCGACGGGAACGCACCGACGATCACCGTGCCGACGGACGTGCTCTATGGGCTGGACGAGGAGGCGGTGTTCGACTACTCATGCGGGGACGAGGGATCGGGCCTCCGCGTCTGCGACTCGGTCTACGATCCCAATGCCCCGCTCGACACCCACAGCATCGGCGAGCACGTGATCGAGGTCGAGGCGGTCGACATGGCATGGCACCGGACGGTTGTGGAGTTCCGCTACACGGTCGTGGACTCGGAGGTGCCGATCGTCGACATCAGCCTGCCCCCGCTGCCGGCGTCGGGGAAGTACGACGGACCGGTGGAGGTGACCCTGCACGCGGACGACAACCTCGGCGTGCGGGAGCTCCGCTGGCAGCTCACCGGCGCGACCACGGCGGGCGGCACGCGAGGCGGCGCCGAAGCGACCTTCACCATCGCCCAGCCCGGCACCACCACCATCGAGGTCGTCGCCGTGGACGTGGCCGGCAACTCGAGCCGTCCGCAGATGCGGAATATCACGCTCGCCGCCGTGGACGTCGACCCGGACGGCGGAGGCGACGGGGGCAGTGGTGACGGCGGCAACGGCGGCGGCGGGAACGGCAACGGCGGCGACGACAACGGAGGCGACGACGGGACCGGAGGCGGCCCCGACGACGGCGCCGCCGAGCCGCAGCCGGCCGGCGGAGCCACCGGGAACGGCGACGGCCTCGCCACGACCGGCGCGGGAGCCGCGCTGCCCCTGGCAGCCTCCGCCACGCTCCTGCTGCTGCTCGGCGGGACGCTCGTCGGCATGCGGCGCCTGATGCGCCGCTGACTCAGCCGCCCGGAACGCCCGTCCGCGCCATTGCGGGCGGGCGTCCCAGCGCACCGGCGGGGGTCAGCTCGCGAGCGGGAAGGGATGCCGGTCCGTCATCGCGACCGGATCCCATTCGTCGAGCACGCTCTCCTCGTGGAGCGCATCGCACTGCGGGCACCGCGGCGGGAACACCTCGCCGACATGCTCCGCGCATCGAGCACCATCGTCCATCTCACCCACTGCGTCCTCCTCACCCGCGAACCCGACCTTGTAGCCCATACTCCGCGCTCCGGCCCGGCCGCGCACCGGTTCCGGCATGCTGTTCACCCAGAGTTCAATCCGCCCGACGATCCTTCGCCGTACCGCAACCGGGCGGTGACCTCCCGGTCAACCAGCCCCGTCACGATGGCTCGATGAAGGTCAGCGCCGTCGCCCGCCGGAGCACTGCAGCGGCGTGCCGGTACGTGGCGCTTGGAGAAGGCTTCACCGAGGGCGTCGGTGACCCGGATCGGCGGCTTCCGAACGGGGTGCGCGGCTGGGCGGACCGGGTAGCCGAAGGGCTCGCCGCTACGGCTCCCGGATGGGAGTACGCGAACCTTGCCCTCCGCGGCCGGCGGCTGACCGCGCTGATCGCTGAGCAGCTCCCGTCAGCGCTGGAGTTCGAGCCGACATTGGTGACTGTGTCCGTCGGCCCGACCGACGTCCTGCTGTCGAGCACCAAACTGGCGGCCGTGCTCGACCGGTACGAGTTCGTCGCCTCCGTGCTCGGCGAGACGGGGGCGACTGTGGTGCTGTTCACCTCGGCGGCGGACCCGTCGGATGACCGCACCGTCCTCTTCAACGCCGCCGTTCGGCGAATCGCGCACGACCGGGGCGCCGTGCTCGTGGACCCATGGGACCGGGACGAGCTGCGGGCGGAGCGGCTGTGGTCGCCGGACGGGACATCGCCATCCCGCGCCGGCCACGCGGAACTCGCCAGGCACCTGCTCGGAGTGCTTGGCGTCGCTCCGACCGACGAGCCGCCAGACGCCGCGGCAGCGCACCGCAGGCCGCTGGCGGGGACAGGGGCGACGTGGATGCGCCAGGTGCGGGGCTGGCTGGCCCCCGCCATCGCGGTGCCGCCGGGTGCGGCCGCCGGCGGGCAGCTGCAGCCTCGCTGGCCGATCCCGGTGGAGGTGCCGCCGCGCGGCGGGCTGCGCAGTCTCGCGATGGCGGGGGAATCGCCTCCGGCGGCACCCCTCGCCGGTGGCCTCGGATTCGGTGACCGGCCGGTGAACTTGTGAAGAAGGCTTCGCGACTTCTTCCCGGAACGGCGGAACGCGGACCTATCTTCTGACCATGACCGGGCGGGAGATCGCAGCGCGACTTCCACCGCCCACACCGGCGCCGATCGCTCAGCGGCTGGGCGAGTGGATGCTGTTCTTCCTCTTCGCCGCGCAGGGCGTGCGGAATCTGGCGGGATGGCCGGGGTACCTGGGGGTCGCCGGGGCGCTCGCGGGGCTCGTCGCGCTGAGCCTCTGGCGACACCGGAGGGACCCCCGGCTGCTGTCCGTCCCGCCGGAACTCGTGGCGTTCCTGCTGTTCAGCGCCTGCTCGCTGCTCTGGAGCGAATATCGGTGGGCGACCGTGCTTGGCCTGCTCGCGCAGTGGGGAACCGCCGCCGCGGGGATCTGGCTGGCGCTCTCGCTCTCGTGGCGGCAGCTCGTCGCGGCGCTGTCGTCGGCGCTCAGCCGCGTGCTGCTGCTCAGCCTGGCCTTCGAGGGCTTCGTGGCCCTGATCGTGCAGGACCGCGTCGCCCCGCTCTGGACGGGGTACGGCGCCACGTCCCCCGGTGCCTACTTCTGGAGCGAGAACCAGCTGCTGCTCGGCGGTCCCGTCCAGGGGATCGTCGGCAACCGAAACCTGCTCGCGTTCCTGGCGCTGCTGCTGCTGCTCACGATCGGCGCCCGCATCGTCGGCGGCGAAGCGGTCCGCCGCGCGCCGTGGACCGTCGGCCTCGCGATCGGCACGCTGACCCTCACCCGATCCGCCACGGTCATCGCCGTCACCGCAGGGCTCGCGATGCTGATCGGCGTGCTGCTCCTCGTACGACGGGTGCCTCCGCGCACTCGCCGCCTCTTCCAGGGCGTGGTGCTGGCGGTGCTCTCGGTCGGGCTCGCCGGCGTGCTCTCCATCCTTCCGGTCGCGCTCGGGGTGCTGGGCCGCAGCGACCTCACCAACCGGGTGGACATCTGGCGGACCGTGCTCGGGCTCGTCGAGCAGCGACCGGCGCTCGGCTGGGGCTGGGTCAGCTATTGGGCGCCGTGGGTCCAGCCGTATGACGGCCTCGTCGTGATCGACGGTGTCGAATACCTTCAGGCGCACAACGCCCTGCTCGATGTGCTGCTTCAGCTCGGCGTGGTGGGTGCGGCGATCGCTGGTGTCCTGGCGGTCGCCGCGCTCGTCCGTGGGTGGACGCGCGCGATGGGCGGTCCGCTGACGACGACGGCGTCGCCGGGCTGGGGGCCGTTCCTGCTGCTGTGCGCCCTGCTGGCGCAAGCGCTCACGGAGAGCCGGCTGCTCGTCGAGGGCAATTGGGCGCTGTTCGTGGCGCTTTCCGCCAAACTCGCCATGGAGGGATGGTCACACGCTGGTCACGCCAAGTTCACCCGCCGTGAACCCGCCCCTGTGAGCATCGAGCCATGATCTCGACATCCGCGACGGTGTTCGCTCAATATCCCGAAGTCACCGTGCCACGGCTCGCGCGGCGTTTCGTGAGCCGGTACGAATCCATCCGCATGCCGGACAACCGGATCGTGCTCCACATGCCGTCGGTCGGCACGGTGGTGATGGCGGAGATGGAGAGCGCGCTGCGTCTGCAGTACATCGCGCGGGACGCGTCGATGGACTTCGCGGCGCGGACCGCGCTCGAGGAGGTCCTCCGCCGGGAGCTCCGCCGCGTCGTGTACACGATCGCGTGGGAAGAGTCGAAGACGGTGCCTGCCCCGCTGCGATGACGGCCGTGTTCATCCGGCCGGCGGGCGCCCCGCTGGGGGCACGGTGCCGCCGACTGCTACGGTCCTAGTCATGGCGACAGGGCTTCGGTGGGGCATCCTCGGCGCGGGCGGCATCGCCGGCGCCTTCGTGAAGGACCTGCAGGCGAACGGGAGAACCGTCACCGCGGTCGGGTCACGCTCGGACGGCACGGCGCGGGAGTTCGCCGGACGGTACGGGATCGCGAACGCGCACGGCAGCTACGCGGACCTGGTCGCGGACGACGCCGTCGACGCCGTCTACGTCGCCACGCCGCATCCGTTCCATGCCTCGAACGCGGAGCTGGCACTGAACGCGGGCAAGCACGTGCTGGTCGAGAAGCCGTTCACCCTGAACGCCGCGGAGGCGCGCTCCGTCGTCGACCTGGCAGCCGCCCGAGGGCTCGTGGTGCTCGAGGCGATGTGGACCCGGTGGGTGCCGACGATGGTGCGCCTCCGCGAGGTGATCGCAAGCGGTGCAATAGGCGACGTCCGGACCCTGATCGCGGATCACACGCAGCTGGTGAAGAGAGACCTCACCTCCCGGATGTACGACCCCGCGCTGGGCGGCGGCGCACTGCTCGATCTCGGCGTGTACCCGCTCTCCTTCGCATCCGACATCCTCGGCACGCCAAACTCCATTCAGGCGTTCTCGACGCCGACCGAGACCGGCGTCGACGCGCAGACCTCCATCGTCCTCGGGTACGAGGACGGCCGAAGCGCGCTGATCCACACGGCGCTCGACGCGAAGGGCCCGAACACGGCCGCCATCCTCGGCACGCAGGGCCGAATCGCGATCGATCCCGTCTGGTACACGCCGACATCGTTCACCGTCTTCGACGCCCGCGATGAGGTGCTCGAGCGGTACGAGGTGCCGCAGGTCACCGGCCGCGGCATGCAGTTCCAGGCGTTCGAGCTGGAGCGACTCGCCGCCGCGGGTGCGCTCTCGGGCGACATCCTCAGCACTGAGGAGTCCGTCTCCATTTTGGAGACCATGGACGAGATCAGGCGCCAGATCGGCGTGCGGTACCCGAACGAGTGAGCCCAGGGTGAGGCAGCGCCTACCATGGTGGGGTGACTGATCCGGGGGAGACTCAGCGCGCCGCGGAGCGCCGTCGCGCCGCGCCTGCCGGCTCCGGCGAGCCGGCCGGGGCGGGCACGCCGGGCGGTCTGCTGGGCACCGTCCGTGCGCATCCGACCGCATGGCTGGCGTCGGTGCTCGCCGTGGTGTTCGTGCTGCTCGGAACCGGGGCCGTGTTCGCCGGCGTCGCGGCCGGCACGCTGCCCGCTCCGACCCCGACGCCCACTCCGACCGTCACGCCCGAGCCGCCACGGCCGACGCCCTCAGCCGTTCCGGAGGCCAGCCGCCTTCGCACCTGCTCCGTCGACGATCTCGCGAAGGACCCGCGGCTCGCCGACTTCCAGGGCTATGTGCTGCGCGCCGACACCGGCGAGGCGCTGTTCGACCGGAAGGGCACGGTTCCCGCACGCACCGGCAGCGTGCTGAAGATCCTCACCGCTGCGGCGGCGCTCGCCGAGCTCGGTCCCGACTACCAGCTCCGCACCCGGGTGATGGCGGGACCCACGCCGGGCAGCATCGTGCTGGTCGGCGGCGGCGACGCGACGATCACCCGTCTCGGTCCGGGTCAGGAGAGCTTCTACCGCGGCGCCCCGAAGCTCGGTGACCTCGCCGCTCAGGCGGTCAGCGCCTGGGCCGCCGCGAACCCCGGTCAGCCGATCACGCAGGTGCTCCTCGACGCCGGCTACTGGGATCCAGCCGACCGGTGGGACCCGGCGTGGAAGCGCAGCGAACAGGAGATCGGCTACCACTCCGAGGTGACCGCGCTCCAGGTCGACGCCGATCGCTCGGACCCGACGCGCAGCACCAGCCCACGCAGCACCGATCCCATCGGCCGGGCCGGCCAGTTCTTCGTCGACGCCCTCCGCCAGGCGGACACCGGGGGAGTGATCGCCGGCGACCTCGCGGTGACCACCGGCGCGGCGCCGGCGGACGCGGCGCAACTCGCGGAAGTCCGCTCGCAGCCGGTGCGGTCGCTCATCCAGCAGATGCTCCTCGTCAGCGACAACACCATCGCCGAGATGCTCGCCCGCGTGACCAGCAAGGCGATGGGGCTCGACGGCTCCGCCGCATCGCTCCAGCAGGCGATCCCGGGTGCGCTGGAAGCCTACGGCGTCGACACGTCGGGGCTCGTGATCAAAGACGGCAGCGGCCTGAGCGAGTTCAACAACGTGGCGCCGTCGTACGTGGCGGAGCTGATGGTGAAGGTCATCAGCGGTGAGCAGCACCTCAACCTCCTCTACGACGGGCTCCCGGTGGCGGGTCAGTCCGGGAGCCTCGCCGCACGCTTCACCGGCGAGAACGGCGTCGCCCGGGGCAACGTCGTCGCGAAGACCGGCTGGATCGACACGGCGTACAGCCTCGGCGGCGTCATCAACGCGAAGGACGGCGTGCGCCTCACGTTCGCCTTCTACGCGATCGGCAACGTGCGGGAGGACGCGAAGCTCGCGCTCGACACCCTCGCCACAGGCGTCTACAGCTGCGGCGACAATCTGTCGAACCTGTAGACCGTCCCTGCCCCGTGGACCGGCCGGGCGCCGACACGGGGCTCCGGAACTGGGACAATAGCGGCATGAGCCGAGCACTGTTCGTGATCGATGTGCAGAACGACTTCACCGAGGGCGGCGCCCTCGGGGTGGATGGCGGCGCCGCCGTCGCGGCGCAGGTCACCGGGTACCTGCGGGCGAACCCGGGCCGGTACGACCATGTGTTCGCGTCGCGCGACTGGCATGACCCCGACAACGACAACGGCGGGCATTTCGCGACGGATGCGGCTCCGGATTTCGTGGTGACGTGGCCGAGGCACTGCATGGCGGGAACTCCGGGGGCGGAGTACCACCCGGCGATCGACACGTCGCTCATCGACGTGCACGTGAAGAAGGGCCAAGGGGTGCCGGCGTACTCGATCTTCGAGGGCACCACCGAGGACGGCCGCTCGGTTCCGCAGGTGCTGGATGATCTCGCCGTGACTGAAGTCGACGTCGTGGGGATCGCGACGGACTACTGCGTTCGCGCGTCGGCGCTCGACGCGCTGCACGCCGGACGGACCGTTCGCGTGCTGCGCGACCTCATCGCCGGGGTGGCGCCGACGTCGAGCGACGCCGCGCTCGAGGAGCTGGCAGCGGCTGGCGCGACCGTCTCGGACTCGAACGCCGCCTGACGTCCCGTTCCGGCCTGTTGTTCCCGTTGCGCCGGACCCACTGGGCCGGAACGGGAACACCAGCGACCGGTTCGTGTGCCGTCACACCAGGAGCTGGTGCTTCGCCAGGTCTCGGTAGAGCGGAGTCGTGTTCACGAGTTCGGAGTGGGTTCCGACGCCGACGACCTGGCCGCGCTCCAGCACGACGATCTGATCGCTGTCGACGACGGTCGACAGCCGGTGTGCGATCACGATGAGGGTGCGGTTCTCGGCCACCGCATCGATGGCCTCGCGCAACAGCTGCTCGTTGAGCCCGTCGAGCGACGACGTCGATTCGTCGAGCAGCAGGATCGGCGGGGCCGCCAGCAACGTCCGGGCGATCGCGAGACGCTGACGCTCGCCGCCGGACAGCATCACGCCGTCCTCGCCGACCGGCGCATCCAGCCCCAGCTCGTTCCGCTCGAACACTCCGCCCAGGTTCACCGCGCGGAGCACCTCGATGCACTGCTCCTCGGTGGCGTCCGGGGCGGCGAGGGTGAGGTTGTCGCGGAGGGTGCCGGCGAGCACCGGAGCATCCTGCTCCACGTAGCCGATCTGACTCCGCAGCTGCGTGCGGTCCATCGCGCGGATGTCCACGCCGTCGAAACGCACCACGCCGGCCGTCGGATCGTAGAAGCGCTCGATCAGCGCGAGGACGGTGCTCTTCCCCGCGCCCGATGGCCCGACCAGCGCGGTGCGGGATCCGCGCGGCACCGAGAAGGTGACGCCGCGCAGCACGGTCAGCTCGTGGGTCACCGGGTCCTCCTCCGCGGCGGCGACCGCGTCGGCGTCGGAGACCGAGCCACCGCCGGAGGCGGCCTCGTCGGCGCCTTCGGGATAGCTGAAGTGCACCTCCTCGAACGCGATTGCCGCACTGGAGGGCACCGGCGGGGCGGGCGTGACGCCGGAGTCCGCCTCGCGCTCGCTCGGCAGGTCGACGATCTCCTGGATGCGGCCGAGTGCGCCGAGGGCCTGGTTCACCGACGTGATGGCGCCGAACGCCTGGCCGAGCGGCAGCAGGGTCATGAACAGGAACAGCACGAACGCCACCAGCGAGGCGACGGAGAGCTCACCCGCGGCGACGCGGAATCCGCCGACGCCGAGCACGACGAGGAAGCATGCCTGCATGGCGATCCCGGAGATCGGAACGATCAACGCGGAGGCCTTCGCGACCTGGATGCCGGAGTGATACGCCCCCTGCGCCTCCTCCTGGATCGCTTCGACCTCACGGTCCGTCGCGTTCGTCGCGCGGACCGTGCGGATGGCGCTGAGCGCCCGCTCCACCGCGGAGGCGAGGTCGCCGACCTTCCTCTGCTGCTGCTGGCTGGCCGTGCGCACCCGCCGCGACAGCGTGACGACCGTCAGGATCGCGACCCCGATGACGAGCACGGTGAGTCCCAGCAGCAGCGCGTCGATGATGAGCATTGCGATCAGCGCGCCGACGAAGACCAGCGCACCGCCGATCGCGTCGACGAGGCCCTGCGTGAGGACTGCGTACAGCATGGTGGTGTCGGAGCCGACGCGGGAGACGAGGTCACCGGTGCGGCGGGTGTCGAACTCCCGGATCGGCAGGTTGAGCAGGCGCCGGACGAGCGTCCGCCGGGCGGAGTAGACGACCGCGGTCCCCGCCCGCTGCAGCAGGTAGTGCTGCACGCCGCTGAGGATCGCGGCCGCGAGGACGAGCGCGACGACCGCCCAGACGAGGCCGCCGAACGACTCGCCGGCCTGCACCACGGTGATCACCTGGCCGACGAGCAGCGGCTGCACCAGGGCGGCCGCCGCGCTGAGGATGCTGAGTGCGATGACGACCGCGAGGGCCTTCTTGTGTTCCAGCAGGTATGGCAGCAGTTGCCCGAATGTGGCGCGGGGGCCTTCCTCGGGCGTAGCGCGGCGCAAGATGCCGCGCCGCGTCGCAGCGGCGGTGCTCATGGGTTCCTTCTGATCGAGTGCGTCCGGCGACGCCCGTGCTTCGAGTGCGCCTAGCGACGCCCGTACTTCTTGTGCACCGCCTGCCGTGTCACCCCGAGCGCGGTCGCGATCATCTGCCAGCCGCAGCCGATGTTCCGCGCTTTGCGGACGAGTGCGCCCTCCTGCCGGTCGAGCTCCGTCCGCATGGCGCGGAGCGCCCGCAGGGCCTTCAGCGGGTCTTCGTCGCCGGATTCGCTCGCGAGAGCGGTGAGGAGATCGGTCACAGTCCGACGTTATTCCGGCCGGCCGAGCGTGTCAACTCAGGTTGACATCCTTGCGTCAGCCGAAAGCGAACACCGAGGCCGAGCCGGTGTGGGCGGATCCCGTTAGGCTCGCATACTGTGCCAGCCCCCGTGATCACCGCACAGGACCTCACCAAGAAGTACAAGGACTTCCCGGCGGTCGACGGCATCAGCTTCGAGGTGGCGCCGGGAGAGTCCTTCGGCCTGCTCGGTCCGAACGGTGCCGGCAAGTCGACCACCATGCGCATGGTCGGCGCCGTCTCCAGCCGGACCAGCGGCAGCTTGAGCATCCTCGGCCTGGATCCGGACCGGCACGGGCCCGAGATCCGGTCGCAGCTCGGCGTGGTCCCGCAGCAGGACAACCTCGATCAGGAGCTGCGAGTCCGCGACAACCTGATCGTCTACGGGCGCTACTTCGGGCTGCCGCGGTCGCAGCTCGGCAAGAAGGCCGACGAGCTGCTCGAGTTCGCGCAGCTGTCCGACCGTCCGAAGGCCAAGGTCGACGACCTGTCCGGCGGCATGAAGCGCCGCCTGACGATCGCGCGGGCGCTCGTCAACGACCCGCGCATCCTCATGCTGGACGAGCCGACCACGGGACTCGATCCACAGGCGCGGCACATCCTCTGGGATCGCCTGTTCCGGCTGAAGGAGCAGGGCACGACGCTGGTGCTGACCACGCACTACATGGACGAGGCGGAGCAGCTCTGCGACCGGCTCGTCGTGGTGGACAAGGGCAAGATCATGGCCGAGGGGTCGCCGGCGGAGCTGATCCGCACCTACTCCAGCCGTGAAGTGCTCGAGGTCCGCTTCGGCTCCGACAAGAACGCAGGCATCGCGGAGCAGCTGAGCGGCATCGGCGAACGGCATGAGGTGCTGCCCGACCGCATCCTGATCTACAGCTCCGACGGCGAGGCTGAGCTGGAGCGTGTCACGGCGCTCGGACTCAACCCGAAGACCAGCCTCGTGCGCCGCTCCAGCCTCGAGGACGTGTTCTTGCGGCTCACCGGACGGAGCCTGGTGGAATGACCCCTTTCACGAGCTCAGGGACCGATGTCACCGACGCCGCGCTAGCGGCCGGCGTCAAGCCGCGCCGGTTCGGATCGCTGTACATCCTCGAACACCGGCTCCTCGCGATGCGCGCCTACCTGCAGACCATCGTGATGACGAGCATCGGCAACCCGCTCGTCTACCTGTTCGCTCTCGGGGTGGGGCTCGCCACGCTGGTCGACCAGGCAGTGCCGGCGGGCGGCGGCGCGGCGGTCGGCTACCTGACGTTCGTGGCTCCCGCGCTGCTCGCCACGGCCGCCGTGATGGTGGCCACCGAGGAGAGCACCTACCCGTTCATGATGGCGTTCAAGTGGAACCCCATCGCCTTCGCCATGAACGCCGCGCCGATCTCCGGCAATCAGATCGCGAACGGGATGATCCTCGCGATCCTCGCCCGGATCCTGCCCACCGTCGGCATCTACTACCTGGTCATGCTGCTCTTCGGCGCGGTACCGCTGGCATCGGGTGTGGTCAACATCCTGACCGCATCCCTCACCGGCATCGCGGTCGGGGTGCTGATCGCCTCCTACACCTCCCGGATCGAGGAGGACAAGGGGCAGATGGCGATGATCATGCGCTTCGGCGTCACCCCGATGTTCCTGTTCTCCGGCACGTTCTTCCCGCTGACCGACCTGCCCGTCTACTTCTGGTGGATCGGATGGGTCTCTCCGCTGTGGCACGGGACGGAGCTCGGCCGGGTGTTCAGCTACGGGCTGGAGGAGCCGATCTGGGTCACCCTGCTGCACGTCGCGTATCTGGCCGCCATCACCGTCGTGTGCTGGTGGATCACGCAGCGCGTGGTGACGAGGAGGCTGAACAAATGACGCTCGCGCCGACCACGCTCGACCTGCCGCGCCAGCGCGCCCGGGTGCTCGGCTCGCTCTACGCGGGCAACGCGCGCTCCGTCGTCCGCAGGGGGCTCCTGGCCACGAAGAGCACCAACTACCTGGTGGTGGCGAGCGGATTCTTCGAGCCGTTGTTCTACCTGGTTTCCATGGGCATCGGACTCGGCGGGTACGTCGGCACGGTCGCCACGACGACCGGTCAGGAGGTTCAGTACGCGGCGTTCATCGCACCCGCCCTGCTCGCGGTGTCCGCGATGAACGGCGCGATCTACGACTCCACGTGGAACGTGTTCTTCAAGATGCAGTACTCGAAGCTGTACAACGGGATGCTGTCCACGTCGCTCGGGCCGCTCGACGTGGCGATCGGCGAGATCTCGCTCGCGCTGCTGCGGGGCCTGATGTACGCGGCCGCCTTCCTCGTCGTCATGCAGCTGCTCGGGCTGAACCTGGCATGGACGGCGCTGCTGGCGCTCCCCGCGGTGCTGCTCATCGCGTTCGGCTTCGCGAGCGTCGGGATGGCGATCACCAGCTACATGAAGACGTTCCAGCAGATGGACTGGATCGCGTTCGTGATGCTGCCGATGTTCCTCTTCTCGGCGACGTTCTACCCGATCACCGTGTACCCCGAGCCGATCCAGTACGTCATCCAGGCCCTGCCGCTCTGGCACGGCGTCGAGCTGCTGCGCGGCCTCACCACCGGCGCACTCAGCATCGCGATGCTGTGGCACGTGCTCTACTTCGCCGCAATGGTGGCCATCGGCATGGTGTTCACCACCACCCGCCTGAAGGCCCTCTTCCTCGACTGAGCGGACCGCTCAGCCGGCTGGGGACGCGCTACGACCCCGGCTCGAAGATGACGCCCTTCTGCAGCAGGAAGCACCCGTATGGCTGCGCTTCGAGGGTGTGCACCACGGCGAACGCGTGCTTCGCGCGCTCGTAGAACTCCAGCCTCGGGATGATCCCGAACTCGAGATCTTCGCCGTGCTCCTCGCGGGCGAGGGCAAGGACGGCCTCCTGGTTCGGGGTGACGATCGACGGATCGTCGTTCACCTCCATCCGCTCGAGCGGCCGCTCCACGAAGCTGTCGAGCGGGAACACGCTGAGGATCGCGCTGGCGGCCCGCACCACGCCGGCCTCGCCGAGCCGCACGACCGGCTTGCCGGATGCCGCGGCCGGGTAGTTCCGGTCGACGAGCAGCAGCTGATCGCCGTGGCCCATCTCGTCGAGGATCCTCAGCAGCTCACCGCTGAGCAGCGGGTCGATTCCCTTCAGCATGTCCGGCTCATCCCTCTTCCGCGGAACCGGGGTTCGCGACCACCAGATCCGGTTTCGCGGGCGGGATGACGCCGCGCATCTGCCGGAGCAGCTGCACGGTCGCGAGCGCCGCCTGCGCGGCCTCCGCGCCCTTGTCCTCCTTCGAGCCTGGCAGTCCCGCGCGGTCGATGCCCTGCTGCTCGTCGTCGAGGGTGAGCACGCCGAAGCCGATCGGCATCCCGGTGTCGATCGCCACCCGGGTCAGGCCGTCGGTGGCGGCGTTCGACACGAAGTCGAAGTGCGGCGTTCCGCCCCGGATGATGACGCCCAGCGCCACCACCGCATCCGCTCCGCGCTCGAGTGCGGCCTTCGCGACGATGGGCAGCTCGAAGCTGCCCGGCACCCGCACCTCGCTCACCGAGGCGCCGGCAGCGTCAAGCGCCCGCCGGGCGCCCGCGATGAGGCCGTCCATGATCTGCTCGTGCCACGAGGCGGCGACGATGGTCACGCGGATGCCGGTCCCGTCCACCTCGAGCTCCGGTGATCCTGCTCCGCTCATGACGGGTGTCCTTCCAGGTCGGCGAGCAGCTGGTCGCTCGTGAGGATCTCCGGCAGCCGATGGCCCATCCGGTCCCGCTTCGCCTCGAGGTAGCCCTCGTTGTCGATGCCGACCCCGACGAGCAGCGGAACCAGCTCCTCGACGTTCATACCGTGCTTGGTCAGCTGGCGCATCTTCTCGGGGTTGTTGCTCAGCAGCCGCACGCTGCTGAGGCCGAGGTCCCGCAGGATGCCGACCGCGGCGCCGTAGTCGCGTGAGTCTGCAGGCAGGCCCAGGGCGAGGTTCGCGTCCAGCGTGTCCATGCCCTGCTCCTGGAGCCGGTACGCGCGCAGCTTGTTCACAAGGCCGATGCCGCGACCCTCATGGCCCCGGAGGTAGATCACGACTCCGCCGTCGCGGGCGATCGACTCCATCGCAGCGTCCAGCTGCGGGCCGCACTCGCACTTGAGCGACCCGAACGCCTCGCCCGTCAGGCATTCGGAGTGCACGCGCACCAGCGCGCCGTCCCGGACCTCGCCGTTCACGATCGCGACATGGTCGGATCCCGTCGTGCGGTCGCGGTACGCCCGCATCCGGAACGGTCCGTGCTCCGTCGGCACCGTGGTCTCGACCTCGAAGCGCACCTGCGGCGACTCCGGGATCTCGACCGGCATCGGCACCTGGGTGTCGCAGTGGAACTCCTGAAGGAATTCGATCAGCTCCGCGATCGTGATCACCGGGATGCCGAACTCGTCGCCGAGGGCGAGCAGGCCCGGAAGCCGCATCATCTCGCCGTCGTCGGCGACCACCTCGCCGATCACGCCCACCGGGGTGAGCCCCGCGAGCTTCAGCAGGTCGACAGCCGCCTCCGTGTGCCCGTTCCGCTCACGCACACCGCCGTCCGCCGCGCGCAGCGGCAGGATGTGACCCGGCCGGCGGAGGCTCGCCGGGGTGGAGCTCAGGTCGGCCAGCACGCGCAGCGTGTGAGCACGGTCCGCGGCGCTGATGCCCGTCGTGTTCCGGTCGGCCGCGTCGACGGTGATCGTGTAGTTCGTTCCGCGCGGGTCCTCATTGTCGAGAACCATCACGGGCAGCTCGAGGCGGTCGGCGATCTCGTTCGTCATCGGCGCACAGAGGAATCCGGACGTGTGGCGCACCGTCCAGGCGATCCATTCCTGCGTGGCGTGCTCGGCGGCGAGGATGACGTCGCCCTCGTTCTCGCGGTGCTCGTCGTCGGCGACGAGCACCGGGCGGCCGGCGCGCAGCGCCTCGAGGGCGGTGGGGATGGTGGCGAGACTCACTGTCCGCTCCTTCGGTCGGTCGTGGACCCGGTGAGGTCCAAGTTTTCTGTGAACTGCAGCATCCGCTGCACGTGGCGGGCGAGGATGTCGGTCTCGAGGTTCACGCGGGACCCGGCCACCAGGGTGCCCAGGGTCGTCGCGGTCAGCGTCTCGGGGATCAGCGATACCTCGAACCAGTCCGGTCCGACGTCGGACACGGTGAGCGAGACACCGTCCACCGCGATGGAGCCCTTCGAGGCGACGAGCGGGGCCAGGTCCGAGGGGAGGGTGAACCGCACAACACGCCACGCCGATCCGTCCGTCACCGCGAGCACCTCGGCGGTTCCGTCGACGTGGCCCTGCACGATGTGCCCGCCGAGACGGTCACCCACCTGGGCGGCGCGCTCGAGGTTCACCGGCTGCCCTTCGCGGAGTTCCCCGAGCGAGCTCATGGCGAGGGTCTGCGACATCACGTCGGCGGTGAACCAGTCAGGGCCGGAGTCGATGACGGTGAGGCAGACGCCGCTCACCGAGATGGACGCGCCGTGGGTGGCGTCGGAGACGGCGAGCGGGCCGCGGACCGTCAGCCGGGCGGCGTCACCGCCGCGCTCCACGCCGACGACCTCGCCGACCTCTTCGATCAATCCGGTGAACATGATCACTCCTTCTCCGCGGCAGCGGGCGCCGCGGTGGTGGCTGTGGACTTGACGGTGTCGTGCAGCACCGGCGCGCCGGCGGGCTGCGATGCGGAAGCGGTGGGGCGGGCGATGACGAGCAGATCGCCCCCGAGCGACTCGACCGACGAGAGCGTCAGCCGCTTCGCCGCCGCGAGCGTCGGAACGCCGATGTCGCCGACCGCGAGGCGGCCGCCGCCGAGCAGCACCGGCGCCAGGTAGACGGACAGCTCATCGGCGAGGTCGGCCTCGAGGAACGCGCTGGCGAGCGTCGGGCCGCCCTCGACCAGCACGCGCCGGATGCCGCGGGCGTAGAGGTCGCGAAGCACCTCGTCGAGGTCGCGGGTTCCGGTCTCGAGCAGTCCGGCGGGGTGGGAGCGCAGCTTCGCGTCGGCGGGCACGGGGCGCTCGCCGATCACCACGGGCAGTGGCTGGAACGGCAGGAACTCGCCGTAGTCGCCGCCGCGTGCGGTCAGGCTCGGGTCGTCGGCCAGCACGGTGCCGGTGCCGACGAGGATCGCGTCGACCTGCGAGCGCTGCTCGTGCACCCGCTGCCGCGCGGCCTCCCCGGTGATCCACTGGCTGGTGCCGTCGTCGGCCGCCGCGCGCCCGTCGAGCGTCGACGCCCACTTCACGACAACGTGCGGCCGGCCGAGCCGGGTCGCGGTCAGCCACGGGCGGAGGAAGTCCTCGACCTCGGCGCGGAGCACGCCGCCGATCACCTCGACGCCTGCGGCGGCGAGACGCTCCGCGCCGCCGGCTGACGCCGCGCCCGGGTCCGGAACGGCGTAGACCACCCGTGCGACCCCGGCATCGAGCAGAGCCCCAGCGCACGGGCCGGTGCGGCCGTGGTGATTGCAGGGCTCGAGGATGACGACGGCGGTGAGGCCGCTCGCGTCGGAGCGGCCGGCTGCGGCGAGCCTCGAGAGGGCGTCGACCTCGGCGTGGGCGGTGCCGGCACCGCGATGCCAGCCCTCGGCGACGCGGGAGCCGTTCTCGTCGATGAGCACGCATCCGACCTGCGGGTTGCCGCCCGTCACGGGCCCGTGCGACGCGAGCGCGAGCGCGTGGCGCATGGCCTGCTCGAAGTCGGTCATCCGGTGCCTCTCGTCTCGAGACGGCTCCGGGAAGGGTCGGTCGACCCGCGGGCGCGACGCGCCCGCTCGTGCATCCTCCCATCCGGACTTTCACCGTCGGTTCCGGAATTCCACCGGATCAACCGCGTTCGGCTTTCGCCTCCCGCAGCTCGCGGACTGTCACCGCCGGTTCGGACTCTCACCGACCCCGGAGCACGTGTATTGCTGAATACGAGTGTATAGAACCGGGCTCCAGACGAAGTATTCCCCGTAACGGGGGACCATTCCGGCGTCAGCGGCGGTCGACCACCTCAGCTCGCGGGCCGGGCGAGGAGGTCGGGGAGCTCGGCGAGTGTGCGGATGCGCGGGACGCCGGGATCCGCGGGGTCGTCCGGCGGTTCGGGGGCTGCGTGGTCCGGCCGGTCGAGCCAGACGCCGGTGAGGCCGGCGTCGCGCGCACCGAGCGCGTCGGTGCGGAGCCGGTCGCCGACGTACGCGGCGTTCGCCGGGGTCACGCCGAAGGTTCCGCACGCCAGCCGGAAGATGCGCGGGTCGGGTTTGGCAAAGCCGACGTGCCCGGAGGCGATCACGTGCTCGACGTGCGCGCTGAGCCCGACGGCGTCCATCTTCGCCGTCTGGAAGGCGAGCTCACCGTTCGTGATCACGCCGAACCGAACGCCTGGGATCCTGCGGCGCAGCTCCGCCAGGCACGGGAGCGCGTCCGGGAGCAGGGTCCACGCGTCGCGGTACTTCTCGAGGTACGCGTCGAACCAGGTGTCCGCGGCCAGGTCGTCGGCGAGGTCGAGTCCGTACGGTGCCACGAAGTCGCGGGCACGATGGCGGCGCTGGTCGAGGAAGTCGAGTTCCCCGCTGAGATACCGGTGATAGTGCAGCTCCTCCAGCTGCGTCCAGCGGTGGAGCTCCGCGGCGTCGTCGGCCAGCGCGACGTCGCCGCCGTGCTCGGCCCGCTGCGCCAGCACGCCCAGCTCCACTGCCCGACGATGCGCGAACAGCGTGTCGTCGAGGTCGAACAGCACCACCGACGTCACGCGGGCCAGCCGTCCTTCTCGGCGCGATCATCGTCCGCCAGCAGTTCGCCGTGCCAGGCGAGCGGGCGCGACGCACCCCGCCATGCGCCAACGGGCCGCTCGCCGGTGTACCGGAAGCCGCACTTGCGTGCCACGGCCGCGGAGGCGTGGTTCCCCACGACGCATTCCCAGGCGATCCGGGATGCGCCGCGCTCGAACGCCCAATCCAGCACCACGCGCACCGCCTCGGTCATGTAGCCCATGCCTCGGTGCGGCGCGCCGAGCCAGAAGCCGATCCCGCCGGGCGCCACGCCGTTCCCCACGACCCCCAGCAGCGGGCCGCCCTCGGCTTCGCGGATCGCCCAGGTGTACTCCCGGTCCTCCGCCCAGCCGCTCGGCACGAAGGCGGTGACGAAGCCCCTGGCGTGCTGCTCCTCGTACGGCCAGGGTGTGGTGAGGTAGTGCTCGAACACGGGGTCACGGCAGTACTCGGTGATGAGCGGGATGTCACGTTCCGCGGGCTGGTCGAGCACCAGCCGCTCGGTGCGGAGGACGACCGGGATCATGCGCGCGGCAGGAACCCGACGCGGTCGTAGACGCGCGCGAGCGTCGCATCCGCGATCTCGGCCGCCCGGTCGGCGTTCCCGGCGAGCACCCGGTCGAGCTCCGCCGGGTCGTCGAGCAGTTCGAGCGCTCGCGTGCGGATGGGCTCGAACTCGGCGACCACCGCATCCGCGACGTCCTTCTTCAGGTCGCCATACCCGCGGCCGTCGTACTGGGCCGCCAGCGCGTCCAGGCTCGCGCCGGTGACCACCGACAGGATGGTGAGCAGGTTCGAGACGCCCGGCTTGCCCTCCGGGTCGTAGACGACCTCGCGGCCGGTGTCGGTGACCGCGGAGCGGATCTTCTTGGCGGTGACGGCCGGCTCGTCCAGCAGCCAGATGATGCCGGCCGGGGTCTCGCCCGACTTCGACATCTTGGAGGCGGGGTTCTGCAGGTCGTAGATCTTCGCCGTCTCCTTGAGGATGCTCACCTCCGGTACGACGAACGTCGTTCCGAAGCGGCTGTTGAAGCGCTGCGCCAGGTCGCGGGTCAGCTCGATGTGCTGGCGCTGGTCCTCGCCGACCGGGACCACCACCGCGTCGTAGAGCAGCACATCGGCCGCCTGCAGAACGGGGTAGGTGAAAAGGCCCACGCTCGCGGCTTCGGTGCCCTGCTTCGCCGTCTTGTCCTTGAACTGCGTCATCCGGCTCGCCTCACCGAAGCCGGTGATCGTGTTCAGCACCCAGGCGAGCTGCGGATGCGCGGCGACGTGCGACTGCACGAACAGTGTGGAGCGCGCCGGGTCGATGCCCGCGGCGATGTACTGCGCCGCCGTGCGCCGGGTCTGCGCCCGCAGCGCCGCCGGATCCTGAGGCACCGTGATGGCGTGCAGGTCCACCACGCAGAAGATCGCGTCGTGCGTGGTCTGCAGCTCCCGCCACTGCAGCAGCGCCCCGATGTAGTTGCCGATGTGCAGGGAGTTCGCGGACGGCTGCATTCCGGAGAACAGGCGGGGCTTCGTCATGCCATTCAGTCTTTCATCCCGCTGATTGTTCCCGTTCCGGCTCATTGTTGCCGCCGCGGCGGGCACATCGAGCCGGAATGGGAACAATAGCGAGGGCTAGAGGGTGTAGTCGACGGTGACCGGGGCGTGGTCGGACCAGCGGCTGTCCCAGGACGGGGCACGGTCGATGCGGTAGTTCGTGGCGGTGTCCGCGAGGGCGGCCGTCGCGACGTGGTAGTCCAGCCGCCAGCCGGTGTCGGTGTCGAAGGCCTTCCCCCGCATGCTCCACCAGGTGTACGGGCCCTCCACATCACCGGTGAGGCGCCGGCCCACGTCGACCCAGCCGAGCCCGACGCCATCCGACCCGTCCGTGCCCGTCACCTTCTCCCCGCGCGCGCCGAAGAAACGGTCGAAGTAGGCGCGTTCGCGGGGCAGGAAGCCGGCGTGCTTCTGGTTGCCCTTCCAGTTCTTGATGTCGAGCTGGGTATGGCCGACGTTGAGGTCGCCGAGCACGATCGCCCGCTCGTTGTGGTGCTGCAGCTGGGGCAGCCGCTCCTCCATCGCGTCGAGGAACTTGTACTTCTCCGCCTGCTTGACCTCGTCGGCCTCGCTGCCGCTGTGCACGTAGGTGCTCACCACGGTGACGATCGCGCCGTCGACGTCGTAGTCCGCCTCCAGCCACCGGCCCGCGCTGTCGAAGTCGTCCGCCCCGAGACTCACCCGGTGGATGTGCGCGCGGTGGCGGCTGGCGATGGCCACGCCCGCACGACCCTTCGCCGTCGCTGCGTCGTGCAGGATGTCCCACTCAGGGCCGAGCAGTGCCTCGACGTCCTCGGTCGTCGCGCGCACCTCCTGCATCGCGACGATGTCCGCGCCGGACGCCTCCAGCCAGTCGTCCATCCCCTTGCGGAACGCGGCCCGGATGCCGTTGACGTTGACGGTGGCGATGCGGAGCGGTCGGGGCACGCGCTCCATCCTATGATCGGCGTTTCCTGCTTCCCGTCCGGCGGCGGCGCGGTCCGGCGGCCGGCTCCTGCGGCGGCTCCGGCTCTCCGCGCCGGTGCGCCGCGATCAGCTCCCGCGCCTCGTCGAGCCGCTTCTCCCGCAGCGCCGGGTCGAGCACGATGCCGCGGTCGCGGATCCCCACGGCGATCCAGGCGGCAGCGATCAGGATCACCTGGCAGATCAGGTTGAAGAAGATGAGCAGCCCGATGATCACCGTGAAGGATGACAGCAGCGGGTTCGTCCCGCCCGCTCCGATGAGCGAGGCGGACGCCGCCACCTTCAGCCCGCCCAGCGCCGCCGCCCCGATCAGGGCACCGCCGCGCAGACGCCGCCAGGGGATCGGCACCCCGGAGAGGATCCGGTACACCCCGGCGAGCAGCGACGCGTCGAGCGCGAACATGATCGTGAGCGTGACGATCCGGCCGAGCACGGTGCCGACGAGGGAGTCCTCGTCGATGCCCAGGAGACCCAGCGCGAAGCCCGTGGCCTGCGTCCCTGCCACCGAGAGCAGCGCTGAGACGAGCAGCACGGCGCCGAACGCCACGGCGAGGCCGAGGTCCTTCAGCTTCAGCAGGGCGAAGTTGGCCTCCAGCGGGTCGAGCTCGAAGATGCCCCGCACGGCGTCCCGCGCCGAGCCCAGCCAGCTCACCGCGATCACAAGCAGGATCGCGAGGGCGAAGGCGCCGGTCCAGCCGAAGACGTCGGCGTTCAGCAGGTCCTGCGGGTCGATCGCGCCGCCGGCGCCGTCGCCTGCCTGGATCAGCCCGGGGACGTTCTCGTTGACGAATGAGATCAGCGATTGGCGGAGGCCGATGTCACCGGAGATCACCAATCCTGCGATCGCGAACCCGACATAGAGTCCCGCGAAGACGGCGAAGATCGCCGAGTAGGCCAGTCCGCTGCCGAGGATCGGTCCGCGCACCTCGATGTAGTGCACCGCGACCCGCACCGGCCGCAGCGTCTGCGCCCTGGCGAACAGCTTCGCCGCGCGCTGCCCGAGCGACTCGGTCGAGCCTGATTCCGCCATGCCCGTCAGGGTAGTCGCCGGGAATATGCTGGCGGCCAGCGATCCGCACTCGGGCAAGGACCCGAGGGCACAGAGGAGGACTGCATGGAGCTTCGCGGTGCTGGTGTCGGACGTGGCGTCGCGGTCGGACCGATCGTGAGGATGCCCGACCCTCTGCCGGAGCCGCAGCAGGCGAAGCACGACGGGGACGCGGATCGGGAGTTCCGGGCGGTGACCGATGCGCTCGACGCGGTCGCCGCCGAACTCGCGCGACGCGGCGCCGTCGCCGGGGGGAACGCCCAACGGGTGCTCGAGGCCGCCGCCATGATGGCGCAGGACCCCATGCTCATCGACGATGTGAGGGCCCGGGTCGTCGGCGGCACGACGGGGGAGCGAGCGGTCTTCGAGGCGTTCGCCGCGTTCGAGGAGACGCTCACGGCGATGGGCGGCCGCATGGCTGAGCGTGTCACCGACCTCGCCGACGTGTCCCAGCGGATCCGCGCGCAGCTGCGTGGCGTGCCCGCTCCCGGTGTGCCGGCGAGCGACGAGCCGTTCCTGCTGGTCGCCCGTGACCTCGCCCCCGCCGACACCGCGCTCCTCGATCTGGACAAGGTGCTCGGACTCGTCACGAGCGAGGGTGGCCCCACCTCGCACACGGCCATTCTCGCCCGGCACCATGCCATCGTCGCCATCGTCGGCGTGACGGGGGCGCTCGACCTGACGCCAGGCACCGTGGTGATCGCCGATGCCGCTGCCGGCACCGTGCTCGTCGATCCGGAGGAGGCGCTGATCGACGACGCACGTAGCCGCATCGCCGAACGTGCGGAGGCCGCCACCGCGCCGATCACGGACGGCGCCCTCGCCGACGGCACGAAGGTGCCGCTGCTGGCGAACCTCGCTTCACCGGATGATGCACCGGCAGCGGTGCAGCTCGGCGCCGAGGGCGTCGGGCTCTTCCGCACGGAGTTCCTCTTCCTCGATGCCAACACCGCGCCGAGCATCGAGCGTCAGCGCGACAGCTACACGCGGCTGCTTCAGGCGTTTCCGGGGAGGAGGGTCGTCGTCCGGGTGCTGGACGCCGGCGCCGACAAACCGCTCAGCTTCCTCACCGACGCCCACGAGCAGAATCCGGCACTCGGCCTGCGGGGGCTGCGGGCGCTGCGGGTCAGCGAGCACGTCCTGCGGGACCAGCTGATCGCGCTGAAGCACGCGCAGGACGCCTCGGAGGCAGACCTGTGGGTGATGGCGCCGATGGTCGCCGACGCCGAGGAGGCGGAGTACTTCGTGCGGCTCGGCAAAGAGCTCGGCCTGAACACCGTCGGGGTGATGGCGGAGGTGCCTTCCCTCGCGGTGGTCGCGGACCAGGTGCTCGAGGTCGCGGATTTCGTGAGCATCGGCACGAACGACCTGGCCCAGTACACGCTGGCGGCGGACCGGCTGCTGGGTAGCGTGGCCGGGTACCAGGACCCGTGGCATCCGGCGGTGTTGCGGCTGGTGAAGCTGCTCGGCGATGCCGGCGCGGCCGTCGGCAAGGGCGTCGGCGTCTGCGGTGAGGCGGCGGCGGATCCGGCGCTCGCCGTGGTGCTCGTGGGCCTCGGCGTGACGACGCTCAGCATGACCCCCGCAGCGCTGGCGGACGTACGGGCCGCGCTCGCCGCCGTGACGCTGGAACAGGCCCGGTCCAAAGCGGCCGCCGCGTGCGGCGCGCGCACCGCCGCGGACGCGCGGCAGGCGGCCGAGCTCGCTGGTTGAGGTGGGCACCCGCCAGGGCGGGTCTCGAAACGGTGCGACGGATCAATCGTCCGTCAAGGGACCGCGGTACGGCTCGAAACCGAAGCGCTCGCCCTCCGCCCACGCGTTCGGGAGGTTGCCCCACCGCGGATAGCCGCCGGCGCGCTTGAGCATCGCCGCGAGATGCATGAGGTTCCAGCTCAGTGTCGTCAGCGTCTGGTTCGTGAAGTCGGTCTCGGGGCCGTTGGAGGCGGGGTTGAGGAAGCTCGGCCCCGGTCCGATGGGACCGAGCCAGCCGGAGTCCGCGTTCGCCGGGATCGTGAACCCCATGTGGGCGAGGCTGAACAGCCAGCTCGAGGTGACGTGCTTCACGCCGTCCTCGTTGCCCGACACGATCGCCCCGCCGACCTTCCCGGTGAACAGGTACTGCCCGTCGTCGCGCACCTGCGAGTTCAGCGCATACAGGCGCTCGATCACCTTCCGCGCCTCCGACGACTGCTCCCCGAGCCAGATCGGTCCCGTCATCACCACGATGTCGGCTGCGAGCACCCGCTTGGTCAGCTCCGGCCACTCGTCCGTCTCCCAGCCGTACTCGCGCATGTCCGGGTACACCCCGCTCGCGATGTCGTGGTCGACCGAGCGGATGATGTCGACGGTGACACCCTGCTTGCGCAGAATCCGGGCACTGATGTCGATGAGGCCCTGCGTGTTGCTGACGGCGGGGCTGCGCTTCAGGGTCGTGTTGAAGAAGACGGCGGTCAGTTCGGAGTGATCGAATTCGGGGTTCGGCATGCCGGTGAACGTATCCGCAGAAGCTGAGCGCGTTGCGCCTTCGGAACACCGGATCCCGCTCGAGAAGAGCGCCTGCTCCGGCGGGCCATATAGCACCCGCACGGCAGCAATCTTCACCGAGAAGATTTTTGAAACGTGCGAATCGGTGCCGATTCCGAAAAAACCCTGATCGCTCCGGCGAAGAAAAATCGACTGGAAAAAGGCGCCACAAATCCTGAATACGGCGTTTCGAGCCGTCCGGGTGATACTAAGGAACGAGTCGTCTGCCGCTCCTTCGGAGGGGCAGAAACGGATCGATTCCCAAGGGACCAGAGGCCCGGGAAGGGATCAGGGGTGAAGCGGACTCCGGGCCATTGAAGGCCCATGGGGGACCGCCGTTGGCGGAGGCGCGCGGGGGTCAGCGCGCCTCCGCCGACCTGTTTCGGGGGCGGAACAGAGCCGGCGGAGATGCGCCGTAGCAGCGTCGCGCGAGAATGGCCCGTTTCGGCGCATGCGGCCCGCCGCGGCGGGCCGCAGATGCCGAAGTGGCCCGCTTTCGCACGGCAGCGGCCGCGTCGAAAGCGCAGGGGACGGTCAGCGCTTGCCGAGGACGAGCGCCTGCTTGACCTCCTGGATGGCCTTCGTGACCTCGATGCCGCGGGGGCACGCCTCCGAGCAGTTGAAGGTCGTGCGGCAGCGCCAGACGCCCTCCTTGTCGTTCAGGATGTCCAGGCGCACCTTCGCGGCCTCGTCGCGATCGTCGAAGATGAAGCGGTGCGCGTTCACGATCGCGGCCGGCCCGAAGTACTGGCCGTCGGTCCAGAACACCGGACAGCTCGAGGTGCACGCCGCGCACAGGATGCACTTGGTGGTGTCGTCGAACCGCTCCCGGGCGACCGGGCTCTGGATGCGCTCCTTCTCCGGCTTCGAGGTTGCGACGAGGAACGGCTGGATCGCGCGATACGACTCGAAGAACGGCTCCATGTCGACGATGAGGTCCTTCTCGAGAGGCAGGCCCTTGATCGCCTCGACGTAGATCGGCTGCGAGATGTCGAGGTCCTTGATCAGCGTCTTGCACGCCAGCCGGTTCCGGCCGTTGATGCGCATCGCGTCCGAGCCGCAGATGCCGTGCGCGCAGCTGCGGCGGAAGGTGAGCGACCCGTCCTGCTCCCACTTGATCTTGTGCAACGCGTCGAGCACCCGGTCGGTGGCGTAGAGCTCGACGTCGAAGTCCTGCCAGAACGGCTCGGCATCCCGCTCGGGGTCGAAGCGGCGGATGATCAGGGTCACCGTGAACGCCTGAATGGCGTTCGCGGGTGCCGCACTGACCTCCTTCGACTCCGCCGGGATGACCTCGTTCGGTTCGGCCGCAGTGTTCTCGTTCGGTTCGGCCGCAGTGTTCTCGAGAGTCGCGGAGCTCATCAGTACTTCCGTTCCATCGGTTCGTAGCGGGTCATCACGACCGGCTTCCAGTCCAGGCGGATGTGGTCGTCCGCCAGCGACGACTGGGCGTCGCCGGTGAGATACGCCATGGTGTGCTGCATGTAGTTCGCGTCGTCGCGGTTCGGGTAGTCGTCGCGCATATGCCCGCCGCGGCTCTCCTTGCGGTTCCGCGCGGAGAAGACGACGACCTCGGCGAGGTCGAGCAGGAACCCCAGCTCGATCGCCTCGAGCAGGTCGGTGTTGTAGCGCTTGCCCTTGTCCTGGATGCCGACGTTCCGGTAGCGCTCGCGGAGGCCCGCGATGATGTGCGTCACCTTCTCGAGGGACTCGTCGGTGCGGAACACCTGGGCGTTGCGGTCCATCTCGTCCTGGAGCTCCTTGCGGATGGCCGCGATCCGCTCCGTGCCGGTGGAGTTCCGCAGCGACTCGACGAGCTCCCGGATGGGCCCCGCCGGGTCGTCGGGGAGCGGGGTGAAGTCCACCGTGCGGGCGTACTCCACCGCGTTGTTGCCTGCGCGCTTGCCGAAGACGTTGATATCGAGCAGGGAGTTGGTGCCGAGACGGTTCGAGCCGTGCACCGACACGCAGGCGCACTCGCCGGCGGCGTAGAGGCCCGGCACCACGGTGTCGTTGTCGCGCAGCACCTCCGCCTTCACATTGGTCGGGATGCCGCCCATCGCGTAGTGCGCGGTGGGCATCACCGGCACCGGCTCGTGCACCGGGTCGACGCCGAGGTAGGTGCGGGCGAACTCGGTGATGTCCGGGAGCTTCGTCTCGAGCACCTCCGCTCCGAGGTGCGTGCAGTCGAGCAGCACGTAGTCCTTGTTCGGGCCGGCGCCGCGGCCCTCCGCCACTTCCTGCACCATGCACCGGGAGACGATGTCGCGCGGGGCGAGGTCCTTGATCGTCGGGGCATACCGTTCCATGAACCGCTCGCCGGAGGCGTTGCGGAGGATGGCGCCCTCACCGCGGGCACCCTCGGTGAGCAGGATGCCGAGGCCGGCGAGGCCGGTCGGGTGGAACTGGAAGAACTCCATGTCCTCCAGCGGCAGGCCCTTGCGCCAGATGATGCCGACGCCGTCACCGGTGAGGGTGTGCGCGTTCGAGGTGGTCTTGTAGATCTTGCCGAACCCGCCGGTGGCGAAGACGATCGACTTCGCCTGGAAGACGTGCAGCTCACCAGAGGCCTGGTCGTACGCGACGACGCCGCTCGGCTGCGGCACCTTCTTCTTGAACGGGCCGGGGCTCACCTCGGTCATCACGAGGTCGAGCACGTAGAACTCGTTGAAGAAGTTGATGCCGTGCTTGACGCAGTTCTGGTACAGGGTCTGCAGGATCATGTGGCCGGTGCGGTCCGCGGCGTAACAGGCCCGGCGCACCGGGTTCTTGCCGTGCTCGGCGGTGTGGCCGCCGAAGCGCCGCTGGTCGATCTTTCCGTCCGGGGTGCGGTTGAACGGCAGACCCATGTTCTCGAGGTCGAGGACCGCGTCGATGGCCTCCTTCGCGAGGATCTCCGCAGCGTCCTGGTCCACCAGGTAGTCGCCGCCCTTGACGGTGTCGAAGGTGTGCCACTCCCAGCTGTCCTCTTCGACGTTGGCGAGCGCGGCGGCCATGCCGCCCTGCGCCGCACCGGTGTGCGACCGGGTCGGGTACAGCTTCGAGATCACGGCGGTCCGCGCCTTCGGGCCGGCCTCGATCGCGGCGCGCATGCCGGCGCCGCCGGCGCCGACGATGACCACGTCGTAGCGGTGGTAGTGGACCCCGTCCAGGACGGTCGATTCGCCTGCGTCCAGCGCCGATTCGATGCGGCTCCGCGACGTCACTGCCCCGCCCCGCAGAACGAGGGCAGCAGCGACGGGTCGGCGCCGACGGGGCACGGGTCGAAGGTGTAGATCACAAGGGTTCCCAGGATGAGGAGGACGACGGTCGAGCCCAGCAGCGCCAGCTGCAGGAGCCGTCGCAGCAGCGGGCGGTAGGCGTAGTCGTTGATGATCGTGCGCATGCCGTTCGCACCGTGGATCAGGGCGAGCCAGAGCAGCAGGGTGTCCCACACCACGTAGAACGGGTCCGCCCACTTGCCGGCCACGAATGCGAAGTCGATCGCGGAGACGCCTTCGCCCGCGACCAGGTTGACGAACAGGTGGCCGAAGATCAGCACGACGAGCACCACGCCGCTCACGCGCATGTAGATCCAGCCCCACTTCTCCAGGTTGGTGCTGCGGCGCGCCTTCTGCGCGGAGCGTGGTGCCTCGACGGTCTCGGTGGTCACGGGTCAGCCTCCGAAGACGTGCATCAGGTGGCGGGGGGTGAAGAACGCCATCAGCAGGACCCAGAGCGCGATCACGATCCAGAACATCAGGCGGTGGTGCCGGGTGCCGACGGACCAGAAGTCCACGAGGATGATGCGCAGTCCGTTGAGCGCGTGGAGCCCGATCGCGGCGACGAGGGCCAGCTCACCGACGCCCATGATCGGCGTCTTGTACGCCTGGATGACCGCGTTGTACGCCTCAGGGCTCACGCGCACGAGCGCGGTGTCGAGGATGTGCACCAGCAGGAAGAAGTAGATCGCGACGCCCGTGATCCGGTGCAGCACCCACGACCACATGCCCTCGCGTCCGCGGTAGACGGTGCCGGCCGGACGCTTCGGCAGCGGAATCCGGGATTGCGATGACGACGTGGCGGACGGATCCGCCACCAGGGGTCCTCCGGCGGTTGTTGACACGCTCTTCACTCCTCGCGGGCACTCGATCCGGCGCCGCGCGTCGATGCCGCGGTCACTTCGTCGAGCCTCGCCCCCAGTCTATTGGGCCAGAACCGGGGCTCGCTGTGCACCGGCCGGGCGGGGCGAGGCCGTCCCCGGACGGGCGGCGGGCGCGGTCTAGGGTGGTCGCATGACCGGAACCGAGGCACCGCTCGACCGCTTCTACAGTGTGATCCCGGCGGGCGGGATCGGCTCGCGGCTCTGGCCGCTCTCCCGGGCCGACGCCCCCAAGTTCCTCCACGACCTCACCGGTTCCGGCAAGTCGCTGGTGCGCTCGACCTGGGAGCGCCTCGTCCCGCTCTCCGGACCCGACCGCATCATGGTGGTCATGGGCCGCGCCCACCGGGCGGCCGTCGAAGCCGTGATCCCGGAGCTCGCCGACCATAACGTCGTGCTGGAGAGCGAGCCGAAGGACTCCTCGGCGGCGATCGGGCTTGCTGCCGCGATCCTCGAGCACCGGGAGCCGGGCGTGATCGTCGGCTCCTTCGCGGCAGACCACGTCATCGGGCAAGAGCGCCGGTTCCGCCGCGCCGTCGCCGAGGCGGTCGCCGCCGCCGACGCGGGCTACATCGCGACGGTCGGCATCACGCCGACGGAGCCGGCGATCGGGTTCGGCTACATCAGCTGCACCGAGCCGATGCCACTGGACGGCGCGCCGAGCGCGCTCGGCGTCGGCGCCTTCGTGGAGAAGCCGGACCTGGAGACCGCGGAACGGTACGTGCGGGGCGGTGACCACCTCTGGAACGCCGGCATGTTCATCAGCCGCGCCGACGTGCTGCTGGAGCAGATGGCGAAGTCGAAGCCGGAGCTGGTGGCCGGGCTCCGCGAACTGGCGGAGGCGTGGGACAGTCCACGCCGCGGCGCGGTCGTCGACGCGGTCTGGCCGCGGCTCGAGAAGATCGCCATCGACTACTCCGTCGCGGAGCCCGCCGCCGCCGAGGGGAAGCTCACCGTCATCCCGGGGGACTTCGACTGGGACGACGTGGGCGACTTCGCCTCCATCGCGAAGCTGCATTCCGGCGGCCGCAAGTCGGACCTCGCCATCCTGGGGGAGAACGCGCGCGTGCTGGCGGACGCGTCGAGCGGCGTCGTGGTCAGCCAGAGCGGCCGGCTCATCTCGCTCATCGGGGTGCAGGACATCGTCGTGGTCGACACCCCGGATGCGCTCCTCGTCACCACGAGTGCGAACGCCCAGCGTGTGAAGGCGGTCGTCGACGCGCTGAAGATCTCCGGCCGCTCCGACGTGCTGTAGTCGGTCCTTGGGTTTGTCGCTTGTGCTGAGTCTGCCGAGGTGAAGGGCCGGAGGGCTGAGCGCACGTGACGGGCTGAGAACCCGAACCGTGACCTCGCCGTGACCGACCCCTGCGGCAAGATGTTGGGGAAGAGAGGTGGCTCCATGACTCGCTCCCGTCCGTTCCTCGTCGCCGTCGCCGCGGCATCCGTCGTGCTCGGGGCGGCCGGTTGCGCGCCCGCCCCGGAGCGCACTCCGGGCGGCGGCGAGACGGCGCCTGCAACCGACTTCTGCGCGCGCATGGTCACGAACTCCGGCGGCCTCGAAGACCGCTCATTCAACCAGGCCAGCTGGGAGGGGCTGCAGGTCGCCGAGGAGGAGTTCGGCATCGACGCCGATGTGCTCGTCTCGACCGCGGAGACGGATCTGGAGCCGAACGTCGAGCAGGCGGTCGGCACGGGGTGCGGGTTCGTCCTCACCGTCGGCTACGAGCTGGCGCCCCCGACGCAGTCCTTCGCCGAGGCGAACCCCGACGTCGACTTCGCCATCGTCGACGAGCTGGTCGAGGGGGAGAACATCAAGCCGATCGTCTTCGACACGGCGCAGGCGGCGTTCCTCGCCGGCTACCTGGCTGCGGGGGTGAGTGAGACCGGCATCGTCGGCACCTTCGGCGGCGGCAACCAGCCGCCGGTGACCCTGTTCATGGACGGCTTCGCCGACGGGGTCGACCACTACAACGAGCAGCACGACGCCGAGGTGCGCCTGCTCGGCTGGGACAAGGAGGAGCAGGACGGCACCTTCACCGGCGACTTCGAAGACATCAACAAGGGCGTGACCACGGCCCAGTCGCTGATCGACCAGGGCGCCGACGTGATCCTCCCAGTGGCGGGTCAGGTCGGGCAGGGTGCGGCGCAGGCCGCGCTCGACTCGGGCAACGCGCTCATCATCTGGGTCGACTCCGACGGCTACGAGACGCTTCCGGAGGAGTACCGCCCGGTCGTGCTGACCTCGGTGCTCAAGAACACCGGTGACGCGGTCGTCGAGATCGTCGAATCGAGCATGAACGACGAGTTCTCGAACGAGCCGTTCATCGGGACGCTCGAGAACGGGGGCGTCGACATCGCCCCGTACCACGACCTGCAGGAGCGGGTGTCGCCGGAGCTGGCAGCCGAGATCAACGAGCTGCGTGCCGCCATCGTCGAGGGCGCACTCGAGGTCACTTCGCCAAGCACCCCCGACTGACCGCTGTTTCGGCGGCATCTCGCCTCCGTCGCGGATTGATAACCATTCGGTCGCAACCGCTTCCAGCGGCCTTCCTCCCGGGTTTCTTGTCGATAGCGTGTACCTCAATGGTCCCGGCTCACCGCCGGGCAGCATCTTGGAGGACATCTTGAGAATCACTTCCCGTAAGGCCTTCGCGGGTCTTGCCACGCTCGGCGCGAGCGCCCTCGTGCTCGCCGGGTGCGCCGCCGCCCCGGAGGAGTCGGAGAACCCCTCGGCCGAGCCCGGTGCCGAGGCGCCCAGCGACTTCGTGCCCTGCATGGTCTCGGACGCCGGTGGCTTCGACGACAACTCGTTCAACGAGCTGGGGCTCACGGGCCTCGAGCGCGCCTCGGAGGAGCTCGGCGTCACCCCGATCACCGTCGAGTCGGCGGATGAGTCGGCGTACGCGCCGAACATCACCAACCTCGTCGACCAGGGCTGCAACCTGATCGTGACGGTCGGATTCCTCCTCGCCGAGGCGACCATCGAGGCCGCGAACGAGAACCCGGACATCAACTTCGCCATCATCGACGACCAGCTGGACGCCGACCAGGACGGCGCTCCGGACGTCGAGAACGGCAAGCCGATCGTCTTCGACACGGCCCAGGCCGCCTTCCTCGCGGGCTACGCGGCCGCGAGCTACAGCGAGACCGGCGTCGTCGGCACCTTCGGCGGCATCCAGATCCCGCCGGTGACGATCTTCATGGACGGCTTCTACGACGGCGTCCAGTACTACAACGAGGAGACCGGCGAGAACGTCGAGGTCGTCGGCTGGGACAAGGAGACCGGCTCGTTCACCGGTGGCTTCGCCGCCGGCACCGAGGCGCGCCAGGCCGCTCAGACCCTGATCGACCAGAACGCCGACGTCATCCTGCCCGTGGGCGGCCCGATCTACACCAGCGCCGCCGAGGCGATCCGCGACGCGAACGAGGGCGGCGCGAACATCGCCCTCATCGGTGTCGACGCCGACGTGTACGAGACCGACCCGTCGGTCGCCGATCTGCTGCTGACCTCCATCCGCAAGCAGGTGGACGCCGGTGTCGAGGAGGTCGTGCTGGGAGCCGCCGGTGGCGAGTTCGACAACAGCCTCTTCGTCGGCACCCTCGAGAACGAGGGCGTGGGCCTGGCCCCGTTCCACGACTTCGAGGACAAGGTCGACCCGGAGCTGCAGGGCAAGCTGGACGAGCTGCGTCAGATGATCATCGACGGTGAGATCACCGTCGAGTCGCCCTCGTCGCCGCAGCAGTAACACCACATCACCACGAAACTCGGGGAGGCCGGCTTGCCGGTCTCCCCGAGTGCGTGATGCCGACCCTTCACTTCGGCAGGCTCAGCACAAGCGACAAGCTCAGGGACCGTCCTTCGGACAAGCTCAGGGACCGCTCCGCCCGATAGATTGGCCAGTATGCAGCTCGAACTCCGCGGCATCACGAAGCGCTTCGGCTCCCTCGTCGCCAACGACCACATCGACCTGACCGTCGAGCCCGGCGAGATCCACTGTCTGCTCGGTGAGAACGGCGCAGGCAAGTCCACGCTGATGAATGTGCTCTACGGCCTGTACCAGGCCGACGAGGGGGAGATCCTCCTGGACGGGCAGGTCCAGCGCTTCGCCGGGCCGGGCGACGCGATGGAAGCGGGCATCGGCATGGTGCACCAGCACTTCATGCTCATTCCCGTCTTCACCGTCGCCGAGAACGTCATGCTCGGCCACGAGTCGACCGGATTCGCGGGCAAGCTCGACGTCGCGGGAGCCCGCGCGAAGGTGCGCGAGATCAGTGACCGGTTCGGGTTCCATGTCGACCCCGACGCCCTGGTCGGCGATCTTCCGGTCGGCGTGCAGCAGCGGGTGGAGATCATCAAGGCGCTCTCCCGTGACGCGAAGGTGCTCGTCTTCGACGAGCCCACCGCGGTGCTGACGCCGCAGGAGACCGACGAGCTGATGGGCATCATGCGTCAGCTGAAGGAGTCGGGCACGGCGATCGTCTTCATCACCCACAAGCTGCGCGAGGTCCGCGAGGTGGCGGACCGGATCACGGTGATCCGGCTCGGCAAAGTGGTGGGCGAGGCGCAGCCGACCGCCACCAACGCCGAGCTCGCCTCGCTGATGGTGGGCCGATCGGTGGAGCTGACCGTGCAGAAGGAGCCGGCGACGCCGGGGGCGCCCGCGTTCGTCGTGCAGAACCTCACCGTGCTCGACGCCCGCGGGCAGAAGCTCGTCGACGACGTCAGCTTCGACGTGAAGGCGGGGGAGATCCTCGCCATCGCCGGTGTCCAGGGCAACGGACAGACGGAGCTCACCGAGGCCATTCTCGGCCTGCAGCCGCACGTCACCGGGCAGATCCGGCTCGACGGCAGGGATCTGCGCGGACTCGCCGTGCGCAAGGTGCTCGGCGCGGGCGTCGGCTTCGTGCCGGAGGACCGAAAAGAGGACGGCCTCGTCGCCGAGTTCACCATCGCCGAGAACCTGATGCTCGACCGCACCGCCGGCGAGACGCCGTTCGTGAAGAGCGGCAACCTGCAGCTCCGGCACCTGACCGAGTTCGCCAAGGAGAAGGTGCGGGAGTTCGACATCCGCACGCAGAGCATCGAGACCCACGCGGGACGGCTCTCCGGCGGCAATCAGCAGAAGGTCGTGCTGGCGCGTGAGCTCAGCCGCAAGCTCCGGCTGTTCGTCGCGGCACAGCCGACCCGCGGTCTCGACGTCGGCTCCATCGAATTCGTGCACACCAGAATCGTCGAGACGCGAGACGCCGGCATCCCGGTCATCGTCGTCTCCACCGAGCTCGACGAGGTCGTCGCGCTCGCCGACCGCATCGCGGTCATGTATCGAGGAGGAATCGTGGGAATCGTTCCGGGCGACACGCCCCGCGACGTGCTCGGCCTCATGATGGCGGGCGAGCACCCCGCGGGAGTCGGGAGCGCCGCGTGACGAGCGAACAGGATCCGAGGCTCGGCACGAAGCCGGACGCCGAACAGCTGCCGAGGGTCGCGACCGGTGACCCCGCGGCGGTTCCGCCGACCGTGCAGGCCGGCGACGCCGCGCCGACCGACGGCGGGCAGCCCACGCCGCCGCGCGGGCACTCGGTGCTCCGGGAGATCACCGGGGGGAACGCGATCATCTCGGTGCTCGCTGTGGTGCTGGCGCTGATCGCCGGCGCGATCCTCATCGTGCTCACCGACGAGGACGTCCAGCAGGCGGCCGGCTACTTCTTCTCCCGCCCGATCGACACCCTCCGCGCGATCGGGGAGTCGGTCGGCGGCGCGTACTCCGCCCTCTTCCAGGGGTCGATCTACAACTTCCGCCGCCCGGGCTTCGCCGCGGGCATCCGTCCGCTCACCGAGACGCTCACCTTCGCCACCCCGCTCATCGCAGCCGGCCTCGGTGTCGCCCTCGCCTTCCGGATCGGCCTGTTCAACATCGGCGGACGAGGCCAGATGCTGGTCGCCTCCGCCGCAGCCGGCTGGATCGGATTCACGCTCGAACTGCCGCCGGTGGTGCACATGCTGTTCGCGCTCCTGGCGGGCGTCGTCGCAGGAGCGCTCTGGGGCGGCTTGGTCGGGCTGCTGAAGGCGCGGACCGGCGCCCACGAGGTGATCGTGACGATCATGCTCAACTACGTGGCGTTCTACCTGATCTCGTTCCTGCTGCGCACCCCCGGGGCGCTGCAGGCGCCTGGGCAGAACAACCCCAAGACACCGCCGATCGACCCGAACGCGGTGTTCCCCGACCTGCTCGGCCCCGGGTACAACCTGCACTTCGGATTCGTGCTCGCCATCCTCGCGACGCTCGTCGTGTGGTGGCTTCTGAACCGGTCCAGCCTCGGCTTCCAGTTCCGCGCCGTCGGTGAGAACCCGAACGCCGCTCGCGTCGCCGGCATCAGCGTGCCGCGGATGTACATCTACGGGATGCTGATCTCGGGCGGCCTCGTCGGGCTCGCCGGCGTCAGCCAGGTGCTCGGCACCACCACCACCGGCTTCTCGGCGGGCATCGACGCCGGCATCGGCTTCGAGGCCATCACGGTTGCCCTGCTCGGCCGGTCACGGCCGTGGGGCGTGTTCGCCGCGGGCATCCTGTTCGGGGCCCTGAAGGCGGGTGGCTTCTCGATGCAGGCGGCGCAGGGTGTGCCGATCGACATCGTGCTCGTCGTGCAGTCCCTGATCGTGCTCTTCATCGCGGCGCCGCCGCTCGTGCGCGCGATCTTCCGCCTGCCCACCCCCACCGGCCTCGGCATCCGAGGCGTCCGCGCCAACCGGAAGGCGGTGGCCAAGTGAGCACCCTCGTCGAGACGCCCGAAGTCCAGCGGAAGACCGTCGCGGTCCGCAGCTGGAAGGTGCCGATCGGCTTCGGCGTCTTCGCTCTGCTCGCACTGGTCCTCTTCGTCGGGCTCGGCCGACAGGGCACCACCACCTTCCGGCTCTCGAACGCCGGCGATGTCATCCAGCTTCCGCCGCTGCTGCTGCCGACGTACGCGACGGGTGTCGCGGTCACGATCCTGCTGGTCGTGCTCACCGTGATCGCCACGCTGCGCGCGATGCGGTCCCAGCGCATCCCGCTCTGGATGACCGTGGTGTTCTCGGTCGCGTTCCTCATCGGCTTCCTGACCTGGGCCGCGGCGGGCGAGACGATCCCGGTGCCCGGTCTGCTGCTCGGCACCGTGGCGCTGTCGTCGCCGATCATCTTCGGGGCCCTCGGCGGTGTCATCTCCGAGCGGGTCGGGGTGGTGAACGTCGCCATCGAGGGTCAGCTGCTCGCGGGCGCATTCATGGCCGCCCTGGTGTCCTCGCTCACCGACTCCCCGATCCTGGGACTGCTCGCCGCGATGCTCGCCGGCGTGCTCGTGTCATTCGTGCTCGCCGCGTTCTCGATCAAGTACCTGGTGGACCAGGTCATCGTCGGCGTCGTGCTGAACGTGCTCGTCGCCGGCCTCACCAGCTTCCTGTACTCGGTGCTCCTCAGTCCGAACGCGGCCGAGCTCAACTCGTCCACACGCTTCGAGCGCATCAACATTCCGCTCCTCAGCGAGATCCCGATCCTGGGACCGGTGCTGTTCCGGCAGACTCCGATCGTCTACCTCATGTACATCGCCGTGTTCGCCGTCTGGTGGGGGCTGTTCCACACCAAGTGGGGGCTTCGCCTCCGCTCGGTGGGTGAGCACCCGACCGCCGCGGACACCGTGGGCATCAACGTCAACTCGACGCGGTTCTGGAACGTGTCCCTCGCGGGCGCCATCGCGGGCCTCGGCGGAGCGTTCTACACGGTCGCCTCGCTGGGGTCGTTCAACAAGGAGATGACCGCGGGCGCCGGCTTCATCGCGCTCGCGGCGGTGATCTTCGGACGGTGGGACCCCATCCGCGCCACGCTTGCGGCACTGCTGTTCGGCTTCGCGACGAATCTTCAGGGAACGCTCGGCGTGATCGGCTCGCCGGTGCCGAGCGAGTTCATGCTGATGCTGCCGTACGTGGTCACGATCCTCGCGGTCGCCGGATTCGTGGGGCACGTGCGCGGGCCCGCGGCCGCCGGCAAGCCGTACGTGAAGTCATGAGCACCTCGGCACCCGCTCCGGACGGATCCGGGATCGACTGGGATCGGCTGCGGAGCGAGGCGCTCGCCGCCATGGAGAAGGCGTACGTGCCGTACTCGCGCTTTCCGGTCGGTGTCGCGGCGCTCGTCGACGACGGCCGTGTCATCGCCGGCTGCAACGTGGAGAACGCCTCATACGGTCTCACCCTCTGCGCCGAATGCACGCTCGTCTCCACGCTGCACATGACCGGCGGGGGCAAGCTCGTCGCCTTCACCTGCGTCGACGGTCACGGAAATGCCCTCATGCCGTGCGGCCGGTGCCGCCAGCTGCTCTTCGAGCACTCCGCCGACGGCATGCTGCTGCAGACGGTCTCGGGTGTCCGGACCATCGACGAGGTCATCCCCGACGCCTTCGGCCCGCGCACCCTCGACGAGTACCGGGCAGGGGAATGACCCTTTCCCCCGTCGTAGCCGGCGCCACGACGGGGAGGCGGGAGAAACGACTCCCGCCAGCTGGCCGTAACCCCCGCCACAAGCGGGCGACGGAAGGAAATCTCCCGTGAGCATCGAACCCTTCGACGTCGTCGACCTGATCCGCGTGAAGCGCGACCGCGGCGCGCTCACCACGCCCCAGATCGACTGGCTGGTCGACGCGTACACGCGGGGCTACGTCGCCGATGAGCAGATGTCGGCGATGGCGATGGCGATCTTCCTGAACGGCATGGGGCGGGACGAGATCCGCGACCTCACGCTCGCGATGATCGCGTCGGGGGAGCGGATGAGCTTCGACGCGCTTTCGAAGCCCACGGTCGACAAGCACTCCACCGGCGGGGTCGGCGACAAGATCACCCTGCCGCTCGCGCCGCTCGTCGCGTCGTTCGGCGTGGCGGTGCCGCAGCTGTCCGGCCGCGGCCTCGGCCACACCGGCGGCACCCTCGACAAGCTGGAGAGCATCCCGGGCTGGCGCGCCGGCCTCTCGAACGACGAGCTGCTGGCCCAGCTTGATGACGTCGGCGCGGTCATCTGCGCCGCAGGCGCGGGCCTCGCGCCTGCGGACAAGAAGCTCTACGCCCTCCGTGACATCACCGGCACCGTCGAATGCATCCCGCTCATCGCGTCGTCGATCATGAGCAAGAAGATCGCCGAGGGCACCGCGGCGCTGGTGCTCGACGTGAAGTTCGGCTCCGGCGCCTTCATGCAGGATCCGGCGCGGAGCCGCGAGCTGGCGGAGACGATGGTGCGGCTCGGCACGGACGCCGGCGTCGCCACCGTGGCGCTGCTCACCAACATGAACGTGCCGCTCGGCCTCGCCATCGGCAACGCGAACGAGGTGCGGGAGTCGGTCGAGGTGCTGGCGGGCGGTGGTCCGGCGGATGTCGTGGAGCTCACCGTGGCGCTCGCGCGGGAGATGCTCGCGCTCGCCGGGCAGCCCGACGCGGACGTCGAGCGACACCTCGCCGACGGGAAGGCGATGGACACCTGGCGGGCGATGATCGCGGCGCAGGACGGGGATCCGGATGCGCCGCTGCCTGCGCCGCGCGAGCAGCACGTCGTGACGGCGGACCGGGACGGCGTCGTCACCCGGATGGAGGCGCTGCCGTTCGGGATCGCCGCGTGGCGGCTCGGCGCCGGGCGTGCGCGCAAGGAGGACCCGGTGCTGCACGCGGCGGGGATCGACCTCGCCGTGAAGCCCGGCGACGAGGTGCGTGCGGGCGACCCGCTGTTCACGCTGAGCGCGGACGACGATGCGCGGTTCGCACGGGCACTGGAATCGCTCGAAGGCGCCTATACGATCGGTGCGGCCGGCGACGACGTGGAGACCGGCGGCCCGCTCATCGCCGACCGCATCACCGGCTGACGCCAAGACGGGCCACATCGGCCAGTACGGGCCGCCGCGGCGACCCGCATGCGCCGAAGCGGCCCCTGTTCGCGCGCTACGCGGGATCGCCGATGCGCTCCAGGGCGTCCACGACGAGGTCCCAGAATTTGACTGCGTCGAGGCCGAGAGCGACGCTCGTGGTGCACTCCGCCGGCGCCGGCGCGCGGAGGTCCGCCACCGTCATCCCGAGGGTGTGCGTGCCGGTGAGCTCCACGGTGAGCGGCGCCTTCCGCACCTCGAGCACCGTCGGGTCGATCACATAGGCGACGGCGCACGGATCGTGCACCGGCGGGAAGTCGAAACCCTGCGCGTCCTTGTAGGCGTGACCGAAGAAATCGAGCAGTTCGCCGACGAACCGTGCCGGCGCGGTGCCGACCGCCGCGATCCGCGCTGCGACCTCCGCGGTGGCAAGCGCCTGGTGCGTGGCATCCAGGCCCACCATGGTGAGCGGCCAGTGTTCCGAGAACACGATGTGGGCCGCCTCGGGATCGATGAGGATGTTGAACTCGGCTGTGGCGCTCCAGTTGCCCTCGTGCACGCCGCCGCCCATCAGCACCACCTGGCGCACCCGCTCCACGATCCGCGGCTCCAGCCGCGCCGCCAGCGCGATGTTCGTCAGCGCGCCGGTCGGCACCAGGGTGATCTCCCCGGGCTCGTGCGACATGACCGTGTCGATGATGAGCCGCACCGCGCCGCGCGGATCGAGTTCGAGCTCCGGCTCGGGCAGCACCGGTCCGTCGAGTCCCGACTCGCCGTGGATGTCTGGAGCCACCTCGACCTGCCGTACCAGCGGCCGGCCTGCCCCCTGCGCGAACGGAACGCCAGTGATGCCGAGGATGCGCGCCACCGCGAGGGCGTTCCGCGTCACCTTCTCGATCGTCTGGTTTCCGGCCACGGTCGTGACGGCCACCAGCTCGATGTCCGGGCTGCCGTGCGCCAGCAGCATCGCGACGGCGTCGTCGTGTCCGGGGTCGCAGTCCAGCAGGATCTTTCTCGGCATGATGTGAGCATATATGAAAGCCATGTTCATATGTGTAAGATTTCGGCATGCACACGACGAACGACCTGGCCGCCCGCGGCGCCGGCCGGGTGGAATGGATCCGCTCCCGGATGCCGCTGCTGGCCCGCGCCGGCACCGACTTCGCCGTCCACCGCCCGTTCGCCGGGCGCCGGATCGGCATGTCCCTCCACCTCGAGCCGAAGACGGCGGTGCTGCTCGAGGTTCTCGCGGCGGGCGGGGCGGAGATCGTCGCGACCGGCAATCACGGTTCGACCCAGGACGATGTCGTCGCCTTCCTCCGGGCGCAGGGGATGACGGTGTTCGGCAGCCGCGACGACTCTCTCGACCAGCACGAGCGGAACGTGCAATCGGTGCTCGACGCCGCGCCGGACATCCTGCTCGACAACGGCGGGGACCTGGCGGCCGGACTGATCGCCGCGGGCAGGGCGGACAGCGTGATCGGGGGCACCGAGGAGACAACATCGGGCGGCGACCGCCTGCGCGCCGAGCTCGCGGGGCGTGTGCCGTTCCCGGTGATCGTGATCAACGACAGCCCGTTGAAGGCCATCGGCGAGAACAAGCACGCCGTCGGCCAGTCGGTGGTCGAGAGCTTCCAGCGCATCACCAACCTCCGCATCCCGGGTCGCCGATTCGTGGTCGTCGGGTACGGGTGGTGCGGCCGCGGCATCGCGCAGTACCTCCGCGCCCTCGGCGGCAAGGTGGCCGTCGTCGAGGTCGACGAGCTGAAGGCGTTCGAAGCCGCGATGGACGGCTACCGGGTCGCCGGGCTTCTCGAGCTCGCCGAATGGGGCGAGGTCTTTCTCACCGCGACCGGCCGCCCTGGCATTCTCACGGACGAGTTCTTCGATGCGGTGGCAGATGGCGCCGTGCTCGCCAACAGCGGCCATTTCCCGTGGGAGATCGACGTTCCGGCACTGCGCGACGCGGCGACCGGCTCCGCCGTGCTCGATGATGGCATCGAGCGGATCGACCTGCCGGGCGGCCGGCACGTCATCCTCCTGGCCGACGGTCGGATGGTGAACCTCGCCGGTCGGGAGCCGAAGGGCAACTCGCTGGAGTCCATGGACCTCGGCTTCCTGCTCCAGTCGCTCTCGCTCGAGCGGATCGCCCTCGCGGCCGACACGCTTGCACCCGGCGCCCAGCCGGTGCCGGAGGATCTCGACCGCGAGATCGCCCGCCGCATGGTGCGGGCCATGGCGGCGGAGCGCTGAGCCGGCCGTGACCGCCGATCCGGGGACGCAGACGGCAGCCGATGCGGCAACGCAGCCGGAGTACTCGGTGCCGGCCCTCGAGAAGGCGCTCGACATCCTGGAGCTGCTGGCGGACGACGCCGGCGGGCTGTCGCAGACCGCGATCGCGGAGGCGACCGGCCGCAGGGTCGGTCAGATCTTCCGCGTGCTGACGAGCCTCGATCGGCGCGGCTACCTGATGCGGGATCGGCAGTCCGGGCTGTACGGGCTCTCGACGATGCTGTTCGACCTCGCGCACCGGCATCCGCCGCTGCGTGGGCTGATCACCGCGGCGACCGTGCCGATGCGGGAGCTCGCCGACGAGATCCGCCAGTCCTGCAACCTCAGCGTGCTGGATGCCGGGCGGGTCCGCGTCCTCGCGCAGGTGGAGAGCCCCGCCGACTTCGGGTTCCGGGTGCGGGTCGGTGCCCTGTTCCCGGTCGGCGGCACCGCGACCGGCAGCGTCCTGGTCGCCGGTGCGGCCGAGGATGTGCGCCGGACCCTCGCGGGCGAGTGCGACCAGGAGGAGCTCGCGCACGCGACGCGGCACGGCCACGTCCGCCGGCACGATGCGCTGCAGCCCGGCATCACCGACCTCGTCGTGCCGGTGACCGGAGCCGCCGGAACGACGGTGGCCGCGCTGACCGTGCCGTACATCGCCACGACGTTCAGCGGCAGCAGGGAAGACGACGTGCTCGCGGCGGCGCGGCGGGCGGCTGAGCGCATCCTCCCGTGATCGATGTGCTCCGTTCCGGCGCCGTGCCGATCGGAAGCCTCCCCGCAGGATCGCTCCGGTAGATTGAGCGCATGACCGTGCCGTCGCAGGAATACGTCCACGCTCCGACCGGGGTGAACCTGCAAGGCATACCGAAGATCTCCCTCCACGACCACCTCGACGGGGGACTGCGGCCGCAGACGATCCTCGAGCTCGCGGACGATATCGACCTGGACCTCCCGGCGGACGACGCCGAGTCGTTGCGCGAGTGGTTCGCCGTGCAGTCCGATTCCGGCTCGCTGGTCGAATACCTGAAGACGTTCGACATCACGACGGCGGTGATGCAGTCGAGCGACGCGCTCGTGCGGGTCGCCCGGGAGTTCGTGCAGGACCTCGCCGCCGACGGGGTCGTCTACGGCGAGATCCGCTGGGCGCCGGAGCAGCACCTGAGGGGCGGGCTGACCCTCGACGAGGCCGTCGAGGCCGTGCAGGAGGGCATCGAGACGGGTGTCTCGGACGCCCGCGCGAACGGGCACCGCATCCGCGCCGGACAGCTGGTCACGGCGATGCGCCACGCCGACCGGGGGCTCGAGATCGCGGAGCTCGCGACGCGGCACCGCTACGCCGGTGTGGTCGGGTTCGACTTCGCCGGTGCCGAGGCCGGGTTCCCGCCGAGCCGCGCCCGGACCGCGTTCGACTACCTGGCGAGCGAGTTCTTCCCCGTCACGGTGCACGCGGGGGAGGCGGACGGCCTCGAGAGCATCCGCAGCGCGCTCCTCGACGGTCGCGCCCTGCGCCTCGGGCACGGGGTCCGGATCGCGGAGGACGTGAAGGTCGAGAGCGAGGACGACGATGGCACCTACGTGACGGTGGGCCCCATCGCGCAGTGGGTGAAGGACCGCGAGATCGCGCTGGAGCTCAGCCCCTCCTCGAACCTGCAGACCGGCGCGATCGCCGCCTGGGGCGAGGACCTCATCGACCACCCGTTCGACCTGCTGTACCAGCTCGGGTTCCGGGTCACGGTGAACACCGACAACCGGCTGATGAGCAACACCAGCCTCAGTCGCGAGCTGGCGCTGCTGGCCGAGACCTTCGACTACGACCTGTCGGATCTCGAGGTGTTCCAGCTGAACGCGGCATCCGCTGCCTTCCTGCCGCTCGAGGACCGGGAGGAGCTCGCCGACCTCATCACGGAGGGCTTCGAGCGCGTCTGATGCCACTGCCACCGCTTCCCGACTCCGCGATCCAGCTGGGCGCCTCCGCGTCCGACTGGCGCTCCGCCGTGCGCCTCGCCGGCGCGCGCCTGTCCGACTCCGGCGCGGCCCGTCCGGGGTACGCCGACGAGATGATCCGGATGATCGAGGACCACGGGCCGTACGTGGTCATCGCGCCGGGCCTCGCGCTCGCGCACGCCCGGCCGGGACCGGAGGTGGTCGCGGACGGGCTCAGCGTCGTCACGCTCGAGACGCCCGTCGACTTCGGGCACCCGCACAACGACCCGGTGAGCGTCATCCTCGGGCTCGCCGTGACGGATGCCCGCTCACACCTCGGTTCCGTTGCCGAACTCGCAAATGTGTTCAACGACTCGACCGCCATTCAGGACCTCGCGGCCGCGGAGACGACGGAGGACGTGCACCGGATCCTGGGGGGCGGCTCGTGAAGATCGTCACCATCTGCGGAGCCGGGATCGGCTCGAGCGCGATCCTCAAGGTGAACGCGGAGCGCGTGCTCGCCCGCCTCGGCATCGAGGCGAACGTCGTCGCGGCAGACCTCGCGAGCCTCGCCACCGTCGCCGCCGACGCCCAGGTGATCCTGACGAGCCCCGAGTTCGTGGAGGCGATCGGCAAGACCTTCGCCGACGTGGTGGTGGTCGAGAACTACTTCGACACGACGGAGCTCACCGAGAAGCTGCAGCGCTCCCTCGGCTGAGCCTGCGCTCGGCGCTCACGCGAGCAGCTCGCGCACCCCGCGCTCCAGTGCGTCGACCGTGGCGGCCGCGGCGCTCATCCGCTCCTCGGCCGTGCCGTCGGTGCTCGCCGCGTCGATGTACGCCTTGAGCTTCGGCTCGGTGCCGCTCGGTCGGAGGATGACCCGGGAGCCGCCGTCGAGCCAGAACCGCAGGAGGTCGCTGGCGGGGAAGTGGTCGAAGCCGTCGGTGAAGTCGTCGACCCGCACCACCGGCACACCACCGATGGCATCCGGAACGGCGGACCGCAGCTTCGTCATCAGCCGGGGGATCTCGGCGAGATCCGACACGCGCAGCGACACCTGGCTCGACGCGTACGCGCCGAACCGCTCCGCAGCCTCGCGGAGGCGGTCGTCGACGGATCGGCCCGCTGCCTTGAGCTCAGCCGCCAGCGCGAGGAGATCGACGGCGGCCGAGATGCCGTCCTTGTCGCGCACCTTCTCCGGGTCGACCAGGTAGCCGAGGGCCTCCTCGAATCCGAAGCGCAGCGACGGAGCTCGCGAGATCCACTTGAACCCGGTGAGCGTCTCGGCGAATCCCAGCCCGTGGGCCTCCGCGATGCGGCCGAGCACCGGAGAGCTGACCAGCGAGCAGGCGAGCGTGCCGGCACCGTCCGGACCGGCGGCGGTGGCTCGCTCGGCCGCGCGCCAGCCGAGCAGCAGCCCCACCTCGTTGCCGCTCAGCCGGCGCCAGCGGCCGGCCACATCCGGCACGGCCACCGCGAGCCGGTCGGCGTCGGGGTCGTTGGCGAGGATCAGCTCGGCGCCCGCCTCGGCGGCGGTTGCGAACGAGAGGTCGAGCGCGCCCGGCTCCTCCGGATTCGGGAACGAGACGGTCGGGAACGCGGCGTCCGGCTCGATCTGCTGCGCCACGACGATCGGCTCTCCGAACCCGGCTGCCGTGAACACGCGACGCGCGGTCTGCCATCCGACGCCGTGCAGAGCGGTGTAGACGACGGTCAGCGGCACCGTCGGGGCGGGGGAGAGTGCCGCGGTCCGGCGGATGTACTCGTCCACGACCTCATCCCCTGCCACCTCGTACCCATCGGAGCGGGGAAGGTCGCGGGTGTCGCCGCCGGCGACGCGGAGGATCTCGGACTGGATCTCCGCATCCGTCGGCGAGACGATCTGCGCGCCATCGTCGACGCCGCCCAGGTAGACCTTGTATCCGTTGTCGCGGGGCGGGTTGTGGCTGGCGGTGACCATCACGCCGGCGCTCGCACCGAGGTGACGCACGCCGAAGGCCAGCACCGGGGTGGGCAGCGCCCGGGGGAGCAGCACGGCGCGGACGCCCGCCCCGGCCATCAGCTCCGCCGTGTCGCGGGCGAAGACGTCGGAGTTGGTGCGGGCGTCGTAGCCGATCAGGATGCTCGGCTCCGCCTCGCGGGAGGTCAGGAACGCCGCGAGGCCCGCGGCGGCCTGCGCGACGAGCACCCGGTTCATCCGGTTCGGTCCGGCGCCGAGCTCTCCGCGGAGCCCGGCGGTGCCGAAGGTCAGCCGGGATCCGAACCGGGCGGCGAGCTCGCTGACCGCGTCGGGGTCGCCGGCAGCGACCTCCGCGAGCAGCACGCTCAGCTCGGCGCGGGTGGCGTCGTCCGGATCCTGCTCCAGCCAGGCCCTCGCGTCGGCCAGCAGGCTGTCGGCGGGGGAGACGGTGTCGGCCGCCGCGACACGCTCGGCGGCTGCCTCGGAGCGGGGGCCGTCGCCGGTTCCCGCCCCCGCATCGTCGCGGCCGTCACGAAGGCTCACAGCTCGGCCACGATCCTGGCGAGCAGCTCGGAGATGCGCTGCTCGGCGTCGCGTCCGGCCTGCAGCACCTCCTCGTGGCTGAGCGCATCACCGCTGATCCCCGCGGCGGCGTTCGTGATGAGCGACATCCCGAACACCTCCATGCCCGCCTGCCTGGCCGCGATCGCCTCGAGCGCCGTCGACATGCCGACGATGTCGCCGCCGATGCGCTTGGCCATCTGCACCTCCGCCGGCGTCTCGTAGTGCGGGCCGCGGAACTGCACGTACACGCCCTCGTCGAGGGATGGGTCCACCTGGCGCGCGACGGTGCGCAGCCGCAGCGAGTAGAGATCCGTGAGGTCGATGAACGTCGCGCCCTCCAGCGGAGAGGAGGCGGTGAGGTTGATGTGGTCGGAGATGAGCACCGGGGTGCCCGGCGCCCACTCGGGACGGACGCCGCCCGCGCCGTTCGTGAGGATCATCGTGGTCGCGCCGGTCGCGGCGGCCGTGCGAACCGAGTGGACGACGCGGCGAACGCCGTGCCCCTCGTAGAAGTGGGTGCGTGCGCCGATGACGAGCGCCCGCTTCCCGCTCGGCAGGAGCACGCTGCGCAGCGTGCCGACGTGGCCGGCGAGCGCCGGCTTCGAGAAGCCGACGATCTCGCTGGCAGGGATGGTGGCGGTGGTCTCGCCGACGAGGTCCGCCGCCTTCGCCCAGCCGCTGCCGAGCGTCAGGGCGAGATCGTGCCGCTCCACCCCGGTCCGGTCCGCCAGCTGCGCGGCCGCCTGGGCCGCGAGCTCGAAGGGATCGGCCGCTGGATCGTCGAGAGGGTTCTGCTGCATCCGACCACTCTATTTCCCGCGCCGTTTTGCCGACGAGTGGAAGAACCCGAGACAATTGCACAATGGCTGACATCTTCGAGCGCAAACAGCGGATCGCAGTGCTCGGAGGCGGACCCGGAGGATACGAGGCCGCCCTCGCGGGCGCCCAGCTCGGGGCAGAGGTCACGATCGTCGAGCGGGCGGGCGTCGGTGGCTCGGCGGTGCTCACCGACGTCGTGCCGTCGAAGACCCTCATCTCGACCGCGGAGGCGGCGAACGCCATCGGCGAGGCGGCGGATTTGGGCGTGCAGTTCTCCATCCGCGGTGAGAGCGGACGGGCGGTCCGTCCCGACGTCACGGTGAACCTCGCCGCCGTCAACGCCAGGCTGCTCGGGCTCGCACGCCAGCAGTCCGAGGACATGAAGGCCAACCTGATCAAGGCCGGCGTGCGGCTGATCACGGGCGACGGCCGACTCGACGGGCCGCAGAAGATCGTCGTGTCCGCGGGCAAGGGCAAGGCCGCGAAGGACTTCGACGAGGTCGAGGCCGACACCATCGTCGTGGCGGTCGGCTCCAGCCCCCGCGTCCTGCCGACCGCGCAGCCGGACGGCGAGCGGATCCTCACCTGGAAGCAGCTCTACCAGCTCGACACGACGCCCGAGCGCCTCATCGTGGTCGGATCCGGTGTCACCGGAGCGGAGTTCGCTTCGGCGTACCACGCGCTCGGCTCCGAGGTCACGCTCATCTCGAGCCGCGACCAGGTGCTGCCCGGCGAGGACGCCGACGCGGCGGCCGTCATCGAGGACGTGTTCCGCCGGCGCGGCATGCACGTGCTCGCGAAGAGCCGCGCGCAGTCCGTCGAGCGGACCGAGGACGGCGTGATCGCGACGCTGGCCGACGGTCGGACCGTCGAGGGCACCCACTGTCTGCTCGCGGTCGGCGCCATCCCGAACACGGCGGATCTCGGGCTCGAGGAGGCCGGCATCCAGCTCTCGGACGGCGGCTACATCCGCGTCAACCGGGTCTCCCGCACCTCGATGCCGTCGGTCTACGCGGTCGGCGACTGCTCCGGCGTGCTGCCGCTGGCATCCGTCGCCTCTATGCAGGGACGCACGGCGGTGTTCCACGCGATGGGCGACGCGGTGAACCCGATCGAGCTGCGGAACGTCACCTCGAACATCTTCACGCAGCCGGAGATCGCCACGGTGGGCTGGTCGCAGAAGCAGATCGAGGAGGGCATCGCCCAGGGCGAGATCTACAAGCTGCCGCTGTCGTCGAACCCGCGCGCCAAGATGATGGGCATCCGCGACGGCTTCGTGAAGCTCTTCGCCCGCACCGGATCGGGCACCGTGATCGGCGGCGTGGTGGTCGCACCGAAGGCGTCGGAGCTCATCCTCCCCATCGCCCTTGCCGTGGAGCACCGCCTCACCGTCGACGAGCTCGCCGGTGCGTTCAGCGTCTACCCCTCCCTCTCCGGCAGCGTCACCGACGCGGCGCGGGCGATGCACATCGTCCGCTGACCCTGTTCGCTGCGCCCCGACCGTGGTCGTGCATGCGCCCATGATCGCGCTTCCGTCGAATGCTCGCGCAATTCCCCGCGCATCGGACACAACCGCGATCATCGTGTGATCACGGCGGGCCAGGCGACCAGTCCTGCACGGCCGACGACCTGCGACGCATTCCCGCGGATCCTGGTCCGCGGGCCGGGTTCTGAGCTGCGGCGGCACACCATGCCCCATGCAGTCGACCATCGGCGACCCGTGGGTCGATGAATTCGTGCGGAGCGACACGGTCGCCGCCGGGCTCATCGGGCAGCTCGGACGCCTGGGGCCCGGGTTATCAGGCGATGTTCACGAGGACGTGGCCGGAGGAGACGGTGGCGCCGACGGGGGCGTTGAGGGAGGTGATGGTGCCGTCCTTGTGGGCGACGATCGGCTGCTCCATCTTCATCGCCTCGAGCACCAGCACGAGATCGCCCTTCACGACGGCGTCGCCCTCGCCGACGGCGACCTTCACGACCGTGGCCTGCATCGGGGCGGTCACGCTGTCGCCGGTGGCGGTGGCCACCGACGCATGGCCCCGGCGGCGCGGCGCGGTCGGCAGGCTTTGCTCCGCAGCCGCGCCGGGGAGCAGTCGGTCGGGCAGCGACACCTCGATGCGCTTGCCGGCCACCTCGACCACCACGTTGTGCCGGGTGTGGAGCGGGGCGGCGGGCTCGAGGGAGCCGCTCCACGGCTCGAGCGCGCCGGTGAACTCGGTCTCGATCCAGCGTGTGTGCACCGAGAACGGCTCGGACGTGAACGCGGGATCCCGAACCACCGCGCGGTGGAACGGGAGCACGGTGGGGAGCCCGGCGATCTCGAACTCGTCGAGCGCTCGTCGTGAGCGCTCGAGCGCATCCTGCCGGCTCGACCCCGTGACGATCAGCTTCGCCAGCAGCGAGTCGAAGGCGCCGCTGATGACGTCGCCGGTGGTGACGCCGGAGTCGACGCGGACACCGGGGCCACCCGGCACGCGGAAGACGTGCACCGGACCGGGCATCGGCATGAAGTTCAGCCCAGGGTCCTCGCCGTTGATGCGGAACTCGATCGAGTGCCCCTGCGGCTCCGGGTCGGCGTAGTCCAGCACGCCGCCCTCGGCGATGCGGAACTGCTCCCGCACCAGGTCGATGCCGGTGACCTCTTCCGACACCGGATGCTCCACCTGAAGGCGGGTGTTGACCTCGAGGAACGACACGGTGCCGTCGCGGCCGACGAGGAACTCGCAGGTGCCGGCGCCGACGTACCCCACCTCGCGGAGGATCGCCTTCGACGACTCGTACATCGCGGTCCGCTGTGCCTCGCTGAGGAACGGCGCCGGCGCCTCCTCGACGAGCTTCTGATGCCGGCGCTGCAGCGAGCAGTCGCGGGTGGAGACGACGACGACGTTGCCGTGCGCGTCGGCGAGGCACTGGGTCTCGACGTGGCGCGGCGTGTCCAGGTACTTCTCGACGAAGCATTCGCCCCGACCGAACGCGGCGATCGCCTCGCGGGTGGCGGAGTCGAACAGCTCCGCGACCTCGTCCCGGGTGCGCGCGACCTTGAGGCCGCGCCCTCCGCCGCCGAATGCCGCCTTGATCGCGACGGGCAGGCCGTGCTCCTCGACGAACTCGAGCACCTCCTCCGCGCCGGCCACCGGGTTCAGGGTGCCTGGCGCAAGCGGTGCGCCGACCTTCTCGGCAACGTGGCGTGCGGACACCTTGTCGCCGAGCCGCTCGATCGCCTCCGGGGAGGGACCGATCCAGGTGAGGCCGGCGGCGATCACAGCGCGCGCGAAGTCGGCGTTCTCGGCGAGGAAGCCGTAGCCGGGATGCACGGCGTCGGCTCCCGACCGCCGGGCGACCGAGAGGAGCTTCTCGATCACGAGATACGTCTCGGCGCTGGTGGCGCCTTCCAGCGCGTACGCCTCGTCGGCGAGCCGCACGTGGCGGGCGTCGCGATCCTGATCGGCGTAGACGGCGACGGAGGCGATGCCCGAATCCTTCGCCGCCCGGATGACGCGCACCGCGATTTCGCCGCGGTTGGCGATGAGGACCTTCTCGATGCCAGCCATAGGGTCTCAGCCTAGTGACGAGGCGGCGCTCCGATTTGGCCAGCGGGCACAAAATGGACCGGCGATCCGTGACGGAACACTACAACGACAGCCGGGATGGGTCGACCTCCGGCTCAGGGCACCCGGTTCCAGAGCGCCGGCCAGGCCACGCCGAAACGTCCGACGAGCTTGCGCAGCAGGGCGAGGGAGAGGCCCACCACCGCGTGCGGATCGCCGTCGACCGACTCGATGAACGGCGCGCCGAGGCTGTCGATGGTGAACGCCCCCGCGACGCGCAGCGGCTCACCGGTGGCGATGTACGCGTGGAGCTCGTCGTCGGTGATGTCATCGGCGAATCGCACCGTGGCGGTCGAGACGCCGCCGGTGGCGATCACGCCGCTCGCGGCCGGGCTCCCGCCGCGGTGATCGATGAGCCAGTGCCCGCTGTGCAGGAGGCCCTCACGGCCGCGCTGCAGGCGCCAGCGCTCCCATGCCACGTCGGCGGTGTGCGGCTTCCCGTACACCGCGCCGTCCAGCTCGAACGCCGAGTCGCCGCCGAGGATGAACCCGTCGATCGGGGCGCCGTCCACCGTGCGTCCGATCACCGCCTCTGCCTTCACGCGGGCCAGCAGCTGGACCATGTCCACGGCGTTCCGCGGCCGCTCCGCCTCGACGACGGCGTCCTCGTCGACACCCGGGCTGAGCAGCACCGGCTCGACCCCGGCGGCGCGCAGCGTGGCGAGCCGCGCGGGCGAGGTGGACGCGAGGTAGAGGCGCAACCGACCTGCCTATGCTCGGAGGATGGGTGAGAACGTGGGCCGCGAGATCGAGCTCGCGATAGACAAGGTAGCCCACGGCGGTGTGACGGTCGCCCGGCACGAGGGCAGGGTGGTCTTCGTCGGCGACGCGATCCCGGGGGAGCGGGTGATCGCGCGGGTCACCGACGACCGCAAGAACGCCTTCTGGCGCGCCGACACCGTGCGGGTGCTCGATCCGAGCCCGCACCGGCGGGAGCATGTGTGGGCCGCCGCCGGCCTCGACGTCGACCCAGAGTTCCGGCCCGGCGGCGCGGAGTTCGGTCACATCCGGCTCGCGCACCAGCGGAAGCTGAAGGCCGACGTGCTCGCGGAGTCGATGGAGCGCATGGCCGGCATCGAGGCGCGCGTCGAGGTCGAGGCGCTGCCGCTCCGGGACGCCGCGACGGACGGGCGTGCTTCCGGCGAGCCGGTGCAGGACGAGAACGGCACCGGATGGCGCACGAGGGTGCGCCTGCATGTGGACGACACCGGACGCCTCGGCCCGTACGCCGCTCGCTCCCACCGGGTGATCCGCGTCCGCGAGCTGCCGCTCGCGACGCCCGAGCTCGCCGCCGCGGCGCCGCTCGACGAGCACTTCCCCGGCGAGGAGCACGTGGACCTCGTCGCACCGAGCACCGGCGAGCCGAGACTGATCGTCGGCACGCAGTCGCCGACGGAGATCACCGAGCGGGTGGGGGAGCGGGAGTTCCGGCTCGACGACTCCGGCTTCTGGCAGGTGCACGTGAGCGCCGCCCGGACGCTGACGGACGCGGTGCGGCACGCACTCGACCTGCGGCTGCTCGACCTGGATGCCGACAATCTCGACCTGTACGGCGGGGTCGGGCTGCTCGCCGCCGCAGTCGCAGACCGGGCCGGCGCGGATGACATGCTGATCACGAGCGTCGAGTCGAGCCCCCGCGCCACCGAGCATGCTCGCCACAACCTGCGCGAGTGGCCGGGCGCCACCGCTGAGACGGGCCGCGTCGAGCGATGGCTGCGTTCCCGGCTCGCCGCCGCGGGGCCCGCGGAACGGCAGCGGATGCGCGAAGCGACCGTCGTCCTCGACCCGCCACGCGCGGGCGCCGGTCGCGAGGTCATCGACTCCCTCGCCGAATTCGGCCCAGCGCAGCTGATCTACGTCGCCTGCGACCCGGTCGCGCTCGCCCGCGACACCGGCCTGCTCGCCGAGAAGGGGTACGAGCTGCGCACCCTCCGCGCCTTCGACCTCTTCCCGAACACGCATCATCTCGAGGCGGTCGCATCGTTCGTCAGGCGCGGCTGAGCAGTATGAACCCCGCCCCTGGGGATACGATGAGTGCGCGCTCGCGTTGTCGCGAGTTCGAGGGGAAACGGGGCGGGAACATATGGCTCAAACGATCGAGAACGAACCGGCGACAGCGAAGCCGACCAGTTCAGTGCGCGTCGCCGTGGTGGACGACCACGAATCCGTGCGGCTGGGGCTGAAGGCCGCCTTTCAGGAGGAGGGGTACGACTTCGTGCTCGCCGCCGCGAACGTCGACGAGCTCGTCGACGGACTGGATGGGCGCGAGGTGGATGTCGTCGTCCTCGACCTGTCCCTCGGCGACGGCTCGTCGGTGACCGACAATGTGAAGCGCGTGCAGGCGACCGGCTCCGCGGTGCTGGTGCACAGCATCGCCGATCGGGTCGCGAGCGTCCGTGAGGCGCTCGCCGCCGGCGCCGCCGGTGTCATCCCGAAGTCGTCCGCGACGAGCACCGTCATCGCCGCCGCCGCCACGGTGGCCCGCGGCGAGGTGCTCAACAATCTGGAGTGGGCGACCGCGATCGACGCCGACCGCGATTTCGCGAAGGCGCAGCTCGGCCGGCGGGAGCGCGAGATCCTGCACCTCTACGCGTCTGGCCTGCCGCTGAAGCTCGCTGCCGAGCAGCTCGGCATCGGATACTCCACGGCGCGCGAATACCTCGACCGCATCCGGGCGAAGTACGTCGAGGTCGGTCGGCCGGCGCCGACCAAGGTCGACCTGCTGCGCCGCGCGGTCGAGGACGGCATCCTTCCGGGGCTCGACCCGGACGGCGGCGATGGCCGCTAGCGGGCTCCCCCGCGACTTCCCGGCGGTCAAGCAGCCCCGGAACCCGATCAGCCGGCGTCGGGTCGACGCCGTCATCTCCCGTGCCATCGCAGGGTTCGGCATCGTCTTCGCCGCGCAGACCGCGCCGATCCTGCTGGGGCAGGTGGGTGAGACCGGCGACGTCTGGCTCACCATCGCGATCGCCGCCCTCGTCGGCTCACTGGTTCTCGCGATGTCGTTCTCGATCGCCCGCAGGTGGGTGCGGGTGGCGCACGCCACGTTCGCGTTCGTCTACATCGCCACGCTGGTCAGCTGGCCGTTCGCCGTCGTGGATCCGATCGGTCGCGAAGAGAACCACTGGCTGTACTACATGCTGACGGTGGCGACGGCGACCGCCGCGATCGCCTTCCGCACCCGGGTCGCGGTGGTCTACCTGTTCGTCGTTCCGGCGATCTACGGGGTCATCCACGCCGTGCCGGCCGGCGGGGGCGCGAGCTGGGAGCGGAGCCTGCTCGACTCGGTCTACGCGATCATCCTCGGCGGCGCCGTGCTCATCATCGTCACCATGCTGCGCGAGGCGTCCACGTCGGTGGATGTGGCGCAGGCGACGGCGCTCGACCGCTACGCGGTCGCGGTGCGGCATCACGCCACCGAGGTGGAGCGCGTGGAGGTGGATGCGATCGTGCACGACAGCGTGCTGACCACGCTGCTCTCCGCCGCCAACGCGCGCACCCCGGAGGCGAAGCGGATCGCCGCCACGATGGCCGGCAACGCGATGGGGCACCTTCGCGACGCCGCCCGCGCTCCGTCCGATGGTCCCGGCACCATCACGATGGCCGACGTCGCCGCTCGCATCGTGGAGGCGTCGACCGGCTTCCCGGTGCCGTTCGAGGTGCGCGAGCTGTCCGTCGGCGGGTCGCCGGTCTCGGCGACCGTCGGTGAGACGATCACCGCGGCGGCCACGCAGGCGATGGTGAACAGCGTTCAGCACGGCGGCGATTCGCCGTCCGTGTCGCGTTGGCTGAGGATCAGCGACGCGCCCGAGGGTGGCGTCCTCGTCGAGGTCGGCGACACGGGACCCGGATTCGACGTCTCCGGCGTCCCGAGCGAGCGCCTCGGCGTACGGGTGTCGATCCTCGAGCGGGTCGCGAACGCCGGCGGTGTGGCACACATCGACTCCGCGCCCGGGGACGGCACGGTGGTGTCCATCCTCTGGCCCGCGCCGGAGCCGGTCGCCGTGATGCCCGACGACGAGCTGCAGCAGGCGCAAGCGGCGATCGGTGGCGTCGCGTGAACATCGGTGTGCCCCGCAGCCTCATCGTCACGGTCGCTGCGCTCTTCTCCACCTACCACCTGGTGCTCGCGACCTACTCGCTGGAGATCCCTTCGCAGCCGGCACCGGTCATCGCCGCGATGGCGCTGTACGCGGTCGCGACCGTGATCAGCCTGGGGCCCGGCGCTCTGAAGATGCCGCTCTGGATGGCCGGGTTCAACGTGGCGGTGTCCATCGGGATCGCCATCCTGGTGAGCTCCGAGCTGGATCCGCTGCGCGAGGGCGGCAACGGCTACGCCACCTGGTACGTCGCCGCTGTGGGAACGCTGATGGCCATCACGTCCACCCGCCGCCGGCACAGCTTCGCGTGGGCCGGTGTGCTGTTCCTGGCCGTGCAGACCTTTCTCTGGGCGGGGCCCGGAGCCGTGCTCTCGATGGGGGTGATCGGCAGCGTCTCGTGGGTCGCGGTCGCGCACATCCTCAGCCGCGCCATGGCGAAGGCCGGGCGCGACGCGCAGCGCTTCGCGCTGGCCGAGCGCGAGGCGACGGAGTGGCAGGCCGCGCAGGAGGCGCACCTCTACGAGCGGAGGTTCCGGCTGGGCCAGACAAGCACGATGGCGCTGCCGATGCTCCGCACCATCCGGGCGACCGGCGGCGAGCTCACCGACGCGCAGCGCCGCGAGTGCCGGAACCTCGAGCAGGCGATCCGGGATGAGATCCGCGGGCGGCGGCTGCTCAACGATGCCGTGCGCACCGAGGTCATGAACGCCAGGCGCCGTGGGGCGACGGTCAACCTCCTCGACGAGGGTGGCCTCGACGATCTCCCCGAGGCGGACCGGGAGCGGGTGCTGAACCGGCTCGCGGAGGCGGTGGCCGGCACGACCGCCGACCGCATCGTGGCACGAACCGTTGCGCAGGACTCCGACGTCGCGGTCACCGTGGTGGGGCTGAAGAGCGGCGATGGCCGGGCGAGTGCCCTGGGGCCGGACGCGGAGGAAGAGGTCGACCTCTGGCTGGAGATCCCGCGCGCGACACAGGTCCGCACCAGCTGAATCCCGGTTGCCGCGACCGGGTCGCCGCACGCCCGGCGCGATGAAAAGAGGAAGGGGCCGGAGAGATCCTCCGGCCCCTTCACAAGACCCGAGTCAGGGCCGTAACCCGAATACCGCCCTGACTCGCCCCCGGTCGACTGGCCTGCTTACCCTGTTCGGCCAGCGACTGGCGATGCTCTCGGATATACGAGGCACCTAGCAGGATCAATTCTGGTTCGGGGGCGAGCGAGCCGACAGTCGTCATTTCAGAGGACAGTATTCCTGTACCCCAGCGCGGCCTGTTCAGAACGAGCGCCAGGCACCGCGTCCGGGCACGACCGGTGAGCGCAGCATCCCGAACGCGCGCTGCCAGTGCCGTCCGTCCGGAACCGCCCGCTCCTCCGGCGCAGCGGCGTGCTCACGCACGGCCAGGTGCAGCACGGCGGTGACCGCTGCGAGCTCCTCGTCGGTCGGCTGCCCCGCGACCACGCGCAGGTCGATCGGGGGCTCCGCGTCCGCAGCGGGCACGGCTCCGGCTCCTCCGAGCGTCACAGCGGGATGTTTCCGTGCTTCTTCGGGGGCAGGTTCGCCCGCTTGGTGCGCAGCGCCCGGAGCGACTTGATCACGGCGACCCGGGTGGCGGCCGGCTCGATGATCCCGTCGAGCTCGCCGCGCTCCGCGGCCAGGAACGGGCTTGCGACGTTGTAGGTGTACTCGTTCGCGAGCCGGGTGCGCACGGCGGCGATGTCCTCGCCCGCGGCCTCCGCATCCTTGAGCTCCGTGCGGTAGAGGATGTTCACCGCGCCCTGGCCGCCCATGACCGCGATCTCGGCGGTGGGCCACGCGAAGTTGAGATCCGCGCCGAGCTGCTTCGACCCCATCACGATGTAGGCCCCGCCGTACGCCTTGCGGGTGATCACCGTCACGAGCGGCACCGTCGCCTCGGCGTACGCGTACAGCAGCTTCGCACCGCGCCGGATCACGCCCGTCCATTCCTGGTCCGTGCCCGGCAGGTAGCCGGGCACGTCGACGAGGGTGAGGATCGGCAGGGAGAATGCGTCGCAGAAGCGCACGAAGCGTGCCGCCTTCTCTCCTGCATCGATGTTGAGGGTGCCGGCCATCGCGTTCGGCTGGTTGGCGATGATGCCGATCGGGCGACCCTCGACCCGCGCGAAGCCCACCACGATGTTCGGCGCGAACAGCGGCTGCGTCTCGAGGAACGAGCCGTCGTCGACGACGTGCTCGATGACGTCCTTCACGTCGTACGGCTGGTTCGGCGAGTCGGGGATGACCGTGTTCAGTTTGCGGTCGGCGTCGGTGATCTCGAGTTCGACGTCGTTCGCGTAGACCGGGGGCTCCGCGAGGTTGTTCTCGGGCAGGTAGCTCAGGAGCGTCCGGGCGAAGTCGAGCGCATCGTCCTCGTCGCTCGCGAGGTAGTGCGAGACGCCGGAGGTCTTGTTGTGCGTCAGGGCGCCGCCCAGCTCCTCCATCCCGACGTCCTCGCCGGTGACCGTCTTGATGACGTCGGGGCCGGTCACGAACATCTGGCTGGTCTTGTCGACCATGATCACGAAGTCGGTGAGCGCGGGGGAGTAGACCGCGCCGCCCGCCGCCGGACCGCAGACGATCGAGATCTGCGGGATGACGCCGGACGCAGCGGTGTTCTTGCGGAAGATCTCGCCGTACTTGCCGAGCGCGACCACGCCCTCCTGAATGCGGGCGCCGCCGGAATCGAGGATGCCGATGATCGGCACCCCGGTCTTCAGGGCCAGATCCATGACCTTGAGGATCTTCTCGCCCGCCACCTCTCCGAGCGATCCGCCGAAGATCGTGAAGTCCTGCGCGTAGACGGCGACCTGCCGTCCGTGGATGGTGCCGGTGCCGGTGACGACGGAGTCGCCGTAGGGGCGCTTCCGGTCCATGCCGAAGGCGTGGGTGCGGTGCCGCACGAACTCGTCGAGCTCGACGAAGGAGCCGTGGTCGAGCAACGCGTCGATCCGCTCCCGGGCGGTCTTCTTCCCCTTGGCGTGCTGCTTCGCGATGGCGGCCTCACCACTCGCGGTCACCGCCTCGTGGTAGCGCTCCCGGAGGTCGGCGAGCTTGCCTGCGGTCGTGGAGAGGCGGTCGTCGGCAGTCATCTGGCTCACTCTACCGACACCGGTTCCGCCGAACGGTTGGAGCTTTCCTCCAGCAAACCCGCAACGGCGTTGCATCCGGCCTCCGGATGACGCCACCCCGCTGCCCGACGGTCAACGCCCCGCGAGTGCCTGCTCCAGCAGGGCGGCCTTCTCGGTGCGCCCCATCGCGCGGTAGGCGAGCACCCAGTCCGCCGGGCGTGCCATGGTGAGGCCCCGCCAGCTTTCTCCCGGCGCCGCGGGAATGTGCACCACCGTGTCCGACGTGCGGATCGCGAAGCCGACGAGGAGGTCCACCTGCTCGCCGGCGCGTTCCAGCCGGTGCAGCGCCCGCGTCGCGAAGCCGGTCGCGTCCCCCGGGTCCGGTGCATCCGGCAGCCCAAGCGCCCGGAGCACCACCTGTACCGCACGCTCCTCGGCATCGGTGACGAGGTCCCAGTCGTTCACGGTGTCGACGAGGCCCATCGACGCCAGCAGCCCGGATCCGCCCACGACGCTGCCGATCCCGGCATCCCGGAGCGCCGCCTGCACGCTGGCCACGAGGTCCATCGGTGGCAGCCGCACGCCAGTAGCCTAAACGCGTGGAGCTGCCGCGGAGCACCGGATCGGGCGGGCTGATCGTGCTGGCGTCCGCCGGCTCGACGAATGACGAGCTGTCGCTGATCGCGGCGGAGGCGCCGGAGTTCACGGTGGTCCTCACCCTCGATCAGCGCGCCGGCCGGGGGCGGCTCGGCCGCTCCTGGATCGCACCGCCTGGGCGCACGCTCGCCGCGTCGGTGTTACTGCGCCCGCTCGCACCCGGGCAAGCCCCGCTGCCACCCGACGCGATGGGGTGGCTGCCACTGCTCGCGGGCGCGGCCATGACCGCCGCCGTGAGCAGCGTCCTGCCCGCTCCGGAAGCCCGGCTGAAGTGGCCGAACGACGTGCTGATCGACGGCCGGAAGGTGAGCGGACTGCTCACCGAACTGGCTCCCGGTGGGGCCGTGCTCGTGGGCTCCGGTGTGAACCTGTTCCTCACCGCGGACGAGCTGCCCACTCCGACGGCGACGTCGCTCGTCCTCGCCGGCGCGACGGCCGACGGGGACGAGCTGATCGACCTGGTGCTCTCCCGCTATCTGGCGGGTCTCCGCGACCTGGTGCGCGACCTTCGCGATGCCGGCGGGAACGCGATGGCGTCCGGCGGGCACGCTGCCGTCACCGCCCTGTGCGACACGCTCGGCCGCAGCGTCCGGGTGGAGCTGCCGGGTGGCGACGCGCTGCTCGGCACCGCGGTGGGGATCGATCCGACCGGCCGGCTGCAGGTGCGGCCCGAGAACGGCGGGGCGCTCGTCGCGGTGGCCGCCGGGGATGTGGTCCACCTCCGCCCGTGGCTGGCGGAACGCGGCTGAGCGTCCCGGTGTGGCCACAACGCGTGGGGTAGAAAGGGACGATGGCGACTGAGGGGCAGGTCCCGGAGACGGTGGTCGCGAGACTCCGCCCCCACGCACGCGCCCTGTTCTGGCCGAGTGTCTTCCTCATCGCCCTCTCGGGCGGCACGGCCTACCTCGCCTCCGTCGTCCGTGAGCCATGGCAGGAGACCGCGGTCCTGGCAGGCGGTGCGGCGCTCGCCGTGCTGCTCTGGCTGCTGCCGCTGCTGTCCTGGCTCGGGAACCGCTACACGATCACCAGCCGCCGGCTGATGATCCGCTCGGGCCTGCTCGTGCGGCACCGGCAGGAGATCCTGCACAGCCGCAGCTACGACCTCGTGGTGCGGCAGAACGCGATCCAGAGCCTGTTCCGCAGCGGCGATGTGCACATCAACACGGGACTCGAGCACCCGGTCGTGCTGCGCGACGTGCCGGGCGTCGACCTGGTGCAGGCCGCGCTCACCGACCTGATGGAGCAGAACTCCAGCGGGATCGCGAGTCGACGCCAGCAGGAGCAGTCACGATTCGGCGACGGCGCCTCGGCCTGGGAGGACCGCTGAGCGGTCCCGCGGCGCGCTGCGATGCGGAGCGAACACCCACCACTTGTAGAGGGTGAAGCGGAACGCTGTGCCGAGCGCCAGCCCCACGACGTTCGTGGCGATGTTGTCGGCCAGCAGGCTGGTGAAGCCGAGGACATAGTGCGACAGCCAGAGGCAGCTCAGCCCGATCAGCATCCCGCCGAGGCTCACCGCCAGGAATTCGAGACCCTCCCGGACCGCTGCCGTCCGACGCGACGACCCGAACGTCCAGTACCGGTTCCCGACCCAGTTCGCGGCGATCGCCACCGCGGTGGAGATCACCTTCGCGACCACCGGGCCCTCGTGCAGCTCCTCCGGCGAGAGCACGGTCAGTCGCAGCGCGTTAAAGATCGCCACGTCCAGCACCAGCCCGACCGCGCCGACCATGCCGAAGCGGGTCAGCTGGGTCAGGAGCGGGCGCATGAGGTCCTTCGGACGTGTGATCTCCGCCCGAACGGCCGTGCGCTCATGGGGGAGGATAGGTACGGCGGTTGGCAGTCTAACCGCTGCCCGAACCCTTCCCGAAAGGCTCCGCATGACACTCACCGTCGGCGTGATCGGGGGCGGCCAGCTCGCCCGGATGATGATCCCGCCCGCCGTCGAGCTCGGCATCCAGCTTCGCGTGCTCGCCGAGTCGGAGGACTCCAGCGCGCGCCTCGCCGCCACCGCGGTGGGGGATTACCGTGACCTCGACACGGTGCTCGAATTCGCCCGCGGGGTCGACGTGATCACGTTCGACCACGAGCACGTGCCGCAGCCGGTGCTGCACGCCCTCGTCGACGCGGGCGTCGCGGTGCGGCCGGGGCCGGATGCCCTCGCGATCGCGCAGGACAAGCTGCTGATGCGTGAGCGGCTGGAGGCGATCGGCGCACCGGTGCCTGCGTGGGCTCCGGTCGAGTCCGAGCGCGAGCTCACCGCGTTCCTGCGAGGATCCGGTGGCCGGGCGGTCGTGAAGACTGCTCGGGGCGGCTATGACGGCAAGGGCGTCAGGTTCGTCCGGTCCGCCTCGGAGGTGGCGGACTGGTTCGGTGCGCTCGCGGAGGACGGACGCGGTGGCGCCCTGCTGGCCGAGGAGCTGGTGGAGTTCGACCGGGAGCTGGCGCAGCTCGTCGCGAGGCGGCCGTCCGGGGATGTGGTGGCGTGGCCGGTCGTCGAGACGGTGCAGCAGGGCGGTGTGTGCGCCGAGGTGTTCGCCCCCGCGCCGCGGTCCGCCGGTTCGACGGCGGCGGCAGACCTCGCCGTCTCGATCGCGACGGGCCTCGACGTCACCGGTGTGCTCGCCGTGGAGCTGTTCGAGACGCCACGAGGCAGGCTGCTCGTGAACGAGCTGGCGATGCGCCCGCACAACAGCGGCCACTGGACCATCGAGGGCTCCACCACCAGCCAGTTCGAGCAGCACCTCCGCGCGGTGCTCGATCTGCCGCTCGGCGTGGCCGACGCGCGGCATCCGTGGACCGTGATGATCAACGTGCTCGGCGGCCCCGCGGAGGGCTCTCTGCAGGACCGCTATCCGGTGGCGCTCGCCGCCGCGCCCGACGTGAAGGTGCACGCGTACGGCAAGGACCCGCGGCCCGGACGGAAGGTGGGGCACGTCACCGCCTGGGGCGACGACCTCGACGACACCGTCTACCGCGGACGCGCCATGTCGGCTCACTTCGAGTGACCCCGGCAGGGGGTGTCCCTCAGTGCCGCACCGAGTGACACCGCCTAGCATGTCCTTCGTGCCGAACGCCCTCGTCTCTCTCGTCATGGGATCCGACTCCGACTGGAACGTCATGGCGGATGCCGCCGCGGCGCTCGACGAGTTCGGCATCGCCCGCGAGGTGGAGGTCGTCTCCGCCCACCGCACGCCGCGGAAGCTGATGGAGTTCGGCACCAGCGCGCGAGAGCGCGGCATCCGGGTGATCATCGCCGGTGCCGGGGGAGCAGCCCACCTGCCCGGCATGCTCGCGTCGCTGACGACCCTTCCGGTGATCGGCGTGCCGGTGCCGCTGGCGCGACTCGACGGGCTCGACTCGCTGCTCTCCATCGTGCAGATGCCCGCGGGCGTCCCGGTCGCGACCGTGTCGATCGGCGGGGCACGGAACGCGGGCATCCTCGCCGCGCGGATCCTGTCCGTCGCCGACGCGGACCTCGCCGACCGGCTGGCCGCCTTCGCCGCCGCCCTGGAGGAGACGGTCGAGCGCAAGAACGCGGAGCTCAAGTCCTCCCTGTGAGCACGTCGACACCCGTCCGCTCGCCGGATCTGCGCAACCCCTCCCTGATGACCCGTCGGGGCTGGTGGCTGGTGCTGCTCAACATCGTGCTGCCCGGATCCGCGCAGGTGCTCGCCGGCGACCGCAAGCTCGGCCGCTTCGGGCTCGTGTCGACCTTCGTGCTCTGGGCGGGCATCGCGCTCGCGCTGCTTCTCTTCTTCCTCGCCCGCGAGCTCTTCCTCACCCTCTCCACCAACCCGGTCGCGCTGTGGGTGCTCGAGGTGGCGCTCGGCTTCTACGCGGTCCTCTGGGTGATCCTCACCATCGACACGCTGCGGCTGGTGCGGCTGGTGCGCACGGCCCCGCGGGCGCGCGGCTTCCTCGCCGGTCTCGCGGTGATCGCCCTCGCGGTCGGCGCAGGCACCGCTGCATACGGCGCGGTCGTGGTGGACTCTGCCCGGTCACTGCTGTCGAATGTGTTCGGCGGGGGGCAGATCGCCGAGCCGATCGATGGGCGATACAACATCCTGCTGCTCGGCGGTGACGCGGGCCCCGACCGCATCGGCATCCGCCCCGACAGCATCTCCGTGGCCAGCATCGACGCGTCGACCGGAGCCGTGACGATGATCGGCATCCCGCGGAACCTGCAGTACGCGCCGTTCCCGGAGGGATCGCCCATGCTGGGGCCGTTCCCCGACGGCTACAACTGCGGCGTGGACTGCCTCATCAGCTACCTGTACACGTATGGCGAGGAGCATCCGGAGCTCTATCCGGACGCGGAGGCGGCGGGCAGCACCCCGGGCGTCGAGGCGATGCGCGATGCCGTGGAGGGCACCACGGGGCTGACGATGCAGTACTACGTGCTCATCGAGATGCAGGGGTTCAAGAACCTCATCGACGCGCTCGGCGGCATCGACATCGATGTGAAGGAACGCGTCGGCATCGGCTCGAACACCAACCCGGACGGCAGTCCCGCCGAGGCCGGCGGCTGGATCGAGCCCGGGAAGCGCCACATGGACGGCGAGACCGCGCTCTGGTACGCGCGGAGCCGCTACCAGACCACCGACTACGCACGGATGGAACGGCAGCGTGAGGTGCAGGAGGCGATCCTGCGCCAGGCCGATCCGCAGACGGTGCTGCTGAAGTTCCAGGACATCGCAAGGGCGAGCGCGGATCTCGCGACGACCGACATCCCGCAGGCCATGCTCGGCCGGTTCACCGATCTGGCGCTCAAGTCGAAGGAGCAGCCGATGGAGCGCCTGCAGCTGGTGCCGCCGGAGTTCGCGCCGGACGCCCCCGACTTCGAGAAGATCCGCGCCGCGGTGGCGGAGGCGGTCGCGCCCGCGGAGGAGGCCGCGGAGTAGTTCCCGGTCGCTGAGGTCGTCGAAGGGACCGCGGGGAGGGTCAGTCGCAGGCGGTGATGCGGTAGAGGACGCTGGTGCCTGAGCGGGCGACCGCCTCGAATCCGGGGGCGTCCGCCGCTGCGGTCATCGGCGCGAAGTACTCCGCCTGCGGGTCGCCGCCCGACAGCAGGTCCTCCGAGTGGACGAGGTAGTGGGTGTCGAGCCGGTCGAGTGCCGCACAGACGGCCGGGTCCTCCGCCGCCCGGTCGAGGCGCTCCGCGACGATCCTGCGGTCGGGATCCCAGTTGCCCGTGAGGTGGGGGAACAGCGGCTCCCGGTCGCCGATCGCCCAGGCGAGGCTCGTGCCGTCCCACGGGTTCCCCGCGACGCGTTCACCGTCCGGAACGTGCTCCGGCAGCTGACGCAGGAGCTCGCGGTCGTCGGCGGAGAGGATCTCCCGGTCGGTCACCTCCGGCACGCTGAACATCGTCGTGATGGACGCGCGGACGCCTGACTGTGACGCGCTGAACCACGAGGTGCCGGCAACCACGACGAGCGCCGCGGCCCCCAGTGCGGAGGTGCGCGCCCACGGCACTCGTCGGCGCCCCAGCCATGAGCGGAGCACCGCGACGCCGGCGGTGAGTCCCGCGGCGGCGAGCGGCACCGCCAGGATCGGCAGCGCCGACATCAGCCGGTATTTGTCCTTGTACCAGAGGCCGGTCAGCACCTTCGCGAGGTCGGAGTTCGACCCTGCCGCGAACGCATAGAGGAGGACCAGCCCGACGTAGGCCACGACGATCCAGCGGTACTGCGGGCGGCGCACCGCGAGCCACAGGCCGCCGAGGGTGAGCGCCGCGAGCAGCAGCAGCGGCGCGAGCGGGCCCTCCGGCGGGCCGATGACCACCGAGTGCGTGAGCCCCTGCAGCAGCGACTCGAAAAACCCCTGGCGGGCGGTGGCAGGCCCGCCGTTCAGCCGGTCGGCGATCGGCCGGGCGCCGACCCGGTAGAACCGGAACACCACGACGAGGGCGGCGACCGCTGCGAGAAGCGTGCCCGCCGTTACGCCGCCGAGCACGAGCGCCACGCGTCGACGCCTGCCTTCCAGCCATCCGCGGCGGGCCCAGCGGATCAGCAGATACACCACGAGCGGGGCCACGAAGACCGCGAAGGTCGGCAGCGACCGCGGATGCGCGAATGCCGCCGCCGCGACCCAGAGTGTCAGCAGCACCCACGGGCGCAGTCGCACCGGGTCCGGGTCCCGCAGCGGCTCCCGGCCGCGGGGGCTCAGCACCGCGAGCACCAGCAGCGCGAGGCCGACCGGCAGCTGCGCGTACGCCAGCCCGGTCGGATACAGGGTCCCCCACTCGAGCAGCAGCAGCGGGAAGGCGGAGAACGCGGATGAGAGGATCGCGGCGCCCGCGAGCAGCAGCCGGCGGTTGGGTGCACGGCCGGCCAGGGTGTCGGTCAGCACCACGGCGCCGGGCACCCAGACGCCGACGCTCACCGCCACCCACGCCGCGTTCATGGCGGCCGGGATGCCGGCGCCGGTCACCTGGGCGATCATCGCGGTGAGGATGTGCCAGGCGGCCGGGTAGAACTCCAGATCGTCTCCCGGGTTGCTCAGCCGGTAGAGGTGGAACGAGGACGCATCGCCCTCCTGCAGCACGAACGCCGCCGCATTGAGGTGGAAGACGGCGTCGTAGCTCTGGCTGACGCTGTCCGCCGTGCCGACGGCGACGATGGCTCCGACGGCGATCGCGAGCCCGGATACGGCGACGGCGAGCCAGACCTGCCATGGCGTGCGTCCTCCGGCGTCGGCGAGCAGCCGGACCGGACGGCGCTGCCGCAGCAGCCGCCGGGTCAGCAGGACCAGCGCCGCCGCCAGCAGCGCGGCAGCGAGCACTCCCCAGACCGAGAACGGGACGCCGAGCTCGCCGAGGATCACACCGAGGACGCCCGCGCCGGCCAGCGTGATCGGGCCGGCGGTGGCGACGAGGATCAGCCCGCGAAGGCCCAGGGAGTAGGCGATCAGCCCACCGGGGGCCAGCAGCAGCAGGATGGCCGGCAGGATGGCGGCCCAGGAGAGCAGATCGGTCACGCGGCGCGAAGATCAGGCCGGCACATGCTCCCAGCCTACCGGCCCCGTTCCCCGCGCCGGCCGGATCGACAGGCCACCGGTCGGGCGGTGGCGACGCCGGGTGCCGGGTGCGCCACGCACCGTCGGCTAGGCTGACGGAGTCGTCGAGATCCCCGGAGTTGCCGAAATGCCCATCACGGCGCCGATCCGGTTCGTGGCAGTCGTCGTCGCGTACAACCGCGAAGAGCTGCTGCGGGAGTGCCTCGACGCGCTCGCCGCGCAGACGGTTCCGCTCGCGGGCCTCGTGGTCGTCGACAATGCATCGGCCGACGCGAGCTTCGACGTCGCGTCCTCCCATCCGGTTGGGGCCGACGTGCTGCGGCTCACCCGCAACGCGGGGGGCGCCGGGGGCTTCGCGGTCGGGATGGCCCGCGCGTTCGAGGCGCACCGTCCCGACTGGATCTGGATCTTGGACGACGACACCATCCCGACCGAGACCGCCCTCGCGGAGCTCGACGCGGTGGTGCGTGCCGACTCGGGCCGGCCGGAGCTCGCGCTCGTGGCTTCCCGCGTCGTGTGGACCACCGGGCAGGACCATCCGATGAACACCCCGCGTCGCAAGCCCTTTCTCGGCAAGCGGGAACGGGCGGCCGCCGCCGCCCTCGGCGTGCTGCCGGTGCGCTCGGCGTCGTTCGTGTCGTCGCTGGTCCGCGCGGATGCCGTGCGCCGATCCGGGATGCCGATCGCCGAGTACTTCCTCTGGAACGACGACTTCGAATTCAGCGCCAAGCTGCTGCGGCGTCGCCGCGGCGTGTTCGCCCCGGGCAGCGTGGTGCTGCACAAGACACGACTCCTCGGCTCCACCGACAACGATCCGGGCGAACGGTTCTACCTCGAGGTGCGCAACAAGGTGTGGCTGTTCCGGCGGTCCCGCGCCCTCGCCGGATGGGAGAAGCCGATCTACGTCGGCGCGTCGCTGCTGCGCTGGGGACGCACCTTCCGCCGCTCATCCGACCGGAAACTGCTGCGCGACTGCCTCCGCCGTGGCCTCCGCGACGGCTTCCGGTCGAGCCCGCGGCCGAACGCGACCGTGCTCGCCGACGCCGGTGTGCCGGCGGCCCTGCTCGCCCGGGTCGACGCGATGCCCGCGAAGCGGGGCCGCGAATGAGCGAGGCTGATCCGCCGTCGTTCTCGCTCCTGCTGCCCTACTACCGGCGTGACGACCCCGCGTTCTTCCTGCGTGCCTTCCGCAGCACCGTGACCGATCAGACGCTGAAGCCGGCGCAGGTGGTGCTCGTTCAGGACGGTGAGGTCCCGGATGCGCTGGCGACGGTGGTCGATGAGTCGGCTGCAGGCAGCCCGGTGCCGGTCGACATCGTCCGGCTCCCCACCAACCGGGGTCTCGCCACGGCACTCGAGGAGGGGCTCAGGGCGTGCCGGTTCGAGGTCGTCGCCCGGATGGACGCCGACGACATCTCGCTGCCGCACCGGTTCGAGCGGCAGCTTCCGATGCTGGCGTCGGGGCTCGACCTGGTCGGCGCAGGGATGCTGGAGTTCGAGGACGAGGTGGGCAAGGTCGTCGGGCGCCGGGTTCCGCCGGTGGGTCAGGAGAGCATCGCCAAGTACGCGCGGTTCCACGATCCGTTCAACCACCCCACCGTGGTGTACCGGAAGCAGGCGGTCGCCGCCGCCGGCGGCTACCGCGACCTCGGGCTGATGGAGGACTACTACCTGTTCGCGCGCATGATCCACTCCGGTGCGAAGGTCGGCAACGTCGCGGAGCCGCTCGTGATGTACCGGGTGAGCTCCGGCGCGTATGCCAGGCGCGGCGGGCTCAACCAGCTGAAGGCGGAGCTGATGCTGCAGCGCGCGTTCCGCCGGTCCCGATTCACCACCCGTTCACAGTTCGCCCGCAACATCGCAGTCCGCGGCGGCTACCGGCTGGTGCCCGAGACGCTTCGGCGGGTGGCCTACCGCTCGCTCATCGCCAGACCGCCCCGGACCGACCAGGGCCGCTGAACCACGGCCGTATCCCGCCCGTGACCCAACCAAGGAGAACTCGTGAAGTGTGACCTGCTCATCGTCGGATCGGGGTTCTTCGGGCTGACCATCGCGGAGCGCGCCGCGACACAGCTCGGCCTCAAGGTGCTCGTGCTCGACCGCAGGCACCACATCGGCGGCAACGCGTACAGCGAGAACGAGCCGGAGACGGGCATCGAGGTGCACCGCTACGGCGCGCACCTGTTCCACACGTCGAACACGACGGTTTGGGACTACGTGCAGCAGTTCACCGCGTTCACCTCGTACCAGCACCGCGTGTACACCAACCACCGCGGCGAGGTGTACCCGCTGCCCATCAACCTCGGCACCATCAATCAGTTCTTCCGCTCCGCGCACGGACCGGACGCGGCGCGCCGGCTGATCGCCGAGCAGGCCGCGGAGATCCCGACCGGGGAGGCGTCGAACCTCGAGGAGAAGGCGATCTCGCTCATCGGGCGGCCGCTGTACGAGGCATTCATCCGCGACTACACCGCGAAGCAGTGGCAGACCGACCCGCGGGAGCTGCCGGCCGAGGTGATCAGCCGGCTGCCGGTGCGGTACACCTACGGCAACCGCTACTTCAACGACACGTTCGAGGGGCTGCCGGTCGACGGCTACACCGCGTGGCTGACCCGCATGGCCGACCACCCGAACATCGAGGTGCGGCTCGAGACGGACTTCTTCGACGAGTCGCACGATGCGAGCCGCGGGGCGGCCCTCGGGCGCGTTCCGATCGTCTACACCGGGCCGGTCGACCGGTATTTCGGCTACGCGGAGGGCGAGCTCGGCTGGCGCACCCTCGACTTCGAGCAGGAGGTGCTGCCGACTGGGGACTTCCAGGGCACGTCGGTCATGAACTACGCCGATGCGGACGTCCCGTACACCCGCATCCATGAGTTCCGGCACTTCCACCCGGAGCGCGAGTACCCGAACGACCGGACGGTCGTGATGCGCGAGTTCTCCCGCTTCGCCACCAGGGGCGACGAGCCGTACTACCCGGTGAACACGCCGGAGGACCGTGCCCGGCTGCTGCGCTACCGGGAGCTGATGAAGGGCGAGCAGGACGTGCTCTTCGGTGGCCGGCTCGGCACCTACCAGTACCTCGACATGCACATGGCGATCGGGTCGGCGCTGTCGGCGTTCGACAACAAGCTGGTGCCGATGCTCAGCGGCCGGGCGGAGGCCGCGTCCTAGCCGAGCAGCCGCATTCGGGGGCTCCGTCAGCGGCGGATCCGCCGTGCCGCCGTGAGCAGCCGGCGCCGAACCGGCTCGGGAAGGGCCGCGCGCACCGCGCGGCGCAGCGGTGACCCCGCGAGCGCGTCGGCGCGTTCGCGGACGGCGCCGGCGATCCTCCTGCGGTTCTGATGGAACGGATGCGCCCATGCCCGGTCGTGCGGCCGGTCGTCGGCTTCGACGAGCTCCAGCATCCTCGCGGCGAACGTCGCCGCCGGGCTCGTGGCGGCCGACGGGAACACGTCGCGCAGCCACTCCGGATCTGGAGTCCCGATGTCGTCCGTGTCGAGGGCGTCGAAGGTGCGCAGCAGCCCGGATCGCACGAACCGCGAGTTGAGGAACGGCTCGCCGAAGAAGTCGGCGAGAAACGCCACGCGGCATCCCGCGGCGAGCGCCTCGAGGATCGCGGTGGACGAGACGCTGAGCACCAGGTCGGTGCTCGGCAGGCGCTCGGCGATCGGGGTGTAGTCGATCCGCAGATTCGGCGGGGGCGCGACCCGCGCGAAATGCACGGCGGGGGAGTAGGTCATCTCGTGGAAGGTCGCCTCGTCGGGGCGGTGGCGGGGACGCACGATCATCTCCCGGTCGGGATGACGGCGCGCGTAGTCGGCGAGCCGGTCGTAGAGGTAGGCGCGCTCCTCCGCGAGCGCCGGCACGGTCGGCTGGTCCGCGAAGAGCACGCGGCGCACCGCACCGCCTCGAGCCGGGGCTGGATGCGCCGGGAGCAGCGGCAGGCCGGTGAGGAGGAGATTGTCTTCCGGCAGCCCGAGCGCCCTGGCGGTCTCGAGGAAGTCGCGTAAGTCCTCTGCGGAGTTGACGGCGATCACGTCGCCGAGGGCGCGCCAGATGTAGCCGTGCAGGTTGTTGTAGAGCACCATCCCGACGTAGGCGGTGCCGATCACCGGCAGCCTGCCCTGCCCGGGCGTCTCGTGCACCGCGGCGATGAACTGCTCCACGCGAGAGCCGTCGTAGATCGGCACCACGGTGTCGGAGTCCCTGGCGAGCCGGAGGATCTCCTCCTGCGGCAGGTATCGCACGGGCCGCGACGTGATCGCCCGTACCTGCCCGGGCGACAGCTGGTGCCGGGTGCCGGTCGTCGGAGCGGCGAGGGTCACCTCGGCGCCGGCCTGCTCGAAGGCCTCCGCGAAGCGGTCGGCGAGCTTGAGCCCTGAGTCGAAGCCCGCGACGAACAGGCTGCGCGGCGCTGATGGCACGAGTTCCCTCCACCTTGATCGTTCCGGTTCGTGGCCGTTCCAGACTAGGGCCGCGGGCAGGACCGCCCGGTCGCGCGACGCCCGGTGCCGGAGGGGGCCGCGCTAGCATGACGACATGCGGGGGACAGGAACCGGGACGCCGCGTTCGCAGACCGAGGTGCTCCGCGGACTGATCTCGGCCCGGCTGGGCTCCGGCCCGCCGCGGACGCTGGCAGTGGTGGGCAACGCCCCGCTCGAGCCGTCGGCCGACCGGGCCGCCCGCATCGACGAGGCAGACGCGGTGGTGCGGATGACGACCTTCGACGTCGACCGCGGGGTGCCCCGCACCGGCACCCGCACGGACGTCGCCATCATCCACCGCGCGACCTCCCCCGGCCCCGCGACGTTCGAGCGCTACGGCGAGCGGGTGTACCTCCTCGCGGAGCCCGGACGGCTGCACTGGGAGCGCGAGCAGGTGCCGCCATGGTGGCCGGCGGACCTCGGGTTCGTGCCGATCTCCAACGCGGAGTTCACCCGGCCGCTCAACCGGGTGCTCCGGTTCTCGCCGCACTCCGTCACCTGGGCGACCACCGGCACGCTCGCCGTGTGGGTGATGCACCGGCTCTTCCCGGACGCGGAGGTCACGCTGACCGGCACCTCCCTGCTCGGCGCCCGCGCACACCGGGTGACGACCCTCGAGCACGCGTGGGGCTCGAGCGTTCAGCTGACCTGGGAGCACCGGCTGGCCGCTGAGCGCCGGGCGCTGCGCTCGTGGCTGCGGGCTGGATGGCTCCGGGTACGCTCATGACAGGTCGGACAGGAAGGCGGTGGTGCGGGTGAAGCGCGTGGCGAGGGACCTGCTCCGCCGCGGCTGGCGGGTGGTGCACCGCATCGCACCCGCGCTGGCCGAGCGGATCGACGACCGCAGGCGGGTGCGGATCCGTTCCGCCGCCGCGGTGTCCGGGGTGGTCCGGTTCGAGGAGCGGATCGGCGCGCTGGAGCGCGACCTGGAGCTCGTCTCGAAGCAGCTCGCGGTGGTGACCATGCGGCTGGAACAGCCGAGCGCCGATCGGCCCGGCCCGGCCGGGAACGAGGAGCGGCTGATCACGGCACGGCTGAGCGCGATCGCCTTCTACGAGGAGCGGATATCGCGGCTCGAGGCGGCCGCTGGAATCGCCACACCGTCCGCGGACGAGGCGTCGAGCCCGAGATAGCGTTCCCACGCCGCCACGGAGAACAGGGAGCCCGCCGCCGCACGATAGTCGCGGCGAAGCCTGCGCCACCTGAGGATCAGCCGCAGGTGCAGCAGCACGCTGGAGCGAAGCTCGGAGCGGAAGCGCTTCGGGTCGCGCCGGTACAGCGCGCTGCCCGTGCCGTCGGCCAGCGGGACCAGCACGTCGTCGTAGCGGGGAACCCGCCACCAGCGGGCAGCCGAGCGGGTGAGGCGGACCGGTGTGCGGTCGGCGCGTCGTGCCACGGGCAGGAAGTGCCGGGTCACCGTCTTCACCAGCCATGCGATCAGCCCGAGCTTCGAGGGGCGCGGCTCCGTGGCGCTCAGCTCCCGCGAACGTCCGCCCTCGAGGTCGGCGTCCGAGCGGATCACCCGCATCTCCCCGTACTCGGCGGCGACGCTGCGCGTCCACGGCAGCCGCGTGCGAAGCGCGCCCTCCAGGGTCGACGGGCCGGCCAGCACGTCACGGATCGCCTCCTGACGCAGCCGCACCGCGTAGTACTGCATGAACAGCAGGTGCTTCAGGTCGAGTCCGAGGCTCTCCACCACCAGGGTGCCGCCCCGCCGGGTCGGCGAATGGATCAGCGCGGAGACCAGGCGGTTGCGGCTGTGGAAGAAGGACTGCCAGTCGCGGCTGTCGTCCTTGTCCAGCCACGAGACGTGCCAGACGGCGGCGCCGGGGAGGCTCACCGTCCGGTGCCCCCGCGACAGCGCGCGCAGGCCGTACTCCGCGTCGTCCCACTTGATGAAGTACGGCATCGAGAGCCCGAGCTCCTCGAGGATCGGCCGCGGGATGAGGCACATCCACCAGCCGTTGAAGTCCACCTCGTGCCGACGGTGCAGCCACGGCGTCTCCCCGAGACCGGCGGCGGTGAAATCGTGTCGCGTGTGGTCCGGGTCCGGTGGGCCCCAGTTGAAGGTCCGCCGGTCCACCACCTCGCCGAACGCGTGCAGGGTGAGCGGGTGGTTGAAGTCGAACATGTGCCCGCCGACGATGGTCGGCTCGGTCGCGTATCGGGCGAACTGCAGCGCCCGGAGCGCACCCTCGGGCTCCAGCGCGATGTCGTCGTCGAGCAGCATCAGGTAGCCGGACTCCTGCCGGCGGAGCAGCTCCACCATGCCGCGCGAGAAGCCTCCGGAGCCCCCGAGGTTCGGCTGGTCGATGGGCACCAGGCGGCCGCCATGCGCGGCGGCCACCTCGCCGTACCCGGCGGCGTCCGCCACCTTCGAGGTGCCCTGATCGACCAGGAAGATCCGGTCGATCGAGGAGACGACCCGAGCCTCGGATGCCAGCGCGTCCAGCAGCTCGACACACGAGTCGGGACGGTTGTACGTGGTGATCACGACCGACATCGACCGCGGAGCGTCGCTGTCCTCCGCGGCGCTCCAGTCCGCCGATTCCAGCGTGAGGCCGTCGGCCCCGGCCTCGAGGTCGATCCAGTACCAGCCCCCGGTGTCGAAGCCCTCGAGCGGCAGGTCGAACACGGTGCGGGCCGCCTCCCCGTCGACGGTCCGCCGCTCGACCACCGTGGCGGCGCCGTCACCGTCCGAGCGCGACACGGTGACCGTCCCCGTCCCGGAGGAGCGCACCTCGAGCAGCACCCGGGAGAGCGGCGTCGCGTGCTGCCAGTAGCCCGCGGGGAAGGCGTTGAAATACGACTGCAGGCTCGCCGTGCCGAGCGCAGGCACCCGGAGCCGGGACCGACCATCGACGAGTGCGCCGGTCGCCGAGCCGGCATCCTGGGCGACGTAGAGCGGCAGCAGCTCCATGCGGCCGGGGCCGGGGAACACGGTGCGCAGAACGGTCCGATCGGACATGCTTCGACAGCCTCCCGGACGGTCTGGGGTGCAGGACCTGGCTCGTGGCCGCTATGTATACTAGCGACGCACTTGAACAGCCTTGCTCAGAGGGGCGGCTCCAGGGAGCAGCGGCAGGGCTGACACGTGGCCGGACCGCCGTGAGCGCCAAGCCCGTCAAGACTGGTTCGCCCGTGCGGAAGAGGAGCTGCGTGACCGACGAAAGTGTTGCCGCGATCGCGCGCCGCTTCGGTCTCACCAGGGTCGGAGTGCGCCCGCCGCTCGGCCGGTACCTCGCTGAGACGTGGTCGAGGCGGGCGTTCGCCGCGACCCTGGCGAAGTACCGCATCCAGTCCGAGAACGAGCGCAACCGGCTGGGCATCGCGTGGGTGGTCATCAAGCCGATGCTGAACGCGCTCGTCTACGGGCTCGTGTTCGGGTTCATCCTCCCGCCGGGCTCGCGGCCGGACAACTTCGTGCCGTTCCTGCTCGTCGGCGTGTTCATCTTCGAGTACTTCGCATCGAGCTTCGGCTCGGGCGCGAAGTCGGTGACCAGCAACCAGCGGCTGGTGCAGAGCCTGAGTTTCCCGCGGATCCTGCTGCCCCTCGCGGTGCTGCTCGAACAGGCATTCCGGCTGCTGCCGATCCTCGCTGTGCTGGCCATCCTGCTGCTGGTGTTCAACGAGCCGCTCACACCGGAGTGGCTCATGGTGATCCCGGTGCTGCTGCTGATGACCCTGTTCAACGCCGGCGTCGCCATGATCGCCGCCCGGCTCTCGGTGCACATCCGGGACATCCAGCAGGTGATCCCGTTCGTCACCCGGATCATCTTCTACACCAGCAGCATCTTCTTCTCGATCGACCTCATCCTGGCGCACCGCCCGGACCTGCTCGCGATCGCCCATCTGAATCCGGTGTACGAGTTCATCGCCCTCTCACGCGACGCGCTGATCACGGGCTCCCCGGCGGAGCCGGTGCTGTGGCTCTGGGCGTCGATCTGGTCGGTGGTCGTCTTCCTCTTCGGTGTCCTCTACTTCTGGCAGGCGGAGGAGAGGTACGGCCGTGAATGACTTCGAGCGGCAGATGATCGCCTCCGGCGCCCGCCCGACGTTCCTCGTCGATGAGCTCCACGTGAAGTACCGCACCTACTCGTCCGGGAAGCCCGCCGCCGGGGAGGGGCGGAGCCTCACCGCGCGCCGCACCCGAGGCGTCCGCGAGGTGCACGCGCTGAAGGGCGTCACCTTCGCCGCGTTCGAGGGTGAGAGCATCGGCGTGATCGGGCACAACGGGTCGGGGAAGTCGACGCTGATGCGGGCGATCGCCGGGCTCATCCCCGCCGCCGGCGGCGCGGTGTACGCGGAGGACCGGCCGGCGCTGCTCGGCGTCAACGCGGCGCTGCTGGGCGAGCTGTCCGGTGACAAGAATGTCCGGCTCGGCGGGCTGGCGCTCGGCTTCACGCCGGCCGAGGTGCGCCAGCGGTACCAGGGCATCGTAGAGTTCGCCGGACTCCAGGAGTTCATCGACCTGCCGATGCGCACATACTCCTCCGGGATGTCGGCGCGGTTGCGCTTCGCCATCGCGTCGAGCAAGAACCACTCGATCCTGCTCGTCGACGAGGCGCTCGCCGTGGGTGACCGCGCCTTCCGCTCGAAGAGCGAGGCGCGCATCCGCGAGATGCGGGAGAACGCCGGCACGGTCATGCTGGTCAGCCACTCGATCAACTCCATCCTCGACAGCTGCAACCGGGTGATCTGGATCGATCACGGGAACCTGAAGATGAACGGCGACCCACAGGAGGTCTGCGATGCGTACCTGGAGCAGTCCGCAGGCTGAGCTCCTTCCGGAGGGGACGGTCGTCGCGATCATCCCCGCCCGCGGCGGGTCCAAAGGTGTTCCCGGCAAGAACGTCGCCCGCGTCGGCGGTGTCCCCCTCGTGGCGCGCGCCGTGGCCGCGGCGCTGGATGCCGGCATCCGGCAGGTCGTCGTCTCCACCGACGACGACAGCATCACCGCCGCCGCGGAGGAGGCCGGCGCCCGGGTGGTGATGCGGCCAGCTGAACTCGCCGGGGACACCGCCTCGAGCGAGTCCGCGCTGCTGCACGTGCTCGACCAGCTGGAGGCAGAGGACGGCTCACCACGAGTCGTCGCCTTCCTCCAGGCGACCTCTCCGTTCATCGAGGCCGCGTCACTGCGCTCAGCGGTCGACCGGGTGCTCTCCGGCGACGAGGATGTCGTCTTCTCGGCGTTCCAGACCTACGCGTTCCTCTGGCGCGAGACCGGTGCCGGCGCTGAGGGCGTGAATCACGACGCCGGGCACCGGCCGCGCCGCCAGGACCGGGAGCCGCACTTCCAGGAGACCGGTGCGTTCTACGTGATGCGGGCCGACGGCTTCCGCTCGGCGCAGCACCGCTTCTTCGGCCGGGTCGGCATCGAACAGGTTCCGGAGGCGCTGGCGATCGAGATCGACGACCCCGTCGAGCTGGAGCGCGCGCGCGCACTCGCACTCGCCGACGGTGCCCGGCCGGCGGTGGGCGCCGTGGATGCCGACGCGCTGGTGATGGATTTCGACGGGGTGCACACCGACGACCTCGTGTTCGTCTCGACGGACGGCGATGAGGCGGTGCGGGTCAGCCGCAGCGACGGGCTGGGGCTCGGAATGCTCCGCGAGGCCGGGCTGCCGATGCTGATCCTCTCCAAGGAGCGCAACCCGGTGGTCTCCGCGCGCGGCCGAAAGCTGCGCATCGAGGTGCGTCAGGGGGTGGACGACAAGCTTCCGGCCCTCGAGAAGTGGGCCGCCGAGCACGGCATCCCGCTGTCAAGGGTCGTGTTCATCGGGAATGATATAAACGACCTCGCGTGCCTCGGGGCGGTCGGCTGGCCGATCGTCGTGCCGGAGGCCCCCCAGGGGGTCCGGGCTTCGGCGCGCATCGTACTGACACAACGCGGCGGGCATGGTGCCCTCCGAGAACTCGCCGACCTGATCCTGGCGGCGCGAAGGGAACTCCCATGACCAGCGCAGTGCAGATCGGCGAGCAGACGATCGGCGGAGACGCACCCGTCTACGTCATCGGCGAGATCGGACTGAACCACAACGGCGACGTGGACATCGCCAAGAAGCTCATCGATGTCTCGGCGGACGCCGGCGCGCAAGCGGTGAAGTTCCAGAAGCGGACGCCGGACATCTCGACGCCCGAACACATGAAGAGCATGCCGCGCGAGACGCCGTGGGGCACGATGACGTACCTCGAGTACCGCTACCGCGTCGAGTTCGGCAAGGACGAGTACACGGAGATCGCGCAGTACGCGAAGTCGAAGGGGCTGGACTGGTTCGCGTCCCCCTGGGACGAGGAGGCCGTCGAGTTCCTCGAGGAGATGAACGTCCCGACCCACAAGGTGGCCTCCGCCTCGGTCACCGACCTGGGCATGCTGCGGAAGCTGAAGGAGACCGGCAAGCCGATCATCCTCTCGACCGGGATGTCGACGATCGAGCAGATCGACACGGCGGTGGAGATCCTCGGCACCGACAAGCTCGTCCTGCTGCATGCCACGTCGACGTATCCGCTGCCGCCAGAGGAGGCGAACCTGCGGACCATCCACACGCTCAAGGACCGCTACGGCGTGCCGGTCGGCTACTCCGGGCACGAGCCCGGGCTGCAGATCTCCCTCGCCGCGGTGGCCATCGGGGCGCAGGCGGTGGAGCGCCACATCACGCTCGATCGCACCATGTGGGGCAGCGACCACTCCGCATCGCTCGAGCCGCGCGGCTTCGGCGCGCTCATCCGAGACATCCGCATCATCGAGACCGCGATGGGCGACGGCGTGAAGCGCGTCTTCCCGGGTGAGCTCGCCCCGCTGTCGAAGCTGCGCAGGGTCGACGGGTAATCACTCCGCAATTGCTGGAAATGCCGCGAGCCGCAGGGAGCCGGCGAACACACAGCGGAGGCTTGGCGGCGCCGGCCTCCGCGACCACAGGCGCCGTTGCGCCGGACGGCGGTCCACGCCGCCGAGGAATCTGAGGGGATTCAAGAGATGAGCACCGAAAACCGACGCAAGAGCCCACGGGAGCTGGCCAAGTCGGCCGCCCGGTTCGGCCTCGACACCTTCGTGCCGCAGCGTCCCTTCGCGTATGCGTACGCGGCGCTGCTGGACGCGATGGGAGTCGAGCGCGGGCCGCTCGGCCGGTACCGTTCCACCGGACTCATCCGGCCCAGCCGGGAGGAGGCACGGCGTCACGCCGACGCCCTGCACGCCCGGCTGCGCCAGATCGACACGCTGGAGAAGGCGCTCGGGTCGCGGGCGATCGCCGTCGACGCCATCGCGCGCGGGGAGAACGTGGCGGCGGCGTTCGTTCAGAGCGTGCGAGCCATCCTCAAGAGCGGTGACCGGAACCTGGCGCGCTCGGTCGCGCAGTCGCTGCACGCCACCCAGGGCTTCGACCAGGTCGGCGACATCACGCGGGCCATGGTGCTGATGGCGGACGGCGTCGCCGATGAGGCGTGGCGCGTGTTCCGCCGGTACGGGTCCGCGTACGTGATGGACCTGGCGCCGGTGGAGTACCTCGCGGCGGGTTTCCTCTTCGAGCCGGCCGCCGCGGCGGCCGATCTGCGGGTGCTGCTCGACGGCGGCCGACGCGACGTGACGGACGCCAGTGGCTGGCTGGAGCTCGCCGGACTCGCGGTGATCAGCCGTGACGAGGAGCTCGCCCTGCGCGCGATCGGCCGGGCCGAGGAGGTCGCCGGGGCCCCAGGCGACCGGGAGACCATCCCAGCTGAGATCGAGTGGGCGAAATCGTGGCTCGGCCGGATGGAGCGGACCCTCGACCACGTCGAGGAGTCGACGATCTCGTTCGGCATCGTCGACTACAAGCAGCCGGACTTCGGCAAGTCGTCGAAGAACCTGGGCGACTACATCCAGACCGTCGCGGCCATGGGACACCTCGTGCGCCACCAGGAGTTCGAGTTCGCCGGCGACGAGGGCCTCGTCGAGCTCGCCGAGGAGCTGCAGTCGCGGGTGAAGGAGGAGCGGCGGCTCACCGGCGCGAAGGCGAAGTTCACGCTCTCACTGGTGCAGCGCGACGGCTCCGAGTTCCACGCCACCCCCGAGAAGACCTGGATGCTCGCGTTCGGCTGGTACAAGCACCCCACGTTCGGTGTGGTGCGGCCGCTGCAATTCGCGGAGCACATCCGCCCCATCCTCGTCTCCGTGCACATCAACGTGCCCGGCATGCTCACGCCGGAGTCGATCGCGTACCTCAAGAAATACGGACCGGTCGGCTGCCGCGACTGGAACACCGTGCACCTGCTGCTCGCCGCCGGCGTCCCGGCGTTCTTCAGCGGCTGCATCACCACCACCGTCGACACGGTGTTCCCGCCACCCGCCCCGCAGTCGGCGCGCTCCGGCACCCTCGTCGTCGACACCAGAGTGCCCGACCGCGGCGACCGCTTCGAGCAGCAGTTCCTCGACGTGCGCCTGCGGCCCTTCCTCGCCAACATGCGCAACGCGCTGGAGGTGCTGGAGTGGTACCGCGGCAAGTACGCCCGGGTCATCACGTCGCGGCTGCACAGCTACCTGCCGGCCCGCTCGCTCGGTGCGACGGTCGACTTCCGGCCGAGGAACCCTGCGGACCCGCGCTTCGACGGCCTCGCCGGAATCACGGACGAGCAGTTCGACGGCATCCGGAACGGGATCTCCTCGAAGATCGAGCAGATCATGCGCACCATCGCCTCGGGCGCGTCCGAGGACGAGGTGTACGCGACGTGGCGCGAGCTGTGCGCCGACGACGTCGCGGCGGCTCGCCGTCGCCACGAGGCCGTGCCGCCCATCCCCGCGCCCACGTTCGATCTCGCGGAGACCTGCCGCGTCATCCGCGCTGCCCAGGTCGACATCCCGCGCACCAGGGACGAGCAGGACGGCGCGGAGGTCGACATCGAGCTCTCGCTCGACGGCAACCTCAAGGACCAGCTGCTCGTCGCCATCCAGTCGCTGGTCGACTCCAGCTCACGCCCGCTCCACCTGTGGATCCTCTCCCGTGACCACACTGACGAGGACTTCCGCCGGGTGGCGCAGCTGTTCCCGCAGGTCTCCTTCACCTGGCTGCCGTGCGACGGGGTCTCGTACGGCGTGATCCACGGCATGATCAAGCACATCACCGTGGCGACGATGGACCGGCTGCTGCTGCCGGACCTGCTCCCGGAGCTGAAGCGGATCGTGCACTTCGACATCGACGCCCTCTGCCGCTCGGACATCTCCGCGCTCGCGGACACTCCGATGGGCGAGAACGCCATCGCGGCGCGGCTGTCGCCGCAGCCCGACGCGCGAAGCGGCTTCGCCACGATCATCTCCGCTGCCCAGCGGCTGAAGCAGCAGGAGCGGGAGGCCCGGGAGCTCATCCTCCGCAGCCACAACATGCACGCGTTCGACTTCGATTCGTTCAACGCCGGCATCATGGTGCTCGACCTCGAGCGGATGCGCGCCGACGACTTCTGCCGCCGGTTCATCCCCTACGCCGAGCGGTTCGGCCTGCACGATCAGGAGATCCTCAACCAGTACGCGGGCGGCCGCATCGCGAAGCTCGACAAGGGCTGGAACGCCATCCCCCGGTTCGAGTCCATCGAGGAGGCGAAGGTCATCCACTGGGCAGGCGCGTACAAGCCATGGGGGCAGGCATACGTCGCCGGCCGGGAGCTCTACCGCGACGTCGCGGACCGCGTGCTGGCGCGGCGTGATGCCCTGGAGGGTCAGACGCCGTCGCCGTCGTAGCCCCGGAGTGAGGCGGCGAGGGCTTCGGCGAGCGCCGCCTTCCCCGGTTTCGCGCGCGCGAGCTCCAGATTCCACTGCGTGTAGCGGCGCTCGGTCGCGTCCCGCGGCGGCATGGAGCTCACCATTGCAAGGTCGAGCTGAGGGGGGAACATCCGGAACTGCGGGAGCACCCCGTAGACGTCGAGCGTCACCATGGTGCGGATGCACTTGTAGCACTCGCCGCAGTTGTAGTGCTGGCTCGCCCGGTGGCACACCCGCAGATGGCGCTGCGCGACGGGGTCGTCGCGGAGCAGCGCGACCTTCTCCATCCGGGTCAGCCGTGCGTCATCGTGCTCCACCTCGAGGTACTCGGTGCTCCACAGGTGATCCAGCTCGGGGTGCGTGCCCCACGGCCGCAGGTGCTGCCCGGTCGCACCGGACGGGATGACCAGGCGGCCGAAACGGTCGAGCCCCGCCACCAGGCAGGCGCTCGCGATGGCGGCACCGTGCATCACCGGGCCCCACGGCGCGTACCGAAGCAGGAACTGCCTCGTGTTCGTCGCCACGAAGTCCACGGTCTTGCCCGTGGAGTCGGCGACATCGGTGAGATGTTCATGGACGTCACCTCGCTTCTTCGGGCGTGTCAGCGGAACGTCGAAGCCGTCGATGAACGCGATGCTCCCGATCTCATCCATGCGCGACAAGAGCGTCGCGAACGAATCGACCCCGCCGGTGAAGCACGTGGCGGTGCGCTCCGGGCGTCGGCCGGGAACGAGCCGCGTGCTGGCGACGACATCGACCGGTGTGACGAGCTCCGGATACCACTCCGTGAGCAGCGCCTGGATCCGCGGCACGGATCGCAGCAGCTGACGGGACACCGGCCCGCTGATGGACAGCACATCCGCCGACCGCATCGCCGGCAGCAGAGCCACGATGAGGAACGCGTCCGCCAGACGTGCATCGTGGGTCCGGTCGCCGCGCACCCGGAACCACAGCTCCTCGCTCCCACCTCCGAACTCGATCGGGGCGGTGATGAGGGAGTGCTCACCATCGAACTCGACGCGCACCTCGCCCACCCGCATTCGCCGATGGCCTTCGCGGACACCTGCTTGCCGGGTGATCCGGTCGCCGGTCCCGGCTTCATCGTGCGTCAGGACCACGTCCGCTCCTCATCTCTTCACCGTCGTTGGTGCGCGAGGCTCCTGAACCTCCTGCCCCACGATACCGATCGCCGGTACGCGGCAGACGCGACCCGGAGCACCGTCGGCTTCCGCTGCGCCTGCCGGAGACGGGCCGCGAGGGTGTGCACTTGAGGCTGCCTCGGCAGTCTCCTGATCCGCGCCGCCGCCATCGCGTCGTGCGCGCCGGTGAGGTCTCCTGCGGCGAGGAGCCGCTCGGCGAGTGCGAGCCGAGCGGTTCGGTCCACAGTGTGGCGCCCAGCCGCCCGGCGGAGCACCGAACCCAGCGCCGGCGGGAGTGCCGGGTCGGCGAGCGTCTCCACGGGCACGGGAAACGCCGGCGGGACCGCCTCGGCGAGCGGCGACGGCCCCGCGCTGCCGGCCGGCTCCACCTCGAGCGCCTTCCGCATCCGCTCCTCGAACGCGTCGACGGTGAACCGGGAGCGCGCCTCGCGCCAGCGCTCGCGGTCGGGGACGGCGGCGAGCGCCGACTCGATGGCGCGGAGCGCCGCAGCGGGGGTGTATTCCGCGAATGCGGCGTAGCCGTCGGCGTCGGCGAGGATCTCGGAGGCGCCCACGCGGTCGAAGCTCACCACCCGCAGGCCCGCTCCGATCGCCTCCACCACGGCGAGCGGCATCGGGTCGTCCCGGCTGGAGAGGAAGAAGGCGTCGGCCGTGCGCAGCAGGTCGTCGATCCGGTCGCGGTCGAGTCTGCCGAGCCACGCGACCCGATCCGACTGCAGCACCCCCGGAGGAAGCGGTCCCGTTGGCGCGCCCGCCCACGCGAAGCGCCACTCCGGATGCTGCTCCGCCGCCAGATCGGCGACCCGTGAGAACAGGTCCACGCCCTTCCGCTCCTGCACCGTGCCCACCATCACGATCGTCGGGGCGTCCGGGACCGGCCGGGCTGCGGGGGGCGACGCCTCGGCCGTGCCGGCGAGCGTCGGGCTGGTGTTGTAGACGACGCGGGTGCGGTGCACCCCGAGCCCGCGGAACAGCCGCTCCTGATATGCCGAGACGCACAGCACCGTGCAGCGGCGCAGCAGCCGGAGCGCGGCATCCAGCTCGCCCGGGCGGCGCGAGCGCTCACGCTCGAGTCCGGCCTCGGTCAGGTGGATGTACACGAACGCCCGCGCGCCGGCGTCGAGCCTGCCCTGCACGAACCGGCGCAGCGCCGGCGCGGTCGTCAGGGTCTCCAGCCCGTTCACGAGGAGGGTGTCGTCCGGCTGGATCCACTCGCGGTATTGGCGTTCGGTGGTGAAGGCGCGGGCGTCGAGGTAGCGCACCGTAGTCCGGCCTGACGCGGTGAGGCTCTCGGCGAGTGTCATCACCGGAATGGCGAGGCCGACGTCACGGCCGAAGTTCGCGCCGATCACCGCGATGCGGGCGCCCCACCGGCCGGTCACTGCCGGCGTCTGGGCCGCTTCGCCGGCAGCCCAGATTGTGGAGCCCACGCCGCTCGCGGCGGCGGAGATCGCCCGGACCGCATCGTCCACCCCGTCGGCCCTGGCGACGAACCGCTCGACCAGGTCTCCGGCGGAGTTGCCCTGGAAGCGGCCGGTCGCCAGGGTGGCCGCCACCAGCTCCTCGGCGCGGTCCACATCGTCCGCGTGGGCCACCAGGTGGTGCTTCAGCACCGGGAGCCGCCTCGGGGCACCCGGTCGGTCGAGCACGATCAGCGGCACGCCGGCACGGAGCGCGGGAACATACCCGGCGGCGGAGGATGCGACGGCGACCGCTGGGGGCGCACCGCCGGCGCCGAGCAAGTCCGCCGGTACGCCGACGCGGGCGGAGTCTCCGAACAGCGGCCCGAGCCGCTCGGCGAGCGCGCGCAGCGACGGATCGAGCGGCGCCCCCGGTGCGGTGAGGAGCAGCACGCCGCCGCTTCGCTCGACCGGCGGCGGGGACGCGTGCGGCATGCGCTTGATCAGGTCCGGGTCGGCGCGGGGCAGCCCGGTCACGATGATGCGGGCATCCGGGAACCGGGCGGCCAGCTCATCGCGCGCCGCCGCGCCCCACACGCAGAAGACGACGCCGGCCGCGCGCTCCTGCCACCCGGCGGCCGGGTTCAGCCGAGGGCGGAGGTGCGGGAAGTGGTCGCCCTGAAGCAGCACGAGCGGCCGGGAGCCGCCGTGCCGGACGAGGAGGTCGTCCACCCCCTCCAGGTCGCCGACCACCACCTTCGCCGCGCGAGCGGGGTCACGGTCCGACGCCTGGCCCGACATCCGCACGCCGGCTCGAGCGAGCGCCTCGCGAAGCGCCGGAATGTCGACGCCCCACTCCGGCAGGCCCGGCTGCACGATCAGCTCAACGTCGGCCATGTTCGCTTCGGCCCCCTGAGAACGGATCGACTTGCCCCCAATTATGGGGCAAAACGGGGCCGGAACCGCGGAAAACCGCGCGGCGGCCCTCGCGGGAGGAAGGCCCCTGGTTACACTCGGGGCTGGCATTGCCGGGGGGAAATCGCTCATGTTCGAGTCTGCACGCATTCGGATACGAGCGTTCAGCGCGCCCGATTCCGCACGGCCGTCGAGCGAGGGACGCCGCTTTCGACCCCTTCGCGCCGCCCTGGCGCTGGTCCTCGCGGTCGGCGTGATCGTGCCGATCAGCGTGACCGTTCCGCCGCCGCCGCCGGCCGACGCGGCGAGCGCGTCGCTGTTCGACCCCGGGTTCATCATGAGCGACGCCACATTCTTCGACTCCGGTGCGATGACGGCGGCGCAGGTGCAGAGCTTCCTCAACGCCAAGGTGCCGGCCTGCCGGGCGACGACGGGACCGACGTGTCTCAAGAGCTACACGGAGAACACCCGCGCGGTCGCCGCCGCGCCTGAGCCGGACACCTGCAAAGCACTCAGCGCGAGGACCGGCCGGACCGCCGCGCAGATCATCACCGACATCGCGAACGCCTGCGGCATCAGCCCGCGGGCGCTCATCGTGCTGCTCGAGAAGGAGCAGAGCCTCGTCACGTCCACCGCGCCGAGCGCCCGCAACTACACGTTCGCGACCGGATGGGGCTGCCCAGACACCGCGGACTGTCAGCGTCTGCACACCGGCCTGTTCAACCAGCTCTACAAGGCCGCCTGGCAGCTGAAGTGGTACGGCCGCGGCTCGTTCACCTGGATCAAGGTCGGTCAGCCGAACTACGTCCGGTACCACCCGAACGCCGCGTGCGGCGGGACGAACGTCGTCATCAAGAACCGCGCCACCGCGGCGCTCTACTACTACACGCCGTACCAGCCGAACGCCGCCGCGATGGGGAACCTCTACGGGGTGGGCGACAGCTGCTCCGCGTACGGCAATCGCAACTTCTGGCGGATGTACTCGGACTGGTTCGGATCCCCGATCGGCGGAGACAGCCTCTTCAAGACGGCCGCTGCCGACACGGTCTACCTCGTGGCGGGTGAATTGAAGTACCGGGTCGGGGATGCCCCCCGGCTCGACGATCTGACGGCGCTCGGCAAGGTGACGACGGTGTCGCAGGCGTACCTGGACAGGTTCCGCGGGGCTGGAACCCTGAGACCGATGGTCACCGACGTCGCCGAGGGCACCTACTACCTGCTCGATCAGGGCAAGAAGTACCCGGTCTCCAGCTGCGCGACGGCCCACGCGTACGCCTTCACCTGTGGCGGCGCGTCCAAGCTGACGACGGCCCAGCTCGACCGGATGGTCACCGCGACCGCGTTGACCCGACGGGTGAAGGACACCCTCGGGCACAACTACTACATCGCGGACGGGCACCGTCACGAGTACTACGACACCTCCGCGTACGTGGCGGCCGGAGTCCCGATCGAGAAGCTGCTCTACCTCTCCAACCGGACGATCGCCCACCTCCCGTTCGCAGCCCCGTTCATCCCGGAGTTGAAGTCGGTCACCGACGCCACCGGCACGGAGATCACCGTTCTCGCGGGCGGCAAGGGCTGGACGATCCCGGCGTCGCTGTACGCCTCGCTGCGGCTCGAGAACTCCTTCGCGGCGCCGAAGGTCATGGAGGCGAAGGCGGTCGACGCCGTGCCGGTGGGCGGCGTGCTCACCGATTTCGTGCGGAGCGACACGACCGGGGAGCTGTTCGTGCTGACCCCGGATGGCCGGGTGCCGTTCCCCCTCGCGGATCCGGCGCGGGCGGCCGTGGTCCCCGACGCACTGATCCAGCACATCCCCGTCGCAGCCGGCGACTGGACCGGGAAGTACATCACGCACCTGCCGAACGGCCGCTGGTACCTGGTCGACGCCGGCACCGCATACCGGATCTGGGACGAGGCCGACGTCGCCATGCTGACGCGCGCCTACGGGCTCGCGGCACCGGTGGAGTTCCCCATCGCGGCGATCCTTGCCGTCCCGCACGGCACCTACACGCTGGCGCCGGGCACCACGGCGCGGAGTGCTGACGGCAGGATCTGGCTGGTCGACGGGAACTGGACGCTGCGGCCGATCACCGCGAAGGCGGCCGATGAGCTGGCCGTGCGATCCCCGCTGAAGCTGAACGCGGCGACGTTCGCGCAGTACACGCTCTCCACGGAGAATCTCGCCATCGGCGTCACCTGCGTCGGCGTGCCGTGGGTCGGCAACGACGGGCGCTTCCACCGGGTCGACCCGAAGGTGGCTGCGGCCTACCCGTTCGGCTTCCCGGCGCTCGCGCCGGAGACCTGCAAGGCGCTCAGCACCAACAAGGACACGGCGGGCCGGTTCCTGCGCGACGGTTCGACCAAGCAGCTCTACTACGTATGGGGAGGCACGAAGAAGCCGATCACCCCGGCGGCCTATTGGCGGCTGCGGGCGGGCACCCCGCCGAACTACATCGTGGTGGGCCCGAGCTTCCTGTCGCACTTCCGCACCGGGTCGCCGATCAAGTGAGCCGCCGCGCCGGCGGCCGGCCGGTGCGCCTCAGCCGCCGGCCGGCCCGTCGGCCGGCGGCAGCCGGTGCCGCCAGGAGAGCCGGTGCGCCGCCGACGTGGCGATCGTGACGAGCAGGAGCAGGCCGCCCTCCGCAAGCAGGTAGCTCTCGACGAAGCTGGTCGAGCCGAGCAGCAGCAGCACCAGCGCCGGCCAGATGTACGCCTTCGTCCGCTGCGTGGATGCCAGGACCCATGATCGCCAGAATGCCAGCCCGCCGGCGGTCACCAGGATCAGCAGGCCGAACACGCCGACCTGCAGCACCGTGTCGGAGATCGCGGACAGCCCGGTGGCCTGCACCCGGCCCACCTCCAGCCCGAGCGTGCGGAACGGCTCCACCAGCACGGGCCAGGGACCGACCCAGCCGAGTCCCTGGATCGCGTTCTCGCCCAGCCGCTCGTTCATCCGCGACCAGAGGTCCACCCGGTACTCGATCTCCGACGCCGCGTTCAGCATCTGGGCGAGCGGCCGCCGGGACGCCCAGGCGATCCCGGCCAGCAGCAGCACCGCGGCACCGAGCCCGACCTGCGTCCAGCGGCGCACCTCGCCGCGTGACCGCCGCAGCGCGGCGAGGGCGAGGATCGCGAGCGCCAGCACGACCGCCGACGCGATGGTGACCGGCGACCGGGTCAGCGCGATCGTGGTCAGCGCCGCGGTGAGCGACAGCACCGCGAGGTTCCGCGACACGGAGCGGGTCAGGTACTCGACGAAGAAGGTGACAGCTGCGAGCAGTGCGAGGAACCCGAGGTAGTTGCGGGTGCCGGCGACGCCCTGGATGGGACCGCCGGCCGCGAGGTTGCCGGCGATGCCGAGGAACGGGATGCGGGTGTCGAGCAGCAGCCCGCTGACGACCTCCAGAGCGAGCGACACGAGCAGCAGCGCGCGCAGCGCATCACCGGTGCCGCGGACCACCTGGATCAGATCACGGCCGAGCGCCAGGTAGATCCCGAGCAGCCCGAAGGCGGCGGCGTAGGCGACGCCGCCGATCGTGCTCCACGTGTACTCGCTCCACAGCACGCTGAGCCCGATCCAGGTGAAGAACGCGAGCAGCGAGATCGGCAGCAGCCCCCGCCACTCGATCCGCGCCCGCTGTCCGTACAGGGAGACCGCGGCGAGCACGTCGAGCGCCACCAGGATGGCGATGGCACCCGGCCATCCGACGAGTGCCCGCACGGCGTGGGCAGCGAACGCGAAGGTCAGGATCGTGACGGTGAGCGCCCGGTTGAACCTCGGCGTCGCCACGAACTCGGCGAAGAGCTCCAGTCGTTCCCCCGCCGACCGTCTGGGCGTCACCTGCCCACCTCGGCCGACTGCCCGGGAAGGGGACGGGCGACGGGAAGCTGCTCCCGTTTCGTGCGGATGGCGAGCACCACGAGCAGCGTCCAGCCGAACTCGACGAGGATGCGGCTCTCCGCGAGGCTCTGCACCAGCAGGGCCGTGATGACGAGCAGCGGCAGCAGCGTCGTCGCGGAGTACGGTCCCGTGCGGGTCGCCGTGATCTGCGGCGGGTCGGTGGCGAGCCACCAGGACCGCACCAGCACGGTCGCGAGCAGCGCGCCGAACACGAGGAGCCCGATCCAGCCGAGCTGGAAGGCCACGTCCACCCACGCGTTGTGCGCCTGCAGATATGTGACGCCGGAGATGACGACCAGATCATCGAAGGGCTCCACCCACGGCGCCCAGTGGCTCACCCACCCCCAGCCCGCGATCGGACGCTCAGCGCCGAGGGCGGCCACGGTCGCCCAGATGTCCAGGCGATGCGTCAGGTCGATGTTCCGCCGGAGGAAGTCGAGCAGCTGCTCGGCGAAGACGAACCCGGCGGTCACGACGACCGCGAGGGCGCCGGCGGCGCTCCAGAAGACCGCGGACCTGCCGGCGGGCGGAAGGCGTCTCGCCAGCACGGCGAGTCCCAGCACGCCGACGACCACGGCGGCCGCCGCGAACACCGCAGCCGACCGGGTGAGCGCGAGGGTGAGCACGGCGATGGCCATCCAGAGCCACCCGCGGGACCGGCGGATCGTGCCGTCGGCAGTCTGGACCCCCACCGTGATCAGCGCCACAAGGGCGACCATGGCGAGCAGGTTGGCGTTGCCGACGATGCCCTGGATGGCCCCGCCGGTGAACATCTCGGCGCGCGACCAGGCGAACGCGTCGGGGATGTCGCCGGCGTCAGGGTCGAACGGCGGGAACACCGGCAGCACCGGGCGGCGCACGAAAACGCCCACGATCGCCTCGAACACGAGCGAGAGACCGAGCACCCAGCGCAGCGCCGTGCTGAGGGCGCCGATGAGCTCGTCGCCCGCGAGGCAGAGGGCGAGGAACACCCCGCCGGCTGCGGTGAACCAGGTCGCCGCGAGGCCGGCGAGGGTCGCCCCCGGGTAGGCCGACCATGCCACGGAGATGGTCGCAAGCCCCAAGAAGATCAGCAGCGGCGCAGGCAGCCGGCGCAGCGACGGCCGCTCACGCGCGAGCTCCACGAGCACCGCAGTCAGGAGCAGCGCGGTGACCCCTGCCCAGCCGTACCAGCTGAGCAGGTTCCGCCAGAAGTCGCCCGCGGCGACGGTGAAGAGCACCAGAGCGGCGAGGCCCGTGCGGTAACCGCGGCCCCTGGTCATGCCGACAAGGCTACCGGTGCGCCGGTGGCAGGCCGGGTCCGCCGCCGCGGACGCCGCGGCGCGCCGGTCAGACGAACGCCGCCTTGCCGGTGATCGCCCGGCCGACGATCAGCGTGTTCATCTCACGTGTGCCCTCGTAGGAGTACATCGCCTCGGCATCGGCGAAGAATCGGGCCACGTCGTGGTCGAGCACGATGCCGTTGCCGCCGAACACCTCGCGGGCCCACGCGACGGTCTCGCGCATCCGGCTCGTCGTGAACGCCTTCGCGAGCGACGCGTGCTCGTCGCGCTGGATCCCCTCGTCGAGCATCTGGCTCACCCGCACCACCATGCCGATGGACGCCGTGATGTTGCCGATGCACTTCACCAGCAGGTCCTGCACGAGCTGGTGGGACGCGATCGGCTTGCCGAACTGGATGCGGTCGCCGGCGTACTTCAGTGCGGCCTCATACGCGCCGATGGAGTTGCCGACGGACGCCCACGCCACCTCCGCGCGGGTGAGGCGCAGCACCGCAGCGGTCTCGCGGAAGGAGTTGACGTTCTGCAGCCGCAGCGATTCCGGCACCACGACGTTGTCGAGCGTGATGTCGGCGTTCTGCACGATCCGGAGACTCTGCTTGTTCTCGATCTTCGCGGCCCGGTAGCCGGGCGTGTCGGTGGGCACGAGAAAGCCTTTGACCTGGCCGTCCTCGGCGCTCTTCGCCCAGATGACCGTGATGTCGCTGAAGGTGGCGTTCCCGATCCACCGCTTCTCGCCGTTCAGCACCCACCCGTCACCGTCGCGGGTCGCGACCGTGCGCAGCCCCTGCGCCGAGTCCGAGCCGCTCAGCGGTTCCGTCAGGCCGAAGGCGCCGATCACCTCGCCGCTCGCCATGCGCGGCAGCCACTCGGCGCGCTGCGCCGCGTCCCCGCCCACGCCGATCGCCCCCATCGCGAGCCCGTTCTGCACACCGACGAACGTCGCCACGCTGGCGTCGATGCGGGCGAGCTCGAGCGCGACCCAGCCGCGGAAGACGGCGGAGTTCTCGAACGGGCGGGTCTCCTCCCACGGCATCCCGAACAGCTTCAGGTCGGCGAGCGGCTGGATGATCTGGCGTGGGAACTCGGCGTTCAGCCAGTGCTCGTTCACAATCGGCCGAACCTCCGCCTCGAGGTAGGCGCGCAGCTCGGTCAGCACGCTCTTCTCCCGCTCCGAGAGCAGGTTCTCGAACCCGTAGAAGTCGCTGGGGATGGGGGAGAAGGACACGTGATGCTCCATTGCCTCGTCGGACCGGTGCTTGTGGGAGATGGCGGTCCGACGGACCGTCTGGGTATCGAAACCTCCAAGAGCGTACGATCCGTCCCGGGCCGTCTCCTAGCCGGTTGGTACTTTGGTCCAACCGGCCGGGAGGAACGACGACCCATGTTTGTAGGCATCACCAATGCCCCGCGGGACTACGCCTGGGGATCTCGCACAGCGATTCCCGAGTTCCTCGGCACACCGCCGTCGGGGGGGCCGGAGGCTGAGCTCTGGCTCGGAGCGCACCCGGGTTCCCCGGCCCGGCTTGCCGACGGATCGGGCGACCTTCGCACTGTGCTCGACGACCGGCTGCCGTTCCTGCTCAAGGTGCTCGCGGCCGCATCGCCGCTGTCGCTGCAGGCGCATCCGACTCCCGCGCAGGCTGAAGAGGGCTTCGCCCGGGAGGAGGCGTCGGGTGTGCCGATCGACGCGCCGAACCGCAGCTACAAGGACCCGTTCCACAAGCCGGAGCTTCTTGTCGCGGTGAGCGATACGTTCGACGCGCTGTGCGGCTTCCGGCCGGTTGCGGAGATCCTCGCGTCGCTGGCCCGGCTGCCCGCGTCCGCCGGACTCGAGGATCTCCGCGGCCGGCTCACCGGCGACGGCTCGCTTCCGGCGGTGTTCAAGTGGCTGATCACACGCGGTGAGGGTGTCGAGGAGCTGGTCGCCGAGCTGCCGCGCCGCGCGGCGGGGGTCGAGGGTCTGGAGTTCGAGACGGTCCGGCGCCTGGCCGCGGGGTTTCCCGGTGACCCGGGGATCGTGATCTCGCTGCTGCTCAACACGGTGCGGCTCTCCCGGGGAGAGGCGCTGTACCTCCCCGCCGGCAACATCCACGCCTACCTCGAGGGCCTCGGGATCGAGCTGATGGCCGCCTCCGACAACGTGCTGCGCGGTGGGCTCACCGCGAAGCACGTGGACGTGCCGGAGCTGCTGAAGGTGCTCGACTTCACGCCGCGTCCCATCCCGTACCTCGAACCAGAAGTGACGTCGAGCGGGGTGCGGATCTTCCGGCCCGATGTGCCCGATTTCGCGCTCGCCGAGGTGATGGTCGACGGTGGCGGCGAAGCTCGGGTGCCGCTTCCCGGGCCGGCCATCGCGCTCTGCACGGGCGGCGCCGTTCATGTGAGCGGCGGCCACGCGGATCGCGCTCTGGTGCGGTCCGAGGCCTGCTACATCTCGCCGGATGAGGGCGAGCTCACGATCGCCGGGTCTGGCACGGTCTTCGTCGCGACGACGAACGCCTAGCTGAGCACCGGCTCTTCGTGCTCCGTCTCAGGTCGCGTCGTCGAGCAGCGCCATCAGCCTCGTGGTGGTGCTCCAGCTGCGAATCGTCATCGACTGGTAGAGCGGCGACAGCATGATGCGGTTCAGCCGGCTTCTCGTGCGATCGGCGCTCAGGCGCTGGAAGTAGATCACCTGGGTGCCCGGCCAGACCCGGTCGACGCCCTCCCGGGGGCTGAAGACCGCCATCGCATCGGCCGGGGTGATGTCCATCAGGAATATCGCGTCGCTGTGATACTTCTCCGGCTGTTCCCCGAACCCGGCCGGCTTCTCCGCGACAACGCGCCGGAGCTGGTCGCTCGACAGCACCAGCACCTTGGCCGCATCGCCGTCCAGCGAGAAGCGCTCGGGAAGTGCCCGCTCGATCTCGGATGCGACCGTGCCCCCCGGCTTCGCCGATCGAAGGAGGGCATTGCCGCTGGCGATGTACGTCGAAACGCCGTCGAAGCCGAGATCGCCGAGCATCCTCCGCAGCTCGCCCATCGGCACCGTGTTCTTGCCGCCGACGTTGACGCCGCGGATCAGAACCAGGTACGACGTCATAACCCGATCACCCAAGAAGGGCGTGGACTCAGCCGGCCTGGCGAGCGCCGAACGTGCGCCGGTACGCGGTCGGCGTGGTCTGCAACACCTTGAGGAAGTGGTGGCGCATCACGGCCGCGGTGCCGAAGCCGGTCTGCTGGGCGATGGTCTCGAGGCCGCTGTCGGTCTGCTCGAGCAGCTGCTGCGCCCGGATCAGCCGCTGCCGGTTGAGCCAGGCGGCCGGGGTCGTGCCCATGTCCGCCCGGAACCGGCGGGCGAACGTGCGCGACGACATGAGCGCCTTCCGGGCCAGCTGGTCGACGGTCAGGTCCTGATCGAGGTGGTGGAGCATCCACTCCGTCACGCGCGCGAAGGAGTCGTCGGGTGCTGCAGCGATGGGCGCCTCGATGTACTGGCTCTGCCCGCCGTCCCGCTGCGGCGGCACGACCATGCGCCGTGCGATGACGTTCGCGGCAGCGGCGCCGTGCTCCTTGCGCACCAGGTGAAGCGCCGCATCGATCCCGGCCGCGGTGCCGGCGCTCGTGACGACGCGCCGGTCCTCGACGAACAGCACATCCGGGTCCACCTCGGTGGCGGGGTGGTTCCGGGCAAGGCGGTCGGTGTGCATCCAGTGGGTGGTCGCCCGTCGGCCGTCGAGGATGCCGGCCTGGGCGAGCACGAACGCCCCGCTGCAGACGCTGAGCACCCACGCCCCCCGCCGCTCCGCGTCGCGCACCACCTCGAGGAAGCGCTCGTCGACCTCCTCGACCGTGTGCGCCGGGACGGCGACGAGATCCGCGTCGGCGGCCACCTCGAGGCCTGTCGAGATGACCATGTCGTAGCCCATGCTGGTTCGGACCGGCCCGGGGTCCGCCGTCGCGATGGTGAAGTCGAAGCGCGGCCCGCCGCTGTCGCTGCGGTCGATGCCGAAGACCTCGCAGACGACGCCGAACTCGAACGGGGCGACCCCCGGCAGGGCGAGCAGGACCACTTTCTGGAGCACGGTCACCTCCTGGCAGGAATGTGCTGGATCCTGGCCATCCTGCCACTCGTGGCGTAATCTGCCAAGTCATAGCTTTTCTGCCATGGAACTGGTGCTGTTCGCCGTGGGCGCCCTGGTGCTCTGGGCGGTCTCCGCGTCCATGGTCGGCGTCGCGCGCGACGGCTACTGCCGGGTGCCCACACGTTCCGCGGGGCCAGCGGATTCGGCCGTTCGCTGGCACTAGCGTTGACGGCATGACTTGGCTCGTGACCGGCGGCGCCGGCTACATCGGGGCGCACGTCGTGCGCGCCCTGCAGGACTCCGGGCTCGGCACGGTCGTGCTCGACGACCTCTCCAGCGGCGACACCGGCTTCGTGCCTCGCGACGTCCCGCTGGTGCACGGATCGGTGCTCGACGGCGGGCTCGTCGAGCGGGTGCTGGACGACCACGCGGTCCGCGGGGTGATCCACGTCGCCGGATTCAAGTATGCGGGCGTCTCGGTGCAGCGGCCGCTGCACACCTATGAGCAGAACGTCACCGGAATGGCGGTGCTCCTTGCGGCCATGCAGGACCGCGGGGTCGACCGGGTCGTCTTCTCCTCGAGCGCTGCGGTCTACGGCACCCCGGAGACCGACATCGTCACCGAAGACACGCCCAAGCGCCCGCAGTCCCCGTATGGCGAGTCGAAGCTGATCGGCGAGTGGCTCCTGCGCGATCAGGAGATCGCGGTCGGGCTCCGCCACACGTCGTTGCGGTACTTCAACGTGGTGGGCTCCGGCGACCCGGCCGTCTACGACAAGAGCCCGCACAACCTGTTCCCGCTGGTGTTCGACGCACTCGTCGGCGGCCGGATCCCGAAGATCAACGGCGACGACTACCCGACCCCCGACGGCACGAACGTGCGTGACTACGTCCATGTGGCGGACCTCGCCGTCTCGCACGTCGCGGCGGCGCGGCGGCTGGATGCAGGCGAGCCGATCGAGCCCGCATACAACCTGGGCAGCGGTGAGGGGGTCTCGGTGCGGGAGATCATGACCACCATCGGTGAGGTCACCGGGACCGCCTTCGAGCCGGAGATCGCGCCGCGCCGTCCGGGCGACCCCGCGCGGGTCGTGGCATCCGGCGACCTCGCCGCACGTGACCTGGACTGGCGGATGCGCCACAGCCTGCGCGACATGGTCGAAAGCGCATGGGCGGCCCGGCTCGCCGCGGAGTCGCGACACGCCGACGATGCGTCGCAACCCTGATCTACCGGTCGAGGGTTCTAAGATTCCCGGACTTGACGCACGTGTAATTACACCGCTGTAATTGATCCCAACGGGGCTGTGGGGGCCCGAAAAAAAGGGAGACGGTGTGATGACCATCACAGAACGCCGGGGGGTTCCGGAGAACTGGTTCATCGATCCGGTGCAGCTGGGGGTACCGGGGGTACGACGACGTACGGATGATGAGGAGGACCCGCTCGCGTGGCAGTCCGAGTCGCTGTGCGCGCAGACCGATCCGGAAGCGTTCTTCCCCGAGAAGGGCGGCTCGACGCGAGACGCCAAGAAGATCTGCGGATCGTGCGAGGTCCGGGCGGAGTGCCTGGAGTACGCACTGCAGAATGACGAGCGGTTCGGCATCTGGGGCGGACTCTCGGAGCGGGAGCGGCGAAAGCTCCGTAAACGCGCCTGATTCGAAGGCGAGCTTGACGACAGGCGCGGGGGTTCGGGGGGAACCGGCCCCCGCGCCTTTAGTGTTTCGGTGATGCAGCCGAGAGTCACAGCGATTCTCGTCGCCCGGAACGGCGGCGAGGCGCTTTCGCGAACGCTCGCGGCGCTGCGGAGCCAGACCCGCGGGCCGGACGCGCTGGTCGCCGTCGACGCGGGATCCTCCGACGATTCCCCCGCGCGGCTTGCCGCTGAGGGAGCAGGGCAGGTCGTCTTGCTCGGCAAGTCGGCGCTCGGCGCCGCCGTCACGGCGGGGCTCAACGCCGCCGAGGGTGCGCAGCAGCCCGAGGATTGGCTCTGGATCCTCACGGCAGACAGCGAGCCGGAGCCCGGTGCCCTCGGAGCGCTGCTCGCCGCGGTCGAGGTCGCGCCCAGCGTCGCCGTCGCCGGCCCGAAGCTGATGCGCGCCGACGCTCCGGACACGATCGCCCGGTACGGCGAGTCGATGACGTCGCTCGGCGCGAGCGTGGTGGTCGTCGAGAACGAGCTCGACCAGGCTCAGCACGACACCCTGATCGATGTGCTCGCCGTCTCCGCCGGCGGGATGCTGGTGCGGCGCAGCACCTGGACCGAGCTGCGCGGATTCGACCCCGCCCTCGCCGCCTTCGACGCGGCGCTCGACTTCTGCGTCCGCGTGCGGCTTGCCGGCTCGCGCGTGGTCGGAGTGCCGGCCGCGCGCATCCGGAGCGGCGGCGGACCCGAGGAGTTCCTGCGCCCCGGCGCTCCCGACCGCGTGCGCAGCAGGCTCGCGCGCACCGCGCAGCTGCACCGGCGTATGGTCTACGCGCCATTCTGGGCGGTTCCGCTCCACTGGCTGAGCCTGCTGCCGCTCGCACTGCTGCGCTCGGTCTGGCATCTCGTGCTGAAACGTCCCGAGCACATCGGCGGCGAGTTCCGCTCGGCGCTGCGCACGGCGTTCGCATTCGGCCCGGTGGCGGTCGCCCGTCGCAACCTCCGCCGGAAGCGCCGGGTCGGCTGGGGTGCGATCGCCCCGCTGCGCCTCACGGGAGCGGCCCTGCGCGACCGGCGTGCCGGCGCCGATGCCACCGCGGAGGGTGTCGGGGCGTCGGCGGTGGGGATCGCCCGCCCCTCCCTCCTCTCCGCCGGCGGGATCTGGGTGGTCGCCGCGCTGGCGATCACCGGGCTCGTCGTCTTCGGCCGGCTGCTCGGTGCCCCGGCGATCGCCGGCGGCGCACTCGCCCCGCTCAGCGGGACGGTTGGGGAGCTGTGGACGAACGCCGCATACGGCTGGCGTGACGTCGGCCTCGGATTCAGCGGAGCCGCGGACCCGTTCGCCTTCCTGCTGGCGGTGCTCGGCTCCCTCACGTTCTGGTCGCCGTCGACGAGCGTGGTGCTCCTCTATCTCACGTCCCTGCCGCTCGCCGGTCTCGCCGCCTGGTACGCGGCCTCCCGCATCACCGTGCGGCCCTGGCCGGCCGTGCTGTCCGCGGTCGCCTGGGCGCTCGCCCCGACCTTCCTCAGCGCGCTCGCCGAGGGCCGGCTCGGTGCTGTGCTCGCCCACCTGCTGCTGCCCTGGCTGGTGGCGGCGGCACTCGGGGCGGCGCGCTCCTGGTCCGCCGCAGGCACCGCAGCGCTGCTGTTCGCGGGCACCACGGCGGCGGCGCCCGTGCTCGCCCCGGTGCTTCTGCTCGCCTGGCTCGCGCTGACCGTTGCGCGGCATCGACAGCTGTCGCGGATGCTCGTGATCCCGGTGCCTGCGCTCGTGCTGTTCCTGCCGCTGCTGGTGCAGCAGCTCGCCGAAGGCAACCCCCTCGGACTCCTCGCCGACCCGGGGCTCCCCGCTCCGTATGCCGCCGCGCCGCCGTGGCAGCTCGCGATGGGCATGCCGTCCGAAGGGCTCGGCGGATGGACGGCACTCACCGACGGCGGCTTGCCGGCGGGGCTCGGCCTCGTGCTCGCCCTGGCGCTGGTCGCCCCGCTCGTGGTGCTGGCGGTTCTGGCGCCGTTCAGCAGGTCTCAGGCGATCGCGCCGCTGCTCGTCGCCATCGCGGGGCTCGTCACCGCCGTCGCGGCGACCAGGATCGCGGTGGCGGTCTCCGGCAGCGACCCGGTGGCGATCTGGCCGGGCACCGGGTTGAGCCTCTACTGGCTGGGGCTGCTGCTCGCCGCGGCGCTGGCGCTCGACCCGGTGCGTCGCGTGGCGTTCGCGCCCGCACTGGCGACCGCGGTCACCGCCGCTGCCCTCGCCGCACCGCTGATGGTGCAGGGGATCGCCGGGGCCGGCGCCGTGGGCCCGTCGACGGGGCGCATGCTCCCCGCGTTCGTGGACGCCGAGGCGGCCACGGACCCGCACGTCGGCACGCTGGTGCTCCGCACGGTCGACGATGGTATCGCGGCCACGGTCCACCGCGGGGCGGGCACGACGCTCGACGACCGTTCCACGATCGCCTCGACCTCCCGGGCGCTGACCGCGGAAGGCGCACGTCTGGCCGAGCTGACGGCGAACCTCGGCACCCAGACCGGCTTCGCCGCCGGGAAGGCGCTCGAGGAGCTGGGCCTGGACTTCGTGCTGCTGGAGCCTGCCGTGGGCGCCGAGGCCGGGGAATCGGCGATGCGTCTCGCGGCGACGCTCGACGCCAGCCCCGTGCTGGTTCCGGTCGGCGACACCGCTCACGGGCTGCTCTGGAGGTACACGGACGCAGACCAGACGGTGCAGGCGGCCCCACCGGCCGAGCCCCGGGGCGCCTTGCGGGTCGGCACGCTCACCGCCGGTTCCGCCGCGCTCGGCCTCGCCCTGCTGCTGGCCGTGCCGACCGGCCGCCGCGGTGGGCGGATCGATCAGGACGACGACGGGTCGCCCGCGACGACGTTCGACGAGGATGACAGTGTCTGACAAAGTCCCGAGACGCGCCTCCCGGCCGCCAGCCAGCCCAGGCACGGCGCAGGAGAACGAACAGGCTCCGCCGGTCATCGACGGTCCCGAGGCGCCCGCGGCGGCGCCCGAAGACGCCGGTGCATCCGCGGACCGGGGTGCGCCGGCGGCCAGGCCGAGCGCGACCACGGCCGCGCCGCCCCGGACGGACGCATCGGACGCGGCGGACGCATCGGACGCGGCGGACGCGGCGGACGCGGCT
>NZ_JBHLTG010000011.1:0-17845 GCF_042434515.1 Lysobacter korlensis
TGGAACTCGACCCGAACCGCGATTACCAACCCCAGAAAACGAAGAAACTCCCAAACCACTGAGGGTTCGGGCGTTTCCTATGTCCTGAGACAGGACATTCGTCGGGCTGACAGGATTTGAACCTGCGACCCCTTGACCCCCAGTCAAGTGCGCTACCAAGCTGCGCCACAGCCCGTGACTTGTCCGCGCCGGAACGTGGACCTCGAATAGCTTAGCGGTGCGCGACGGGCAGTGCTCCCGGGGCACCCTAGACTCGTGCCAAGCGCGCGGGAATGGCGCGATGATCAGCGGGGGGCTGAAGCGATGCCGGGTATGTCTGCGAACGAGTACGGCCACGTTCTCAATCGACCATCGCACCGGGCCCACGTTCTGGTGCTCATTCTGATGACGGCGCTGCTTGCGAGCCTCGGGGTCGCCCAGCCGGCTGCCGCGGCCACGCGCCTGCAGCTCTCCGTCGGGGTGAACACCACCGAGTTCTACCCGGGCCAGTCGGTGGTCACCTACGGCTACCTCAAGTCGTCCAGCGGGAAGCCGCTCGGATCGAAGACGGTCTACGTGCAGAGGCTCACCGGCTCCACCTGGAAGAGCATCGCCACAACGAAGACGACCGCGACCGGCCACTACCGGCTTTACATCCGGGAGCCTGGCGGCTTCCAGCTCCGCACCTACGCCAAGGCGTACAACGGCGACGCCGGCGTGGTCTCCAAGACGATCGCACTCACGCGAATCAGCGGCACCCAGACGCTCGAGCAGCGCTACGAGCAGCTGAAGCCGTGGCTCAAGGAGCCGATCGCGAGCACCAAGACCGGCACCAGCTACGGCGTGCCGATCCGCTGGCGGTCGTATGCGAACGGAGCGCTCGTCGAGGGTGGCGGCCGGGTGTACGTGGTGACCGGCGCCGTGCTGAAGGGGTACCTCAGCACCGGTGGCACCACGGGCAAGCTCGGGCGGCCGATCAGCGACGCCGACTGCTACATGACGACCGACAAGTGCATCCAACCCTTCGCCCGCGGCGCGGTGTACTACAACGCCCAGTCGGTCACGGCGCGAAAGACGCACATCGCCTACGGGACCGGCGTCGGCGCCGAGATCGTCGCCGCGGCGATGTCCCAGGTCGGCTACCGCGAGCCCGCCTGGCAGACGAACAAGTACACCGCGTGGAACGGTCTGAAGACCGCCTGGTGCGGCGTCTTCCAGTCGTACAACAGCGCGGCTACGAAGAACGGTGAAGCGATCCCGCAGGTGAACACCTTCGAGAAGCTCGTGGCCGAGGTGAAGCGCCGGGGTGTCACCAACACGCCCCGTGTCGGGGCGCTCATCTTCATCGATTTCGGCAGCGGGAACGTCACCCACACCGGCATCGTGACCAAGGTCTACTCCGATGGCTCGATGCAGACCATCGAGGGCAACACGGTCTCGCCCAGCGACTCCGTGCGTCAGGTGGCGATCAAGACCCGATCACCGTGGCAGGCGGAGTTCTTCTATATTCCGGGAACGTAGGGCACGCTCGACGTTGCGGGCCCTTCGACGGGCTCAGGGACCGAGGTCGCGCCCTTCGACCGGCTCAGGGACCGAAGTGGTTACCTGAGCAGGGGGCGCAGCTGCGGCCAGCTCTCCTGGAACCGCGGATGCAGCGGGAGCGCGTCGACCTCGTCGAGCGGCACCCAGCGAAGCTCCCGGCTCTCCGGGTCACCGATCAGCGGGTCGAAGAACCGGGTCGCCTCGGCCACGACGGTCGTGTACGACCAGTAGCCGAGATCGAGCTCGAACACGTCGATCACCCGCACCGCATCCGAAGGCACGCCGGCCTCCTCCGCCGCCTCCCGAACCGCTGCCTTCTGCGCGCTCTCGTCCTCGTGCCTGGCACCGCCGGGGAGCCCCCAGGTGTTGCCGAAATGACTCCACACCGCCCGGTGCTGCAGCAGCACGCCGGCGTCGCGGTGCCAGAGCAGCAGCCCGGCGGCTCCGAAGCGCCCCCAGTAGCGGGCACCGTCCGGGCCCTCGACCCACGCGTCCCCCGCATCGCGCAGATGCGGCGGCGGGAAGAAGCCGGGCGGGGGCGTGTCGTCGCTCACTTGCGCTGCCGACGCTCCCGCACCCGCATGTTGACCACGATCGGCGAGCCATCGAAGCCGTAGATCTCGCGCAGCCGGCGGGTGATGAAGCGGCGGTACCCCGGGTCGAGGAAGCCGGTGGTGAACAGCACGAACGTCGGTGGGCGGGTCGCGGCTTGAGTGCCGAAGAGGATGCGGGGCTGCCGCCCGCCGCGCACCGGGTGCGGATGCTCGGCGACGAGCTCCGCGAGCAGCGCGTTGAACTTGCCGGTGGGGATGCGGGTGTCCCACGACTCGAGCGCCTTCTCCAGCGCCGGGACCAGCTTCTCGAGGTGACGCCCCGTCTTCGCGGACATGTTGATGCGCGGCGCCCACGCCACGTGCGCGAGATCCTGCTCGATCTCCCGCTCCAGGTAGCGGCGGCGGTCGTCGTCGAGCATGTCCCACTTGTTGAAGGCCAGCACCAGCGCGCGGCCCGACTCGAGCACCAGCTCGATGATGCGGACATCCTGCTCGCTGATCGGCTCGGTGACGTCGAGCATCACCACGGCGACCTCCGCCTTCTCGAGCGCCGCGCTGGTGCGCAGCGACGCATAGAAGTCGGCGCCCTGCTGCAGGTGCACCCGGCGCCGGATGCCGGCCGTGTCGACGAAGCGCCACACCTTGCCGGCGATCTCCACCTGCTCGTCCACCGGATCGCGGGTGGTCCCGGCCAGGTCGTTCACGACCACCCGCTCCTCCCCCGCCGCCTTGTTCAGGAGGCTCGACTTGCCGACGTTCGGACGTCCGAGTATGGCGACACGGCGAGGCCCACCGACCTCCTCCTTCGCGACGGCGGACACCTCGGGCAGCACCTTCATGACCTCGTCCAGCAGATCCGCGACGCCGCGGCCGTGCAGAGCGGAGACGGGGTGCGGCTCGCCGAGGCCCAGGCTCCACAGCTCCGACGCGACGAAGTCGCTACGCGGGTCGTCGGCCTTGTTGGCGACCAGCAGAACCGGCTTCTTCGCCGAGCGCAGCATCCGCACGACGTGCTCGTCGGTGGAGGTTGCCCCGACGTTCACGTCGACGACGAACAGCACCGCGTCGGCGAGGTCGACGGCGACCTCGGCCTGGGCGGCGACCGCGGCGTTGATGCCGGTGGCGTCCGGCTCCCAGCCGCCCGTGTCGACGAGGGTGAACCGGCGGCCGAGCCACTCGGCCTTGTAGGAGACGCGGTCGCGGGTGACGCCTGGAACGTCCTCGACGACGGCCTCACGGCGACCCAGGATGCGGTTCACAAGCGCCGACTTGCCGACGTTCGGCCGGCCGACGATCGCCAGTACCGGCAGAGCCGGAAGGTAGGTGATCCCGTCCTCTGCGCCCGCGGCACCCTCGAGGAGCGCGAGGTCCTCGTCTTCCAGCTCGTATTCGTCGAGCCCGGCACGGAGGGCCGCGGCACGCTGCGCTGCCTCGTCTGGGTCGACGGCGTCGAGGCGGTCCGCGAGTGCCGGGTCGTAGTCCGGGAAGGTGTCAGTCATAGCGGCTCTAGCCTACGCGGGGGCGGTGTCGCCTCTCGGTGGCCGAGGAGCGCCCCGGAGGGAGCGCATCGGAACCAGCCGAAGCGGCGGTTGCGGTCATCGGGGGGTCGATACGCCGCTTCGCGGCTACTCAACCACCGAGCGGTTTGCGGCTGCTCAACCAGCGATCTTTATGGTGGCGCGGACGAGCTCGACCATCGCGTCGACCGTCTGGTCGAAGTCGAGGTCGGTGGAGTCGAGGGTCGTCACGCCTTCAGCGGCGTTGAGGAAGTCCACCACCTTCGAATCTTTCGCGTCGCGGGCGCTCAGCTGCGCCGCGATGTCGACGTGGTTTGCTCCGTCCACCTCGGCGGCGCGCCGCGCCGCGCGAACTTCCGGCTGTGCGGTGAGCAGGATGCGCACGTCCGCATCCGGTGCGACCACCGTCGTGATGTCGCGTCCCTCCGTGATGATCCCGGGTCGGCCGCTCTCGGCGATGATGCCGCGGAACAGGCGGATCAGGTGCTCGCGCACCTCAGGCACCCGCGCGATCGAGCTGACGATCGATGTCACCGGCGGGGTGCGGATGTCATCGGTGACGTCCGTGCCGCCGACCTGCACGAAATAGCCGTCCGGGTCGGTGCCGATCGTGTAACTGAACCCGGGAACCGCCTCGGCGATCTCCGCCTGGTTCTTCACGTCCACGCCGGACTGCAGGCAGAACCAGGCGAACGCGCGGTACGCGGCGCCGGTGTCCTGGTAGTCGAAGCCGAGACGCCGCGCCGCGGCACGGCTCACGCTCGATTTGCCGCTTCCGGCGGGACCGTCGACCGCCACCACGGTTCCGGTCACGTCGTGCTCCCTGAGATCGTCCAACCCCGCGCCTCCAACTGCTCGGTCAAGTGCTCCTCCGCCTCGGGCAGCACGCTGATCTCGGCGAAGCCGATCTGCGCGCCCGGCGAATGCTCCAGTCGCAGGTCTTCCATGTTGACCCCGATGGCTCCGATATCGGTGAGCAGCCGGGCAAGCTCACCCGGTCGGTCGGCGACGAGCACCACCAGTTGGCTGAATCGGTTGTCCTGCCCGTGCTTGCCGGGGATCCGGGCGACGCCGCTGTTGCCGTTGCCGAGCGCGTCGGCCAGCGCGCGCCGGGAGCCGCCCGCGTCCGGATCTTCCAGCGCGGCGAGCACGGCGTCAAGATCGTCGCGCATGCTGCGCAGCACACCGGCGACCGCATCCGCGTTGGCGGTGAGGATCTGCACCCAGAGCGCCGGATCGCTCGAGGCGATGCGAGTCACGTCGCGCAAACCCTGCCCGGCGAGCCCGAGCGCTGCCGCCTCGCCATCGCGGAGCCGTGCGGCGAACAGGGACGCGACGAGCTGCGGCGCGTGCGAGACGAGCGCCACGGCGCGGTCGTGCTGGTCGGCGCTGAGGAACACCGGCACCGCACCGAGATCGAGGATGAGATCCTCCACGAGGCCGGCGGCCGCAGGCTCCGCGGATTCACGGACGACCACCCATGGGCGTCCGACGAAGAGGTCGGCGCGTCCGGAGATCGCTCCCCCGCGCTCCCGACCCGCCATCGGGTGGGTGCCGACGAAACGGCGGAGATCGGCGCCGAGCGCGGTGAGCTCGTCGAGGACACCGCGTTTTACGCTCGCGACGTCGCAGACGACCGCATCCGGGTGCGCGGCAAGTTCCGCCGCCACCACGGCCGCGGTCACATCGGGCGGCACGCACACCACCACGAGCCCGGGCGCATCGCCGGACGCGGGCGCTCGGCCAGCACCGTAGTCGAGAGCGAGCCGAGCGGACGACGGTGATGCGTCGTCGATCACGACGTCGACGTCGTGCTCCCGAAGCCCGAGGCCGATGCTGGTTCCCAGCAGCCCGCTGCCCACGATGCGCACCTGGGTGCCGAGCCGGCCGTCGTTCACGAATTCAGTCCTCAATATCCCTCGCGGGCCTGCGGCCCTTCGGATCCCCTGCGGGCTTGCGGCCGACACCCTGCCCGCCAGGCTGCGGCTCCCCCTCGCGGCGGGCGAGCGTCAGCAGCGAACCGAGTTCCACCTTAGTGAGGTCCCGCAGGGAGCCGGACGCGAGGGTGCCGAGGTGCAGAGGGCCGAACTGCCGGCGCACCAGCTCCTCCACCGGGTGCCCGACTGCGTCGAGCATGCGACGGACGATCCGGTTCCGTCCGGAGTGCAACGTCACCTCGACCATCGACCGGCCACGCGTCGGCGCGCCGAGCAGCCGGGCCCGGTCCGCCGCGATCGGGCCGTCGTCGAGGTCCACACCCTTCAGCAGCGTGCGGAGGGTCGCGGGCGTCACCTCTCCGGTCACCTTGGCGATGTAGGTCTTCTCCACACCGAACGACGGATGCGCGAGCACGTGCGCGAGCTCCCCATCGTTGGTGAGCAGCAGCAGCCCCGACGTCTCGGCGTCCAGTCGGCCGACGTTGAACAGCCGCTCCTCGAAGCGTTCGGTGAACCGCCGCAGGTCCGGTCGTCCCCGCTCGTCCTTCATCGTGCTGACCACGCCGACGGGCTTGTTGAGCATGACGTAACGCCGACTGGGGTCGAGCTGCACAGCGACCCCGTCGACGGCGACCAGATCGCGGTCAGGGCGAACCCGGCGGCCGAGCTCGGTGACGACCTTCCCGTTCACCCGCACGCGTCCCTCGACGATCATCTGCTCCGACACCCGGCGCGATGCCACACCGGCGGCGGCCATCACCTTCTGCAGCCGCTCGCCCTCGGCGGCGGGCAACGGCTCCTCAGGAGGCGTCATCACTCGCCGGGCCCGGAGCCGAAGCCGTCGACGCCGTCCGGCAGCATGGGCGAGATCGGCGGCAGCTCGTCGAGGGAGTTGATGCCGAGCTGGGTGAGCAGCAACGGCGTGGTCTCGTAGTGGATTGCCCCGGTCTCCGGGTCGGTGAACGCCTCGGCGATGAGCCCGCGGCCGAGAAGGGTGCGCACCACGGAGTCGACGTTGACGGCGCGGATGGAGGCGACCGCGCCCCGGGTGATCGGCTGCTTGTATGCGATGACCGCGAGCGTCTCGAGCGCCGCGGGCGAGAGCCGGGTCGGGTTCTGCTCCAGCACGAAGTCCCGGACCAATGGATCGTGCTCCTCGCGGACGTAGATCCGCCAGCCCCCGCCGACCTCCCGAAGCTCGAAGCCGCGGCGAACACCACCGTCGACGCCGTCGAAGTCGGCGACCAGCCGCCCGATCGCTGCACGCACCGAGGGAACCGGCGCGTGCAGCGCGGCGGCGAGGGTCACGACGCTCTGCGGCTCGTCGACCACCATGAGCACCGCCTCGAGGGCACGCTCGAGGTCCCGGGCGTCGACGGGTGGTCCGGCATCGTCAGCCGTCATAGTCTGCTCCGAGGTTGGCAAGGTGCTCATCACTCCAGTGTTCCGCGCTCCAGCGGATCGTCAACTCGCCGAGCGGCTCCAGCTGCTCGAAGGAGACCGCTGCGGCGCGGTACAGCTCCAGGATGGCGAGGAACCTCGCCACCACCACGCCCCGCTGCGCGGCGCCCATGACCAGCTGCCGGAAGGTCAGCGGGTCGCCGCGCCGCAGCATCGCCACCACATGGGCTGCCTGCTCCCTGATGCTGACGAGCGGTGCGTGCAGGTGGTCGAGGCCGACGGTGGGGATCTCCTTCGGCGTGAATGCCAGCAGCGCGATGGCGGCGAAGTCCTCCGCCGTGATGGTCCAGACGAGCTCCGGGACCGTCGCCCGGTACTTCTCCTCCAGCCGCACGGTGCGCGGGGTGCGCAAGCTCTCCACGTCGATCCGCTCGGCGAACCAGCCGGCCGCCTCCTTGAACGCCCGGTACTGCAGCAGCCGGGCGAACAGCAGGTCGCGCGCCTCCAGCAGTGCCACGTCTTCCGCGTCGACCAGCTCGCCCTGCGGCAGCAGCCCCGCCACCTTGAGGTCGAGCAGGGTCGCCGCGACCACGAGGAACTCGCTGGCCTGGTCGAGCTCCTGCTCGGTCTCCATCCCGCGCAGGTAGGACAGGAACTCATCCGTCACCGCGCTCAGCGAGATCTCGGTGATGTCGAGCTCGCGGCGTCCGATGAGCGTCAGCAGCAGGTCGAACGGCCCGCTGAAGTTGGCCAGCTCGAGCCGGAAGCCCGGCGCCGCGTCCTGCTCTTCTTCGATGGTGGGCCTAAGCGGCCGCGCCACGGAAGATCAGTTCTCGGGCGAGCTGCCGGTACGCGAGGGCCGCCGGGTGCTCGGGAGCGAAGGTCGTGATGGGCGCTGCCGCGACGCTCGCATCCGGGAACTTCACCGTGCGCCCGATGACCGTCTCGAGCACCCGGTCGCCGAACGCCTCGACGACGCGCTCGAGAACCTCGCGGGAGTGCAGGGTGCGGGAGTCGAACATGGTCGCCACGATGCCGTCGAGCTCGATCACGGGATTCAGGCGGTCGCGCACCTTGTCGATGGTCTCGATGAGGAGGGCGACGCCGCGCAGGGCGAAGTACTCGCACTCGAGCGGGATCAGCACGCCGTGGGCCGCGGTGAGCGCGTTCACGGTGAGGATGCCGAGCGACGGCTGGCAGTCGACCAGGATCACGTCGTAGTCCGCCGACACACTCCGCAGCACGCGGGCGAGGATCTGCTCGCGCGCCACCTCGTTGACGAGGTGCACCTCCGCGGCCGACAGGTCGATGTTCGCGGGGACCACGTCGAGGTTCGGCGTGTTGGTGTGCACGATCGCGTTGCGGATGTCCTTCTCACGACCGATCAGCAGGTCGTAGATGGTGGGCACATCGTGCGTCTGCACGCCCAGCCCAGCCGAGAGCGCACCCTGCGGGTCGAAGTCGATGGCCAGCACCTTGCGTCCGAGCTCGGCGAGGGCGGCACCCAGGTTGATGCTGGTCGTCGTCTTGCCGACACCACCCTTCTGGTTGCAGAGGGTGATGATCCGCGCAGGTCCGTGACTCTTGAGCGGCAGCGGAGTGGGGAATTCACGGCGCACACGACCGGTGGGTCCGAGCACCGGACTCTCCAGTCCCTGCAGCTCGATGAATGGCTCCACGAAGGATTCCACCTCGGGTTCGACCTGCGATTTCATGGGGCCGAGTCTACGTCGCGGCCCCTGTGTGGCCCGGTTCCACGCCCGCGCGCCGCCGATTCCAGCAGTTTCTCAGGAAACGATGCCTCGGCGTGTCGCCGATGGTCATCGAGCTCGCGGATGCGCGGTCGTGTACATGTCTCGGAGGGCGTCAGCCGTGACCAGCGTGTAGAGCTGCGTCGTGGACACGGAGGCGTGTCCAAGGAGCTCCTGCACGACGCGCACATCCGCACCGCCGGTCAGCAGATGCGTGGCGAACGAGTGCCGGAAGGTGTGCGGCGAGATGTCGAGCCCGAGGTTCGCCCGATCCGCGGCGGCCCGGATGATCAGCCACGCGTTCTGCCGGGACAGCCGGGCGCCGCGGGCGCCGAGGAACAACGCCGGCGTGGCGGCGCCGCGCGGCGAGAACACTGGTCTGGCACGCACGAGGTAGGCGTCCAGCGCGGCGCGCGCGTAGCTGCCGAGCGGCACGATGCGCTGCTTGCCGCCCTTGCCGAGCACCCGGATCAGCTCACCGCTCGACCCCTCGTCGGAGATCACGTCGTCGACGTTGAGGGCGACCGCCTCGGAGATGCGCGCACCGGTCGCGTAGAGCAGCTCGAGCAGCGCCTTGTCGCGCAGGTTCTGCGGCTCCTCACCGTCCGTCGCCGCGAGCACGGACGCCATCTGTTCGATGCTGATCGCCTTGGGGAGCCGGAACGGCAGCTTCGGTGGCGGCGCATCGGCGGCGGAGTCCTCGGCGGCGAGACCCTCGTCGACCAGGAAGCGCGAGAAACCGCGCACCGATGACAGCATCCGCGCCAGGGACGACGCGGCGAGCGGCGCCTCGGATCGACCGCCGACGTGGGTGAGGAAGGCCGTCACGTCCGCCCGGGTGATCTGGTCCGGTGCCGTCCTCCCCCGCTGTCGCAGCACCTCCCGGTATGCGGCGAGGTCACGCCGATACGCGGCGAGGGTGTTGGCGGATCGGCCGCGTTCGATCTGGAGATGCCGCAGGTAGCGGTCGATCGCACGGTCGATCGGCTCCGCGGGCGGAGCGGGCGGCTTCTGGTCAGCCTCGACGGGCATGAGCGGTGAGCACCGCGATGGTGAGGATGGAGTTCTTCAGGTTCCCGCCGAGCACCGCATCGACCGCCTCGCCGAGGTCGACCCAGCGCAGCTCGATGTGCTCCTCCTCGGCGAACCGGGCGAACGCCGGCGTGGACCGGAGGCCCCGGGCGAGGTAGACGCGCAGCAGCTCGTTGCTGCCGCCCGGTGAGGTGTAGAACTCGGCCAGATTGCTCCAGTCGTCGGCTTCGAGATCCGCCTCCTCGGCGAGTTCGCGCTTCGCCGCCTCGAGCGGGTCCTCGCCTTCCAGGTCGAGCAGACCGGCGGGCAGTTCCCAGTCGCGCATCCTGATGGGGTGGCGGTACTGCCGGATCAGCAGCACCCGCTCCTCATCGTCCATCGCCAGCACCGCGACGGCTCCCGGGTGGTCGACGAACTCGCGGGCGAGCACGGCGCCGCCGTACTCGAACTCCTCGAGCACGACGTCCCAGATCTTGCCGTCGTGGAGCACCGCCGACGACCGCACCGGCACCGCCGACGGCTCGTCGGTCAGCTCCTCGGTGCCGACCGACTCAGGCATCGACCCGCTCGGCGACCTCGAACAGCCGGCTCGCCTCCTGGCGCTGGAGCGCCGCCTCGATGAGTCCCCGGAACAGCGGGTGCGCCCGGTTGGGCCGCGATCGGAGCTCAGGGTGTGCCTGCGTGCCGACGTAGTAGGGGTGCTCGTCGCGCGGCAGCTCCACGAACTCGACCAGGGTGCCGTCCGGCGAGGTGCCGGAGAACACCAGCCCGGCGTCGGCGATCTGCTGCCGGTAGGCGTTGTTCACCTCGTAGCGGTGCCGGTGGCGCTCGGTCGCGGACTCCGCGCCGTACACCTCGGACACGATCGAGCCGGGTTGGAGGATCGCCTCGTAGCTGCCGAGGCGCATGGTGCCGCCGAGGTCGCCGCCGGCGAGGATGGCGACCTGCTCCGCCATGGTGGCGATCACGGGGAACTCGGTCTCGGGATCGAACTCGGTGCTCGACGCACCGGGGAGTCCGGCACGGTTGCGGGCGTACTCGATCACCATGCACTGCAGCCCGAGGCAGAGCCCGAGGACCGGCATCCGGTTCTCGCGCGCCCATGCGAGCGCGCCGAGCTTGCCTTCGATCCCACGGATGCCGAAGCCGCCGGGCACGCAGATCGCGTCGACATCGCCCAGAGCCCGGGCCGCTCCTTCAGGCGTCTTGCAGTCGTCTGAGGGGATCCAGCGGATGTGCACCTTGGTCGAATGCGCGAACCCGCCGGCGCGGAGCGCCTCCGTGACGGAGAGGTAGGCGTCGGGCAGGTCGATGTACTTGCCGACCAGGCCGATGGTGACGTCATGCTTCGGCTCGTGCACCGCCTGCAGCACCTCCGACCAGCCGCTCCAGACGACATCGCCCGCGTCGAGGCGGAGCTGGTCGATGATGTAGCCGTCGAGGCCCTGCGAATGGAGCATGCTCGGGATGTCGTAGATGCTCGGCACGTCGACGGCGTTGACGACCGCCTGCTCTTCGACGTCGCACATCAGCGCGATCTTGCGGCGGTTCGACTCGGACACCGGACGGTCGCTGCGGAGCACCAGGGCGTCCGGCTGGATGCCGATCGAGCGGAGCGCGGCCACCGAGTGCTGCGTGGGCTTGGTCTTCTGCTCTCCGGAGGCCCCCATGAACGGCACCAGAGACACGTGCACGAAGAACACGTTGCCGCGGCCGAGCTCGTGACGCACCTGGCGGGCGGCCTCGAGGAACGGCTGGCTCTCGATGTCACCGACGGTGCCGCCGACCTCGGTGATGATCACGTCGGGCGCCGGGTCGTCGTGAGCCTGCAGCCGCATCCGGCGCTTGATTTCGTCAGTGATGTGCGGGATGACCTGCACGGTGTCGCCGAGGTACTCGCCGCGGCGCTCTTTGGCGATGACCTGCGAGTAGATCTGGCCGGTGGTGACGTTGGCGGCCTGGTTCAGGTTGATGTCGAGGAAGCGCTCGTAGTGGCCGATGTCGAGGTCGGTCTCGGCGCCGTCGTCGGTGACGAACACCTCGCCGTGCTGAAACGGGTTCATGGTGCCCGGGTCGACGTTGAGGTACGGGTCGAGCTTCTGCATCACGACCCTCAAGCCCCTCGCCGTGAGGAGGTTGCCGAGGCTCGCCGCCGTCAGACCCTTCCCGAGTGAGGACACCACGCCACCGGTCACGAAGATGTGCTTCGTGCTGCGGCCGGACGCGTTCGCGTCTGAACCTTGCCCGCTGGATTGCCCGCCAGAATCGCGGCTCGAGCCGCTCGCGTTCGTATTAGCCACCACGGGCTTCCATCCTACGTCACGGATGCTGTGCGACCGGACGGCGCGCGGGATCACACACCCGGTCGGGGCGTCCCTACCGGCCGACCTTCACGGCGGAGCGTGCCGCGTCGAGGAGCTCGCGGGCGTGCGCGAGGCCGCTCTCCGAGTCGGGCAAGCCGCTGAGCAGGCGTGCAATCTCGGCGACGCGTGCCTCGCCGGTGAGCTGCTGCACGCTCGACTCCGTCACCGCGCCCTCCGCATCCTTCACGACCCGCAGATGGTTGGTGGCGAACGCGGCCACCTGGGCGAGGTGGGTGACCACGATCACCTGCGCCGTCTCGGCGAGCCGCGCCAGCCGTCGCCCGATCTCGGTGGCACTGGCACCGCCGACTCCCGCATCCACCTCGTCGAAGATGAACGTCGGCACCGGATCGCTGCCGGCCAGCACCACCTCGATGGCGAGCATCACGCGGGACAGCTCGCCGCCCGAGGCGCCGCGGCCGATCGGGCGCGGGTCGCTTCCGGAGTGCGGCTGCAGCAGGATGCTCACGCTGTCATTCCCGGACGCCGACAGTTCGCTGCGTTCCATCACCTCCACGGTGAGGCGGGCGTTCGGCATGGCGAGGGCTGCGAGCTCCGCGGTCACCCTCCTCCCCAGCTCTGCGGCGGCGGTCCTCCGGAGGGCACTGAGCCGGGCGGCGAGCTCGTGGGCCGCCTTCGCGTCCTGCTGCACCTCTCCCGTCAGCGCTTCGATGCGGTCGGAGTCGGTGTCGAGCTCCAGCAGTCGCGTGCTGCCGCGGTCGAGGAAGTCGAGCACGTCGTCGAGGGTCGGCCCGTACTTGCGGATCAGGGTGCCGAGCTCGGCGCGGCGGTCCTGCACTCCCTCCAGTTCCCGGGCACCGTCGGTGTCGAGCCCGCCGAGGTAGCTCGCAAGTGACGACGAGATCTCCGCCACCGCGAACGACGCCGCGGTGATCGCCTCAACGATGGGGCCCAGCTCCGGGTCATGGGCGCTGGCGCGGTCAAGCGATCGCCGGGCGGATTCCAGCTGTGCGGTCACGTCGGGCACGTCGTCGAGGGACTGCGATGAGAGCAGCTCCTGCGCCTGCGCCGCGGCCAGCCGGAGGTCCTCGAGGTTGCTCAGCCGTTCCGCGCGCTCGGCGAGCTCGGTGTCTTCGCCGCGCTGCGGGTCCGCCGCCTCGATCTCGGCGAGAGCCGCCCGGAGGCTGTCCGCCTCCGCCAGACGCCGCTCGCGGGACTCCACGAGCGTGTCGAGCTCGGACTGCCGCGACTGCCAGCGCCGGTAGACGGTCTCGTACTCGGTGACCAGTCCGGCGAGCTCCGGGCCGCCGAAGCGGTCCAGCGCCTCCCGCTGCGCGGTGGACGATCGCAGCCGCACCTGGTCGGACTGTCCGTGCACGGCGACGAGCCGCTCACCGAGTTCGGCGAGAACCCCGACCGGTGCGGTGCGGCCGCCGACGATCGCGCGACCTCGCCCCTCGGAGGAGATGGTGCGCCCGAGCAGGAGCACGGCGGTGCCGTCGGGCAGCGGCTCGACCTCGCCGCCGGCCTCGGCGACGCGGTCGGCGACGGGGCCGGTGTCCGGCACTCGCCAGGATCCCTCCACGCTCGCCTGTGGACGTCCGGAGCGGACCGCGGAGGAGTCGGCGCGCTCACCGAGCAGCAGGCCGAGCGCGGTGACGATCATCGTCTTGCCCGCACCGGTCTCGCCGGTCAGGGCGGTGAAGCCCGGACCGAGCGGCAGGCGGGCCTCCCCGATGACGCCGAGATCCCGAATCGAGATCTCTTCGATCACCCGAGCGCCTCCTCGTCGTCGACCGGGCCCCGCCAGCCGTTGACGGGAAGTGCGAACTTGTGCACCAGCCGGTCGGTGAACGGTCCAGGGTGCAGCCGGGCGAGCCGCACCGGAACCGGCGACCGCCGGACGACGACGCGTGCGCCGGGCGGCAGGTCGCGTGTCCGCCGGCCGTCGCACCACAGCACCGCGGCACCAGGGGTGCGCTGGAGGATCTCGACGGCGAAGGAGGACTCCGGCCCGACGACGAGCGGCCGCGCGAAGAGCGCGTGGGCGCTGAGGGGAACCAGCAGCATGGCGTCGAGGCTCGGCCACACGACCGGACCACCGGCCGAGAACGAGTACGCGGTGGATCCGGTGGGGGTCGACATCACCACCCCGTCGCAGCCGAAGCTCGACAGCGGACGGCCATCGACCTCGATGACGACCTCGAGCATCCGCTCGCGGCTCGCCTTCTCGACCGTCGCCTCATTGAGCGCCCAGCTCTCGTAGACGACCTCGGCATCCTGCTTCACCCGCACCCAGAGCGTCATCCGCTCTTCGACGAGGTAGTCGCGGGCGAGCGCCCGGGCGACGGTCTCCTCGAGGTTGTCGAGCTCGCTCTCGGCGAGGAATCCGACGTGCCCGAGATTCACGCCGAGGATCGGTGCCGCGCACCCGCGGGTGAGCTCCGCCGCGCGCAGGATCGTCCCGTCGCCGCCGAGCACGATGGCGATCTCGAGGTCGCCCGGTTCGACGCCTTCACCGAGGACCGCCAGTGTGCTGAGCTCGCCGGCCATTCCGACCATGTCGGCCTGGTCCTGGTCGGCGAGCACGGGGACGACGCCCGCCTCGAGGAGCTGTCGGCACACCTGCACGCCTGCCTGCAGGGACTCCCGGCGACCGGTGTGGGTCACGACGAGGATGTGCCGTTCGCTGGTCACGCTTGCCCTTCTGGAGCGTCGAGCTGAGACAGTTCCGTTCTCCATTCTGTCGGATTCCCGCCCGACACCTCGCTGAACCAGACCAGGTACTCGCGATTCCCGGACGACCCGGCGATCGGGGAGGGCAGGAGTCCGGCGGTCGCGAGCCCCAGGTCCCACGCGGCCCAGAGCACCCGCTCGACCGCGTCGAGCCGAAGTCCGGGGTTCCGGACGACGCCCTCGCGAATGCCGCCCCGACCGACTTCGAACTGCGGCTTGATCAGCAGGATCATGTCGGCCGACGTGCCGACGGTGTCGACGAGGGCCGGCAGCACCGTAGTCAGGGAGATGAACGACAGATCCGCCACGATCAGGTCCGGGATCTCCGCCGTGCCGCTCAGTTCCGCGAGCGACGGCGCGGTGAGGTATCTCGCGTTGGCGCCCTCCACCACCCGCACTCGCGGGTCGGAGCGGAGGCTGGGGTGCAGCTGGCCATGCCCGACGTCGAGCGCGATCACCGCCGAGGCGCCCCGCTCGAGCAGCACCTGGGTGAAGCCGCCGGTCGAGGCGCCGACGTCGAGCGCCAGCCGGCCGGCGACGGGCACGGGAAAGGCGTCGAGCGCCCCGATGAGCTTCAGCGCCGCGCGGCTGACGTGGCCGTCGTCCACCGCGACCTCGATCCGCTGGGCGTCCTCCACGCGCAGAGACGGCTTCATGGCCGGGCGGCCGTCGACGGTCACCAGCCCATCGGCGATCAGCCGCGCGGCGTGCGTGCGGCTGCGGGCGAGTCCGCGCTCCGCAAGGGCCGCGTCGAGGCGGGTGCCGGTCACGGCGCCGGGCGGTCCCCGCCCTCGAGCACGCGCCGCAACTCGTCATGCAGGGACGCATAGGCGCCGGCACGCGAGTCGAGCGGCTGATCCTCGATCAGCCGGATCCGGTCAAGCAGCCCGTCTGTGCTCCCCTGCCGGTCGGATTCCTCGCCCGCGCTCATGGAGCCAGGGTACATCGCGCCCCGCGGCAGCCCCGGCAGTGTCCGCGTGCATGCCTGAATGCGGGCCGGATCGGCGGAGACGGCCCGCCGCGGCGGGCCGTCTCCGCCGATCCCGCCCTTTTCGCCGCGCTCAGCTGTAGAGGGCGGGATCGACCCGGAGTGCGTGGATCGACAGGCCGGACTCCCAGATGGCGTGAGCGCCCGCCCGGAGCACGTCGATGCGGGTGCCGGACCGCACCAGCCGCACCTCGTTGCCGGCACGCGACACGACCGCTTTGCCCACGGAGGTCAGCACAGCGCTCCCCCGCTGCTTCGTCGCGGCGCGCGGATACGGCTTGTCGAGTTCCCGCAGGTCCTCGAGCACGAACGTTGGCCGTGAGTTCTTGTCGGCGGCGAGCACCTGCTTGGCCCGGTCGATGCCGGTGAGCACCAGCACGGAATCCATCCCCGCCCGATTCGCGCCGAGGATGTCGGTGTCCAGCCGGTCGCCGAGCACCAGCGGCGCGTTCGCGTTGAACCGGAGGCGCGCCTCCTCGAAGATGGCCACCTCGGGCTTGCCTGCCACGAGGGGCAGCCGTCCAACCGCGGTGTGCACGGCCGAGACCAGCGTGCCGTTGCCCGGGGCGGTGCCGCGCGCCAGCGGGAGCGTCCAGTCGGTGTTGGTCGCGATCCACGGGATGCCGTCATCGCCGCCCTGCAGGGCGAAGGCCGCTTCCGCGAGCTGGGTCCACCCCACCTCGGGTGCGAACCCCTGGATCACCGCTGCGGGCTCATCCTCCGCGGACCGCGTGACCGTGAAGCCCGCGCGCTCGACCTCGAACGTGAGGCCCTCACCTCCGACGACCAGGATCTTCGAGCCGGCCGGAACGGTGTCGGCGAGCAGGCGGACGGCCGCTTGCGGTGACGTAACGACGTCGTCCGGCAGCACCCGGAGCCCAAGCTCGGTGAGATGCTGCGCGACACTGGCAGCCGTGCGCGACGCGTTGTTCGTGATGTAGCCGACACGGCGGGTCGCCGAGGCCGCGTTGATGCTGTCGACCGCGTGCGGGATCGCGTCGGCGCCGCGATAGATCACCCCGTCGAGGTCGGCGAGCAGCACGTCGACGCCGTCGATCGGCGCTGGATCACGTCTCATCGGCGTCGTCCGGCTCCTCTTCGTCTGCTCCGGTGCCGCGTCCCGACTCGTCGGGTTCGACCGTGGGCTCTTCGCGCCTCGCAGCGGGGGCGTGCACGAGGTCGTACTCCTCTTCGATCACCTCGACGAGCTCATCGTCACCGCCGTTCGACTCGTCGATGGCCTCCGCAGCGCGGTCCGCGAGCTCGGCCCAGCGGGCAGCCTCGTCAGTGCGTCCCAGCTCCTCGAGCACGGTGGCGTAGGAGTCGAACAGCGCCGGGCTGTAGGAGTACGCGGTTTCCGGGTCGAGCTGCGGGATCTCGAGTTCCGCGAGGGCGGCGTCCGGTTGCCCCAGATCGAGACGGGCACCCGACATCGCGATGGCGAGCTCCACCTGCACCGGCACGGGGAGCTCCGAGCGGGGAACGGACCGGCCGAGCTCGAGAGCGCGTTCCGGGCGGCCCAGACCGCGCTCGCTGTCCACCATGAGCGGCAGCTCGTCGTTCTTGCCGGAGATCCGCCGATAGGTGCGCAGCTCCCGCAGCGCCAGCGCGAAGTCGCCGATCGCGTACGCGGTGATCGCGAGCGTCTCCCGCACCACGGCGACGCGGCCGGCACGGCGGCCCGCGGACATCGCGTGCCGGTGGGCGAGCTCCGGATACTCGTCGATCAGGCGAGCGGCCATCACGAGGTGCTTCGCGACCTCGTCGGCGTTCTCCTTGCTGAGCGTCTTCAGTTCTGCGCGAGCGACCTTGTCGAGGTCGCGCGGCTCGACGTCGGCCGGAATCTCGGGATCGTCGTGGCGTGGTCGCACCGACTTGGTCCCGAAGGGATCCTTGTCCTCTGGCATCGCCCGGCGCTTGTCGAACGTGTCGCGATCGCGCCCGCCGCGCTGCGGTCGCGCGCTTCGGTCCCCGGCATCTCCGCGGTCGAAGGTGCGGGCGGGACGTCCGTCGGTCCTGGGCCCGCGCCCGCCTTCGGTGCGAGGGGGCCGGCGGTCACCGTCCGCACGCGGGGGCCGGCGGTC
>NZ_JBHLTG010000011.1:17944-157028 GCF_042434515.1 Lysobacter korlensis
CACCGTCCGCACGAGGAGGCCGGCGGTCACCGTCCGCACGAGGAGGCCGGCGGTCACCGTCCGCACGAGGAGGCCGGCGGTCACCGTCCGCACGAGGAGGCCGGCGGTCACCGTCCGCACGAGGCGGACGCCGGTCGCCGTCGTCGCGCTTCTGCCAGGGCCGCGCCGGCTGTCCGTGCTCCCGCGCACCCCCGTCGCTCTTCTTGCGCCATGGCCGGTCATCCGCGCCGTCCTCCGGCTTCTTGCGCCATGGCCGGTCTGCGCCGGGCTGCGCCTTGCCGGAGCGCGCGTCGCCGCCGCGGAACGGCGGCTTCCCACCCGTCGGCGGCTTGCCCTTCGCTGGTCCCGCGCTCGAGGAGTCCCGCGACTGGGGCTTGCGCCCGCCGGGCGTGCGACCGGGACGAGCTCCCGGCTCTGGGTTGTCGGCCAATGCGACTCCTTGGGCTCTCTGTTGTCTCGATGCTTCGATACGCGCTCCGCGCCACTCGGCACAAGTACGCGCTTCGCGCTCCCCGACCAGCGTCGTGGAAAGACGGTTAAATGCGAAAAGGCCACCCAACAATGGGTGGCCAATTCACAAAGAAGTCCGGCGGTGTCCTACTCTCCCACGAGGTCCCCCTCGCAGTACCATCGGCGCAGAAGGTCTTAGCTTCCGGGTTCGGAATGTGACCGGGCGTTTCCCCTTCGCTATGGCCGCCGAAACACTATTGATTTATCAATCGTCTGCGGTCAAGGTTCGGACCCTTCGACAAGCTCAGGGATCGAACGATGAGACGCGGTTCCCGACCGTAGATCAAGAACCACAAAGTGGACGCGAGCAACTGCAGCAATTCAAACGAATGTGTGTTGTCAAGTTATCGGCTTATTAGTACCGGTCAGCTCCATGGGTCTTTAGTCCCCACTTCCACATCCGGCCTATCAACGCAGTCGTCTGGCTGCGAGCCTCTCCCCCGAAGGGATGGAAATCTCATCTTGAAGCCGGCTTCCCGCTTAGATGCTTTCAGCGGTTATCCGTTCCGAACGTAGCTAATCAGCGGTGCTCCTGGCGGAACAACTGACACACCAGAGGTTCGTCCATCCCGGTCCTCTCGTACTAGGGATAGATCTTCTCAAATTTCCTACGCGCGCAGCGGATAGGGACCGAACTGTCTCACGACGTTCTAAACCCAGCTCGCGTACCGCTTTAATGGGCGAACAGCCCAACCCTTGGGACCTACTCCAGCCCCAGGATGCGACGAGCCGACATCGAGGTGCCAAACCATGCCGTCGATATGGACTCTTGGGCAAGATCAGCCTGTTATCCCCGAGGTACCTTTTATCCGTTGAGCGACAGCGCTTCCACAAGCCACTGCCGGATCACTAGTCCCGACTTTCGTCCCTGCTCGACTTGTCAGTCTCACAGTCAAGCTCCCTTGTGCACTTACACTCGACACCTGATTGCCAACCAGGTTGAGGGAACCTTTGGGCGCCTCCGTTACTTTTTGGGAGGCAACCGCCCCAGTTAAACTACCCACCAGGCACTGTCCCTGAACCGGATTACGGTTCGAAGTTAGATATCCAGAGTGACCAGAGTGGTATTTCAACAATGACTCCACCGACACTGGCGTGCCGGCTTCACAGTCTCCCACCTATCCTACACAAGCCACACCGAACACCAATACCAAGCTGTAGTAAAGGTCACGGGGTCTTTCCGTCCTGCTGCGCGTAACGAGCATCTTTACTCGTAGTGCAATTTCGCCGAGTTCGCGGTTGAGACAGCTGGGAAGTCGTTACGCCATTCGTGCAGGTCGGAACTTACCCGACAAGGAATTTCGCTACCTTAGGATGGTTATAGTTACCACCGCCGTTTACTGGGGCTTAAATTCTGAGCTTCGCCGTGAGGCTAACCCTTCCTCTTAACCTTCCAGCACCGGGCAGGCGTCAGTCCGTATACATCGTCTTGCGACTTGGCACGGACCTGTGTTTTTAGTAAACAGTCGCTTCCCACTGGTCTCTGCGGCCGTACAGCGCTTCCGGAGCAAGTCCGTTCACGCCTCAGGCCCCCCTTCTCCCGAAGTTACGGGGGCATTTTGCCGAGTTCCTTAACCACGATTCTCTCGATCTCCTTGGTATTCTCTACCTGACCACCTGAGTCGGTTTGGGGTACGGGCAGCTAGAACCTCGCGTCGATGCTTTTCTCGGCAGCATAGGATCACTGATTTCCCCCGTGAGGGGTACGCATCGGATCTCAGGCTATGTGAGAGACGGATTTGCCTATCTCTCGCCCTACGTCCTTACACCGGGACAACCATCGCCCGGCTCAGCTACCTTCCTGCGTCACACCTGTTAATACGCTAGCCGCACCAAATTGGGTCGAACGCTACGCCGGCACCCCGCACCCCGAAGGGATTGGTAGCGCCGGTTTCAGATTCTTAGCATTACTGGATTGGCTTGGGCGGTTCTTCGCCGGTACGGGAATATCAACCCGTTGTCCATCGACTACGCCTGTCGGCCTCGCCTTAGGTCCCGACTTACCCAGGGCGGATTAGCCTGGCCCTGGAACCCTTGGTCTTTCGGAGGACGGGTTTCTCACCCGTCTTTCGCTACTCATGCCTGCATTCTCACTCGTGTGGCGTCCACGGCTGGATCACTCCGCCGCTTCACTCGCCACACGACGCTCTCCTACCACTCCATGTGCCTGGACACCAAAGGTGCCGAGCTAATACATGAAATCTACGACTTCGGCGGTGTGCTTGAGCCCCGCTACATTGTCGGCGCGGAATCACTTGACCAGTGAGCTATTACGCACTCTTTCAAGGGTGGCTGCTTCTAAGCCAACCTCCTGGTTGTCTGTGCAACTCCACATCCTTTCCCACTTAGCACACGCTTAGGGGCCTTAGTCGGTAGTCTGGGTTGTTTCCCTCTCGACGATGAAGCTTATCCCCCACCGTCTCACTGCTGCGCTCTCACTTACCGGCATTCGGAGTTTGGCTGACGTCAGTAACCTTTTGGGGCCCATCGGCCATCCAGTAGCTCTACCTCCGGCAAGAAACACGCAACGCTGCACCTAAATGCATTTCGGAGAGAACCAGCTATCACGAAGTTTGATTGGCCTTTCACCCCTATCCACAGCTCATCCCCTCGGTTTTCAACCCAAGTGGGTTCGGCCCTCCACGACGTCTTACCGTCGCTTCAGCCTGGCCATGGATAGATCACTTCGCTTCGGGTCTAGGACATGCGACTGAATCGCCCTATTCAGACTCGCTTTCGCTACGGCTACCCCTCTCGGGTTAACCTCGCCACATATCGCTAACTCGCAGGCTCATTCTTCAAAAGGCACGCTGTCACCCCTACTAAGGAGGCTCCAACGGTTTGTAAGCAGACGGTTTCAGGTACTATTTCACTCCCCTCCCGGGGTACTTTTCACCTTTCCCTCACGGTACTTGTCCGCTATCGGTCATCTGGGAGTATTTAGGCTTACCAGGTGGTCCTGGCGGATTCACACGGGATTTCTCGGGCCCCGTGCTACTTGGGATCCTCTTCGCCGCTGCGCGACATTTCGACTACGGGATTGGCACCCTCTGTGATTGGCCTTTCAATGCCATTCGTCTATATCGCGCATGTCAACGTGTACTTCGGCAGAAGTACGTAAGAGTCCCACAACCCCGTCCATGCAACGCCTGCCGGCTATCACACATGAACGGTTTGGCCTGTTCCGGTTTCGCTCGCCACTACTAACGGAATCGCGGTTGCTTTCTCTTCCTGTGGGTACTGAGATGTTTCACTTCCCCACGTTCCCTCTACCCGCCCTATATATTCAGGCGGGAGTCACTGGGTCGCACGAAGCGCCCAGCGGGGTTTCCCCATTCGGAAATCCTCGGATCAAAGCTCGTTTATCAGCTCCCCGAGGCTTATCGCAGATTACTACGTCCTTCTTCGGCTCCAGATGCCAAGGCATCCACCGTCTGCTCTTAGAAACTTGACTACATGAGTTTGAATCGATCGCTAGACCGGGTCCGAGCGCTGCCGAAGCAGCTCCCATGACGCCGGCCAGAAATTGACCAATGATCTATGCACCTCCGAAGAGGTGCTGTAAATCTTGTAAATCATCGATGCCGTCACCCCGAGGGGTTCTTGCATCTCAGATCTAAGATGCTCGCGTCCACTGTGTAGTTCTCAAAATACGGGCGGTACCCCGACAGCTGACACTGAGGTCAACTGAACGAGGTCCAGAGGATCCGTTCGGCTCGGCAGCGTTTCCGCTCACCGTCGCCGGCCCGGTCCCTCAGGACCCAACAGCGTGCATGTCTCGAGCTCGTCGACCGGATCCGTTCCAGCTCCCGCGAGGAGAGCGTACTGAGACCCGAGCGCTTCGCTCGAGACCAATGTCAATGTTCCACCCATGAGCGCCACCAAGAACGTTCGTCCTTGTAGTGGCTGGCAGCTTGATCGCCCTGTATACAGAGGCGAGCTGCGCGTGCTCCTTAGAAAGGAGGTGATCCAGCCGCACCTTCCGGTACGGCTACCTTGTTACGACTTAGTCCTAATCACCGATCCCACCTTCGACGGCTCCCTCCAAAAGGTTGGGCCACCGGCTTCGGGTGTTACCGACTTTCATGACTTGACGGGCGGTGTGTACAAGGCCCGGGAACGTATTCACCGCAGCGTTGCTGATCTGCGATTACTAGCGACTCCGACTTCATGAGGTCGAGTTGCAGACCTCAATCCGAACTGAGACCGGCTTTTTGGGATTCGCTCCACCTTGCGGTATTGCAGCCCTTTGTACCGGCCATTGTAGCATGCGTGAAGCCCAAGACATAAGGGGCATGATGATTTGACGTCATCCCCACCTTCCTCCGAGTTGACCCCGGCAGTCTCCTATGAGTTCCCACCATTACGTGCTGGCAACATAGAACGAGGGTTGCGCTCGTTGCGGGACTTAACCCAACATCTCACGACACGAGCTGACGACAACCATGCACCACCTGTATACCGACCTTGCGGGGCGACTGTTTCCAGCCGTTTCCGGTATATGTCAAGCCTTGGTAAGGTTCTTCGCGTTGCATCGAATTAATCCGCATGCTCCGCCGCTTGTGCGGGCCCCCGTCAATTCCTTTGAGTTTTAGCCTTGCGGCCGTACTCCCCAGGCGGGGAACTTAATGCGTTAGCTGCGACACGGAGACCGTGGAATGGTCCCCACATCTAGTTCCCAACGTTTACGGCGTGGACTACCAGGGTATCTAATCCTGTTCGCTCCCCACGCTTTCGCTCCTCAGCGTCAGTTACGGCCCAGAGATCTGCCTTCGCCATCGGTGTTCCTCCTGATATCTGCGCATTCCACCGCTACACCAGGAATTCCAATCTCCCCTACCGCACTCTAGTTTGCCCGTACCCACTGCAGGCGCGAGGTTGAGCCTCGCGTTTTCACAGCAGACGCGACAAACCGCCTACGAGCTCTTTACGCCCAATAATTCCGGACAACGCTTGCACCCTACGTATTACCGCGGCTGCTGGCACGTAGTTAGCCGGTGCTTTTTCTGCAGGTACCGTCACTTTCGCTTCTTCCCTGCTAAAAGAGGTTTACAACCCGAAGGCCGTCATCCCTCACGCGGCGTTGCTGCATCAGGCTTGCGCCCATTGTGCAATATTCCCCACTGCTGCCTCCCGTAGGAGTCTGGGCCGTGTCTCAGTCCCAGTGTGGCCGGTCACCCTCTCAGGCCGGCTACCCGTCGTCGTCTTGGTGAGCCGTTACCTCACCAACTAACTGATAGGCCGCGAGCTCATCCCTGACCGAAATTCTTTCCAAGCGCTGAAGATGCCTTCGCGCTTCGTATCCGGTATTAGCTTCGGTTTCCCGAGGTTATCCCAGAGTCAGGGGCAGATTGCTCACGTGTTACTCACCCGTTCGCCACTGATCCGGAGGAGCAAGCTCCTCCTTCACCGTTCGACTTGCATGTGTTAAGCACGCCGCCAGCGTTCGTCCTGAGCCAGGATCAAACTCTCCGTAAATGTTTGATTGCACGGTGACCCGAGGGCCGCCGGCACATCTAGTTGCAGCGACTGGACCGAGGTCTGGGCCGCTGCGAGTTTGTCTGACTAAAGGATCGTCTTACTGACAATCCGTCTAATCCAAAGGAATCTCAATGACTGACCGAGGTCAGCCAACGAGGTTTTTGGCATTTGACATTGTGCACGCTGTTGAGTTCTCAAGGATCGGGCGCGCCTGTAGCTTTTCCATTTCTGGGGGGCTTCAGGGCAACTGTCCTAACCTACCATCTTCAGGGCCGATGTTCAAACCGGTTCCGACCGCCTGAGCGAGGCTCAGAGGCGTTCGGAGATCCCTGGATGGGGTCTCCATCCTAAGCTTGGGGCACGCCATCTACAAGAGATTTTGTTCCGCTTGGCTTGGAAGGATTTGGTCCCGCTTGAGGCCGGGAAGCTCTTCCGCTTTCCCGCACCTTTGGGGTGACAAGTAAGTAATTTACGTGGCTCCCGGCACTCCCGCAAATCTCGCCCGCAACCCGGGCGTGTCGCCCGGATTTCCGCGGTTCGCGCGTCCGCCGTCGGCGGCGGAGCACGCCGCGAAGCCGTGCTGCGGGATGATCGCGCTTCTGTCGGATGAGCGGAATAGCGCGCGATCATTCGAACGAACACGATCATCGGACGTGCCCGCGGGCGAGGGTCGGCGTGCAGGGTTAGCCGGCGACGCGGACGGCGGCGAGCGTGCGCTTGCCGCGGCGCAGCACCGCGTGCCTGCCGTGCAGCAGCTGCTCGAGCACGGCGGCGTCGGTGTCGACCTTCGCGTTGTTCACGTACACACCGCCCTGCGCGATGGCACGGCGCGACTCGCTCAGGCTCGAGGTGAGCCCTGTGTCGACGAGGAGCTGCACGATCGGGGCGCCGGCGGATGCGGTGGCCGAGGGCAGCTCGGACAGCGCCGCGGCGAGGGTCGCCTCGTCGAGTGCCGACAGGTCGCCCTGACCGAAGAGCGCGACGGATGCCGACTCCACGGCCCGCGCCGCCTCCGGTCCGTGGACGAGCGAGGTGACCTCGTCGGCCAGCCGCCGCTGCGCCCGCCGCTTGAACGGCTCCGTGCGCACCGACTCCGCGAGTTCCTCGATCTCGGCGCGACTGAGGAATGTGAAGACCTTGAGCCGCTCCACGACGTCCGCATCCGCCGTGTTCAGCCAGAACTGGTAGAAGGCGTAGGGCGTTGTCATCGCAGGATCGAGCCACACCGCGTTGCCCTCGCTCTTCCCGAACTTCGTCCCGTCGGAGTTGGTGATGAGCGGAGTGCCGACCGCATGAACAGTGGCGCCCTCAACACGGTGAATCAGGTCGATGCCGCTCGTGAGATTGCCCCACTGGTCGCTCCCGCCGGTTTGAAGCAGGCAGTCGTAGTTGCGGTAGAGCTCAAGGAAGTCCATGCCCTGCAGGAGCTGGTAGCTGAACTCCGTGTAGCTGATTCCGGCATCAGAGTTGAGCCGCGCGCTTACCGCGTCCTTCTTCAGCATCGTGCCGACCCGGTAGTGCTTGCCGATGTCGCGGAGGAAGTCGATCGCGCTGAGCGGTGCCGTCCAGTCCAGATTGTTCACCATGCGGAGGCCGTTGATCCCGTCCGCAGAGAGGTACCGGGATACCTGCTCGCGGAGTCGGCCCACCCATTCGGCGACGACCTCTTTGGTGTGCAGAGCGCGCTCGCTGGTCGGCCGTGGGTCACCGATCAATCCCGTGGATCCGCCAACGAGCCCGAGCGGTCGATGTCCGGCGAGCTGGAGTCGCCGCATGAGCAGCAACTGCACCAAGTGCCCCAGGTGCAGGCTCGGAGCGGTGGGGTCGAAGCCGCAGTAGTAGGTGACCGGCTCCCCCGCCAGCAGCCGCTTCAGCTCGTCCGTGTCGGTTGAGACATGAACGAGTCCGCGCCACACGATCTCGTCCCAGACGGACTCGAAGGTGTCGTCGTTGCGTTGGGAGGCGAGGACGGTCGTCACGCAACTACGGTAGCAGTGCGGCACCCGTGGCCTGGGCTCTCGTCCTCCCCTCAGGGTTGATCTTCACCACATCAGCCCTGTAGGGTTTATCACCGGAGAGTCAACTTCCGAGGCTAGCGAGGCGACGTGATCGTAGTGACGGCGGACCAGGTCGGCAGCCGGGACAACGCCGACCTCGTCGGCGCCATGGTGCAGCGACTCAACAACGACCTGGCCGACTTCCTCGTCCTTCCCGCCGACCGAACGGCGGGCGACGAGCTGCAGCTGCTGGTGTCATCCGGCACGGGGGCGCTGACCGCCGTGCTGCTCATGAGCCGTGAGGGTGTGTGGAGCATCGGCTGCGGCATCGGGCGGGCGAAGCAGCCGCTCGGCGCGAGCATTCGCGAATCGTCGGGCGACGCCTTCGTCGCCGCCCGGACCGCGGTGGACCGCGCGAAGAAGCGGCCGACCAGATTCGCGCTCGAGACCGAGCCGGCCTCCGAGCCGGCGCGCGACGCGGAGGCGCTGGTCGATCTGCTCCTGGTGCTGCGTGGCCGGCGCAGCACCGAGGGCTGGGAGCTGCACGACCTCCTGGCGACCGGTGCCACACAGGCGCAGGCCGCAGCGGAACTCGGCATCACTCCACAGGCGGCGAGCAAGCGGGCGCGGGCCGCTGAGCTCCGCGCGGAGCAGGCGGCGACGGGGGCGCTTGGTAGGCTTCTCGACACGCTGGACTCCCAGCACCATCTGGGCACCGAGCGGCAAGAGGGGACGCCGTGAACGTCGATGCACTTCTGGAATACGCGATCTGGAGCTTCGCGGTGCTCGCCATCGGCGGCGGCGCCGCGGCGGCCGTCGCATCGACGTGGCCCCGCAGGCAGTGGCTCATCGTGCCCGCCGCCGGGGTGGTCGCGCTCGTCCTTCTCCTCGGTCTGTTCGGGCTGGTGCCCGAGCCGCCCTTCCACGCGCTCGGGGTTCTCGCGGGTCTCGGCCTCGGCGTGATCGGCGTGGCCGGCGGCAGCCCGGTCGTGATCCTGATCCTGCGGGCCGCCAGCGCCAACGCGGTCCCGGGCACCCACGGCGGGATCCTGGTCGACGGGAAGGGAGACACTCCCCCACCCCGTCGGGAGATCCTGCGCGGCGGCGCGACGATCGGCTACCTCGAGCGGGCGGCGGTGATCGGGTGCATCCTGGCCGGACAGCCCGGCGGCGTGGCGGTGCTGGTGGCCATCAAGGGTCTCGGCCGCTTCTCCGAGTTGGAGAATGCGCTCGCCCGCGAGCGGTTCCTGATCGGCTCACTCGCCAGCCTGCTCTGGGCCGGCGCCTGCGTCGCGGCCGTCATGATCTGGTGGTGACCGGCTCGGACGGCTGAGCCGCGGCGCTGGGCGGTCCACCGGCGGAGCGTGCGCCATCGGGCGCCGACCAGCAGAATTGCAGTGTGCTGCTCGCCGACGTCGCCGCCACCTCGATGGCGGTCGCCGCCACACGCTCCCGCCTCGCGAAGCGCTCGCTCCTCGTCGACCTCCTCCGGCGGACGGGTCCGGACGAGATTCCGGTGGTTGCCCGGTACCTCGGCGGCGAGCTCCGCCAGCGTCGGACCGGCCTCGGCTGGCGCTCCCTGAGCTCGCTGCCCGGTCCTGCGGCCGAGCCGTCACTGGAGGTTCTTGCCGTCGACGCCGCCTTCGAGCGGATGGCGAGCCTCGCAGGCTCCGGTTCGAGCACTGCCCGATCAGCGCTCGCTCGTGACCTGTTCGCGGCAGCGACCGCGGACGAGCAACGCCTGCTGCGCGGCCTCGTGACCGGGGACCTTCGACAGGGCGCCCTCGACGCCCTGCTCCTCGAGGCGGTGGCCGAGGCGGCGGGCGTGCCGGCGGATGCGGTCCGGCGAGCGGCGATGCTCGCCGGCGGAACGGAGCCGGTCGCCGAGACCGCACTCCTCGCCGGTTCGCCTGAGGCGGCGCTCGAGGCGCTCGCGAGCATCGGCCTCACGGTCGGGCGGCCCGTGCGGCCGATGCTCGCGTCGTCCGCTCCGGACGTCGCGGCGGCGTTCAGCGGGATCGGCGGCAGGGAGGTGGTCGTCGACGCGAAGCTCGACGGCATCCGCGTCCAGGTGCACCGCGATGGCGAGGACGTGCGCGTCTACACCCGCAGCCTCGACGACATCACCGATCGTGTTCCCGAGCTCGTCGCCGTGGTGCGGGGTCTCCCGGTCGACGTCGTGGTGCTCGACGGCGAGGCCGTAGCCCTGGATCCGGATGGGCGGCCCCGCCTCTTTCAGGAGACCGCGGCGCGCAGTGCGACGAGTGACGCGGAACTGGCAGCGGCGACGGCGCTGACCCCGTTCTTCTTCGACGTGCTCCATGTCGACGGCCGTGACCTCTTCTCCGTCCCCCTCATCGAGCGCCTCGCGGTGCTGGATCGGGTCGCTTCGGGGCACGTGGTGGAACGGGTGGTCACTGCGGACGCCGCGGCGGCCGAGAAGGCATTCGCGGCGTGGGTCGCCGCCGGCCAGGAGGGGGTGATCGTCAAGGACACCGCGTCGGCCTATGACGCGGGACGCCGTGGATCGGCGTGGGTGAAGGTGAAGCCGCGGCATACGCTCGACCTGGTCGTCCTCGCCGTCGAGCGAGGCTCCGGCCGTCGCACCGGCCTACTGTCGAACATCCACCTCGGCGCACGCGATCCGGCCGGCGGCTTCGTGATGCTCGGCAAGACCTTCAAGGGAATGACCGACGAGATGCTGGCGTGGCAGACCGCGCGCTTCACCGAGCTCGCGCTGGAGGACGACGGGTGGACGGTGCGGGTGCGCCCGGAGCAGGTCGTCGAGATCGCGTTCGACGGGCTGCAGCGCTCGACCCGGTACCCTGGCGGCCTCGCGCTGCGGTTCGCCCGGGTGCTCCGCTACCGGTCCGACAAGAGCGCCGCGGAAGCCGACACGATTGACACGGTGCGGGCTCTCGCGGCGTCCGGAAGCGACGGAACTGCGCGCACCGATTCGAGCAGCGACACCTGACCCACCGGCCCGGACGCGGCCTGACTCAGCCGGCGGGCTGCTCGTCGTAGATGCCGATCAGATTGCCCTCGCTGTCGCGGATGTACGCCCACCGGGCGTTCTCGCCCATCGGCTCGATGGAGCCGATCAGCTCGCCGCCGCGCGCCCGGGCCGCCTCGATGGTGTCCTCCAGCCGGTCGACCGTGAACACGACCGTCGGATGCGGGGTGGCCCCGCGCTGGTGCAGGTCGCCGTTGATCCCCGCACCGCCGGGTGCCCGCAGCATCCCCATCTCCTCGGTCCACGGCTCGTAGGTGAAGCCGAGCACCTCCGAATAGAACGCCTGAGCGCGTGCGATGTCGTCTGCGGGGATCTCGAAGTGCTCTACCTTGGCCATGGTTCGAGCATTCCGGGAGCGGCTTCCGGGGTCAAGCGCCCGGAGTTGCGGCCACGGCCGATACCCGGCGTTTCGGCGTGTGGGCCTTGTAGGGCGACACCGTCGGGTCGCCGGGGATCCAGTACCGCCACGGGTACTCGGAACCGCCGCCAGGCCCCGCGACGCCGGTGCGCGGCCCCGTCTCGAACACGGACGGCGTGTCGGCGAGTTCCAGCCGCACCGGCCCGGCCGCGAGATCCGAGCCGCCGTGCTCGAGTGTGATGCCAAGCGCCACCGCCAGCCGGGCAGGACCCTGCGCCAGGTCGGTGTCCTTGCGGCTGGTGGTGCGCCGCAGCCTCGCCAGCTCGACGCCCTCGACCACCTCGCCGGCGCGCAGCAGCACCGCCGTCGCCGTCCCCACCTGACCGCAGACGATGTTGGCGCAGACATGCATGCCATAGGTGAAGTAGGTGTAGAGGTGCCCGGCGCGGCCGAACATCACCGCGTTCCGAGGCGTCTGCCCACGGAACGCGTGCGACCCGGGATCGAGATGCCCGAGGTACGCCTCCAACTCGGTGAGTCGCACCGCGACCTCACCGTGACGGACCACCGAGCCGAGCAGCCGCGGTGCGACCTCGGTGGCGGACTGCTCCAGCAGCGAGCGGTCGAACACGCTCAGCGGGGGCTCTGCAGGTGCCGCACCCGCTCCGTGAGCTGGGCGAGCTGCTCGCGCACCCGCTCCGGCGCGGTTCCGCCGACGCCCGATCGGCTCGCGATCGAGCCCTCGACGGTCAGGACCGAACGGACGTGCCCGGTCAGGTGCGGGGAGATGGCGGCGTACTGCTCGTCGGTCGGCTCGTGGAGCTCCAGCCCGTGCTCCTCGCAGAACCGGACCAGCGCGCCGCTGATCTCGTGCGCCTCGCGGAACGGCACCCGCTGCCGCACCAGCCAGTCGGCGACGTCGGTGGCGAGGGAGAAGCCCTGCGGGGCCAGCTCCGCCATCCGCTCCGTGTCGAACGTGAGGGTGGCGACCATGCCGGTGAAGGCGGGCAGCAGCACCTCCAGGGTGGTGATGGAGTCGAAGACCGGCTCCTTGTCCTCCTGCAGGTCCCGGTTGTAGGCGAGCGGCAGGCCCTTCAGAGTCGCGAGCAGCCCGGTGACGTTGCCGATCAACCGCCCCGCCTTGCCGCGGGCGAGCTCCGCGATGTCGGGGTTCTTCTTCTGCGGCATGATCGACGAGCCGGTGGAGTATCCGTCGTGCAGCCGCACGAATCCGAACTCCCGGGTCGCCCAGAGGATGATGTCCTCCGCGAACCGCGACAGATCCACGCCGATCTGCGCGGCGATGTAGGCGAACTCGGCGACGACGTCGCGGCTGGCAGTGGCGTCGATCGAATTCTCCGTCGGCGCCCCGAGACCGAGCTCGCGGGCGACCAGCTCTGGGTCCAGTCCGAGTGTCCCGCCGGCGAGTGCGCCCGCTCCATACGGCGAGGCCGAAGCGCGGCGGCGCCAGTCGTGCAGCCGTTCGAGGTCGCGCACCAGCGGCCACGCGTGCGCGAGCAGGTGATGCCCGAGCAGCACCGGCTGGGCGTGCTGCAGGTGCGTCCGTCCCGGCATCGCCGCGGTGCCGTGCGCGTCGACCTGCGAGGCGATCGCGTCGAGCAGCTGCACCACGTGGTGCTCTATCGCGGCGGCCCGGTCGAGGAGGTAGAGCCGGATGAGCGTGGCGATCTGGTCGTTCCGGCTGCGGCCGGCGCGCAGACGTCCGCCGAGCTCGGGACCGACGACCGCGATCAGCTCCCGCTCGAGTGCGAAGTGCACGTCCTCGTCGCTCTCCAGCGGCCGGATGGTGCCCGCCTCCACGCCGTCGAGCAGCACGTCGAGGCCGGCCAGCATCCGTTCCAGCTCATCGCCGGAGAGGTACCCGGCCGCGGCGAGCGCCTTGGCGTGCGCCTTCGAGCCGGCGATGTCGTATGGCGCGAGCGCCCAGTCGAAGTGGGTCGACCGGCTGAGCGCCGCGAGCTCCGGCGATGGGCCGTCGGTGAACCGGCCGCCCCAGAGCGCGCCCGACGATCCGGTTCCGGGATCTGCCATCTGCTTGGGTCTCCTTGTGATGTTCCTGCGGTGATTGTTCCCGTTTCGGCTCGATGGTGGCGCCGCGGCGGGCACATCGAGCCGGAACGGGAACTATTGCGGAGGGGTGGGGGTGCCGGCTCGCTCCAGGAGCCAGACCAGCAGCGCCTTCTGCGCGTGCAGACGGTTCTCCGCCTCGTCCCAGATCACGCTCTGCGGGCCGTCGATGACCGCGGCGTCGACCTCGTAGCCGCGGTCGGCGGGGAGGCAGTGCAGGAACACGGCGTCCGCCGCGGCGGCCGCCATGGTGTCGGCCGTCACCCGGTAATCCCCGAAGACGGCGACGCGGGTCGCCTTCTCCTCCTCCTTGCCCATCGACACCCAGGTGTCGGTGACCACGACATCAGCGCCCGCGACGGCAGCGGACGGCTCGCGGAACACCGCGACGGAGCCGCCGGTCCGGGCGGCGATCGCCTCGGCGTCGCCGATCACGGCCGGTGCCGGCGCGAAGTCCTCCGGGCTGCCGACGCGCACGTTCATCCCCGCGGTCGCACCGGCAAGCAGGTAGGACTGCGCCATGTTGCTCGCCCCGTCGCCGAGGAACGCGACGGTGAGCCCGGCGAGGGCGCCCTTGTGCTCCCGGATGGTGAGCAGGTCGGCGAGCAGCTGACAGGGGTGGAAGTCGTCGCTCAGCGCGTTCACCACCGGCACCGTGGTGCCGGCCGCCATCTCCTCCAGTCCCGCCTGGCCGTAGGTCCGCCAGACGATGGCGGACACCATGCGCTCCAGCACGCGGGCGGTGTCTGATGGGGTCTCCTTGCCGCCGAGCTGGCTGTTGGCGGTGGAGATGATCAGCGGGTTGCCTCCGAGGTCCGCGATGCCGACGGCGAAGCTGACTCGGGTGCGGGTCGAGGACTTGTCGAAGATCACCGCGACCGTCTGCGGCCCGGCCAGCGGTTTGCGGGAGAACCGGTCGGCCTTCAGTTCCTCGGCGAGGTCGAGGATCTCGCGCTGCTCGTCGGGGCTGAGGTCGTCATCGCGCAGGAAGTGTCGGGTCATGCGGCTGCCTCCAGCGCTCGGGGGAAGAGATCCAGGAACAGTGCGACCTCGGCGTCGCCGATGATGAGCGGCGGCGCGAGACGGATGGTGCTGTCGTTCGCGGCGTTCACGATCAGCCCGAGCTCGAGCGCTGCAGCGGACACCTTCGCGGCGACCGGCTCGGTCAGCGCCACGCCGAGCAGCAGCCCTCGGCCGCGGACGGCGCCGATGAGTGGCGAGCCGAGGCCCAGGATGCCGTCGCGCAGCTGCTCCCCCCTGGCCTTGGCGTTCTGCACCAGCCCGGCGCGCTCGATCTCGGCGAGCACCGCGTCGACCGCCGCGGTGGCGAGCGGGTTGCCGCCGAAGGTGCTGCCGTGCTGGCCCGGCCCGAGCAGGTCGCTCGTGGCGCCGAAGGTGACCAGCGCTCCGACCGGCACGCCCGCACCGATGCCCTTCGCCAGCGTCACCGCGTCCGGGACGATGCCCTCATGCTGATACGCGAACCAGTCGCCCGTGCGGCCTGCGCCGGTCTGGATCTCGTCGAGCACCAGCAGCGCCCCGTGCTGGTGGGTCAGCTCCCGCGCCCGGCGGAGATAGCCGTCCGGGAGCTCGACGACGCCCGCCTCGCCCTTGATCGGCTCCAGCAGCAGCGCCGCGACATCCGGTCCCATCGCCGCCTCGAGGGCGGCGATCGAGGAGTCGATGTGCTCCACCCCGGGGATGAGCGGCTCGAACGCCTCCCGAAGCGCGGGCTTGCCGGTCAGCGAGAGGGAGCCCATCGTGCGGCCGTGGAAGCTGGACTGCAGGGTGAGCACGCGCTTGCGTCCGGTGAGCCGAGTCAGCTTGAACGCCGCCTCGATCGCCTCAGCGCCGGAGTTGCAGAAGAACACCCGGCCGTCCTCACCGGCGCCGGTGAGTCGGAGCAGGCGTTCGGCAGCGCCGATCTGCGCGCGGCTGGCGAAGTAGTTCGAGATATGCACCACCTGCGCCGCCTGCGTGGCGAGGGTCTCGACCACCACCGGATGTGCGTGGCCGAGCGAGTTCACCGCGATGCCGGCGAGGAAGTCGAGGTACCGCTTGCCCTCCGCGTCCCATACCGAGGCGCCCTCGCCGCGGTCGAGGATCGCGAGAGGGGTGGGGACGGAGCGCATCAGGGCGGCGGAGTGCCGCTGGACCAGGTCGTCGGTGTCGGTCACGGTGTCGTCACCTCCGTGCCGATACCGCTCTGCGTGAAGATCTCGAGCAGGATCGAGTGCGGCTCCCGGCCGTCGATGATCGCGGCCTTCGGCACGCCGCCCTCCACCGCCTCCAGGCACGCAGACATCTTCGGGATCATGCCGGACTCGAGCGACGGCAGCAGTTCCCGCAGCTCATCGGTGTCGATCGCCGAGACCAGGGAATCGCGGTCAGGCCAGTTCCGGTAGAGGCCGGCCACGTCGGTGAGGATGACGAGCTTCGCGGCGCCCAGCGCGACGGCGAGCGCCGCCGCCGCAGAATCGGCGTTGACGTTGAGGGACTGCCCGGGTTCGTCGAGGTCCGGAGCGATCGAGGAGACGACCGGGATGCGCCCCGCGTCGACGAGCGCGAGCACCGCCGCGGGGTCGACATCGACGACGTCGCCGACCTGTCCGATGTCGATCGTCTCCCCATCCACCATGGCGCCGCGGCGCCGGCCGCGGAACAGCCCGGCGTCCTCTCCCGAGACTGCGGAGGCGAGCGGACCGTGCTCGTTGATCAGGCTGACCAGCTCCCTGCTCACCTGCCCGGTGAGCACCATGCGCACGACGTCCATCGCCTCCGGGGTCGTGACGCGGTAGCCGCCGACGAAGCGGCTCGGGATGCCGAGCCGCTCGAGCATCGCGGAGATCTGCGGACCTCCCCCGTGCACCACGACCGGCCGGATGCCCGCATACCGCAGATAGACCATGTCCTCGGCGAACGCGCGCTTCAGCCCGTCATCGACCATGGCGTTGCCGCCGAACTTCACCACGATCGTCTGCCCGGAGTACCGCTTCAGCCACGGGAGGCTCTCGATGAGCGTCGACGCCTTCGCTGCGGCGGTGGGGTCGAATCCGGTTGTGTCGTCGGTCATGAGCTGTAGGCGCTGTTCTCGTGAACGTAGTCGTGGGTGAGGTCGTTGGTGCGGATGCTGGCCGACGCGGTGCCGGACTTCAGGTCGATGAGCACATCCATCCGGCGGGGTGTCAGGTCGACGAGGTCGCGTGGCTGGTCGGGTTGCCCCTCGGAGCACACCCGGACGCCGTTCATCCAGACGTCGACCCGGTATGGGTCGAACACGGCGTGCGTTGTGCCGATCGCGGCGAGCACACGGCCCCAGTTGGGGTCGTTGCCGAACACCGCGGCCTTGAACAGATTGTTCCTGGCCACCGACCGGCCCACCTCGACGGCGTCGTGCTCGGTGTGGGCGGCCCGCACCTCGATGACGATGTCGTGGCTCGCCCCCTCGGCATCCGCCTGCAGCTGCGCCGCGAGGTCGTCACAGGCGCGGGTCAGCGCCTCGGTGAACTCGTCGAAGGCGGGGCGGATGCCGGACGCGCCGGATGCCAGCACGGTCACCTGGTCGTTGGTCGACATGCAGCCGTCCGAGTCGAGCCGGTCGAACGTCACCCGAGCTGCACGGCGAAGCGCCCGGTCGAGGTCTTGCGTCTCGACGTCCGCGTCGGTGGTGAGGACCACGAGCATGGTCGCGAGGCCGGGCGCCAGCATGCCGGCTCCCTTCGCCATCCCGCCGATGCTCCAGCCGTCACCCTCGACGACGGTCGTCTTCGGCACGCTGTCGGTGGTCATGATCGCCCGCGCAGCGTCGGCTCCCCCACCGTCGGCGAGCGCTCCGGCGGCGGCGGTCACCCCGGCGAGGACCTTGTCGCGGTCGAGCTGCTCGCCGATGAGTCCGGTCGAGCAGACCAGGACGTCACCGGCGGAGACCTGGAGGGCCTCAGCGACCGCCTCGGCGGTGGCGTGGGTGGTCTGGAACCCCTGGGGGCCGGTGAAGCAGTTCGCGCCTCCGGAGTTCAGCACGATCGCTGCAGCGGTGCCGTCCGCGACCACCTGCTGCGACCAGAGGATGGGGTTGGCCTTGGCCCGGTTGCTGGTGAACACGGCGGCGGCGCTCTGCTGCGGACCCCGGTTGACGACCAGGGCGAGGTCGAGGCCGCCGCTCTGCTTCAGCCCGCACTCGACCCCGGCCGCCTCGAACCCGGCCGGAACGGTGACGCTCACGGGGCGATCCCCTCGAGGGGCAGGCCCAGCGTCTCCGGGAGGCCGAGCGCGAGGTTGGCCGATTGGATCGCGGCGCCTGCTGTGCCCTTCACGAGGTTGTCGATCGCCGTGACGGTCACCAGGCGCCGGGCGTCGTCGTCGACCGCGATGCCGACGAGCGCCGTGTTGGCGCCCACCGTCTCCGCGGTGCGGGGGAACTCCCCCTCCGGCAGCAGGTGCACGAACGGCTCTGCGCCGTACGCCTCCTCGAACGCCTTCCTGGCATCCGCGAGGGTCTTGCCCTCGGCGAGCGTGGCTGTGGAGGTCGCGAGGATGCCGCGGGACATCGGCACGAGCACCGGGGTGAACGAGATCCGCACGTCCGCTCCCCCGGCGGCGGTGAGGTTCTGTTTGATCTCCGGCGTGTGCCGGTGGACGCCGCCGACGGCGTATGGGGCAGCGCTGCCGGAGATCTCGCTTGCGAGCAGGTGGGGTTTCAGGCTCTTGCCTGCGCCGGAGGTGCCGACGGAGAGGACGGCGACCAGGTCGTCGGTCTCGATGACGCCGGCCCGGACGGCCGGGGCGAGTCCGAGGGTGATGGCGGTGACGTTGCAGCCGGGCACGGCGATCCGCTTGGAGCCGGCGATCGCCTCGCGCTGCGGCCCCGTCCCCTCGCGGACCAGCTCGGGCAGGCCGTACGTCCACGCGCCGAAGTACTCGCCGCCGTAGAAGCGCTCCCAGTCCGCCTCGCTGACCAGCCGGTGGTCTGCCCCGCAGTCGACGACGAGCGTGGCGTCGCCGAGGTGTGCGGTGATCTCACCTGACTTGCCGTGCGGCAGGGCGAGGAAGACGACGTCATGCCCGCGCAGGTGCTCAGGGCTGGTCTCGACGAGGGTCAGGTGCGCGAGCGAACGCAGGTGCGGCTGCACCGAGATGAGGTCGGAGCCGGCGTTCGAGAACGCGGTGACTGTGCGCACCTCGAATTCGGGATGTGCGGCGAGCAGCCGGAGGAGCTCACCGCCCGCGTAACCGCTCGCACCGGCGACGGCAACGGAGAAAGGCATTTCTCTACCTTATTGATCGAATGGACAGGGGCCTGAAGGCGGCGGCGTCGCACTCGTGCTGGGGTCAGCGGTGCGACGTCGCCCGGATTCGGCGCACGCGTCGCACGGAGGAGGCCGAGAGAAGGCCCGCGATCCGCACGCTGTCCATGCCGAAAACCCTACTCCCTCCCAGGACGCCTCGATACCGTGTGCGGCCGGACCACACGACGACCCGCGGAAAGGATCCAAATGCCTGCTCTCGACGACCTGTTCGATCAGATCCCGGTCGGCGACATCGCCAAGCGCCTCGGCGTGGAGGAGGACGTCGCCCGCGCCGCGGTGCACAAGGCGGTGCCCGGGCTGGTGTCCGGCATCAAGGCGAATGCGGACGACCCGAACGGGGCCCAGTCGCTGGAGAAGGCGCTCGGAAAGCACCGCGACCGGCCCGTCTCCCGGCGAAGCGTCGACGAGATCGACACGGACGACGGCGACCGGATCGTCAGCAACGTGTTCGGTGAGCGCCGCAGCCAGGTCACGCAGACCCTCGCGGACGCCGAGCCGAAAGCCGACTCGGGGCTGATCGCCAAGGTGCTGCCGATGATCGCGCCGATCGTCATGGCGTGGCTCGCGAAGCAGGCGGGCGGCGGAGGCGGACTGGGCGGGATGCTGGGCGGACTGCTCGGCGGCGGTGGCGCGAAGTCCGGCGGCGCCGGGAGCGGACTGCCGGGTGGGCTGGGCGACGCCCTCGGCGGACTCCTCGGCGGCGGCAAGCGATAGCGTCCGGTGGTTGAGGAGCGCCCCTGGCGGGCCTCCTCAACCACTCGGAACGCTACTCGCGGAGGGCGGCGCCGAAGCGGTCGGCGGCCGCGGCGAGGCCCGAGAGCTTCGCCTCCGTGGCCTCGGCCGCGGTGAGCGTGCGATCGGGCGCGCGGAAGCGCAGCGCGAAGGTGAGCGACTTCGTGCCCGGCTCGATGCCGGCGCCACGGTAGTCGTCGACCAGCGTGATCCGCTCGAGCAGCGGCCCGGCGCCGGCGGCGATCGCGCGGAGCACATCCCCGGCCGGCGCCTCGGCGGGCACGACGAGCGAGAGGTCCTGCGTCGCGGCCGGGTAGCCCGAGATCGGCGTCGGCGTGACCTCGGCCGGCGCCGCGGTGATCACCGCGTCGAGATCGAGCTCGAACACGGCGACGGTGCGCGGAAGGTTCAGCTCCGCCGCGAGAGCGGGCAGCACCTCGCCGGCGACACCGACGACGGTGTTCCCGATCAGCACGGAGGCGGTGCGGCCGGGGTGCAGTGCCGGGTTGCCCCCGGCCTCGAAGCGCACGTCCGCGCCGACGGCCGCGCCTACCTGGCGTGCCGCATCGAGGGCGTCCGACAGTCCCGCCGGGACGCCGGGCTGACCCGGTTGCTTCGGCACCGCGTCGCCGAGGAAGAGGCCGCCGACATGCCAGCTCTGCGGTGGGATCGAATCGTGCAGGGCGGCCAGCGTGTCCGCATCCGGAAGCGCTGCCCCGGCCGGCAGCCGCCCCTCGAATCCGTACTCGCCGCGCTCGGGGAGGAAGGCGGCGCCGACCTCGAACACCCGCACATCCACGAGTCCGCGGGACAGGTTGCGTCGGGCGATCTCGAGCAGTCCGGGCAGCAGCGAGCGGCGCATGAGGGGCGCCTCGGCGTCCAGCGGATTCGCGAGCCGCACGGAGGGCGCGTCGCCGCTCACCGCCTGCTGCTGCTTCTCGGTCAGGAACGGGTAGGCCAGCACCTCGGTCGCGCCGTTGGCAGCGAGCACCTGGGCGACCTGCCTGCGGAGTCGCTGCGCCCGGCTGAGCCCACGGCCGGGCGGCGCGGTCGGCAGCTCCGACGGGATGCGGTCGTACCCCGCGATCCGCGCCACCTCCTCGATGAGCGAGGCGCTGTCGATGAGGTCGGGCCGCCAGCTCGGCGGGGTGACGGTGAAGCCGTCGTCGGTCTCGGCCACGTCCGCGCCGATCCTGGTGAGGATCTCCGCGGTCTCCTGCGGCGTATACCGGACGCCGGTGAGCCGGGAGGCCGCGTCCGCGCGGAGCTGGATCGGCGCACGCGCCGGCAGGTCCTTTCGCACGGAGCCGAGCGGGTCGGCGGTGCCACCCGCGAGGTCCACGAGCAGCTGCGCCACCCGGGCGGCGGCGGCCTCCGCGACCTCAGGGTCGACGCCGCGCTCGAAGCGCTTCGACGCCTCGCTCGGCAGCTTGTGCCGCCGGGCGGTGCGGGCGATCGACATCGGATCGAAGTTCGCGGCCTCGATCAGGACATCGGAGGTCGACGGGGAGATCTCGGCGGTGGCACCGCCCATCACGCCCGCGAGACCGATCGCGCCGGACCCGTCGGTGATCAGCAGGTCCTCCGGTGACAGCGTGCGGGTCACGCCGTCGAGCGTCTCGAGGGTCTCCCCCGTCTCAGCGCGTCGCACGGTGATGCCACCGGTGAGCTTGGCGAGGTCGTACCCGTGAATCGGCTGCCCGAGCTCCCACATCACGTAGTTCGTGATGTCGACCGGCAGCGAGATGGAGCGGATGCCGGCGAGCTTCAGCCGCGACCGCATCCACGGCGGTGTCGGCCGATTGGGGTCGATTCCCCGCACCACGCGGGTGACGAAGACGCTGCACCCGACGCGGCCCCGGATGGGTGCCTGGTCGTCGACCGTGACCGGGTACTCGGTCGCTGAGCCGGCCACGGCCCGCCACTCGGACAGGTTCTCCTCAACCGGCTGCGCGACCGCGGGATCCCGGAACGCGGCGCCGGTGGAATGCGAATACTCCCGCGCGATGCCACGCACCGAGAACGCGTATCCGCGGTCCGGGGTGACGTTCACCTCGACGGCGAAGTCCTCGAGGCCCAGCACCTCCAGGGCGTCGACGCCCGGCTCGGGGTCCAGCCCCATCGTCGACAACACGAGGATGCCGTCGTGCTCCTCACCGAGGCCGAGCTCCTTGACGGAGGCGATCATGCCGTCCGAGATATGCCCGTAGGTCTTGCGTGCCGAGATGGGGAACGGTCCCGGCAGCACCGCGCCCGGCAGGCTCACGACCACCTTGTCGCCGACGGCGAAGTTCGAGGCGCCGCAGACGATGCCTCGGATGTCTCTCGCGTGTCTTCCGCCTGTCGCTGGTCCGGAGCCTGTCGAAGCGGAAGGGCCGACGTCGACCTGGCACCAGCGGATGGTCTTGCCGTTCGACTGCGGCTCGTCGGCGAAGTCGAGCACCTGGCCGACGACGACCGGGCCGAGAACACCGAAGCTGTGCTCGGCCTCCTCCTCGAATCCGACGCGCACAAGAGCGGCGTGCAGGTGCTCGGCGGTCACCGCGTCCGGCAGGTCGACGTACTCGCCGAGCCAGCTGACTGGGATTCTCAACTCAGACCACCATTCCGAACTGCTGGGAGAACCGCAGGTCGCCCTCGACCATGTCGCGCATGTCGTTCATGTCGTTGCGGAACTGCAGGGTGCGCTCGATGCCCATGCCGAACGCGAAGCCCTGATACTCCTCCGGGTCGATGCCGGCGGAGCGCAGCACGTTCGGGTTGACCATGCCGCACCCTCCCCATTCGACCCAGCGGGCACCGCCCTTCGCGTTCGGCTGCCAGACGTCCATCTCGGCGCTCGGCTCGGTGAACGGGAAGTAGTTGGGGCGCAGGCGGATCTGCGCCTGGGCGCCGAACATCGCGCGCGCGAGGTGCTCCAGCGTGCCGCGCAGGTGCGCCATGGTGAGGCCCTTGTCGATGGCGATGCCCTCGAGCTGGTGGAAGACCGGGGTGTGCGTCGCGTCGAGCTCGTCCGTCCGGTAGGTGCGGCCCGGGGCGACGACGTAGACCGGGAGGTCACGCTCGAGCAGTGAGCGGATCTGCACCGGGGAGGTGTGGGTGCGCAGCACCAGGTGGTTCTCCACGGGGGCGACGAAGAAGGTGTCCTGCATCGCCCGTGCCGGGTGGTCCTCATCGAAGTTCAGGGCGTCGAAATTGAACCACTCGTTCTCGAGCTCCGGCCCCTCCGCGACCTCCCATCCCATGCCGACGAAGATGTCGCTCATCTGCTCCATCAGCAGGCTGAGCGGATGGCGGGCGCCGGGGGTCCAGCGGGACGGCACCGCGGTCACGTCGACCGTCTCGGCCTCCAGCAGGGCGCGCTCCTCGGCCTCGACGAGCGCCGCCTCCCGGGCTGCGACGGCGGCGTTGACGCGGCCTCGCGCGGAGCCGACGAGCTTTCCGAGCGCGGCCTTCTGGTCGGGGGGCACATTCCGCAGCTGGGCGTTGAGCTTCGCGAGTTCGGAAGCCTCACCGGAGTGGGCGATGCGGGCGGCCTTCAGCTCTGCGGACGATGAGGCCGCGTCGATCGCGGCGAGGGCCGCCTCGACGGCGCTCGCGACCGCGGACTCGCGAATCGGCGTGGGTTCGGACACAAGGACCGAGTTTAGTGCGGCCCTCAGAGGCTGCCCGTGCCGACTCCCGCCGTCCCGCCGCCCATGCCCGCCATGCCGAAGATGCCGCGCCCCGGGATCCGCACGGCGTTCAGCGACTTCGGACCCGTCCTGCGCGCGACGAGCCGCGCGATCCACGACAGCAGCAGGTTGAGCACGAGGTAGATGATCAGAACCACGAAGAAGAGCGAGAAGAAGTAGCGGTTGCCGAAGAAGTTCGCGAGGTTGTTGACGCCGATCCGCAGCAGCTCGGGGTAGCCGACGATGTAGGCGAGCGCGGTGTCCTTCAGCAGCACCACGAGCTGGGCGATGATGATCGGCAGCATCTGCCGGAACGCCTGCGGGAACTGGATCCGCAGCCACGTCGCGACGGGGGTCAGCCCGATCGCGAGGCCCGCTTCCCGCTGACCACGGGGCAGCGACTGGATGCCGGCGCGCAGGATCTCGCCGATGAGCGCCCCGTTGTACACGCCGAGCGCCCAGACGCCGGCCCAGTACGACCCGGTCGACAGCACCAGCAGGATGAAGAGCATCATCAGCAGCACCGGCATGCCCCGGAAGAACTCCAGCACCACGACGGTCGGCACACGGATCCAGGCGCTCTCCCTGCCGCGGAGGAATGCGAAGGCGACTCCGATGACCATGGCGAGCACGGCGCCCGCTCCGGCCATCTGCAGCGTCGCGAGCGCGCCACGCCAGAGCGCCCGCCAGACCGCGAGGTCCAGGAAGATGTCCCACCGGGACGGATGGAACAGGCCGACGTTCGTGCCGCCCGCGGCCGTCTCGCGGGGCGCCGCGAGGGCGAAGATCAGCCAGCCGATCGCCGCGGCGAGCACGAGGAGCGAGATCACCGAGATGATCCGGGCGCGGCGACGCGCCCTGGGACCCGGGGCGTCGTAGAGGACGGAGGCGCTCATCGAAGCACCGCCACTCGCTTCTCGACCGCCGACGCGAGAATGCCGAGCGGCACCGTGACGATGAGGTACAGCATGGCAACGGCGATGAGGAGCGCGATGACCTCGTCGCCGCGCTGGTTGATCGCGAATCGGGCCGCGGCGAACAGCTCGCCGACGAAGAACGCGCCGGCGACGGACGTGTTCTTCGTGAGGGCGATGAAGACGTTGATGAGCGGCGGGACGACCATCCGCACCGCCTGCGGCAGCACGATCGACCCCAGCGTCTGTCCGAAACCGAGCCCGATGCTGCGCGCCGCCTCGGCCTGACCGACGGGGACGCCGTTGACGCCCGAGCGGATCGCCTCCGCCACGAACGGTGAGGTGTACAGCGACAGCCCGATCGCTGCCAGCGGATAGAACCCGGGGCTGAGACCGAGGTACGGCAGCACGAAGGCGCACCCGAACAGCACCAGGGTGAGCGGGGTGTTGCGGACGAGCTCGGTGTAGGCGGTGGCGAATGCGCGAAGCGGTGCGATCGGCGAGATCCGCATGGCGGCGACGACGACGCCGAGCACGAACGCGCTGACGCCGGCGATGCCGAGCAGGCTCAGGGTGGTCAGGAACCCGTCGAGAATCCTCGGCAGGAACTGGATGACCGCGTCCATCGCACCTTCCTCTCCGTCGCGGACATGGGTGCCGGCCCGCCCCTGTGCTGCAGGGCGGGCCGGCGTGGTGGGTTACTCCTCGTAGCGGTCGACCTGCGGCGGCTCGGGTGTCTCGAGCACGGTCCCGGCGGTCGCCTCCCAGGCGTCCACCCAGCGGCCGTCCTCGAAGGACTCCTCGAGCACGTCGTTGATCCACGAGCGGAATTCGGTGTCGTCCTTCGCGAGGCCGATGCCGTAGGGCTCCTCGGTGAACGGGTTGCCGACGACCTCGAACTCGCCTTCGTTGTCGGCGGCGAGGCCGGCGAGGATGACGTTGTCGGTGGTCAGCGCGACGGCGTCACCGTTGCGGATCGGCTCCAGGCAGTCGGAGTAGCCCGCGGCGGGGATGATGTTGTCCGTGTACTCGGCGATGTTCTGCTCCGATGTCGACCCGCTCACGGTGCAGACCACCGCGTCCGGGTTCTCCTCGAAGTACTCCGGCCCCTCGATGCCCTCGGGGTTGCCGGCCGGCACGAGAATGTCCTGCCCGGCGTTGTAGTACGGGCCGGCGAAGGAGATGACCTCCTTGCGCTCGTCGTTGATCGTGTAGGTGGCGACCACGAGGTCGACCTGCCCGTTCTGGATGAACGGCTCGCGGTTGGCGGACACCGTCTCGGTCCACTCGATGTCCTCGGGCGCGATGCCGAGCTCGGCGGCGATGATCTTGCCGATCTCGACGTCGAAGCCCTCGGGGACACCATCCGGGTTCACCTGGCCGAAGAGCGGCTGGTCGAACTTGGTGCCGATGGTGATGGTGCCGGCTTCGTTCAGCTCGGCCATCGTCGTGCCCTCCTCGAACTCCACCTCCTCCTCGACCTCGGGCTCCGGGGCGCTGCTGCCGGAATCGGTGCAGGCGCTGAGGGTCAGCACGCTGGCCGCCGCGATCGCGGAGATGGCCAGTCCCTTTCTCATTCGCATTGTTCCTCCTGGTTGTGCTGTGTTTCCTCCCTGCAGGTCAGCGGGGAAGCTCGTGAGGGCTTGTGGCCCTAGTGCGTGAGGATCTTCGACAGGAAGTCCTTCGCGCGGTCGCTCTTCGGTGCGGTGAAGAACTGCTCCGGAGTCGCTTCCTCGACGATCATCCCCTGGTCCATGAACAGCACACGGTTGGCCGCTTTGCGCGCGAAGCCCATCTCGTGGGTGACGACGACCATCGTCATGCCGTCCTTGGCGAGGCCGACCATGACGTCGAGCACCTCGTTGATCATCTCGGGATCCAGGGCCGAGGTGGGCTCGTCGAGCAGCATCACCTTCGGATCCATCGCGAGCGCCCGGGCGATCGCGACGCGCTGCTGCTGACCGCCGGAGAGCTGCGCAGGCATCTTCTGGGCCTGGTTGGCCACGCCCACGCGGTCGAGCAGCTCCATCGCGCGCTTCCGGGCCTCAGCCTTGCCGAGCTTGCGCACCTTCATCGGCCCGAGGGTGACGTTGTCAAGGACCGTCTTATGGGCGAAGAGGTTGAACGCCTGGAAGACCATGCCGACGTCGGCACGGAGCTTCGCGAGGCCAGAGCCCTCCTCGGGCAGCCGCTTGCCATCGATCGTGATCGTGCCGCTGTCGATCGTCTCCAGGCGGTTGATGGCACGGCAGAGCGTGGACTTGCCGGAGCCGCTCGGCCCGATGACGACGACCACCTCGCCCTTGGCGACGGTGGTGGAGATGTCCTTCAGCACGTGGAGTTCACCGAAGTGCTTGTTCACCGAATCCAGGACGACCAGGGGCTCCATATCCCTCACTCAACCACAGGGCCTGGGCGCCTTCTGTGATTTCGCAGACAGTTGTGACCCGACCGAAACACTCCGGAGGTGCGTGTGACAGGGCTCAGGAGCGCTGGGCGAAGGCGCTCTCGTACAGCAGGACGGACGCCGCCGTCGCGAGGTTCAAGGATTCGGCGCTGCCGAAGATCGGCAGCCGGACGACGCGATCGGCGAGCGCCAGATGCTCGTCGGCCAGCCCCCGCGCCTCGTTGCCGAACAGCCACGCGGTGGACTTCCGGAGGAGCCCGTCGGACCGCACCGCGAGGAAGTCATCGCCCTTCACGTCCGCGGCGAGCACCTGGATGCCGGCGGCGCGGATGCGCTCGATCACGGCCTCGAGCGCCACGCCGGTGGAGACCGGCACATGGAAGAGCGAGCCGGTCGTGGACCGGACGACCTTCGGGTTGTAGAGGTCGACGCTGCGCCCGGTGAAGATGACGCCGTCGGCGCCGGCGGCGTCGGCGGCGCGGATGATGGTGCCCGCGTTGCCCGGGTCGCGCACCTCCTGCAGCAGCGCGATCAGCGTCGGACCACCGCGGAGGAGTTCCTTCACCGAGGTGGGGAACTGCCGGGCGACGGCGACGAAGCCCTGCGGCGTCACGGTGTCGGCCATCGCGTCGAGCACCGCCTCGGTGACGAACTCCACCTCGACACCCGCCTCCGCGGCGGCGCGCCCCAGCTCGGGGTGGCGCTCCAGCGCGGTCGGCGTGGCGAACAGTTCGAGCACCGCCTCCGCGGAGAAGGCGAACGCCTCACGCACCGCCTGCGGGCCCTCCAACAGAAAGAGCCCGGTCTCGGACCGGGCATCTCTCTTGGCGAGCTTCGCCACCGCGCGCACTCGAGGCGAGCGCGGGTTATCGATCAACCTACGCAGCGTCCGTCTTGGGGGCGCTGGTGTCCGCAGGTAGGGCGGCGCGAGCGGTCTCGACGAGGGCGGCGAAGGTGGCCGGCTCGTTCACCGCCAGCTCCGCCAGGATGCGGCGGTCGACCTCGACTCCGGCCAGGTTCAGACCCTGGATCAGGCGGTTGTAGGTCAGCCCGTTCGCACGCGATGCGGCGTTGATCCGCTGGATCCAGAGACGACGGAAGTCGCCCTTCTTCTGGCGGCGGTCACGGTACGCGTAGACGAGGGAGTGGGTGACCTGCTCCTTCGCCTTGCGGTACAGACGTGAACGCTGGCCGCGGTATCCCTCGGCACGCTCCAGGATGACCCGGCGCTTCTTGTGGGCGTTGACGGCCCGCTTGACTCTTGCCATTTCGTTTCTTCCTTACCGTCGCGGCGGGTTACTTGCCGAGGAGCTTCTTGATGACCTTGGCGTCCTGGGGTGCGAGCACCTGCTCCTGGTTCAGCCGGCGGGTGACCTTCGAGGACTTCTTCTCCAGGTTGTGGCGCATCCCGGCCTGCTGCTTCATGATCTTGCCGGAGCCGGTCACCTTGAAGCGCTTCTTGGTGCCGGAGTGCGTCTTCTGCTTGGGCATTACTCTTCCTCTGTCAGTCTCTGCGCCCTGTTGTCAGCGCGCTTGGCGTTGGCTTCTGCCTTCGCATCCGCCTTGTTCTTCAGCGGTCCGATGACCATCACCATGTTCCGCCCGTCGATGGTCGGGGTCGATTCCACGGAACCGAACTCCGCCACATCCTCGGCGAACTTCTGCAGCAGACGCACGCCCTGCTCTGGACGGGACTGCTCACGACCGCGGAAGAGGATCATGGCTTTCACCTTGTCCCCCGCCTTGAGGAACCCTTCGGCGCGCTTGCGCTTGGTCTCGTAGTCGTGCTTGTCGATCTTGAGGCGGAACCGGACCTCCTTGAGGATGGTGTTCGCCTGGTTGCGTCGGGCCTCCTTGGCCTTCTGCGCTGCTTCGTACTTGAACTTGCCGTAGTCCATGATCTTGACCACGGGAGGTCGCGAGTTGGGCGCCACCTCGACGAGGTCGAGCTCCGCCTCCTGGGCGAGTCTCAGGGCCACCTCGATCTTGACGACCCCGACCTGCTCGCCGCCAGGTCCGACGAGTCGGACCTCCGGGACGCGGATACGGTCGTTAGTTCTGGGTTCGCTGATGCGTTCTCTCCTTGGCTTGCGCTTGCGGCTGGTCGTGCTGCGGACGCAGCACGACAACGAGAGAGAAAATTTCCTGACACGCACTGCGTGGCACAGACACCCTGGCTACCGGCTCGCGCCGGCGGAGTGTGACTACCCGGTAACCTGTTGAGGCGGTTCCCTGGGTGGGAGAATCTCCACTTTCGTTTCCGGGAACAGTCCCGGAGCCCGGACCATGCTACCGCATCCTGCCCATCCGTTCCATCCGGCCAGATTCGGCCATTGGGGAGTACCGCCATGAGTGACGACGCGTCCGACCAGATCGCGGCATCCGAGATCAGGGACATCGCCGATGTGCCCGCGGTCGAGGTGATCAACACGGTGGCGATCCACCTGCTGAGCGCGGCCGCGGTGAAGTGCGGTCTCGCGGAGGACCCCGAGGGCCACATCGACCTGGACGAGGCGCGGAAGCTCATCAACGCCCTCGCGGGCCTCGTGACCGCGAGTGCGCCCGAGCTCGGCGACCACCACGCCCTGGCCCTGCGCGACGGGCTTCGGACGGTGCAGCTGGCGTTCCGGGAGGCGTCCCCCATCCCGGACCCGCCCGGCAAGGGACCCGGCGAAAAGTGGACCGGGCCGGTCAACTGACCCGCTACTCCACCAGCTTGCCCTCCGTGGAGACGTCCTCCATGAGCGCCCGGATCTCCTCGGGCACCGGCGGGATCGCCTCGCGCGCGACGGTGTCGTCGATCGACCAGACGAGATTGACCTGCAGCTCCGGGTCGAGGTCGGGGTAGTCGCTGCGGTTGTGGGCGCCGCGCGTCTCACGACGCTCGAGAGCCGCCCGCAGGGTGGCCCTCGCCGAGAGGGCGGCCGCCATGAGGTCGAACGCGTGTGCCAGGTCCTGGAAGCCCGCGACATCCGGGTGCACGCCGAGCTCGTCGAAGCGCGCCTCGATCTCGTCGAGCTTGGCGAGACCCTCGGTGAGCCCGGCCTCGTCGCGCACCACCCCGGCGTGCTCGGTCATGGTGTCGCGGATGGCGCGCTGCAGCGCCCGCACGTTCTCCTCGCCGTCCGAGGCGAGCGTGTCGGTCACCTCACGGCGGGCTTCCTCGATGGCATCGACCGACCGGACGTGCGCCGCCAGTCCGGCGCTGTACGCCGCCGCCGCCTCGCCGACGATCCGGCCGAAGACGAGGAGCTCGATGAGGGAGTTGCCGCCGAGCCGGTTGGCGCCGTGCAGACCGCTGGACGCCTCGCCGATGGCGTAGAGCCCGGCGACGTCGGTGGAATGGTCCTCGGGCCGCACCCACACGCCACCCATGGAATAGTGGGCGGTCGGGGCGATCTCCATCGGGGTGGTGGTGACGTCGAGCATCTGCAGCTCGAGCATGGTCTGGTACACGCGAGGCAGCTTGGTCATGATGGTCTGTCGGGGAAGGTGGGAGATGTCGAGCAGCACGCCTCCCTTCTCGGTGCCGCGGCCCTCCTTGATCTCCGTGTAGGCCGCCAGGGCGACCCGGTCGCGTGTGGAGAGCTCCATGCGTTCGGGGTCGTACTTCGCCATGAACCGCTCACCGAGCGCGTTGCGCAGGATGCCGCCCTCGCCCCGGGCGGCTTCGCTGATGAGGGTGCCCGCGGCGTTCTCCGGCTCGAGGATGCCGCTCGGGTGGAATTGCACGAGCTCGGGATCCCGGATGCGCCCGCCCGCGAGGACGGCGAGCCGGAATGAGTCGCCGGTGTTCTCGTCGCGTCTCGACGAGGTGCGCCGCCAGATCCGGTTGTGGCCGCCCGCCGCGAGGATGACGGCATCGGCGTGGATCAGCAGCCGCGTGCCGTCGTTGAGGTCGAAACCGTAGGCGCCGAACACGACGTTGTCCTTCACGAGGATGCGCGTGATGTACACCGAGTCGAGGACGGGGATGCCGAGCTGGGTCGCGCGGTTGACGAGCGTGCGCTGGATCTCGAGTCCGGTGTAGTCGCCGGCGAATGCGGTGCGACGGTACTTGTGGGCGCCGAAGAAGCGCAGGCTGATCCGCCCGTCCTCTTCGCGCGCGAAGGGCATGCCGTAGCGCTCGAGATCCTCGATCCCGCGCTTGGCTCCCCGAGTGACGAGCTCGACCGTGTGCGGGTTGGCGAGGAGGTAGCTCTCCTTGATCGTGTCGGCGGCGTGCTGCTGCCAGCTGTCCTCGGCATCCATCGTGCCCAGCGCCGCGTTGATGCCGCCCGCGGCGAGCGAGGTGTGGGCGTCGTTACGTGGCCGCTTGCCGACCGCGAGAACGTCGACACCGCGTTCCGAAAGCTCGATGGCTGCCCGCAGCCCGGAACCGCCGGTTCCGATGACCAGCACGGACGTGGAGATCTGGCGTTCGGGAATGTTCATCTGCTGCTCCATCCGGCCGGTTTCCGGCCCTGTCCTCAGTGTGACGATCTGCGCTGAGGGTTTGTGACAACGCCGGGCGCACCACGATGTCACGAAGAGCCGGCCTGTCCCGTCTCAGGCAATAGGAGATCGATTCCAGATCGGAAGGGAACGTCATGCGGGTGTTCGTGGCGGGCGGGACCGGGATGATCGGGAGACGAGTCGTGTCCCGCCTGCTGGCTCGAGGACATTCGGTGATCGCCACCACGACCAGCTCAGCCAAGTTGGCGCAGCTGCAGCGGCTCGGCGCGGAGCCGGTCGTGATGGACGGGCTCGACGCGGCGTCGGTGGGTGAGGCGGTGGCCACCGCGCAGCCTGACGTTCTGGTGCACCAGATGACCTCGCTCGCCGGCAAGGCGGATATCAGGCACATGGACCGATGGTTCGCCACCACGAACCGGCTGCGGACTGAGGGAACGGACCACCTGCTCGCTGCCGCCCAGGCGGCCGGTGTGTCGCACTTCGTCGCGCAGAGCCATGCGAGCTGGAACGGGATCGCCGAGGGCGGGTGGGTGAAGACCGAAGACGACCCGCTTGCCTGGCACGACGGGACGGCGGCCGGGGACGCGATGGCGGCGATCCGCTACCTGGAGGACGCCGTCCTCACGGCCGGAGGCGCTGTGCTGCGGTACGGGGCGCTCTACGGGCCCGGTGCCATGGACGACCAGGTCGAACTTCTTCGCAGGCGCAGGTACCCGCTCGTCGGGAGCGGTGCGGGGCACACGTCATGGGTGCACGTCGACGACGCGGCCAGCGCTACGGTCTTGGCTGTGGAGCAGAAGGTGATGGGCGTGTTCAACGTCGTCGACGACGAGCCGGCCCCGGCGAAGGAGTGGCTGCCCTATCTGGCGACGAGCGCGGGCGCATCGCCGCCCATGCGCGTTCCCGCATGGCTGGCGCGGCTGCTGGCCGGTGACGTGGCGGTGTTGATGATGGAGCAGGGGCGTGGCTTCTCCAACGGAAAGGCGAAGCGGGAGCTCGGCTGGGAGCTGCGGTACCCCTCGTGGCGGCAGGGCTTCAGGAAGGAGCTGGCGTGAGCCGCGTGGAGGAGTTCCAGGAGCTTCGGCCACTGCTGTTCGCGATCGCGTACCGGATCCTCGGCAGCGTGGCGGAGGCGGAGGACGCGGTCCAGGAGACCTGGTTGCGCTACGACGCCTCACCGACCGTACCGGCGTCGACCAAGGCGTTCCTGTCCGCGGTCGTGACGCGGATCTCGATCGATGTGCTGCGCTCCGCCCGCTCCCGGCGGGAGCAGTACGTCGGGGAGTGGTTCCCGGAACCGCTGCTCGACGACCCATATGAGGATCCAGCACGAGCCGCCGAGCTGGCCGACTCGGTATCGATGGCGGCGCTGCTGCTGCTCGAGCGGCTCAGCCCGCTGGAGCGGGCGGTCTTCGTCTTGCGCGAGGTCTTCGGTTTCGGGTTCGGCGAGATCGCGTCGGCGGTGGGGAGATCCGAGGCGGCGTGCCGTCAGCTTGCGACGCGGGCGAGGCGTCATATGGATGCCGGACGTCCCCGGTTCGAGGCAGACCGCAAGGAGCGCGATGAGCTGGCGGCGCGGTTCTTCGACGCTCTCCGGAAGGGCGACCTCGATGGGCTGCAGAGTCTTCTCGCCGCCGATGTGCAGATGGTCGGCGACGGCGGCGGCAAGGCGCCGCAGTTCGCGAGGGCCATTCGCGGCGCCGATAAGGTGGCGCGGCTGCTGGCCTCGAGCCTCCCGTGGTTCTTCCGGATCGGGGGGAGGATCGAGCTGCACGAGGTGAACGGTCAGCCGGGTGCGATCTTCCGTGACCGGCACGACAACGTGGTCAACACCTGGGCGCTCGACGTGCTCGACGGGCGGATCCAGGGCATCCGCGCGGTGCTCAATCCCGACAAGCTCGGACACGTCGGTCCGGTCGCCGACGCCTGGGCGCTCTTCCGCGAGGCGAACGAGGCTCGCCGGCCGGGCGGGCGGACCGGCTGACGCCGCCCGGCTTACGCGGTCAGCCCGAAGAAGTCGAGCACGAGATCCGTCGCCGAGGGAGCGCCGTCCGGCTCCAGCCCGCTTCCGGCTGACATGGGTCCGCCGAACCAGGTGTGGCGGCCGCCCTGCACCACCCAGAGCTCCACGGAGCAGCCGTCCCACTCGATCACCCGCGCGGCACCGACGGTCGACTCCTCGGGCTCGGATGGGCATCCATTCCGCTCGGCCCAGAAGCCGACCGCCTCCTCGACGGGCAGGTTGTACCAGGGCTCCACCCGCGGATCCCCGTAGCTGCTCTCTCCGCCGGCGAACGGCACGACGGTGTCCCCGTCCCCGTGCACGGCGAGCACCGGAACCGGCGCCGCGGCCGGGCAGCCCTCGACGTTCATGGTTCCGGCGACGACCGCGATGCCCGCCACACGCTCCCCCAGCTCGCACGCCGCCCGATAGGCGAGCATCCCGCCGTTCGAGAAGCCGGCCAGGTAGACGCGGTCCGCGTCGACCGGGAAGTCGGCGGCGACCCGGTCCAGGATCGCTGCGAGGAATCCCACGTCATCCACGGTGCCCACTGACGAGCCGCAGCAGGTGCCGGCGTTCCAGGTGCGGGTGCCGGAATCCGGCCCAGTCCCGTTGGGCTCGACGAGCACGAACCGGGCGTCCGGAACCGCGAGGTCGAAGCCGGTCAGATAGCTCAGCGTCACCGCTGAACCTCCGGCCCCGTGCAGGGCGACGAGCATGGGCAGCTCCTTGTCGCCGGCGTCGGCGGGAACGGTGACGCGGAAGCTGCGCTCCAGGCCGTCGTGCTCGAGCTGGACTTCGGTCGTCAGTGCGGACTGCGGGCCGGCTGGAGCTTCCGGAGAAGGGGGCGCCGAGCAGCCGACGGTGACCACTCCGGCGACGGTGACGGCGAGGAGGAAGGCGAGGTGACGCATCAGGGGGACCTCGCGAGGCGGACCCCCATGCTGTCGACCCGGTCCGCGATGAGCTCGCTTGCGGCGAAACGCTCGGCGAGCCGTGCCAGCAGAGCATCGAGGCCGGCACGGTCGAGTCCGTCGACCAGGGTGAGCTCCACGAGGAGCTCGGGGCCGCTGAGTCGCGCCTCCGGGTCGCCCGGGTGCAGTCGGATGGCACGGATCGCCGGCTCGGCCGCGGTCAGCCGCGTGAACTCCGCCGCCACCTCGCGGTCGTCGGGGCTCGGCTGCCAGGGGTGCTGCCGGCCGATGGCCCAGAGCGCAGGCCGGCGCAGCACGAAGGTGGCCGGCGACCCGGGATCGAGCACGACGAGGTCGGTGCCCTCGGCGACCGCGGCCAGCGCGACGCGCGTTCCGGCGGCCGGCACCGGGCGGGCGTCGGGGTTCCAGGCTCGCATCGCGTCGACCGATGAGAACACCGGCATCGCGTTGCGGCCATCGGGGGCGGCGACCGTGACGATCGAGAGCTCCTGGCTCTTGTCGACCGTCTGCCCGGTCTGGCTCACGCCGGCCTCGCCCAGCTCCGCGAGCAGCGGGATCAGCAGCCGGGATCCGCGGACAGCGTCGACCACGTCGGCCTGGCTGCCCGATCCGGCGCGGAAGCGCTCCAGCGCCAGCCGCAGTGCCTCGGGTGCCGACCCGTCGTCATCCGCATGGGTGTTCTGCTCGAAATGGCGGCCCGACCAGGGCACGCCCGCGCTGTCGGTCCGGTTCAATAGCCCGCGACGTCGAGCGCCTCAGCGAGCGTGAACGCCCCGGAGTACAGCGCCTTGCCGACGATCGCACCCTCGAGACCGAGCGGCACGAGCTCGCGGAGCTCGGCGATGTCGTCGAGGCTCGAGACGCCGCCCGACGCGACGACGGGTCGCCGGGTCCGCTCCAGCACGTCGCGGAGCAGGTCGATGTTCGGCCCGCGCATGGTGCCGTCCTTGGTCACGTCGGTGACGACGTAACGGGCGCAGTTCGCTCGCTCCAGCCGGTCCAGCACGGTGAACAGGTCACCGCCCTCCTTGGTCCACCCGCGGGCGGCGAGCGTCGTGCCACGCACGTCGAGGCCCACGGCGATCGCCTCACCGTACTCGGCGATGACGTGGGCCGCCCATTCCGGGTTCTCCAGCGCCGCGGTGCCGAGGTTGATCCGCTTCGCGCCGGTGGCGAGCGCCGCCTCGAGCGACGCGTCGTCACGGATGCCGCCGGAGAGCTCGACGTTCACGCTCCGGGCGTTCTTCACGACCTTCTTGATGGTCGCCCGGTTGTTGCCGCGGCCGAACGCCGCGTCGAGGTCGACCAGGTGGATCCACTCCGCGCCCTGATCGATCCACTCGAGCGCCGCATCCACCGGGTCGCCGTAGTTGGTCTCGGTGCCGGCCTCACCCTGGGTGAGCCGGACGGCCTTGCCGCTCGCGACGTCGACCGCCGGGAGAAGGACCAGCCTGGGGCCTGTGCTGAACTCGCTCATTGCCGTTTGTGCCTCTCGCGCGACCCCAGCAGGGTGGCCGCAACAAGATTCAGATACTAGTCCTGTTTGCGGGCGACGGTCGCGTCAGAGGGACTGGACCCAATTGCGCAGCAGCCGGATGCCGGCCTCCCCCGACTTCTCCGGGTGGAACTGGGTCGCGGAGAGCGGGCCGTTCTCGACAGCGGCGAGGAACCGGGAGCCGTGCTCGGCCCAGGTGAGCTTCGCGGGCGGGATGCTGCCGCTCTGGGGCATCTCCCATTCCTGGGCGGCGAAGGAATGGACGAAGTAGAACCGCTCGTCCCGGAGTCCGGCGAAGAGCACCGAGTCGTCGGGCGCCGAGACGGTGTTCCAGCCCATGTGCGGCAGCACCGGAGCGTTCAGCTGGGTCACCTTCCCGGGCCACTCGCCGAGTCCGGCGGTGTCCTGCCCGCGCTCGAGCCCGCGTTCGAACATCACCTGCATCCCGACGCAGATGCCGAGCACCGGGCGTCCGCCGGCGAGCCGCCGGTCGATCAGCTCATCGCCCCGCACCGCGGTGAGCGCCTCCATCACCGCCGCGAACGCGCCGACCCCGGGCACGACGAGCCCGTCGGCGTCGAGGATGCGCTTCCGGTCCGCGGTGAGCTCCACCTCGGCGCCGGCAGCCTCGAGAGCCTTCGCCGCCGAGTGGATGTTCCCGGAGCCGTAGTCGAGCACCGCGACGGAGGGCTGGGCCACTAGAGGGCCCCCTTGGTCGACGGGATCCCGGCGACCCGGGGGTCCGGCTCGACCGCCTTCCGCAGCGCGCGGGCGAACGCCTTGAACTGCGCCTCCGCGATGTGGTGTGGGTCGCGGCCGGCGAGCACGGTCAGGTGCACGGTCAGCCCGGCGGCGAAGGTGATGGCCTCGAACACGTGCCGCACCATCGAGCCGGTGAAGTGGCCACCGATCAGGTGGTGCTCGAACCCTTCCGGCTCGCCGGTGTGCACCAGGTAGGGGCGGCCGGAAACATCGACGACGGCGCGCGCGAGCGCCTCGTCGAGCGGAACGACGGCGTCGCCGAAGCGCGAGATGCCGGACTTGTCGCCGAGTGCCTGAGCCAGTGCCTTGCCGAGCACGATTCCGGTGTCCTCCACCGTGTGGTGGACGTCGATCCCGGTGTCGCCGTTCGCCCGGACGCTGAGGTCGATGAGCGAGTGCTTTGACAGCGCGGTGAGCATGTGGTCGAAGAACGGCACCGTGGTCTGGATGTCGGAGGCACCCGTGCCGTCGAGGTCGATCCGCAGATCGATGCTCGACTCGCTCGTCTCACGCTGGAGGTGTGCCACTCGGCCGCCGGTCATGAGCCGATCCTACCGAGCGTCTCCAGGAAGGTGCTGGTCTCCTCCTCGGTCCCCGCGGTCACCCGAAGGGTGTTCGGAATGCCGACGTCCCGCACCAGGATGTCCTCCGCCAGAAGCTGTTCGAACATCCGCTGCGGGTTCTCGATCCCGCCGAACAGCACGAAGTTGCTCGCACTCGGCAGCGGCTCGTAGCCCAGTCGCGGGAGCTCGGTGAGCAGTCGATCCCGCTGCACCTTGATCTCGTCCACCATTGCCAGCATCCGGTCGGCGTGCGCGATCGCGGCGATCGCGGCGGCCTGCGTCAGCGCAGAGAGGTGGTAGGGCAGCCGCACGAGCCGCAGCGCGTCGGCGATGGCGGGGTCGGCGGCGAGATAGCCGACCCGGGCGCCGGCGAAGGCGAACGCCTTGCTCATGGTGCGAGTGACGATGAGCCGGGGACGCCCGGGCAGCAGCTCCAGCGCCGTTCGCGTGCCCGCGGCGGCGAACTCGGCGTACGCCTCATCCACCATGACGATGCCGCCGGTCGCGTCGTAGGCCGCCTCGACGGTCTCCATCGACAGCGGCGTGCCGGTCGGGTTGTTCGGGGCGCAGAAGAAGACGATGTCCGGCCGGTGAGCCGCTATCTCGGCGACCGCCGTCGCCGGTGAGATTGCGTAGGCGGCGTCCCGCCTGCCCGGAACCCAGCGGGTGCCGGTGCCCGCGGCGAGGATGGAGTGCATGGAGTAGGTCGGGGGGAACCCGAGCACGCTGCGGCCGGGACCGCCGAACGCCTGGAGGATCTGCTGGATGATCTCGTTCGACCCGTTCGCCGCCCACACCTGCTCAGGTGTGATGCCGCGGCCGAGGTAGCCGGCGAGGCTCTCCCGAAGGCTGTGGAACTCCCGGTCCGGGTACCGGTTCACCGTGCGAAGCGCCTGCGCGAGCGACGCGGTGATGGCGTCGGCGACGTCCTCCGGGACGGGATGCGTGTTCTCGTTGACGTTGAGCGCCACGCGCACCGTCTTCTGCGGTGCGCCGTAGGGGGTGAGGCCGCGGAGGTCGTCGCGGATCGGCAGCTCGTCGAGGGTCGTCACCGGGGAATTCTACTGAGCAGGCTCCGGCACGGACCTCAGAGGCTGGGCGCCGGGAGCCGGCTTCGGTCCATCAGCCGGTCAGGGCAGATATTCGAAGGGGATGGCGAGACGCTCGCCGGGCTGGACGTCCGCAGACGGAAGGGCGTTGAGCCGGACGATCGCGGAGATGACATCCCGCGGGTCCGCCTGCGGCGCGAGTGTCTCGGCAAGGGCCCAGAGCGACTGACCCTCCTCCACCTCGACGTAGCTGAATTCCGCTGTGGATGCCGTGCCCGTTGCCACCGCGCCGCCGCCGTTCAGAACCGCCGCCGCCGTTCCGAGCACCAGCGGGAGCGCGATCACGGTGGAGAGCACAGCGCGTCCCCGTCGCGTGATCCGCAGCCGGGCCCGTACGGGCGCTCCGGCGTGGACGACCGGCTCCGTCCCCACCGGCTGGATGCCGACATGACGGCTGGCGGGGAACGGGGCTGCTGCGGTGTGGGTTGCGGTGCTCATGAGTGCGACCTCTCTCTGTCTGCCCGACCTGCTGCGTACTGCCGATCCGGTGCGGGGAAGCTGTCGTATCCGGCACTCGGCCGGGAGTGCCGGATACGAAGCTATGTTCGAACAGTACCGCGATGCGAACATACGTTCAAGCACTCCGGGCGGGTTTCGAGCCCGGATTTCGCGACACTGCCGAACAAAGGTTCCGATTCGGCGCCCGAGTGGATACAGTTTCGAATTGTTGGAGCCAGTCGACCAGCAGCCACTGACATTGAGGATCACCGTGGACGGAACGAACGAGACGCACCTCCCCGAGGCGCCACACGGCACTCGCCCGAACCTCACCGAGAAGCAGACCGCCATCCTGGAGTTCATCTCACGCTCGGTCGCGCAGCGCGGTTATCCGCCGAGCATGCGGGAGATCGGCAACGCGGTGGGGCTCGCGTCGCTCTCCAGCGTCACCCACCAGCTGAAGCGGCTGGAGCTTGCCGGCTACCTGCGCCGTGACGCCAACCGCAACCGCGCACTGGAGGTGCTGCTCGACGTCCCCGGCACCCCTTCCGAGGGCGCCGCGCCGGTCGACGACGCCGCGATGGTGCCGCTGGTCGGACGGATCGCCGCCGGCATCCCGATCACCGCCGAGCAGCAGGTGGACGAGATTTTCCCGCTCCCCCGCCAGCTCGTGGGCAAGGGTGAGCTGTTCATGCTCAAGGTCGTCGGCGACTCGATGATCGACGCCGCCATCTGCGACGGCGACTGGGTCGTCGTCCGGCAGCAGAAGACGGCCGAGAACGGCGAGATCGTCGCAGCGATGCTCGACGAGGAGGCGACCGTCAAGGTCTTCCGTCAGCGCGACGGTCACACCTGGCTGCTTCCCCGCAACACCGCCTTCGAGCCCATCCTCGGCGACTACGCCGAGATCCTCGGCAAGGTCGTGGCGGTCCTCCGCGCGGTCTGAGGCGCGCCGGCGCGGCGCGGATGTCATCCGCTGGGATGAATATCACGCACAGAAGACCCGCCTCGCGGGGGACGCCCCGCTCCGACCGCGTGCCCTAGCGTCGAGGCGGGGCCTCCGATCACGGCGCCCCGGCGACGCGACGGAATGGAGCGCCATGATCGAGGCTCAGGGATTGACCAAGCGGTACGGACCGAAGACCGCGGTGGACTCCGTCGACTTCATGGTCCGGCCGGGGATGGTGACCGGCTTCCTCGGACCGAACGGCGCGGGCAAGTCGACGACCATGCGGATGATCGTCGGACTGGACCGGCCGAGCGCCGGCACGGTGACGGTGAACGGATCGCACTACGCCGAGCACGCCGCGCCTCTGCGCGAGGTCGGCGTGCTGCTGGACGCGAAGGCGGTGCACACGGGGCGGACAGCGGAGAACCACCTGCGCGCCATGGCGGCGACGCACGGGATCGGCCGCAGTCGGGTGCGGGAAGTGATCGGCATGACCGGCCTCGACCCGGTCGCCCGGAAGCGGGTCGGGGGGTTCTCGCTCGGGATGGGCCAGCGGCTCGGCATCGCCGCTGCGCTGCTGGGCGATCCCGCGACCCTCATCCTCGACGAGCCGGTGAACGGTCTGGATCCCGAAGGTGTGCGCTGGGTGCGGACGCTGGTGCGCGCTCTGGCGGCGGAGGGGCGCACGGTCCTGCTGTCTTCCCATTTGATGAGCGAGATGTCGCAGACCGCCGACCACATCATCGTGCTCGGTCGCGGAAAGGTCGTGGCGGACGCCCCGGTCGCCGACATCATCGCGATGGCCGGCGCGGCTACGGTCCGGGTCCGCAGCACGGATCCTGAGGCGCTGTCGGCTGCGCTGTCGTCGCCCGCCGTCACCGTGACGCGTGCGGAGGACGGCGCGCTGCTCGTCACCGGCAGCTCTGCTCCCGACATCGGCGAGACGGCGGCGCGACACTCGCTGGTGCTGCACGAGCTCACGCCGGTGAGCGGTTCGCTCGAGGACGCCTACCTCTCACTCACGCAGGACGAGGTCGAGTACCGCTCGGCCGGCCAGAACATCGCCGAAGGAGCGAACCGATGACCGCCACCGCCGTCCGACCGACCTCACTGGCCGCTCCGAAGCTCAGCTTCGGCGGGGTGCTCCGCTCCGAGTGGATCAAGCTCGTCACACTGCGCTCGACGCTGTGGTCGTTGGGCCTCATCGTGCTGCTCTCCCTCGCGATCGGGCTCCTCATGGCGGCGACGTTCACGCTCGGGTCCGATGCCGAGGGGAACGCGATCCGCCCGGATGAGGACTCGGCGCGCACGCTCGCTCTGCTGGTCTGCACCGTCGGGCTGAACTTCGGGCAGCTCATCGCCGCCGTGCTCGGCGTGCTGGTTGTGAGCGGTGAGTACTCCACCGGAATGATCAAGTCGAGCCTCGCCGCCGTCCCGCGCCGGCTGCCGGTGCTGTGGGCGAAGGCGATCGTGCTGTTCGTCAGCACCACCGTGGTGGGACTCGTCACCGTGCTCACCGTGTTCCTGGCCACCGCGCCGCTGCGCGAGCCGAAGGGGCTGGACGCGAGCCTGCTCGACCCGGAGTTCGCACTGGCGCTCGGCGGCGGAGCCCTGTACCTCGGCCTCGTCGCGGTGTTCGCGCTGGGTCTCGGCACGCTGATCCGCAGCAGCGCCGGCGGCATCGCCGCGGCACTCGGCGCCATTCTGGTGCTGCCCGTCGTGTTCGAGCTGTTCGCGATGATCGCCGAATGGGCGCGCGACCTGATGCCCTATCTGATCTCCAACGCCGGTTCGCTCATGTTCAGCATCCCGCAGGACGTGCCCGACGGCGCGGAGGTCACCTCCCTCTCCCCCGGTGTGGCCACGCTTGTGGTGCTCAGCTGGGCAGCCGTCGCGCTCGCGCTCGGCGCGGTGGCGCTGCGCCGGCGGGACGCCTGACCACGGCCGCGAGAAGAACGGCGCTCAGGCCGGGACGACGAACGGCCGCAACGGGTCGGAGACGGCCGGGTCGACCAGCACGCGGACGCGCGTGCCGTCCTCCTCGTAGTCGAGCGAGAGGACCCGCCCACGATCGTGCGCGAGCGCCACGACGTCGCCGCGGTCGAACGGCACCAGCAGCTCGTACTCGATCTCGGGCTTGGGCAGCAGGTCGGAGATCTTCCCGAGAAGCTCATCGATCCCGGCACCGGTCCGCGCCGACACGAACACCGCGTCGGGCTCGAGCCCGCGCAGCACCAGCAGCTCATCCTCGGTCACCAGGTCGCTCTTGTTGAACGCGACGATCTCGGGGATCGCCCGGCCGTCGACCTCACCGATCACGTCACGCACCGTGGCGATCTGGCTCCCGGGGTCGGGATGGGAGGCGTCGACGACGTGCACGATCACGTCGGCCTTCGCCACCTCCTCCAGAGTCGACCGGAACGCCTCCACCAGCTGGTGGGGGAGATTGCGCACGAACCCGACGGTGTCGGCGAGGGTGAACACGCGGCCGTCCGGCGTCTGGGAACGGCGGACCGTCGGGTCCAGGGTGGCGAACAGCGCGTTCTCGACCAGCACCCCCGCCCGGGTTATCCGGTTCAGCAGGCTCGACTTGCCGGCGTTGGTGTAGCCGGCGATCGCGACGCTGGGGATGGCGCGCCGGCCGCGGTTCGCACGCTTCGCCTCCCGGGCGGGCGCGAAACCCTTGATCTGCTTGCGGAGCCGCGCCATCCGGGTGTGGATGCGGCGGCGGTCCAGCTCGATCTTGGTCTCACCGGGGCCGCGGCTTCCCATTCCGGCGCCGGCGCTTCCCACCTGGCCACCGGCTTGGCGGGACATCGACTCACCCCAACCACGCAGGCGCGGAAGCAGGTACTGCAGCTGCGCGAGCTCCACCTGCGCCTTGCCCTCGCGGGTCTTCGCGTGCTGACCGAAGATGTCGAGGATGACTGCGGTGCGGTCGATGACCTTGACCTTCACCACGTCCTCGAGCGCGCGGCGCTGGCTGGGGGCGAGCTCGGTGTCGGCGATCACCGTGTCGGCGCCCAGCGCGGCGACGACGTCCGCCAGTTCCTGGGCCTTGCCACGCCCGAAGTAGGTGCTGGGATCCGGGTGCGGCCGGCGCTGGAGCAGACCGTCGAGCACGCGGGCACCCGCGGTCTCGGCGAGGGCGGCGAGCTCGCGGAGAGACGTCTCCGCCTCGGCGAGCGAGCCTCCGGAGTGCACGCCGATCAGCACGACGTTCTCCAGCCGCAGCTGCCGGTACTCGACCTCGGTGACGTCCTCGAGCTCGGTGGAGAGGCCCTGCACGCGGCGAAGCGCGGCGCGGTCCTCGCGGTCGAACTGCTCACCGTCGGAGTCGACGGAGAACGCGTTCCGGTCGGGGTCCTCACGCTGCAGGGCGTCGGCTCGGCCGGACGCCGGGAAGATGGCGTAGCCGGACGCGCGGCTGGCGTCGTTCGCCAGCACGCGGTTCACCACATCCTCGGCAGGCGTCGACGAGGTGCCAGGAGTCGTATCAGACATCGGTCCCACCATACTTCGTGTCGTTCCTCGGTTCTCGGGTTGTGTTTCTCAGCGGTCCGGCCGGCCCGCCGCCGGTTCCGCGGTTCTGTAGATTCGGTGCATGGCCGGTGACCACTACTTCTCCGCGTCACCGGAGAGCGACTTCACGGTGCGATCCGTCACCGTGCGGCTCGCAGGCGCGGAACGGACGATCACCACCGCGGGCGGGGTGTTCAGCCCCGAGCGGCTGGATGCGGGCACGCAGGTCCTCCTCGACACCGTTCCGGCTCCGCCCGACGGCGGAGACCTGCTCGACCTCGGCTGCGGCTGGGGTCCCGTGGCGCTCAGCCTCGGCCTGGAATCGCCGGAGGCGACGGTCTGGGCGGTCGACGTGAACCAGCGAGCCCTCGAGCTGGTACGGCGGAACGCATCCGCTCTCGGGCTCACCAATGTCAACGCAACGCTTCCCGACGGGATTCCCGAGCACCTCCGATTCGCGACGATCTGGTCGAATCCGCCCATCAGGGTCGGCAAGGCGGAGCTGCATGCGCTGCTGCTGCGCTGGCTGCCGCGCCTCGAGCCCGGCGCCTCGGCGTGGTTCGTGGTGCAGCGGAACCTCGGCTCCGACTCGCTCCACCGCTGGATGCAGGATGAGCTGCCGGAGGGATTCGCCGTCGAGCGGGCGGCGTCCGCCAAGGGCTACCGAGTGCTCGAGGTGCGAACGCCCGCGGAGTGACGGAGGGCGCCCGTTCTAGAGCTCCAGCGCGCCGTCGAAGACGAGCTCCGCGGGACCGCTCAGCGCGACGTGCTCGCCGTCCTCGGCGGGGAACATCCGCACCCCGACCACACCACCCGGCACGGCGACGCGCCAGGCGTTCGGTGCGCCGGGGCCGGCCCAATGACGGGTCGCGAGCGCCGCGGCGGCCGCACCGGTGCCGCAGCTGAGCGTCTCCCCGCTCCCCCGCTCGTGCACCCGCATCCTGATCTGCCCGACCCCGTCGCGCACCAGGGGCTCGGCCGGCACCACGAACTCGACGTTGATGCCGCCCTCCGGCTCGGGCTCGACCTTCGGAACGTAGCTGAGGTCCGCGGCGTCGAGTTCCTCGTCGCTCGCGAGCGCGACGACGACGTGGGGGTTGCCGACGTTGATGCCGAGCCCCGGCCGGGCGACGGGCAGGTTCTTCGCCCGCACGACGGTGTCGCCGGCGACGAGCGCCCAGCGCCCGAGGTCGACGGAGAAACCGTTGGTGCTGCGCTGAACGTCGCGGACGCCGGCGCGGGTGCCGATCGGCAGGGTGCCGCCGTCCGGCAGCTCCACCAGCCCGGACTCGAGCAGGTACCGCACGAACACGCGGATCCCGTTGCCGCACATCTCCGCGACGCTGCCGTCGGCGTTGTGGTAGTCCATGAACCACTCGGCCGCGCTCTCCTCCGCCAGCGCGGCGGCACCCTCAGACAGGTTGCGCGAACGGACCGCCCGCAGCACGCCGTCGGCGCCGATGCCGAAGTGCCGGTCGGCGATCGCAGCGAGCTGCGCGGGGGTCAGGTCGATCTCACCGTCCGGGTCGGCGAAGAGCACGAAGTCGTTGCCGGTGCCCTGGCCTTTGGTGAAGGAGATCGTCGTCACCGGTCCAGCCTACCGAGCGCCGTTTCGACTCGGCTGGGGTCGTCCCAGCTCAGCCACTGGATCTGCGGATACCGCGAGAACCACCCCACCTGCCGCCGGGCGTAGCGGCGGGTGAGCGCGGCGGTGCTCTCGATCGCTTCGCGCTCCTCCACCTCCCCGGCGAGCTGCGCCAGCGCCTGCGCGTAGCCGATCGCGCGGCTGGCGGTGGAACCCATCCCCCGCGGCATGAGCGTCCGCACCTCGTCGAGGATGCCGGAGCGCCACATCTCCTCGACGCGGGCGTCGAGTGCGCGCACGAGCTCTGCACGGGGAGCGCGGAGCCCCAGCAGGACCGCCGGCCGCCAGAACTCCGCGGCGCTGGGCAGCCCGGCGCCGAACGGCTCACCGGTGAGCTCGATGACCTCGAGCGCCCGCACCAGCCGTCTGCCGTTCCGTGGACCGATCGCCGACGCGGCCTCGGGGTCGACGGCGACGAGCCGTCGGTGCAGCATGCCCGGGCCGTGCGTCTCCAGCGCGTCCTCGAGGCGTGCGCGCACCTCAGGGTCGGTGCCGGGGAACCGGAAGTCGAAGAGCACGCTCGAGACGTACAGCCCAGATCCGCCGACCAGGATCGGCACGCCGCCGCGGCCCAGGATCTCACCGAGCACCCGCCGCGTCTGCGCCTGATACCAGGCGACCGCCGCCTCGTCGGCGGGGTCGAGCACGTCGAGCAGGTGATGCGGGATGCCGCGCCGCTCCTCCTCCGGGACCTTCGCGGTGCCGATGTCCATGCCGCGGTACAGCTGCATCGCATCCGCGTTGACGATCTCGGCCGGCCGCCCCGCCGACGTCAGTCGCTCGGCGAGGTCCAGCGCGAGGGCGGACTTGCCGGTGCCGGTGGCGCCGACGACCGCCACGATCGGCTGGCCGCTCCCCTCAGCGGGCGCCGGCGCTGGCGCGGTCCCCGACACCGCCGTCAGCGCTGGCCGTCGTCGGCGGGGTGGATCGTCGCGTCGCGCGGCGCGGACGACCGGACGGGAAGGCCGAGCGACACCTGCCGCGTTCCGCCTGCCGTGACGCCGGCCGGTGCGGGCACACCGCAGGAGGCGGCATCCGCGCGGTCCGACGCATCGCCGGCCCGAGTCCGCCGAATGCGCAGTGGGGCGCCGTCGGTGCTGTCGGCGAGCAGATGGAACGGGGCGGCGTGCGTGATCTCGACCGTCACCACATCGCCCGGCCGCGGCGACGGGGAGCCGGAAGGCACCTCGAAGTGCACGAGGCGGGAGTCCTCGGCGCGGCCGCTCATGCGGTGGGTTGCCGCGTCCTTCTTCCCCTCACCGGTGGAGACGAGCACGTCCACGGTGCGTCCGACCACCTTCCGGTTCTCCTCCCAGGAGATCCCCTCCTGGAGCGCGATGAGTCGCTCGTAGCGCTCCTGCACGACCTGCTTCGGCACCTGGTCCGGCAGCGTCGCAGCGGGCGTCCCTGGTCGGATCGAGTACTGGAAGGTGAACGCGGAGGCGAAGCGCGCGGCCTCGACGACGCGGAGCGTGTCGGCGAAGTCGGCCTCGGTCTCGCCGGGGAACCCGACGATGATGTCGGTGCTGATGGCAGCGTGCGGGATGCGAGCGCGCACCCGGTCGAGGATCCCGAGGAACTTCTCCGAGCGGTAGCTGCGGCGCATCGCCCGGAGGATCCGGTCGGAGCCCGACTGCAGCGGCATGTGCAGCTGCGGCATGACGGCGGGCGTCTCCGCCATGGCGTCGATGACGTCGTCGGTGAACGCGGCCGGGTGCGGGCTCGTGAACCGGATGCGCTCGAGGCCGGGGATCCGGCCTGCCGCGCGAAGCAGCTTGCCGAAGGCCAGCCGGTCGCCGAACTCGACGCCGTAGCTGTTCACGTTCTGCCCGAGGAGTGTGACCTCCACAGCGCCGTCGTCGACGAGGGCCTGGATCTCCGCGAGCACATCCCCCGGCCGGCGGTCCTTCTCCTTGCCCCGCAGCGACGGCACGATGCAGAAGGTGCAGGTGTTGTTGCAGCCGACGGAGATGGACACCCATCCGCTGTAGGCGGACTCACGCCGGGTGGGGAGGGTCGAGGGGAACACCTCGAGGGATTCGAGGATCTCCAGCTGCGCCTCACCGTTGTGCCGTGCTCGCTCCAGCAGCGCGGGCAGGGAGCCCATGTTGTGGGTGCCGAAGACGACATCGACCCAGGGCGCCTTCTCGAGGATGACGCTCTTGTCCTTCTGGGCGAGGCATCCGCCGACGGCGATCTGCATCCCGGCGTGGGTCTTCTTCACGGCCGCCAGATGGCCGAGGTTGCCGTAGAGCTTGTTGTCGGCGTTCTCCCGCACGGCGCAGGTGTTGAGAACGACGACGTCGGGTTCGCCGTCCCGTGCGCGGACGTAGCCGGCGGCCTCCAGCGAGCCGCTCAGCCGCTCGCTGTCGTGGACGTTCATCTGGCAGCCGTAGGTGCGCACCTCATAGGTGCGTGGCGCTTCCGGCGCCGGCGCCGGCGTGGCTTCGAGCAGGGTCATGACTCGGCCAGTGTAGACGCTGGCCCGCATCGCCGGTCGGAGCGCGGACCGTCGCGGGCATTGCACCCGCCAGAGAGCCCAGCGGACTAGCGGAAGGTCACTCCCGGCGAGGCGGTGCCGCGGAGTGCTTCGGTGACCGCGGTGCGGACGATGTCTCCGGAGTACCCGCGCCGCTGCAGGAAGCCGGAGAGGCGCCGCTCGGCGGTCGCACGATCGAGCGAGCGCAGCTGCTCCGCGCGTCGGATGGCGAGCTCACGCGCCGTCTCCAACTCGTCGTCGCTCTCGATCGAGTCGAGCGCTTCGGTGATGACGTCGCCGGGCAGCAGGCGGCGGGAGAGCTCGGCTGCGACCGCGGTGCGGCCGAGCCCCTTGCGGTCGCGCAGCCGCGACACGAGGTCGTGGGCAAGGGCTCGATCGTCGAGGAGGCCGACGCCCTGGAGCCGGTCCAGCTCGGCCGCCACGGTGGACTCATCGAGCTCACGGGCCAGGAGCACCCGCTCGAGCTCGCGCCGCGACATCCCGCGCCGGGTGAGCGCGTTCATGCTGACGTTCTCCGCCCGCCGCGCCGTCTTCTTGTCCGCCGGGCGCTCCGCGAGCGGTTCGCTCGCGTCGTCGGAGTCGCGGGTCCAGTTGTCGAATGCCTGGCTCACGGCGCCGAGCTTCTCTGCCCGCTCATCGGGTGCGTCCGCGGCCTCCGACGGGCCGCTCGCCGGCGGCAGCACCCCGGGGAGGTAGCTGACGGGGGCGAGGCGGCCGTCGGAAGGCGTCACCGTCAGGAGCCCGAGGCCTTGCGAGCGGCGAGCTTGCCCTGGATCGACTCCACGTTCGGCGTGTCCGACGCCGCTGCAGCGGCAGCCGCCTTGCCGGCCTCTCCGACGCCGAGCTTCGCGAGGATCCTGGTCTCGATGTCCTTGGCGATGTCGGGGTTCTCGGCGAGGAACTTGCGCGCGTTCTCCTTGCCCTGCCCGAGCTGGTCGCCTTCGTAGGTGTACCAGGCGCCGGACTTGCGCACGATGTTGTGCTCCACCCCGAAGTCGATGAGGCTCCCCTCGCGGGAGATGCCGACGCCGTAGAGGATGTCGAACTCGGCCTGCTTGAAGGGCGGCGCCATCTTGTTCTTCACGACCTTGACGCGGGTGCGGTTTCCGACCGCCTCCGTGCCGTCCTTCAGCGTCTCGATCCGGCGGATGTCGAGGCGTACCGAGGCGTAGAACTTCAGCGCCTTGCCGCCGGCCGTCGTCTCAGGACTGCCGAAGAACACGCCGATCTTCTCGCGCAGCTGGTTGATGAAGATCATCGTGGTGTTGGTCTGGTTCAGCCCACCGGTCAGCTTGCGCAGCGCCTGCGACATGAGACGCGCCTGCAAGCCGACGTGCGAGTCGCCCATCTCGCCCTCGATCTCGGCGCGGGGCACCAGGGCGGCGACCGAGTCGACGACGATCAGGTCGATGGAGCCCGAGCGCACCAGCATGTCCGCGATCTCGAGCGCTTGCTCACCGGTGTCGGGCTGCGACACCAGCAGGGAGTCGATGTCGACGCCGAGCTTCTTCGCGTACTCCGGGTCGAGCGCGTGCTCCGCGTCGATGAAGGCCGCGATGCCGCCGTTGCGCTGGGCGTTGGCGATGGCGTGGAGGGTGAGCGTGGTCTTGCCCGACGACTCCGGTCCGTAGATCTCGATGATGCGGCCGCGGGGCAGTCCGCCGATGCCGAGGGCGACGTCGAGGGCGATCGAGCCGGTGGGGATGATCGCGACGGGAGCGCGCTCATCACTGCCGAGACGCATGACGGTGCCCTTGCCGAACTGGCGGTCGATCTGGGCGAGGGCGGTCTCGAGGGCCTTCTCGCGGTCTGCAGGTGATGGCATTGCTGCTCCTTCTGGAGTCGTGGTGGCTGCCCATAGGCTGTCGATCCGCTGTCGGCCGGTGGTGCAAGGCCGTCAGCCTCCCGACAAAGGCTGAAGAACGCGTTCGACGTTCTGCTGTCACTGTAGGAACACCGTCCGACATCGCGTCGGAGGCTGCTGTTCCGGTGGACAACCCGTGTCGTTGCATCCCTATTGAGGACGATATCCCGATGCGAACGGATGTTCGAGAGGGCGGCGGCGTGTCGGCGTCGCAGCGGGCTCGTACACTCGGACGCGTGAGCAATCCGACCTCTGGCCAGCCGTCCGTCCCCGGGGGAGGCGTGGATCACCGGTCCCGCTTCTTCGTGAAGCAGCGCCTCACGATGATGGTGAACCGGTACGAGATCCGCGCCGCGAATCCGGACGGCAGCGTCGGCGAACTGCTGGCGGTCGCCCAGCAGAAGCGGATGGCGTTCCGGGAGCAGGTGACCTTCTTCACGGACGAGTCGCGAACGGTGCCCGTCTTCTCCTTCAAGGCGCGCCAGGCGATGGATCTCGCGGCCGTCTACGACGTCTTCGACGCCGCGGGAACCCCGATCGGCTACTTCCGGAAGGACTTCACGGCGAGCCTGCTGCGCTCCAGCTTCCACCTCGGCGGGCCCGGGATCGACGCGTACGGCCAGGAGCGCAACGTCGTCATCGCCGTTCTCCGGCGGTTCACCGAGTTCGCGTTCCCGGTCCACTTCGACTTCACCGACAAGCAGACCGGCGCCGTCGTGATGTCCAGCGCCCGGCAGATGACCATCGGCGATCGCTACACCATCGATGTTCCGGACCCCCGCGTCGACTTCCGCCTCGCGGCGGCGATGGCCGTGGGGCTGGACACGCTGCTGCAGCGCTGACCGCCGCCGGGCTGGTCAGCCGAGTTCGGCTGCGCGGAGCGCCAGATAGTGGCGCTCCGCCGGGCTGACCGTTCCGGCCATGGCGCGCCGGTAGCTGGCGCCGGCCGCTTCCAGGTCGCCCGCGAGCTCCAGCAGGTGACCGCGCACCGCGTCGAGTCGGTGGCTGCGGGTGAGCGCCGGGTCCTCCGCCACGGTTCCGAGCACCGCCAGCCCGGCGTGCGGTCCGTGCACTCTGGCGACCGCGACGGCGCGGTTCAGCGTCACCACCGGGGATGGCGATACCCGCTCCAGCACTTCGTACAGGGCGAGGATCTGCGGCCAGTCGGTCTGCTCCGCCGTCGCCGCCTCGCCGTGGAGCGCCGCGATCGCGGCCTGGAGCTGGTACGGGCCGACGATGCCCGAGCCGAGCACGCCGGTGATGAGCTCGGTCCCCTCGCGGAGGAGCTCGCCGTCCCAGAGGCCGCGGTCCTGCTCGGCGAGCGGCACCAGCAGGCCGTCGGCGGTCTGGCGCGCCGGGCGACGCGCTTCGGTGAGCAGCATGAGCGCCAGGAGCCCCGCGACCTCGGGCTCCGCCGGCAGCTCGGCGCGCAGCATCCTGGCCAGCCGGATGGCCTCCGCGGTGAGGTCCGCGGTGTCCGGCCCTCGAGATCCGGGCGTGTAGCCCTCGTTGAACATGAGGTAGAGCACCTGCAGCACCACGGTGAGGCGCCCCGTCCGCTCCGGCTCGGCCGGCAGCCGGAACGTCAGGCCGGCAGCCTTCAGCTGCTGCTTGGCGCGGCTGATCCGCTGGGCGAGCGTCGCCTCCGGCACCAGGAACGCGCGGGCGATCTCCGCTGTGGCGAGACCGCCCACCGCCCGGAGCGTGAGCGCCAGCTGCGAGCTCTCGGAGAGCGCCGGGTGGCAGCACAGGAAGAGCAGGGTGAGGGAGTCGTCGTCGGCGGGCACGTCGGCGTCGACCTCGAGCGCCGCAGCCCGGTGTTCGCGGGCGGTGCGGGCGCTGTCGCTGCGCCACCCGTCGATGAGCCGACGGTGTGCGACGGAGTAGAGCCAGGCGCGTGGGCTCTCCGGCGGTCCGTCCCGCTTCCACGCGGTCGCCGCGGCGATCATCGCCTCCTGCACCGCGTCGTCGGCGGCATCGAATGCGCCGTAGCGGCGGGTGAGCGCGGCGAGGACCTGCGGCGCGGCCTCGCGCAGCAGGTCCTCGACCGGCGTGGGCGCGGTCACACCTCGGGCGGTCCCGCGGGAACCGGCCGCAGCTCCACCACGCCCGACCACGCGGCGATCCGCCCGCAGAGCTCCACCGCCCTTGCCTCGCTCGCGACGTCGACGATCCAGAAGCCGATGATCGACTCCTTCGCCTCGGCGAACGGACCGTCGGTGGCCACGGGCTGACCGTTCTCGAGCCGCACGGTCTTCGCGGCGGCGGGGTCGGCGAGTCCCTCGTTGTAGACCATCTCGCCGGACTGGCGAAGCTCCTCGTCGAGGTTCACCATGAACCCGATCATCTCCCGGATCCACTCCGGCGACTGGGTCTGCGTCATGGATTCGGCGCTTCCGAACATTGCGATCATGTACTTCATTTCCAGCTCCTTGTTCGAGGCCCCCGGTGGGCGCCTTCACTCTCATGTCGGAGCCGATCCGTCGTTCTCGACATGATGTCCGAAAATTTCGGACGCCGGTTCAGCGCTTCGGATCGGGCTTGCCTGCGCCGTGCCACCGGTTCGGCGGCACGTCCTTCGCCCGGCAGAGTGCGAGCCACACGTCGCGGGGTGGCACACCCGACGCGAGCGCCTCGCGCCCGGTCTTGCCGCCGATCTCGGCGAGGATGAGGTCGTCGACCAGCACGCGGCCGTACGCCTCGCCGAACTCCTCGGCCACGGCGATCATGAACTCGGAGCGGCGCATGATTCCACGCTACTTGGCCCGGAACCCGGTGGGCGCGGAAGAACGAGAAAGCGCCCCGGCTCGCACGAAGCGGGCCGGGGCGCCGAAGCTCGGGACTAACGGACGGCGAGGTCCGCGTCGAATTCCGCCACGAGGTCGTCGGGGATGCTGTCCGGAACGGGGCTTGCGATGCCCTCGATCACGGCCAGCCGGTCGCCGACCTCTCGCATGATGACGGAGATCGGGGTGTCGAGTGCATCCGCAACCGATGCGAGGATCTCGGAGCTGGCCTCTTTCTGACCACGCTCCACCTCGCTGAGGTAACCGAGAGCAACGCTCGCCTTGCTCGCGACCTGACGAAGGGTGCGCCCCTTCTGCAGGCGGAAGTCCCGAAGAACGTCACCGATTTCTTGACGTACGAGAACCATGGGAGCCTCCTTCTCTGCTGTGACCGCTGCGACTCGATTCCCAAAGCGGGAGAAGTAACACTACATCCCGCTTGCAAGAACTGTAGCCAGCGCAGTCTGGAAAACGCCTGTCGGCGCACCAGGTGTAACGAAACCGAAACTTCGGCTATTCCCGCGCCTCGGCCTCTGCGGGAGTCGATGCCCGCGCGTCGCCGACCCGCTCCGCGAGAGCACGGATCGCCTCGCCGACGGTCCTCGCCCGGATCTGGTCGCGGGTGCCGTCGAGCCGCAGCTCGACCGCCGCCACCGTCTCGCCGACCGCCACGCCGACGAAGACGGTGCCGGGCTCCGTTCCCGACTGCGGCTCGGGACCGGCGACCCCGGTGGTCGCGAGCCCGAGGTCGGCCGGGCGCCCGTCGACGGCCAGTATCCGTCGCACCCGGTCCGCCATCTGCCGCGCCACCTCCGGGTGCACCGGACCGTGCTGCTCGAGCAGGTCGGCGTCCACGCCCAGCACGCTCTGCTTGATCTCGGTCGCGTATGCGACCACCCCGCCGACCACCACGGCGGAGGCGCCCGCGGGGCGGATGAGCTCGGAGGTCAGCATGCCACCGGTGAGCGACTCCGCCACGGCGAGCGTCAGACCGCGTGCGGCCAGCTCGCTGAGCAGACCACTCACATGTCCGTTGGCCGCGTCCGGGCGCGGGTGATCCTCGACGGCCGTCATGCCGCGCGATTCTCCCGCCAGGCGCGATACAGGTAATCCGCCCCGGTCGCCAGGGTGGCCACGACCGCCGCCGTCATCAGCGTGGTGTTGACGACGTGCATCCAGTCGCCGAGCACCTCCCACAGGGGCACGAGGGCGAAGGAGATGGCGACCGCCTGGATGATGGTCTTGATCTTGCCGCCACGGGACGCGGGGATGACGCGGGAGCGCAGCACCGCGAAGCGGAACGCGGTGATTCCGAGCTCCCGCACGAGAATCACGATGGTCACCCACCACGGCAGCTCGCCGAGCAGCGACAACGCAACGAGCGCACCCCCGGTGAGCACCTTGTCCGCGATCGGATCGAGGATCTTGCCGAAGTCGGTCACGAGATTCTGTCTGCGGGCGAGGATGCCGTCGACGCTGTCGGTGACGATCGCGAGCACGAAGAGCCCGGCGGCCACCCAGCGCAGCGGCCCATCCTCGCCGCCGTCGGCGAGGAGCAGCCAGATGAACGCCGGCGCCATGAGAATCCGGATGACGGTGACGATGTTCGCGACGTTGCCGGTGCTCGCGGGGGTCTCCCCTGCGCGAGCGACCCGGCCGCGCATCGGGTTCGACCGCGGTTCGGGAGCCAAGCGGATCACTCCCTGCCGGTCAGCTGCCAGGCGTCCTCGTCCGAGGGGCCGTCATCCTCAGGATAGTTGCCCTCGCTGAAGCTCGGCCCACCGCCGGGGCGGACGGGCGTCGAACCACCGGACGCCGGCGCCTCCTGTCCCTTGAGCTTGGCCAGCACCCCGGCCAGCTGCTCCGGCGTGACGAGCACGTCGCGCGCCTTCGAGCCCTCGCTCGGCCCGACGATCTCCCGGGACTCGAGCAGGTCCATGAGCCGGCCGGCCTTCGCGAAGCCCACGCGGAGCTTGCGCTGCAGCATCGACGTCGACCCGAACTGGGTGCTGACGACGAGCTCCGCGGCGGCGAGCAGCAGCTCCAGGTCGTCTCCGATGTCGGCGTCGATCTCCTTCTTCTCCGCCACCACCGCGACGTCGTGCCGGTAGACGGGCTGCGCCTGGTTCGTGACGTGCTTCACGACGGCGTTGATCTCGCTCTCGGATACCCAGGCTCCCTGCACCCGGATCGCCTTCGAGGCGCCCATCGGCAGGAAGAGCCCGTCACCCTGACCGATCAGCTTGTCGGCGCCGGGCTGGTCGAGGATCACGCGGGAGTCCGTCACGCTCGACACCGCGAACGCGAGCCGCGAGGGCACGTTGGCCTTGATGAGGCCGGTGACGACGTCGACGGATGGACGCTGCGTGGCGAGGACGAGGTGGATGCCGGAGGCCCGAGCCAGCTGCGTGATGCGGACGATCGAGTCCTCCACATCGCGCGGGGCGACCATCATCAGGTCCGCCAGCTCGTCCACGACCACCAGCAGGTACGGGTAGGGGTGCAGCTTGCGCTCGCTGCCCGGAGGCAGCACGATCTCGCCGGCGACGATGGCGCGGTTGAAGTCGTCGATGTGGCGGAAGCCGAAGCTCGCCAGATCGTCGTACCGCATGTCCATCTCCTTCACGACCCACTGCAGCGCCTCGGCGGCCTTCTTCGGGTTCGTGATGATGGGGGTGATCAGGTGCGGCACGCCCTGGTACGCCGAGAGCTCCACGCGCTTCGGGTCGACCAGCACCATCCGCACGTCGGAGGGCTTCGCGCGCATCAGCACGGAGGTGATCATCGAGTTGATGAAGCTCGACTTTCCGGAGCCGGTGGAGCCTGCCACGAGCAGGTGCGGCATCTTCGCCAGGTTTGCCACGACGAAGCCGCCCTCGACGTCCTTGCCGAGTCCGACCGTCATCGGGTGCGGGCTCTTCGCCGCCGAGCCGGAGCGGAGCACGTCGCCGAGGGAGACGATCTCGCGGTCCTTGTTCGGGATCTCGACGCCGATGGCGCTCTTGCCGGGGATCGGCGAGAGGATCTGCACCTCGTTGCTCGCGACCGCATAGGAGAGGTTCTTCGTGAGGGCGGTGACCCGCTCGACCTTGACCCCGGGCCCGAGGGTGATCTCGTAGCGGGTGACGCTCGGGCCGCGGGTGAATCCGGTGACCTTCGCGTCGACCGAGAACTGCTCGAGCACGTTGGTGATCGCGGCGACGACCTCGTCGTTGGCGGCGCTCCGCGCCTTCGGCGGGGTGCCGGGTGCGAGGAGGGACGCTGCCGGCAGCCGGTAGGTGGCTGAGCTCGGCGCCGCATCGTGCGACTGGAAGTCGTCGGTCGGCTCGGGCTCCGGCGCTGCTGCCGCCTGCTCGAGGCCGGGGAGGACCGCGTCGGGTGCAAGCGTCGCCGGACCGTCGTCGCGGATGTTGGTGGCGCCTGCGGTCGCTGGGGTGATCTCGCCGGTGAATTTCTTGACCGCCTCCTCGGCGGACAGCAGGTCCTCGAGCAGCTCGATGCCGAAGTCGCCGCTCGTGCCGAGGTTCTCGGTGCTCGAGGCGTCGCGACCGACCACCGGGGTGTCGAACGCCGGCTCGTCTTCGCGGGTGGACTTGTTGCGCCGCCACCACGGCACGTTGGCGGTCTCGTTCTCTTCCGCCTCCGCCCGCAGATCGGCGAACTCGAGCTTGTCGGTGGTGTTCGCCTTGCCCTTCTTCGGGCGCTCGTCCACCTCGTCGAGCTCGGCGCCGAAGAGATAGGCGTAGAGGTCGCGCAGCCGGTCGCCGATCCGGTTCGGCGGGGTCTTCGTGATGATGAAGATGCTGAGCACCAGCAGCAGTGAGATCACCGGCACCGCAAGGAAGGGCGAGCCGAGCAGCACGAGCGGGGCGGCGACGACCCAGCCGACCACTCCCCCGGCGCGCGCCAGCACCTCCATGCCTGCCGACGGCTCCGGCTGGCCGCCGAAGACATGGCAGAGCGCACTGACCGTCGTGAGCAGCAGCACCAGTCCAACGCCGATCCGGCCGTTGTCGTGCACGCTCGACGGGTGCCGGAACAGCCAGGCGGCAAAGAGCAGGAAGATCACCGGCAGCGCGAACGCGACCCGGCCGAAGAGCCCGCCGAACGTCCACGCGTCCAGCGCGATGGCGACGGGATCGTTGGGGTTGAACCACTCCACCACGGCGCCGGCCACGGCCAGCAGGACGAGGAAGAACGGGGCACCGTCGCGGCGCTCCTCCTTGGCGAGGGTCTCCTTGCCGAGCAGGCGGAACGCGGCGCCGAAGGTGTGCGCGAGACCCATGTAGGCGCTCGTGAGGAGCCCGGGCTCCTGCTCCGGAAGGCTCCGGGCGGTGGGGAGCTTCTTGGTCGGCTGCGTGCGCGACGACGAAGTCGTGCGGGCGCGCGAGGTCGACTTGGGTACAGCCATGCCGTCAACGGTACTCGCGGGTGGCCCGCGCGGCCTGTCACCGGGCCGCGTGTTCCCCGGGGGAGGGGAATCAGGCTGGGCAGCTGTTGACGACGTTGCCGGACCCTGCCGCGGCGAAGAGCTCCTCGTCGGCGGCGAGTGCGCGGGCGAGCACGACGGTGCCCAGCATGTCGGGCTCCCAGTAGCCGGGCAGGCTCTCATCCTCGGTGGCCACCTCGAAGACGAGCTTGCCGGCGGTGCCGTTCACCACGTGCAGCGTCACGAGTCCCTCTGGCACGAGCTCCACCGTCTCGTAGGCGGCGGCGATGTCGGCCGCGGTGCTGCCGAGCGTGATGCCGCCGTCGGTGGTGAGCGACTCGTCCTCGATTTCGATGCGCTGAACGGCGTCGTCCCAGATTCCGACGCCGAACGGCGCGCGCACATAGCCTCCGCCCTCTTCGGTGCGGTACTGCTCGGCCGGGATCCAGAGGCCGGCCGCGTTGCTGCCAAGCTCGATGCCTGCGGGGGTGCCGGTGCGCTCATCGGTGCAGAACTCCGGGTCGAACACGATCATCGAGGTGTCGTCGTCCGCTGCGGGCAGGGCGCCGCCGAGCTGGAGGGTGCCGAGGCCTTCGGTGGTCAGCTGGAGGTCCGCGACGGCGGGCGGGCCGGTGGGTTCGGGACTCGGGGACTCGTTCGGCTGATCCGGCGTCGCGGACTCCGTCGCCGGGGTGGGGACGGGGCCGGTGGGTGTGCAGCCGGCGAGTCCGAGGACGAGCAGAGATGCGGCGACGAGTGCGAGCGGGCGGGTCATGGCTTCAGTGCTACACCCCGACCGCATCCTGCGTCCGGGACTCGTGCGGCGATTCGCCGGGACGAGTCCGCGGACTTCCGCGTCGACACGCCCTCAGCCGTGGCCGTTCACCGGTGTGTCGCCGCGAATATCCGCGGACTCATCCTGTCGCTAGGCCTCGATGACCACCGGCACGATCATCGGCCGGCGGCGGTGCTGGGTGTTGACCCAGCGGCCGACGGTGCGGCGCACCACCTGGCTGTAGGCATGCTGGTCGCGCACGCCGTTCTCGGCCGCCTCCGCGAGCGCCTTGATCACCTGCGGCTTCACGGAGTCGAACACCCGCTCGTCCTCGGCGAACCCGCGGGACTGGATCTCCGGCCCCACGATGGCCCGGCCGGTCTGGGTGTCGACCGCGATGAAGATCGAGATGAAGCCCTCCTCGGCGAGGATGCGGCGGTCCTTGAGGTCGGCATCCGTGATCTCGCCGACGCTGGATCCGTCGACGTAGACGTGGCCGAGATCGAGCTGCCCGACGACGCGGACGGTGCCGGCCGTCATGTCGAGCACGGTGCCGTCCTCGCCGAGGAACACCTGCTCGGCCGGCACGCCGGTCTCGATCGCGAGGGCGGCGTTCGCGGCCAGGTGCCGATGCTCGCCGTGCACCGGGAGCACGTTCCGGGGCTTCAGGATGTTGAAGCAGTAGAGCAGCTCGCCGGCGGCGGCGTGCCCGGAGACGTGCACCTTCGCGTTCGCTTTGTGCACCACGGTGGCACCGAGCTTCATCAGCCCGTTGATGACCCGGTAGACCGCGTTCTCATTGCCGGGGATGAGGCTCGAAGCGAGGATCACGGTGTCGCCGGTGCCGACCTCGATCTGGTGCTCGAGGTTCGCCATCCGCGCGAGGACCGCCATCGGCTCGCCCTGGGAGCCGGTGCTCATGTAGACGATCTGGTCGTCAGGCAGGTCGGCGGCCTTCTTGGCGTCGATGAGCACACCTTCTGGCACCTGCAGGAATCCCAGGTCGGCGGCGATGCCCATGTTCCGCACCATGGACCGACCCATCAGGGCGACCTTGCGGCCGTTCGCGACCGCCGCATCGAGCACCTGCTGGACGCGGTGCACGTGACTGGAGAAGCTGGCGACGATCACACGGCGCGGCGCCTTGGCGATGACCGACTCGAGGACCGGTCCGATGTCGCGCTCGAGCGGGGTGAACCCGGGGATGTCGGCATTCGTCGAGTCGGGCAGGAACAGGTCCACGCCCTCCTGACCGAGCCTGGCGAACGCGCGGAGGTCGGTGATCCGGCCGTCGAGCGGCAGCTGGTCCATCTTGAAGTCGCCCGTGTGCAGCACGGTTCCTGCGGCGGTGCGGATGGCGACGGCCAGCGCATCCGGGATGGAGTGGTTCACCGCGACGAACTCGAGGTCGAACGGGCCGAGCTTCTCGCGGTCGCCCTCTCCGACGTTCAGCGTGTACGGCTTGATCCGGTGCTCCTTGAGCTTCGCCTCGACAAGCGCCAGCGTGAGGGTCGAGCCGATCAGCGGGATGTCGTTCTTCAGCTTCAGCATATACGGCACGGCGCCGATGTGGTCTTCGTGGCCGTGCGTCAGCACCACACCCACGATGTCGTCGAGCCGAGAGCGGATCGGCGCGAAGTCCGGCAGGATCAGGTCCACCCCTGGCTGGTGCTCCTCCGGGAAGAGCACTCCCGCATCGACGACGAGGATCTTGCCGTCGATCTCGAAGATCGTCATGTTCCGGCCGATTTCGCCGAGGCCGCCGAGCGGAATCACGCGGAGGGTGCCGGGCTGAAGCGCGGGCGGATCGAAAACCTGACTGGGCAAGAGAACCTCGAATATCTCTGGATGCGGACGGAGGCCCGCGGGGGATTTCAGCGAGTGGTGCCGGCGACCTTCGGCAGCGCGCCGCCGGCCGCCGCGTTCCGGTCGGGCCGGAAGTTGTGGAAGTCGACGCCGGCCACGTCGCGGACCAGGGCGAGCTCATCCTCGATGAGCGCCGCCTCGTGCTCCTCCGGGCCCACGAGGGGCAGCCGCACGCGCGGCGAGGAGATGCGGCCGAGGCCGTGCAGGATGTACTTCGTCGCCACCGTGCCGGGGACGTGCGTCATGGTGGCGCGGACGAGTGGCTCGAGCCGCTTGTGCGCGGCCGTGGCCGAGTGCAGGTCGCCGGCGTTCACCGCGTCGACGATGGTGCGGTACGGCCCGGGCGCCAGGTTCGCCGTGACGCCGATGAGCCCGGTGCCGCCGATCGCGAGGGTCGGCAGCGCGTTGGCGTCGTCACCGGCGAAGTACATGAGGTCGGTCTGGTTGAGCACCCTGCTGACCTCGCTCAGGTCACCCTTGGCGTCCTTCACGGCGAGGATGTTCGGGTGCTTCGCCGCGCGGAGGATCGTCTCGTACTTGATCTCCACCCCGGTGCGGCCAGGGATGTCGTAGAGGATGACGGGCAGGTCGGTCGCGTTCGCGACGAGCCGGAAGTGCGTGAGGATGCCCGCCTGGGTGGGCTTGTTGTAGTAGGGCGTGACGACCATGACGCCATCGGCGCCCGCTTGCTCGCTCTTGCGGTAGAGCTCGATGGCGTGAGCGGTCTCGTTGGAGCCGCCGCCGGTGATGACCTTCGCCCGGCCCGCGGAGACATCCTTCGCCACCTCGACGAGCCGCACCTTCTCCGGGTCCGTGAGAGTGCTGGTCTCCCCCGTGGTGCCGGTGACGACGATGCCGTCGGCGCCGTCGTTGAGACACGCGTCGATGTGTCGCTCCACATCGGCCCAGTCCACCTCGCCGTCCGCCGTCATCGGGGTGACCAGGGCGACGAGCACCTGACCGAAGGGATTGTCTGGGGTTGACACGCTCCCCAGGGTATCGGAGCGCGTGCACCCCCTCCTCCCCCGGTTCGAGGCCCGCCTGCTGGGGATGCGGGGGTTAACCCCACCTCGCGCCGGTGGCGGGCCGGATTCCGCGGATCCCGCCGGCGGACGAGTGTGGAATCCAGCCGCCGGATCGGGCGCGCCATCCACCAGAATCGAGAACCAAGGATCATGAACACGCAGAACGACACGACGTACGGAAGCCTGTGGCGGGAGGTGCCCCGGGACCTCGGCTTCCTGCTGCCGCTGCTGCCCATCGTCGTCGTCGGCCAGGTCGTGCTGGCCACGCTCCTCTCCGCCGGCGCGGGGCTCCTCGCGATCTTCGTCGGGCTCTTCTTCCTCGTCGGGATGATGTGGTTCGCCCGCTGGCTCGGCACGTTCGAACTCGCCCGGGTGAACTTCACGGCCGGACCGCGGATCGAGCCGCCCGCCTGGCAGACGGACGGCAGGACCGGATTCTGGGCCGCCCTCGTGCGGCCGTTCACCGACGTCCACTCCTGGCGGTACCTGCTGCACGGCCTGATCGTGAACTTCGTGGTCGGCATCGTCAGCTGGGTGATCGCGTTCACCTGGACGGTCACGGCGCTCGGCGGCGTGACGTACTGGATCTACTCCAGGTGGATCCCCGAGTCCGGCCGCGACTGGAACTTCCTCGAGATCCTGGTCAACTTCTTCGTGCCGGGTTCCGGGTTCGAGGTCGACACACGCACCGGCGACAACGTCGCCCTGTTCGTCGTCGGCGTCGTGATGCTGCTCACCCTGCCGTTCGTGGCCCGTGGCCTCACCCTGATGCATCGCGGGATCGCCCGGCTGCTGCTCGGCCGCCTCGAGAGCGACGCGCTTCGGGAGCAGGTCGCCGAGGTGTCCGCGTCGCGGCAGGCAGCGGTCGCTGCGGAAGGCACCGCGCTGCGCCGGCTCGAGCGCGACATCCACGACGGTCCGCAGCAGCGGCTCGTCCGGCTGCAGATGGACCTGGCGGCCGCGGAGCGGCAGCTGGATCAGGATCCCGACCGGGCGCGGACGCTGCTCAGCGAGGCGATCGGCCAGTCGAAGGACGCCCTCGACGAGCTTCGGGCGCTGTCTCGCGGGTTCGCCCCGCCCATCCTCGTGGACCGCGGGCTCGCGGCCGCGCTGCAGTCCCTCGCCGACCGCAGCCCCGTGCCCGTGCGGGTGACGAACGAGCTGCCGGCCGACGCGGTCCTTCCGGACGAGGTCGAGCGCGCGGCATATTTCGTGGCGGCGGAGGCGCTCACCAACGTGGCGAAGCACGCCGCGGCACGTGAGGCGCGGCTCTCGGTCCGAATCGCCCGCGTCCCCGACGGCCCCGCGAGCCTCGAGCTCGCGGTCAGCGACGACGGGACGGGCGGCGCCGCATCCGTTCCCGGGCACGGTCTCGCCGGGCTCGAGGAGCGCCTGCGCGGTGTCGGGGGCACCCTCTCGGTGTCGAGCCCCGTCGGTGGCCCCACCGTCGTGTCCGCCCGGCTGCCGATCCCGGCGCCGGTCGCCACCGGCACAGGGGCGACCGCCGCCGGCTGAGTCGGCAATACGCTGGGAGCCGTGCCAGCGCTCCGCGTCGCCGTCGCCGACGACTCCGTCCTGCTCCGCGAGGGCCTCATCCGGGTCCTCGCGGAGGCGGGGGCGGAGGTCGTCGGCGGCTACGGCGATGCGGACAGGCTGCTCGCCGAACTGCCGACGCTCCGGCCGGACCTCGCGGTGCTCGACGTGCGGATGCCGCCCACCTACCGGGATGAGGGCGTGCGGGCGGCGATCGAGATCCGGCGCTCACATCCGGGGATCGGGATCCTGCTGCTCTCCCAGTACGTCGAGGTGGCGTACGCGCAGGAGCTGCTGGCATCCGGCTCCGGTGGCGTCGGCTATCTGCTGAAGGACCGCGTCGCGTCGCTGGCGCAGCTGCAGGATGCGGTCGAGCGGATCGCGGCGGGCGGAACGGTGCTCGACCCGGAGGTGGTGTCCCAGCTGCTCGGCCGGCGGCACGACCCGCTCGAATCGCTCACCGCCCGCGAGCTGGAGGTGCTGGGACTGATGGCGGAGGGCCGCACCAACAGCGCCATCGCGGAGCAGCTGTTCATCTCCACCGGCGCCGTCGAGAAGAATGTGACCTCGATCTTCGGCAAGCTCGGCCTCGAGGACTCCGGCTCCGACCACCGCCGTGTCCTCGCTGTCCTCACCTGGCTGCAGCGCCCCGCCTGACCCCGCCCACCCGCCTGACCGACCCGGCCCAGCGTGGTACGAGTCCGCGGAGATTCAGTCCGACACGCCGACACCCATCCCGTCAGCCCGGCATGTCGGGGGTCAACGTCCGCGAAGTCGTCCCGAAGTCCCGCGGAACCTGCGACCAGCGGCCGACTCATGGAAGCCCTGCGTCACCTCGGAGAGCACCGCAGCCTCCACCGTGGTCCAGTCATGCATGACCTGGCGGTAGCTGTAGCGGAGGGTCTGGAACCCCAGGGCGGATGCAGCCACATCCCGGCGGCGATCCCGATCGAACGCGTTCTCGCCGGCATGGTGCTTCTCGCCGTCGAGCTCGAGGATGAGGCGATCACCGATCACGAGATCGACACGTCCTACGCCGGGGACGACCACTTGTGTCCTGCATTCGATGCCCAACCGGTGGAGCCGCCAGCGAGCCAGCGTCTCGATGCCGCTTCCGGCGTCGGGCCGTGCGAAGTCGAGCGCGGGGCGCGCCCCGGGAGCGATCCGGGGGCGAAGCTCCTGAACCTGGGAAGGCAGGAGCATCCGAGGCGAGCACGAGAGCGCAGACTCGAGCGCGACGAGGAACTCCTCTGCGGTGCCGCACCGACTCAGCTGCGCGAGCGACTCGGGCACGCCGAGCACCCACGGTCCGCCAGTCCGGCCGCCCCAATGGGCGACCGGCTTCTGTTCGCACTCCGCATGCCCGTACGAGTGCCCCTCCGAGCCGAAATGGACGTGCAGGCGGTCGTCGTCGATCGTCCACAGGCCACGCTCTCTGAGCGCTGACACGCAGGCGAGCCGTCCGCCATGCAGGACGGCGTGCCGAAGCTGCGGCGAGGTGCTCGGATGGGCGTAGAGGCCTTCCCGGATTCGCATCACGCGTCCAGAGCGCACCGCTTCGGCCAGGCCCTTCTGAGTCGTGCCGCGCTGCAACAGCTCGGCCGTGCGGGCGATGCCGCCGACCTGCCAGCAGACGTGAGCCGGATCCACGCGCCAAGGCTCCGCCGGCTCACGTCCCGGGAGCGTCTGGAGTCACCCGCCGGCGGACATTTACGTCCCTCAGTGTCCCTGTGGACGACGGGCGCGGCGAGGTGTGGCGGTACGAGTCCGCGGACATCCGGCACGGCACGCCGTTCGAAGCAGCCGCCGGCCGGGGTGTCGGCACGAAACTCCGCGAACTCGTCCCGGCGCCCGGTCAGCGGGGTGGGTTAGGGGGCGACGCGCCCGTTCTTGTTGAAGGCGTCGTAGGTGAGGGGCATCAGCTCGGCGAACCTCTCTTCCATCTTCTCGGCGCACATCTCGATCTCGCGCTGCGGGAAGGACGGGAAGTGGGTGCCCTCGCGCTTGGTGCGCAAGGACAGGAAGTTCATCAGCGACCGGGCGTTCACCGTCACGTACATGGACGAGTAGATCGTGAGCGGCAGCACGATCCGCGCCACCTCGCGGGCGACGCCGGCGTCGAGCATCCGCTGGTACGCCTCGAACGCGTGCGTCGCGACGGCGCGGACCTCGTCGTTCACCAGGGCGGTCTGCTCCGGCGACCCGGGGAGGAACTCATAGGCGCCCGGCTTGCCCACCTGCACCAGGTTCCGGTCGGCACCGGGCACGTAGAACACCGGGCGGAGCTCACGGTAGCGGCCGCTCTCCTCGTTGTACGAGGCGATCCGGTGCCGCATGAACTCACGGAAGACGAAGATCGGCGCCTGCACGTAGAAGGTCATCGAGTTGTGCTCGAACGGTGAGCCGTGCCGGTCGCGCATCAGATAGTTGATGAGGCCCCGGTCGCGCTCGGATGCCTCGGCGCCGGACTGCGCCTTGTCGAGGGTCTGCTCCCCCTGGGTCGACACCCGCGCGGCGAACAGCACGTCGGAGTCGTGGGCGCTCGAGCGCACCAACTCGACGGTGACATCGGAACGGAACTGGAGCTCGTCGTCGGCTGGCACGGCTCACACGATAGCCCAGGCGTCCGCCGGATCCGGACACCCTGGCGGGTGCGGCGGGTGTCACGCACCGGTATGCCCCGGAAATCCGCCGTGAACGCTCACCGCCTCCGCGACCGCCCCCATAGGCTGAAATCCGCGAGAAGGGAAACCCCATGGCTTTGACCAGCGAAGCAACAACCCTGTGGTTCGGAGATCTGAAATCCGGCAAGGGCACCACGTCCCTCGACTCATCGGATCTTGCGGAGTTCCCCGTCACCTGGGCGGCGCGAACCGAGGGCGAGGCCGGGAAGACCAACCCGGAGGAGCTGCTCGGCGCGGCGCATTCCGCCTGCTTCTCGATGGCCTTCTCGCTCGTCCTCGCGGAGAACGGCACCCCGCCGGAGAGCCTGCAGGTCACCGCGGCAGTGACGTTCCAGCCGGGTGAGGGCATCACCGGCAGCCACCTGCTGGTCAGCGCGAAGATCCCCGGCATCAGCGAGGAGGACTTCCAGCGGCTCGCTGAGGACGCCAAGGTGAACTGCCCGGTGTCGCAGGCACTCGCCGGCACGTCGATCACGCTCGAAGCCAGCCTCGCGTAGTGGCGGAGGGCCGACCCGCCGCCTCCCCGAGTGCCGCGGAGCCGCTCGAGCACGGCCGCTCGCTCACCGTCCTGATCTCCGGTGCGTCCGGGCTGATCGGCACGGAGCTGAAACGACAGCTCGCCGAGAACGGGCACACCGTGCTCTCGCTCGTCCGCAGACGGCCGCGGACCGGGAACGAGGTGAACTGGGCTCCGTCGGCCCACACCATCGACTTCTCGGTCATGGAGCGCGTGGACGCCGTGGTGAACCTGTCCGGATCCCCGCTCGGCCGCCTGCCGTGGACGAAGGGCTACCGCAGGCAGATTCTCGAGTCCCGCGTGCAGGCGACCAAGACCCTCGCGGAGGCGATGAGCGCGGTCGCCCGGCCGCCGCGGGTGTTCCTCAGCGCGTCGGGGATCGGCTACTACGGCGATCGGCCCGGCGTCCGGCTCACCGAGGACTCGCCCAAGGGCGATGGCTTCCTCGCCGACGTGGTTGAGGCCTGGGAGCGGGCAGCGCACCTGGCCCCGGAGGCGACGCGCGTCGTGACGCTCCGCAGCGGCATCGTCATCGGCAAGGGCGGCGTGCTCAGCCCGCTGGTGCCGCTCACGAAGCTGGGGCTCGGCGCTCGGTTCGGCACGGGCGGGCAGCACTGGCCATGGATCAGCCTTGCCGACGAGGCGCGGGCCATCCGGCACCTGCTCACGTCGTCGATCAGCGGACCGGTGAACCTGGTCGGGCCGACACCCGCGACCAGCGACCGGATCACCCGCCTCGTCGCGGCGCGGCTGCACCGCTGGTACAACTTCGTGATCCCGGAGCGGGTGCTCACGATCGCGCTGCAGGACGCGGCGCGGGATCTGCTGCTGACCAGCCAGCTCGCCGTGCCGGCCAAGCTGCTCTCGGACGGCTTCGAGTTCGTGCACGAGCGCGTCGACCAGGCGATCGACGCCCAGCTTCGCAGAAGCGGCGGGTGACCTACCGCTTGCGACTGATGGCGATCGCCCGGCGGGTCGCCCAGCGGGCGCGGCGGCGGTCGCCGCTCGCGTCGTAGGCGAGTCCCAGCCGGAACCAGGATGCCCAGTCGTCCGGGGACGCCTCCACGGCCGCCTGGAACTGCGGGAACCGCTTGTCCGCCTCCGCGGGGTCCGGCCTGCCGCTCGGCAGCCTCGGCAGGTCGTCGACCGGCAGCGCGCCGTCCCGAGCGAGGCGCTCCGCGAGGCGCTCGGCCCGGACCGCGAAGATCAGCTCCACAGCGAGCACCCACAGCCCGATCAGCGGGAGCACGAGCAGGGCGACGCCGATCGCCTTGGCGAACGGCTGCGGGTCGAGGATCAGCCGCACGGCGTACTGGATGGTGAACACCAGGTAGAGCAGCAGCAGCGCCGCCATGAGCAGCGCGGGCACGCGGCGCATCAGGAGTGCTGCGGCTCGGGATCGAGCAGCTTGTCGAGCCCGACGACGACGCCGCGGAGTGCCGGCATCGCCTTCAGCGCCAGCAGGATGCCGGCCGCATAGGCCTCATGACTCGTCACCTCATGCGAAACCGTGAGGAGCTCGTCTGCACCGCCGAACAGCACGTCCTGCTTCGCCAGCACCCCACGCATCCGGAGGCTGTGGATCGGCACGCTCGCGACCTGCTGGCCGCGCGCCCGCTGGTCCACATGCGGCGCGAGCACCGGCCCGAGGTCGCTGCGCGCAGCTCCGATCAGCTCGGCGGTGCGGATCGCGGTGCCGGACGGTGAGTCGACCTTCGCCTCGTGGTGCGCCTCGAGGATCTCGATGGACTCGAAGAACTTGGCTGCCAGTGCGGAGAACTGCGTGGCCAGCACCGATCCGATGGAGAAGTTCGGCACGAACACCGCCGCGAGCTCCGGGTTCGCGGCAACCGTGGTCGCGACCGGGGCGATCCGCTCCTGGGTCCAGCCGCTCGTGCCCACAAGCACGCTCACGCCGTTCGACACGGCCTCCTGCACGATCGCGGGCGACACCTGCGGCAGGGTGAAGTCGACCACCAGGTCGGCGTCCCGGATCGGCGCCAGGTCATCGCCGGAGCCGAGCCTCGCCACCAGCTCGAATCCGTCGGTCTCCTCGATGATGCGGCTGGCCAGCGTGCCCATCCTGCCGTTCGCGCCGACGACGGCAACCCTCGTGGTCATCCCAGCAATCTACCGGAGGCGGGTGCACGCTTCCGGCGAGCGCCCCGCGCGGCAGTCGGAGTGGCGCCGCCACGTAGCCTTGGACCATGGCGACCTGGCGCGAGGCGAACGTGACCGACGACGCGGCCCTGGCGCTGCTCACCGAGTACTTCTCCAGTCGTGCGGAGAGCTTCCCGTCGGCGGGCCGGTACCGCACGGTGTTCCCGGCGCCGGAGCAGTTCGTGCCGCCTGCCGGCGTGTTCCTCATCGTGGAGGGCGAGGACCTCGCCGGTGAGGCCGCCGATGTCGGCTGCGGCGGCATCCGGAGACTGGAGGACCCCGCTCCCGGCGCGGTGCGGTTCGAGGTGAAGCACCTCTGGATCCAGCCGCACCTGCGGGGCGCGGGACTCGGCAAGGCGCTGCTCGCGGAGCTGGAGCGCCGGGCGAGGGAGTTCGGCGCCACCGAGCTCGTGCTCGACACCAACGCCGCGCTCCTCGCCGCGGGCGGGCTGTACCGGTCGAGCGGCTACTCCGAGGTGCCGCCGTACAACGACAACCCGAACGCGACGCACTGGTTCCGGAAGGAGCTGTAGGGACGCTCGGTCGCGGTTCGGTCGCTTCGACAGGCTCAGCGACCGGGCCCTCCTCAGCGGCCGGGCGGCTCAGTAGGGCTGCGGCACGGGGAGGCCGGTGCGCAGCTCCACGGGCAGATGGCCGAGATCGTTGTGGGTGATGAGCACCGGTGGCTTCACCGACCGGATGCGGATGATCGTGAGGCCGCAGTTGGCCTGGTTGATGCCCATCCAGCGCCACGGGTCGGCGCCGAATGCCTCCCGCACGAACCACGCGATCACGAAGTTGTGGGTGATCAGCAGGTCGTGCCGCTCCGTCAGCGACGGGGTGAACCACTCCGCCACCGCGTCTGCCATCTGGGCCGTTCCGGCATCGATCTGCTCCGGCCGGATGGAGCGGAAGAACGGCTGGAACGCGGGCGGCATGTCGGGCCCTGGGCCGCTCGGGATGCAATCCATCAGCAGGGCCGAAGGCTGCGGGTCGAGCGCCGGCAGCCGCTCCGTGATCACCGCCGCCGTCTCCTCGGCCGGCTGCAGCGGCGACGTCCAGGCACCGGTGAAGGGCACGCCGCCGAGCCGGTCCGCGATCGCGGTCGCCTGGCGCTTGCCGCGCTCGCCGAGGGGGCCGTCCTGCACGCCGTGGGCGGCATCCTGCTGCTCGCCGTGGCGCACCAGATAGAGATAGCGGGGCATCTGTGTCGTTTCCTCAGGCCGCCGTGGGCTCGGCGTCGAGCCCGGCGAACATGGATTCGTCGACCGCGCCGACGGCGGCGATCGAGAGCGGTCGCGTCACGAAGTCGCGCGCGAGTTCCTGCACCGCACCGGGAGTCACGAGCTCGATCCGGCGCAGGGCCTCGTCGAGGTCGAGGAACTCACCGAGCGTGAGCTCACTGCGGCCGAGCCGGGTCATCCGGGTGTCGGAATCCTCTAAGGCGAGCGCGGATGCTCCGGCGAGCGACCCGCGGGCGCGCCCGAGCTCCGCTTCGGTCACCCCGTGGTCCGCGACCCGGCGCAGCTCCCCCAGCAGCAGCTCCGCCACGCCGGCCGCTTTGGACGGCGAGCATCCTGCGTACATGCCGAAGGCACCGGCATCGGAGTATGAGGGGGCGAACGAGTACACCGAGTAGGCCAGACCCCGCTTCTCACGGACCTCTTGGAACAGCCGGCTGGACATCCCCACACCCAGGATGGAGTTGAGCAGGGTCTGCACGGTGCGCCGCTCGTCTGTGGCGACGAGCCCGGGCACGCCGACCAGCACGTGCGCCTGCTCGATCGGCCGCTGCACCACGATGACGGGGCTGCCGCGCTCGATCTGGTCGGGCTCGCCGCTGCGGCGTCCCACCGGCGAGCCTTCCGCCTCGAGATCCCAGCCTGCTTGGCGGAGCGCCTGCTCCACCCCTGCGACGAGCTCATCGTGATCCACCGCGCCCGCGACCGTGACGACGAGGTCCTGCGGGTTGTAGTTCGCCCGGTAGTGCGCCAGCACCGCATCGCGGGTGACGGCCCGGATCGACTCGGGGCTGCCGCCGATGGGCCGCCCGAGTGGGTGGTCGCCGAAGACGCCGAGGAAGAACCGTTCGTTGGTGACATCGGCGGGATCGTCGTCGGCCATCGCCAGCTCTTCGAGGATCACGCCGCGCTCGGTCTCGAACTCCCGCGGGTGCAGCAGGCTCGAGGTGAACATGTCGGCGAGGACCTCGACCGCCATGGGCACGTCCTGGTCGCGCACCTTGGCGTAGTAGCAGGTGTACTCCTTGGCCGTCATCGCGTTGTGCTCGCCCCCGACCGAGTCGAAGCTGATCGCGATGTCGAGCGCGGAGCGGCTGCCGGTCCCCTTGAACAGCAGGTGCTCGAGGAAGTGGGTCGCGCCATAGGTGCCTGGTTGCTCGTCGCGGGACCCGACGGCGACCCAGTAGCCGACCGTGGCGCTGCGAGCGCCGGGTACCTGCTCCGTGAGGATGCGCACACCGCTTCGGAGGATGCTCCGCCGCACCAGGGACCCGCCCGCTGCCTCGAAGGAGAGTTCGGCAACGCCGAGGGGGAACTCGATTGCGCCGCTCATTCCTTCGAGCCTAGGACAAGTGCCGGTGCGGGGCCGCGGACATTCGGCGCGAGGCCCCGGCGTGGCGGCGTCCGACCCTCGGATTGGGGCGTGATCCGGGGCATTCCGGCTGGTGCCGGCTGGTCTGCCCGCTGCTAATGTCGGATCGTCCCGCGGCCGACCCCCCAGGCTGCGAAGGCATCGCCCGGAATCCCCCGAGCCGGGCAGCTCTCCGGCTCGTGGTCCCAAGCACACGTGTCAGGGGAGCCGGGCTGTGCCGCCGGGCGTTTCCCGGCGGCACAGCGCCGTTCTCCGGGTCGGTCGGGCGGCAGGCCCGCCGGAGGCGTAGCGTTCAGGGATGGATGATTCCGGTCGAGTCAGCGATCAGGCGGCGCTCACCACGTCGTCGGGGCGGAGCTGGCTGATCGTCGGCGGAATCCTCGCGGCGCTCAGCATCGGGTTCCTGTTCGGGATGCGAGACCTGAACCCGCCGGGTGTCGCAACGGCCGGCCTTGTCGCCGTGATCGCGCTCTACCTCGGCATGGTGGCGGTCCGGTTCGGTGTCGGGCGGCTGCGGCTGCGCCTCGGGCTGCTGGCCGCCCTGACGATCGCCATCTGCCTCGCGTTCGTTCTCTGCGCGCTGGTGATCGCGTCCACCGAGTGGTCCGCGGTGGTCGCTTAGCCGCGCCGGTCAGGCGGACGCCGCGTCGAGTGCCGCCATCTGCTGGCGGGTGAGCTGCACCTCGGTGGCAGCGAGCAGCTCATGAAGCTGGTCGGCGCCCCGCGCTCGCACGGCCGCCGCGGTGACGCCCGGCTTGGCGAGCACCCACGCCAGCGCGATGGTGGCGAGCGATCGGCTCTGCTCCTGTGCCACCTGCTCGAGGGCGGCGAGCACCTTGTTCCCCTTGCGGCCGATGTGACGGAAGGCTCCGGCGAACATCACCGAATCGGGAAGCATGTCCCGGGTGCGGTAGTTGCCGGTGAGGTAGCCGTCGGCGAGCGGCAATCGGGCGATGAGGCTCATGCCGAGCTCGCGGACGACGGGAGCGAGCTCCTGCTCCACGAAGACCCGCTCCAGCAGGTTGTACGGGCTCAGGGCCACCTGGAAGGTGGGGTAGGCGGCGGTGGAGGCGATCCGGTGGATCTCGCGCAGCCGGGCCGTGCTGTAGCCGGTCTCGCCCAAGAACCGGATCTTCCCCGCGCGCAGCAGCGCGTCCGCGGCCTCCAGCGTCTCGTCCACCGGGGTCTCGGGGTGGTCTCCATCGAACGAAAGCACATCGATGCGGTCGGTGCCGAACCGCTCCAGCGAGGCCTCCACCGCGTTGGTGACGCTCCGCGGCGAGAGCCCGGGATTGTCCGGGTGCCTGCCGATCTTGGTGGCCAGGAGCACCTTGTCCCGCACCCCTCGCCGGGCGAGCCACGTGCCGATCATGACCTCGCTGCGGCCCCCGGCGTAGTGGTCCGCCGTGCTGATCAGCTGGCCGCCGCCCCCCACGAAGGCGTCGAGCACCTCGAGGGTGTGCTCGATTCCGGCCGCCCAGCCGAAGACGCTCCCGTCGACGGCGACCGGGAAGACGGTGATGCCGGTGGTCGCCAGGGCGCGCGGTGTCAGCACAGGCTGAAGAACCTGCGCGGCATCCTTCGGCTCGGTCGCCTCCACAGCGTGATTACATCATGCGCGCCTGAAACCTCAAGCGGGTTCGCGCTTGCCGTCCAGCGCGTGTCCAGGCATCGCTCAGGCGCTTGGCCCGAGCTGCACGCCCGCGCCGAAGATGTTCGGGTGCCGTCCCGGCACGTCGACCTCCACCGCGAACACGGCGCCCGCGTCCGGATCCGAACCCGGCTCCAGCCCCTGGGCAGCGGTGGTGATGAAGAGCGTCTGCAGCCCCGGCCCACCGAAGGCGACGGAGGTGGTGTTCGGGGTCGGCACGTCGACCCGTTCCGTGACCTCGCCGTCCGGGCTGATCCGCAGCACCAGGCCCTCTCCATAGACGGCGCCCCAGATGTGCCCCTCCGAGTCGATCGTCAGGCCGTCGTGCCGCCGCCCGGTGCTGAACGGCCGCTCGTTCTCGATCGAGCCGTCGTCGGTGTAGTCGGCGACGTAGATCGTGCGCTGGCGCGTGTCCGTGAAGTAGATGGTCGTGCCGTCGAGCGACCAGTCGAGGCCGTTCGCGTTGCCGAAGCCGCCGCGCAGGGTCCGCACCTCCCCGCTCAGGTCGATCGAGTACAGCGAGGCCACCGGCTCGGACTCGCGCTCGAGCACGATGGAGCCGGCGAGCAGCCGCCCATGGGGGTCGGCGAGGCCGTCGTTGAGCCGCATCCCGGGCGCGGGGTGCTCGATCGGCGCAACGATCCGCAAGCCCTCGCCGTCGGCGTCGCTGAGGTACACGCCGTCAGCAAGGCCGAGCGCGAGCGCGCCGTCCACGGCAGGCACGACGAAGCCCACCGACGACGGGGTCTGGAACTCGCGGTCGTCGGATCCGCCCGGCTCCCCATCGAGCGGGCTCCGGATCACGCGGCGGGCGTTGATGTCCACCCAGACCAGCTCGCCGGCGGCGTCCCAGAATGGGCCCTCCCCGAGGTCCGCTCCCCCGCTGCGGAAGATCCGGACCTCCGACCGCACCACGCTCTTTTCACTCATGGCTCCAGGCAACCACACAACCGCGCGGTGGACGGCACCATGGAGCGAGTACGCAGAACGCCCGCCCCGGAGGGGGCGGGCGTCCGCGTGCGTGCGGTGGAGGGTCAGGCGTCGACGGACACGGCGGAGTCTTCGGACTCCGCGGTGCCCTCTGCGCCCTCCTCGACCACCGGGGCGAGCGAGAGCTTGCCGCGGTCGTCGATCTTGGTGATCTCCACCTGGATCTTCTGGCCGACTCCGAGCACGTCTTCGACGTTCTCGACCCGCTTGCCACCGGCGAGCTTGCGCACCTCGCTGATGTGCAGGAGTCCATCGCGGCCTGGCAGCAGCGACACGAACGCGCCGAACGTTGCGATCTTCACGACCGTGCCGAGGTAGCGCTCACCGATCTCCGGGTTGTGCGGGTTGGCGATCGCGTTCACGGCGGCACGGGCGGCCTCGGCCGCCGGGCCGTCGGTCGCGCCGATGTAGACGGTGCCGTCCTCCTCGATGGAGATGTCGGCGCCGGTGTCGTCCTGGATCTGGTTGATCGTCTTGCCCTTCGGGCCGATCAGCTCGCCGATCTTGTCGACCGGGATCTGCACGCTGATGACGCGCGGCGCGGTGGGCGCCATCTCGTCGGGGCCGCTGATGGCCTCGTTCATCACCGCGAGGATCGCCGTGCGGGCCTCCTTCGCCTGCTTCAGCGCGCCGTCGAGCACGCTCGAGGGCAGACCGTCGAGCTTCGTGTCCAGCTGGATGGCGGTCACGAAATCGCTGGTGCCGGCGACCTTGAAGTCCATGTCGCCGAGGGCGTCCTCGGCCCCCAGGATGTCGGTCAGGGCGGCGTAGCGGGTCTCACCATCGACCTCGTCGGAGACGAGTCCCATCGCGATTCCGGCGACCGGGGCGCGCAGCGGCACACCGGCGTTCAGCAGCGACAGCGTCGAAGCGCAGACGGAGCCCATCGAGGTCGATCCGTTGGAGCTGAGCGCCTCGGACACCTGACGGATCGCATACGGGAACTCCTCACGCGCCGGCAGCACCGGCACCAGCGCGCGCTCCGCGAGGAAGCCGTGGCCGATCTCGCGACGCTTCGGGCTGCCCACGCGTCCGGTCTCACCGGTCGAGTAGGGCGGGAAGTTGTAGTGGTGCAGGTACCGCTTGCTCGTCACCGGGGTGAGGGCGTCGATCTGCTGCTCCATCTTCAGCATGTTGAGCGTCGTGACCCCGAGGATCTGGGTCTCGCCGCGCTGGAAGATCGCGGAGCCGTGCACGCGCGGGATGACCTGCACCTCGGCGTCGAGCGCCCGGATGTCTGCGAGGCCACGGCCGTCGATGCGCACACCCTCGGTGAGGATGCGGCCGCGCACGATCTTCTTGGTCACCGACTTGTAGGCGGCGGAGACCTGCGCGGGAACGTCGGCGCCGAGCTCCCCGGCCTCGACCTTCTGCGCGATGGCGGCCTTGACGCGCTCCTTGAGCGCGTCGTCGGCGTTCTGCCGCTCCTGCTTGTCGGCGATCGAGTAGATGCCGGTCAGCTCGTCGTGCGCCAGCTCGGAGACCGCGGCGAACGCCTCCTCGGTGTATGGCAGGAAGACCGGGTAGTCCTGGATCTCCTTGGCGCTCTGCGCCGCGAGCTCCGACTGCGCCTGCACGAGCTGCTTGAGGAACGGCTTCGCCGCCTCGAGACCCTGCGCGACGATCTCCTCGTTCGGCTTCGTGGCGCCGCCCTGGATCAGGTTCCAGCTGTGCTCGGTGGCCTCAGCCTCGACCATCATGATCGCGACGTCCTCGTTGCCCTGTGCGTCCTTCACGACACGGCCGGCGACGATGAGGTCGAAGACCGCCTCCTCGAGCTGCTTGTGCGTCGGGAACGCCACCCACGAGTCGCCGATGAGGGCGAGGCGGATGCCGGCGATCGGGCCGCTGAAGGGCAGGCCGGAGATCTGAGTGGACGCGGATGCCGCGTTGATCGCGAGGGCGTCGTAGAACTCACCCGGCGCGATGCTGAGCACCGTGATGACGATCTGCACCTCGTTGCGCAGTCCCTCGACGAACGAGGGACGCAGCGGCCGGTCGATCAGACGGCAGACGAGGATCGCCTCGGTGGAGGGACGACCCTCGCGGCGGAAGAAGGATCCGGGGATCTTTCCGGCGGCGTAGGCGCGCTCCTCGACATCGACGGTCAGCGGGAAGAAGTCGAACCCTTCGCGAGGGTGCTTGCCGGCGCTGGTCGCGGAGAGCAGCATCGTCTCCTCGTCGAGGTAGGCCGCGACGGACCCCTGCGCCTGCTGGGCGAGTCGCCCCGTCTCGAACCGGACCGTGCGGGTGCCGAACTTGCCGTTGTCGAGAACGGCTTCGGCGAACTTGATTTCTGGACCTTCCAAGAGGTCTTTCTCCTTTTCGTCATGGGGCGCGGGTGCGCGCCCCAACGCAGGAGCAGGAGCGGGCAGGAAGGACGCGTGCCCTTCGCGGAAGGGCTGACGCGGTGCGCCGGGCGTCTGCTCTGTGTACGCAGAAGATCCGAGTGTGCAGAGACTCTGGCCAACAGTAGAAACACTCGGACCCGAAAGAACGGTTCCGCCTATCACCACCGGTGACCAGCTTCGTGCCGGCCTGCTCCGTTGTGTTGCGGGGTTCGATTGTGAACCGGTCGCCATCCTATCAGCGCGCGAGGGGGCGGCCTAGCGGACCGATCCAGCGCGCCGGATCCTTCGTGCGAGATTGCTCCGAGATCGGTGCGAACACGATCGTCAGGTCTTCAATGGGAGCGGGGAACGACGCAAAGGAGCGAGCAATGTCATCAGTCGCACGGGTCACCACGATCACGGTCCGCTCGGATACCAGCTTCGAGGACGCCATCCGCAGCGGAATCGAGCGCGCCAGCCAGACGCTGCGGCACATCTCGGGCGCGTGGGTGAAGGACCAGACCGTCACGATCGAAGAAGGCAAGATCACCGGCTGGCAGGTCGTGATCGAGGTGACGTTCGTCCTCGAGTGACGAAAGCTCAAGCGCGCAGCCAGTCGGGGAATCGCGGGCAGAGGGCGTCGTAATACTGAAGGTCGCGCATGTTCGCGATCTCCGGGATGGCGAGATACGGGTGCCACGCGTCCTGTGACCCCCGGGTGGCGAGGTACTCGCCGAAGCTCGGTGACCTGCCGATGCTGATGCCGATGGTGCGCAGGCACGGCTGCAGGTCGAACACGTAGTAGCTCCACAGCTTCCGCAACTCGAACGGGCCGAGCACGTAGCGCAGCTGGCTCTGCTTCGGGTAGCGGCGCTGACAGGTCTGGTTGACCACGTCGCCGGGCAGGGTGCGGGTGTCGAGGCTGGGGGCGACCACGGAGTCGCCTCGCGCCCGGGCCTCGACGCCGAAGTCGCGCAGGCACTGCGACATCCGCTCGGGCCACAGCTCGTCGGGCACGATCTGCACCGGCGTCATGTCCGGTATCTGCAGGAAGGGGTAGCGTTCGGCGAACCGGTCCCGCTCGGCGAGCGCCTGCTCCGTGAGCAGCTCCAGCTTCTGCTCGTGCGTGGTGGGTGCCAGCGACGGCTCCGCAGAGGCGGCCACGGCGTACGCCGTCGTGGACAGCATGACCGCGCACAGCGCCGCGGCGATGCCCGTGCTCCGCTGCCGGAACCTCATGCCGCCAGTATCGACCCGATCGGCTGGGTTTGGCACGCGAGTTTGACGCTCGGTCGGCGGGGAACGGCTCATCGCATAGGCCGCGGATGCCCCGCGAGGTCAGCCACGCATCCAGTCGGGGAACCGCGGGCAGAGATGGTCGTAATACTGGAGCTGGCGCATGCTCGCGTTCCGCGGGATGGCGCGATACGGATGCCACGCGTCCTCCACCCCCTGCGCGGTGAGATACTCACCCAGGCCCGGCGACCGGCTCGTGCTGATACCGAGGCTCCGCAGGCACGGCTGCAACTCGAAGACGTGGTAGCTCCAGAGCCTCCGCAACTCGAACGGACCCAGCACGAGGTGCAGCTCGCTCCGCTTCGGGTACCGCAGCTGGCAGGTCTGACGGACCACCTCGCGGGGCAGCGTCGACGTGTTGAGGTCGGGCGCGGCCGAGTGGCGCGGCAACACCCGCCCGACTCCGTAGTAGCTCAGACATTCCGCCATCCGTTGCGGCCACGCATCATCGGCGACGACCCGCACCGGCGTCATGTCGGGGATCTGCGCGGATGCGTACCGCCTCGCAAGCCGCTCGCGCTCCTCCTCGGCCTCCCGCGTGAGGATCTCGAGCTTCTCTGCTCTACTGGTCGGCGTCAGGGGCGATGGATCGGCGGACGCAGCGACCGCGAACGCCGTGCTGGACAGCAGCACCGCGCACAGCGTCGCCGCGACGCCCCCGCTCCGGTGCCGGGCCCTCATGCGGCAAGTATCGACCCGATCGGCTGGACGTTGAACGCCAGTTCCCGGCTTCGGGCGGTCGAGCGCTTCGCCTAGGAGTAGTCGCGCTCTGGGTACCCGCCGCGGCGGTAGGTGTAGTCCGGAGCATCCATGTCGAGCTCCCAGACCTCGTCGACTTCCGCGCCGTCGACGTTCGCGGTGCGGATGATGCTCTTCTGCGGCTCACCCGCGATCAGCTCCAGCTCCACGGTCTCCTGGGTGTCGCCGGCGTCGAGGGTGGCGGTGTAGGTGTCGGCCATGCTCCGACGATACGCACGCGCCCCGCGCCGGCGTCGGCCGTTTCAGGGGGTTCACACCAACCCCGGGGCAGCTCGGCTCAGGGCGCGTGGACCAGGCGATCGCGGAGCCTGCCCGTCAGCTCGTCGGTCAGCCCCCCGCGGTTCAGCACGCCGAGGAAGCCGCCGTGCTGCTCGTCGAGCACCCTGAGCATGGTGGCCATGCTCTCGGCGGGCGCCGCGAGGATCGCACCGGACGACTCCACATCCCACGGATCGTGATGCTCGCCGAGCAATGACGCGAAGAACGGCTCGAGCCTGGCGAGGATCGCCGGCATCACGGCGTCGGTCAGCGCGTAGTCCGCGACGATCGCCTCCTGCTCCGCACCCAGCGCCGTGAGCAGGCCGGCCGCGAACACCCCGGTGCGGTCCTTGCCCGCGGCGCAGTGGAACAGGACCGGTCCGGGGGATGACGCCACCGCCTCGAACCCGGTGACGATCGTGCGGGCGTCGCCGATGGCGAGCGCCGCGTACCACTCGCCCACGGCGGCCGGGGTGGTCAGCGCCCGGAGGCCCTCCCCGGCGCCGACGGGCGCCGCGACGGTCGTCGTGAGCGGCAGATGGTGGTAATCGATGTCATCGCCGTCGAGCACCCCGCGGCCGGTGTGGGCGGCTTCCTCTGCCGAACGGAGGTCGATCACGGTGCGAAGGCCGCGGGCGCGAAGGCGTTCGCCCTCATCCGCGTGGGCGGTCGACACGTCGTCGCTGCGGAAGACCACGCCGGCGCGCACGGTGCCTCCCGCGACCGGGATGCCGCCCAGGTCGCGGAAGTTGGCGAGCGCGCTCAGCGCCAGCGGGGATCTCGGCGGCCGGCTCACCCCCTTATTGTGCGTCGGATGAGCCGGCTGCCGGCATCGATTCGCGCGCCTACTCGGCGCTGAATGCCCCGATCGGGCTGAACGAGGGGTCGAGCACGAACGGGTCGAGCGGACGCGCGGAGCGGTCGGACGCCGCGACCAGCGCGGCGAGCTCCCGCGCCGCCCGGCTGATCCGGTCGGGCAGCGCACTCTGGCCGGAGCTTGCCCCGCTCCCCCAGTCGCTCGACGCGGCGTAGACACCGGTCGGCACGACGACGGCGTGCAGGTACGTGAAGAGCGGCCTCATGCCGTGGTCGAGCACGAGCGAGTGCCGCTCGCTGCCTCCGGTCGCCGCGACGAGCACCGGCAGATCGCGCAGCATCTTCGGGTCGAACAGGTCGGCGAACGACTTGAACAGCCCGCTGTATCCGGCGTTGAAGACCGGCGTCACCGCGATGAGGCCGTCCGCCGTCGACACGGCGGCGATCGCGGCGTCGAGCTTCTGGCTCGGGAAGCCGGTGAGCAGGGAATTGGTGATGTCGTGCGCGAGGTCCCGCAGGTCGATCACGTCCACCTCCACATCGGTGCCATGTGCGTTCAGCTGGGCGACGGTCGCGGACGCCAGCCGGTCTGCGAGCAGGCGGGTGGAGGAGGGCTGGCCGAGCCCGGCCGACACCACGGTGAGCTTCTTGGCGGTCATGAGGGTTCCTCTCGGTTCAGCGGCCGGACGGGGTCGCGACGGGTTCGGCTGACGACTGCGCCGCAGCGTCGGCGTCGTCCTTGCGGCTTGCGGCGGCGACGAGCGCGGAGTGCGTCGGGCCGTCCGGCACGTGCGCGGGGCGGTCCTTCGCGAACTCCTTGCGAAGCACCGGCACCACGTCTTCGCCGAGGAGATCGAGCTGCTCGAGCACGGTCTTCAGCGGGAGCCCGGCGTGGTCCATCAGGAACAGCTGGCGCTGGTAGTCGCCGAAGTGCTCGCGCATGCCGGCGTAGCGGTCGACGACCTGCTGGGGGCTGCCCACGGTGAGCGGGGTCATCTCCGTGAAGTCCTCGAGGGACGGGCCATGCCCATAGACAGGCGCCTCGTCGAAGTACGGGCGGAACTCCCGCACCGCATCCTGTGACCTGGTGCGCATGAACGCCTGGCCGCCGAGGCCCACGATCGCCTGGTCGGCGCTGCCGTGGCCGTAGTGCTCGAACCGCTGGCGGTACAGGCCGATGAGCTGCATGTAGTGCTCCTTCGGCCAGAAGATGTTGTTCGCGAAGAAGCCGTCGCCGTAGTAGGCGGCCTGCTCGGCGATCTCGGGAGACCGGATGCTGCCATGCCAGACGAACGGCGGCACGCCGTCGAGCGGGCGGGGTGTCGACTGGAAGCCCTGCAGCGGCGTGCGGAAGCGGCCCTCCCAGTCGACGAAGTCCTCGCGCCACAGGCGGTGCAGCAGCGCGTAGTTCTCGATGGCGAGGTTGAGGCCCTGCCGGATGTCCTTGCCGAACCAGGGGTACACGGGGCCGGTGTTGCCGCGGCCGAGGATGAGGTCGTTGCGGCCGTCCGCGACGTGCTGGAGCATCGCGTAGTCCTCGGCGATCTTCACCGGGTCGTTCGTCGTGATCAGCGTCGTGGCCGTCGAGAGGATGAGCGACGAGGTCCGTGCCGCGAGGTAACCGAGCATCGTGGTCGGCGAGGAGGGGATGAACGGCGGGTTGTGGTGCTCGCCGAGCGCGAAGACGTCGAGGCCGACCTCCTCCGCCTTCTGCGCGATCGTGAGGATCGCGTGGATCCGCTCGTACTCGGTCGGCGTCGTGCCGTTGGTCGGGTCGGGCGTGACGTCACCGACGGTGAAGATGCCGAACTGCACGGGCCCGCCTGGGGCGGGAGCGCCGGGCCGGGCGGTCTGAGCGGGAGTGCTGGTCATGAAACCCTCGAATCTCTATGCGTTTGCATCGACTAGTCTGCACAACCGCCGCGTCGGCAACGGTATTCCCGCCCAGAGTTCCCGTTCCGGCTCGATGTTGCCGCCGCGGCAGGAACATCGAGCCGAAACGGGAACAATCAGTAGTCAGTCGCCGGCGCCGAGGTTGCCGGCCAGCCGCGTGTGCATCTCGGCGCTCGCCGCATTCATTCCGGTGATCCGCACCCGCTTGCCATGGCGGGCGTACTTCGTCTCGATGGCGTCCAGGGCCGCAACCGTCGAAGCGTCCCAGATGTGCGAGTGCGACACGTCGATGACGATGTCGGCGGGGTCGTCGGTGTACTCGAACTGCGTGGTCAGATCGTTGCTCGATGCGAAGAACAGCTCGCCGACGACCGTGTAGTACGCGACGGCGCCACCCTCGACGATCTCCCGCTGAACCGTTGCGAAGTGCGCCACCCGCCGTGCGAACAGCACGCTGGCGACCACCACGCCGATGCCGACACCGATCGCGAGATTGTGGGTGAGCACCACCGCGGCGACCGTGGCGACCATCACGAGGGTCTCGCTCTTCGGCATCCTGCGCAGCGTCGCGGGCTGGATGCTGTGCCAGTCGAACGTGAGCACCGCGACCATGATCATCACGGCGACGAGCGCGGCCATCGGGATGATGGCGACCAGGTCGCCGAGCGCGACGACCAGGATGAGCAGGAACACACCGGCGACGAAGGTGGAGATGCGGGTCCGCGCACCGGACGCCTTGACGTTGATCATCGTCTGCCCGATCATCGCGCAGCCGCCCATGCCGCCGAAGATGCCGGACAGCATGTTCGCGACGCCCTGGCCCCACGCCTCGCGGGTCTTGCTCGACCCGGTCTCCGTGACGTCGTCGACCAGCTTGGCGGTCATCAGCGACTCGAGCAGCCCGACGAGCGCCATGGCGAACGCGTACGGCGCGATGATCTGCAGGGTCTCCAGCGTGAGCGGCACGTTCGGGATGAGCAGCTCGGGAAGGCTCTCGGGGAGCTCGCCCTCGTCACCCACGGTCGGCACCGCGAGTGCTGTGGCGACGGTGATCGCGGTGAGCACGGCGATGGCGATCAGGGGTGCGGGGATCGCCTTGGTGAGTCTCGGGAGGAACACCATGATGGCGATCCCGACGGCCACCAGCGGGTAGACGAGCCAGGTCACCCCGACCAGGTGCGGCAGCTGCGCGGTGAAGATGAGGATCGCCAGCGCATTGACGAACCCGACCATGACGCTGCGCGGGATGAAGCGCATCAGCTTCGCGACGCCGAGGACGGCGAGCAGCACCTGGATGATCCCGCCGAGGATCACCGTGGCGAGGAGGTAGTCGACGCCGTGGTCGCGGGCGACCGGCGCGATCACCAGTGCGATGGCGGCGGTTGCAGCGGTGATCATGGCGGGACGTCCGCCGACGAACGCGATCGCCACCGCCATGATGAACGAGGAGAACAGGCCGAGCCGCGGATCCACCCCCGCGATGATCGAGAACGAGATCGCCTCAGGGATGAGCGCGAGCGCCACCACGAGCCCGGCGAGGACCTCGCGGGTGAGGATGCGCGGTGTGCGCAGTGCGCGAAGCACGGACGTCTCGTCATGCGGACGCGCGGGGGCGGATTCGGGTGCGATGGCCACGAAGGCTCCTCGGGGGCAGCGGCCGTCGGGCCGGTTGAGCGGATCAGCGGCGCGCCATCGCGCAGCCTCCCTTGCGCGGCGCGGCCGTCACGAGGACGCAGCAGGGAGGAGGAATCGGCGTGCCCGCCGGAAGTGAGGCGGATCGCAGGTCCAGGCTACCAGCCGGACGGGAGGCCCCTCCGGGTCAGGCCACGACCTCGGTCCGGGTGCGGACGCTCCGCGCGACCGCCTGGCGCAGCATCCCGACGAGCATCACCACCGCCGAGACGACGAGGAATGCGACCACCACGGTCCCGAGGCCGGCGAACAGCTCCCCGTAACCGCCCACGGTGGGGTCGACGAAGTCGTACGGATACCAGCCGACCAGCGCGCCACGGATCAGCGTGTAGACGAAGAACAGGGAAGGGAAGAGCAGTCCGGCGAACGTGGCCCACCAGCGGGGGCTCCGCTGCGACGGCACGAGCGCCCACTCCAGCACGGCGAGCGCCGGAACGACGATGTGGAGCAGCACGTTGACGACCTGCCCGGATGCGGCCGGCAGCCCGCCCAGCAGCAGTGCGTGGAGGAGTCCTGCCGCCACCACCGCGACGACGGCGGAGCCGCGGAGCTCCGGCTCGTAGCTCGGCGGCCGCGCGCGGCGGGCGACGTTCATCAGCATCACTCCCGCGACGAACACGTTGCTGAGCACCGTGAACTGGCCGAAGTGATTGCCGAGGTCCATGCCGCCTTCGGCGAAGCCGGTCAGGAGGATGTCGGCGATCACCGTGCCGATCGCGAGCGCCGCGATCGCAATCCGCGCTGCGGCGACGATCATGAAGCCAGTATGAGAACTGCCCGCGCCGCGCGGAAGAGGGCATCGCCATACGATGCGCCGTGTCCGGCGGCATGGACCGCGAGCGGATGCAGCTGATGGAGCGGGATGCGCTCGCGCCAGCCGTCGCGCAGCGGCGCCGTGCGGTCATAGGCGTCGAACACCAGCTGGAGGTGCGGGCAGCCGAAGAGGGCGAGCATCGCCAGATCCGTCTCGCGGTGCGCGCCGTGTGCGGCCGGGTCGATCAGCGCCACGCCGTCCGGCGACCACAGCACGTTGCCGTTCCAGAGGTCGCCGTGGATGCGCGCCGGGGGCTCGTCGTCGTCGAACCCGCCGGCGGCGATGAGGTCGCAGGCTTGCCGCACCTCGGCCTCCTGGGCTGCGGTCAGGAAGCCCGCCCGACGGGCGATGGGCAAGAAGGGCAGCACGCGGTCCCTGGCGTAGAAGGCGCCCCACGACCGCTCGGAGGCGGTCGGCATCGGCCGCCGGCCGATGAAGAGCTGGCCGGTGAACCCGTCCGGCGGTGCGCCGAACGCGGCCGCGCCGGCGGCGTGGGTGCGCGCCAGGTCCCGGCCGAACCGTCGGGCGGCCTCCGGCGCCGGCCGCGCCGGCTCGATCCGCTCCAGCACGATGCTCCCGGGCGCGACGTCGATCACCCGGGCGACCCGGGCCCCTCCGGCGTCGGCGAGCCATCGCAGGCCGGCCGCCTCGGCCTCGAAGAATCCCGGGGGCGCGTCGGCGCGGGCCTTGCGGACCGTCGGCACCGGCATCTAGGTGAGCGGCCCGCGGACGATCGAGTCCCCGGAGTGCGCAGGGTCGCCGTCCCGCGGCTCCTCGGAGACGTCGACGAGGCTGAACTCCTCGACATCCACGCCGGCCGGGACGGTGAAGGTGCCCTCGGAGCCCTCGAGCACGCCGAGGCTCACCAGGTCGGACGCGTCGTCGCGGATCAGCCACACCTCCCGGAAGCCGTCGTCGCCGACGGCGGCGTCCAGCGACACCTCGACTCGACGGGTGCCGTCGGGCAGCTCCTCGAGCACCGCGGCACCGCGGGCGTCGGGCCAGGCGGGGAACGCCTCGAGCGTCGCCTCGGCCAATACCGTCGGCTCCGGCTGCCGCAGCACGGACAGCACGGCCGGGATGCCGATGACGATGGCGACCAATGCCGCGGCGGCAGCCAGCCACGCGGCGGCCGGCAGTCGTCGCCGGCCCCGTCGCTCGGCGATCGGGACCGGCGCGGGCGGAGACGCCTCGTCTGCAGGGGTCGCCGGTGCGGGTGGGTCGCCTGCCGGGCTGCTGCCGAACCGCAGGTCTGCCGTCTCCGGCCTCACGTCGTCGGCGAGGCCGAGCTGCGCCGCGATCCCGTCCCACACGCGGGCAGGCGGAGTCAGCAGCGGTTCGGCGCTCCGTGCGGCACGTCCCACGGCGGCCGTCGCCCGCAGCGTATCGAGCGCTCCCGTGCAGTCCGAGCACTCGGCGACGTGCCGTTCCTCCGCCTCGGAGGCGACCGGCTCGCCCAGCGCGAGGAGCGCGAGCACATCCGGATCAACGTGCGGCATAGGTCACCTCCAGCCGGTCTCTCATCCGCAGCAGACTTCGGCGGATGTGGCTCTTGACGGTACCGAGCGGCACCCCGAGACGCTCGGCGATCTGCGCGTGCGTCAGATCGTCGTAGAACGCGAGTCGCATGATCCGCTGCGCTTCCGGCTCCAGCCGGGCGAGCTCGTCGGCGAGCAGGATCCGGTCAGTGAGATCGGTCTCCGCGTGCTCGTCCGGCGCGATCGAGGCGGCGAGCTGCTCGAGGTTCCTGGCCCGGGCCCTCGCCGCGTGCGTGTCGGCGATCTTGTGCTTCGCGATGCCGATGATCCAGCCGGCGAGCCGGGCACGACCGGGGTCGAAGCCGGCACGGCCGGTCCAGGCGGCCACGAACGTCTTCTGCGTCACATCCTCCGCATCGGTGCTGTCCCCGAGCGACCGCACCGCGAGCGTGTAGACGAGCGACGACCACCGGTCGTACGCGGCGGCGAGCGCCCGCTCATCCCCACCCGAGAACGCGGCGGCCAGGGCGGCGTCCGCCGTGTCGTCGTCTGTGCTGTCGGCCAAGCGGATGAGACTCCCGGGTCGAGGGGGCGCGGGCGCGAGCGTCACGGTGCGGGACGCTTCGGCGTGGTGCCCATCGTACGACTCACCTTCCCCTCTCTCGGTCTTCTCGAGTCATTCGGCCGGGATCGCCGTGACGATCACGTTGTCGCTGTAGGTGCGGCTCTCGGGGTGGAAGCTGCCGCCGCAGGTGATGAGGTGGAGCCGTGGCGTGCCCGATCGATCGAAGACGCCCGCGTCGACGAGGTCCGCCTTGCCGGTCCGGGTGACTTCCTCTACCCGGTAGGTGATCGTCCGCCCGGCGGTGTCGGAGACGAGCACCTCGGCGCCAGGCTGCAGCGTCTTCAGCTGGGCGAAGGGTCCGAGGCCGTAGCGGAGTGAATCGACGTGCGCCGCGAGGACCGTCGCTCCCTTCGCGCTTCCGGGGGCGGGGCCGAAGCGGTACCAGCCGACCACCGATGGGTTCTCGGGGACTTCCATCGATCCGTCGTCGTGCACCCCGACCGGCCGCACCGGCAGATCGAGGTCGAGCGTCGGGATGGCGACGCGGTCGGGTGGTGCGGAGCTCTCGCTGGCGTGATCCTCCACCGCGGCGGAACGGATCGGCACCGCAGGCAGAACCCGCTCAGCGTCCGGCCGCGGTGCCTGCGGAACCTCGACGGCCCGAGCGGGCTGCTCCGCGACCGCGCCGGGAGAAGCGGTCATTGCGGAGCAGCCCGTGAGGAGGACGAGGAGGGCGGCAGTTGAGCCCCGAAGGACCACCCTCCCCGTCCAGCCGGCGTGTGCGGAAGTCACCGCTCGCGCCGGCCCTCCTGCCGCACCGTCGCCGGCTGCGTGCGGCGGCCGAAGCCGACCACGGCGGCGAGCAGAGCGAGCAGTGCGGCTCCGGCCCACACCAGAGGAGCAGGGTCGGAGTCTGCGGCGAGACCGGCCGATCCGGTGTTCACGCCGTCGGGGCTGGAGTGCAGGCCCTCGATGGTCTGCACGGCGAGGTCGAGGTTGCCGTCCTCGGCACTGCCCCACGCGTAGACGATCGTCAGCACGCCATCCATAACGTCCACATCGGCCGGGCCGATGACCGGCTCGGTCTCACCGGCGAGCGCCACGGCTGCCGACACGGTGCCGGCGTCGAGGTTGAGCGTGGCTTCGTCACCCGTGACGAGTCCTTCGGCCACCGGCTCGCCACCCGCCAGGATGTCGACCGCCGGTGCTGCCGCGGTGTGCCGGACGGTGAGCCGCCCCTGACCGGGCTCGGTCTGCGAGATGTCGTTCGTGAACAGCGCCGCACTCGGAGTGCCGTCCTCGGCGAGGTGCGCCACCGCGGTGTAGCTCATGTTGGCCTCGAGCTCGAGATCGATCGGGCCGATCACCGGCTCGCTCGCATCCTCCGCGTCCGCGGCGGTGATGGCCACCTCGTAGGTGCCCGCCTCGAGGTCGAGGGGACCGGCGAGGTCGCCGGGCGCGAAGTCGTCGAGGGCGACCTCGCCGTTCACGTAGACGTCGACCGGGGTGTCTGGCACCCCATGCAGCACGTAGAGGTCCGCGGTGGTGTCCGAGATTGCGGACGCCGGCACGGCGAGACCCAGGGTTGCCAGGACGCCGACTGCGCTGCCGGCGATCAATTGCTTGCGCACGATTTCTCCTTCGTCATGGGCGACCTCTTCGCCGCCTCTCATCCACTCCTTCCTGCGGGGGCAGGGATTTGGATGCAAATGCATCCTGTTTTTTCGCTGTGAGCGAGCGAATGCCCGCACGGCGGCATCGCGCGGTGCGGAACAGCGCGTCAGAACAGCCAGGGGTCGATTCCCGCGCCGTGCGAGCGGGGCGGATCGGCGAGAATCGGCGGCGGATCGGCCCGACGGCGCATGCGGTGGATCGCGACGCCGCGCGCGCGGCCCGCCATGCCGACCGCTCCTCCGCGCAGCCGTATCAGGTCGACCGCTCGCGGCCCGGTCGGGATGTCGTGCGGCAGCGCGCCTGCGGCCACCAGCCAGCGCGGCAGCCCGAGCAGCCCGAGCACCTGAGCGAGCCGCTCGGACTCGAAGATGCTCTCGATGTCGAGCTCCTCCTCGAGCACGGCGGCGAGATCCTCCGCTGCATCCGGCCGGTCAAGGAGCTCCGCGAAGCCTTCGGCGCGCTCGGCGCCGTACGGCTCGGACAGGATGTCGCCGTCGGCGCCGGGCTCGCGCGACGGGTCGCTGCAGTACCGGCCGATTTCCTCCGCGCCGCGCCACGCGACGATGGCCAGCTGCCGGTCTCGCCTGACCCGCACGGCCACGCCGGGCGATCCCGAGCTCTCGGCAAGGAGCGCGGCGACCTCGACGATGCCTCGCTTCCCCGCCGCGACGACGCCGTCGCCCGGGTCGCCGAGCACCACGATCCACCCTTCTGCGGGCGGAGCGATCCAGCCCGAGAAGCGAATGGTCCGAAGCGAGTCGATCACAGCCGGAAGAGCCGCATGGTCGCCTCGCACCAGCGCCGCGCCATAGCTCTCGCCTGCTTCCCCCGGCGCGTCGTCATGCGACACGCTCTGTGGAGGCGGCATGAACACGACTCGATCATCCCCCAGCAGGAGCGTGCCGGGTAGTAGCCGGCACGCTCTCGGCATGGCGTGCTGTACCGCGTGACTCCCCGGGTGTACATTGCTCCCGGAGAGCCGGGAAGCCTGGTCGGCACACAGCGATGTGGAGCACCCGGGCGACCGCCGCGGGCGATGCAGCGATCCCGGAAGGGCCGGCTCATGAACACACGAACGCCCATGATCGAGACCGTCGGGCTCGAAAAGCGGTTCGGCCAGACGCACGCACTCGCGGGACTCGATCTCCGGGTCGACGAGGGCGAGGTGCACGGCTTCCTCGGCCCCAACGGCGCCGGCAAGTCGACCACCATCCGCATCCTCCTCGGGCTGATGCGCGCCAGCGCCGGCACCGCCACCGTGCTCGGGCGGAACCCGTGGCGCGAGTCGGTCCAGGTGCATCGTGACCTCGCCTACGTGCCCGGCGACGTCAGCCTGTGGCCCAACCTGACGGGCGGTGAGGTGATCGATCTGCTGACCGGGCTTCGCGGCGGGGCCGACGAGCAGCTGCGGCGTCGGCTCATCGATGACTTCGAGTTCGACCCGCGGAAGAAGTCGCGCAGCTATTCGAAGGGGAATCGGCAGAAGGTCGCGCTCATCGCCGCGCTCGCCCGTCCCGCGCGGCTCTACATCTTCGATGAGCCGACCTCGGGGCTCGACCCGGTGATGGAGTCGGTGTTCCGGAGTCACGTCGACCGCCTGCGTGCGGACGGGGCGACGGTGCTTCTGAGCAGTCACATCCTGACCGAAGTGGAGCATCTCTGTGAGCGGGTCACGATCATCCGCGCGGGGATCGCGGTCGAGAGCGGTGCGATCTCGGCGCTGCGGCACCTCACCCGGACCAGCTTCCAGGTGACGGGCCTGCCGCCCGGCACCGATCTGTCGCGCCTGCCCGGCCTGCATGACCTCCGGACGAACCGCGACCTCACCCAGTTCGACGTCGACTCCGAGCACCTCGCCGCGGTGCTGGAGGGCGTCGCGTCCAGGCGGCCGACCGGACTGACCGTGTCGCCTCCGTCGCTCGAGACGCTGTTCCTGCGCCACTACGCCGTCCAGCAGCCGGAACACGTCGCTCGATGAGCGCCGTGGGCAGGCTTCTGGGGGCGCAGCTGCGACGCGACCGATGGCAGCTCGCGATCTGGGTCGGCGGGGCCGGACTCCTCGCCTTCGCCGCGGCGTCAGCGGTCGGAGCGGAGTTCGCTGCAGAAGCAGACCGTCGTGGGATCGTCGCGCTGGCGGCGACGAACCCGGCGTTCATGTTCTTGCGCGGTGTGCCTGACGGCATCGAGGTCGGCGCCGTGGTGTTCTTCACGACGTTCGCCTTCCTGGGGGTGATGGCGGGGCTGCTCAGCACCTTCCTGGTGGTGCGGCACACCCGCGCGGACGAGGGGCTCGGCCGCATCGAGCTCCTCGGCGGCGGGGCAGCCACACGCACCGCGCCACTTGTTGCGACGCTGCTCCTCGCGCTGCTCGCGAACGCGCTCCTGGGTGGCGCGGTGGGTGTGGGGATGCTGGGGGCCGGACTCGACGCGGCGCGGGCGATGCTGACCGGGCTGACCGTCGCAGCGATCGGACTCGTGTTCGCGGGAGCGGCAGCCATCGCAGCACAGCTGCTCCCGTCGTCCCGCGGAGCCAACGGGGTGTCTGCCGCGGTGGTCGGCGGCGCCTACCTGATCCGGGGAGCCGGTGACGCGCTCGCCACTCCGAGCGCCGACCTCACCAGCGCGGAGAGCTCGTGGCTCTCCTGGCTCTCGCCCATCGGCTGGGGTCAGCGGGTCCGCCCGTTCGGCGACATCGACCTCTGGCCGCTGCTGCTGTGCCTCGGGGCAGCGGCCTTGCTGGCCGGCGTGGCGCTGCGGCTCCGCGCCTCCCGCGATCTCGGTGCGAGCCTTCTGCAGGAGCGCCCCGGCCGCGCACGCGCCGGCCGGAGCCTGCGATCGGCCGGTGGACTGGCGTGGCGCCTGCAGCGTCCGACGCTGCTCGGCTGGGCGGCTGGAGCGGCGGTGCTCGGCACCATGGCGGGCGCGCTCGCTCCCGCGGTGGCGGACGCGCTCGACAGCAACGCGGCGCTGAGCGAGCTGATCCGGAGGCTCTCGCCCTCGACCCGCGGGGATGCCCTGGACATCTTCACCACCGCGATTCTCGGACTCGCCGGGGTGCTCGCCGCCGCCGCCGGAGTCCAGGCCATGGTGCGACTGCGGAGCGAAGAAAGCGAGGACCGCGCAGAGCTGCTGCTGGCGGCGCCGCTGCGACGGTGGAGGTGGATGCTGGCGCACGTGGCCGTCGCCTGCCTGTCCGTCGGTGTCGTCGCCCTCTGTGCCGGGCTGGCCGCCGGCATCGCGTTCAGCATGACCGGATACCCGGAGCGCCTGGGCTCGTCGGTTGGCGCAGCGGCAGCCCACATCCCGACCGCGCTGGTGTTCGTCGGCCTCGTCGGGGTGATATTCGGGGTGCTGCCACGCCTTACCGCACCGCTCGGCTGGGGCCTGCTGACCCTTGGCATCGTCGTGGGCCAGTTCGGCGACCTCCTGCAGCTTCCGCAGGCGGTGCAGGACGTGAGCCCGTTCGCACACTCACCGGGGTTGCCTGCCGATCGGCTGGAGCCGGCCGCGCTCGTCGTCCTCGCGACCCTGGCCGCGTTGGCCGTCGCCCTCGGTGTCGCCGCCTTCCGGCGTCGCGACGTCCGGTCGTGAGGCTGCCCGCCGGCTGCTGAGCGGTTTCCGAGTCTGCGCCGCCTACGCTCTGCCCATGCAGATCGGACTCCGCACCGACGTATCGCGCGCGGCGACGAAGGGCGGCGAGAGCGCCTCCTTCGTCGAGCTGTTCTTCGATCTCGTCTTCGTGCTCGCCGTCACCCAGGTGGCGCACGCCCTCGTCGTCTCCATCGAGGATGGCGAGCCGGTCCTCGGGCTGCTCCATGCGGCGGTGCTCCTGCTCGCCCTCTGGTGGGTGTGGGTCTACACCGCGTGGATCACCAACTGGCTCAACCCCGAGACGGGTCCGATCCGCGGGATGCTGTTGGTGCTGATGCTCGTCGGCCTGCTGATGAGCACCTCCATCCCCGAAGCCTTCGACGGGCGCGGTCTGCTCTTCGCGCTCGCGTACGTGGCGATGCAGATGGGACGCACGCTCTTCGCGGCGTTCGCCATGGCGCGGCACAACCCGGGGGGCGCCTCGAACCTGCGCCGCCTCACCGTGTGGTTCGGGATCTCCGGGGTGTTCTGGATCGTCGGAGGAGTTCTCGAGGATCCCACCGTCCGTCTGGGACTCTGGGCACTCGCCGTGGGCATCGAATACGCCGCCGCGAGCCTCCGCTACAAGCTCCCGTGGTTCGAGGACAGCGATGCCGACGTCTGGGATCTGGCCTCCGGACACCTCGCGGAGCGGACGGCGCTCTTCATGATCATCGCGATCGGTGAGTCGCTGCTGGTCACCGGCCGGTTCTTCGCCGAGCACGAGATCACGCCCGAGGCGGTGGGCGGATTCCTGGCCGCGTTCACCGGCGCGATCCTGCTCTGGCTGGTGTACTTCAACCGCGCCGAGCGGCGGGGCAGGAAGTTCATGGAGGACTCCGACGAGCCGGTGCAGGTGGCGCGGTACAGCTACACGTACGTGCACGTCGTCCTGGTCTTCGGCGTGGTGCTGGTCGCTGTGGCGGACGAGCTGGTGCTCGCGCACCCGCTCGAGGCGACCGACGGTCTCACACCGCTGCTCGTCTACGCCGCCCCGGCGATCTACCTGCTCGGGAACCTCTGGTTCAAGAAGTCGACCGGCACGTTCCCGCTGGCGTCGCACCTTGTGGGCATCCTCCCGCTGACGGCGCTCGCGGTGCTGGTGCCGCTGGCCTGGCCGACGTCGAGCCCGCTGCTGCACACCTGGGTGGCCAACGCGCTGCTGCTCGGGGTGCTGCTCTTCGAGGAGGTGGGGGTCCGTCAGGCGCGCCGCCGCACCCATGGCACGGACGAGAAGGAAGACGAGCTGGAGCTCGAGGAGCCGCCCGGGGAATGAGCGGACGGCCGAACGCGTTGGCGGGGGAAGTGACCCAAACGGCCGGGAGGACAGGATGGCAGAGGACGCAGTGGCACAGCAGGTCGAGTTCGGAGTCGACACGTTCGGCGACGTGACGCACGCCCCGGATGGCACGCCGGTGCCGCACCCGCAGGTGCTGCGGGATGTGGTGGAGGAAGGGGTGCTCGCGGACCGGGTCGGCCTCGACTTCTTCGGTGTGGGTGAGCATCACCGGGCGGACTTCGCGGTGTCTGCGCCGGATGTGGTGCTCTCCGCGATCGCCGGCCGGACCGAGCGCATCCATCTGGGCTCCGCGGTCACCGTGCTGAGCTCGGATGACCCCATCCGGGTGTACCAGCGATTCGCAACGCTGGATGCGGTCTCCAACGGCCGCGCCGAGGTCATCCTCGGCCGTGGGTCGTTCACCGAGTCGTTCCCGCTGTTCGGGTTCGACCTCGGCCAGTACGAGGAGCTCTTCAACGAGAAGCTGGACCTGTTCGCGGCGCTCCTCGCGGAGGAGCCGGTGACCTGGGAGGGCGGTTTCCGCACGCCCCTGGTGGATCAGCGGGTGTACCCGACCACCGAGAGCGGCCGGCTCAAGGTCTGGATCGGCGTGGGCGGCAGTCCGGAGTCGGTGGTGCGCGCGGCGCGGTATCGGATGCCGCTCACCCTGGCCATCATCGGCGGCGACCCCGCCAGGTTCCTGCCTTACGCCGACCTGTACCGGCGTGCGCTGGCGCAGTTCGAGACGGAGCCGCTCCCGATCGCCGTGCACTCCCCTGGCTACCTCGCCGACACCGACGAGCAGGCGCGCGCGGAGCTGTTCTCGCCGTACAAGGCGATGCGCGACCGGATCGGCAAGGAGCGCGGCTGGCCCCCGATGGGCCGCGACGAGTTCGAGCACGAGATCACCCACGGGTCCCTCTACGTCGGCTCGCCGGAGACCGTCGCGCAGAAGATGGCCAACACCATCCGCACGCTCGGCGTCGATCGATTCGACCTGAAGTACAGCGCCGGCCCCCTCGCGCACGCCAACATGATGCACAGCATCGAGCTTTACGGCACCGAGGTCGTGCCGCGGGTGCGGGAGCTGCTGGCCGAGGAGCACGCGCCGATCGAGCTCTGACGTCGGCCCGTCGGACCTCAGGGAACCAGCACGATCTTGCCGCGAAGGTGGCCCTGCTCCAGCCGCTCGAACGCCGAACGCACTCGGTCGAGCGGATAGACGGCGGCGATCGGCACGGTGAGCCTGCCCTCCGCGACCAGTTCGGCGAGCCGGTCCAGCGTGGGGACGCTGGTGGGTCCGCGGCCGACGCCGCGGATCCCGTAGGCGGTCGGGTCGGTGGCGTTGGTATTGATGTGCTCGGGCGGCACGCCGAGCTCGAGGGCCGCCTCGATGGTCTCCGGTCCGTGCAGGTCGAAGACCGCGGCGATCGGGTGCCCCTCTGCCGCATCCCGGATGCGCGAGGCGAGTCCGTCGCCGTAGCGCACCGGAATTCCCCCGACCGAGCGCAGCCATTCGGCGTTGGCGTCGCTCGCCGTGCCGATCACCCGGATTCCGCGAAGCACGGCGAGCTGAACGAGGATCGATCCGACGCCGCCCGCCGCGGCGCTGACCACGACGGTCTGTCCGGCTCGCAGGGGCTGTGAGCCGAGCGCGTCCCAGGCCGTCTGCCCGGCGAGGGCGAGCCCGCCCGCCACTTCCCTCGGCACGGCGTCCGGCTTCCGGGCGAAGTACGTCTCCTCGAGCGTGACCGCGTCGGCGAACGCGCCGGTCGGGATGGTGCCGAACACCTCGTCGCCGACGTCCAGCCGCTCGACACCGGCGCCGACCGCATCGACCACGCCCGCCAGCTCGCGTCCCGCGGGCGCCGGCGGCGTGACGCGGTAGCGCGAGGTCCCGCGACGGATCTTGTAGTCGACGGGATTGAGGCCTGCCGCACGCATCCGGACCCGCACCTGCCCCGCGCCCGGCTCCACCAGCGGCACCTCGGCGAGATACAGCACGGACGCATTCCCGAAGCGGTCGAAACGGACAGCGCGAACCATGCCGCCCAGCGTACGGGCCGGCCGGCACCCCGACCCGATGCCGAGTCGCCGGAAGCACAGAACGGGCCGCTCCCCGAAGGGAACGGCCCGTCTGCAAGAAGTTCGCGGTATCAGCGCGAGCAGCTGACGGAGGTCAGCGGCGCAGCCCCAGGCGCTCGATCAGCGACCGGTAGCGGTTGATGTCGATGTCCTGCAGGTACCCCAGCAGGCGTCGACGCTGACCGACGAGGAGCAGCAGACCACGACGCGAGTGGTGGTCGTGCTTGTGCTCCTTGAGGTGCTCGGTGAGGTCCTTGATCCGACGGGTCAGCATTGCGACCTGAACCTCGGGGGATCCGGTGTCACCGGGGTGGGTTGCGTACTCTTCGATGATCGCCTTCTTGACATCTGCATCAAGTGCCATAGATGGGATCCCCTTTCTCTCGCTGCGCGGTGCCGGCCTCCCGATGAGGCGGCGCTCTTTGTCCGCGGCCGTTCGACGGCAACTGACCGAGCCTATCAGAGAGGGCCCGCCACCAGGCCACGCAGCGGTCGGCCGGGAACCGGCGCACCCGTGAACTGTCTGTGAGCCCACATCGGCCCGGCGTGGGGTACCGAATACCCGGCACAGCGAGCGGAGCGTGGGACCCAGAACTGGAGCCGTGCAGTTCGCTGCCGGGTTTCCGGTCCGACGAACGCAGCGAGGCCAGCATGACCACGATCGACCGCACACCGCAACGACTGGGCGCCGGCGTCTGGCACACGCGCAGCCACGGGCGCGATCTCGAGACGACCGGCCTGACGCACGTTCCGCGGACCGGCGGAGCGGTTCTGGCCATGACCCACTTCGCTCACCGGGAGCTGGCGTTCGTCGAGCTGGCCGTCTGGCGGCACAGCCGGCGGCGCATCCAGTGCCTGGTGCTGAACGGCCGGATCGAGGAGCCGGACGCGGGCGGCCTGTTCCGCCCGCTCCGCCGCATCTTCGTGAACCTCACGGCAGGCGCGGAGGCCTACGCGGAGGCGCTGGTGGCGCTGCGGCACGGAGAGCTGGTGGCGCTGTTCCCGGAGGCCGGCGGCGACGACCCGCTCGCTGTGCGGGAGCTCCGGGTGAGCGCCGCCCGGCTCGCGGTGGAGGCCGATGTTCCCCTCGTTCCCGTGGTCGTCTGGTGCGAGCCGATCGCCCGGGACGATCCACGGGACAGCCAAGGCTCACGGTCGCCGGTTTCCGTGGCGTTCGGCGAACCGATCGCCATGCAGCGGGCGGAGGACGTGCGGGCCGTGACGGACGAGCTGCGCGCGACGCTCCAGCGGATGCTCCTCGGTCTGCTGCGGGGCCGTTAGCCGGGCCCGCGACGGGAGACCTGGCGTTTCCTCGGCCGACCGCTTCCCTGACCCTGCCCGCGTACTCGCCGTGAACGCCCTGCGAGCATCCTCCGGCGCGGCCACCCGCTCCGAATACCTGCATATCGTGACATCGGAACGCCCCAGACCCCGGTGGCCCGACCCGAACGCTCGCGAAGCGCGAGCCGAGCAGGACACCGAGGCAGAGATGACGACCATCGAGAATCCCGCAGCCGGCGCCGTCCGCGCGACCAAGCCGCGGGGGAACAGCGAGTTCACCGAACTCGCGAAGCACATCCAGGACTCCGGTCTCATGCGCCGGCGCTACGGCTACTACTGGACGAAGCTCGTGGCCGTGCCGCTCGTCCTCGCCGCCAGCATCACCGCCTTCGTGCTGATCGGCGACACCTGGTGGCAGCTCATCACGGCGGCGCTCTTCGCAGTGCTGTTCACGCAAGTCGCGTTCCTCGCCCACGACGCGGCGCACCGGCAGATCTTCCGGTCGGGCAAGTGGAACGACTGGATCAGCATGGTGCTCGGGAACCTGTTCGTCGGTCTCAGCTACGGCTGGTGGCAGCACAAGCACACCCGCCACCACGCCAATCCCAACAAGGAGGGCGCCGACCCCGACATCGAGCTGCCGGTCATCTCCTTCACGCCTGCGCAGGTGGAGAAGCGACGCAACCGCCTGACCTCGTGGCTCATCGCCCACCAGGGCGTGTTCTTCTTCCCGATCCTGCTGCTCGAGGGACTGTCGCTGCACGCGGCGAGCGTCAAGCGGCTGCTGCAGAAGGAGCCGGTGAACCGCCGGTGGGTGGAGCTCGCATTTCTCCTCATCCGGGTCGGCGGCTTCGTGACCCTCGTGTTCTTCGTGCTCTCCCCCGGCATCGCGTTCGCGTTCCTGGGCGTCCAGCTCGGGCTGTTCGGGTTCTACATGGGCGCGTCGTTCGCGCCGAACCACAAAGGGATGCCGTTGGTGCCGAAGGATCTCAAACTCGACTTCCTGCGCCGCCAGGTGCTGATGAGCCGCAACATCCGCGGCGGCCGCTTCGTCGACGTGGCCATGGGCGGGCTGAACTACCAGGTCGAGCATCACCTGTTCCCGTCGATGCCGAGGCCGCATCTCCGCAAGGCGTCCGTGATCGTGGCCGACTACTGCGAGAAGCACGGCGTCGCATACAAGCAGACCGGGCTCTTCGAGTCGTACGGCATCGTGCTGCGCTACATCAACCGGGTCGGCCTCGGGGAGCGAGACCCGTTCTTCTGCCCGCTGATCGCGCAGCGGCAGGCGCTGTGAGCGCTGCCTCGGGCGAGCGCTCAGGAAGCGATCTCTACGCTGACCGGATGCGGCGACCTTTCGACCCCGTCTACTCCACCGCGATCGCCGCCGGGCTCGGACTCTTCCGCTTCTGGCGATTGAAGCCGCATGCATCGGGCGCCGAGCATCTGCCGGATGCCGGTGGCGCGGTGCTCGCGATGACGCACTTCGGCTATCTGGAGTTCGCGCTTGCCGAGTGGATGGTCTGGCGCCACAACCGCCGCCACGTCCGCTTCCTCGCGAAGAGGGGCGTCTTCGAGAAGCCTGGCGTCGGCTGGCTGCTGCGCGGCATGCGGCACATCCCGGTCGACATGGCCGCCGGAGCGGAGGCGTACCGTGCGGCCCTGAAGGCGCTGCAGACCGGCGAGCTGGTGGGCGTCTTCCCGGAGGCTGGGGTCAGTGCATCCTTCACGGTGCGGGACCTCAAGACCGGCGCCGCCCGGCTGGCCGCCGAGGCGGGCGTTCCGCTCATCCCGGTCGCCGGATGGGGTGGTCATCGGCTGCTGACGAAGAACCGCAAGATCGCGGGCCGTGACCGCTTCGGGGTGCCGGTGCACTTCTGCTTCGGTGCGCCGATCGAGGTGGCCGGTGGCGCGGACGTACGGGCCGTGACGGATGAGCTCCATTCGACGATGCAGCGGATGGTGGATCGGCTGCAGGCGGAGTATCCGGTGGACGGCACCGGCCAGTGGTGGCAGCCCCGCCACCTCGGAGGCACGGCGCCGACCCCGGTGGAGGCCGCCGAGGCGGACCGCATCCGCAACGCCCGCCGGGAGGCCGAGCGGATCGCCCGGACGGAGCGGTAGCCGCCCCGTGCCGAGCATGTCCGCTCGCGCAGCTATGGACAGTGTTGCTATCCGATAGCTAAGCTATCCGCCATGAAGATGGCGGCTCTGAGTGCGGCGAGTGGCGTTCCCGTCCCGACGATCAAGTTCTACCTGCGAGAGGGCCTGCTGCCGCGCGGCGATGTCACCGTGCCGAACCAGGCCGAGTACAGCGATTCCCATGTGCGGCGACTGCGCCTGATCCGCGCGCTCATCGAGGTCGGCGGCATCACGGTCGCGGCCGCCGGGCAGGTGCTGGACGCCATCGACTCCGAGCTCCCGGTGGAGCACACCTTCGGTGTCGCACAGCAGTCGGTCTCGGAGCGGATCGACCCGCAGGACGTTCCGCAGCACGCACTCGACGCCGTCGACGCGGCCACGCCCGGCTGGCGGGTGCATCCCGAGAACCCTGGACGCCTCACCGCTGCGCGCGCCCTCCTGGCCTTCGAGCGCGCGGGGCAGACGGATCTGCGCGGCTGGGTGGAACGCTACGCCGCCGCCGCACTGCAGGTCGCCGAGGCCGACCTCGACGAGGTGGATGCACGGGACGGCCGCGAGGCCAAGGCGGAGATCATCGTCGTCGGCACCGCCCTCGGCGATGCGCTGTTCTCCGGCCTCCGGCGCGCGGCCCAGGAGCACATCTCAGCCGTCCGCTATCTTCCCACCCCCGACACCGAACACCCGTGAAGCACTCAGGAGAGTGACATGTTCCAGCATCCTGCGACACCGGTCCGACCGTCCACATCGGCCTTGAGCGGCGGCTCGCGTCCTCTCCACTGGCTCGCCGCGGCAATGGCGATACTCGCCGTCGTCTGCACCATCGCGCTCTTCGTCGACCAGCGCACGCTCGATGGTGCGCCGCTCTGGGCGAAGCCGTTGAAGTTCGCCCTCTCGGTGCTCATCTACTCGGTCACGCTCTCCTGGCTGATCGGCCTGGTGCGGCGGGGGCGCCGCGTGGTCGGCGCGGCCGCGACGGTCGCCGCTGTGTTCCTGACGGTGGAGCTCGTCATCATCGTCGGGGTCGCGGCGACCGGGGGCCGCAGCCACTTCAACGTCGCCACTCCGCTGGCGACCACGCTGTGGAGCGTCATGGCGACCTCGATCGTGCTGGTGTGGCTGGCCACGCTGGTCATCGCCGGGGTGCTGTTCCGCGCTGCGCTGGGTGATCGGGCACGCACGTTGGCCGTTCGAGCCGGGCTCGGCATCGCGATCGTCGGCATGGCGCTCGGCTTCCTGATGACGTCGCCGACGGCGCAGCAGCTCGATGATTTCCAGGGCATCGCGGGCGCGCACACCGTGGGCGCTGCGGATGGTGGTGCCGGTCTGTTCCTGCTGGGCTGGAGCACCGAGGCCGGAGACCTGCGCATCCCCCACTTCGTCGGGATGCACGCCCTGCAGCTCATCCCGCTGGCCGCGATCGTGCTGGAGCTTGCGGCACGCCGGATCCGGGTGCTGCGCGAGCCTCAGGTGCGGGCCCGGCTGATGTGGGTCGCGATCGGCCTCTACGCCGGCGTGCTGGCACTCCTCACCGCCCAGGCGCTGCTCGGGCAGCCCATCGTGCGCCCCGAGGGACCCGTCCTCGTCGCCGGCCTCATCCTGTTCGCGGCCGCTCTCGCCGCCGCGGCACTCGTCGTCGGCGCGGCCGTGCGCTCCTGGCATGCCGAACCGCTCCCGACGACGCCCGACCGCCCACTCGCCGGTGCTCCGCTCTCCTGACCTGATCGACCCATCAGAACGACGCTCGGAAGGACGCCTCCATGTCGACACGATTGGTGATCGGAGCGGGCGCCGTCGGCGGCCTCCTCGCCCAGCGGCTCGTGGAGCGGGGCGACGACGTCCGGCTTGCGACCCGGAGCGGGACCGCGCTCCGTGGCACCACCCCGGTCCGCTTGGACGTCAAGGACGCGGACGCCGTCACTCGCGCCGCCGGCGGTGCGCACACGGTCTTCCTGTGCACGAATCCGCCATACCCGGCGTGGGCCGCGGAGTGGCCGCCGGCGTTCGAGTCGGTGATCGCCGCCGGCGAACGGACGGGCGCAGACGTCGTCGTGATGGGCAATGTCTACGCGTACGGGGCGGTCGATGACCCGATGCGGGAGGGCGACCCGCTGGCGGCGACCGAGCCGAAGGGTCGAATCCGCGCCGACGGCTGGAGGCGACTGAAGGCGGCCCACGACGGCGGTCGTCTTCGCGTCGCCGAGGTGCGGGCGAGCGACTACTTCGGGCCCGACGCCGGCAAGAGCGCGCACCTCGGGTCGCGGTTCTTCGAGCCGCTCCTCGCCGGCAGGACTGCGCGCGTAGTCGGCGATCCCACGCTCGAGCACAGCTGGGCGTATCTGCCCGATATCGTTCGCACGCTGGTCGCGGCGGCGGATCATGCCGGGGAGTGGGGCCGGGCCTGGCACCCGCCGCACTCCTCCTCGCTCCCCCGCACGACGATCGCAGCCCAGGTGAAGGAGCGGTTCGGCGGCAACGACAGCGTGCGGCCGTACCCGAGGCCGCTGATGGCGACCCTCGCCCGGTTCGCGCCGGACATCCGTGAGGTGATGCGGATGGAGTACCAGTTCACCCGGCCGTTCCTGGTCGACTCGACGGAGACGGAACGACTGCTCGGCGTGCGGGCGACGCCGTGGGATGAGGCGCTCGCGGCGACGGGCGCCTCGTATCGCTGAGGCGGCGATCCTGCTGCCGGCTGGCGTTCCGGCGGAGCGCTCAGGACGGGTCGGCCTGATCCATCCAGTACTCGGTGAACTCGCGCGCCCGGCCATCCGGGTCGAGGCGGATCAGCCAGAGATTCGAATAGGTCCTGCCGTCCTTGTACCGGGTCTCGCCCTGCACGACGGCGACCTCGTCGGTCACGGCGACCGGAGACCAGGAGAACTCCCACGTGCCGGCCTCATCGTCGCGCGCGATCCACTGCTCGACGATGGCGTCCTGCCCGTTCCACGGGTCGGTCCAGGGGTCGGTGAAATAGCGCGCGTCCGCGGTGAAGAGGGCGCGGATGTCGTCCGGCGCGTTCGAGGTCCAGGCGCGGAGGTAGCTCTCCATCCAGCGGATGAGGTCGTCCGATCGTTCGTCTGCCATGCTCCCGGTCTACTCCCCCGGCGCGGAACCGACCATCCCGCATCCCGCCAACCTGTCGGCTCGGCCTGCCAGAGTCAGGGCACCGCCGGCTTCGAACGAGGGACCGTCGGGGCCGGGCAGCGGAGGGGCGGGCAGCAACGCGTCCGCCTGCCCCTCCGCCGATCGCCTAGAACGCCTGGAGAGCGACGTCGTCGATCTGCTCCCAAGCGGTGGAATTGACTCCCCAGAATCCGACGTGCAGCACGACGCTCGAGTTCGAGCCGCTGTTGAACGTCACGGTGAAGCGGTTGTACTGCGGCGCCTTCCCGTGTCTCACTTCGTTCAGTACCGCGCCACCGATCGTCTTCGCCCCGATCCACGCCTGGTCGAAGTTGCCAGAGTTCCGAACCCACGCGGTCATCCGGTAGTTGGTGTTCGGCGTGACCGCGACAGTCTGGCGAAGCGCACCCCACGACGACGAACCTGAGGTTGCGATCCATCCGTTGTCCTGGCCGGACCTCGCCTTCCCGGCGTTCACGTCCACCCCATACGACAGGGAGCCCTGTGAATTCCACGGAGACGAGGATGCGGTCACCGTGAGCTGAGACTCGAACCCACCGTCAGCCACCGCGTTCGCGCCGAACGTCGGCGCCGCCTGCCTCTCGAACGCCCCGATATCGGAGCCGGCACCGATCCCGGTGGCATTGCCATCGAGATCTGTGCTCGACCCGGCCGCGGCGCCGTTGTCCACCGCCGGGCTCGCGACCGATAGCCGGAGATCGCCCGATGCGAAGTTGACGAAGCGCGGGTCGCTGATCAGGTCTCCACTGCCGAGCGGGAAGCCGACCGGATTGGTGCCCCCGTAGAACAAGTTGTGGTCGTGCGGGAAGTCGAACACTCCGAGCGTCGAGCGGTTCGGTGTGTAGAAGATGTTGTTCCTGATCGTGATCCAGTCCGCGGACGGAGCCGGCCCCGGTTCGCGGTAGTAGTAGATGTCGAACAGTCGGGAGAGCCCGGAAGAGTGCCGCCGGACCACCGTGTTGTTGACCGCCAGATAGCCGGTCGGATGGGTGGTGGTGTCCCAGGCGACGAACTGCTGGTAGTCGTCGCTGACGTTGTTCCGGATGACGACACCGGACGATGTCGTCTCGGTCACCTCGACGAACCCCTGCGACCCCCGCGAATAGTTGTGATGGATCGTGATGTTGTCCTTGTCGTGGGCGAAGCCCTCGATCTCGATCGCGCCGCCGTCTGCGCCGTAGGGACTGTTGGTGCTGCGGCAATTGATGAAATCGTTGTACGCGATCTCAATGTTGCTGTTGTTGGCGGAAACGCCGAGCGCTCCGTACGACGTCTCGCTCCCGCTGTCCATTCCCCTGAATGCGATCCTCAGGTCACGGAACGTGTTGTGCAGCACCTTGGAGCCGAAGCCGTACGTCTTGACGCCCACGCCCACGTCGGTGAACACGTTGTCCGAGATGTGCGCGTTCGTGCCGTTGCTCGTCACCGCGATCGCGCCGCTCAGCTCGTACTTCGGTCCACGGATGCCTTGACCGTCGCTGTTGTCGAACACGACGCCATCGTCGAATGTCAGGTGCGTCACGGTGATGTTCGCCCCGGCGAGGACGAGCATGTTCCACGAACCGGGATTCGTGAGGACCGGACTGCTTCCCGAGCCGTATGCGGTCACGGAGATCGGGTTGGATGTCGTGCCGCTCTCCGCAATCGTGGCCGAACCGGTGAAGGACTGTCCTCGCCTGAACGCGATCACGTCTCCCGGTCCGAAGGTGGCCGTGGTGACCCGGGCCAGGGTTCTCCACGCCGCGGACGAACTGAGCCCGCTGTTGCCGTCGCTGCCGGACGACGCGTCCACATAGAAGATGTCCCCTCCCGTACCGGCGCTGGGATTCCCCGACGTCGTTCCGCGGGCACCCGTATTGGGCGAGAGAGGATCAGCCGAGGCCGGTCCCCCCACGGCGAGCAGCGCACCCGAACCGAGTGCTGTAGCGAGCGCAACGGCGGCGCACCGCAGAGCTGCCGATCTTGAAAGCATCATTGCTCCTCTTCTCTTGCTGCGCGTGTCGGGCGACACGCGAGTGTTGCTGCCGCCTCAGCGAAGCTCCCTCTGGATCGCGATGAGGGCGGATGCGGCGCGGCTCGCCGCGACGGCGGCCTCCCCTAGCGATGCACCCGAGGCGAGCGCCGCGGCGAGGGTGCCTGCGAACTCGTCCCCGGCGCCCGTCGTGTCGACCGCGCGGGTGGGCTCGACCGGCACCTCGGCGAAGCCCTCGGGCTCGCTCACGAGAGCCCCGCGGGCGCCATCCGTTCCGACCAGCGACCGGGCCCTGCCGCGCAGCGCCTCAAGCGCGTCGCGGAGCGGCTGGTCCTCTGAGCCGCCGGCGAGCGCCACGGCCTCGCCGCGGTTCACGAGCAGCGGGTCGGCGAGCGCAATCACGTGCTCAGGCACCTCGGCGACCGGAGACGGGTTCAGCAGGAACCGCTTGCCGGCGCGCTCGCACCATTCGGCGGCCGCGGTCACCGACTCGATCGGGATCTCGAGCTGGCACAGCACCACCTCGGGCTGGAGCCGGTCGAGCGATTCCCGCACCTGGTCGGGAGTGACGGCGTGGTTCGCGAGCGGCAGCACGACGATGCTGTTCTCCCCGTCGTCGGCGACGGTGATCACGGCCCGGCCGGTCTCGCCCTGCACCGTGCGGAGCTCGTCGGTCGCCACACCGCGGTCGGCCAGGTGCGTGCGAGTGCGCTGCCCCGGCTCATCCGTGCCGACGCATCCCACGAACGCCGTCGGGGCGGCCCGCGCAGCACCCACCGCCTGGTTCGCACCCTTCCCGCCGTGGTGCTCCGAGTAGGCGGAGCCGAGCACCGTCTCCCCTGGTTCGGGGATGCGCGCGGTGCGGGCAACGAGGTCAAGGTTGGCGGAGCCGACGACGGCGACCAGAACACTCACGAATCTCACTCCTTGCTCCCGGTGCTCGCCACCGAGGTGATGAAGAACCGCTGCAATGCAAGCAGAACGATCGCGGGGATGACCGCGAGCACCGCGGTCTCTGCGAACACACGACCATAGTCTGTCGTGAACGCTCCGAACGACTTCGCGATCGCTACGGGGGCGAGATCGAGCTCCTGCCGGGAGATCACCAGGATCGGCCAGAGGTACGCCTGCCACTGGAAGAGGAACAGGATGAGTCCCGCGCCGATCAGAGCGGGACGGCAAAGGGGCAGGTAGACATCCCGGAAGATCCGCCACCAGCCGGCGCCGTCGAGATGAGCGGCCTCCGCAAGAGAGTGCGGCACACCGAGGAAGAACTGCCGAAGTGTGAAGACCGCAAGCCCGTTCCCGAGGCCCGGGAGGATCAGCGCAAGCAGGGTGTTGGTGAGGTTCCAGTCGGAGAACGTCCGGGCGAGCGGAATGGCGATCGCCTCGAACGGCACCAGGAAGCTCAGCACCACGATCGCGAAGGTGGTCGCCCTGCCGCGGAACGGGATCACCGCGAGGGCGAAGGCCGCCATGGCGCTCACCATCAGGCCGACCACCACCGTGACACCCGCGACCAGCAAGGAGTTCCCGAGGTTCGTGAGGAAGCCGGCATCGGCCGCCGACTCCAGGTTGACGAACGTCCATTCCTTCGGCCACAGCACGTTCCAGGTGAGCGGCGCACTGCTGGCGAAGGTCTCCCTGCTCGTCCGGAACGCACTCGCGATCAGCCAGACGACGGGGAGCAGGAACAGCAGCGAGATGAGTGCGGCGAGACCGGTGAGCACCCCGCGACCGACTCTGCCGCGTCTTGTCGTTCTCATTCCTCGCCCTCCGTCGACCCGAGCAGACGGAACTGCACGACCACGATCGCGATCATGAGCAGCAGCAGGATCACGAGCTGCGCCGATGCCGTGTATGGGTCGCTCAGCTCGAAGCTGCGGTGGAAGATGTCGTACATCAGGAAGTTCGACTGACGCTCCGGTCCACCGCTGGTCAGGATCTGCACCGGAGCGAAGAGCACGAAGTTCGCGACCGTGTCTGCGACGAGCACGAACAGGATCGGTCGCCGGAGCATGGGCAAGGTGACCGAGAAGAAGGTGCGGACCGGACCTGCGCCATCCATCCGCGCCGCTTCGAAGTACACCTGGGGCACGTCGTTGAGCCCGGCGATGAGGAACATCATCCAGTAGCCGATGCCGATCCAGCTGGCGAGGATGATGAGCGCCAGGATCACCTGGTCTGGACTTGTAAACCACGGCTGTCGTGGGACGCCGAAGAGAGCGAGCACGCCGTTGACGGGCCCGTCTGGGCGCAGCGCGATGCCCCAGACGATCGTCGAGCCCGCGAGCGGCACGGCCGCCGGCAGGAAGATCAGTGTCCGCCACAGTCCCGTTCCGGGCAGGCCTCTGGTGAGGAGCACCGCGAGCGCCAGCGCGAGGATGATCTGCAGCGGGTTGACGATCACATTGAAGATGAGCGTCTGCTGCACCGACTGCCAGAATCTCGCGGACTGGAAGAGCTCGGTGAAGACCTCCAAGCCGACGAAGTCGGGCTCGGCGAGGCTGCCAGGGAGCCCCTGCCGCATCGAGTCCCTCACCGCCCCGCCGGTGGGAACGATCCGCAGGAGGACGATGAGCCCGAGCGTCGGCGCCAGGAAGGCAGCGGCAGCGAGGGTGTTGCGTCGGGTTCCCGAATAGCGGCGTCGGGTTCCCGGATTGCGCCGCGGACGCGCACGATCGACCGAAGGGGTCATGTCCATCTCCGGGGTGTGGCGGGACTCGCGCCCCGCCACACCCTTCTGGTCGATCAGCGGAAGGATTCCCATGCCTCGTCGAGTTCCGACTCGGCCGTGGCAAGCGCTTCGCCTGCGTCAGCGCCATTGATGATGTCACTGAACGTGCGCGTCATGACGTCCTCGAACTCCACGTAGCCGACGGTCTGCAGCCGGAGCGTCGAGGTGTTCTCCAGTTCGAACTTCATTAGGTCCACCACCCCGGCCATCCGGGGGTCGGCGAACGCCTCAGACTCGTAGAACTTCACGCCGCCCTCCAGGTTCGACGGCGGCACCGCCAGTGCGGAGAGGTACTGCGCGTAGCCGCCGTCGTCGAGCCCCATGAACTTCATGAAGACGGCGGCAGCGTTCGCCCGCTCCTCGTCGGCCTTGGGGTTGAGCCCAAGCGACCATCCACCGGTCGGCGTGGACGGCTCGCCGCCCTCGAAGGCGGGGAAGGGTGCGACGCCGAAGTCGAGCTCCGGATCGGCGACGAACATCCCAGCCCACCAAGGGCCGCCGACGTAAAAGGCAGTCTGTCCGCCGGCGAAGATCTCCGGCGTTTCGGCCACCGCAACCCCACGGGGCGACAGGCCCTTCTCGAAGAGGCCGCCATACCAGTCGAAGGCCTTCACCCAGCCGTCGTTCGCCACGTCTGGGTCGAGATTCATCTCGCCCGTGGCGCCCGGGCCGCCGCCGGCACTGATGGCGAGCGGCTCGAGCTGGTAGTAGCGGTCGATCTGGTCGAAGACGATGCCATAGGTGGCACCGGCTTCTTGCGCCGCGGTGGCCTGCTCCTCCACCACCTCCCAGGTCAGCCGATCCGCCGGGTCGGCCGACGGGAAGTCGACTCCGGCGGCCTCGAGGAGGTCCTTGTTGTAGTACATGATGTTCGTCGACGTCTGGTAGGGCATGGTGACGAGCTTTCCGTCCACCGTGGCCGCCTCGAGGCTTCCCGGATCGACCGAGTCGGCCAGGTCGGGGAAGGTCGCGGTCAGGTCGGCCAGCCAGCCGCGGGCGACATACGCGTCCGTTCGGGGCATATCGACATCGAAGACGTCGATGGCGTCGCTCGCGTTCGTCAGCCGGGCGGCGAGGACGCTGTTGAAGTCGTCGAAAGGAACCGACTCGTACTCGACCTTGATATTCGGATGCTCCGACTCGAAGGCATCCAGCACGGGCTGGATCTGATCGGCAGCGTAGGCAGCCCCGGCGTACGTGATCGTGATCGGCTCTGCAGGATCCGTCACTTCGGACGGACCGGCACCCGGGCCCTCACCACCGCCTCCGGCGCATGCGGCCAAGGCCAGCACCCCTGCCATCGCGACGGCACCCGCTCGCAGCGAACGCCTCACTCCTTTGTGAACAGCCATGTGATTACTCCTTGTTGTGCTTGGAAGGGACAGGGAACTCGGAAGCGCTCATGCGCTCCAGGAACACGCGACGGAAGTTCTCCACAGCCGTATCGACGGCGACCGTCGCGTTCTGGGGTCCCGCGGGCTCAAGGGCGAGCCCGCGGTCGGCGACAACGAGCCCGCGCGCGAGCTCGCTCTCGGTCTCCACCTGCACGCTGGCCGGCTGCCAGGTGAGGAAGTCTGGGTGTGTGACCGCGGCGATCACCAGCGGATCGTGAAGGAAGCAGCCGTCCCGGTGCTCGGGGCGGTTCGGGAACGCGCGACCGAGGTAGTCGATCCACGCGTCGGCGCAGTCAGCCGCCCATTCGCCGAACTCGTCGCGGGAATCCCGCATCAGCGTCGCGTCGTCGCGGGTGAGGATCACCCTCGAGGTCTGATCGAGCCCGACCATCCGGATCGCCGCGCCGCTTCCGAGGACGATGTCGAGCGCCTCCGGATCGACGTAAGCGTTGAAGTCGCCCACGACGGTGATGTTCTGCGCATAGGTCGTGGCGCTCCCGGCCATGAGGACGAGCTCACGCACGTTGCTCGCGAACGCGGGGTCACGCTGGATCGCCAGCGCCAGGTTCGTCATCGGACCGATGGCGACGACGGTCAGCTCGCCCCGGAGCTCGGCGGCGGTGCGCACCAGGAAGTCGGCGGCGTGCTCATCACTTGTCGGGCCGAACGCCGGTGGCCGCGACTCGACGCCGCCGCCGAGCACGGCGTCGAAAAGGGCACGCACGGGTGCCATGTCGCGCCGCAGGGGTGCCTGCGCACCGAGCAGCACCGGAAGTTCCGGGACCTCGAGCCGACGGGTCAGCCTGCGCGCGACGTCCGTGCCCGTGATCGCGTCCACGTTCCCGTTGACCACCGTGAGCCCGATCACCCGGAGCTCCGGCGACCGCAGCGCGAGGGCGATGGCGAGCCCGTCGTCGATGTCGCTGCCCGGCTCGCCCAGCCCCGGGTCGGTATCGATGATGACGGGAATCGGGGTCACTTGTCGCCTCCGATCAGATCCATCGTGCGGTTCGCCAGTTCGCGGATCTCGACGCGGTCGAAACCGCGGACGGCGCTTCGCACGCGGACATGCGTGGTGCCGACGAGCTCGTCGGGGATGGCGCCGACGCCGTGCAGTGCCCCGTACACGCTGCCCGCGGTGGCGCCGGCCGAATCGGTGTCCCGGCCTCCGGAGATCGTCAGCGCCACCGTGCTGACGAAGTCCTCGCCCCACAGCAGGCCGAGCGTGATCAGCGCGGCGTTGTTGACGGTGTGCACCCAGTTGTAGTGGCCGAGCGTGCTGTCGATCCAGTCGAGGGCCTCGTCGGCGGTGGCGCCTGAGGACCGGAGGTCGAGAAGCTGCCGCTGGGACTCAGCCAGCCGCGAGCGCGGGGGGATCACGGACAGCGCGGCGCGCAGGGCCGGCTCAGCGTCGCGGAGGCCGAGCGCCGCCGCCACCAGCGCGGCAGCCCATAGCTCGCCGAAGATGCCGTTCTGCGTGTGGCTGAGCCGGGCGTCGACCCGCGCCGCGATTGCCGCGTCAGCGGGCCGGCCTGGGTTGACGTACCCGAAGATGTCTCCCCGGATGAGTGCGCCGATCCACTCCCGGTAGGGGTTCTCGACGCGGGCCACCATCGAGATGGGGACGCCGCCGACGAGATTCCGATACGCGGCACGTTCGGCGGTGAAGGTCTGCGTGAACGGCAGCCGGTCGAGCCACGCCCTGGCGATCGCCTCGGTGGAGAGGTGCTTGCCGTGCTCCTCGAGCATGGCGAGGCCCAGGATTGTCCAGTCGATGTCGTCGTCTCTCGGCACATCCTCGAATCGACCATCCGATGCATCCGGAGCGGACTCGTGGAGGTGGCTGACCCCGGCGGGCAGGGGCTCGATGAGCCGGACGTACCCGCGCAGCGGCCACTGCCCGGCCGCGCGGAGGTAGGTCTTCACCTCGTCGCGCGTCAGGCCCTCGACGGGCTTGCCCATCGTGTTGCCGACGCACCGCCCGAGCCAGGCGCCGTGGATGCGCCCGGCGAGCTCAGCGGGATCGACCGTGATCTCCGGCGCCGCCGCGGCGAGCAGGTCGAGCGTCTCGTCATCGTCCGACTCGAGGTACGGCCACCCGGGTGAAGGACGGAGCGCGGCCAGCCGGCGGGCGATGTCGTGCAGCGCGTCGAGATCACCGGTTCCCGCCGCCGTCGTCGCGTCGGCCAGAAGTCCCTGAGCGGGATACCCGCTGTGAGCAAGCTGCTCCGCTTCATCGGGAATCAGGTCCCTCGGGTTCAGGACGTCGTGCATGTGCAGGCCTCCTAGGCCGAATCGCGTTGGATGAGGGAGTGGCGTACGAGGACATGCCGGACTGCAGGACCGGCGCGCCCCGCGATCCGATCGAGGAGGAGCTCGCCTGCGGCCCGGCCGATTGCCTGAGCAGGGATCCGCACCGTCGTCAGGGCGGGACTCACGAGGCTCGACGCGTCGATGTCGTCGACGCCGACGACCGCGACGTCCCGCGGGACATCGAGCCCTGCCGAACGCGCTGCATCCACCGCCCCGATCGCCATGAGGTCGTTGGCGCAGAAGACGGCGCTCGGCCGGTCCGGCAACTCGAGCAGCTGCCTCATCGCTCGCGCACCGCCGTCTCGGGTCCAGTCGCCGGCCACGATCAGCCGCGGATCGGGTGTACGGCCTGCGTTCGCAAGCGCACGCTCGAAGCCCTCGAGCCGGCCCGCGCCCGGCTCGGCCGCGGGCGGGCCGGTGATGGTCGCCAGCCTGGAGTGTCCCCGGGAGGTGAGGTATCGGACCGCATCGACCGCGATCTGCCGGTCGTCCGCCGAAACCCAGTCCGTCAGCACGTCGCTGAGGCCTGACCCGACCGCGACGACGGGGATGCCGGCATCGGTCAGCTGGCGGAGGTCGCCGTCGACCAGAGCGACCGCCAGCACGACGCCGTCGACCCGTCGCTGCACCGCTTCCTCGAGGAATGCGTGGGTCAGCCGCTCCCCTGCGCCGGCGTCGAAGAGCATCACGACATGCTGCTCTGTGGCGGCCGCACCCTGAAGCCCACGTGCGAGCGCCGGATAGAAGGGATTCGTGATGTCCTGCGCGATGAGCGCGATCGTCTTGCTTCGGTTCTTGGTGAGCGCCTGGGCAAAGAAGTTGGGCCGGAACCCCAGTTCGTCCATGACCCGCTCGACGCGGCGGCGCGTCGTCGTGGAGACCGGACGGTTGCCCGAGATCACATGCGACACGGTCGTCTTGCTCACACCGGCGGCGCGGGCGACCGCTTGGATCGTCGCAGGCACCGATCGCGTTTCCTGCCGCGGCGCGATCTCGCCGACCTCGTGCTCGCTCAAACCGGTTTGCCTCTTTGCTGGGATCCAGGTCCCACTCGACCTGCGTTGCGGCCATACTGACCGCGCAAACCGGTTTGCGCAAGTGCCACTCGGAAGAAGTCCGAACGGCGGCGACCCCGGTTCAGGCGGGAGGTCTCAGCGTGGCGCTCGCGCCCCAGCCGGGCGAAGTGCACGCAGGTGGGACGACGCGGCGGTCCGTCCTCCCGCGAGGGCAGCCAGAAGCCCTGCCCCGGAGGCGACCCGGAGTGCACGGCGGCGGACTGCCGCCGCCTCCACATCATGCCGAAGGTGGTCGAAGCGCTGCAGATCGCGCAGCGTGTCCTCGACGAGGGCGGGTTCGAGGTTCCAGGTGTCTGGCTCCGCGGCGACCATGGCGTAGTACGCCACCGCCTCGGGCGAATGCACCCGGCGCTGACGCCGCAGCCACGTCGCGAGCCCCTTCGCCGCGACGACGGCGACGCCGGGGTCCCGGAGGGTGAGGCTCGCCGGGCGGCTCACCACCAGGAGCGGGGTGATCTGCACCGGGCCGCCTGCTGCGTTCGAGAGGCTGCGAGCCGCGCTGGCACCCTCGGACTGCGCGCGGCGCACGAAGTCGACCGGCTGGTCGCCGACAACCGCGCTGCGGCCGCCGACCCACACGGTTGCGTCCGCGGCGTGCTTGACGCTGATGCTGAAGATACCGCCGGGCCCGAGCACGATGTGATCGACGTCGTCGTCGTGGGCTCCGATGGGAACGCCCGACAGCACGGTCCACTCGGAGCCGAGCTTCTGGAGCTCCTCGCGAACGGCGAGCTCGTCGAGTGCGGCTTCGTACGCGTTCCGGGCCTCGGGATGCAGCGGACTCATTCCGAGAAACCGCGAGAACCGGGTCCGCGGCCGAGCGAAGGCCTGCACGCGCAGGCACTCGCGCACCATGCCGTACGTCGTGCCGCGGCCCGCGTGCAGCGCTGTCGCGTCTGCTCGTGTCGCGGTTCCCCGGGCGGGCGTCGCAACCGGTTCCGTCGACTGCTGCTCCGGCGTGGTGTGCTCGCGCACGGTGGTGCTCATTCGTGTTTCCCCCGCACTCACCGTAGGCACCGGGGTGGAGCGATGCGATCCCCAGAAGGAGTGTCCGGCGTTCGGGGGACGCGAACGCCCCGGCGCGCCGGACGGCTGCTCCCAGCGCGGCGAAATCAAATCGCCGTAGGCTCGAACGGCCACCCGAACGCGCCCCGGAGGAACCGTGCCAGTCACGCTCGTGATCGACGTGATCCTCGTGTTCGTGCTGATCGGGTACCTGACCTACGGGTTCCGCACCGGGCTCATGCGCAGCATCGGCGGGATCGTCGGGGTGGTCGGCGGGGGGATGGCGGCCTACTTCGCGATCCCGTTCATCGGCCGACTGGTGCCGGCACCGGAGTGGCGCGCATTCTCCGTGCTGCTGCTGGTGCTCGTGATGCTCGCCATCGGCCACTCGGTGGGAGCGGCGCTCGGGCACGCCATCCGCAAGCACCTGCGTGCCCAACCGCTGCGTGCCCTCGACCGGACGCTCGGCGCGATCGTCAACGTCGTCGTCGCCGCCCTGGTGGTGTCGGTGCTGGCGGCAGGGGTCACGTCGCTCGGTGTCCCGATGCTGTCGCCCGCGGTCGCGTCGTCGGGTGTCGTCCGTGCGATCGACGGCACGACGCCGGACCCGGTGAAGTCGTTCCTCGCCCAGGCGCGCTCGTTCGCGATCGAGGAGGGCCTGCCGCTCATCGCCGACGCCTTCGGACCGGCCGCTCCCCCGCCGATCCCCGACATCGACACCAGCACCGGACCCTTGAGCGTCGCGGCGCAGTCCGTGGTGCGGATCAGCGGCACCGCATACTCGTGCGGGCAGAGCCAGAGCGGCACCGGATTCGTGATCGCGCCGGAGCGGGTGGTCACCAACGCGCACGTGCTGGCGGGCGTCGACGAGCCGGTGGTCGAGGCGCCGGGCGACGGTGGACGCACCGGCCGGATCGTCTACTTCGACCCCGTGGACGACCTCGCCGTGATCGCCGTCCCCGGCCTCCCCACCCCGGCGCTCGCGATCAACCCGGGCCTCGGACCCGGCGCCCGCGGGGTCGTCGACGGCTATCCGTTCGGCGGACCGTTCACGTCCCGCCCGGCCGAGGTGGTGTCGATCGACCAGATCGTCGTTCCGGACATCTACGGCGAATCCCCGTCGGCGCGGCAGGTGTTCGTGCTGGCGGCGGACGTGGATCCGGGCAACTCCGGCGGTCCGTTCCTCGACCAGGAGGGGGCTGTCGCCGGCGTCATCTTCGGACGTGGCGAGAACACGGAGAACGTCGGCTACGCACTCACGCTGCAGGAGGTCGGCGACGTGCTCGACCGGGCGCCGGCGCTTTCGGAGCGGGTGCCGTCCGGGGAGTGCGTGCGCGGCTGACGGCCGTCAGCGAGTGCGGCCGGCGAGCGCCTCAGCGGAGCGCTCACGCGCCGCGCGTGCCGCAGCTGCCGCCAGTGCCGCGCGACGCTCAGCCGCCTCCCGCTTCAGCCTGCGGGCCTTCGGCGTCGTGACGATGAGGGCGGCGACCACGCCGACGAGGGCGCCGATCGAGTTGGAGGCCAGATCCCGGGGGTCGGAGACACGCTCGGGCAGGAAGAGCTGTGCCGTCTCGATGGCGAAGGTGAGTCCCACCCCGGCGAGCACCGCGACGAACCACGAGGAGCGTCCGAGCAGCAACAGGAAGAACAGGCCTACCGGCACGAACATCGCGATGTTCGCGGTGAACTCCAGTCCGTTGTAGCTCACCCACGCCGTGGAGGGGTTCCGGTCCAGATACTCCAGCACCCGGAACAGCAGGCCGTTGGCCTCGTCATCGAGCGGCTGCGGGCCGAGGGTCAGCCAGCCGACGATGCCGAGATACACGAACGTCACCACGCTGAGCAGCGGATGACGACGGAACATCCCCCAATTGTGCATCAGGAGGTTCGGATCGCATATCTGGCGTGTCGGCCGGCGTGGGTTCCGGCTGGGGTCAGAACTCCTCGTGGGTCTCCGGGTCGGCGCCCCAGAGTCGGTCGTCCTCGAGCGCCGAGATGGCGGCGACCTCATCCTCGGTCAACGAGAACCGGAACACGTCGAGGTTGGTCCGCTGCCGCTCGGCGTTCGCCGACTTCGGGATGGGGAGCGCGCCGACCTGGACGTGCCACCTCAGCACCGTCTGCATCGGCGTCACGGAATGCGCGGCCGCGATCTCCTGCACGACCGGCTCACCGGCGACATCCCGCTTGCGCGCGAGGGGACTCCAGCTCTCGGTCACGATGCCGTGCTGCGCGTGGAATGCCCGCAGCTCGGCCTGCGGGAAGTACGGGTGCAGCTCCACCTGGTTGACGGCGGGCGCGACACCCGTCTCGTCGAGAAGCTCCTGCAGCAGCCGCGGGGTGAAGTTGCTGACGCCGATCGAGCGGATGTCGCCGCGGTCCCGCAGCTCGATCATCGCCTTCCACGAGTCGAGATACTTCCCCACCCGCGGCAGGGGCCAGTGGATCAGGTAGAGGTCCACGTAATCGAGGCCCAGGTTCGTGCGGGACTCCTCGAAGCTCGCGAGCGTCTCCTCATAGCCGTGGGAACGACCGGGCAGCTTGGTGGTGACGAGCAGCTCGCTGCGGTCGAGGCCACTGCCGCGCACCGCCTCGCCGACCTCCCGCTCGTTCCGATAGTTCAGCGCCGTGTCGAGCAGCCGGTAGCCGCTCGCGATCCCGTTCGAGATGGACTCGATGCCCTCCGGGCCCCTCAGCCCGTAGGTGCCGAGCCCGATCGCGGGAAGCGTCTTGCCGTCGTTCAGCTGCAGTTCGGGAATCGTCATGAGGCCACCTTGTCGTGTTCGGTTGCGGAGTCGCTGCGCTCGTCTGGCACTGGGAGTGCGGCGAGGCCGGCCAGCAGATCCCGTTTCGCGGATGCCGCGCACACCCGGATCCATCCTTCGCCGCCTCGGCCGAATGCGCTGCCCGGCGCGATCGCCACCCGCTCCTTGAGCAGGAACCGCTCAGCCCAGGCATCGACGTCGCCGCCCGAGGCGAAGCTCATGTCGATCCAGAGGTAGAACGCGCCGGCGGGTGTGAGATAGCGGATGCCCCTGGAGTCGAGCAGCGCGGTCGCCGCGTCGAGGTTGGCGCGGTAGTGGTCTCGCGCCTCCGCCACCGGAGACTGGTCTCCCGTGATCGCCGCGATCGCGGCGTGCTGCGCCGGCGTGCTGGCGCAGCTGATCGACCCCTCCTGCACCGTACGGAGGATCTCGGCGAACCCTGGCGGGGTGACGAGGTACCCGGTGCGGATGCCCGTCATGGCGTAGGTCTTCGAGAGCGAGAAGACGCTGAACACCCGGTCGTCCACGTCGAGCGCGGCCGGGCTGACGTGTCGCTCGCCGTAGGTGAAGTACTCGTAGACCTCGTCGCTGATCACCCAGAGGTCGTGTCGCCGGGCGAACGCCAACAGCTCCCGCAGCACGTCCTCGCCGAACACGGCGCCGAGCGGGTTCGACGGCGAGTTCAGCAGCAGCACTCGGGTGTGCGCGCTGACCAGCCGGTCGAGCTCGTCGATGTCCGGCACGAAGCGGCGGTCGGGCGACAGCGAGTACGGCACCGGGCGGGCGCCGAGCATGCTGGGGGTCATGGTGAAGGTCGTGTAGCCCGGGTCGGGAATGAGGATCTCGTCCCCGGGTCCGAGCAGCAGCGTCATCGCCTGATGGAGCGCCTGCGTCGCCCCGATGGTGACCCAGATCTGCTCCAGGTCGACGGTGAGCCTGTTGTCGCGGGCGAGCTTCTCCGCGATCGCGGCGCGCAGCTCAGGAATCCCGCCGTTCGGTCCGTAGTCGGTGTCGTCGCGGTCCCACGCCGCCTTCGCGGCGGCGGCGATGTGCGCCGCGACCGGCACGTCCGGCTCTCCGATCGCCAGCATCCGCACGCCGTCCAGCTGCGCGGCGAGATGGGTGATGCGGCGGATTCCGGAGCCCGGCACACCCGGGATGTGCGGAGCGAGCGACGGCATGGGCTTCAGGCTATCGCGCGCCGCTTCGGCTCCCGGAACGGCGAAGCGCCCTCGCCACGAGTGGCGAGGGCGCTCGGCCCGATGCCGGCCGGAGCCGGAAGCCGGGGAATGCTCAGATGGGGCGGATGTTCGCGGCCTGGAGGCCCTTGGGGCCACGCTCGGTCTCGAATTCGACCTTCTGGTTCTCGGTGAGGCTGCGGTAGCCCGACGCGTTGATGGCGGAGAAGTGCGCGAACACGTCGGCGCTTCCGTCATCAGGAGCGATGAAGCCGAAGCCCTTGTCGGCGTTGAACCACTTGACGGTACCTGTAGGCATTTTGTTCTCTTTCTGATTTCTCACGACCCGTGTCTCGGGTCGTGTTTCGCGGTGTTCGTGATCCGCTCATCAGAAAGGCATGCCCTCACGGGAGGACGGCGCCCATTAACCTGCGTAACACAACAACTTGCTTCCGCAGGATACTGCATATCCGGCCGCCGCGGGCAAAAATCCCCGTCGGGGTGCGGTGCGGGGCGAATCCACAGCCGCGCTCGGTACCCTGAAGACATCGCAAGAGCAGTTGCTCGCACTCCCCCGGCTGAGAAGTCGAACTCGACCTCGAAGGCCGCAATTGACCTCCATCTCGACCCGCATCACGCCGATCTCCTCGACGCTCGGCGCGGTGCGCACCACCTCACCGCGGATCACCGGTGACCGCTCACTGACGAGCACCTACTCCGGTCTGCTGTCCACGGTGCGCGATGCGGGGCTGCTGCGCCGGCGCCGCGGCTTCTACATCACGGTGTTCTCCGTGCTCGTTCTCGCGCTGCTCGGCTGCGCCGCCGGCTTCGTGCTGCTCGGCCCGTCGTGGTTCCAGCTGCTGATCGCGGCGGCCCTGGGTGTCATCCTGACGCAGTTCGCGTTCCTCGCTCACGAGGCGTCGCACCGGCAGGTGTTCGAGTCCGGCAAGGTCAATGACCGCGCGGGCCGCATCCTCGCCTCGGGCATCGTCGGCATGAGCTACTCCTGGTGGATGACGAAGCACACCCGCCACCACGCGAACCCGAACACGGTCGGCAAGGACCCCGACATCGAGACGGACACCATCTCCTTCGTCGAGGAGGAGGCCGCGAAGTCGAAGGGCCTCGTGCGCGCGATCACGCGCAAGCAGGGCTACCTGTTCTTCCCGCTGCTGCTCCTCGAAGGCCTGAACCTTCACTTCCGGTCCATTTCGTCTCTGCTCGAGCGACGCAAGATCGAGGGCCGGGCGCTGGAGCTCAGCCTCATCGGCGTCCGCCTCAGCGTCTACGTCGCCGCGATCTTCCTCCTGCTTCCCCCCGGAATGGCGTTCGCGTTCATCGGTGTGCAGCTTGCCGTCTTCGGCGTCTACATGGGCGCCTCCTTCGCCCCGAACCACAAGGGCATGCCGCTCATCGCCGAGGGCGCCAAGATCGACTTCCTGCGCAAGCAGGTGCTGACCTCCCGCAACATCAAGGGCGGGTTCGGGATGAGCCTCGCCATGGGCGGACTCAACCACCAGATCGAACACCACCTGTTCCCGAGCATGCCGCGTCCGCACCTCGGTCGTGCCCGGCAGATCGTCAAGGAGCACTGCGCCAACGAGAACATCCCGTACACCGAGACGGGGCTCGTGCGCTCCTACGGCATCGTCATCGACTACCTCAACCGGGTGGGGCTCTCCGCCCGCGACCCGTTCGACTGCCCCGAGGTCAACCGCTACCGCCGACGCTGAGCCGCCGTCCGATCCTGCGCAGGCTCTGGCGGGTAGCGTGAACGCATGGATCGACCGTGCGCACTCATCACCGGAGCGACGGCCGGGCTGGGCGCCGAATTCGCGAACCAGCTGGCCGCATCGGGTCACGACCTGGTGCTGGTCGCCCGGAACGCCGAGCGGCTGAAGCAGCGTGCCGTGCAGCTCACGGAGCGCTACGGCGTCGACGTCCAGGTGATCCCGGCCGACCTCACCGACCCGGCGGGCCTCGCGAAAGTGGAGGCGAGGGTCCGTGCAGCCGAGCGTCCCGTGTCGATCCTCGTGAACAACGCGGGCTACGGCCTGCTCGGTCAGTTCGAGCGCAACTCCGTCGAGCAGGAGGAGCACCACCTCGCGCTCCATGTGCGGGCGACGCTGCGGCTCATGCACGCGGCGCTCCAGCAGATGCTGCCGAGGCGTGCCGGCACCATCCTCAACGTGGCGAGCGTCGCTGGATTCACGCCGCGCGGCAGTTACGGCGCCGCGAAGGCATGGGTCCTGAGTTTCAGCCGCTGGGCCAATTGGTACTACAAGAGCCGAGGGGTGCAGGTGTCGGCGGTCGCGCCGGGGTTCGTGCACACCGAGTTCCATTCGCGGATGGGCGCACGCAAGGAGCAGATCCCGGGCTTCCTCTGGCTCGACGCGCCGCGGGTGGTCCGCACTGCGCTGGACGACGCGCGACGCGGCAAGGCGGTCTCGGTGCCGAGCCTGCGCTACAAGCTGATCGTGGCGTTCACGAAGATGTTGCCGACGTCACTGGTGGCGGCGGGCTCCCTGACGGCACGCCCTACCGACTGACGGGCTCCGCGGACCGACCGACCCCCCGATCGGCCGGCCCGCGGCCGAAGTGCTTGTACTGAGCCCGTCGAAGTGACGCGCTAGACCCGCTGCTCGAAGTTCGGCGTGGTCCACACCACCATCGCGATCAGCGTTGCCGCGACCGCGAGGCGGATCGCCGCATACTGGCTGTGCCGGGCGGCGCGCTCGACCACCCCCGGCCCCCTGTGCCGGGCGCGAGAGCGCGTCCATCCATTGCGACCACCATGACGGCCCACGAAATTCCCCCTGTGCTGTTGCCCCTCAGGGGTAACTCTCATTAAGAAGTTGAGGGTTGCGGTCGCGACACGCGGGGAAATCCGAACATCGTCTGTGCGGCCATTGACGGCACGTGGGCGCGGTGCGAGAGTGTTCCCAGATCAACTCGACGCCCAGTAGAGCCGCAGGCAGTGCCGCGCCACTGGGCGTCGAGTCTGTGGAGCGAGGGGTCGTCCTGGCGCTCAGACAGCGGGCGCAGCGGGCCCGCGTAGTGCCCGGCGGGACTCCAGGATCGATGCGAGCAGCGCCGATTCGTCGGCCTGCGCACCGATGTGGGCGCGACCGGTCACGATCCGGTGGCGGGCGAACGCGAGCCTGGTGGCGTCGCGGATGTAGCGTTTCATGACCCTTCCGAGCCCGCGCGGGCGCGCCCAGCTCATGGCCGTGCGCCGGCCGGCGGGCGTCGCGAGCGCCGTGACCTCCTCCGGCGCGAACCACCCCACGGCCGCGTACTCCGCCAGCCGCTGACGGGTGAGGGCCGCCTCCGCGCGCCGCAGCAGCACGACGAGGCCGACGACCATCAGGAAGATGGGCACCTGGATCAGCGCGTAATAGCCATAGAAGTCGTAGACGAAGAACAGGGCGCCGTTCCAGAACGCGTGCAGCAGCACCGCTGGGATCAGGCCGAGCAGGAAGTAGAACACGCCGAGGAACCCATTCGCCCTCCGCGCGGCGATGCCGAGCGCGAGTCCGGTGAAGGCCGTGAACATCACATGGGCGAATGGTGACATCAGCCCGCGGATGACGAAGATCTCGCCGACACCGGCGATGCTGCCGTTCGACTGCGCCAGCGCGATCCCGAAGTACTGGATGTTCTCGGTGAAGGCGAACCCCGCCCCGACGGCAGCCGCGTAGACGATCCCGTCGACCGGCCCGTCGAAGTGCCTGCGGCCGAACCAGAACAGCAGCAGCAGGCCGAGGCCTTTGCCGAACTCCTCGACGACCGGAGCCTGCACCGCGGCGCCGACGAACTCGAACGCCGCCGGATCACCGCCCGACGAGGCGATCATCCCCTGGATCTCCGCGTCGACGAGGAGGGCCAGCAGCACGGACACACCGGCGCCCCAGAGGAATGCGAAGATCAACGCGGATCGCGGTTCCGGCTCCCAGCGGTCGATCCAGCGAAGCCCGAGCAGCACGATGAGCAGTGGGATGAACGCCATGACGCCGCCCGCGACCACGAGGCCCGGGCCGAGGGCCAGCATCATGTACAGCAGCACGAAGAGCAGCGCCGCCGCACCGAGCGCGATGCCGATCGATGCCCCGATGACCGCTCCGGCCCGGCGAGGGCGACGCGGGGCGACCGCCACCGGCGGGGGCGCCTGGGCGGTCTCTCGGCGGACGTCGGCGGGGGCGACGTCGGGCAGGGGGGCGGGCGACCCGGCGGGGCCGAGAACGGCGGCAGCGGTGGGCGCACCGCGGTCGGGGCTCGTCATGGGCCCACCCTAACGATCGCGCGGAGGCTGGGAACCGGGTTTCTGCTGTTCACGGAGGATGGCCAGCGCCCTCGCGACCCGGTCTCCGAATCCGGGGACTCGGCGCAGCGACCTCCGCTCGAGGTCTTGCAGCATGCGGACGATCTCGATACGGCTCATCGCCCGCGCCCGGGCGGCCTGCAGTCGCGCGCGCGCGGCGAAGCGGTCCGCGACGATGCCGAGCGCGACGCTCCCGGCAAGCCCCAGCACGGCGATGGACAGCCAGACCGGTGCGCCGGGGACCCCCGTTCCGGCGCCCCAGCCGGCGACGCTGAGGAAGGCGGCCGGCACGATCGCCGGCGCCAGGCGCCACGACAGCCAGGCCGGGCGGCGCGCCGGGCGCAGCGCATAGCGGCCGTCGAGATCGACGAGCTCGCGCTGCCAGCCGTCCACCTCGGTGCGATTCGGCCGCGCCGTCGGCGGCACGTCGGCGAGGCGACGCTCGAGGAGGGCGAACCCGTCGACGGGTTCCCGCTGCTGCACGAGGACTGCCACAGCGACCACGGCGATGAGCACGAGGGCGAGTGGGGCGATCAGACCGATGCCGACCAGCACGTCACCGCCCATCATCAGCCTGGCGGCGAGGTCGACACCGACGGCGAGCAGCAGGGCGGCGAGGCCGGGGACGATCACGGACCAGAACTGCCGGGTGGCTCGTCCGGGAGCGGTGTCCCGCGCGTTCCGGCGACGCGCCGAGTCCTCGACCACCAGGGTGACCAGGTCTGCACCCTGCAGCCCGAGTGCGACCATCGTGAGCGCACCGAGGGCCGTCAGAAGCGTCGTCGCGGCGTCCGTCACCCTGCGACACTAGCGCCCGCCGGCACGCCGGCTTCGGACGGGAGGCCTCCCGTGTCCCGGAGCCGGCCGTCAGGCGGCGGCTTGTCGGCCCGTCGCGACGGTGTCCAGCACGTCGTCGAACACGCCGTCGCGGATCGCCGCGAACACGTCCGCTGAGCCGACCTGCAGATGACCGCGACGGAACGCGATCGCATGCGCCTCGCGCAGCGACTCCTCGTCGAGGATCACGTCGACCGGGCTCGAGCCGTCGTCCAGCGTCGCCCCGAGCGCCGTGGCCCAGGCCGCGACGACGGCGCGGACGACGCCAGGCTCGAGATCCACCCGCACACCGTCGCCCGTGCGGATCGGCCGCAGCTGTCGCAGCAGAACACGCGTCACCAGGCCGGGAGCGAGCAGCCGCGCTGCCTGCTCGGTGCCGACATCCCGCGGCACACCGAGCAGCCGTTCGGCGCTCACGACGACTGATCCCATGCCGCCCGCCTCATCCTCGGCAGTGAGCACCGCGCGTTCCTCCCGATTCAGCGGGAAGGCGACCCGGTCGCCGCGCGCGAAGCCCACCGAGTGGGCCCCCATCGCCTCGACGGACCCCACCGCCATCGAGCCGACGCCGAGGATCCGCACCCGCACGTCGGCACCTTGGGGGCGCCGCGCGACCGGTCGCTGCGCCGCCGGCTCTGCATTCGGGAGCGCCGCCGTATCGCGCCGCGGCCTGTGGCCGGGACGCGTGCTGGGGTGCTCTGTGTTCATCTCACCTGGGTAAACCGCCGATGACCGGGCAGTATTCCGAGTGCCGCCGGGCCTCGAAAGGCAGGCGATGATCGCGCCTCCGTCGAATGGCCGTGAAGCTTCGCGCTCATCCGACACGAACGCGGTCATGGCCCGTCGTTCTCGGGGCGCGGCTTGCGCCGGTCAGAACACCTTGCCGGGGTTGAGGATGTCGTTCGGGTCGAACAGCCGCTTGATCTTGTGCTGCAGTTCGAACTGCACGTCGCCGAGCTCCTCGCGCAGCCATCGCCGCTTCAGCAGACCGACGCCGTGCTCTCCCGTCAACGTGCCGCCGAGCCGCAGGCACGTGCGGAACAGCTCGTCCGCCGCCTCCCACACCTTCGGCGGCACCTCGCTGCCGGGGAAGACGAAGTTGGGATGAAGGTTCCCGTCCCCCGCGTGCGCCACCGTGGCGATGGTGACATCGAAACGGCGCTCGATGTCGGTGACGGCCGCGAACATCGCGGGAAGCCGGCTGCGCGGCACGGACACGTCCTCGATCAGCACGGTGCCCTGCCGCTCCATCGCGGGATGGAATGAGCGCCGGATGGCGAAAAGGCGCTCCCCCTCCTCCGGATCCCGCGAGAGGGTCGCGTCCCCGCCGAGCGAGCGGATGATCGGCACGGCCTGATCCGCCTCCTGCGGCGCCCCGAGACCGTCGAACTGCACCAGCAGATAGGCGCCGCGCCCGCCGAGCGCCAGCCCGAGGTAGGCGTCGATCGCGTCGAGCGCCCGGGCGTCGAGGATCTCCATGATCGCCGGCTTCAGCCGGGATGCGGTGATCACCGCCGAAGCCCGCGCCGCCTGCTCGACGGTCTCGAAGTACGCCCCGATCGTCGCGACCGGGCCGGCGGGGAGCGGCCGAAGCTTGACAGTCGCCTCGACGATGACCCCGAGCGTGCCCTCCGAGCCGATCAGCAGCGCGGTGAGGTCGAACCCGGTGACGCCCTTCACGGTGCGGTGACCGAGCGAGAGCAGGTCGCCGGCCGCCGTCACGATCTTCAAACCCAGAACGGCCTCGCGGGTCACGCCGTACTTGGCGCAGAGCAGCCCGCCCGCGTTCGTGGCGATGTTGCCGCCGATGGTCGAGATCGCCCGGCTGGCCGGGTCGGGGGCGAACCACAGTCCGTGCGGAACCAGCTGGGCGTTGAGATCCCCGTTCAGCACCCCCGGCTCAACCACGGCGAGCTCATCGTCGACGCTGATCTCCAGCACCCGATTCATCCGCAGCGTGGAGAGCACCAGCTCGCCGGCCCCAGCGATGGCGCCGCCGGCCAGACCGGTTCCCGCCCCCCGGGTCACCACCGGGATGCCGAGCGCGTTGGCCACGCGGAGCGTCGCCTGCACGTCGTCGATGCTCCGCGCATGGACGATCCCGATCGGCGCGGCGCTCGAGGCGTGTCCCGACTTGTCGGCGCGCACGATCTCGAGCTCCGCCGGATCCGTCGAGAGCACCTGGAGGCCGCCCGCGGCTCCGTCCGCGTCGAGGCGCAGCGCGGACCGCAGCTGCGAGAGGTGAGAGAGGACGGCCGTCGTCATGGCTTCAGCCTATTGGCGGGCCGAATCACGGGTGTCAGCCGGGCGCCGCAGCCATGTCCGATTCCCGCTGGTTCGGGTGCCGTGATCGTGTCAGCCTTGGAGCATGCCGACCACCGCCCGCCCTCGCGGGAGCGCCCGGCCGGGCGCCCCCGACGCCGTCTTCGACGCCCGCTACCGCGCGCTCTCCTCACGGGACTCGCGGTTCGACGGCTTGTTCCTCGCCGGCGTGCACTCGACGGGGATCTACTGCCGCCCGAGCTGCGCCGCTCGCACGCCGCTGCCGTCGAACGTGGCCTTCTACCGCACGGCCGCAGCGGCCCACGAGGCCGGCCTGCGCGCCTGCAAGCGGTGCCAGCCGGACGCCGTGCCCGGGTCGCCCGACTGGAATCTGCATGATGATCTGGCCTCCCGTGCGATGCGCCTGATCCTCGATGGGCTGGTCGAGCGTGAGGGTGTTCCCGGCCTCGCAGCGCGGCTCGGCTACAGTCCCCGGCACCTGACCCGGGTGCTCGTCGCGGAGCTCGGAGCGGGTCCGCTCGCCCTCGCCCGAGCCCACCGCGCCCAGACGGCACGGGACCTGCTCGTCTCCACCGATCTGACGATCGCCGACATCGCGTTCGCGGCAGGGTTCTCGAGCATCCGGCAGTTCAACGACACGATGCTGAGCGTCTACGACCAGAGCCCGCGGGAACTTCGCCGCCGCGTCATGTCGGGGCGGCCGGCGGCCGGCACGCTGTCGCACGGGACCACCCGCACGCAGGGAGCGGCAGTCACCGTGTCGCTCCGGCTGCCGGCCCGCGCACCGTTCGACGGGGCCGGTCTCTTCCGGTTCTTCGCCGACCACGCGGTGCCCGGGCTCGAGTCGGGCGACGGCGCATCATTCTCCCGGCGGCTGCGGCTCCCCCGCGGGTTCGCCGACGTCACCATCACGCTGGACGGCGAGCGCCCCGGCATCCGTTGTTCCGCACGGCTCGACGCGGTGGCCGACGTGGCGCCCCTCGTGGCGCGGATCCGCCGGATGTTCGACCTCGACGCGGACTCGGCCGCCATCGACGAGGCGCTTGGCGCCGATCCACAGCTGGCGACGCTCGTCGACGCCCGTCCCGGCATCCGGATGCCAGGGGTCGCGGACCTCGAAGAAGCGCTGTTCCGCACGATGATCGGCCAGCAGATCTCGGTCGCCTCCGCCCGCACCGTGCTCGGCCGGCTCGTGGCGGAGCTCGGGGAGGACGGCGTGTTCCCGTCCGCCGCCCGAATCGCCGAGGACGGGCCCGCGGTGCTCAGCGGGCCGACGTCGCGGACGGGCGCGATCGTGGAGGTGGCGCGGCGGCTGGCGGAGGGCGAACTCGTGCTCGACGCGTCGGCCCCGCTCGGCGAGTCACGGACACGGCTCCTCGCCCTGCCGGGCGTGGGCGTCTGGACCGCCGGCTACCTCGCCATGCGCGCGCTCGGCGATCCCGACACCCTGCTGGAGGGAGACCTCGTGATACGACGGAACGCCGAGCGGCTGGGGCTCCACGCGAATCCGCGCGAGCTCGCCCAGCACGCCCGGCGCTGGTCACCGTGGCGCAGCTATGTGTGTCTGCACCTCTGGCGCGCGACGCCCGTGGTCACTCCGTAGGGCCGTCGCGCGGGATCGGGCTGCCGCCCGGTGGGGTCTTACCGCCCGGTGGCGTCTGGGGCCCGGTCGACGTCCCCCCGCCATGCGCCGTCCTCGACGCCTTGCGACTCGATCAGCTTCTTGAAGTTCTTGAGGTCGTTGCCGATCTGGATGTCGTCGACCTGCAGCACGGAACCGACCTTCTCGAGGAGGTCCTTCGGCTTCCAGTCGATCTGCACGTTGATCCTCGTCACCGCGTCCTCGACCCGGTGGAACGTGACCACCCCCGCGTGGGATTCGCCGTCGACACTGCGCCAGGCGATCCGCTCGTCCGGGTGCTGCTCGGTGATCTCAGCGTCGAACTCCCGGTCGATGCCGGCGATCGAGACCTCCCAGTGCGTGAGGGTGTCATTGATCTGGGTGATCTTCTCCACGCCTCCCATGAAGCGCGGGAACTGCTCGAACTGCGTCCACTGGTTGTAGGCGATCGTGATCGGCACGTTGACGTCGATCGACTTCTCTACGGTGCTCATAAGCTACCTCCGGTCCTTTCGTCTGGGGGCTCATCTCGACCGTACGCCGCGCCTCCGGAGCACTCCTGATTTCGGATCGAACGTCCAGGCTGCTTCGGGTGTCCCCCAGCGGGCTCTCAGCGTTCCAGATGGCCGCTGCCGCCCTGGAGGACCCGTTGTCCTCTACCGTTCTGTCATGAGCACGAGCGATTCCTCTGTGGACGACAGCGACACCGGCCGAGGCGAGACGGAGAACGAGCGGCTCGACCGCAACTGGGGCGAGATGCTTCAGGAGCTTCGGGTCACGCAGACCGGCACACAGATCCTCACCGGATTCCTGCTGACGCTCGCGTTCCAGCCGCGGTTCGAGGACCTCGACCGCTTCCAGGTGAACGTCTACCTCGTGCTCGTCGGGCTCGCCGCCCTTGCCACCGGCCTCGGCCTCGCCCCGGTGAGCCTGCACCGGGCACTCTTCCGCCAGCGCGCGAAGCGCCGCATCGTCCAGACCGGGCATATCCTCATCCGGGCGACCCTCGCCACAGTGGCGACCCTGATGGTCGGCGTGGTCCTGCTCATCTTCGACGTCGTGGTGAGCCGACCGGCCGCCATCACCGCGGCCGTCATCTCGGCGGCGACCGTGATCGTGCTGTGGGTTATCGTGCCGGCCGTCTACCGGGCCCGGCACCAGCCGCGCGACGGAGAGACGTGACCCGCGAGAGCCCCGCGCGCCCGGCGCCCGTGAACGGCGACGCCCACGCGGTCGACACGAGCGCGGTGGGGCGTCCCACCCGCGCCGACTGGGCGTACGTCATCCGCCGATCCTGGCGAGGGTTCATCCGCCATCGCGGCTTCGACTCGGCAGCCGCGCTGACCTTCTTCTCCGCGCTCTCGCTGTTCCCCTCTGCGCTTGTCGTCGTCTCGGCGATCGCCATGGTCGACGACGGGAACGCGGTCCGGAACATCCTGGCGATCGTCCAGGAGCTGGCGCAGAACGACACCGTGCTTACGCTCGAGTCGCCGCTGGAGCAGCTGCTGACCGTGCCGTACCCCGGGCTCGGCCTGGTCGTGGGTCTCGTCCTCGCGATCTGGACGCTCTCCGCGTACGCCGCGGCGTTCGGACGGGCCATGAACTCCGCCTACCAGGCGGAGGAGGGTCGTCCGTTCATCCGGATGCGGCTGCTGATGCTCGGCCTCGCCGGCGTGCTGGCCGTGCTGCTCGCCGCGCTCGGGGCCATCATCCTCATCACCCCGCGCGTCGCCGCCGCCACCGGCGCGGTGCTCGGGGTCGGTGAGCCGTGGGTGACCGCCTGGAACATCGCCAAGTGGCCGGTGCTCGCCGCGCTCGTGACGTTCACCTTCGCGCTGCTCTACCACTTCACCCCGACGGTCCGGCACGAGCGCAAACGGTGGCTCGGCGTCGGCGCGTCCTGCGCGCTCGTCGTCGGAGGTCTCGCGACGGCCGGGTTCGTGGTCTACGTGACGACCGTGTCGAACTACGGACGGCTCTACGGCTGGCTCGGCGGGGCGCTGGTGCTGCTGGCGTGGCTCTACATCGTGAACTTCTCGCTGATGCTCGGCGGGGAGGTCGACGCGGAGTTCGTGCGGCTCAAGCAGCTGCGCCGCGGCATCCGCGCGGAGGAGGTCGTGCGGATGCCCATGCGCGAGACCGAGCGCACCCTCACCCTCGCGCGCAATCAGGCGGAGGACGAGCGGCAAGCACGTGAGATCCGGGAGCGCGCGACGGCGGCACGGCGTGCCGCCGAAGAGCACGGCGAGTGAGCCGACCGGTTTCCGGGAGGTCACTGAGCGGCGGCTGATATCCCGTTGCATCCCAAGGCGCGCCGCGTAGCTTCGGGAACCGCGAGGGTCGGATCCCTTGCCGAAGCGACCACCGAAGGAGCTACCCATGGCAGAAGTGCAGCCGGATCCCCGCGACGAAGGCCACACCGAGGGCTTTCCGAAGCAGGAGCAGGAACAGCCCGGACTCACCACGGAGATGGAGGGGGTACAGCCCGACCACGGCGAAGAGACGTACGAGGGCTCCGGCAAGCTGGAGGGGATGAAGTCGCTCATCACAGGCGGCGACTCCGGCATCGGGCGCGCGGTCGCCATCGCGTTCGCCCGCGAGGGCGCCGACGTCGCGATCATCTACCAGCCCGAGGAGCAGCAGGACGCCGAGGAGACCAAGCGCTGGGTCGAGCAGGCAGGCCGGACCTGCCTGCTGCTGCCCGGCGACCTCCGCGAGGAGCAGTACTGCACCGAGAGCGTCGAGCGCACGGTGCAGGAGCTCGGCGGCCTCGACGTGGTGGTGCTGAATGCGGCGTTCCAGGATGTGCACGAGAGCATCGACAAGCTCGAGACAGCGAAGATGGACCGGACGTTCAAGACGAACCTGTACGGCCACATGTGGATCACCCGCGCGGCCGCCCCGCATCTGAAGCCGGGCGCCTCGATCCTCACCACCACGTCCATCCAGGCGTCGAATCCGTCGCCGCAGCTGCTCGACTACGCGATGACCAAGGCGGCGCTGGTGGCCTTCACCCAGGGACTCGCCCAGGAGATGGCCGAGAAGGGCGTGCGCGTCAACTCGGTCGCACCCGGCCCGATCTGGACGCCGCTCATTCCCGGCACCAGCTGGCCCGACAAGCTCCCGGAGTTCGGGCAGGACGTGCCGCTCGAGCGCGCGGGCCAGCCGGCCGAGCTCGCCGGCGCGTACGTGTTCCTCGCCTCGCGTGATGCCACGTACATCACCGGCGCGGTGATCCCGGTGACGGGCGGGAAGCCGTTCTGATGGCCGAGCCGCTTCAGAACCCCGTCACGCGGTATCCGCGTCCGCCGTTCAAGGTGGTGGACGACAAGCCCGAGCCGCCGCCCGACCACGGCGAGGAGAGCTATCGCGGATCGGGTCGTCTGGCCGGGAGGAGGGTGCTGCTCACCGGCGGCAACTCCGGCATCGGCCGGGCGGCGGCGATCGCGATGGGGCGCGAGGGCGCCGACGTGGTGATCGCCTACCACTCCGACGAGGAGGGCGCTCAGGAGGCGGTCGCCACCCTCGAAGCGGCGGGCGTCCGGGCGTTCGCGCACCAGGCGGATCTCGGGAGCGAGGGCGAATGCGTCCAGCTGGTGGCGGATGCGGTGGCGGATCTCGGCGGGCTCGACACGCTCGTGATGGTCGCCGGCTACCAGCACAACGTCGACGACATCCTGGAGCTGGAGTCGGAGCAGATCGAGCGCACGTTCCGGACGAACGCGTTCTCGCTGTTCTGGCTGTCGAAGGCGGCGCTCGCCCACATCCCGCCCGGCGGATCGATCATCACGACGAGCAGCGTCCAGGCGACCCAGCCGAGTCCGGACAAGCTCGACTACGCCGCCACGAAGGCCGCCATCTCGAACTTCACGAAGGGGCTGGCGCAGCAGCTCGCGCCGAAGGGCATCCGGGTGAACTGCGTCGCCCCGGGTCCGGTCTGGACCAACCTGCAGCCGGACGCCGACGACTCGAACGACCTCGCCGACTTCGGGGCCGACGCGCCGCTCGGCCGTCCGGGGCAGCCGGCGGAGCTGGCGGGCGCCTACGTCTACTTCGCGAGCGACGACGCCAGCTACACGACCGGCGAGATCCTGCACGTGGCGGGCGGGATGCCGATGTAGCGACAGCGTCGAGTGTTCCGGTTTCGGCTCGATGTGCCTGCCGCGGCGGACACATCGAGCCGAAACGGGAACAGTAGGTGGGCTACTCCGCGTCGAGCGGCAGCAGGATGTCCTTCACCGCCGGGTCGGTGGCGAGGAACTCCTGCACCCGCGGGTCCTGGAACGCCTTCACCAGGTTCTTGATGTTGTCGGTGTCGGCCCAGTCGCTGCCGATCGTGAGCTGACCGGCGAAGTCGTCCGGAGCCGGCGGTGCGAAGATCTGCTGCTCGATCGGGATGCCCGCGGCGAGGTAGTACTCGGTGTAGCCGGCGGCGAGGTCGAGGTCGGGCAGCGCGCGGGACTGCGCGGCGAAGTCGAGCAGGATGAATTCGAGGTTCTTCGGGTTCGACTCGATGTCTGCCTGGGTGGCGGTGCCCGGCTCGGCGCCGTCCCGCAGGGTTATCAGCCCGGCCTCCTGCAGCAGCCAGAGGCCCTGCGCCTCATTGGCCGGATCCGAATACAGCGACACCTTCGCACCGTCGGGCACGTCGGCGACGCTCGCCCACTTGTCGGACCACAGTCCGAAGCCCCAGCGGAAGACCGGCGTCGCGGCCTCCTCGCGGAAGTCGGGGTTCGCCTCGAGCACCTGCCCGAGCCAGAGCTTGTGCTGATAGATGGTGCCGGCGACCTCCCCCTCGCTGACGGCGCGATTGAGGGTGTTGCTGTCGGCGAGTCCCTTGAACGCGACGGTGATGCCGTGATCCGGCGCGACCTCCTCGGCGATGAACTGCACGAGCGCCTGCTCGGCGGAGTTGCCCTCAGCGGTGACGACGGTGAGCGTTGCACCGGCGATCTCGTTCGGCGACTTGGCGGCCGTGAGCTGCGGCACGGCGATCGCCGCCGCGATCCCGGCGACGGCGACGACGCCTCCGGCGATCCACGGCCAGCGGCTGCGCTGCTTCAGCTCGAAGCCGTGCTCGTCGCCGCCGGTGGGCGGTGCGGGTCTGGTTGCGGTGTCCTGAGACATGGGTGTCCTCTCGAGTGGGCGGTCGGCAGGCGCCGGCGCCGGAATGGGGTGCCAGGGTGGCGGTGAACCGGATCGATGGAGCGGTGGTGAGCCGGGGTCAGACGGTCGCGGCACCCTCGGATGCCGGCCGCAGACGCGCTCGCCGGTCGCCGCGTCGCGCCTCCGGATTCGTGAAGCGGGCGATGCCGTCACCTGCCAGCTGCACGACCGCGACGGTGGCGACCAGGATCAGGATCGTGGCGAGCATGACCGGCTGGTCGAACCGCTGGTAGCCGTAGGTGACCGCCACATAGCCGATGCCGCCCGCGCCGATTGTGCCGGCGATCGCGGAATACTCGATCATCGCGATGGTGTTGATGGTGAGCCCGCCGACGATGGACGGCAGCGCCTCGCTCAGCTGCGCCGTACGGATGATCTGCAGCGGCGAAGCCCCGGAGGCCTTCGCCACTCGCACCAGGGTCGGCGGGACGCTGCGGAGCGAGTTCTCGACGATGCGGGAGAAGAACGCGATGCCGGCGATCGACATGGGCACCACGGCGGCGGCGATCCCGATGTTGGTGCCGGTGACGAAGCGGGTGAACGGCACGATCGCGGCCATCAGGATGAGGAACGGCAGCGACCGGCCGATGCTGACGATCCAGCTCAGCGTCTGATGGAGCGCGGCGTTCTCGAACAGCCCACCGGGGGCCAGGTTGTGCACCAGCGCGCCCAGCGGCACCCCGACCAGCACGACGATGGCCATGACGATGCCGACCATGATCAGCGTGTCCAGCAGCGCCGGGAGGACGAGCGCGGGGATCTCGGCGAGCGGCACCTGATTGCCGTTCGCCAGCGGCGCCGGAATCGCGGCGCTCACGCGACGCTCTCCAGCTCCGGCGCCACACCGGTCGCGGCGGGTGCGGATCCGACCGGCCGCGCGTGGAGTCCAAGCGCCAGGGCCGCGGCGAGGATTCGCCCCGGATCCGACGGGGTGACGCCGAGCGTCGCGTGCCCGACCGTCGCCCCGGCGACCGTCTCGATCGACGCCCCGAGGATCGACACCGAGGCATCCAGCTCGGACGCGAGTCGCAGCACCCAGTCGGCGGGCACCGCCGTCCCGGTGTAGCTCACGAACCAGGTCCCGGCGCCGGGCGTGGCCACGGCCGCGTCGCGGGCGGGCCGCAGGGAGCGGCCGAGCGCCGAGTCGGGATTGCGCAGCAGGTCGACGATGCGCCCCGACTCGGTGATCCGGCCGTGCTCGAGCCGTGCGACCGAGTCTGCAACCTGCAGCACCGTGTCCATCTCGTGGGTGATGAAGAGGATCGACAGGTCCAGGTCGTCACGCAGCTCCTTCAGCAGACGCACGATCGACGCGGTCGACTCCGGGTCGAGTCCGGAGGTCGCCTCGTCGGAGAGCAGCACCGACGGGCGGAGCGCCAGGGCGCGGGCGATGCCGACGCGCTGCCGCTGGCCGCCGGAGAGCTGGTGCGGGTAGTGCGCCGCGCGGGACGAGAGCCCGACCCGGTCGAGCAGCTCGGCGACCCGCGTGCGCGACTCGGCCGGGGTGACACCGAGGTACTCGAGCGGCAGGGCGACGTTCTGCGCTGCGGTGCGGCGGCCGTACAGGCCGTCGGACTGGAAGATGGTGCCGATCCGGCGACGTGCGACGCGCAGCCGGCGCTCGCTGAGCTGGGAGAGGTTCTCGCCGTTGACGACGACGGAGCCGGAGGTCGGCCGCTCCAGAAGATTGACGCACTGGGCGAGCGTGCTCTTGCCGGCGCCGCTCGGGCCGACCACGGCGAAGATCTCTCCGGTGCCGACGCGGAAGTCGAGCCCGTCGAGCACGACGGTGGCTGACGGGCCGGATCCGTAGACCTTGGTCAGTCGTTCGATGCTGATCATGGGCACGAACGTAGAGGCGCCGGCACGCGCCCCGGAAACGGGCCCGACACAGTGTTGCGCCTCGTGTCCCACTGTTGCGCCGCGTGTCCGCTCGTTACGCCGCGCCGGCCACGGCTCGGTCGGGAGGCGCGTGGATGCGCTATCGGGAGTCTCCGCGGGTCGCGTAACGGCGACGCATCCGCCGTCGCAGCAGCACCTCGAGCGGAAGCAACGCGACCCACACCAGCGGGGTCCACCCGACCAGCAGGAAGGCGAGCGGAATGCTGAGCCCGAAGACGACGATGTCCAGCACGCCGCGGGCGATCTCCAGGCGATGTGCGTCGGCCTCGCGGCGGCGGAGCAGGTTGCGGCGGCGGGCGTGGACGGCCAGCCAGACCATCACCGCGTTCACTGCGGCGAGTACCGTCGCGTAGAGCACATATGAAAGCGGCTCCTGTGGGTAGGAGCCGAGGATCTGGTGCGGCAGCGGGATGAGGGCGACCAGCCCCAGCAGCAGGAAGTTCCGCCGCTGCAGGCTCGAGTCGATGCGCTGCAGCCTGCCGAACAGCCGCCGGTGCTCGAGCCAGGCGCTCGCCGCGACCGCGAAGCTCAGCGCCATGATGGCGACCCGCGGCAGCAGGTCGACGACCGCCTGCGTGAAGACCGGAGACGAGAGCCCGGGCGGGATGGCGATGCTCACCACGAGCAGCGTCATCGCGAGGCCGAACACCGCATCGCTCAGGGAGAGAACGCGGCCGAACTCGAGCGGGTTCTCGTCGCGGTCGATCACCTGACACACCACCCCCGAGCTCGGGTTCCCGTTTCGGCCTACTGCCTCCGTTCCGCCGGACGCACCAGGCCGGAACGGAAACTCTGGCGGGCCTGACTCAGCCGGCCTTCTTCTTTCGCGGAGCCGCCTTCTTCTTCGGGGCTTCCTTCTTGTCCTCGGCCTCGTCCTGTGCCTCGTCCTCGGCGGCCGTGCCGCCGCCGCGACTCTGCTCGACGCTGCGGCGCAGGGCCTCCATGAGGTCGAGCACCTCCCCGCCCTCCTCCTCGGCGGCGCGGTCCCCGAACGTCTCCTCCGTGCTGAACGCGTCGCCCTTCTCGAGCTTGGCGTCGATGAGCTCCCGCAGCTGCTCCTGGTAGTCGTCGGAGAACTTCTCCGGCTCGAAATCGGCCTCGAACTCCTTCACCAGCGCCGCCGACATCTTCAGCTCCCGGTCGCTGATGTCGACCTTCTCATCGAGCGACTTGAACTTGGCCTCGCGCACCTCGTCCCCCCAGAGCAGCGTCTGCAGGGTGAGCACGTCGTCCTTCACCCGAAGGGCGGCGAGGCGCGTCTTCTGGCGGAGGGCGAACTTGACGATGGCCACCCGGTCGGTCTGCTCGAGCGTTCGACGCAGCAGCACGTACGCCTTCGACGATCGCGAGTCCGGCTCCAGGTAGTACGCCTTCTCGAACATGATCGGGTCGACCTGATCGGCCGGCACGAACTCCACCACGTCGATCTCGCGGCTCTTCTCGCTCGGCAGCGCCTGCAGGTCCTCGTCGGTGATCATGACCCGCTGGTCCCCGTCGTCGTAGGCCTTCGCGATGTGCTCGTACGGCACGACCTGCCCGTCGATCTCGCAGGTGCGCTGGTAGCGGATGCGGCCACCGTCCTCGTCGTGCACCTGGTGCAGCTTGATGTCGTGGTCCTCGGTGGCGCTGTACAGCTTCACCGGCACATTGACCAAGCCGAAGGTGATCGCGCCCTTCCAGATGGATCGCATGCCACTTCTCCTTCTCGCCGGCGCCGGTTCGGGCCCGGGACCACTCGCGCACGCACGGCGGGTTTCGCTGTGCACTCGCCTTTATTCTCGCAGTATCTGGTGATTTGCTGAACGGTCTCGGCAAAATGACTCCATGGCAGGCCCGGCGAACGAGCAGCACGTCACGGTGGACCAGCACCGGATCCGGCTGACGAGCCTCGACAAGGTCATGTATCCGGAGACCGGCACGACCAAGGCCGAGGTGCTCGACTACTACGCGCGGGTGGCGCATGTGCTGATCCCGCATGCCGAGTACCGGCCCGCGACCAGGAAGCGCTGGGTGAACGGAGTCGGGACCGCCGACGCGCCGGGGCAGGTGTTCTTCGAGAAGAACCTCGGTGACGGCACCCCGGACTGGGTGATGCGCCGCGACATCGAGCACTCCAGCGGCGCGAAGGCGTACCCGCTCATCAACGACCGCGCGACGCTCATCTGGCTGGCGCAGCTCGGGGCGCTGGAGCTGCATGTTCCGCAGTGGCGGTTCGGGCGTACCGGCATACGGAAGAATCCGGACCGGATGGTGCTCGACCTCGACCCCGGGGAGGGCGCCGGGCTGCCGGAGTGCGCCGAGGTCGCCCGGTACTGCCGCACCATCCTCACCGGCATGGGGCTCGACCCGATGCCGGTCACCAGCGGCAGCAAGGGCATCCACCTGTACGCCGCCGTCGACGGCAAGCTGACGAGCGACGAGGTGTCCGCTGTGGCGAAGGAGCTGGCCCGGGCGCTCGAGGCGGACCACCCTGACCTCGTCGTCAGCGACATGAAGAAGGCGCTCCGCGGCGGCAAGGTGCTCGTCGACTGGAGCCAGAACAACGGCAACAAGACCACGATCGTGCCGTATTCCCTGCGCGGGCGCGCCCACCCCATGGCGGCGGCGCCGCGCACGTGGGTGGAGCTCGACTCCCCCGACCTGGCGCACCTCACCTACCAGGAGGTGCTGGCCCGGGTGGAGAGCGCACCCGATCCGCTCGCCGGGCTCTCGCGCGGCCACCTCGCATCGCTCGAGCCGACCCGGGAGCACATGGCCACGTTCCAGAGCACTCCGGAGGCGATCGACCGGCTCGCGAAGTACCGCAGCATGCGCGACGCGTCGAAGACACCGGAGCCGGTGCCCGAGGCGGTGCCGGCCACCGGCAGCGGCAACAGCTTCGTCATCCAGGAGCACCACGCCTCCCGGCTGCACTGGGACTTCCGGCTGGAGCACGAGGGCGTGCTGGTCAGCTGGGCACTCCCCCGCGGCGTGCCGACGGACCCGAAGCAGAACCACCTCGCCGTGCAGACCGAGGACCACCCGCTCGAGTACGGCACCTTCGAGGGCACCATCCCGAAGGACGAGTACGGCGGCGGCGTCGTCACGATCTGGGATGCCGGCACGTACGAGCTGGAGAAGTGGCGCGAGGGCAGGGAGGTCATCGCGACCCTCCACGGCGAGAAGCACGGCACCCACAAGTACGCGCTGATCCACACCGGCGGACGCGACGGGCGAGACGAGAACAACTGGCTCATCCACTTGATGAAGACCTACGACGACCCCGAGACCCCCGCCGACTCGCGGACTTCGGACGCGAAACGCCGTCGAGTCGCGTCCGAAGTCCAGAACTCGGCGAAGGTCTCGGCGTCGACCCGGCCGATCGTTCCGATGCTGGCGACGCTCGGTTCGGACGAGTCGCTCGACAAGCGGGTGGACTGGGCGTTCGAGATGAAATGGGACGGCATCCGGGCGATCGTCGAGGTGAACGGTCAGGACCTGAAGCTGTTCACCCGGAATGGGAACGACGTGACGGCCACCTACCCAGAACTCGCCGAGGTCATCGACGCGGTCGGGGCGCCGGCGGTGCTCGACGGCGAGATCGTGGCGCTCGACGGACGAGGACGGCCCAGCTTCGGGCGGCTGCAGAACCGGATGAACCTCACGCGGAGACCCGACATCGAGCGGGCGATGCGCGACTACCCCGTGCACCTGCTGCTCTTCGACCTGCTCGAGTACGACGGCGAGAGCCTGCTTCGCACCCCATACGACGGGCGGCGGGCACGACTCGTGGAGGTCGTACGGCCGAGCAAGCGGGTGCAGGTTCCGCCCGCGTTCCAGGGCGGACTCGAGGCCGCGATCCGCAGCAGCCGGGAACTCGGGCTCGAGGGGATCATGGCCAAGGACCGCCGCAGCAGCTACGTGATCGGGCGGCGGACGTCGAGCTGGGTGAAGATCAAGCACCACTCCACCCAGGAGGTGATCGTGGTCGGGTGGAAGCCCGGGCAGGGCCGCCGGAGCGATGTGGTCGGGTCGCTGCTGCTCGGCATCCCGGACGGGCACGGCCTCCGCTATGTCGGGAAGGTCGGCACGGGGTTCAGCGACAAGGACCTCGACTCCATCACGGAACGGCTGCGGCCGATGGAGACGGCGGAGCCGGCGGTCCGAGACGTCCCGAGGCCCGACGCCCGCGACGCGCGCTGGGTCTCCCCCGAGCTCGTCGCGGAGGTGGAGTTCGGGGAGTGGACCCACACCGGCCGGCTCCGGCAGCCCAGCTGGCGCGGGTGGCGGCCGGACAAGAAACCGGGTGACGTCGTGCTCGAAGTCCCCGCCTGACGCAGGCGGCCCCAAGCCGGCGAACCGGCCCCACGCCTGCATCGGTCTTGCAACGAAGGACCGTCAAGCGTCGCGAGCGCAGCGCATCGGCTCCACAATGAGCCCATGGATCGACGGCTGCGGCTCGGCGCGGCGGTGACGCTCGCCCTCGGGCTGCTTGCCGGATGCGCTGCACAGCCAGCCGCCCCGACTCCGCAAGCACCCTCGGAGCGACTGGCGGGCGTCTGGTCCCAGCTGCCGCAGAGTCCGCTCCCCGCCAGGCGGGAACCGGTCGGCGCGTGGCTGGACGGCAGATTCGTGCTGGTCGGCGGCTGGACGGGGCCACCGTGCCCGCCGAACGCCGACTGCGCACCCTCCGAGGATCCGGCGCTCCGGGACGGCGCCGCGTTCGACCCGAGCATCACGCAGTGGGCGACCATCGCCGAAGCCCCGGCGCCCGTCAGCGGGAGCAACGCCGTCGTCGTCGACGGGACGCTGTACGTGCTCACCGGGGAGCCGTGGCTGGAGGACAGCCCCGTCCGGCTTCTGGCGTACCAGCCGGCCGATGACACGTGGGAGACCCTGCCGACGCCACCTGGCCTGTACCCGCACCTCACCGCCGCCGGCACTCGCCTGCTGGCGATGTCGGGCAGCGACGAGTTCGGCGTGACGGGCGACTCGGTCTTCGACCCGCACCGCGGCGCGTGGCGGCCGCTGCCGGATGACCCGCTCGGCCCGAGCTTCGACCGGCAAGGAGTGTGGGTGGACGGGTCGCTGATCCTCACGGCGCGGGACCTGGTGGAATCCCCCGGGTCTGAGAAGCCGGCGGTCGCGCGGTTCGCTCGCCTGAGCGACGACTTCACCGAATGGACGACGCTGCCCGACGGCGAGGTGATCGGCGGGGGCGCACACGAGGTGGCCGGGCTGATCGTGTTCCCCGAGCTCGGCTCCGCGGATGGGGGCGAGGTGAACAACTGGGGCCGGCATTATCCGTTCGGCGGCATCCTGGAGCCGTCGGACGCATCGTGGCGTGACCTGCCGACGCCGCCAAGCGGCGGACTCGCCGGCGGGATCCTGACCGTCGCGGACCGGACCCTGGTGGGCGGGCACCTGCTCGACCCGCGCACCCTCGAGTGGACAGTCCTCCCCACGGTTCCGGGCACGGAGCGCCAGGGCGCGACGGTCGTGGGCGGCGAGGACGCGATCCTGATCTGGGGCGGCGCCACCGCCACCGACAATCTGGACGACGGCTATCTCCTGCGGGTCGCCCCCGCATCCTGAGGAGCCATCGCCGCGCTGGTCGGCGCGACCACCGCAGCCGGCCCCGTGGGTGAGCTGATCGACCGGGTGCCCGTCTTCGGCGGGCGGCGGGGCCACCAGAACTTCTCGCCGCACAGGAACGCGAGCGCCGGCACGATCACGGTGCGCACGAGCAGGGTGTCGAGCAGCACGCCGATGCAGACGATGATGCCGATCTGGGTCAGCGCGATCAGCGGCAGCACCCCCAGCACCGCGAACACCGCGGCCAGCAGGATGCCGGCGCTGGTGATCACCCCGCCGGTCGCGGCGAGCGCCCGCACCATCCCATCCCGCACGCCGAGGCTGCGGCTCTCCTCCTGTGCCCTGGTGACGAGGAAGATGTTGTAGTCCACGCCGAGGGCGACGAGGAACAGGAAGCTCAGCAGCACCACCTGCTCGTCGAGCGCGGGGAAGCCGAATACCGACTGGAAGAGGTACCAGCTCGCTCCGAGTGCGGCGGCGAAGCTGGCCACGACGGTTGCGAGCAGCAGCACGGGCGCGACGAGGGCGCGCAGCAGCACCAGCAGCACCAGCAGCACGACGCCGAGGATGATCGGGATCAGCAGCGCGCGGTCCGCGGCGCTGGCCGCCTTCACGTCAAACGCCTGCGCGTCCGCCCCGCCGACGAGGGCGCTGCCGTCGCCGACACCGTCCAGCTCGGCGCGGATGTCTGCGACGGTGGCGAACGCGGCGTCGCTCTCCGCCGGGGCGCCGAGCGTCACGTCGATCCGCGTCGTGCCGCCGGCGGACGCCGTGGGCGCCGCACCGTCGACGCCGTCGATGCGCTCGAGGACGGCGACCGCATCCTCCACGTCGTCGTCCGGCAGCACCACCACGGTGGGGGTGCCGTTCTGGAGGTCGAACGCGTCCGCGAGCACCTCCTGGCCCGTGACGGCGTCGGGTCGCTCGAGGAACTGATCGGACTGCGCGAGCCCGGTCTGGATGAAGAGCGCACCGGAGGCGAGCGCGCCCAGCACGACCACGCCGGCGACCGCGACCACGGCGGGGCGGCGCATCACCCCGCGGCCGAGCCTCGCCCATGGGCTCCGCTCGGAGGTGTCCGCGGACCCGACCCTGGGCACGTACGGCCAGAACAGCCAGCGCCCGAACGAGACGAGCGCCGCCGGCAGCGCCAGCAGCGCGAACCCCATGGCGAGCAGCACGCCGACGGCGCAGGCGATGCCGAGCGCGCGGGTGCCGGAGAGCTCGGCGAGAACGAGCGTGAGAAGCGCGAGCACGACGGTCCCGCCGCTGGCGAGCACCGCGGGACCCGCCCCGCGGAGCGCCCGACGCATCGCCTCCCGCCGATCCTCCTCATGACGCAGCTCGTCGCGATACCGGGCGATCAGCAGCAGCGCGTAGTTGGTGCCCGCTCCGAAGACCAGCACCGACAGGATGCCGGTGATGGACGCGTCGAGGGTCACGCCGAGCAGGTCGGCCACCCAGCGGGCAGCGGCTCCCGCCACGGCGTCGGCGAATCCGATCACGGCGAGCGGCACGAGCCACAGCGTGGGGCTGCGGTACGTGACGAGCAGCAGCACGGTGACGATGAGCACGGTGACCAGCAGCAGTGTGAAGTCCGCGCCCTCGAAGACCGCGGCGATGTCCACTTCGAAGCCCTCCGCGCCGGTCAGGTAGACGCGAACGCCGTCGAGCCCCGCGGAGGCGATCGTGCGGATCTCCTCCGCCCGCTCTGCCTGATCGTCGACGTTCTCGATGGGGTCCAGCGGCAGGATCAGCAGGGCAACGTCGCCGCCGGGTGAGACCTGCAGCGGCGGCAGCCGGTCGGCGCTCGAGAGCTCCGCCAGCTCAGCGGCTCGGCCCTCGAGCTCCGCCAGCTGATCGTCGTCGAACTCGGTCTCACCTTCGAACACGACGAGCCCGCTCGTCCCATCGTCCTCCTCGAGCTCGGCGGCCTTCGCGTCCGCCAGCACCGACTCGACGTCATTCGCGAGACCGGCGGTCGGCGCGCCGCCTTCGCCAGTCGGGGCGGTCGCGAGCAGCGCCACCCCGCCGAGCACGGCGACGAGCAGCACGATCCACGCCGTGCGCGCCCTCGTCACGAACGATCGCAACCCGCTCATCCCGCACTCCCATCAATTCAATCGCCTGATAACTAAACACTCTAACTATCAATACCGTAAACTTCCATCGTGGAAACCGAAACCGCGGGGACATCCCAGCCGCAGTGGAACGTCGCGGCGCCGACGATCCTCCTCCGCGAGTTCCTCTCGGTCAGCGAGGACTTCGAGCGCCGGCTCGGACGGGAACTCGAGGTCAACCCGACTGACCTGGCGGCGATGGAGCACCTCATCCAAAGCGGACCGCTCAGCCCGAGCGATATCGCGGCGCGTCTCGGGGTCACGACCGCGGCGGCCACCACCATCGTCGACCGGCTCGCCAAGGTCGGCCACGTCTCCCGGCGCTCCAACGAACAGGACCGGCGCGGCGTGCTGGTGGTTCCGGAGCCGGAATCAGTGCGACGCGCGCTCGGGGTGATCCAACCGATGGTGCAGGCCGTCGACGGCGCTCTTCGGGACTTCGACGACGCCGAGCAGCGCGCGATCACGGCGTACCTGCATCGGGTGCTGGAGATCTACCGCTCCTACGCATACGGAAATGGCCCGGCCTGATGCGGATCTCGCTCGTCATCCCGGTGCTGAACGACGGCGAGCAGCTGGCTGAATGCCTGAAGACCGCCGTCGCCCAGATCCGGCCCGCGGACGAGATCCTGGTGGTCGACAACGGCAGCGACGACGACTCGGCCGGCATAGCACGGGCGTTCGGCGCAACGGTCCTCACCGAGCCGGAGCGGGGCATCTGGGCGGCATCGGCGCGCGGGTACGACGCTGCGACTGGTGAGGTGATCGCCCGCTGCGACGCCGACTGCCGACTGCCGGCTGACTGGCTGGCACGGATCGAGCGTCAGCTCACCGAGCGTCCGGACCGGGTCGCCATCACGGGCCCCGGACGCTTCTACGACCTCTCCCCCGTCCGCCGCGTGCTGGCCTCCGTCCTCTACATGCGCATGTATTTCTTCACGGTGCGCGGGGCGCTCGCCAACGCCGCGCTCTTCGGCTCCAACATGGCCTTCCGCCGGTCGCTCTGGGAGCGGGTGCGCGGAACGGTGCACCGGCACGACTCGGAGGTGCACGACGACCTCGACTTCGCACTGCAGATCGACCCGGCCGAGCACGTGATCTACGACCGCGCGCTGCGTGTCGGCATCTCCGGACGCCCGTTCCGCGACCCCGCGTCGATGCGCAAACGGCTGGCCAGGGCGAGGCGCACCTTCGCGCTGAACTGGCCTGAGCAGTTGCCCTGGAAGCGCTGGCGGCGACGGATCCTCGCTGGGCGGGCGCGCCCGAAGACCATAGGCTGAAGCGGAGGACACTGGCCGTGTCCGCCACTGGCTGGAAAGGGGATGCAGACATGGACCGCGATGCCGACCCCCGCGAGTTCGAGCCGAACCTCGAGGACGACCGCGAGGTGCCCCTCGTCGAGGAGGGCGACGGCCTCGAGCTGCCGCCCGCGACCCTGGACCCGGACGAGCGGGTCGAGCTGGTCGACGACGAGGTCCTCCCCCTCGACGACGAGCGCCCCGCCTGAGGAACGACCGACCTCGCACTGCGCATCTGTCAGCACAACGAGGGACTCGGAGCCAACTTCACCACGAAGCGACGACCCGTCGAGCTGGCGTATGCCGGGGAATCGGAGAGCGTTGAGTTGGCGTTCGTCCGCGAGAAGCAGATCCAAGGATGGAGCCGCAGAAGTAGCTCGCGGTGACGTGACCAGCACCGCCACTTCGACGAGCTCAGGGACCGAGCGCGGCTTCGGTCGCTGAGCCTGTCGAAGCGACCTGCGGATGTATGAGCTGCTAGGCGTGGTCCTCGTCGAGCGGGGCGCGCTGCGGAGGCAGGTCGCCCGAGATCTCCGTCACCCCGGTGAACGGGACCATGTTGCTCAGCCGTTCCGGTCTGAGGATGCGTTCGACCTCGTCGGGGGTCAGCAGTCCGGCTTCGAGCACGAGTTCGGCGA
>NZ_JBHLTG010000012.1:0-124749 GCF_042434515.1 Lysobacter korlensis
CGCCACCGGAGAACTACTCCGCGAACTGGAACTCGACCCGAACCGCGATTACCAACCCCAGAAAACGAAGAAACTCCCAAACCACTGAGGGTTCGGGAGTTTCCTATGTCCTGAGACAGGACATCGTTGCGGGGGCAGGATTTGAACCTACGACCTCTGGGTTATGAGCCCAGCGAGCTACCGAACTGCTCCACCCCGCGGCGTGGTTCCAGCATATCAGGTGCGGGAGGCGCACGATTCCGCCCGGGTCCGCGGTGGGCGAACGCTGGCATCCTGGATCGATGAGGCAGTCCACGACCAAGCCGGTGATCCTCGATGTCGACACGGGGGTCGACGACGCGCTCGCGCTCATGCTGGCCGTCGCCCATCCCCGCCTGGACCTTCGCGCGGTCACCTGCGTCGGCGGCAACGTTCCGCTCGATCAGGTCGTCGAGAACACGCTCGGCATCCTGAAGCTCATGGGCGCAGACGCCGTGCCGGTCGCTGCCGGGATGTCCGCGCCGCTTCTCGAGCCCCCGCAGCACGCCGACGACTTCCACGGGCGGAACGGGATCGCCGATGTGGTGCTGGCGCCGCACGGCCTGGAGCCGACGCGCGAGCATGCCGTCGAACTGCTGCGCCGGACCATTGAGCACAGCGGCGAACCGCTCACGTTGGTGACCCTCGCGCCGATGACGAACATCGCCGTGCTGCTGCGGATGTATCCGGAGGTGCTGCGGAACGTCGAGCGGATCGTCTGCATGGGCGGAGCGATCGGGCTCGGGAACGCGACGGCGGCGGCGGAGTTCAACATCTTCCATGACCCCGAGGCAGCGGAGGTCGTGTTCCGCAGCGGGGTGCCGATCACGATGTACGGACTTGAGCCGTTCTACAGGGTTGCGGTCGACGAGTCGACCATCACCCGGCTCATCGACTCACATGCGCCCGTGGCGCAGGTCGCGGGCCGGCTGCTGCAGCACAGCGCGCGGATGGGCGGCGACGACGAGCGCATCCCCGCCGAAGCCGCGGCGTGCATCGGCGACGCCGGTGCCGTGTGCGCGGTGATTGATCCGGATGCCCTGGTGACCAGGGCTGCGCCGGTGCAGGTCGTGCTCGATGGGACGGTGGCGCGGGGTCAGACCCTCGTCGACTTCCGCACGGGACCCGAGCCTGAGCGGCCCGTCGGCATCCAGCGTGGGCTGGTCGACGTCGTGTTCGATGTCGATGGGGCGCGGTATCGGAGGCTGTTCTTGGAGACGCTGGTTGCTGGTTGGGACCAGGCGACTGGTTCGGTCCCTTCGACGGGCTCAGGGACCGGGAGGGAGTAACCCGTTCGGTCGCTGCGACTGGCTCAGGGACCGAGTGGCTTCGTCGCGCCGAGGCTCATGCCGAGCGGGAGCCACTGCTCCCCCGGCCAGCGCCAGCCCACGCCCTCGCGGTGCTCGAGCTCGTCGAACATCCTCCATGGCACCGAGTAGTGCTCATGCAGGAAGTCGAGGCGCAGGCCGGAGTCGATCAGGTCGGTGACGGTCTTCCCCAGGGGGTGCATCCACTCGAAGGTGCGGGTGTGCTCGAACTGCGCCGTCTCGTCGGCGTAGGTGCCCTGCTCGTCGATCACGATCGGCTCGACTTCGGCATACGGGTACGCGAACGTGGGCAGCGCACCACCACGGCTCTCGAACACGAACGCCGCCGGATGACCGTCGGCGAAGTAGAGCCTGCCGCCCGGCTTCAGGAACCACGCGATGATGCGCGCCCACTCGGCGGTGTCGGGCAGCCAGCCGATGGTGCCCCAGGTCGTGAAGACCACGTCGAACGAGTCCGGCTCGGGGAGGATGTGTCTGGCGTCGTAGACGTTGGCGTGGATGAAGCGCGCCCGATCGGCCAGCCCGGCTCGATCCGCGAGGCCTCGTGCCTCCTGGATCGCCGGCTTCGAGAAGTCGATGCCGACGACCGTCGCGCCGCGCTGAGCCAGCACCAGGGTGTCTGCGCCGAAGTGGCACTGCAGGTGCAGGACCCGGAGGCCTTCCCAGCCTTCAGGCGCGATGCGCGGCAGCTCGGACTCCTCGACAAGGAACAGCCGACCGTTCCCAGCGAGCAGGGCGGACTGGTCGTACATGGGGCTTCCGACGTGCACCGGGACGCGCTCGTCCCACTGCGCACGGTTCGTCTCGAGCCACTCGCCTCCGGAGAGGTCGACGGGGCGATTGGTCATTCGGTTCGGTCCCTTCGGGGGCTGGAGCCCGTCGCGGACCGAGCCGGTCCGGACCCTTCTACCTCAGGGACCGAACCGGCTCGGCTCAGCAGATCAATCCAACGACCGAGGCTACTCGGAGGCTGCCAGCGCCCGCTCGATCGCGTCCTGCAGTCGCTCGTCCGCTTCGGCCGCCCCGACCAGGTCGTTGTTCGCGTACGCCTCCTGCCGGTCCTCGAGCGCCTGCTGAGCGTCGGCAAGCGCCTGAGCCAGCGCGTCACCCGGCTCGGCCGGCTCGGTCGGCTCGGGAGTGGCCGTCGGCTCGTCCGTCGGCTCCTCACCCGGGTCGGTCGGCTCCTCGGTCGGATCCGTGGGTTCCACGTCGACGTCACCCGCATCGGCTCCGGATTCACCGCCGAACAGGGTGTCGAGGGCCGCGTCGAGGGTGTCCTCGAACGCGATCTCGTTGCCGAACGAGACGAGCACCTTGCGCAGCAGCGGGTAACTGGTGCCACCCGTCGCCTGCACATACACGGGCTGGACGTAGAGCAGGCCGCCACCGACCGGGAGGGTCAGCAGGTTGCCGAGGAGCACCTCGGTGTTGCCCCGCTCGAGCAGCGCGAGCTGGTTCGCGACCTCCGTGTCGGAGCGGAACGTGTTGTACACCTGGCCTGGTCCGGGCACGGTGTTCTGGCCGGGCAGGGTCAGCAGCGTCAGCTTGCCGTAGTCCTCACCCGGGTCGGAGTTCGCTGCCAGGTATCCGGTCAGCACGTTCCGCGCGCCCTCACCAGTCGCATCCGGGATGAAGGTGGAGTAGAGCGTGAACGCCGGCTCGTCCGTCCCCGGCACCTGCATCGTCAGGTAGTACGGCGGCTGCAGGCGCTGCTGCGCCTCGGCGGAGCCCGGGTCGTTCGGGGTGATCCACGCCTGCTCGCCCTCGTAGAACGAGTTCGGATTCGTGACGTGGTAGTCACCGAGGATGGCGCGCTGCACCTTGAAGAGGTCCGCCGGGTAGCGCACGTGCGACAGGAGCTCCTCGCTCATCTCGCTCATCGGGTCGAGGCTCGTCGGGAAGATCTTCTGCCAGGTCTGCAGCACCGGGTCCTCGTCGTCCCACGCGTAGAGCTTGACCTCACCGCTGTAGGCGTCGACCGTGGCCTTCACCGAGTTGCGGATGTAGTTGAGGTCGTCCACGGCGTAGAGCGGCTCGGGCGTGTACGTGTCGGCGATGGTTCGCGAGAGCTGCTGCACCGTCGAGTACGGATAGTTGTCGCTCGTCGTGTAGCCGTCCACGATCCAGACGATCTTGCCCTCCACGATCGCCGGGTACGGGTCGTTGTCGAGGGTCAGATACGGCGCGACCTTCGAAACACGATCACGCGGGTCGCGGTCGTAGAGGATCTGCGACTGGTCGCTCACCGCCTCGGAGAGGAAGATCTGCTCCGACTGGAACTTGATCGCGTAGAGCAGCTTCTTGAAGACGTTGTCGAGCACAGGGCCGCCGTCGCCGGCGAACGTGGTGCGCGGGCCGGTGGCCTCCTCGCCGCCGGACGGGTAGTCCAGCTCGAGCGGCTCCGCCCCCTCCGGGCCGCCGACGATGGAGTACTCCGGCGACTCCTCACCGAAGTAGATGCGCGGCTGGTAGTCGCCGAGCTCCTCGCTGAGCACACCGGTCGAGGGGATGCCGGACTCGAGGAACACCGGCTCACCGTCGGAGGCGCGCTGGTTGCCGTACGCCGCGACGACACCGAATCCGTGGGTGTAGAGGATCGTGTTGTTGTACCAGCCGCCGGAGCTCTGCCCCTGCTGGTTCAGCTCGCGGAGCGCGATGACGGTGTCGGTGGTGGCGCCGTCGATCGTGTAGCGGTCGACATCCAGGAACGGGGCGAACTGGTAGTACTGCCGCACCTGCTCCAGCTGGCGGAAGGTGTCGGTGACCAGCGCCGGGTCGACGATTCGGATGTTCGCCGTGGTCTCGGCGTCCTCGCGCAGCGCACCCGGCTCGGCGTCCGTGGTCGCGTTGTACGGCACTTCCTCGATGCCCGCCACACCATAGGCCTGCCTTGTGCCCTCGATGTTCCGCTCGATGTACTGCGCCTCCAGCGACTGCTCGCTCGGCTCCACCTGGAACCGCTGCACGATCCACGGGTATACGGAGCCCAGCACGATGCTGGAGACGACGAGCAGCGCCGTGCCGATGATGGGCAGCCGCCACCGGCCGATGAACGCGGTGAGGAAGAACAGGATGGCGACCAGCGCCGCGATACCGGCGACGGTGGCACGTCCCCAGATGACGGCATTCGCCTCGGTGTAGCCGGCACCGTTGGGCAGGAAGCCTGCGCTCCGGTCGTAGAGGGTCGTGTACTGATCCAGCCAGATGCTGACCGCCTGGAGCAGGATGTACAGACCGGCGGTGATGGCGAGCTGCACGCGGGCGGTCTTCGAGATCCGCACCTCACGGCCGTTCACGCGGATGCCGCCGTACAGATAGTGGGTGGCGAGCGCGCCGAGTCCGGAGAGCAGCACGACCGCGGAGGCGAAGCCGACCACGGAGTGCAGGAACGGAAGCTGGAAGACGTAGAACGACACGTCCAATCCGAACTGCGGGTCCGCTTCCCCGAACGGGGTGCTGTTCAGCCACTGCAGCACCGTCTGCCAACGGGTTGATGCCGAGACCCCGGCGAACACACCGAGGACGGCGGGGATGCCGAACATGGCCAGGCGGCGCAGCGGCTCGACCACCTGCTGGTAGCGGTCCAGCTGCGCATTGAGCTTCGCGTACACCGGCCGGAACCGGAACGCGATCTGCAGGCTCAGCCAGACGGGCACCGCCATGGCGACGAACCCGATGAGGAACATCACCGCACCGGCGGCCCACTGGGTGAACAGCACGTCCTGGAAGCCGAGCTGCTGGAACCAGAGCACCTCGGTGTACAGGCTCGCGAAGATGAAGAACAGGATCACCAAGACGGCGAGGATCGCTGCGCCGATCGCGATGGTGGCGCGGGTTCTGTTCGGGGGCTGGGTTACTGTGCTGCTCAAGGACTCACCCTCGGCTCGGTGGTGCTGATTGCTGTGACTGCAAGGACGGCCAGTCGGCCGGCCCCCAGTCTATCTGGGAGGTTCCGGTGACATCCGGCGGGCAGTAACGGCGCGGTCTCGATCCGCCGAGGGAGTGCTGAGTGCGCTCAACCCGCTTCGCAGGTCGCGAGCTCCTCGATCCCGCCGTCGGTGCGGATGGCGTCGAGCACCTCCATCGCGTCATCCAGCGTCGCGACCGGGAACACCGTCAGCCCGTCCGGCACGTTGCCGACGACATCCGGGCAGTTGTCCGCCGGGGCCAGGAACCAGTCCGCCCCGCTCTCCAGCGCGGCGTACATCTTCTGCCGGATGCCGCCGATCCGTCCCACGTTCCCGGTTCCGGTGATGGTGCCGGTGCCGGCGACCTCCTCACCGCCGTTCAGCGCGCCGGGGCTGAGCTTGTCGATGATCCCGAGCGCGAACATCAGTCCGGCGCTCGGCCCTCCGACGTTCTCCAGCTGGATCGTCACGTCGATCGGGAACTCGTACTCGGCGCCGACCAGGATGCCGAGGATCGGCGCAGGGTTCTCGCCGTCGCTCAGTTCGGGAGTGATCTGGAAGGTCTCCTGCTCGCCGTCCCGCTCCACGATGACCTCGGCCGGCTGATCAGTGCCGTTGGCGGCGATGCCCTCCCGCAGTGCCGTGACGTCGTCGAACGAGTCGCCGTTCACGCTGACCACGACATCGCCCTCGGCGAGGACGCCGTCCGACGGGCCACCCTCTTGGGTGCCCGCGATGAGCAGGTGCCCGGGAACTTCGTAGTCGAGCTCGGTGAGTGCCGCGGCGATCGCCTCCCGCTGCGAGTTCTCCATGTCGATGCGGCTTCGCTCGGTGGTGTCCTCCACCGTGGATCCGGGCGGGTAGACCACGCCGACCGGCACCACGGTGCGGCTGGGCTGCAGCCAGGCGAGGGCGATGTCGATCCAGGTCGGCAGCCGGTCCGGATTCCCCTCGATGGTGACGGTGAGCAGGGTCAGTTCCCCCTCGGTCGGGTACGTCTCCTCGCCGGGGATCTCGATCAGCGGCACCGTCTCGCCCTGGAACTGCACCGAGCCGAGGGTGTCGTAGTACGGGCCCGGCTTCTCGATCACGTACGGCGCGGGGCTGAGCGCCAGCACGGATGCGGCCGCGAGCCCGATCAGCAGGAGCAACCAGCCGATCCGTCGGCGTCGCTCGGTCGACGGCGGCGCCTCCGGCTCCGTGTCGAGGAAGAGGACCACCTGGCTCCTTGGTGCTTGGGAAAGGAATCGCGCACGCGTTCGCTCCAGGCGCACTGCCGCCGGGGTCCGGGACGGCGCAAGTCGGGCAAGCGAATAGGTGCAGCCGCTAGCGTAGTTCGCATGGCTGATGACCCGCGGAACGACAACGAGGACGAGTTCCGCGACATGCTCAGGGAGTTCCTCGCCGGCAACTCCGACATCGATCCCGCCCGGCTCGCGAGCGCCGCCGGGCTGCCCGCCGACCCCGAGCTGATCAAGCGGATGATGGAGCAGCTGCAGACCGCCCTCCAGTCCTCCGGTGAGGGCATCAATTGGAGCATCGCCCGGGAGCAGGCGAAGAACATCGCCTCCCCCACCACGGTGCCGACGCTGCCTGCGGAGCGCAGCGCGCTGGAGCAGGCGTTCCACGTCGCGGAGCTGTGGCTCGACGAGGCGACCTCCCTCTCCCCGCTCGCGACCACTCCGAAGCTGATGAGCCGCACCGAGTGGGCGACGGTGACCATGCCGGTCTGGACCCAGCTGGCCGAGCCGGTCGCCACCTCCATCGCCAACGCGCTCACCCAGGTGCTGCGCGAGCAGGCGCCGGAGGAGATGGCCGGGATGATGCAGAGCGCCGGGCAGATCATGCGGAACCTCGGGGGCACCCTGTTCGCGATGCAGCTCGGCCAGGTGGTCGGGCAGCTCTCCAGCGAGGTGGTGTCGGGCGGCGACATCGGCATCCCGCTGCTCGGCGACGACGCGGCGCTGCTGCCGCAGAACGTCGACGGGTTCGGGCGCGGCCTCGACATCCCGGTCGACCAGGTGCAGCTCTACCTCGCGGTGCGCGAGCTCGCGCACGCGCGGCTGTTCCGGCAGGCGAAGTGGCTGCGGCTGCACGTGCTCACCTCGATCACCGAGTTCGCTCGCGGCATCCGGGTGGACACCGATCGCCTCGAGGAGCTCGCCGCCGACTTCGATCCCTCGAATCCCGAAGCGCTGCGTGAGGCGGTGACGAGCGGCGCGCTCATCCCGCCGAAGTCGGAGGAGCAGCTCGCCGCGCTGGCCCGGCTGGAGTCGATGCTCGCCCTCATCGAGGGCTGGGTCGACGTGGTCACCGCGAAGGCGACGCTGCGTCTCCCCCGAGCCGACGCCATCGCCGAGACGGTGCGCCGACGGCGTGCGTCCGGCGGGCCGGCGGAGTCGGCGTTCGGCACGCTCGTCGGTCTGGAGCTCCGGCCGCGCCGGCTGCGCGAGGCGGCCGCGATGTGGCGGAAGGTCACCGATGCCGTCGGCCCGGAAGCCCGCGACACCGTGTGGGCGCACCCGGACGTCATGCCGACGGGAGCCGACATCGACGATCCGTCGGCGCTGATCGCCCGGCTCGGCGAGACCGAGCGTGTCGAGGACGACATCGACCGTGCCATCGACGACCTCCTCAACGACGACCGCGGCGACCGCCCCCGCGAGGAGTAGCCGCCTCGGCCTCTCCATCGCTACTGTTCCCGTTTCGGTCTAGTGCGTCCGGCGGAACGGGTGCACTAGGCCGGAACGGGAACAGAAACCCCGCGTTTCTGCGTCGATGTGGAGAACGGGCGACGCCCGTGCGGGGCGTTGTCCATCATGGGCGAATGGTGGTGCGACTCGACCCGAAGGTGCCCGTGCTGTGGCGGACGCCGACCAGCCTGCAGATCGGCCTGGATCCGGCGCGCGTCGTGATGACGGATGTCTCGCCGCTCCAGGAGAGGCTGCTCGCCGCGGTCGTCACGGGCACCACGGAGCTTGCCCTCGAAACGCTCGCCGGCCGAAGCGAGTTCGCCCGGGATGAGGTGCGGCGTCTCCTCGACACGCTGGACCCGGTGCTCGAACGGCCATCACCGGCGCCGCGGGCGCACGTCGCGGTCTGCGGCCCCGGGCCAACCGCCGACCGGATCGCGACCCTCCTTGGCGCGGAGGGCATCCGCGTATCCCTGGCGCGGGATGAACGAACCGCCGCGACCTTGGATGCGAACGCCGCCGTGCTCGTCGGCTACTTCGTGCTGGCACCCTGGCACCTCTCGTTCTGGCTTCGCCGGGATGTGCCGCACCTGCCGGTGGTGTTCAGCGACACCGGCGTGCGGGTCGGGCCGGTGCTCATTCCCGGCGACGGCCCGTGCCTCTACTGCCTCGAGCTCGCGCACATCGATGAGGACCCGGCATGGCCGGCGCTCGCGACCCAACTGCTCGGCCGGCGCGGACATGCGGAGACCGCCCTGCTGTCCACCGAGGCGGCAGTGCTTGCCGTGCGCGGCGTGCTGGCCGCGCTGACCGACAAGCCGGACCGGCAGCAAGACTCCGTGGTGCTGCGCCTCAGCGGGTCATCGACCCGGCACGCTGTGGCACGCCACCACGGGTGCCTGTGCTCGGACGAAGCTCTGCGAGGAATCGGCTCGGCAGCCGCGCCGCGTTCCGGTTCGGCGCCGACTCCGAGTACGACAGGTGCGCGGCCTTCCGGGCGCGCGTGATGCCGACGTAGAGCAGCCGCCGCTCCTCATCGATGGCGTCGAATCCCTTGGCGTGGCTGATCGGCATCAGCCCCTCGGAGAGGCCGGGCAGGTACACGGTGTCCCACTCGAGCCCCTTCGCCGAGTGCATCGTGGCGAGGGTCACCGCCGACATCGTCGGCTCGTGCTGCGCCGCCTGCCGCTCGAACAGCTCGTTCACGAACTCCCGCAGCGAGGTGCCGACCGGGGTCGCCTCGGCGAGGCTCATCAGCGCGTTCAGCGCCTCCCAGCGGTCCCGCACCGCGCCGCGGGTCTCCGGTGGCTCCTGGGTCCAGCCGAGGCTCCGCAGCACGTCGCTCACCGTCTTGAACAGCGGCTCGTCACGGATGGAGACGGCGGCGCCCTGCAGCATCATCAGCGCCTGCTTCACCTCCTTCTGCTCGAAGAACCGCGTCGCGCCGCGCACCAGATAGCTGACACCGGCGTCGGCGAGCGCCGCCTCGATCGCGGCGGACTGCGCGTTGATGCGGTAGAGGATCGCGATGCCCTCCGCCTTCTCGCCGTCTGCGATCCGCGCCGCGATGGACTGCGCGATGGCCTGGGCCTCGTCCCGGTCGCTGGCGTAGGCGGTGATGGTCGGCTCGGTGCCCCCCTCCGCCGTCCAGCCGGCCGCGGGCACGAGCTCCAAGGCTCCGGGGCGCCCCCGCATCAGCCGGTTGGCGGTGTCGATGATCGGCGGGGTCGAGCGGTAGTTCTGCTCCAGCCGGATGACGGCCGCGTCGTCGTAGGCGGAGGCGAATCCGAGCAGGTAGTCGCTCGACGCGCCCGCGAAGGAGTAGATCGTCTGGGAGGCGTCGCCGACGACGCACACGTCGCTGCGGTCACCGAGCCATTGGGTGAGCAGGCGGTGCTGCAGCGCGGAGACGTCCTGGTACTCGTCGACGACGAAGAACCGGTACTGGGCGCGCACCTGCTCGGCGACCCGTGCCTCCGCCTCCAGCATTCCCGTCGCGGCGAGCAGCACGTCCTCGAAGTCGATCTGCCGCCGCTCGTCCTTGATCCGCTCGTACGCGGACTGCAGGTCGACCATCCGCCCGACGTCGATGCTCGGCGGCAGCGCGCGGGTGTGCGCGGCACGCTCGTACTGCTCCATGGTGAGGCAGGAGACCTTGCGCCACTCGATCTCCGCGGCGACGTCGCGGAGGGCGGCCGTGTCGATCTTCAGCCGCAGGGTCTCCGCGGCCTGGCCGAGCAGTCTGCCCTTGCTCTCCAGCAGCTTCGGCATCGTGCCGCCAACCGTCTGCGGCCAGAAGTACGACAGCTGCGACAGCGCCGCGGCGTGGAAGGTGCGGGCGGAGACGCCGGCAGCGCCGAGCTGCCGCAGCCGCGTGCGCAGCTCACCGGCGGCGCGGGCGGTGAAGGTGAGCGCCATCACCCGGTTCGGGGCATAGACGCCGGAGGCGACGCCGTACGCGATCCGGTGCGTGATGGCGCGCGTCTTGCCGGTGCCGGCGCCGGCCAGGATGCACACCGGGCCGAGCAGGGCCTCCGCGGCGACGCGCTGCTGCTCGTCGAGTCCAGCGAGCAGGTCGTTCGCGCTCATGCTCCCCCTCTCACCAGTCCCCCGGGAGCGGTTCGCCGTACCAGTGCTCGATCGCCGCGCGGGCGATCGACGTGCGCCCGGGGAGCCTCAGGCCGGGCAGCGCGGCCCGCAGCTCCTCCCGGCTGAACCAGCGCAGCTCGAGGATCTCGGTCCCGTCCGGGGTGGCGACGTTGTCGGCATCCGGGTCGACGCGCGCGGAGAACGCGACCATGACGGAAGCGGGGAACGGCCACGGCTGGCTGCCGAGATACACCGGGTCGATCACCTTCAACCCCGACTCCTCGAGGACCTCGCGCTCGACGGCGGACTCGAACGACTCCCCCGGCTCCACAAAGCCGGCGAGCAGCGAGTAGCGGTTGCTCTCCCACATCGCGTTCGAGCCGAGCAGCAGCCGGTCCTCGGCATCCGTGACCGCGACGATCACCGCCGGATCGGTCCGCGGGTAGAGCTCGCTGCCGTCCGACGGATCGATCCGCACCCAGCCGGCCTTCTCGGGGCGAGTCGCCGCGCCCGTGCGGGGCGAGAACCCGTGGGTGGCGTGCCAGTTCGCCATCGCGAGCGCCTGGGTGAAGAGACCCGCGTCGCGGCTGCTCAGCCGATGCCCGAGCGTGCGGAGGTTCTCCCACTGCCCGTCGAGTCCCGCGGCGACGGCGTCATCGATCACCGCGGAGAACACCGGCGCGCCGTCATGCTCGGTCGCGTCGCCGTCCGCGATGCGGCCGAGGTAGATCCAGAGGGGCGACTCTGGGATGTCCCTCACCCGAACGAAGCGCAGCCGATCCTGTGTGTCGGTGAGGGCGGTGCCGTTCCAGAGCGGCAGCACCAGCGCGGCGTCCGACGACCGGAGCGCCTCGAGCGCCGCCGCGTCCTCCCGGGTCAGCGAATCCCGGTCGACACCGTGCCTCGACAGCGGCAACCGCAAGGGGAACGACGCGGTCATTTGGAGCCCATCATGCGCTGAGAATGGCGTGGCGGATTGCTTTGCCGAACAAGGGCCCACCTACCCTGTTCGGTATGGCCAGGACCCATCTCACTCTAGCCGCGCTGGCGACATCCGCCGTCGCGGGCATCGATGTGGTGGCCGCTTCGCGTTTCGGCACCGGAGCGCATGGCGACTTCGACAGCGCTCTCCTCACCGACCGCGACGGCAAGCACTGGATCATCCGCGTCCCCCGCAACGACCGGGCACAGGCGGAGCAGTCCGCTGACCTCGTGGCGCTCCGGGCGTTGAGCGCCGGTGTGCGCGAGCGTCTGCCGTTCCGGGTGTCGACGTTCGCCGGACAGACGCCGTTCGAGGGCACCCGCGCCTGCGTATACGAGTTCGTCTACGGGTCCAAGGTGCCGCTGCACGAGATCTCCCCGGAGCTCGCCACCGGCATGGGCCGGGCGATCGCCGCGATTCACAGCCTGCCGACCAGCTTCGTCGCGGATGCCGGGCTGCCGACGCAGACCGCGCTCGACAGCCGCCGCTCCTGCATCACCGTGCTGGAGCGGGCCGCCGCGACCGGGCTGGTCCCGGCGGGGCTGCTGGCGCGGTGGGGCCGGGCCACGGAGGAGGCGCAGCTGTGGCAGTTCCAGCCGACCGTCATCCACGGTTCACTCAGCGCCGACTCGTTCCTCGTGACCGAGGGCCAGGTGTCCGGCGTGCTCGGCTGGCAGGACCTTCGGGTCGGCGACCCGGCACGAGACCTGTTCTGGGTGCTCGGCGCCAGCGACGAGTACGTCTCGGATGCGGCCCTCGAGTCCTACGGGCGTGAGCGCGGCAACATCGACCGGCAGGTTCGGCACCGGGCGATGCTCTACGCGGAGCTCGAGATCGCGAAGTGGCTGCTGCACGGCACGCAGGAGCGAAGCACCGAGATCGTCGACGACGCCGTGCAGATGCTCGACGGGCTGATCGAGTCGATCGCCAACGACGTCATGAATCCGATCGGCGAGCAGCGTCTGCCCGCTGCGAGCGTCGACGAGGTCGAACAGCTGCTGACCCGGTCCGAACGAGCGTTGTGACGGTCGTTCGCGCCTGAGTGATCGGGCGCACCGCGAACCGGCGCGCCTGAGCGAAGCGGCGGCGTTCGGCGCCGGCGGCCCGGGTGCGGGACGGGGTGTCGACCGCGCGCGGCTCGGAGCGCTCCACGATCCGCACCAGCCGCGGCTGGCGAAAACCGACCCGCAGCCGCAGCCTGCCCTTGCGTGCGAGCAGGATGCCGAGGGTGATCGCGGCGGTCGTCAGCACACCGCCGGCGAGCACGAACGCCTGCCGAGGGCCCAACGCATCGGCCAGGAACCCGAGCAGCGGACCGCCGATCGCCTGCCCGCCGATGATGATCATCATGTAGATCGACATGACGCGCCCGCGGATGGCGACGTTCGACGTCAGCTGACTGAGCGACTCCGCCGCGGTGGCGAACAGCAGCCTGGTGATGCCGATGCCGACCAGCATGGCGAGGAACAGCGGCGCCACCGGCGCGAGTCCGGCGGAGAGCATGAAGACGCCATAGGCGAGCCCCGCCAGGATCACCGAGCGGATCCGCAGCGACGTGCGGCGCGTCGAGAGCAGCGCGCCGGTGAGCGCACCGATCGCCGCGAAGGAGTTGTAGAGGCCGTACCCCTGTGCGCCCGTGCCGAACGCGGAGTTCGCCATGCCGGCCAGCAGCGTCGGCATGGACATCCCGAACACGGCGACGAAGAGCAGCATCCCCATCGGCCAGGCGATCGTGGGCTTGCTCAGCACGTAGCGCACGGCCTCCCGGATCTGGCCGCGCGCCGCCGCCACCGGCGCCGCGACCCGGAGTTCCGACCTGCGCATCAGCAGCAGGGAGCCGATGGTGATCAGCCCGGCTGCGGCATTGATGCCGATGGCCCAGCCTGCGCCCACCAGCACGATCATCCCGCCGGCGATCGCGGGACCGAGCAGCCCGCCGAGGTGGAAGATCGACGCGTTGACGCTGATGGCGTTCCGGAGGTGGCTGTGCCCCACCAGCTCGTTCACGAACACCGACCTGGCCGGCGCTTCGACGACCTGCAGCATCCCGATGACGAACACGATCGCGTAGACGTGCCACAGCTCCACCGCGCCGGTGATCGCGAGCACCGCGAGGGAGCCGCTCAGCACCGCCACGGTCGCCTGCGTGATGAGGATGGTGACCCGCTTCGGCAGCCGGTCGGCGAGCACGCCTCCGTACACCCCGAACAGCAGGATCGGCAGGCACTGCAGCGCGACCGTGAGGCCGACCAGGCCGATGCTGCCGGTGAGCTGCAGCACCAGCCAGTCGGTGGCGATCCGCTGCATCCAGCCGGTGGTGTTCGCGAACAGCTGCGCGATCACGTAGAGGCGGTAGTTGAAGACGCGCAGTGCCGAGAAGGTGTCCCGCCAACTGGGGCGTTCGGCGAAGATCGGGAGGGGTGCGGTGACGGATGCGTCCGTCGCTGGAGAAGACACGAAAGTAGCGATACCTGGTTGCGTAGAAGTCGATTGCGTAATGAGCCTGTTACCAGCCTAAACTGACGGGGTCATTCGCGTTCGGAATGACGGCTATAAGTGGCATTGCGAAACGCAATGGATCCGGCGGCGGGAGGCGCGGTGTTCGACCCTGTGCTGCTGCGCACTTTCGTCGCCCTGGCGGAGACACTGTCGTTCACGCAGGCGGCGGCGCGTCTGCAGCTCAGCCAGCCCACCGTGAGCCAGCACGTGCGGAGGCTGGAGAAGGCGGCCGGGCGAGCGCTGGTCGCGCGGGACACCCGGCTGGTGCGGCTCACGGACAACGGCGAGGCGATGCTCGGCTTCGCCCGGTCGATCCTTGCCGCGGAGGACCAGGCGGTGACCTACTTCACCGGCTCGGCGATGCGGGGGCGGCTGCGGTTCGGAGCCGCGGACGATCTCGCGCTCACCCAGCTGCCGCAGGTGCTCCGCGACTTCCGGCAGCTGTATCCGCAGATCAACCTGGAGCTCTCGGTCGCCCAGAGCGGGGCGCTCGCCAAGCGGCTGCACGCCGGCCAGCTCGACCTGGCGTTCCTGAAGCAGGAGTCCGGCACGGCGCAGGGCAGGCTGGTGCGGCGGGATTCGCTGGCCTGGGTTGCGCATCAGGACCTGCGGGTCGAGGAGGCGGCGCCCGTGCCGCTCATCGCCTACCCGAGCCCGAGCCTCAGCCGCGCCGTCGCCATCGCGGCACTGGAGCAGGCCGGCCGCACCTGGCGGGTGACCTGCAACGTCCGCGAGGTGAACGGGGCGCTGGCGGCCGCGCGCGCCGGGATCGGGATCGCGGTGTTCCCGCGGAGCCTCATCCCCGGCGACCTCACCGAGGTCGGGAGTGTCGCGGGGCTGCCACCGCTCGGCACCATCGACTTCGCGCTGCTCGACAACCCCCGTGCGGCCCGTGAACCCGTGGAGGCGCTCGCCTCCGCGATCCTCGCCCGCCCCGGCAACCTCAAGAGCTGAGCCGCCCGAAACCGGGCCGGTTCGGCGGAAGTGGGGCGCCGCGGCGGCCCGGATCCGCCGAACCGGGCCGGATTCAGGCGCGTGGGCTCATCGCGGCGCGCCAGCGGGCGCGGAGCTGCTCCTCCGTCTCGAGGGTGTCGGGGCGGACGACCGCGTCGTCTGCGACGAAGTAGAACACCGCATCCACGAGCTCCGGATCCACACCCTTCCAGCGGGCGAAGGCCAGCCGGTAGAGCGCCAGCTGCAGCCGCTTGCCGGCCAGGTCGTCGGCGTCGCGGGGTGCCTTGCCGGTCTTCCAGTCGACGATCTGGAACCGGCCGCCGTCCTCGTAGACGGCGTCGATCTTGCAGACCAGCACATGGCCCTCGAACTCGATGTGCAGCTCCCGCTCCACCTCGACCGGGCGCCGCGACGACCACTCCGACCGCTCGAAGATCTGCTTCAGCCTGGCCAGCTGCGCCTCGTCCTCCAGCGGGGCGCCGCTGTCGTCCCGCTCCGCGGGTGCGGCATCCAGCTCCTCACTGCCGCCGCGGACACCGAACCGCTCCTCGACCCAGTCGTGGAACAGCGTGCCCAGCCTGGTGGCCCGGTACGGGCGCTCCGGCATCGGACGCCGCAGGGTCCGGGCGATGCCGGCCGGGTCGGTGACGTAGTCCTTGAACCGCGACGCGGGCACCCGGATCGGCAGCCGCACGGCGGCCTCGCCGCGGAGCCGCTCCGCCCGCTCAGCCAGCAGCACGTCGAGGTCCCGCTTCCAGTGCCCTTCCGCGCCGGGACGTGCGGTGCGCACCAGCTCGGCGGCACGCTCGACCGCCTCACGGCGTCCGCCGAGCGGGTCCCGGGGCCACAGAAAGCGGGTCACCTGCTCACCGAGCGGGTTCTCCTCGAGCGCCGTCTCCAGCGGCAGCTCCGGCAGCAGTCCGGCGTGCACCAGATCGGTGAGGAAGACGCTCGGCTTCCGGCACGACTTCTGCGTCGCCCAGAAGGATGCGGAGAGCAGCAGCGAGTGACGCGCGCGGGTGACGGCGACGTACGCCAGCCGCCGCTCCTCGAGCTGCTGCCGGTCCTTCACCTCCCGCTTGAAGACGTCGACTGCGTCGATCAGCTCCTTGCGGGTGGTGACCGACCGCCAGCCCAGCACCGGAAGCTCGCTGCGGTCGCCGCGGAACTCGTACGGCAGCCCGCCGAACGACAGCCACCCCGAGGTGCCGTCGAGCGGCTTCGCCGGCAGCTCGTCGGCGACGAGCCGCGGCACTGCCACAAGGTCCCACTCCAGGCCCTTGCTGCCGTGGATGGTGAGGATCTGCACGCTGCCCGGCTCCGGGTCCTCGGGGCGCGGGGACAGGTCGTCGCGCTGCTCGGCTTCACGCAGCCAGGCGAGGAAACCGCCGAGCGTCGCGACGTCGTCGACGGCGAGGTAGGAGCCGACGGCGTCGAACAGCGCCTCGAAGTTCGCGGTGCCGACCGGCAGCGACTCATTGGCGCCGACCTCGATGTCGAGGAGCAGCTCCTGCTGCACGAAGCTGACGAAGTCGAGGAGGTCGAGGCCGGCGCGGGCACGGAGCCGCGCAAGGGTCCGTCCGGCATCCTTCAGCCGCACGAGACCCTCGGCGCTGAAGGCGGCGAACTCGGAGTGCTCGTTCCGGCTCGCGAGGAAGTCGAGGGCGTCCACGATGGAGCCGCCCTCATTGTCGGCGAAGGAGGCGCGCATCGTGTCGCGCACCTCGTCGTCGATGCGGCGGCCGGCGTAATCGCGGCCGTCCAGCCAGGATGCGAGCGAGTGCAGCGCGTGCAGGTCCCGCACCCCGATCCGCCACTTCGATCCGGCGAGCAGCCGCACCAGCTCTGACCCGGCGGTCGGGTCGTGGACGACCCGCAGGGCGCTCACCAGGTCGGCGATCTCCGGCTCCTGCAGCAGCCCGCCGACGCCGAGCACATGGAACCTGACGTCGTGCTCGCGGAACGCGGTGAGCAAGAACGGCAGCGTCTTGCGGGCGCGGAGCAGCAGCGCGGCGGTGGCGCCGGGCCGCTCATCGAGCCCCGCACGGAACCAGCGGGCGATCGCATCCGCCTCTTCAGTGATGGTCTCCTCGACGACGACACGCACCGGGAGATCCGTGGCGGTCGGCCCCGCCTTCAGCCGGTCGACCCGCACCCTGGAGCGGGCGGTGAGCGGCTTCACCAGCTCGTTGGCGATGTCGAGGATGCGATGCCCGTTCCGCCAGCTGGTCGACAGCGAGAACCGCTCCACCCCGTCGGCGGAGAAGTGCTCGGCGAACTCGTCGAGGTTGGCGGCGCTCGCACCGCGCCAGCCGTAGATCGACTGGTGCGGGTCGCCGACCGCCATGACCGGCCGGTCGCGGAACAGGGTGGCCAGCAGCCGGGTCTGCACCACACTGGTGTCCTGGTACTCGTCGAGCAGCACGACCGTGAACTCGGTGCGAAGCTCCTCGCCCACCCGCGGGAAGCGCTCCGCGATCTGCAGCGCGAGGGCCACCTGGTCCGAATAGGCGACGACGCCGCGGCGCTGCTTGGCCTCGGCGAGCTCGGCGGCGAGCCGGCACAGCTGCGGCAGCGCGCCGACCTCGCCGGCGATCCGGCTCACCTCCTCGTACGCCCCCTTGCCGCCGGGCGGCAGCCCGTCGAGCGCGGCGAACTCCCGCGCGAAGTCCGCCACCTGATCGCCGTCGGCGACGTTCTCGCTGAGGGCCGCGTCGAGCGCCAGCACCGCCTTGGTGAGCGCGTCGACGCTCTTGTCCGACTCCGGCAGGCGTTCGTCGGTGCTGGCCGTGACGAGAGAGCGGGCCAGCTGCCAGGCGGACGCGTCGCTCAGCACGGCGCCGTCGCTCTCCCGTCCGAGCAGCACGGCGTTGTCGCGGTAGATCCGGTTCGCGAAGGAATTGTAGGTGGCGACGGTCGGCAGCTCGAACGGGTCGTGGCCGGGGACGAGACCGCGCGCGGCCAGCGCGTCGATGCGGTCGCGGATGCGCTCGCCCAGCTCGCTCGCCGCCTTGCGCGTGAAAGTGAGTCCAAGCACCTCCCCGGCGCGGACGTGCCCGTTGGCGAGCAGCCACAGCACGCGGTTGGCCATGGTCTCGGTCTTGCCGCTGCCGGCCCCGGCGACCACCAGGGCCGGTGCGAGCGGCGCCTCGATGACGGCACGCTGCTGCGGGGTCGGGCGCGGGCGGCCGAGCGCGTCGGCGATGTCGTCGGCGGAGAGCGGCACCCGCGGCTCGGCCTCTGCGGGGAGCACCATGGTCGCGTCAGTCACTCGACACCGCCTTCACCACATGCCACCGGAAGCGCGCCTCGCCCGGCTTGTACTCATCCACCTCGAGCAGACCCTCGAACCCGGATGCGGCCATGGCGGTCGCGGCGCGGCGGATGCGCTCCCGGAAGGCGTCGTGCTCCTCCGCCCCGAAAGCGGGCTGCGGGGCTTCGCGGTACGGTTTCGCCTTCACGCCCTTCTTGACGTAGAGGAGCTTGGCGCCGCCGGGCCTGTGGTCTTCACCCAGCCCGTCGAGGCCGCCGTCCGCGTAGGCGAGCTGGTAGGCGGACAGCTGCGCGTAATCCTTCAGCTGCGCCGCGGTGAGGTTGTAGGTGCCGGTCTTCAGGTCGACGATGATCACCCGGCCGTCACTGGCCTGCTCGACCCGGTCGATCTTGCCGCGCACCACCGCGCGGTCGACCTCCAGCTTGAACGAGCCCTCCGCCGACACCAGCCGGCCGCCTTCCGCCTCGAAGTCCTTGAGGTACTGCGCGACGGCGTCGATCATCCTGCGGGCGATCCGCCGCTGCTGCGCGCCGAGCCACTCCGCCTCGAACACGAGCTCGTCCCACCGTCCCTCGACGGCGCTCCACAGCTGCTCCGGGTCGGTGCCGGTCGCGGACTCCATCGCCCAGTGCACGACGTTGCCGATGCTCATCGCCACCGATGGGCTGTCGCCGGCGACGAGGTCGATGAACCAGTTGAGCGGCGACTCCTCGAACCGCTCGAGCTTCGACGGCGAGACCGGCACGCGCACGTCGGCGTCGTCGAGATCGAAGAGCGGATCGTCGCTCGACGGCGGGAGCATGCCGTGCCAGTCGACCGGATCGGCGCCCGGCAGCGCCTCCGCGGCGAGGCGGGCGAGGCCGGATGCGGCAGCGGCGCGGGCGGGTTCGGGAACGTGCCGGGCGGTCAGCTCGCGGCGGAGGCGCCCGGTGAGCCCGCGCAGGGAGAGCGGCAGCACGTTGGCGCTGTCGAGCATCCCTGCGCCCTCCGGAGCCAGGGAGAGGAACATGCTCCGGGACTCGTCGTCGTTGACGACGGCGGAGAGCACCACGCGGTTGCGGGCGCGCGAGACGGCAAGCGCGAACATCCGCAGCTCGTCGTCGAGCACCTGCCGGCGTTCGTCGATCGGCGCGTCGGACAGCCCGGTCGCGATCCGCACGAGCGCCCCGGGGCCGAGCAGGGACCCGCGCAGCCGGAGGTTCGGCCAGACGCCCTCCTGCAGGCCGGCGACGGCGACCACCTCGAACTCGCTGCCGACGACGCCGGACGGCGTGGTGACCAGCACCGAGTCGTCGTGCGAGCGCGGGGTGAGCGTGTCGTCGGGCACCTCGGCGTCGAGCAGGGCCTCGAGGAACAGGCGCGGGTCGTCACCCGGCCTGCGCTCGACGAAGTCGCGGGCCGAGGTGAAGAGGGCGAGCACGCCGTCGAGGTTTCGGTTCGCCTCGGCGGCCGTGACGCCTGCTGCGGTGGCCTCCTTGAACCATGGCTCGGCGAGGCGGCTGCGCTCCCAGACGAGCCAGAGCAGCTCCTCGATGGTGGCGCCGTCGCGGTCCGCGGCGCGCACGCGGTCGAGGAGGGCGGCCATCGATGCCGCCGCGCGCCCGAATCTCGAGTCGATGGTGGCGACGCGCCCGGGCGCGTCGAGCGCCTCGACGAGCAGGGCGTCGCTGGAGCGGGTGCCGGCGCCGGCGAGCTCCTCCTGCCGGAGCGCGAGCCGGAGCTTCCGGAGACTCAGCCGGTCGAGCCGCCCGAACGGCGACAGCAGCAGGTCCGCCGCCCGCTCCGGTGTGAGGTCCGCCCGGCCGAGCGCGACCTCGAGCAGCGACAGCAGCGCCCGGGCGGCGGGGTCCTCCCGCACGGGCCGGCCGCTGAGGGATGTCCGGGTCGGGATCTCGGCGAGCGCGAACGCTTTGGCGATCGCAGGAACCAGTGCGCCGCTGCGCACGACGACGGCCATCTCGCCCCACGGCACCCCACCCAGGAGGTGCTGCTCGCGGAACTCGCGGGCGAGCGTCGCGTATTGCCGTGCGGGAGTTGCCGCCTCCACCACCAGGACCGGCTCGGGGCGCCGTCCGTGCGGAACGACGCCGCCCGCATCCGCGTCGCCGGCTGCGACCGGCGCGGGGCGTGCGGCCGCACGGCGCTGCGGCCCGGCGGCCGCCGTGCCGATCCGGTCGGTCACGTTCGACACGAGCCCGCGCAGCAGCTCGCCGTGGCGGTGGACGGTGGCGAGCGTCAGCCGCCGCAGGGCGGGATCCTCCAGCCGGCCCGCGAGAGCGCCGATCGCTTCGGCGGTGCCCCCGCGGAACGAGTTCGACGCGACGTCGGGGTCACCGAATGCGATCACCGGCACCCCGCGGGCGGCGATCGCGGTGATGAGCTGCAGGATCGACTCGGTCGCCTCCTGCAGGTCGTCGATCACCAGCAGACGCAGGCTCGACACCTCGTCACCCGGGCCGCCGGTCGCGACCGCGGCGGTGGCGAACGCCATCAGCTCGGCAGGGTCGAGCTGCGGCGAGGTGGAGTTCGCGACGACTGCGAGGTACTCGTCGAAGAAGTCGGCGGCCGCGACCCACTCCGGTCGCTTGTGGTCCGCGGCGGCGGCGCGGAGCTGCTCCGGGCCGATGCGGAACTCGGTGGACCGCATCATCAGCTCCCGCAGCTCGGTGCGGAACGTGCGCAGCGAGCGCACCTCTTCCCCCAGCTGCTCCGGCCACACAGGGCCGGTGCCGTCCACCAGGTGTCCCTCGAGCAGCTCCCGCAGGATCGCGTCCTGACTGCCGCCGGTCAGGAGCGTCGGCGGCTCGGCGCCCGCCTCCACGGCGGCGCGGCGGGCGAGCGCGAACGCGAACGACGCCGGCGTCCGGGCCAGCGGACCGGTGGTCGGCACCCGCAGGCGCAGCGCCAGGCGGTCGCGGAGACGCGTCGCCGCCAGCCGGGTGGGCGCCAGCACCAGCACCTGATCCGGCGACAGTCCGCGGTGCAGCACCCGGTGGGCGATCAGCTCGATCAGGGTGGTGGTCTTGCCGGTGCCGGGAGCACCGAGGACGGATGCGCTGGCATCGAGCGGCAGGTCGAGCACCGCCTGCTGCGACGCGTCGAGCTGCCGAGCCGCCGGCTCGGCGGACCCCGCCTCGATCAACCCCCGCTGCACCCCATCACGATAGGCGAGGGTTCCGACAGCGCCGGCGCGACCATCCGTTCTGCCGCAAGAGAACAGGGCCCCGGACGGGCATTGAGCGTGCCGTAATCTTGGCTCGTGGACATTCGCATCGGCATCGCCAACAGCCCCCGTGAGATCAGCTTCGAGTCGTCGCAGGCACAGGCGGAGATCGAGAAGTCCGTCGCGGACGCGCTCGACTCCAAGAGCACCTTCCTCCGCCTCTCGGACGACAAGGGCAAGGCGTACATCGTCCCGGTCGCGTCGCTGGCCTACGTGGAGATCGGCTCGGAGGAGTCCCGCCGCATCGGCTTCGTCGCGTAGCGATGGAGCTGCTCTTCGTCACCGTGATCGGCGCCGGGATCGGATTCATCGTGCGCTACACGATGCCGGGTCGCGAGCACCACGGCGCGCTGCTGCTGCCCGCCGTCGCGGCGGCGACCACCGCTGCCGTGTGGGTCGCCCTGCTGTGGGCGGGCCTGACATTCGACGGCGGCTGGATCTGGCTGATCAGCCTGGCGGCCGCCCTCGTCGTGTCGGTCGCACTGGCGCTCCTGCTCCCCCGCCGCCGCGTCGAGCACGACCAGCGCCTCCTGCACCGCCTCCTCAACGCCTAATGTCCCTCGATGGGGTCTTACGCGGTGAGGCCGAGGTTGTCCATCCGGCGGGTGTGCGAGGCGATGAGCTCCGTGAACACCGGCTCGATCCGCGCCTCTTCGGTGTCGTGGTCCGATCCGAGCACCAGGGCTGAGCGGGCGATCAACATGGTGTCGCCGACGAGTCGCCGGCCCCACATCGCAAGCCGGGAGGACAGCCGCGGATTGGCGCCGACGGCATCGAGCACCAGGTCGACGAGCTCCTTGGCCTCGAGATCCTGGCGAAGGATCGCGACAGCCCGCGCGCCCGCCTCGCCGCTCAGCCCGGCACCGAGCCGAACGAAGAAGTCGTCGAGGAAGCCGGCGGTCACGTAGCAGCTGACGAGCGTCTCGTACCAGTCGTTGCCGCGGGTGACCCGCTGGAACTCGTGCACACCGGCCGCGAAGGGCTCCATCGCCTGCACGGGGTCCAGCTCGCGGCGCTCCAGTTCGATGACGAGCTTGCGGTGCTTTTCGAGGGCGCGCCCCGCGACCCTCGCGAGCACCTCTTTCGCCTCAAGCGTCGGCGCGATCGCGGTGGCGCGGCTCAGCGTCTCGAAGAAGCTCAGCTGCAGATACGCCGCGTGCCCGAGGTAGGCCGAGAGCGACGGGGTGAGCTCGGCCAGGTCCACTCGTGCGGTCGGCCGCTGCTCCGAGCGGGGGGTGAGTCTTGGAACCTCGATGCGCTCGCGCGCGCGCCGGAACCAGTTCACCACGTCGCCAAGTGTATGGCCACAGCGGAATGGCCGACTGAGGGCCTCTTTCCGCCCGGCCGGGGCGGCGAACCCGGCAGGGTAAACTGGAACCCTAAGACTTCTCTTCAGAACAGGCAACTTTTGACTTTTCGCGATCTTTCGATCGACCAGGACATGGTCGACGCCCTTGCCGACAAGGGCATCCTCGAGCCATTCCCCATTCAGACCCAGACCATCCCCCTCGCGCTGAGCGGTCAGGACATCATCGGCCAGGCGAAGACGGGAACTGGCAAGACGTTCGGTTTCGGCCTCCCGCTGATCCAGCGCCTCGGCGAGAACCCGGAGCCGGGCGTGAAGGCGCTCGTCGTCGTTCCCACCCGCGAGCTCGCCGTGCAGGTGTACGAGGACCTCACCATGGCGGCGAAGAACCGTCCGACGAAGCTCGTCGCCATCTACGGCGGCAAGGCCTACGAGGGCCAGGTCGCCGACCTCAAGGACGGCGCGCAGATCGTGGTCGGCACGCCCGGACGCCTGCTCGACCTCGCCGGTCAGCGCCTGCTGAGCCTCAAGGACGTCGAGACGATGGTGCTCGACGAGGCCGACAAGATGCTCGACCTCGGCTTCCTGCCCGACGTCGAGAAGCTGTTCGCGCAGACCCCGCCGGAGCGGCACACGATGCTGTTCTCCGCGACGATGCCCGGCCCGGTGGTCGCGCTGGCGCGCCGCTTCATGACCCGCCCCATCCACATCCGTGCAACCGACCCGGACGAGGGACTCTGGCAGTCCAACATCAAGCACCTCGTCTATCGCGCGCACTCGCTCGACAAGGACGAGGTCATCGCCCGCATCCTGCAGGCGGACGGCCGCGGCAAGACCGTGATCTTCACGCGCACCAAGCGCGCCGCCGCGAAGCTGGTCGAGGAGCTGAACGACCGCGGGTTCAACGCCGCCGCCGTGCACGGCGACCTCAATCAGGAGCAGCGCGAGCGCGCCATGGCGGCGTTCAAGGCGGGCAAGAAGGACGTGCTCATCGCGACGGATGTCGCGGCGCGCGGCATCGACGTGCTCGACGTGACCCACGTCATCAACCACACCGTTCCCGAGGACGAGAAGGCGTACCTGCACCGCGTCGGCCGCACCGGCCGCGCCGGCAAGACCGGCATCGCGGTCACCTTCGTCGACTGGGACGACCTGCACCGCTGGGCGCTCATCAACCGTGCGCTCGACTTCGGACAGCCGGAGCCGGTGGAGACGTACTCATCGTCACCCCACCTCTTCACCGACCTCGACATCCCGGCCGGCACCAAGGGCCGCCTCCGCGCCTCGACGGCGCAGGCCGCTCCGCCGAGGACCGAGAGCGGACGGCCGGAGGGACGCTCGGAAGGCTCGTCGGGCGGATCCGGCGGTCGTTCCCGCTCACGCTCACGCACCCGCTCCACCGGCGGCTCCGGCACGACCACCGCCGCGCCAGAGCGTGCGGCCGAGACGGTCGCCGGCGACGGCACCGCGGCTCCGCGCCGCCGCCGCCGTCGTCGCCCGAGCGGCGACTCGGGTTCCGCTCCCGCCGCCGGCTGACGCCACCCCTTCGCCGAGTCGCGGAGGAATCAGCCGTGGACGGGGTCGGAGCCTGTCCCGCGAGCGAGGAGCGCCTCCAGCACCTCGGGTTCCGTGGTGTTCTCGGCGAGGGCGTTCACCTTGCCGACGCCGTGGTAGTCGCTGGATCCGGTGACCGCCAGCCCGAACCGCATCGCCATCTCGAGCAGGCGCTTCCGTGCCGCAGGCGGGTTGTCGCGGTGGTACACCTCGAGACCGAACAGCCCGGCGTCGACGAGCACCCGCATCCGCCGGTCGTTCAGCAGCCCAGCGGGTCCACGGGCACCGGCGTGGGCGATCACCGGCACCCCGCCGGCCGCAGCGATGAGCCGCACCGCGTCCACCGGCTCGGGGGCGTAGTGCGGGCGGTAGTACCCGCCCTTCCAGTGCAGGATGCTCTCGAACGCTGCGCTCCGGGTCGGCACGTGGCCCTTCGCCACCAGCGCATCCGCGATGTGCGGGCGTCCGACCGTCGCCCCTGGAACGGTCTGCGCCAGCACGTCCTCCCAGGCGAGCGCGTAGTCCGCCGCGATCCGCTGCACCATCGCCTCCGCCCGGCTCAGCCGCTCGGCGCGGATGCGGGCGGTCTCCGAGATGAGATCCGCGTCGCCGGGGTCGAACAGGTAGCCGAGCACATGCACGGACGCGTAGTCGAGCTGGGCGCTGAGCTCGATGCCCGGAACCAGCGTCATGCCGGTGCCCCGCACCGCTGCGGCGGCCTCCTGCCACCCCGCCGTGGAGTCGTGGTCGGTGAGCGCCACCGTGCCGATCCCCACCGCGGCCGCTGCCCGGATCAGCTGGGTGGGGGTCTGGGTTCCATCGGACACGCTGCTGTGTGTGTGCAGGTCGATGTGTCCGGGCATACCTCGATGCTAAGCGGGGTAGGCTCGCGCCGATGATCGCTCGAGTCCTCGCCGCCGCCGTGCTCGTCGTGGCAGCGATTCTCGGGATGCTGGCGCTCTGGCCGCAGCTGTTCAACGCGGAGCGCACCTTCGGGATCGCCCAGATCGTGTCGCTGCGCGGAGCTGCCGCCGCGATCGCGATCCTCGGGGCCGTATCGCTGACCCTGCTCGCCCTGCTGGCGCCGCTCACCCGTCGCCTGGTGGCATCGCTCGCCCTGCTGCTGCTGCTCTTCGCCGCCGGCAACGCCGCGGTGCTGTCCAGCCGGGGGTTCGGCGGCGAGGGCTTCGAGACCAAGGCGGAGACCGAGCTGACCGTCCTGAGCTGGAACACGCTCGGCGACGCGCCCGGCGTTGAGGGCATCGTGGACCTCGCTCTGGACGCCCGGGCGGATGTCGTGGCGCTTCCCGAGACGACCCTGCCGACCGCGCAGGAAGCCGCGCGGCTGCTCGGTGAGGCAGGCAAGCCGATGTGGCCGCTCACCGTCGCCTTCGACGAGGTCTCAAAGGCACGCAGCACGTCCCTCCTCATCAGCGCCGAGCTCGGCGAGTACCGCGTCGACGACTCCCTCGGCAACACCGGCCAGCTGCCGTCGCTGGTGGCCGTGCCCGTCGACGGGGAGGGACCGATGATCGTCGCCGCGCATCCGGTCGCCCCCATCCGCGAGTACATGCGGCAGTGGCGCCTGGACCTGGAGTGGCTCGCCGGGATCTGCGCGCGCGAGAACGTGATCGTCGCCGGCGACTTCAACGCCACCGTCGACCACATGGACGCGTACGCGGTGGCCGGTGAGCTGGGCGACTGCCGGGATGCGGCGCTCGCCACCGACGCCGCCGCGGTGGGCACCTGGCCCACGTTCCTCCCGCCGCTGCTCGGCGCACCGATCGACCACGTGATGGCCACCCCGAACTGGCAGTTCACCGGGATGCGGGTGATCGAGTCGCGCGACGATCAGGGCAGCGACCACCGCCCGGTGCTCGCCCAGCTCCGGCCTGCCGGGTAGGCACCTCGGTGGGTCAGTTCGACAGGGCCAGGGACCGTGATCGCTCGTTGAGCCGGTCGCTTGTACTGAGCGTGTCGAAGCGGAATGACCGAGCGAGGCGAACTTCACCCGCATGGTCATTTCGACAAGCTCGATGACCGAGAGGGACAATGGATGCATGGCCGAGCAGAAGCCCCCGCGCGCGACTGAGAACCGTTCGACGACCCCGGTGTCCGACACCTTCAAGGACTACATCTCGTCTGGATGGGCGGAGCGCGTCGAGCACACCCCCGCAGAGCGCGAGGTGGCGGCGTACACCGCCGCCCGCCGCGCCCGTATCTCCGAGCTGCACCCGGGCGCCCGGCTGATCATCCCCGCCGGGCCGGCCAAGCAGCGTTCGAACGACACGGACTACGCCTACCGCGCGCACTCCGCCTTCGCGCACCTCACCGGCTGGGGTTCCGCGTCGGTGCCGGGCAGCGTGCTGGTGATGGAGCCGACACCCAACGGGCACGAATCGACCCTGTACTTCCGCGAGGCGGCGGGCCGCGACTCCGACGAGTTCTACGCCAACTCGGACATCGGCGAGTTCTGGACCGGTCCCCGCCCCTCCCTCGCCGCCGTCGCTGCGGAGCTCGGCATCCCCACCCGCCGGCTCGACCGCTTCGCCGACGTGATCGAGCGAATCGACGCAACGACCCTCGTCGTTCGCGAGGCGGACCGTGAGCTCACCGACTCGATCGACGGGCGCCGGCTGCTCGCCGCCGACGTCGAGGCGCTCGAGAACGAGGGCGACGCCTCCCTCGCCCGCGACCTGAGCGAGCTGCGGCTGGTGAAGGACGAGTGGGAGCTGCGTGAGATGCGCGCCGCCGTCGCGGCCACGAAGCTCGGCTTCGACGACGTGATCGCCGACCGCGACGAGATCACCGCCCACCCGCGCGGCGAGCGCCTCGTCGAAGGCACCTTCAACCGCCGTGCCCGCGCCGAGGGCAACACCGTCGGCTACGACACCATCGCCGCCTCCGGCCCGCACGCGTGCATCCTGCACTGGACCCGCAACGACGGCCTCGTGGCCGCCGGCGACCTGATCCTCATCGACGCCGGCATCGAGCTCGACAGCTACTACACGGCGGACATCACGCGCACCCTCCCCGTGTCCGGCATGTTCTCCCCCGTGCAGCGCAAGGTGTACGAGGCGGTGCTGGAGGCGGCGGATGCGGCGTTCGCGATCGTGCGTCCGGGCATCCGGTTCCGGCAGATCCACGCCGAGGCGATGCGGGTGATCGCGGAGAAGACCGCCGAGTGGGGTTTCTTGCCGGTGTCGGCCGAGGAGTCGCTCGACCCGGGCCAGCAGTACCACCGCCGCTACATGGTGCACGGCACCTCGCACCACCTCGGCCTCGACGTGCACGACTGCGCGCAGGCGCGGCGGGACCTCTACCTCGACGGCATCCTGGAGCCGGGCATGGTGTTCACGATCGAGCCGGGGCTCTACTTCCAGCCCGACGACCTGACGGTGCCCGAGGAGTACCGCGGCATCGGCGTGCGGATCGAGGACAACATCGTGGTGACCGAGTCCGGCGCTGAGAACCTCTCCATCGGCATCCCGCGCACGGCCGACGACGTGGAGGCCTGGCTCGCTCGCTGAGCCACGACAGGCACTCGCCGGAACCGGCCCGAATCGGCGGAAGTGGCCCGCCGCGGCGGCCCGGATGCGCCGAACCGGGCCGGATTCAGCGCGCTACGACTCCACGTTCTCCGGGCGGGCCAGCACGTCGCGGGCATTGTCGGCGAGGTTCGGATCGACGATCACCTGGTAGTTCGACGCCAGCACCTGCGTCATCGACGTGAAGTCGTGGGTGCGCCGGTTGATGGCGTACGCGATCAGGCTGAACAGCATCCCGAAGCCGGCGCCGATGAGCGCGGCCGCGCCGAAGAAGGCGAGATTCGTCACCGGGTAGACGAGCAGGATGAGCAGGCCGAAGAACACGCCGAACCACGCACCGCTGGCGGCCCCGGCGAGCGCCGCCCGCCCGTAGGTCAGCCGGCCGGTCACCCGCTCCACCGTCTTCAGGTCGTTGCCGACGATCGAGACCTTGCTGACCTCGAACTCCGCCTTCGCAAGCCGGTCGACGACGCTCTGCGCCTCCTTATAGGTGTCATACGTGCCGACGACCTCACCTCGCGGCAGTTTGGGCTGCGCGACCGTCCGACGACCGAAGGGGTTGGCGTTGCTCATGCCGTCATTGTGGCACGGCTCACACCGACCCTTCTCATGAACCCACTACCCTTCTACCGTGAGTGCCGCACGCGTTTTCGCCGCCAGTCTGGCGGGATGCCCCGTGTTCGATCCGGTCGGCGACCGGGTCGGACGGGTCCGCGACGTGCTCGTCGTGTACCGCAGAACCCGGCCCCCGCGTGTGGTCGGCCTCATCGTCGAGGTGCCCGGCAAGCGGCGCGTGTTCCTCAGCATCGGCCGAGTCACCAGCATCGGCTCAGCGCAGATCATCATGAACGGCGAGATCAACCTCCGCCGCTTCGAGCAGCGCGGCGGCGAGGTCCGCGTGCTCGCCGAGTTCCTCGGCCGCAAGGTCGTGCTCCGCGACCGCTCCGGTGAGGCGACGATCGAGGATGTCGCCCTCGAGCAGGAGTCGCCTGGCGAGTGGGCGATCAGCCAGCTGTTCCTCCGCCGCCCCCGCACCTCCCCCTCGCCGTTCGCGAAGGGGGCGACGATCACCGCCCGCTGGGAGGACGTCCGCGAGAAGACCACGAAGGGCGAACCGCAGAGCGCCGAACAGCTCATCGCCACCTACAGCGACCTGCTGCCCGCAGACCTCGCCTCCACCCTTCTCGACCTTCCGGAGGAGCGTCGCTACGAGGTCGCCGAGGAGCTTCCGGATGACCGGCTCGCCGACGCGCTCGAGGAGATGCCGGAGAAGGAGCAGGTGGAGATCCTCAGCCACCTGGAGGACACCCGCGCCGCGGACGTGCTCGACCAGATGGAACCGGACGACGCCGCCGACCTGATCGCGCAGCTCAGTGACGAGCGCGGCGAGGCGTTGCTCGACCTGATGGAGCCGGAGGAGGCGCAGGACGTGCGCCTGCTGCTGAGCTACGAACCCGAGTCGGCCGGTGGGCTGATGACGCCGGAGCCGATCATCGTCTCCCCCGACGCGACCGTCGCCGAGGGTCTCGCCCTCATCCGCCGGCACGAGCTCGCCCCGGCCCTGGGCGCCGCCGTGTGCGTCACCCTGCCGCCGTACGAGCCGCCGACCGGCCGGTTCCTCGGCATGGTCCATTTCCAGCGGATGCTCCGCTATCCGCCGATGGAACGCCTCGGGACGCTGCTCGACGAGGGCCTCGAGCCCGTGCGCGCCGACTCCAGCGCCGCCGAGGTGGCACGAATCCTCGCCAGCTACAACCTCGTCTCGGTGCCGGTGGTCGACGAGAACCACCGGCTGGTGGGCGTGGTGACGATCGATGATGTGCTCGACTACCTGCTGCCCGCCGACTGGCGAAGTCACGACGCCGAGGAGGACCGGCGCATCCTCGAGAGCGCCTCCACCGGCACCATCCCCGTACGACCGAACCGGCCAGGAAGGAGGATCCCACGTGGCCCGCGCTGAACGAATCGCAGTCGAGTCGGCACCCCGCCGAACGCCGCCGCCCGCTCCCCGCGCCCGCCAGGGCGACCGCCTGGGGCAGTTCTCCGAATCCTTCGCCCGCGCGATGGGCACACCGTGGTTCCTCCTGGGGATGACCGTGTTCGTCATGGTCTGGCTGTCGTACAACACGTGGGCGCCGCCGGAGGCGCAATTCGACCCGCGGGCGCTGAACTACACGCTGCTGACCCTCATCCTGTCGCTGCAGGCGTCGTACGCCGCACCGATGATCCTGCTCGCCCAGAACCGGCAGGACGACCGCGACCGGGTGCAGATCGAGCAGGACCGGCAGCGGGCCGAGCGGAACCTCGCCGACACCGAGTATCTGGCGCGGGAGGTGGTGGCGCTGCGGCTTGCGATGCGCGACATCGCGACCCGTGAGTTCATCCGTGCGGAGCTGCGCAACCTGCTCGAAGAGCTCGACCGCGAGAAGAAGGAAGAGCCTGCGGGTGGCTGACCCTCAGCCCGAACGCTTCCCCGCCGACGTCTCCGGCGCCGATGAGGCGGATGCGGTGCTGGCCGACGGAGTGCTGCGCGCCCTTCACGGCGTGCTCGACCCCGAGATCCGTCGACCGGTGACCGAGCTCGACATGATCAGCGGTGTCCGGGTCGACGCCAGGCGCGCCACAGTGGACGTGCGGCTGACGATCGTGGGATGCCCCGCCGCGCACGCGATCGAGCGGGACGTGCGGAATGCCGCGGCCTCGGTCGCCGGAGTGGACGACGTGGAGGTGCGGGTCTCGGTGATGACCGCACAGCAGCGGAACGCCCTCACCGAGCGGCTGCGCGCCGGACGGCCCCGCGGCATCCAGTTCGGGCCCGACAGCCTCACCAAGGTGTTCGCCGTCACCAGCGGCAAGGGCGGTGTCGGCAAGTCCACCGTCACCGCGAACCTCGCGGTCGCCCTCGCGGCGCGCGGCCTTGCGGTCGGGCTCGTCGACGTCGATGTGTTCGGCTTCTCCATTCCGGGTCTGCTCGGCGTCGAGGACGCGGTGCCGACCCGGGTGAACGACATGATCCTGCCGCCGGTCGCCCACGGGGTGAAGGCGATCTCGATCGGCATGTTCCTGGAGCCCTCCGACGACCCTTCCCCTGGACGGGGCTCAGGACAGGCGACGGGCTCAGGGCAGGCGGGCAAACGGAGACCCCAGGCGGTGTCGTGGCGGGGGCCGATGCTGCACCGGACGGTGCAGCAGTTCCTCACCGACGTATGGTTCGGCGACCTCGACGTGCTGCTGCTGGACCTGCCACCAGGCACCGGGGACGTGGCGATCTCGGTGGGCCAGCTGCTGCCGCACGCGGAGGTGCTGGTGGTCACCACGCCGCAGATCGCCGCGGCGGATGTCGCGGAGCGATCCGGGCTCGCCGCCCGGCAGACGGGTCAGACGGTGTCCGGCGTGATCGAGAACATGGCCGGCCTCGCCCAGCCGGACGGGTCGGTGCTCGACCTCTTCGGCTCCGGCGGCGGCGCTGAGGTGGCGGGACGCCTCGGGGTGCCCCTGCTGGCGTCCGTGCCGATCAGCGTGCCGCTGCGGGTCGGCGGGGACATCGGGGTGCCGATCGTGCTCTCCGACCCGGCGGATCCGGCGGCCGTGGCGCTCACCGCAGTGGCGGAGCAGCTCGCCGGCCGCACCCGCGGTCTCGCCGGCAAGCCCCTCGGGCTCGCCGTCACGTAAGTGGGGGCGCTGAGCCCTAGGTCGCTTCGGAGTCGAACGGGGCCGGCTCGGCGGCCACGACCTTCTGCTTCCGCTGCGCGTACGCCGACTGCCGGGGCGGTTTCACCACGACCGCGGGCGCGGGTGGCTCCTCGTCCTCCAGCAGCGCCTCACGGATGATCCGCCGCGGGTCGTACTGTCGAGGGTCGAGCTTCTTCCAATCGACCTCGTCGAACTCGGGTCCCATCTCCTCGCGGAGGCGATCCCGGGCGCCGTTCGCCATGTCGCGCGCCGAGCGCACGAATCTCCCGAACTGCGCCGCGTAATATGGCAAGCGCTCAGGGCCGAGGAGAAAAACGGCGATGATCCCGATCACCAGCAGTTTTTCGAAGGTCAGCCCAAACACCCGCTCAGGATAACCCGCCAGGGTCACCTCGCAGCGAACACCGTCCGGGAGAACACTTGTCAGACCTAGAGCTCGGCTGGAAGTTCGCGGAGGACTTCCCGATGGAGACCGAGCCACTCGTCGCAGCACGGCTGCACTCCCTCGAGCACGGCGTCGAAGCCGTCTCGCCCGCGATCGGGTCGCAGCTCGCCGTGCTCGCCGCGGCCTCGAACGCACGGCAGATCGTGGAGATCGGCACCGGGCTCGGCGTGAGCGGCTTGTGGCTGCTGAAGGGCGCCCCGCGGGCGACCCTCACCTCCATCGACACGGAGGTGGACTACCAGCATTCGGCGCGCAGGTCGTTCGCCGAGGCCGGCATCTCGCCGAGCCGGGTGCGGCTCATCACCGGCAACGCGCTCGAGGTGCTCCCCCGCATGAACGACGAGAGCTACGACATCGTCTTCATCGACGGGGACCCGCACGCGGTGATCGAGTATGTGGAGCACGGTCTGCGGCTCGCCCGGGTGGGCGGGACGGTGCTGGTGGCCCGTGCGCTGTGGCGCGGTCGGGTCGCCGACCCGACGTCGCGGGATGACACGGCACAGAGCATCCGGGCACTGCTGCGGGAGATCGCCGGCTCGCCGGCGGTGGTGAGCGCCATCTCACCCGCCGGCGACGGCCTGCTCCAGCTGACCCGGCTGAACTAGGCGCGGACGCATTCCGGCCCGACTGCTCGGGCCCGACAGAACGACTCTGGGGTCAGTTCGCGCTCACGACGCCGGCGAGGGCGTCGTGCAGCTCCTTGGCCTCGGCATCATTCACCGACACGACCAGACGTCCGCCGCCCTCGAGCGGCACGCGGACGATGATGAGGCGACCTTCCTTCACAGCCTCCATCGGTCCGTCACCGGTCCTCGGCTTCATGGCTGCCATCGATCAGTCCCCTTTCCACGGTACTGAGTCCATTATCTCGTACGACCGGCCCAAACCCGAAACGGCGGTGTCCGATCCACCCTCGCGGGCCGGCTGCACGAACGCTCACGGCGGGGTCCAGTCGACGCCGTCTGCCCACCAGGCGATGTGCACCCACCCGATCTGACCGAGGATGAACAGCAGCACGACCGCCACCCGGTACACGGGAGCCGTCGGCTGCGCGATCGCGCCGAACAGCGGGAAGGTCGGCAGCAGCAGCCGCGGGGTGCTGGACTGGGGGAAGAACACGGCGAGCAGGTAGAGCACGTAGCTCGCCACCCAGAGCCGCAGGTCGACCCCGAGCCGGCGCACCCATGGCGTGAACATCAGAGCGGCGAATGCTGCGACCGCGATCGCGAGCAGGATCGCTCCGGTCGGCTCCCCCAGCCACCAGTTGGCGCCCTGCACCCACGGCGTGAACGGGATCAGGTGCGTGTATCCGATGTAGGGCGCGCGCCAGGCGAGCTCGGTGTCGGTGTATGCGGTGAGGGACCCGGTGATCGCCCAGGCGATGAGCAGCCATGCGAGCCCCGTCAGCCCGCTGAACACGGCTGCGACGGATGCGGCCACTCGCTCCCGAGCCGGGAACGGGTCCTCCCGTCGCGTCCACCACCGGTAGGCCACGTGCAGCACCATCGTCAGCGCGAACGCGAGACCGGACGGCCGGGTCAGCGATGCGAGGGCGAGGACCGGCAGCAGCATCCAGTACCGGCGCTGCAGCAGCAGGGCGAGCGCCGCGGTGAGCAGGAAGGTGTGCATGGACTCCGCATACGCCACCTGGTACAGCGGCGACAGGGGCGAGAAGCAGAACAGCACCACGGAGAACAGGGCCGTGCTGGACGGCAGCACCAGGTTCATCAGCCGGTAGAGGAGCAGCGCCGCCGCAGCCGCGAACAGCACCGAGACGACCACGGCCACACCTGCGAACGGCGCGCCGGTCAGGGTCATCAACGCCCGCACCAGCGACGGGTAGGCCGGCATGAACGCCCACGCGTTCTCCGCCACGTGCCCGTCATCCGTGAGCGGCAGCTCGCTGGGGTAGCCGGAGACGGCGATGATGAAGTACCAGTGCCCGTCCCAGAGCTTCGCGAAGTCGAAGTAGCCCGGCGACGGTCCGGTCCAGGCGTTCGCCGGCTGCCGGGCAGCGAACGACAGCAGCACGGCGGTGCTGACGATCCGGGAGACGGCGAAGACGGCCAGCACTTTGCCCCACCACGGGGTGAGCACGTAGAGCGTCCCGGCGCGGGCGCGCACTCGGCTCAGCCGCCGGTGGGTCAGCGGGCGCTCAGCCACGCGCGCAGCCCGCGCTCGCAGGACTCGATCTGCGAGACCGGCACCCGTTCGTCGTCGGCGTGCGCCTTCAGCGGATCGCCCGGGCCGTAATTGACCGCCGGGATGCCGAGTGCGGAGAACCGCGCGACGTCGGTCCAGCCGTACTTCGGCTTCGCCGTCCCGCCGACGCTCGCGACGAACTCCTGCGCGAACCGGGCGTCGAGGCCCGGCCGGGCACCGTCTGCGAGGTCGACGATGCGGATGTCGTATCCGTCGAACAGCTCGGAGATGTGTGCCACCGCCTCATCGGTGCTGCGGCTGGGGGCGAAGCGGTAGTTGACGTGCACCATGCACTCGTCGGGGATGACGTTGCCGGCGATGCCGCCGGCGATCCCGACCGCGTTCAGACCCTCGCGGTAGACCAGTCCGTCGACCTCGACCTCCTGCGGCCGGTATGCGGCGAGGGTGGCGAGGATGGGCGCTGCGGCGTGGATCGCGTTCTCGCCGACCCATGCCCGCGCTGAGTGTGCCCGCAGCCCGAACGTGCGGATCTCGGCCCGCAGGTTGCCGTTGCATCCGCCCTCGATGTCAGCGCCGGTCGGTTCCATCAGGATCGCGAAGTCGCCGGTGAGCAGCTCTGGGTGGTTGCGGGCGAGCCGGCCGAGGCCGTTGAGGTCCGCGGAGACCTCCTCGTGGTCGTACCAGATCCACGTCACGTCGATCCGCGGGTCGGCGAGCTCAACGGCGAGCTTCAGCGCGACGGCGACACCCGCCTTCATGTCGACGGTGCCGCGTCCCCACAGGTATTCGACGCCGTCCTCGGTCTCGAATCGGGTGGGGAGGTTCTCGTTCACCGGCACGGTGTCGATGTGCCCCGCGAGGACCACCCGGTGCTCACGGCCCAGGTTCGTGCGGGCGACGACCGCGTCGCCGTCGCGGATCACCTCGAGGTGGGATGCCGTTGCGAGCGCGGCCTGGATGGCATCCGCGATCGCGGCCTCGTTGCCAGAGACGGACTCCAGGTCGCACAGCTGTCGGGTGAGCTCCACGACGGAGGCGGTGGTGTCGAGAACGGGCAGGGTCGGGTCGGCAACCGGCACCCGCCCAGTCTAGGCGGCACGGTTCCGCCGGTCTCCCGGCCGGTACGCTGGAGCCGATGAACGAGGACACGACCCGCTTCGCGTGGGGCTATGGCTTGGCGACCGTCGCGGATGACGGGACGGTCCTCGACACGTACTTCGCCGCCCCGAAGCTGGGTCCGGTCCCGGAGGGCGTCGATCCGTACATCGCCCCGGCCGAGCTCGAGGAGCTGGCCCAGCCGGACCCGCGCCGGAACGTGCGTGTCGACTTCGTCACCGTCTCCATCGACCTGGACGCCCCGCCGGCGTCCACACCGGATGCCTATCTGCGCCTGCATCTGCTGAGCCACCTGCTGGTGCAGCCGAACGGGCTCAACCTCGACGGGATCTTCGGGCACCTGCCGATCGTCGCCTGGACGACCGCGGGGCCGATGCACCCGGAGGACTTCACCCGGTTGCGCCCGAAGCTGCAGCGGCACGGCATCTCGGTGCTGGGCATCGACAAGTTCCCCCGGCTCGTCGACTACGTCACGCCCGACCGGGTGCGGATCGCGGACGCGTCCCGTGTGCGGCTCGGCGCCCACCTCTCCCCCGGCACGACGGTCATGCACGAAGGGTTCGTGAACTTCAACGCCGGCACGCTCGGCAGCTCGATGGTGGAGGGCCGGATCTCGCAGGGTGTCGTGGTCGGCGCGGGCACCGACATCGGCGGCGGCGCATCCATCATGGGCACGCTCTCCGGCGGCGGAACCCATCGCGTGCAGATCGGCGCCCGCGCGCTGCTCGGCGCGAACTCCGGCATCGGCATCTCGATCGGCGACGACAGCGTGGTCGAAGCCGGCCTCTACGTCACCGCAGGCACGAAGGTGATGGTGCTGGAGCCGGACAAGGAGCCGGTGGTGCTCAAGGCATCTGAGCTGAGCGGCGTCCCGGGGCTGCTGTTCCGCCGCAACTCGCTCACGGGCGCCGTCGAGGTGCTCCCGCGCACCGGCACGGGCATCCAGCTCAACGCCGCCCTCCACGCGTAGGCGCTGCTCCGGTCCCCGAGCTCGCCGAAGGGACCGGGCATTTCTCACGCCTCGCGGTTCGGCCACTCCCGGGCCGGGGCGCCGACGTAGAGCTGCTGCGGACGGCCGATCTTCGTGGACTTGTCGGTGTTCATCTCGCGCCAGTGCGCGATCCAGCCGGGCAGCCGGCCGATGGCGAACAGCACGGTGAACATCCGGGTCGGGAAGCCCATCGCCTTGTAGATCACGCCGGTGTAGAAGTCCACGTTCGGATACAGGCGCCGCTCAACGAAATAGTCGTCGGCGAGCGCGACCTCCTCGAGCTGCTTCGCGATGTCGAGCAGCGGGTCGTTCACACCGAGGGCGTCGAGCACCTCGTCGGCGCTCTCCTTCACGAGCTTCGCCCGCGGGTCGAAGTTCTTGTACACCCGGTGACCGAAGCCCATGAGCTTGACGCCCTGCTCCTTGTTCTTCACCCGCTCGATGAACTGCTCCACACTCTCGCCCGAGTCGCGGATGTCGGCGAGCATCTTGAGCACCGCCTCGTTCGCGCCGCCGTGCAGCGGCCCGTAGAGGGCGTTGATGCCGGCGGAGATCGACGCGAACATGTTGGCCTCGGTGGAGCCGACCAGGCGCACTGTGGACGTGGAGGCGTTCTGCTCGTGGTCCTCGTGCAGGATCAGCAGCCGGTCGAGCGCCTTCGAGAGGACCGGGTTGACCTGGTACTCCTCTGCCATGGTGCCGAAGTTGAGCTTCAGGAAGTTGTCGACGAAGTTCAGCGAGTTGTCCGGGTAGAGGAACGCCTGGCCGAGGCTCTTCTTGTGCGCATACGCCGCGATGACGGGAAGCTTCGCGAGGAGGCGGATGGTGGAGATCTCGATCTGCTCGGGATCCCGGACGCTGAGCGAGCCTTCGTAGAACGTGGACAGCGCCGAGACGGCGCTCGAGAGCACCGACATGGGGTGCGCCGTGTGCGGGAGGGCGTCAAAGAACCGTCGCAGGTCCTCGTGCAGAAGGGTGTGCCGGCGGATCCGCTCCTCGAACGCGCTCAGCTGGGCCGGGGTCGGCAGCTCGCCGTAGATCAGCAGCCAGGCGACCTCGAGGTAGGTGGAGTGCGCCGCGACATCCTCGATCGAATACCCGCGGTAGCGCAGGATGCCGGCGTCACCATCGATGTAGGTGACCGCGCTGCGCGTGGCCGCCGTGTTGACGAACCCGTAGTCGAGCGCGGTGAGACCGGTCTGTTTCGTGAGCGTCGAGACATCGATGCTCGCGGCGCCGTCGACGCCGGGGAGGATCGGGAATTCGGCAGTTCCGCCGGGGTACGCGAGGGTGGCCTTCTGCGGGTCGTCGCTCACGGAGTCTCCTGATTCGTGCTGCCGTCGTGGTTCGAGCGGCGTGCCCGGTTCGCGGTCCCTGAGCCTGTCGAAGGATCTGAGCTTGTCGAAGCGAAGGGTCTGACGGCACGGGCACACGCCACTGACAGCCTATGGGCAAAGCGCAGGACGGTCCGATTCGCCTCGGATCGCCGCGGTCGCTCAGAGACCGAGGTGCGCCAGGCGCTCGACGGCCTCATCGATGGCCGCGTCGGATGCGGTGAGCGCCACACGCACGTGGCCGGCGCCGGCGTCGCCGTAGAACGTCCCGGGCGCCACCAGAATGCCCAGCTCGGCGAGTGCCGCGACCGTTGCCCAGGCCTCCTGGCCACGGGTCGCCCACAGGTACAGCCCGGCGGTGCTCTCATCGATCCGGAACCCCGCCCGGGTGAGCGCAGCGGCGAGGCGCTCCCGCCTTGACCGGTACACCACCCGCTGCGCCGCCACATGCTCGTCGTCGCCGAGCGCCACCGCCATGGCGGCCTGCACCGGCGCTGGCGGCAGCAGCCCGGCGTGCTTCCGCACCGCGAGGAGCGCCGCGACGATCGCCGGGTCGCCGGCTGCGAATCCGGCTCGGTAGCCCGCGAGGTTCGACTGCTTGCTCAGCGAATAGACGGAGAGCACCCCGGTGAGGTCACCGCCGGTGACCTCCGGGGCGAGGATGCAGGCGGTCGGCTCATCCCCCGCCCAGTTGAGCTCTGCGTAGCACTCGTCGTTCGCGATCACCGCGCCGAGTTCCCGGGCCCGCGACACGGCTGCGGCGAGGAGACCTGCGTCGAGCACTCGCCCATCCGGGTTGCCCGGGCTGTTGAGCCAGATCAGGCGCGCGTTGTCCGGCCACGCGTCCGGATCGTCCTCGGCGACCGACTCCGCCCGGGCCAGGGCAGCTGCGATCGCATAGGTCGGATAGGCGAGGCTCGGCTGCACCACCACGTCACCTGGCCCCAGCCCCAGCATCAGCGGGGTCCACGCGATGAGTTCCTTCGACCCGATCGACGGCAGCACGTGCTCCCGGCCGAGACCCGTCACACCGCGGCGGCGGGCGTACCATGCGGCGATCGCATCCCGCAGGGCGGTGGAGCCGGCCGTCAGGGGGTAGGCGTGCGCGTCCGAGGCGTCGCGGATCGCCGCCCGGACGAGCTCCGGGGTCGTATCGACCGGCGAGCCGACGGACAGGTCGACCAGCCCCGATGGATGCCTCCGTGCGGTCGCAGCGTGCGGGGCGAGGGAATCCCAGGGGAAGCCGGGAAGCGACAGCCCGAGGTCGCGCTGGGTCACCAGGCGCTACGCGTTCGCAGCCTGCGGCGGCAGAGCCGCGACGACCGGGTGGTCCTTGTGGATCACGCCGACCTTGGCCGCGCCTCCTGGAGAGCCGATGTCGTCGAAGAACTCGACGTTGGCCTTGTAGTAGTCCGCCCACTGCTCGGGCAGGTCGTCCTCGTAGTAGATGGCCTCCACCGGGCACACCGGTTCGCAGGCGCCGCAGTCGACGCATTCGTCGGGCTGGATGTAGAGCATCCGGTCGCCTTCATAGATGCAGTCCACCGGACACTCATCGATGCAGGCGCGATCTTTCAGGTCGACGCAAGGGAGGGCAATGACGTAGGTCACGCTGGAAGTCTACCGACGCCTTCCTCGGCGTTCGATCCGAGGCCACCCCAAGGCGACGACGGCGATCAGCACCGGACCCAACGTCCAGGCGTATCCGATCCCGTTCGAGGGGATGAGCACGGACCCGCCCATCCCGGGCATGGCGAGCGCCGCCTCCGCGCCGATCACCCCGAGCGCGGCGGCGAGCGGAACGGTTCGTCCGTCGAAGATCAGCCGCAGACCGACGATCAGTCCGGCCACCGCGGTGAGGCTCAGCAGGATGCCGATCGGCGGCACGTACTGGTGACCGGTGGTGCCGAGGACGCCGAGTGCGGCGCCGAGTGCGAGCGCGAGAACCCCCGCGACGACCATGGACACCACGGAGGGCTGCTCGTCCGGCGTCTGCAGCCGCAGCCTGCGGAACGACTCCGTCGTGTCGATGGGATGCCACTCACCGTTCGACAGCTGGAAGGAGTCGCGGTCGACCACCACCTGCGTGCGGTGTGCGGCGAGGGCTCTGCGCTTTCGTTCGAGCACCGGCCGCACGTCCACGCTCGTGGTCGGTTCGAGCTCCGACTCGGCCGGCAGCACGGCGTAGAAGGGCACGCGCAGCACCTCGGCCGCGCGGCGTGCCGCCTGGTGCACCCGGATGTGGTCGGGGTGTCCGTAACCGCCGCGCTCGTCGTAGCTGACCACGACGTCGGGATCGACATCGAGGATCACCGCTGCGATGTCGGCCGCCACCTCGCCGAGGTCGGCCGCGCAGAGTGACTCCGGGTGCGGATCGGACACCGGCTCCGGTCCGTCGGCGCCCCAGCGCATCCCGCTGTCCAGGTACATCCGCTCCGGCAGGCCCGGACGGCGGGCATCGAGAGCGCCGAGGAAGCGGGAATCGGAGACACCGAGCTCGCGGAGGGCGCCGCGCAGCTCGTCCTCACGGATGGCCACGAGATCGGGTGAGCCCTCGAAGTGCGCGAGCTCGGGCGGGATGACCTCGCCCCGCTCCCCGCGGGTGCAGGTGAGCACCGTCACGGCGGCGCCACGGTCCACCAGGGTGGCGATGGTGCCGCCGGTGGCGATGGACTCGTCGTCGGGATGGGCGTGCACGAACAGCACCCGCTCCGGCCCGGTCATCGTGATGGCTCCGCGGTCAGGACGGGGTGACGACGTACGTGGCGGTGGCCTGTCCGGACTCGGTCGCAACCACCAGCACGACGGTGTGGTCGGCGGAGGTGAAGGTGCCGAAGCCGCTGTTCGCGTCCGAGTTGACGGCGGATGCGGTGAACCCGGCGCCCTCCAGGGCCGCCTTCGCCTGCTCGAACTCCGCCGCGGAGGCGAGCTCGGTGCGCGCCACCCAGCCGGTGCCGTTCGGGCCGCTGCCACCTCCGAGCACCGTGCCGGTCACCGGCACCGCATCGGCCGGGAAGCCCTCCGGCAGCTGTCCGTCGCTGGTGATGGCGGTTCCGCCGAGCGCGTCCTCGACGAGCCCCTCGACCCCGCCCTGCAGCTGTTCGGCGCCTTCGCCGACGAGGCCCTCGATCACGTTGTCGAGCGGCGTGCCGGTGCAGCCGGTGAGCGTCAGCGCCGAGGCGAGCGCCACCACGATGACCCGGGTCGCAGCGCGGCGCATCAGGCGTCCTGCTTCTTCAGCCGCGACGTCGCGCGGGCCCGGGCGGTCTGGTCGAGCTCCACCTTGCGGATGCGGACGACCTCCGGGGTGACCTCGACGCATTCGTCCTCGCGGGCGAACTCGAGGCACTCCTCGAGCGACAGCTGCTTCGACGGGGTCATCGACTCGAACGTGTCGGCGGTGGAGGAGCGCATGTTGGTGAGCTTCTTCTCCTTGGTGATGTTCACGTCCATGTCGTCGGCGCGGGAGTTCTCGCCGATCACCATGCCCTCGTAGACCTCCTCGGTCGGGTTCACGAAGAAGGTCATCCGCTCCTGCAGGTTCACGATGGCGAACGGGGTGACGACACCGGCGCGGTCGGCGACGATCGAGCCGTTGGTGCGCGTCGTGATGGTGCCGGCCCAGTCGCCGTAGCCGTGCGAGATGGCGTTCGCGATGCCGGTTCCGCGGGTGATGGTGAGGAACTCGGTTCGGAAGCCGATCAGACCGCGGGAAGGGACGATGAACTCCATCCGCACCCAGCCGGTGCCGTGGTTCGCCATGTTGTCCATGCGGCCCTTGCGGGCGGCCATCAGCTGGGTGATGGCGCCGAGGTACTCCTCGGGAGCGTCGATGGTGAGGTGCTCGAACGGCTCCTGGAGCTTGCCGTCCACCCGTCTGGTGACCACCTGCGGTTTGCCCACGGTGAGCTCGAAGCCCTCGCGGCGCATGTTCTCCACCAGGATCGCGAGTGCGAGCTCGCCGCGGCCCTGCACCTCCCAGGCGTCCGGCCGTCCGATGTCGACGACGCGGATGGACACGTTGCCGATCAGCTCACGGTCGAGACGGTCCTTGACCATGCGGGCGGTGAGCTTGTGGCCCTTCACCTTGCCGACGAGCGGCGACGTGTTGGTGCCGATCGTCATGGAGATCGCCGGCTCGTCGACCGTGATCGCGGGGAGCGGCCGCACGTCATCCGGGTCGGCGATGGTCTCGCCGATGGTGATCTCCGGGATGCCGGCGACCGCGACGATGTCGCCGGCGTGGGCCTCCTCCGCCGGGTAGCGCTCGAGGGCGCGGGTCTTCAGCAGCTCGGTGATCCGCACGTTCGACACCGAGCCGTCGTGCTTCACCCACGCGACGGTCTGGCCCTTGCGCAGGCTGCCGGAGAAGACGCGCAGCAGCGCGATGCGGCCGAGGAACGGCGACGCGTCGAGGTTCGTGACGTGCGCCTGCAGGGGATGCTCGTCGTCGTAGCGAGGCGCCGGGATGTGCTCGAGGATCGCCCCGAACAGCGGCTCCAGGTCGTCGTTGTCGGGCATGCTGCCGTTGGCGGGCTTGGTGAGGCTCGCGGCCCCGTTCCGGCCGGAGGCGTAGACCACCGGCACGTCGAGCACCGCGTCGAGGTCCAGGTCCGGCACGTCGTCCGACAGGTCGCTGGCGAGCCCGATGAGGAGGTCCTGGCTCTCGGAGACCACCTCGTCGATCCGGGCGTCCGGGCGATCGGTCTTGTTCACCAGCAGGATCACGGGAAGCTTCGCCTCGAGCGCTTTGCGCAGCACGAATCGGGTCTGCGGCAGCGGGCCCTCGCTGGCGTCGACGAGGAGCACCACGCCGTCGACCATGCTGAGACCGCGCTCGACCTCGCCGCCGAAGTCGGCGTGGCCCGGGGTGTCGATGACGTTGATCGTCACGGGTCCGTCGGTCGCGTGGGCGCCGGCGTAGCTGATCGCCGTGTTCTTGGCGAGGATCGTGATCCCCTTCTCACGCTCCAGGTCGTTGGAGTCCATGGCGCGGTCCTCGACGTGCGCGTGGTCTCCGAAGGAGTTGGTCTGGCGCAGCATGGCGTCGACGAGGGTCGTCTTGCCGTGGTCGACGTGGGCGACGATCGCCACGTTGCGCAGGTCGGTGCGGACGGCAGAAGCCATGAAAGAGAACCTCGGGGAATTGAAGAGAATGGCGGCGCAGACGGCAGCCGCGTTCCCAATCGTACCGGAGCACCGCCGAACCGGCTTCCGGCGCCATCGCGGTGCGCTGCGTGGAGTCTCAGCGGGCGCGCTGCTCGCGGCGCTCCCGCTGCCGTTCCGGATCAGGCACCGGCACAGCGGCGATCAGGCGCTGCGTGTACGCCTCCTTGGGGCTGCGGAGGATCTCGTCCCGCGGCCCCTGCTCCACGATCCTGCCGCGGTGCATCACCGCGATCCGGTGCGCGAGGAGGTCGACGACGGCGAGGTCGTGGCTGATGAACAGGCACGCGAAGTTCAGCTGGTGCTGCAGCTCCTGCAGCAGATCGAGGAACCTGGCCTGCACGGACACGTCGAGCGCGCTGGTCGGCTCGTCGGCCACGAGCAGGTCGGGGCCGAGGGCGAGCGCCCTGGCGATGCCGACCCGCTGCCGCTGACCGCCGGAGAGCTCGTGCGGGTAGCGGTTCCGGTAGCTGCGCGGCAGCTCGACCTGGTCGAGCAGGGTCTCGACGCGCCGGTCGAGATCCGTGCCCTTCGCCTCACCGGCGAGCAGCAGCGGCTCGCCGATGCTCTGGCCGATCGGCATGCGGGGGTTCAGCGAAGAGGCGGGGTCCTGGAAGACGATGCCGGTCTTGCGCCGGATGGGCCGCAGGTCCTTGTCGGAGGCCTTGGAGATGTCGTGGCCGGCGCAGATCAGTGTGCCATCCGCGATCGGAAGCAGACCGACTGCGGCGCGGCCGATGGTGGTCTTGCCGGACCCCGACTCCCCCACCAGCCCGAGGATCTCGCCGGGGAAGATGTCGAGGGTCACCCCTTCCGCAGCACGGAAGGCGGGGATGCGTCCGCGCTTCGGGTACTCGATCGCGACGTCCTTGAGCGAGAGCACGGGCTGCGCGGCGCTGGCCTGATCGAGCAGCCGCTGCTCGCTGACGCCCAGGTTCGGCACCGCTGCGAGGAGCTGCTTCGTGTACTCGTGCTTCGGTGCGCTGAAGACTTCGCTCACCGTGCCGGTCTCGACGACCTTGCCGTTGCGCATCACCATGATGCGGTCGGCGAGGTCGGCAACGACGCCCATGTCATGCGTGATCAGCAGGATGGCACTGTCGAGGCGCTTGTGCAGGTTGCGCATCAGGTCGAGGATCTCGGCCTGCACGGTGACGTCGAGCGCGGTGGTGGGCTCGTCGGCGATGAGCAGCACCGGGTCGCAGGAGATCGACTGCGCGATCATGGCACGCTGGCGCTGACCGCCGGACAGCTGATGCGGGTACTTGTTGAACGACTGCTCCGGGTTGGGCATCTCGACCTGCCGCAGCAGCTCGATCGCGCGCTCCTTCGCCTCCTTCGGTCCCAGCGGGTACTGGGAGCGCAGCGCCTCGACGATCTGGAATCCGATCGTGTAGACGGGGTTCAGCGCCGTCATCGGCTCCTGGAAGATCGCGGCGATCTGCCCGCCTCGCACCTTGCGGAGCTCCGCCGGGTCGATGCTCGAGATGTCCTTGCCGAGGAGCTTCACGGAGCCGGTGACGCGGGCGTTCGGCGGCAGCAGGCCGAGGAGCGCCATGGAGCTGGAGCTCTTTCCGGACCCGGACTCACCGACGATGGCGAGCACCTCGCCCCGGCCGATCCGGAAGTTCATGTCCTCGGCGGCCGGGTAGAACTCGCCGTCGACCCAGAAGTCGACATCGAGGTTCTGGACTTCGAGAACGGTTTCGGCGACGGGCGCCGGTGCAGCGGTGCTCACTGGGAATCCTTCCGAGCGTCGAGAGTGCCCACATCTGAAAAGCTGAGCCCATGGTGTTTCGTCCCGCTCGCTTCCAGCCGTCGTTCGGCCGGGTGCTCACGGTGGTGGTGTCCGCGGTCGCCATCGCGGCACTCGGCGGCTTTCTTCTCACCGGCGACGTGGACGGCCTGCTGCGCTACGGGGCGCTGCCGCTGCTGCTGATCGCGGTCGTCTGGGCGCTGTTCTGGGCGCCGGAGCTGCGGGTCGAGGAGCACGCCGTCACGGTGCGGAACGTGCTGCGCACCCACTTCGTCCCCTGGAACGCGATCCAGCGCATCGACACCAGGTTCTCGCTCACGCTGTACACGGCCGACGGCAAGATCGACGTCTGGGCGGCGCCGGCGCCAAGCCGGTACACCGTCCCGAGCATGACTGAGCACGACGCCCGCCGCGTCGCCGAGTCGGCGCGCGCCGCCGGCGGCTCGATCCGGCCGGGCGATTCGCTGACGAGCGCGTCCGGCGCCGCCGCACACGTGATCCGGCTGCACTGGGAGCTGCTCCGCGACGAGGGCGCCCTGGACGCCGCTCCCCCGCATCCCGTCCGCGTGCAGTGGCACTACGGCACGGCGGCGCTGCTCGCGGTGCTGACCGCCGCGGCCATCAGCGGCCTGCTGCTGTAGGACACTCACGGACGGCTGGTTCCGGTGTCCGCGTCGGTGCCGCGCGTCACGATCTCCGCCTGCGTGCGGCGCCCCTTGTCTCCCTTGGCGAGGGCACGCTCGGTGGGCATCCGCTTCTGGCGGGGGTCGAACGCATCGCGGAGCCCGTCGCCGATGAAGTTGACGCACAGGGCGATGGCGATGATGAACAGGCCCGGCCACCAGAACAGCCACGGACGGGTGCCGAATGCGGACTGGTTGTCGGTGATGATCTTGCCGAGCGACGTGTCGGGCGATTGCACGCCGAACCCGAGGAAGCTGAGCGCTGTCTCCAGCAGGATGGCTGCCGCCATCAGGAGCGTCGCGTTGACGATGATGACGCCGACGGCGTTCGGCAGAATGTGGCGGAAGATGATCCGGCGGTCCCGGGCACCGGCCACCCGCGCGGCGTCGACGAACTCCCGTTCACGAAGCGACAGGAACTCCGCGCGGACGAGTCGTGCGAGGCCCGTCCACGCGAACAGTCCGAGGACGATGCCGAGCGCGACCGCGCCGAGGTTGCCGACCGCCCGGCCGAGCACCGCCCCGATGACGATGACCGGGATGGTGATGATGATGTCGGTGAACCGCATGATCACCGAGTCCACGCCCTTGCGGTAATACCCGGCGATCGCTCCGAGCACCGTCCCGATGGTGGTGCCGAGCACTCCCACGATCACCATCACCATCAGCGACTGCTGGGTGCCGCGCATGACGACGGCGAAGATGTCACGACCGACCTCGTCCTGGCCGAACGGGTGCGTGCCGCTCGGGCTCGTGCGGTCGACGATGGGATTCAGCTCGGACCAGTGGTATGGCCACCAGCCGGTGATCCGCAAGTCGCCGAGCGTCACACCGACGCTCGTCACCGAGAGCAGGATGATGCCCGCGAGCACCACCATCGAGATGAGGGCGCCTTTGTGCCGGAAGAAGCGCTTGCGGACGATCTGGCCCTGGCTGAGGCCGGCGACCTCTTTGAGCTCGAGGTTCGACTCTTCATCGGTGACTCCGGGCTCGTGGTGGCCGGGATCCTGGACCGGGATGTTGAGGTTGGTCATTACGAGAGCCTGATTCGGGGGTCGAGGGCGGCGTAGACGAGATCCGCGATGAGGTTGAAGATGATCGCCAGGGCACCGGTCACCAGGAAGAACGCCATCACGGGGTTCGGGTCGACACGGTCCAGACCGTTGATGAAGAGGGCCCCCATACCGGTCCACGCGAACACGCGCTCCGTGATGACGGCGCCGCCGACGATCGCGCCGACGTCGAACGCGACGATCGTCGCGATCGGGATGAGGGCGTTCCGGAAGGCGTGACGGACGATGACGGTGCGCTCGGTGAGGCCCTTCGCGCGTGCGGTGCGGATGTAGTCCTGGTTCATCACCTCGAGCATGCTCGACCGCGTGTACCGGGTGTAGCTGGCCACGGAGACCAGGATGAGGGCGATCGTGGGCAGAAGCAGGTGGGTGAAGGAGTCGACGCCCTGCACCCAGAAGTTGCCGCCGAGGTTCGGGGTCACCGAACCGATCGTCGCGATGGGGCGCCCACGCACGCGGCTGGAGTTGGAGTACGCCTCCCAGTACGACATGTACTCGTCGATGGCGATCAGTCCGCCCATGATCACCGCGACGAGCGCCGCGGTGCGCGCCACCTGCCAGCGGTCGTTGCCGCCCCAGAACCAGCCGATGACACCGCCGACCAGGATGGTCACCACGGCCAGGCCGAGGAACAGCGGCATCGTCATCCGGCCGAAGATGAACTGCAGCGGGTAGTAGAGCGCCACACCGAGCGCGACCACCGTCAGCGACGCGTACAGCGACCTGCGGTTCTTCAGCCCGGTCGAGACCGCCGTGATCCCGACGGCGGCCGCGATTCCGGTGAGCGTGATCAGCACGATGCCGAGGCCAGGGGTGAGGAACCAATCGGTGGCGCTCATGTAGAAGAGGATTCCGGCGGTGACCGCCGTTGCGACGCCGAAGACGATGCCTCGCCGTCGCCAGTTGCCGCCCGCGACTGCGGCCCAGACCACGCCGGAGAGGATCGCCGCGATCACGATCACGATCGGCGGTATGTCGGGATTCCGCAGGAAGTCGTTGAAGCCGATGGCGATGTACTGCTTGAGCAGGACCGCGACCCAGAAGATCGGCAGCGAGAAGAAGAGGAAGGCGATGAACGTCACGCCGTAGTCGAAGCCGCTGTACTGACGCAGCGCGGTGACGATGCCGACGATCACGCCGATGATGATGGCGAGGATGGCGGCGGTTGTGACGAGCTGCAGCGTTTGGCCGAGTGCGTTCTCGAGGAGCGCGATCACCGGCTGCCCCTGCACGTTGTACCCGAGATCGCACTGGCCGATCACGCACTTGCTGACGCCGCCGAGCCAGATGAAGTAGCGCAGATACGGAGGGACGTCGAGGTGCAGCAGGTCGATGCGCCGCTCGATGAGCTGTGCCGCGTTCGGTGCGGTGCTGGCGCGGAGGTCCTCGAGCGGGTCGCCTGACAGCGCCGTCAGGACATACATGATGTATGTCGCCGCGAGGAGGACGAAGAATGAGGCGATCAGACGCCGGATGACGAAGGTTGCCATGGGAAGAGGCGGTTCCCTTTTCTGTTGTCACAGGGTCTGGACGCTGGGACGGCTTTCGCCGTCCCAGCGTCCAGTGGGTTACGAGGTTCTCAGATCGCTCTGATTACTCGGCGAGCTCCCAATCCCATGCGTTCCAGAAGATGGTCGGCGCGAGGATCGACGGGTCGACGCCCGTGATCGTGTCCTTCACACCAGTCACCGACGGGAACTGGAAGATCGTCACACCGTAGGCGTCAGCCCACAGGTGCGCGTCGATCTCCGTGAGAATCCGACGCTGCTCCGCCTCATCGAACGTCGTCTCCAGCTCGTCGAACAGCGCAGTGACGTCTTCGTTCTCGTAGTAGTTGAGGTTGTTGATGCCGCCCGGCACGTAGTTCGCCCGCGGCTCGGTCACCGCAAGGCCCGTCGACTGCCACCCGAACAGCGAGGCGTCGTAGGCGCCCGGCGTGCCGAGCAGACCGCCCCAGCCGGCGTCCGAGCAGTCCGTCACGTTGAAGCCGGCCTGGTTGGCGGACTCCTGGATGATGGCGAACTCGTTCACGCGGCGCGGGTTCTCGCTGTCGAACAGGATGCAGACCTCGGGGTTCTCGACCCCTGCCTCGGCGAGGAGCGCCTGGGCGCCCTCGATGTCGACCTCGGCGTAGGCGTCGGAGCCGTTCGCGGCAACAGCCTCGTCGTAGCCCTCAGCGCCAGGCACGAACAGCTGCGAGTTCCGGACGATGGCCTCGTCACCGATGATCGGCTCGATCAGCGTCTCGACGATCTGCTGACGCGGAACGGTCTTCAGGAACGCCTCGCGGATCCGCTGGTCGTCGAAGTGACCGCTCTTGGACTGGTCGAACTGCAGGTCGACGTGCTCGTAGGTGCCCTCGAGTCCCTTGATGATCTCGACACCGTCCACAGCCTCCAGGGCCTCGACGACGTCCGTCGTCGACTGGGGCGAGATGACGTCGACCTCACCGTTCTCCAGCGCCGTGACCGCGGCGAGCGGGTCACCGATGAACCGGATCGTCAGCTCCTCGATGTTCGGCTGCAGGTCGCCCGTGTAGTTCTCGTTGGCACGGAGGGTGATGTACTGATCGGCCACGAACTCCTCGATGGTGTACGGACCACTCGAGACGACGAGCGCCTCGTTCTCCGGCATCTCGGTGAAGTTGAACGCGGTGTTCCACGTGTTCGCGATCGGGGCGAGGTCCGCGGCGTCGTTGTTCTGGATCGCGGAGATCAGACGCTCCTTCGCCTCGGTCGGGTCGTCGATGCCGAGCGCCTCACCCGCGACGACGTGCGCCGGCAGGTCGATGTCGAACGCGGTCTCCCAGTCGACGTAGGGCTTCGAGTAGGTCAGCGTGACGGTCTTGCCGTCGTCGCTGATCTCGGGAACCTCGTCGACGAGGTCGAGACCCGATCCGCCGCCGTCGAAATAGACCTGGTCCTCAGGGAAGTCCTCGGTGATGGCACCGGTCTCCGGGTCCTGGAACTCCGACGGGTCGAAGTCCGGGTCGTTGAACGCGTTGGAGTTCGCCGCCCACGACAGCAGGAGGTCCGCCGCGTCGATCGGCACACCGTCCGACCACTCAACGCCGTCCGCGATGGTGTAGGACACCTGCAGCGGGTCTTCGCTCACCAGCTCGTACGTGCCGAACGAGTCATTGGTGACCAGCTCGGGCACGTTGTTGTAGTAGTTGAAGCCCGGGTTGGTCAGGTAGATGATGTTGGCGTTCGCCGTGGCGTTGCCGTACGAGGTGTTGCCGTTGTACGCGTAGAACGCCTGGTTCCACGCAGCACTGACGCTCGTGCCTTCGTCGAGTCCGCTGTCTTCCGCCTCGGGGGCAGAGCAGCCGGACAGGACGATGGCACCAGCGCCGATCGCGGCAACAGCTGCCCCGAGTCGTCTGATCTTCAATGTTCCTCCTGTGCAAGATGAGCGGGAACAGCATGCTGTAAGCGCTGTCCCGCTGTATAGGGGAAGCCTAAATACCCGGTGGCCGGGGGCAAAACCCGCGCGCGAAACGTTACTAACCGGTAACTGGAATCGGTCTGTTTTTAGCGCCTATGCAACAATCTTGCGCCCGGACCCTGGCTCTGCGCTGTGCATTGCGCCAAACGGCGCTCCTCTCGGGAATCGCTCGCCAGTTCGCCCCGCGTAGCATCGGAACCGTGTCTGCCTCCGAGTCCGTCGCCGGTCGCCGTCGGATCGCGGCGGAGATCGCCATCGTGCTCGGGTTGTCGTTCGGTGCGTCGGCGGTATACGCGCTGGTGGCGATCGCCAACCGGCTGACCCTCGACCGTCCGCTCTCCCAGCAGACGGCCACCCTGAACCCGTCGCAGAGCCCGCGGCCGGTGTTCGACCTCATCTACCAGTTCCTCGGGATCCTCTTCGATCTGGTCCCGGTCGCTCTCGTCTGCTACCTGCTGTGGCGGGCCACGCGTCCGCACCTCGGCCGGCTCGGGCTCGATGGCCGCCGGGTGGGGCGCGATGTGCTGTGGGGCGTCGTGCTGGTGCTCGTCATCGGTATCCCGGGCCTGGCGCTGTATCTGACCGGGCGCGCGCTGGGCCTCGCGCCGACGGTCGTCGCCACGGGGCTCGACGAGCACTGGTGGACCATCCCGGTGCTGCTGCTGTCCGCGCTCCGCGCCGGTGTGACGGAGGAGGTCATCGTCGTCGGCTACCTCTTCGCGCGGCTGCGGGACCTGCGCTGGGGAACCTGGACCATCATCCTGAGCGCGGCGGTGCTGCGCGGGGCGTACCACCTGTACCAGGGGGTGCCGGCCTTCTTCGGGAACGTCGCGATGGGCGTGCTCTTCGGTTGGCTCTACTCCAGATACGGGCGTCTGCTCCCGCTCATCGTCGCGCACACGCTGATCGACGCGGTCGTCTTCGTCGGGTACCCGTTCGCGGTGGCACTCCTGCCCGACCTCTTCGCCCCGCCAGTGCTTCCCACATCGACCCCGACGCCGTCTGGGTAGTCGACGGTCGCTGCGCCTGTCGAAGCGTCCGCCCCGAAGTGCAGCACGTCGTCGGTCCGTCCGACCCACTCATGGACGGGGCACTCCTACGCGAAGGCCTCCACCGGCGGGCAGGCGCACACCAGGTTGCGGTCGCCGAAGGCCTGGTCGATGCGGCGGACCGGCGGCCAGTACTTGGCACGCACCAGCGACCGGACCGGGTAGACCGCCTCTTCGCGGGTGTAGCCGTGGTCCCACTCCCCCGCGATGACGGCCTCGGCCGTGTGCGGGGCGTGCCGCAGCGGATTGTCCGCCGCGGACCAGCGCCCGTCGGCCACGGCATCCGCTTCGGCCTTGATCGCGATCATCGCCTCGATGAACCGTTCGAGCTCGGGGAGGTCCTCACTCTCGGTCGGCTCCACCATGAGGGTGCCGGCGACGGGGAACGACATGGTCGGCGCGTGGAACCCGTAGTCGATGAGCCGCTTCGCGACATCCTCCACCGTCACGCCGGTGGCCTGGGTGAGCGGCCGGACGTCGAGGATGCACTCGTGCGCGACGAGGCCGTTGTCGCCTGCGTAGAGCACCGGGAATGAGTCCCGCAGCCGGGCAGCGACGTAATTCGCGGCGAGCACCGCAGCCCCGGTGGCGCGCATCAGTCCGTCGGCACCCATCATCCGCACGTACGCCCAGCTGATGGGCAGGATGCTGGGGCTGCCGTACGGCGCGGCGCTGACCGGCCCGCCGCCGTGCACCAGGGAGCCGGCGTTCCCGGTGAGCAGATCGAACGCCGGGTGCACCGGGCTCTGCGACTGCGGATGCCCGGGGAGGAAGGGCGCGAGGTGCGCCTTCGCAGCGACCGGCCCGACGCCGGGGCCGCCGCCGCCGTGCGGGATGCAGAAGGTCTTGTGCAGGTTCAGGTGCGATACGTCGCCCCCGAACTCGCCGAACCGGGCGTACCCGAGCAGCGCGTTCAGGTTCGCGCCGTCGACGTACACCTGCCCGCCCGCCTCGTGCACCGCATCCGTGACCGCCCGGATCTCGTGCTCGTACACGCCGTGGGTCGATGGGTAGGTGACCATGAGCGCAGCCAGCTCGCCGGCGTGCTCGTCGATCCTGGCGTGCAGGTCGTCGAGGTCGACGTTGCCGTACTCGTCCGTCCTGACCACCACGACGCGCATCCCGGCGAGCACGGCGCTTGCGGCGTTGGTGCCGTGCGCACTCTGCGGGATGAGGCAGATGTTCCGCTGGTCGTCGCCGTTCGCGAGGTGGTAGCCGCGGATCGCGAGGAGACCCGCGAGCTCGCCCTGACTCCCCGCGTTGGGCTGCAGCGAGACGGTGTCGTACCCGGTGAGCTCGGCCAGCCAGGTCTCGAGGTGCGAGATGAGCACCATGTAGCCCGTGACGTCCTCGGTCGGCGCGAACGGGTGGATCTCCGCGAACTCCGGCCAGGTCACCGCCGCCATCTCCGTGGCCGAGTTGAGCTTCATCGTGCACGAGCCGAGCGGGATCATCCCGCGGTCGAGCGCGTAGTCCTTGTCGGCGAGGTACTTGAGGTACCGCATCATGGCCGTCTCGGTGCGGTGCGTGTTGAAGACCGGGTGCGTGAGGAAGTCGGTCGTGCGGCGGAGATCCTCGGGCACCCCGGTCGATGAGTACTCCGCCCAGCCTCCGCCCATGCCGAACGACGCCGCGAGGGCGTCATCCAGCTCGAGGTGAGACGTGCCACTGCGCCCGCCGATCACTCCCGTCTCCGCCGTCGCCTCGTCGAAGCTGAGCGAGACCGTGTCGTCGTCGACGAGGTGCAGCAGCAGGTCGCGTTCCAGCGCGGCGGCGACGATCTCGGCCGCGCGGCCCGGAGTACGCACCGTCAGGGTGTCGAAGTAGGAGTCGTGCACGATCTCGAACCCGGCCCGCTTCAGCCGGTCGGCGAATGCGCGGGTCTTCCGGGCTACGTTCCACGCGATCCTGGTGAGCCCGCCGGGCCCGTGGTACACCGCGTACATCGACGCGAGAATGGCGAGCAGCACCTGCGCCGTGCAGATGTTGCTGGTGGCCTTCTCCCGGCGGATGTGCTGCTCCCGTGCCTGCAGGCTCAGCCGGTAGGCGGGGTGTCCGTCGGCATCCTTCGACACGCCGACCAGCCGGCCCGGGAGCTGCCGCTCGAGGCCGGCGCGGACGGCCATGTAGCCGGCGTGCGGTCCGCCGAAGCCCATGGGCACGCCGAAGCGCTGGCTGGTGCCGACGGCGACGTCCGCGCCCAGGTCTCCCGGCGAGGCGACCATCGTCAGCGCGAGCAGGTCGGCTGCGACGATCGCGAGACCGCCGGCATCGTGCACGGCGTCGATCACGGCGGTGGGGTTCCAGACCCGGCCGGACGCGCCGGGGTACTGCACGAAGACCCCGAACGCCTCTGGGAGGGACGCCTCGGCCGCTGAGCCGGTCGACCCGTCGATCGGTACCGGGACCGCGCCGTCTTCGGAGGTGGTCCCCTCGACAGGCTCAGGGAGCGTGCCCGAACCGGGCTCAGGGGTGGTGAAGTCGACCTCCACCAGGTCGATGCCCACCGCCTCCGCGCGGGTCGTGAGCACGGCCTTCGTCTGGGGGAAGGCATCCGCGTCGACCAGGAACACGTTCGACGGCGACTTCGAAGCCCGGCGGGCGAGCAGCATCCCCTCGACCACGGCGGTCGCCTCGTCGAGCATCGATGCGTTCGCCGTCGCCATCCCGGTGAGATCGGACACCATCGTCTGGAAGTTGATCAGCGCTTCCAGCCGGCCCTGCGAGATCTCCGGCTGGTAGGGCGTGTACGCCGTGTACCAGCTCGGGTTCTCGAGCACGTTGCGCTGAATCACCGACGGCGTCAGGGTTCCGTAATAGCCCAGTCCGATCATCGAGCGGCGGACCTTGTTGTGACGGGCGATCGCACGCAGCTCGGCGAGCGCCTCCCGCTCGGTTGCGGCCTTCGGGATCGAGCTCTCCGCGACGGGCAGGGCGCGGATCGACTCCGGGACGGCGGCGTGCACCAGATCCTCGACCGTGTCGTAGCCGAGCACCGAGAGCATCTGCAGCTGGGCAACGGAATCCGTTCCGATGTGCCGGTCCGTGAAGGGGGTGCTCACTGCTCGCCGACCAGCTTCTCGTACTCGTCGGCGCTGAGCAGCTGCGGCAGCTCGGAGAAGCGCACCTTCAGCAGCCAGCCGACGCCGTAGGGGTCGCTGTTGACGAGCTCCGGCTTCGACAGCACGTCGTCGTTGCGCTCGAGCACCTCACCGCTGACCGGGGCGAACAGCTCCCCGACCGACTTCGTCGACTCGATCTCGCCGATGACCGCTCCCGCGGTGAGCGCGTCCCCTGCGGACGGCAGGTCGACGTAGACGACGTCACCGAGCTGGTCCGCGGCGTAGGAGGTGACGCCGACCGTCGCGGTGTCGCCTTCCACGTCGACCCACTCGTGCTCGGCGGTGAACAGCAGTCCGGTGGGGGCGTTCATGATGCTGCCTTTCGGGAGTAGAACGGACGCGCGGCGACCGTGGCTGGGATGCGCGTGCCGCGCACATCGACGGCGAGTCTGGTTCCCTCACCTGCGAATTCGGGGGCGACGTAGGCCATGGCGATCGGATGGCCGAGCGTCGGGGAGAGTGCACCGGAGGTCACGGTGCCGATCAGGCCGGCGCCGTCGCCGTCACCGTCGAGCACCGGGTACCCGGCGCGAGGCGCCCGGCGACCCTCCGCGGTGAGGCCCACGAGCACCGGTGCGCCGTCGTCCGGTCCCCGCTCGACGGCTGCTCGTCCGATGAACTCCGTCTGCTTGGTCAGGGCGACGGCGCGGGCGAGTCCAGCCTGCACCGGCTGCACATCGCTGCTCAGCTCGTGGCCATAGAGGGGCATGCCGGCCTCCAGACGGAGGGTGTCGCGGCTCGCGAGCCCGGCGGGGAGCAGGCCGCTGCCGGCACCGACCTCGCGGATCGCAGTCCACAGCTGCGCCGCGGCATCCGGGGCGAGAAACAGCTCGAAGCCGTCCTCGCCGGTGTAGCCGGTGCGGGCGACCAGAACCTCGTGCCCGTCGAAGCGGGCCGGCGCGCTTCGGTAGTAGCGGAGCTCGCCCAGCGGTGTCTCGAGTGGCTGCTCCAGGTTCTCGAGAATCTCCCGCGACTTCGGCCCCTGCAGCGCGATCAGCGCGATGTCGTCGCTCTCGTCGAACACATCGCAGGTGAACGGTGAGCACCGGTTGCGCAGCTCCTCGGCGACGAGCTCCCGGTTCGAGGCGTTCGCGACCACAAGGTAGCGATCGCTGCCGGTGCGGTACACGACCAAGTCGTCGAGAATGCCGCCCTGCTCATCGAGCAGCAGCGAGTACTTGGCCTGGCCGGCCACGATCGCTGACAGGTCGGCGCTGAGTGCGTAGTCGAGGGCGGCCGCCGCCTCGGGTCCGACCACCACGATCTCGCCCATGTGCGACAGGTCGAAGAGGCCCGCCGCGGTGCGGACGGCGTGATGCTCGGCCAGATCCGAGCTGTACCTGACCGGCATCTGCCAGCCGGCGAAGTCGGTGAAGCTCGCTCCGGCATCGGCATGGAGCTGGTGGAGCGGAGAGAGGCCTATCGTCACTGAGTTCTCCTGGCGCGCGAGGGCTGCGGGTGGAACTCCCCCTCTGTCATCTGCCTGAGAGCTTCGCGTCGGGGTCGCCGTCGCTTTCACCGTGGGCGGAATCGAGCGAAGCTCGATTCGCTTTTCAGAGTGGCCAGTGCGGTGCGGTACAGATACCTGAGAGATTGGCGGGGAGGCTTGCTCCTTCGGTGCCCCTGGTGGGGCTCTCCCGCATCGCGTTCGCGGCCCGGTGTTCGGTTGTGGTCATGAGCCTACCAACCGTCCGGGCGCGCAGCGGCTCCGGTGCTCAGTGCGAGTCGTCGTCGTCGCGGTTGCTGCGGAAGTACCGCACCGCCTGAAGGATCAGCACGACCACTGTGGCGACCGCGGCGAGGACGAACAGCCCGCCTACCCACGGTGGCGTGCCGGGCGGCGCGGGGATGGGGAACATCGGCTGCATGGCCTTCACGCTACCTCGCGAGCGTCTGCCGCGCGGGTACGGTCGAGGGGTGGAGCGCCTTCTCGAGACCTCGCTCGGGCCGGCACGGATCACCGTGTCCGCCGCCGACGAGCCCCGTGCCGTCCTGTGGCTGGGCCACGGCGCCGGAGGCGGAATCGACTCCCGCGACCTTCTCGCCGTGGCGAAGGCGCTGCCGGCCGAAGGCATCACCGTCGTCCGCCACGAGCAGCCATGGCGGCTCGCCGGCAGGAAGGTCGCGGTCCGGCCGCCGATGCTGGACATCGGATGGCTGGAGTCGGCCCCGACGGTGCTCGAGCTCGCGAACGGCGTGCCGCTGTTCGTCGGTGGCCGCAGCGCCGGTGCGCGGGTCGGCTGCCGGACCGCGGGCGCACTGGGGGCCGCGGCGGTCGTGTGCCTGGGCTTCCCGCTGCATCCTCCGGGGAAGCCGGAGAAGTCACGGCTGGAGGAGCTGCTGACCCCTGACGTGCCGGTGCTCGTGGTGCAGGGCGAGCACGACACGTTCGGATCCGCGGCGCAGGTGCGCCGGGAGACGGAGGGCGAAACCAGCATCCGGGTGGTCGAGGTGCCGAAGGCCGATCACGGCCTCCGCGTCGCGGCCCGCTCCGGCGTCGACGTCAACGACATCGTGACGTCGGCAGTGCGGCAGTTCGTCGACGAGGTCCTGGCCGGCTGACCGTGCGGTCCACGCCGGGACGCGGCGATGACTGCGGGTGTGCCGGATGATCGCGCGATTACGCGTTCATCCGACACGAGCGCGTTCATCCGGCACGAAGCGGGACCCGCCTATGCGCCGCCGACCTTCTTGTCGGCAGCGTCCTCCGCGCTGTCGATCTTGTCGCCGTACTTGCCGCCGCTTGCCCTGTCCGCCGCGTCGCCGCCCTTCTCGAGCGCGTCGTCGCTCATCTGTTCGCCCTTCTCGCTCTTCGCGAAGTCGTTCGCCTTGTCTCCGAGGCCTCCGAGGTCCATGGTGTTCTCCTGTCACTGACGCGGTGCCGCAGGCGCGGCCGCCGCCTCAGTCTCGTTCGCCGCCGCCTCACCCAGGACCGGCACCCGGTCGACGCTGATCGAGTTCGGAGCGCGCGCACAGGCCGAGTCCACGCCACGGCGTAACAGTCGCCCGAGCCGCCGACGGAGACCCTAGGTTCGTGTGCATGCGCATCGACGACCACGGCGACATCCGCGTGCTGCACCTCGACCCCGACGGCCCGCTCGTCTCCACATCGGACGACGCCTCCGACCTCATCGGCAACGCATGGTCCGAGGGGATCAGCACCATCGCGATCCCGGTGTCTCGGCTCGACCCCGGCTTCTTCGATCTCAGCACGCGGAAGGCCGGGGAGATCACCCAGAAGCTGGTGAACTACCGACTGCGCCTCGTCGTGGTCGGCGACGTGTCCGTTTTCGAAGCGGCGAGCGGAGCGTTCCGCGACTACGTCTGGGAGTCCAACCGCAGCCAGCACGTCTGGTTCGTGACGGACGAGGCCGCCCTGGCGGAGCGTCTCGCTCGCTGAACACCGTCGCGCTGAGCCGGGTGAGCCGTCGATCGCGGTCCCGGACGCAGTCCGCGGCCGACGTTCCTGGACCGACGTTCATGGATCTCAGAGCCACCGTCCAGCGGTGATGGTGCCTCGAGTGCGACCGTCATCTCATGGACAGATCGAATCAGGGCGAGGGCGCCGCCGAGGGTTTCGACCCGACGAACGGCATGGTCGACGGACTCGAGGGCGACTCGGACGGCACTGCCGAGGCTGACACGCGCAGCGAGGCCGAGCGAGGTGCCGACGACGACGCTGACGACGAAGGAGGCGTGGGATTCCCTGCCGCCGGACAGGGACCGCAACTCAGGTCGATGGGCGGCCTGTAGAGCCGAGCAATCCCGTCCGGCACGCCGAGCGGGCCGGCGCCCATAAGGAGCGCGGATCCGTCCCGCACCGGCGGTGCGTACGCTGGCCTCGTGCGTCTCCGTCCGCCCTCCCAGCGCAATCGGCGGCCGATGGAACTGACACCGCGCGAACGACTGCCCCGCGACGTGCTCGTGCTCGGCGCGGTCGCGTTCTTCGTGATGCTGGGCTTCGGTGTCGTGATCCCCGTGCTTCCGGTGTTCGTGCGGCAGTTCGGCGTCGGGTACCTCGAGGTCGGCGCCGTGGTGTCCGCCTTCGCGCTGATGCGGCTCGCGATGACCCCGTTCACCGGGTGGCTGATCGACCGCGTCGGCGAGCGCACGATGCTGTCCGTCGGCATCGGCCTCGTCGCGGTGTCGAGCGCGCTCGTGGGCCTCGCGCAGAGCTATGTCGAGGTACTGCTTCTGCGCGGAGCGGGCGGGATCGGATCGGCGCTCTTCTCCGTGTCGGCGATGTCGCTGCTGTTCGCTGCAACCGCTCCGTCGATGCGCGGTCGTGCGATGAGCTTCTACCACGGCGGCTTCCTGATCGGCGGGATGGCGGGCCCGGCGGTCGGCGGGCTGCTCGCCGTGATCTCGCTCCGGGCGCCGTTCTTCTTCTACGCCGCGACGCTCACCATCGCGGGACTGATCGGGCTGCTGATGCTGCGCACCAGCCGCGGGGCCGATGCCGGCGACGCACCGGCGCGCGTGCCCCTGCCGACGGTGCTCCGGGATGTCCGCTTCCGTGCCGCCTGCCTCGCGAACTTCGCGCAGGGCTGGGGGTCGATGGGGGTGCGCAGCGCGCTGATCCCGGTGCTCGTCGTCGAGCTGCTGCACGAGTCGCCGGCGTGGACGGGCGTCGCGTTCGCGATCGCGGCGGTGGCGCAGACGCTGGCGCTCGCCCCGGCCGGGCGGTTCATCGACACGGTGGGACGCCGACCCGCGCTGGTGGTCGCGTTCACGGTGACCGGCGGCGTGATGCTCGCGATCCCGTTCGTCTCGTCGCTGCCGTTGCTGATCGGACTGCTGTGCGTCTACGGTGCCGCCGCGGCGTTCCTCGGGCCTGCCTCTGCGGCATCCGTCGGCGACGCGGCGGGACCGCGGAATGCGCGGCCGCTGGCGATCTACTCCGCGTTCTCGGACGCCGGCACCATCCTCGGCCCTCTCGCGGCGGGAGCGCTTCTCGACGCGTTCTCGTATCCGGCGGCGTTCGCGTCTGCGACGCTGTTCATGGTGCTCGCGGCGGCGTACGCGCTGCGGATGCCGCGGCGTGACCACGCGGCCTCACTTCCGTGACCGCGGGGGCGGTGGCACCATGAGCGGCATGATCGAGGTGAAACCGGCCCACGACTTCGGCGACATGGCGACGATGTTCGCGCCGAAGAATCCGGAGTCCTCGGTGTGCTGGTGCCTCTCCTGGCGGTTGGGCTCGAAGGAGAACCGGTCGCTTGTCGGCTCGCAGCGCGCGGAGAAGGTGCGGGAGCTCTGCGCCCGCGATCTGGCGCCGGGCGTGCTGGCGTACCGCGACGGTGAGGTCGCCGGCTGGGCGGGCATCGCGCCGCGCGCGGAGCTGCACCCGTTCGCGAACTCGAGGAAGATCCCGCACCTCGACGACCTGCCGGTGTGGTCGCTGTGGTGCATCCGGGTGCGCCCGGGTTTTCGGAAGCAGGGCGTGACGCCCGCGCTCATCGAGGGTGCCGTCGACTACGCCCGGGTGAACGGCGCCCCGGTCGTGGAGAGCTACCCCGCCGACAACGGCGGGGAGCGAGTGGATCTGACGATGGCGTTCGTCGGCACGCGGGACATGTTCGAGCGGGCGGGCTTCGAGAAGGCTGCGGAGACCACCTCCGTCGTCGGCGGCTTCCCCCGGATCCTGATGCGGCGCACCCTCACCTGACGGCCTCGCCTTCAGCGGCTTCCGGCATCGGCGCAGCTGGGACGCCCGTTCCACCCCGCGACGGTCTCACCGCCGCACGAGGAGCTCGGAATCGAGACCGAGGAACGCCCCGTACCGCGCCGCTGCGACTTCGAGAGCATCGAGCTCTCCGGACCGCAGGCGGCGATAGGGCATGACCTCGAAGCGGACCCGCGCACCGAGCGTGCGTTTCATCGAGCCGACCAGCTGGGCGTCGACCACGGCCATCCCGACGGCCACCTCCCGTCCGCGCGGAACGATTCCCTCCGCATCGAGCACCATCCGGCTGTCCTGGTAGCCCCGGTACAGCTCGTCGAGGATCTGCAGCAGATGCGCCGCCGGCTCCGGCGAGGTCGACGGCATCTCGGTGCCCGCGGCGTGCCAGAACGTGCGCCCATCGTGAGTGAACGACGTGAGCCGGTCCTGAACCTGGTCGAGTCCGCGCCGCACGTCGGTGAGTGTCAGCGTCGCCCAGTACGCAAGGTCCCGTTCGGTGGCCGGCCCGTGTCCTGTGAAGTAGCGCAGGGTGGCTTCGGCCAGCGCCTCGTCTCGATCCAGCCGTGTGGCCGGCGGGACCCGTTCGGCGAACGCGGCATATGTGTGCTTGCCGTTCACCAGACGCCCGCTGCAGATCAGTCGATCCAGTTCGGCGACGCCCAGCAGGAGCATCAGCGCCTGCCCACCGAGGTCCATGCCGCCGTCGATCAGCCCCGCTGCGAGCTGTTCGCGGTTCTGGTCGGGTCGCCCGCTGAGGCTCTCGACGACGATGCTGAGCGCTCGATCGAGGTCCGACGCGCTCAACCCGTGCTGCTCGATCAACTGACGATGGAGGACCGGGCGGACCCGTGGCGATGTGAGCTCGATCAGCCACCGGACGTCGGCGGCGGAGACGAAATGCCAGGTGGGCCGCAGAACGTGAGTGCGGATGATCGCGCCGGTGTCGAGCAGTCCGGCGAGGTCCGCGGCGTCACTCTGGGCCGTCCGGCAGGCGACGGCCCACTCGGCCTGGCTCCGATTCTCCGCCTGGACGGCGAGCAGGCTGCGCACCACAGCCGACGCCGAGGGCGCGTGCGGTTCCAGCAGGTGCTGAGTGTGCATCCGCCATCGCGCGATCTCATTCGGCTTGCTCATCGGGCCCCACCATAGAACCGATCGCGGACAGGATCAGTCCCCCGGCCTCCACCGCGCCCCGAGGGCTCAGCGCGGCAGCGCTGCGTCGCGCAGCGCCTCGAGCGCGACGCCGGCGACCACCTCCGGGCGGTGGAAGAGCAGAAAGTGGTCGGTGTCCACTGCGCGGACGTCGTCGAAGGTCTCGGCGGCCCAGCGCCGCTCCTCGTCGGTGACCAACTCGTCATCGACCCCGAGCAGCACTGTCGTCCCGATCGACTTCCACGCGGCCGCGGGGATGGGATCGGTGTTGATCCGTATCGCCGCGGGCCGCCTGGGATTGCGCCGAATATGCTCCTGCACGTCCGGGGGGAAGGTCGTGCCCTTCTCCTCGTACACCCACCAGTCGTTGTCCAGCACGAATGTGCCCGCCGAGTAGTCGGCCGTGATCCACGGCGGTGAGTCGACCCAGCGGATGCGTTCCGGGTCGATTCCGACCCGGCACGGAACTGCGCCGGCGTAGATGAGCCGAATCACCGACCCTTCACCATCCGCGGCGACGCCGATCACATCGCAGCCGTAGGACCAGCCGATCGCGACCACCGGCGGCGGGCAGGACCGGATCACCCGGCGCACCTCGTCCGCATCCTCCAGCAGCCCCGCGCGGGCCGAGCGGTGGGAGGGCAGATCGGGGGCCTCGACGTGGACGCCGGCGTGTTCGAGAAGTCTCCGAACCCACCCCATATCACCGGGATTGGACCATGTGCCGTGCACGATCACCGCGCTGCCGGGCGGCGTTCCAGGTCTCGCGTCCACGCCGCCACGGTAGAGCTGACGCGGCCTGCACAGCAGGGCCGGAAGTCCTCATGCCCGGGTCGACGGGATCAGCGCGCCGCGTCCCACCATTCCATGACACGGGTTCCGAGAAGGGTGAGCCACTTGGACGGCTCGCCCTGTGGGACGTCGACGTCGAACCACGTGCGGCCCGGAAGCGGGGCCCCCTGCAGCCACCTTCCGTCCGGCTGCCGTGCAGCGCGCACCACCTCGATGGCCTCCGCAAGCCTCGGATCGGGCGGCGTCTCGTCGAGGAGGGCGGCATCGCGGAAGTGGTCGAGCGCGACCAGGGCGCTGTACCGGTGGCGGTTCGGATAGACGAACTCGGTGACGAAGCCGCCGACGAGCTGCCCGGTGGTCGCCCGGTACATCAGCCGCCGCTCGAGCAGATACTCCTCGCCGCCGCGGCGCGCGGGGCGCAAGCTGGTGTCACCCGTGATCCGCTCGTAGGCGAGCATCCCGCGCAGCGCGTTGAGGGTCGAGTGGAACGACGACCGCGTCGAATTCCCCTCCTCCGCCTCGCAATTCCACCCGCCATCGGCCAGCCGGTGCGCGGGGAACCAGGCGGCCAGCCCGGAGATGTCGGCGCCGAGCCAGGCACCACTCGCGAGGGTGTAGGAGTTGATGCACACGTCGACCTCGCCGCCCCAGTACGGCAGGTGGTTGTACTCCCAGCGGCTGTTGGCGGCCACCTTCTCCGCCGTCCCGGGCAGCCTCGCAGCGTCGACGCCCCATTCGCGAAGGTCCTTCAGCGCCCAGGTGGTCGCCGTCCACGGCTGCCCGGGCTCCTTGGACTCGGGACTATCGAAGAACCCTGCCGGGAAGAAGGCGCCACCCGCCCACTGCCCGTCCTGGTCCTGCTTGGACAGCAGCTCGGCGCCGTATCCCTCCGCTCCCACCCGGGCACGCGTCGCCTCCCACGCCTCCCGCGGGGCGCCCGCCAGATCCCGCTCCACCTGCCAGCGCACGGCGGGATCAGAGTCGAGCAGCCAGTCGAGCACCTGCGGATCAGTCGCCATTCCGGAACGCTACCGGCGACCGCCGACGAGCGAAACGGCAACGGCGCCGACACCGCTCGTCTGCCGAGCTGCTCGGGATCTCGGCGACGGATTCCGCGGGCCGATTCGGAACGCCCGGTGCGAACGATCCGGCGTGGTCATCCGCGCGCGGCGTCACCCTTGTAGCCGACCAGCCACGTCAGACCGAATCGGTCGCACAGCGTTCCGTCCGAGTCTCCCCAGGGTCGCTCTTGCAGCGGGTCGATCACCCGCCCGCCGACGGCGAGCGCGGCGAACCATCCGTCGAGCACGTCGGGCGCTGCGGCACCGAGCAGCGAGAGCATCATCCCCTCCATCCGCACAGGGCGCCCGTCGCCGGCGATATCCGCGCCGTAGAGGTCGACCGGACCGGACAGAGTGCCGTGCGCGATGGCGTCGCCCGGACCATCGTTCCGGCCGAAGTCGGCGAAGGTGTTGAGCTCGAGGTCACCGCCGAACACCTCGTGATAGAAGCGGAGGGCGTCTGCAGCGACGCCATCGAAGTGCAGATACGGAACCGGAGCGGGCATCCGGCGACGCTAGCGCGCGCACCTGGCGATGTCCAGCCGCTGAGGGTGTCCTCACTCAGGATGCTGGGTGTGGTCTTCGACGTCTGGTTTCGCTCGCAGGACGTCGGCGATTCTCTTCCTCCGGACGCGGTGCGATGGTCTGGTCGTACTCGATCTCCGGGACGGTCGGTTCATCCGGGCCGGGAATGTGCTCCTGAGAGGAGTGCTCGTTGTGGGCTGACACGGCGAATCCTTCGGTCGGCGACACTGAAAGCCTATGCAGATTGGCCGTCGGCGGGGAGGGCCGTCAGTTCGACGGAGACCGCCCACTCGTCACCCGATGCAACTGGGAGCGCGGCGACGGCCGAATGTGTGCACGAACTCCCGTCAGCCGGTCTCCGCGTACCAGATGGGTTCTTGCGAAACGCGATTGCAGGCGTCGCCTTCGAGGTTCACGTCGACCTCATAGAACACTGGACCGCGGATTCTCACCCAGATGTCTTGTTCCCTGTTGGGATAGGTGCCAGTACTGTCGGGGTCGGCCGGCGCCGACCAGCAGTAGAAGCACTCACCGGGAACAGCCTGATTCGGGAATTGGGCGAAGTTTCCATCGACGCCGTCAGCAGAGCCGACATAGACGCTTCCGTCGCGCGCTCGGATGTGCAGGCCTCCGCCGAAGTCGTCACTGCGCCCTTCATCCCAGAACTGCAATACGTTGTCCGCCCGGTACATGCAACGTTGAACGAAGTCTTCCGGGCTGTAGTCCGCCGGTTGTTCCGGTCGCCTCTCGGTTTATTCTGGTGTGAGGGTCGCCGTTGGCGTGGGTGCTTGCGACTGGGCTTCCTCCTCAGGCAGCTGATCTGTCGTCCACGGGGTGCTGGTGCATCCGGCTAGCAGGATTCCGCAGACGACGATGGCGATGGGGGCCGGTACTCGTGCGGCACTCATGAACAAGACCTTAGGCACCGCGACGAGTTCGTCCGCCGGTCCCCGACTGGCGTGGCCGTCATCATCGAGCTAGCCAGTGAAGGAGAAGAAGGAGTCGGGCGGGGTCGTGCTGTGACTTGTTCGCCATGAGGCGACTCCTTACGAAGACGACTCAGACGAGTCGTGGACGAGCATGGGATTCAGTGGCTGACCCGAAAATCGCGCATCTCCGGGCTCGTAATCCTCGCGCGAGCGCGTCCGTTCGGGTCCTTCCCAGACGACATCAGACGTTGAAGCGGAACTCCACCACGTCGCCGTCCTGCATCACATAGTCCTTGCCCTCGATGCGCGCCTTGCCCTTCGCGCGCGCCTCGGCGATCGAGCCGGTCGCGACGAGGTCATCGAAGCTGATGACCTCGGCCTTGATGAAGCCCTTCTCGAAGTCGGTGTGGATGACACCGGCCGCCTGCGGGGCCTTCGAGCCCTTGGCGATCGTCCAGGCGCGGGCCTCCTTGGGACCTGCGGTGAGGTACGTCTGCAGGCCCAGGGTGTCGAACCCGACGCGGGCAAGCTGCGCGAGGCCGCTCTCCTCCTGACCGGTGCTGGCGAGGAGCTCGGCGGCGTCGTCCGCATCCAGGTCGATCAGCTCGGACTCGATCTTCGCGTCCAGGAACACCGCCGGCGCGGGTGCGACCAGCGCCGAGAGCTCCGCCTTCCGGGCGTCATCCGTCAGCACCGCCTCGTCGACGTTGAATACGAAGATGAACGGCTTGGCGGTGAGGAGACCCAGCTCACGGATGGGGGTGATGTCCACGCCGGGGCCGTACAGGATGCGCCCCTCGTCGAGCACATTCCGGGCTGCCTTGACCGTCTCGAGCACGATCGGGTCCGCCTTCTTGCCGCGCACCTCCTTCTCGAAGCGGGGCTCCGCCTTGTCGAGGGTCTGCAGGTCGGCGAGGATCAGCTCGGTGTTGATCGTCTCCAGGTCACCGGCGGGGTTCACTGCCCCCTCGACGTGGACGACATCCGAGTCGTCGAAGCCGCGCACCACCTGCGCGATGGCGTCCGCCTCCCGGATGTTGGCGAGGAATTGGTTTCCGAGCCCCTCCCCCTCACTCGCCCCCTTCACGATGCCGGCGATGTCCACGAATGACACGGTCGCCGGCAGGATCCGCTCGCTGCCGAACAGCCTCGCCAGCACATCGAGCCGCGGGTCGGGCAGGCTCACCACGCCCACGTTCGGCTCGATCGTCGCGAACGGATAGTTCGCCGCGAGCACGTCGTTCTTGGTGAGTGCGTTGAAGAGCGTCGACTTGCCGACGTTCGGGAGACCGACGATTCCGATGGTGAGAGCCACGGGCATCAACAGTACCCGTGGCCGTACCCGGCACTTTCCGAGTCCCCCGCCCTAGGCTGTGGCCGACCCGCCTGCCCGAGGAGTGATCATGCGCGTCGTTCTCGTGGGATCGACCGGCAACATCGGCACGTCGCTGCTGCGCCGGTTCCAGCAGGAGGCCGAGCCGCCGCAGCTCGTCGGGCTCGCCCGCCGCCTCCCGGACACGTCGGAGCACCCGTACCGCGGCGTCGAGTGGCGGCAGGTCAACATCGCGGACGAGGAGTCCGTGCCGGAGCTGATCGACGCGTTCACCGGGGCGGACGCGGTGGTGCATCTGGCGTGGAAGCTGCAGCCGAACCGCGACGAGCGGGAGATGTGGCAGACCAACGTGCGCGGCACCGCCCGGGTGCTGCGAGCTGTGGCGGCGGCGCGGGTGCCGCACCTGGTGTACCTGTCCTCGATCGCCGCGTACAGTCCGGGGCCGCGGCGCCGGCGCGTCGGCGAGGACTGGCCCACGGGCGGCATCCACACCTCCCACTACTCCCGACAGAAGGCGGTCAACGAGCGGGTCGTCGACAAGTTCGAGGCGGAACATCCCGACATCGTCGTCACCCGCATCCGCCCCGGCTTGGTCTTCCAGCGCGGCGCCGGTGCGCAGGAGGCGCGGATCTTCGTCGGCACGCTGCTGCCGCTCGGCTGGCTCAACACGGTCCGTCCGCCGATCGTGCCGCTCCCCCGCACCATGTGGACCCAGGACGTGCACGCCTCGGATGTGGCAGACGCGCTGTTCCGCGTGATCGACCGGCGAGCCGGTGGGGCGTTCAATCTCGCCGCGGAGCCGGTGCTCACGCCGGAGCGGATCGCGTCGGTGGTCGGTGGCCGGTGGGTCCGCATCCGGTTCGCTGCGGCGCGGGCGTTCGTGTCGGCGACGTGGAAGCTCCGCCTGCACGCCACGGACCCCGGGTGGCTGGACATCGCGGCGAACTCGCCGATGATGTCCACCGAGCGGGCGCGGCGGGTGCTCGGCTGGGAGCCGAAGGTGTCGTCGGTCGACGCGCTTGCCGAGATCCTCTCCGGCGCAGCCGACCGCGCCGGCATGGCGGGCTCGCCGCCGCTCGAGGTGCCGTACGAGCCGATCGAGAAGCCAAGGTACACCCGGGTGTCGGGCGCGGAGACCTACCCGGAGGGTGCGTAGCCGCCGATCCGATCAGAGGCCGGCGGGCACGTCGAACGGCAGCTCGTCCGCCGACTCGACCGGCGTCACGGCGTCGAACGGCGTCAGGGTGCGAAGGCCGCCGTCCTGCTTCTCCATGAGGAACACCAGAACGAGGTCGTCGGTGTCGAGTGGATCGCCGTCCGGGAACGGAACGGCGGCGCAGTGGTCGGAGATCGACTCGACGCGGACGACGTCGTCTTCTCCGACATCGCCCTTCACCACCCGTTCGACCGTGATGTCATAGACCGCGTCGTCGGCGAAGAGCTCCGCCCACCATCCGGCCGGGGCGGCCGTTCCGACCACGACCAGCGCGCTGTCCCGGAACCGCTCCTCCGGGTCGCTGTAGTCGTGCCATCCCGGGCACCCGCCGGACATGCACCCGGTGAGTGCGCCGGAGGAGAACACCAGCGTCCCGGCGAGAGCCCACGCCCGGTATGTGCGGCGGGGTGTCATCGCTGCACCAGGAGGTTCGGCGTCACGGTCGTCCACTCCCCCTCGATGGCCCGTGGGTCCATGCCATCCGGGAGGAGCCAGGCCTCGCCCCACTGACCGCCCAAGCCCACCGGCGGGTTGCCGCAGCCGGCGGAACCGTTCTCCTCGTCCTCGACAACGACCAGGCAGAGCACCCGGCGCTCCGAATGCCGGCCTGCCCAGAACGTCACCCCGCCGTGCTCCGCCAGGAACCGGGTCGAATCCGGGTCGACGTCGTACGGCCGTGCCGTGTCAGCGATCCGGTCGCTCTCGACCTGTGGGCGGTTCAACAGCGTGGCCAATGGCCCCGGCGCAGAACAGCCGGTCGCCGCAAGAGCCGCCAGGAGTGCCACAGCGGCTGTGCCCCAGCGCTCCGCCATCCCACCTCCCGTGGCTGCACACTAGCGAGCCACGTGATCGACCGGAAGGCGGCGCGGCACCGAGGCGGCGTCGGACGCCCGTGTGACCATCGGCACGTGCCGTTGGACTTCACCGCGATCGACTTCGAGACAGCCAACAACTCCGCGGCGAGCGCGTGCTCCGTCGGCATGGTGAAGGTGCGGGACGGCCGCGTCGTCGACTCCGCGCACTGGTTCATCAGGCCACCGTTCGGGCACGACTGGTTCAGCGAGTGGAACACGCGCATCCACGGCATCTCCGAGGCGCACATCGCCGACGCACCGCTCTGGAGCGAGCAGCTGCCGGACCTCGTCGCGTTCGCCGAAGAGGACCACCTCATCGCCCATAACGCCGGATTCGACATGAACGTTCTCCGCTCGGCATGCCAGGCGAGCTACGTCGACACCCCGTCGTACCGGTACCTCTGCACGCTCCAGCTCGCGCGGAAGACCTACTCCCTCGACTCGTACAAGCTGCCCGTCGCGGCGATGGCGGCGGGCTTCGAGGACTTCGAGCACCACAACGCGCTCGCCGACGCGCAGGCCTGCGCGGCGATCCTCGTTCACGCCGCCCGACGCTACGACGCGGACGACGCCGACGCGCTGGCGCGGGTGGCGGGGCTGCGGATGGGCGCCATCGGCTCCGTCGCGATGGCGGAAGACACCCGCGCCGCTGTCCTGGCCTGATCCCGCGGCGTCGGCCGGGGCCGAGATGACGTGAATCGCCGCTATCCGGAGACGATGGCGACCATTCGAGTCATCTCCGGGAGCCGCTCAGGCTCCCTCCGCCGTCAGCTCGGCGAGGATGCGCATCGAGTTGCGCACCATGCCGGGATTCGACTCGCGGTAGTACGGCAGCGCCACTGCAGCCTGCACCATCGCGTACCCGCGGCCGCGAACCCAAGACGCGTCGTCCGCGCCGACCGCAAGGCGGAAGCCGTCCCGCGCATCCGGCGGCAGGATGCTCCATGCCGCCATCAGGTCGCACGCGGGATCTCCGACGCCGGCCGCCCCGAGATCGAGCACAGCACTGAGCCGGTCGTCGGTCAGCAGAACATTCGCCGGCAGCAGGTCCCCGTGCACCCACACCGGCGGACCGTCGTACTCAGCGGCCGCGAGCGCGTGCTCCCACACCGTGAGAAGTCGGCGCTCGTCGACGAGATCAGCGGCCTCATGAAGCGTCCGACGCACGGACGCGTCGAATGGGTGGAGTGAGAAGCCGCGATGTCCGGTCGGCGCACCCGCCGGGTCGATGCACCGCAAAGCGACGATGAACGCGGCGAGGCCGGTCCCCACCGCGTCGGGATGACGCAGGCTCGCCGGCTCTGGATGATGGCCGGGGAGCCAGCCGAGCACCAGCCAGGGGCACGGATAGCCGTCGCCCGGTACGCCGGAACCGAGGACCGTCGGAATCGCGACGGGCAGTTGCGGCGCGAGCCGAGGCAGCCAGGCCGCCTCCTGCTCGATGCCGCCGGCGCCCCACTCGACGAACGGAAGCCGCACCACCAGGTCGCCGCCGAGCCGGTACATCGCGTTGACGGTCCCCGATGACGGCACGCGTCGCAGCGGAAGGCGCGCCCACTGCGGGAACTGGTCGGTGAGCAGCCGGCGGACGAGCCCCTCGCCCACCGGGAGCTCATCAGGATGCATCCGCGCACTCATCGGCCGTCCGGACACCCCCGAATTGCCGCAAGTCGCCGCTTCCCGTCGACCCCAGCCGCGAATTGCGGCAAGCCGTGGATCATGACGGCGCGTCAGCGGTTCTCCGGCTTGCTGACCCGGCGGAGTCGTCTCAAGCGACGGCGTCCCTTCTGCACGTCGCCCTCGTCGTTCTCCATCTCCGGACGGAACAGCCACACCACGACGGCGACGACCACGACGATCGCCACCGCCGCCACGACGAACCAGATCCACTCCACGGGACGCTCCTAGTGGCTGCGCGGGAAGCCGAGGTTGATGCCGCCGTGCGACGGGTCGAGCCACCGGGAGGTGATGGCCTTCTGCCTCGTGAAGAAGTGCACCGCATCCGGGCCGTATGCCTTGGAGTCGCCGAACAGCGAGTTCTTCCAGCCGCCGAAGGAGTAATACGCCACAGGCACCGGGATCGGCACGTTGATGCCGATCATGCCGACGGTGACCTCGCGCTGGAAGCGGCGCGCAGCGCCACCGTCGTTGGTGAAGATGGCGGTGCCGTTGCCGTACTGGCTGGCGTTGATCAGCGCGACACCGTCGTCGTAGCTCTCCACCCGCACGACGGAGAGCACCGGCCCGAAGATCTCGTCTCCGTAGACCTTGGATGAGGTGGGCACCTTGTCGATCAGTGTGGGACCGAGCCAGAAGCCGTCCGCCTCCCCGTCCACCTCGATGCCGCGGCCGTCCACGACGACCTCGGCACCGTCCTCGACGGCGAGGTCGAGGTACCCGGCCACCTTGTCGCGGTGCTCGCGGGTGATGAGGGGGCCCATGTCGCAGCCGCGGGTGCCGTCGCCGACGGTGAGTCCGGACATCCGGTCCTTGATCTTCCCGATCAGCTCGTCGGCGACGGGCTCGACGGCGACGACCACGCTGATCGCCATGCACCGCTCACCCGCGGAGCCGAATCCGGCGTTCACCGCGGAGTCGGCGACGAGGTCGAGGTCGGCGTCGGGCAGCACCAGCATGTGGTTCTTCGCGCCGCCGAGGGCCTGCACCCGCTTGCCGGTGGCGGTGCCCCGCTCGTAGACGTAGCGGGCGATCGGCGTCGAGCCGACGAATGAGACGGAGGCGATGCCGGGGGCGTCGAGGATCGCGTCGACGGCCTCCTTGTCGCCGTGCACCACGTTGAAGACCCCGTCCGGGAGGCCCGCCTCCTGCAGCAGCTGCGCCATCCAGATGGAGGCGCTCGGGTCCTTCTCGCTCGGCTTCAGCACCACGGAGTTGCCGGCCGCGATCGCGATGGGGAAGAACCACAGCGGCACCATCGCCGGGAAGTTGAACGGGCTGATGATGCCGACGACGCCGAGCGGCTGTCGGGTCGAGTAGACGTCGACGCCGGTGGAGACGTTCTCGCTGTACTCGCCCTTCAGCAGATGCGGGATGCCGACCGCGAACTCCACGACCTCCAGCCCGCGCTGCACCTCGCCGAGCGCGTCGGAGGTGACTTTGCCGTGCTCTGCGGTCAGGATGGCGGCGACCTCGTCCTTGCGCGCGTTCAGCAGCTCGCGGAAGTTGAAGAGCACCTGCTGGCGTTTCGCGAGCGACGTCTCAGCCCAGCCTGGGAAGGCGGCAGTCGCGGCCGAGATCGCCTCTTCGACGTCCGACACCGAGCCCAGCCGAACCTCTCGGGCGACGATGCCGCGAGCGGGGTTGTAGACGGGCGCAGTGCGGGTCGAGGTGCCCGCCGACAGACGGCCGTTGATCCAGTGATCGAGGGTTTCCATGCCGAAAACTCTACGGCCGGTTACGGTACCCGTGCGCGTCGGGACCAGGCAATGTCCGAGGCCGTTGCGACACTGGAGCCATGGACCCACTCCTCGCCCTCCTCCTCGGCCTGTTCGCCGGCCTGATCCTCGGCGGCGCGCTCGGCGCGCTGTTTCTCCGTTCGCGCACCGCGACGGTCGCCGCAGGGGTCGACCCGGCGCTGCTCGAGGAGCAGCACGCCCGGGCCATCGTTGAGCTGCAGGCGCAGGAGGCGGCGGCGCGGGCGCAGCTGTCCGCCGAGCACGCGACGCTCCATGCGCGGCTCTCGGCCGAGCACGCGGCGGTGCAGGCGACCGCGGACGGGCTGCGTGAGCAGGTGCGCGTGCTGCAGGTGCAGTACCAGGAGCTGCTCGAGCGCCAGCGCAGGGATGCCGAGGCGCGGGCGGAGGCGGAGCGGCGCGAGAGCAAGGTGCTGCAGGCGCTGACCCCGGTGCAGGAGACGCTGCGGACGATGCAGAGCAAGGTCGTGGAGCTGGAGCAGCAGCGCAGCCGGCAGCACGGCGAGCTGGCGCAGCAGCTGAGGAGCGCCACGGAGTCCGAGGAGCGTCTGCGCGCCACCGCGGAGTCGCTCGCCTCGGCGCTGCGCAACAACGCCACCCGCGGCGTGTGGGGCGAGACCCAGCTGCGGAACGTCGTCGAGGCCGCGGGCCTCGTCAACCGGGTGGACTTCCACCTTCAGTCGAGCATCTCGTCCGACGCCGGAACCGGCCGTCCCGACATGGTGGTGCGGATGCCCGGCGGCAAGTCGATCGCGGTCGACGCGAAGGTGCCATACAACTCCTACCTCGAGGCCAGTCAGATCCCGGCCACCGCCTCGGAGGAGCAGGACGCGCGACGCAAGACGCTGCTCGCCCAGCACGCCAAGCAGGTGAAGAGCCACATCGACGCGCTCGCCGGCAAGCGCTACTGGGATGGACTGGATGCCAGCCCCGAGTTCGTCATCGCGTTCATCCCGAGCGAGGCGCTGCTCTCCGCTGCCCTCGAGCAGGACCCCGGCCTGCTCGATTACGCCTTCAACAAGCGCGTCGCGCTCGCCAGCCCGATCAGCCTGTGGGCGGTGCTGAAGACGGTGGCCCTCACGTGGCAGCAGGATGTGCTGACCGAAGACGCGAAGCGGCTCTTCGACCTGGGCAAGGAGCTCTACGCCCGCCTCGCAACACTCGGCGAGCACGCCGACAAGCTCCGTCGCTCCATCGACTCCACGGTCTCGAACTGGAACACGTTCGCCAACTCGCTGGAATCCCGCGTGCTCGTCACCGCCCGCAAGCTCGGCGACCTCGACGAGTCGAAGGTGCTCGGCGAGCAGAAGGTGATCGACTCGCGGCCGAAGCAGCTGACCGCGGTCGAACTGGAGCTCGCGGCGCTCGACGAGACCGGCCTGCCGCCGCGCCGTCCGGAGATCGACCCCGGCCTGCTGGACATCGAGCCCGGCGAGGTCAGCGCCACCGCCTGACCCGCCCCCGCTTGACCCGCCCCCGAATGGCCCGCGCTCCCTTGCTCAGCGCGGGCCATTCCGGCGTATCCGGCCCGCCGCGGCGGGCCGGATACGCCGAACTGGCCCGGTTTCAGCGTTCGGCTACGACTCGTCGAGCCACTTCTGGGCGAGGTGCTCGGCGGTGACGAACCGGACGGTGCCGGAGCGGGAGCGGAGCACGATGCTCTCGGTGCGGATGATGGGTCCCTTGCGGCGGACGCCCTGGACCAGGGCGCCGTCGGTCACGCCGGTGGCGACGAAGAAGGTGTTGTCGCTGCGCACGAGCTCGTCCGCCTCGTAGACATGGTCGAACTGCAGGCCCGCGTCGAGGCCCTTCTGCTTCTCATCGTCCGTCTTGGGCGCGAGCCGCCCCTGGATGAGCCCGCCGAGCGCCTTGATCGCGCACGCGGTGGCAACCCCCTCCGGGCTTCCGCCGGTGCCGACGCACAGGTCGATGCGCGACCCGTACCGCGCCGCATTGATGCCTGCGGCGACATCGCCGTCGAGCAGCAGCCGGGTGCCGGCGCCGGCGGCTCGGATGTCCTCGATCAGCTGCGCGTGCCGCGGCCGGTCGAGCACCGCGACGCGGAGCTCACCGACCTCGCGGCCGGTCGCCGCGGCCAGCGCACGCAGGTTCTCCCCGATGGGCTTGCGGATGTCCACGACGCCGATCGCCTCGGGACCGCCGACGAGCTTCTCCATGTAGAACACCATCGACGCGTCGAGCATGCTGCCCCGGTCGGACACCGCGATCATCGACAGGGCGTTCTGCCGGCCGGCCGCGGTGAGCGACGTGCCATCGATCGGGTCGACCGCGATGTCGCACGACGGCCCGGTCCCCGTCCCGACCCGCTCTCCGTTGAAGAGCATCGGGGCCTCGTCCTTCTCGCCCTCCCCGATCACCACCGTGCCGTCGAACTCCACCGTGCCGAGGAACTTCCGCATCGCATCCACGGCTGCCTTGTCCGCGGCGTTCTTGTCGCCCTTGCCGATGAACGGCGTCGCGCGGATGGCGGCTGCCTCCGTGGCACGCACCAGCTCCATGGCGAGGTTGCGGTCGGGGTGGAGGTACAGGTCCCCCGCTTCGGTCGTCGACATGGCGTGCATCCCTTCGTTGGGCGAGCGCGGCGCCGCCACGTCGCAACTGTATCCAGACGTGCCCGCCGCGGTCGCCCGGTCCCTTCGGCGGGCTCAGAGACCGTGCACCCGCGGCGAACGACGGTCAGCGCGTAATGCCGTCCAGGTGCAGCATCCGCGTGATCACCAGGTCGAGCTGGTCGTCACTGAAGATCTTCTTCCAGTCGTCCTTGACGATCGACTCGCGGCCGTAATCCATCGCAATGAGGCAGGCGTCGGAGAACGGATTGTCGCCCTTCAGCGTGTTCGCGAGCGCCACCTGCGTGTGGCCGAGCAGCATCGCACGCGCCGCGGCCTCCGGAACGCCGACCGTGTGGACGGTCTCGTGCAGCGCTTCCCGCAGCAGGTCCCCCACCATGCAGGCGACCGTCTCGACGAGCGTCGGCTCGAGGTAGGCGAGCTGCTTCACGGTAACCCAATGCACGTCGACGACGGGCGCGTAGATCACGCGGATCACGGTCTCCGCGATCTGTCGCTTCGCCTCGTCTTCCGACTCGAGTGCGGCGACGACATCCTGCTTCGCCGCGATGCCGCCGAAGGTATCGGCGTACTCCTCGGGCGTATGGCGCTCGACGAACACGGACGGGTGGCACGGGTGCGCGACCGCGTACTCGACGTCGTCGCGCTTCAGCAGCAGATTCGCGTATGCCGCGGCCGGGTCGAGGGTGAGCACGATGGCGCCGCTCTTCAGCTGCGGCACGACCGACTCGCTGACCTTGCCGAGCACCACGTCGGGCACGGCGAGGATGACGACGTCAGCATCCTGGATCGCGGTCTCGGTCTCGGTGATCTCGCGGCCCGCCGCGCGGACGCGCTCCTGGCCTGCAGGCGAGGCCTCGCTGTAGAAGACGCTGTGGTCGGTGCGGGCGAGGTTGTTGGACACGCGCATGCCCATCTTGCCGCCGGCGCCGATCACGGCGATGGTCAGCGAGGGCGAGTTGGTGTGGATGACGTCGCTCATGGGTTCTTGCTCCTTAGATATTCGAGATTCGAGACGGTCCACTCGTCTTCGAGACGAGCGGTTTCGGCGTAGTCGTCCTGCCACGGCAGCCAGTGCTCGATCACCTGGCTGAGGCCCTTCTCGCGGGCCTGAGTGGTCTCGACGAGGTGGTCGTAGTCGAGCAGCCCCTGGCCGAGGGGCGCGCCGGCGTAGAGGAAGCCGACCCAGCCGCCTCGGCGGCTGAAGGCGAACTCCTTCACATGCAGGTTGAGCACGTATGGGGCGGTCCGCTCGACGACATCGCGCGGGTGCTCGAGGTTCGCGACGCAGTTGCCCGGGTCGAGGCAGATGCCGAGGACGGGGCTGCCGACACTGGTGACCACATCGACCAGGTCTGCCGACCGGACCTGCTCATAGGTCTCGAGCGCGAGCTGCACACCGGCGGCCTCGAACTCCGGCACCACCTCGGTGAGCATCCGCTTCGCGTCGTCGATGCTCGGCCGTGAGGTCGGCGAGTAGAGCATGCTTCGCAGCAGCGAAACGCCGAGGGGCTCGGTCATCGCGAGGTATCTCCGCAGGTGGTCCGGCTCGATGCCCTTCGTTCCGAGCTCGAGCTTCACACCGAGCCGGCGCGCGAGCGCCGCGGTCTCCGCCAGCTCCGCCGGCGAGGAGTCCTCGATGGGCGGGTAGTCGCAGATCTGGAACAGCCCGACGCCGAGCTCCGCGGTGCGGGTGAGCATCTGCGGAAGCGTCAGCGGCTCTGGCGCACGCTCCGACCACCGCCAGAAGAACGAATAGGTGCTGAGGCCGATCACGCCGGCACCTCCGCGAGCTGCACCGTCTCGTCGAGGATCGCGGCGAGTGCGGCGGGGTCGTGGGCGAACCGGCCGAGGAACAGCCCGCCGACCGCCGACCCGAGCTTCGGCAGCAGTCCGGGTTTGGCGCTGCCGCCGTAGATCACCCGGCTGCCCTCGTATCCCGGCACCGCGGCGACGTGGGCCGCGAGCCGCTCGGTCACCCCGGCGATGTGAGCGGGAGACGCCGGCTCGGCGGCGCCGATCGCCCAGTGCGGCTCGTAGGCGACGAGGATGCGGCCGGCGGCTCCCGGCTCGACAGCGGAGATCGCGCTGTCGAACTCGGCGATGCAGTCCGCGGCGGCCCGCTCGGGGTCCGTCCGGTCCGCCTCGCCGACGCACAGCACCGGGGTCAGCCCGTTCCTCAGCGCGGCCGCGATCTTGCGGGCGACGGTCTCATCGGTCTCGCCGAAGAGCCGCCGGCGCTCGGCGTGGCCGATCTCCGCCAGCGTGCAGCCGAGCTCCGCCAGCTCTGCGCCGCTCACCTCACCCGTGAAGGCGCCGCGGTCCTCCCAGAACAGGTCCTGCGCGCCGACCAGCACGCCGGCCGGCGTCAGCCGCTCAACGGCGGCGGGCAGCGCTGGGAAGCTCGGGATAACGAACAGCTCGGCGGCTCCGGAGAGGAGTGCCGGGTGCCCGGCCGCCAGCTCCGCGACGCGGTCGAACCAGCGGAGCGCTTCGGCGTGGCCGAAGTACATCTTGAGGCTCACACCGATCGTGAAGCGCGGTCGATACGTCATATCAGGCGTCCGTCGATTCCTCGTACTGGTCGATCACGGCGACCTTCTGCGCCGACGCGCCCTCGGCGTCGAAGCGGTAGGTCAGCCACTCCTTCGCGAGTCGCCGGGCCAGCTCGAGGCCGACGACCCGCTGACCGAAGGTGAGCACCTGGGCGTTGTTGCTGAGCACCGCACGCTCCACGGAGAAGCTGTCGTGTGCGGTGACGGCACGGATGCCCTTGACCTTGTTCGCGGCGATCGCCACCCCCAGGCCCGTGCCGCAAACCAGCAGCGCCCGGTCGGCCTCACCGCGGGCCACCATCTCCGCGGCCGCGATCGCGACCGTCGGGTACGGGGTGTGCCCGTCGGCGTTCACGCCGACGTCCTGCACCTCGGCCACGCCGTCGTTCTGCTCCAGGTCGGCCTTGAGGGCCTCCTTGTACTCGTACCCTGCGTCGTCGGAACCGACGACGATTCGCAGCTTGTCAGCCATGCTGTTCCTCCTTCTTGCTGTTCGTGAGTGTCTGGGCCACCGCATCGGCGATGAGCGCCAGGGAGTGTGCGCCGGCGTCCGGCGTGCCGAGGCTCTTCTCGGCGTGCGGACGGGCGCGTCCCATCTTGGGAAGCAGGGTTGCCGTGCCGTCGGCCGCGGTCCGGGCTGCCGCCGCAGCGGCCACCCAGCCGTCGGCCAGGCCGGCGCCACCGTCGATCTCGGAGCGCAGTGTCTCCGCGAACGGCACCAGCGCATCCACCATCGTCTTGTCGCCGACGCTCGCCTTGCCGAATCGCATGACGGCGTCGCTTGCGGACGTGACGCCCCGGGCGACGCTGTCCCGGCTGCCGGCAGCATCATCGCCCAGCTCGGCGGCGATCGAGCGCAGGATGACACCCCACAGCGCACCGGACGTGCCGCCGGCCTTGTCCGCCCAGGCGTCGCCCGCCTGCTCCAGCACCGTGCCGGCACCCCCGCCGAGTTCGACGGCGTGCACGGCGGCGGCCACCGCGGCGCGGATACCGCGCTGCATGCCGATGCCATGGTCGCCGTCGCCTGCGATCGAGTCGATGCGTCCGAGCTCGTCGGCCTCCCGGTCGATCACCGCAGCGGCCGCCTCCAGCGCCGCCACGACGGCGCGGGCCGTCTGCTGCGACTCGGGCGACGCCTCGGCGATCGCGGCTTCGGTCTCTGCAGCCGCCTCCCCCGCTGCTTCCGCCGGTGCGAGCGCCTCGAGGGCGCCCTTGCGGTACGCCGGTGTGTCCGCCGGTGCCGTCCACAGCCGCTCCAGCTCGTCGTCCAGCCAGAACAGGGTCAGCGATGCCCCGGCCATGTCGAAGCTGGTCACCAGCTCGCCCACGTCCGGCTCGACGACCACGACACCGCGTTCGGTGAGGAGCTGCGCGATCCGCCGGTAGACGACGAACAGCTCCTCATACTTGACCGACCCCAGGCCGTTCAGCACCACGGCGGCGCGATGCCCATCCACTTCGTCGACACCGTCCGGCAGCTCTGCCAGCAGGGACGTGACGAACAGCTCCGCCAGCCCGTCTGCGGTGGGGACGTCCGTCTCGTCGATGCCCGGCTCGCCGTGGATGCCCAGGCCGACCGCCATCCGGCCGGCCGGGACAGTGAACAGCGGCTCCGCGGCGCCGGGGAGCGTGCAGCCGCTGAACGCGACACCGAACGACCGGGTCGCCTCATTGGCGCGGGTCGCGACGTCCACCACCTCGTCCAGCGTCATCCCGGCTTCCGCGGCGGCACCGGCCGCCTTGAACACGGTCAGATCCCCCGCGATGCCGCGGCGCTTCTGCTTCTCCTCCACCGCGGCGCTGGAGATGTCGTCCGTGACGAGGACGGTCTGGCACTGGATGCCCTCGGCCAGCAGCCGCTCCTGCGCCTGCGCGAAGTTCAGCACGTCGCCCGCGTAGTTGCCGAACGTCAGCAGCACCCCGCCGCCGTTCTCGGCGGCCTTCGCCACCGAATACACCTGCTGCGCAGACGGGGAGGCGAACAGGTTGCCCATCGCCGCGCCGGCCGCCAGCCCACGGCCGACCAGCCCGCCGAACGCCGGGTAGTGGCCGGAGCCGCCCCCGATCACCACAGCGACCTGGCCCTGCGGGGTGCCGCTGGATCGCACCACACCGCCGGGCACGCGGCGCACCCATCGGGAGTTCGCCGCGACGAAGCCCTCGATCATCTCGTCGGCGAATGCGGCAGGTTCGTTGAACAGACGGGTCATGTCCCAGGCTTTCTGCGTCGTTGTCGGATGGCGGTGACGTGCGGCGGCTCGGATCCGTCCGCCGAACACTCCGACGCTACGGGTTGTACTTGTCGAGCACCTCTGGATCGGTGTTCACCGGCTGGCCTGCCGTGTGCGGGCGGCGAGACAGCAGCACCATCAGGAGCGCCGACAGCGCCATGAATCCGCCGACGATGAACATCGGAGCCTCATAGCCGCCGGTCCAGTCCGCCACCGCGCCAGTGATGTACGGCGCCGCAAAGCCGGCGACGTTGCCCATCGTGTTGATCAGCGCGATGCCGGCCGCCGCCGCGATGCCGGTGAGGAACTGCGTGGGAAGTGTCCAGAAGTTCGGCAGCGCGGCGAAGATCGCGGACGCGGTGATGGTGATGACGGCGATGGTGGCGACGGCCGATCCCGCATACAGCGCCACCGGGATCGTCACCGCGCCCACGACGGCCGGGATCGCGATGTGCCAGGTCTTCAGCCCGCGGCGACTCGCGTCGCGGCTCCAGAAGTAGAGCGCCACCGCTGCGGGGAGGTACGGGATGGCGGTGATGAGGCCGCGCTGGAAGACGTCGAACGTGGTTCCGTACAGTCCCTCGAACTCGGCGATGATCGTCGGCAGGAAGAAGGCCAGCGCGTAGAGACCGTAGATGAAGCCGAAGTAGATGAAGCAGAGCACCCACACCCGGCCGCTGCCGAGTGCACCGCGGATGCTGGGGTGCTTCCCCGTCGCGCTCTCGGTCGCAGCGCGCTCCTTCTGCAGGGCGCTCGTGAGCCAGGTCTTCTCCTCGGCGGTCAGCCACCTCGCGTCGGCCGGGCTGTCCGCGAGGTAGAACCAGGCGATCACTCCGACCACGATGGCCGGCACTGCGACGCCGAAGAACATGAATCGCCAACCCTCAAGGCCGAAGAAGAACCCGTCCGCCTGGATCAGCAGACCCGCGATGGGGGCGCCGATCACCGTGGTGAGCGGCTGCGCCAGGTAAAACAGCGAGAGGATCGTGCTGCGGTACTGCGCCGGAACCCACAGGCTCAGGAACAGGATGGCGCCGGGGAAGAAGCCGGCCTCTGCCACACCGAGGATGAAGCGCAGCACAACCAGCGACTCGAAGTTCCACACCCACGTGAACAGCAGGGAGACGATGCCCCAGCTCACCATGATGCGGGCGAGCCACCGCCGGGCGCCGAAGCGGTGCAGAGCGAGGTTCGACGGCACCTCGAGGATGATGTAGCCGATGAAGAACACCCCTGACGCGAAGCCGAACTGAGCCGCCGACAGCGCGAGGCTGTCGTTCATGCCGTTCGGCCCGGCGAACCCGATCGCCGTGCGGTCCAGGAAGTTGATGAAGAACATCAGCGCGACGAACGGCACCAGCCGGATCGCGACCTTTCGGATTGCCGATTGCTCGACGGTGCGGCTCGCCGCTGCCCTGCTCATGAAGAACCCCTTCGTTGTTCACAGCGCCGTCACGACGCCTCCACCTGCCCCGCGATCAAGTATCGACTTCGCTCCACAACCTGTCAACCGGTTGACCAATTATTCGGAGCTGAAGAGGATGGATTCCGTGCCGCTATATGGTCCGCCCGCTGCCTGGTAGCCTTCCCAGCAATGCCGGCTTACCCAGGAGACGACGCGGATCGCATCAGCGCCGCGCTCGGCACCGTGCCCTCGGGCACCGCCGTCAGCACGGTCGCGAAGCGACTGCTCGACTCCTTCACCAGCGGCGACATCGAGGCGGGCACACGGCTCCCGGCCGAGCGGCAGCTCGCCGCATCCCTCGGCATCGGCCGCTCCGCGGTCCGGGAGGCCCTGGCGGCGCTGGAGATCCTCGGCATCGTCGACGTGCGACCGGGATCCGGCACCTACCTGCGCGGCAACGCCTCGGAGCTGCTGCCCGAGACGCTGAGCTGGGGCATCATGCTGAGCGCCGGACGCACCGCCGAGCTGATCGAGCTGCGCGGCGAGCTCGAGGTGTTCGCCGCGCGGAAGGCGGCCGAGCGGATCAGCCCCCGCGATCTGGACCAGCTGCGGAAGCACCTCAAGGGCATGCACGACAACCTGACCGACCGGTCGCGCTTCATCGAGTCCGACCTGAAATTCCACCTGCAGCTGGCCCGCAGCGCGGGCAACCAGGTGCTCTTCGACCTGCTTCAGAGCATCCGATCGCTGCTGCGCCTCTGGGTCGAGCGCGGACTCGACTCGCAATCCGACGCGGAGCTGGCCTACCAGGAGCACGCCGAAGTGCTGACTGCGATCGAGCAGGGCGACCCCGATGCCGTCACCGCGGCCATGCGGCACCACATGCGCACCGCCGCCGACCGGCTGATGCGGACAATAGACTCGACGGCGACCATGAAATAAGTTCCGCGCCGAGGAGGCCGCATGCCCGTCGCAACTCCCGATCAGTACGCAGAGATGCTCGACAAGGCCAAGGCCAACGGCTTCGCCTATCCGGCGGTGAACGTATCGTCGTCGCAGACCATCAACGCCGTGCTCCAAGGCCTCAGCGAGGCAGAGTCCGACGGCATCCTCCAAGTCACCACGGGCGGCGCGGACTACTTCAGCGGCCCGACCGTCAAGGCCCGCGCTTCGGGAGCTCTCGCGTTCGCCGCATTCGTCACCGAGGTGGCGAAGAACTACCCCATCACCGTGGCGCTGCACACCGACCACTGCCCCAGAGACGCCCTCGACGGCTTCGTGATGCCGCTGCTCGAAGCCTCGGAGAGCGAAGTGAAGGCGGGCCGCAACCCGATCTTCCAGTCGCACATGTGGGACGGATCCGCCGTGCCGCTCGATGAGAACCTCCGGGTAGCGAAGGATCTGCTGCCTCGCATGAAGGCCATCCGCTCGGTGCTGGAGGTCGAGATCGGCGTCGTCGGCGGCGAGGAGGACGGCGTCAGCCACGACATCAACGAGCACCTGTACACGACGCTCGACGACGCGGTCGCCACCGTCGAGGCGCTCGGGCTCGGCGAGCAGGGTCGCTACATGGCCGCACTCACGTTCGGCAACGTTCACGGCGTCTACAAGCCGGGGAACGTCAAGCTCCGCCCCGAGCTGCTCAAGGAGATCCAGGACGGGATCGCCGCCAAGTACGGCACCGGCCCGAAGCCGCTCGATCTCGTGTTCCACGGTGGCTCCGGCTCCTCGGACGCCGAGATCGCCGAAGCGGTCGCCAACGGCGTCGTGAAGATGAACATCGACACGGACACCCAGTACGCCTTCACGCGCTCGATCGCGGACACCATGTTCCGCAACTACGACGGGGTGCTGAAGGTCGATGGCGAGGTCGGGAACAAGAAGGTCTACGACCCGCGGGCCTGGGGCAAGACGGCCGAGAGCGCGATGGCCGTACGCGTCGCCGAGGCCACCCGGCAGCTCGGCTCGGCCGGCTTCTCCAAGAAGTAGCGCACCGAGCACAAACCTCATCTGCCGTGTCCTCGAAAGGGAGGACACGGCAGATTTTGTTTGACCGGCCCGTGTCCGCAAGAGTGCGGACAGGCATGTCCCCCGCATCAAAGTGCGCTTTGACCTGGGCTTTTGTGGACGGCTGGGCCGAATCCGCCCCTGATCGGGGGTCCCCCACACTGGGCTGTTGTCCCCTCTTGTCCCCCCTTATGCGGACAGGCAATCCTCTACTCGGGGAACGAAAGGCACCGGCCCCGAAGACCGGCCGCCGAACACACGAACCACCGCAACCGAGCCCCGCACCACCCGACCAAAGGACACGCAATGAACAAGCTCGTCAAGGGTTCGATCGCCGGAGCAGCCGGAATCGCCCTCCTCCTCGGCGGAGCCGGAACCTTCGCCCTGTGGAACTCCACCGTCGCGCTCCCTGCGCACACGATCACCGCTGGCAACCTGTCGCTCGTCAACGACCTCAACGGCGTGTGGACGAAGGATGGCGTGGCCATCAACCCCACCAGCTACCGCATCGTCCCGGGCACCACGCTCGAGTACAACCAGACCCTCACCGTCAACGCGGTGGGCGACGGCCTCAAGGCCAACCTCACCTACTCCGGTCTCACGGCCACGGGCAACCTCGACGCGCTGATCACCAAGACGCTCGCCGTCAGCTCGGCTTCGACGAACGCCACCGTGAACGGCAGCACCATCGCCTTCACCCCCGGCACCGCGAAGGTCAACGTGAAGATCACCGTGAGCTTCCCGGCGTCGGCCACCACCGGCCAGAACGAGACGCTCAACCTGAACGCCGTCACCTTCACCCTCACCCAGACGGTGTAACCCGCGTGAGGCTGCCCCGCAGCCCCCTTCCTCCGGGGCAGCCTCACCTCCTCCCAGCACGACAGCTGCACTGCGCAGCTCGGCAGTCGCCCCGGCACCGGCATCCGCAGCACCCGACTTCCCACCTCTCCCAAACCCGTCAGGAGCAGGACCGGCATGATGAGCGACCCGACCGCCACACCCCGCGGCATCCTCACGCAGCTGCGACAGCGGGTCACCTCCGCCGTCGCGAGCCAGCGGACCGCCCGCAAGGCATTCGCCCTCGTCGCCGGCTCCGTCGCACTCGCACTCGGCCCCGTCTCCGGCACCGCGGCGTTTTGGACCGGCTCGGTCGCGCTGGCGCCCGGCACCCTCACCGCCGGCTCCGTCGTCGCTGACGTCGGCGGCTTCACCGGCCTCGACCACACCTTCACGGCGAGCGCGCTCAGCACGACGTCCTACGCCACCATCTCGAACTCGGGCGCCTCCACCGCCGACTACTCCATCGCGTTCGCCCTCGGCGCCGGCAGCTCGGCTGCCCTCGCGAACGACATCACCGTGAACCTGTGGCTCGAGGCGAACCCCGTCGCCTGCACGGCGACGGCGACGGTCGGCCCCTACGGCTGGACCGGCACCTGGGCGTCCTCGCCGCAGTTCACGGGCTCACTGCCGGGCAACACCTCCGGCGTGGTCTGCATCCGCACCCGCATGCAGGCCGACGCGCTCGCCACGAGCGCCACGATCCATCCAAGGGTCAGCATCAACCTGACCGTGCCGGGCACCACCTGGACCAGCAGCGACTCCGTCTCCGCGACGCAGAAGGTGCTCGCTCCGGGACTCGCCGGAACCGACTACACCGACCAGGTGCTCGCAGACGGCGCCACGCGCTTCTGGCGTCTCGGCGAGGCGAGCGGCGACATCCTGTACGACTGGGTGGGCACGGACGACGCCTACGCGTCGAGCGGCACCACCCGCGGCACCGCGGGACCCGCCGCACTGGCACCCGACACCGCGACCACCTTCCCGGGCACCATCAGCGCCGGCACACGCACACCGCTCGCCGCTCCGCAGTCGTTCGCCGTCGAGGCGTGGTTCAAGACCACCACCACGACCGGCGGCAAGATCGTCGGCTTCGGCAACGCGAGCACGGGATCCTCCAGCAGCTACGACCGGCACCTCTATATGGATGCGACCGGCAAGGTGTACTTCGGTGTCTGGCCGAACACCGCCAGCATCGTCGCGTCGCCGACCAGCTACAACGACGGCGAGTGGCACCACGTCGTGGGCAACCTCGGCGCCGGCGGCCAGGAGCTCTACATCGACGGCGTCCGGGTCGGCCGCAACGCCACGATCACATCATCCGTCGCCTACACCGGCTACTGGCGGATCGGCGGCGACTCCGCGTGGGCCGGCGACATGTACTTCGACGGCGCCATCGACGACGTCGCGGTCTATGCGGCACCCCTCAGCTCCACGCAGGTCAGCCGGCACTTCAACGTCTCCGGCGAAGGCGCGTTCCCGGCCGGTGTGGGCGACCCGTACGGCGTCGCGGTGTACTCCGACGCCCCGACGCTGTACTGGCGGTTCGCCGAGAGCAGCGGAACGATCGCGGCAGACTCGAGCGGCAATTCGAACACCGGCGGCTACTCCGGCAACGTGACGAAGCCCGTCGCGGGGGCCATCGGCTCCACACGGAACACCGCGGCGTCGTTCAACGGCACGAACGGCCTGGTCGCGAGCAGCACGCTGTTCACCAACCCGCAGAACTATTCGGTCGAGCTGTGGTTCAACACCACCACGACCACCGGCGGCAAGCTCGTGGGGTTCGGAAGCGCCCAGTCCGGGAACTCGAGCAGCTACGACCGCCACGTGTACCTGCAGAACGACGGCAGGCTGCGCTTCGGCGCCTACCCGGGCAGCACGCAGACCGCGACGTCCACGGCCTCGTACAACGACGGGCAATGGCACCATGTCGTCGCCACCCAGTCCAGCACCGGCGGCATGAAGCTCTATGTCGACGGCCGGCTGGCGGGAGAGAACTCCGCGACGACGCCGCAGAACTACAACGGTTACTGGAGGGTGGGCGGCGACAACCTCAACTCGTGGCCGGGCATCCCGGCGACGCCGTATGTGACCGCGAGAATCGACGAGGTAGCCGTGTACCCGGTCGCCCTCAGCGAGGAGAAGGCGAAGCGGCATTACGCGGCGGCCACCGGCACCCCCGTCGCGCTGTTCACCGCGTCGATGAACGGACTGGCCGGCAGCTTCAACGCCACGTCGTCCGCCGATGTGGACGGCTCCATCACGAGCCACAACTGGGACTTCGGTGACGGCACCGCGGCCGGCAGCGGCGTCACCGTCGCGCACACCTACGCGACGCCGGGCACGTACGACGTCACTCTGACGGTCACCGACAATGCCGGCAAGCAGAACGTCGCCTACCGCACCGTGACCGCCACCGACATCACGGCCCCGAGCACGCCGCGGGCGCCCACCAGCTCCGGCAACACCGGCACCACGGTGACGTTGAACTGGACCGCGGCGACCGACAACGTCGGCGTGACCGGGTACGACCTCTACCGCAACAACGTGTTCGTCGCGACGGTGAACGGGCTGACCTACACGGACACCAACCGCGCAACCGGACAGAGCTACAACTACACGCTGCGGGCGCGAGACGCAGCGGGGAACGTCTCCGGGGCCTCGGCTTCGCTGGTCGTCACGACGCACGTGGTCAACACGGCTGCCTGGTACTCGGTGAAGAACCTGAACAGCGCCAAGTGCATCACCAGCATGGGCACCACCAACTCGTCCGCGCTGCAGGCGCTGACGTGCGCAGCGCCCGCCGGAACCGACCAGGCATTCCGGTTCACGCCGACGACCAACGGATACTTCCAGGTCGAGTCCCGTGCGCTGAGCTCACTCGTCTGGGATGTCAGCGGCGCCAGCACCGCGGAGAACGCGCAGGTGTTCATGTACACGACCCACGGAGGGGCGAACCAGCAGTGGCAGCTCACGAAACACGCGGAGAACGGCTCGTTCTCGTTCGCGAACCGCGGCAGCACCAAGTGCGTGCAATTCGCCGGCGGCTCAGCCCTGGATGGCGCCCAGCTCCAGCAGGCGACCTGCGCCGCGACGGACTTCCAGCGCTTCAGCCTGGTCGTGGCACCGTGATCCGGCGGCTGCTCATCCTCGGCATCGGTGCGGCCGGCGTGCTGCTGCCGCTGCTCGCCGCCCCGACCGCGGCCGCCGCCGACGAGACCGGGGGCGCGCTGATCAGCCTCGACGGGACGACGTTCTCGGAGACGGCGGGCGGCGCCCTGTTCCGGGACGGTCTTGTGCTCGTGCCGGGCTCGAGTGTTACGGGCACGTTCTGGGTCAAGAACGACTCGGACCGGCTGGCGGATCTGCACATCTCGGTGGCTGATGCCTCTTCGTCCAGCACCACGCTCATGGATTCGCTGACGATGCAGGCCGCGACCTCGGCGAATCCGGCGGGAGCCACCGTGACCCTCGCCGACGCCGCCGCGTGCACCACGTTGCTCAGCGGTGAACGGCTCGACGCGCAGACCGTCACACCGGTGCTCGTCACGCTGCGGATGGACCAGTCCGTCGGGAACGACGACCAGGGCTCGACGGCCGACGCGCGGATCGTCGTCTCGCTCGCGGACCCGTCCGCCCCGCGACGGCAGCCAGACTGCGCGGAGGGCGGCAGCATCCCGATCACGCGGCCTGTCCCTCAGCCCGACCGCGGCACCGGGTCCGGTTCGGACACCACCCTCGACCCCGGAAACTCGGTCGGTGGCCCCGGCAGCGTGGAAGGCGGTCCCGCGACGGACTCCCCCGCGCCCACCGAGACTCCTGTGCCTGCGCCGGCGTCCGGCACTCCCCCGGTCCCCGTCGCGCCCACAGTGCCCACCGGCTCTCCCCTGCCGCTGCCGCTCCTCGGCACGGGTGGACTGGCGCTCGGTGCGGTCGCCTTCCTCCTCGCCAAGCGCCTGAGGAAGCCGGCCGTGAGGAGGCAGGCTGAGGAACCCGCATCGTCGGATCCGCTGGCTGACCTGGGATTCCGGACCACGCAGCCCACACCGCACCCCTGATCGGGGGACCCCCGCTCTGGGTCATCCGCGCATCTTGTCCGCAACATGGTGGACCAGCGATGCTCGATGCGGGGGACATCCGGGCACGCCGGAGTGATCCCGAACTCCGGGGGGAGAGATCAAGGCGATGAAGAGCCGGCTGGCGGGATTCCGCGCGCGTTCTCTGCGCGCGGACCGGTTCCGCGTCCGCGCGCGTTCTCTGCGCGCGGACCGGTTCCGCGCGCAGCGGGGCACGCGCCTGCACCGAAGGCTGCTCCTCGGCCTCTCCGCCGGCGTCGCGCTCGCACTGACCGGCGTCTCCGGGACCACCGCCCTGTGGACGGGCAGCGTGACCCTGCAGGGTGGAACCCTCACCGGGGGCTCCGTCACCGCCCAGGTCGCCGCGAGCACCCGCCTCAACCACACCTATACGAGCGCCGCCATCGCGAAGACGACCTACGTCGATCTGAGGAACGCCGGCTCCGTGGGCGCGCAGTACTCGCTGTCGTTCTCCACCACCAGCACCGGAGCGATGAAGGACAGCATCACGCTCAGCCACTGGATCGCGGCCAGCAGCGCCGCCTGCACCGAGTCCGCGGCGGTGGCCGCCGGAGGGTGGACCGGCCGGTTCGGCTCCGCACCGGTCAGCACGGGCTCCCTGCCGGCCAACACGACCAGGGTGCTCTGCGTCCGCACTCGCCTGGACACGACCGCACTTGCCACGAGCGGGACGTTCGCGCCGCGGGTGAACCTCACGCTCACCGCGCCGGGCACCCAGTGGACCAGCAGCGCGAGCGCGACGGGCTCGCAGAGCGTCACGGCGAACGGCGCGCTCGGCAATGACTACTTCGATGCGGTCCTGAGTGACGGCGCCTCCCACTACTGGCGCCTCGGCGAGGCCACCGGCCCGGTGGTCTACGACTGGGTCGGGGTGAACGACGCCTACGGCGGCACGGGCCTCACCCGCGGCAGCGCCGGCGCGATCGGGGTGTCGTCCGACGCGGCGACCACCTTCTCGGGAACCCCGGAAGGCGGCGCGGGCACCCGCATCGCGGCCGCCGGTCCGCAGCGATTCGCGGTCGAAGCGTGGTTCAAGACCACCACGACGACCGGCGGCAAGATCGTCGGCTACGGAAACCAGTCGACGGGGCTCTCGGGCAGTTACGACCGGCACATCTACATGGACGCCACCGGGGTCGTGCACTTCGGTGTCTGGATCGGCAGCGCGAGCACCATCTCGTCCGACTCCGGCTACAACGACGGCCAGTGGCATCACGTCGTCGGGAACCTCGGACCGACCGGGCAGTCCTTCTATCTGGACGGTGAGCTGGTCGGCACCGAGCCGACGACGACCGCGCAGTCCTTCTCCGGCTACTGGCGGATCGGCGGCGACAACAGCTGGGGCGGCGACGACTACTTCGACGGCGTGATCGACGATGTCGCGGTGTACGGAGCGCCGTTGACGGCCCGCCAGATCGCGAATCACCACAACATCTCCGGCCAGGGCGCGTTCCCTGCTGGGGTGGGCGACCCGTCCGGTGCCGCCGTGTACTCGGGCTCCCCGCTGCTCTACTGGCGGCTCGGCGAAACGAGCGGCGCATCGACCGCCGCCGACTCGAGCGGCAGCGGAAACACCGGCACGTACAGCGGCAGCGTCACCAAACCGATCACCGGCGCGCTCCCCGGAACACGGGACACCGCTGCCGCCTTCAACGGGACGAGCGGACTGGTGTCCAGCACCACGCTCACCGCCGGCCCGCAGACGTTCACCACCGAGCTCTGGTTCAACACCACGACAGCCACCGGTGGGAAGCTCATCGGCTTCGGCAACGCGCAGACCGGCAGCTCCACCTCGTATGACCGGCACGTGTACCTCCAGAACGACGGCAGGCTCGTGTTCGGCGTGTACAACGCCGGCTACTACACCGCCGCGTCCCCGCTGGCCTACAACGACGGCAAATGGCACCACGTGATCGCCACCCTCGACGGCCAGATCGGCCTCCGGCTCTACGTCGACGGCGAGATCGTGGCGTACAACACCGACACGAAGCTCGCCCAGAGCTACAGCGGGTACTGGCGCGTGGGGGGCGACAATATCGGCAGCTGGCCGGGAGCTCCGACCACGCCGTACGTGACGGCGAAGGTCGACGATGTCGCGGTGTACGGCACGGCCCTCACGGAGACCCAGGTGAAGGAACGCTACGCGGCCGCCACCGGTGCGCCGATCGCCGCCTTCACCGCCACCGCGAACCAGCTCACCGTCTCCTTCGACGCGTCCGACTCGTACGACGTCGACGGGACGATCGCGAGCTACTCCTGGGACTTCGGCGACGGAACGACGGGCACCGGCAAGACCACATCGCGCACGTACACCGCCTCCAGCGTCTACATCGTCACGTTGACCGTCACCGACAATTCCGGGGCGATCAGCAAGTCCAAGTGGTACCAGGCCGCGTACGACTCGATCGCGCCGTCCACGCCCACCGGCCTCGCGGTGACGAACCGGACCACGACCTCCATCCGGCTCAGCTGGACCGCGGCGACCGACAACGTCGGCGTGACCGGGTATCAGCTCCGGCGCAGCGACGGCGCGACCTACACGACGACGACCACCACCTACACCAACACCGGTCTGACCTCCGGCACCGCATACAGCTACCAGGTCCGCGCCCGCGACGCAGCCGGCAACTGGTCGCCGTACACGGCGCTTCTGGCCACCTCGACGACGGCGCCGACGTTCGCCTCGACCACCTGGTACACGGTTCGCAGCGTCGCCAGCAACCTCTGCGTGCAGGCCGGCGGCACCGCCAACGGCTCCGCCCTCACCCAGGCGGCCTGCACGAGCGGCTCGTGGAGCCAGAACTTCCGGTTCATCGCCGTGGGCTCCAACTGGCGCGTCGAGTATCGCAACGCCACTCCCATGGTGTGGGACGTCAGCGGCGTCAGCACCGCGCCCAGCGCACCCGTCCACCTGTGGACGTACGGCGGGGCGACCAACCAGCAGTGGCAGCCGATCCAGCACGGCAACGGCTCCTACTCGTTCAAGGCTGCGAACAGCGGGCTCTGCCTTCAGTTCGCCGGAGGCTCGGTGACCGCGGGCGTGTCGCTGGAGCAGGCGACCTGCAACACGGGGAGCAACACGCAGCGATTCACCCTGGCGGCGGCACCGTGAGGCGCGGAGTCGTGCACGGACTGGTGGCGGTGCTGACCACGGTCTGCCTGTCCGGTTGGGCGGCGCCCACCGCCGCCGCGGATCAGGGCGGCGCCCAGGTCAGCCTGGACGGCGTCACCTGGTCCGAGTCGCCGAGTGGCTCCCTGTTCCCCGCGGGCGCCGCGCTCGTGCCCGGCTCCAGCCAGACCGGCACGTTCTGGGTGCGGAACGCATCCGACCGGAGCGCGCACCTCCGGATCTCGGTCAGCGACGCCAGCTCGCGGAGCATCGCCCTTCTCGAGAGCCTCACGCTCCGAGCCACCACCCCGGCAACGGCAGCGACTGCGGCGGTCCCTCTCGCCGCCTCGACGACCTGCACACCCCTGCTGTCCGGGGAGCCGCTTCCCGCAGAGACGTTCACCCGGGTCACCATCACCCTCGCAATGAGCGAGCACGCCGGCAACAGCGGGCAGGCCTCCACAGCACAGGCGGCGCTCTCGGTGACCCTCGCCGACCCGGACGCCCCCGAGCCGGCTGCGGAATGCGCGCCGGGGGGCGGAATCCCCTTGACCCCGCCACCAGGCTCTCCAGAGGAGCAGGACCGCGGGACGGATGGCCACGGTGATCGGAGTGCGGTCGCCATCGGCGACGGCGCCACGCCCGCGCTCGCGCCCGCAGTTCCTGCCGATCGCGACTCGGCCCCTGGGAACGCGGTTCCCGGCGGGCCGACGGCGGAAAGCCCGCCAGGAGCGGCCGCGCCTCCCGCGATCAGCTCCGGGTCGGCCGTACTGTTCCCATGGCTGGCGGCTGCCACCGCCATGCTCGGAGCGGGGATCTTTCTCGGAATCTGGAAACGGAAGCGACACGGATGAACACGGAACAGCAGGTCTCGACCGACACCCCGGCCGCCGAGCCCAAGCCCGAGCGCAGCCTCTGGGGCTATCTCCGCATGGGACTCACGTGGGGATTCGTGAGCCTGGTCGCCGCCCTGGGCGCGGTGACTCTCATCGTGCCGGCAGTGGCCGGAGCGACACCCCTCGCCGTGCTCACTCCCTCGATGGAGCCGACCCTCCCGGTGGGAACCCTCGTCGTCGTGAAGCCGACCCCGGTGCAGGACGTTCGGCTCGGCGACGTCATCACGTATCAGATCAAGCCCGGCGACCCGACGCTGGTCACCCACCGCGTCGTGGAGGTGCGTTCCATCTCCACCGGTGACATCGAGTTCCTCACCAAGGGCGACAACAACGACGCAACCGACCCGACGGTGGTCACCGCGCCGCAGCTGAAGGGCAAGGTCTGGTACAGCGTGCCCCTCGCCGGCTTCATCAGCATGGCCGTGGGCACCATGCTCGGCCCGATCGTGGTCCCGGTCGTCGGCGTGCTGCTGCTGGGCTACGCCGGTTACACGGTCATCAGCGGAATCGTGGGCAGCAAGCGAAAGAAGCGCGCTGCGGCCACGCAGCCGGAGCTCGCACCCGAGGCCTGACCGCCCCTGTTCGCGCCCGACTCGCGCACCTGATGGATCAGGTGCGGTTGCGGCCGCCGAGCGCGCGTGCGTCGGTTGCGCCGGTGAGGTCCCGGCGGAGCTCCTTGGGCAGCGAAAACATCAGGTCCTCTTCCGCCGTCACGACCTCCTCGACCGAGGTGTAGCCGGCGTCGGCCAGCTGCTCCAGCACCTCCTGCACCAGCACCTCCGGCACCGAGGCGCCGGACGTCACGCCGATCGTCGCCGCGCCGTCGAGCCACTCCTGCTGAATCTCGCTGGCGTAGTCGACCCGGTACGCCGCCTTCGCGCCGTACTCCAGCGCCACCTCGACGAGCCGCACGCTGTTCGAGCTGTTCGCCGATCCGACGACGATTACGAGATCCGCGCCCTGCGCCACCTTCTTGATCGCGACCTGGCGGTTCTGGGTCGCGTAGCAGATGTCGTCGCTCGGCGGGTCCTGCAGGTTCGGGAACCGCTCGCGCAGCCGCCGAACCGTCTCCATCGTCTCGTCGACACTGAGCGTCGTCTGGGACAGCCACACGACGTTGTCCGGGTTGTTCACCACCACGGAGTCCACGTCTGCGGGTCCGTTCACGAGGGTGGTGCGCTCGGGCGCCTGCCCCATCGTGCCCTCGACCTCCTCATGACCGGCGTGGCCGATCAGCAGGATCTCGTAGTCATCGCGCGCGAAGCGGATGGCCTCGCGGTGCACCTTCGTGACGAGCGGGCAGGTGGCGTCGATGGCGTGCAGGTGCCGGTCGGCCGCGCTCTGCACGACCGCAGGCGAGACGCCATGGGCGCTGAACACGATGTGCGCGCCGGGCGGCACCTCCGCGACATCGTCGACGAAGATCGCACCTTTGCGCTCCAGCGTCGAGACGACGTGGACGTTGTGCACGATCTGCTTGCGCACGTAGACGGGAGCGCCGTAGTGCTCGAGCGCCTTCTCCACCGCCACCACGGCGCGGTCCACTCCCGCACAGTAGCCGCGAGGCGCCGCCAGGACGACCCGCTTCGTTCCACTGACGGGAGTGTCGACTAGCCTGTTTCGTGCCGCTGGAACCCGCGGCATCTCGAGGCTGACGGCCGCGCCGTTGCTGATGGAACTCACCTGTCGATTCTACCCGTGGGGGCACGGGGCACTCTGGGAGGCGATCGCGTGACCGACGCACCGGCGACCCGAGACGCTCCCTGGTCCGTCTCCACGCTGTCGAAGAAGCTGAAGGGCTGGATCGACCGGCTCGGCAGCGTCTGGGTCGAGGGCGAGATCACCCAATGGGGCGCCGGAGCCGGCGGCAACGTCTACGGCAAGCTGAAGGACTGCGACCAGGACGTCACCGTCTCCTTCCAGATGTGGTCGTCGGTGAAGCAGCGAGTGCCGTCCGACCTCAAACAGGGCGACCGGGTGATCGCCCTGATCAAGGCCGACTGGTGGATCAAGGGCGGCACGCTCACCATGCAGGTGCTGGACATGCGGCACGTCGGCCTCGGCGACCTCCTCGAGCGGCTCGAGCGCCTGCGTCAGCAGCTGCGCTCCGAGGGGCTGTTCAGCGCGGACCGGAAGAAGCCGCTGCCGTTCCTCCCGCACTGCATCGGACTCGTCACCGGCAAGGACAGCGACGCCGAGAAAGACGTGATGCGGAACGCCCAGCTGCGCTGGCCGCAGGTGACGTTCCGCGTCGCGCATGCCGCGGTGCAGGGCGACCGGGCCGCCGGGGAGCTCATCGGCGCGCTCAAGCGGCTCGACACCGACCCTGAGGTCGATGTGATCATCGTGGCGCGCGGCGGCGGCGACTTCCAGAACCTGCTGGTGTTCAGCGACGAGCGACTCGTGCGCACCGCGGCGGCGCTCGCGACACCGCTGGTGAGCGCGATCGGGCATGAGGCAGACCGGCCACTTCTCGACGACGTCGCGGATCTCCGCGCGTCGACGCCGACGGACGCCGCGAAGCGCGTGGTGCCCGACGTGGTCGAGGAGCTCGCCAAGGTGCGCCAGGCGCAGGCGTGGATGACGTCCCGCGTGACGATGCGGGTCAACGCTGAGCTCGACCGCCTCGAGTCGCTGCGCTCGCGCCCGGTGATGACCGACCCGTCCTGGATCATCGACCGGCGCGCGGAGGAGGTCACCCGCTGGGTTGCACGGAGCTCGGACCTGCTCTCGGTGTGCATCGAGCGGGCGCAGTCCACGGTGACCGAGCTCGCGGCGCATCTGCGTGGGCTCTCACCGCAGCGGACCCTCGATCGCGGCTACGCCATCGCACAGCTGCCTGACGGTACGGCCCTCCGAGACCCGGCGGAGGCACCGCCGGGCACTCCTCTCCGCCTCACCGTCGCGGCCGGCGCAGTGACCACAACCGTGGACGAGCCCGCCGTCGTGCCTTCGGCCGCTCGGTAGGATCGAACCGTGGCAACCACCTCACCCGACATCTCCTCGCTCTCGTTCGAGCAGGCTCGCGACGAGCTCGTGCGCGTGGTCGCCGAGCTGGAACAGGGTGCCCCCACGCTCGAGGAGTCGCTGGCCCTGTGGGAGCGCGGCGAGGCACTTGCGAAGCGCTGCGAGGAGTGGCTGGTCGGTGCGAAGGCACGGCTTGACGCTGCGCGCACCGGCGGATCCGACTAGCGCATGGCCAAACCAGCCAAGCCGCCGGTCGTGGCGGAGCTCGGGCGCCCGGAAACCCCCGAGGAGGCGTCGATCCGCCGCGATGAGGCGCGACGCAACCGCCGGGCGCGGCAGACGACGTTCAATCTCGTGATCGCCACGCTGGCCTCACTGGTCCTCGCCGCATTCTTCGGCATCCTCATGTCGAACCCGGGCTCTCCCGGCATCGACGCCGTCGACTACCGGGCGGCCGCCGCCGATGCGCAGGGCGATGTCGAGGAGCCGCTGGTGGCGCCCGAGCTGCCCGAAGGGTGGCAGGCGAACCGCGCGGAGTTCGAGAAAGCGGCCGACGGCGTCGCCGTGTGGCGGCTGGGTCTGCTGACGGCGGCGGGCGAGTTCATCGGGGTCAAGCAGGGCATCGACGCGAACCCGACCTGGCTTGCAGCCCAGGTCGCCGACACGAGCGAGACCGGGTCGGCATCCATCGGCGGGCTCGACTGGACGCTCCGCGAGGGCGACCCGGAGGGCAACCTGGCCCGGGCGATGACTGCAGAGCACCAGGGTTCCACCGTCGTGCTGTACGGCACGGCCGACGACGACGAGTTCACCGCGCTGGCCGACGCGGTCGGCGGGGAGTTGACCGAATGAGCAAGACGCCCGCCAAGGTGTGGCAGCAGATGGTGCGCGGCAACGAGCGCTTCGTCTCCGGCAAGCCGCTGCACCCGCGGCAGGACGTCGAACGCCGGGCGGAGCTCGCCAGCTCCCAGGCTCCCGACGCGGCACTCTTCGGATGCAGCGACTCCCGGCTCGCGGCGGAGATCATCTTCGACAAGGGACTCGGCGATCTCTTCGTCGTGCGGAACGCCGGCCAGATCGTGTCCGCGTCGGTGGTCGCGTCGCTCGAGTACGCCGTCGAGGTGCTCGGCGTCCCGCTGATCGTCGTCCTCGCCCACGACAGCTGCGGTGCGGTGCAGGCCGCCATCGACACCCAGCGGGAGGACGCGCCGCCGCTTCCGCCGCACATCGCCACCCACATCGCGCCGATCCTCCCTGCCGTCCACACGGCGACACAGGACGGGGTGCGCGCCGACGCGACCGAGGTCGGCCGGGTGCACCTTCGGAACACCGTGCGCGGGCTCGTCGAAGCGTCCGAGCTCATCAGCGACGCGATCGCCGAAGGTAGGCTGGCAGTCGTCGGGGCGAACTACCGCCTGTCCGAAGGACGCGCCGCCCCCGACGTCGTGATCGGGTCCGTCTGAGCGGGTCCGCAGCCGCACCAGCCGGGAACACCCGGCTCGGAATCACCCAGCAGGAGAGCACAGCGACGTGAACCAGCCAGCCGCGACCGACGCCGGAAGCCCGTACCGCATCGAGCACGACACCATGGGAGAGGTGCGTGTGCCCGCGTCGGCGCTCTACCGGGCGCAGACCCAGCGGGCCGTCGAGAACTTCCCCATCTCCGGCACCGGCCTCGAGGGGGCGCAGATCGTCGCACTCGCCAGGATCAAGCGGGCTGCGGCGATCGTGAACGCCCGGCTCGGAACCCTGGACACCGCTATCGCCGAGGCGATCGTCGGTGCGGCTGAGGAGATCGCGGCGGGCCGCCACCACGAGCACTTCCCCGTCGACACCTATCAGACCGGCAGCGGCACATCGTCGAACATGAACATGAACGAAGTGCTGGCGACGCTCGCGACCGACCGGCTCGGCTCCGCGGTGCACCCGAACGACCACGTGAACGCGTCCCAGTCCTCCAACGACGTGTTCCCGACCTCCGTGCACGTCGCAGTGACCGGCGCGCTCCTCGGCGACCTCATCCCGGCGCTCGAGCATCTTGCCGGCGCGCTCGAGGCGAAGGCGGAGGCGTGGAAGGCGGTCGTGAAGTCTGGCCGCACCCACCTGATGGACGCCACCCCGGTGACGCTCGGCCAGGAGTTCGCCGGCTACGCCCGCCAGGTGCGGCTCGGCATCGAGCGAATCCAGACGGCCATCCCACGGGTGGCCGAGGTGCCGCTCGGCGGCACGGCGACCGGAACCGGCATCAACACGCCGCTCGGCTTTCCGCAGCAGGTGATCGAGGAGCTGGCGGCCGACTCGGGTCTGCCCATCACGGAGGCGCTCGACCACTTCGAGGCCCAGGGTGCGCGCGACGGCCTCGTCGAGGCGTCCGGAGCGCTCCGGGTGCTCGCCGTCTCGCTCACGAAGATCTGCAACGACATCCGGTGGATGGGCTCCGGCCCGAACACGGGCCTCGCGGAGCTGCACATCCCCGATCTCCAGCCCGGGTCGTCGATCATGCCCGGCAAGGTCAACCCGGTCATCCCCGAGGCGGTGCTGATGGTGTGCGCCCGTGTGATCGGCAACGACGCGACGGTGGCCTGGGCCGGCGCGTCCGGCAACTTCGAGCTCAATGTCGCGATCCCCGTCATGGGCACGGCGCTGCTCGAGTCGATCCGGCTGCTCGCCAACTCCACCCGCGTGCTCGCCGACAAGACGGTCGACGGTCTGCAAGCCAACACCGACCGGGCGCGCGCGCTGGCCGAGTCGTCGCCGTCGATCGTGACCCCGTTGAACAAGATCATCGGGTACGAGGCGGCCGCGAAGATCGCGAAGCACTCGGTCGCGAACTCGATGACGGTGCGCGAGGCCGTGATCGACCTCGGCTTCGTGGAGCGAGGCGAGATCAGCGAGGAGCAGCTCGACACGGCGCTCGACGTGCTCTCGATGACCCGGCCCGGCTGACTTCCGCTCCAGCATCGTCGTCGTTTGCGGGCTTCTGCCGCATCCCGCGCCCGGGCACCGGCCGTTGTCCGCAAATGACCCGGGGTCTGGACACGTGATCCGAGCAGGAGAATGCTGGGCGTGAGGGGCGCATCGGGGCGTCCGCAGCCGAAGGGACTCTTATGACGGTGTTCAGCGACGCCAGTGCGTTCAGCAGCTTCTCGGCGGACGACATCGACGCAGCGAAACGCTTCTATGTCGATGTGCTCGGTCTGGAGCTCAAGGATGAGGCGATGGGCGCGATCGAACTCGGCCTCGGTGGAGGCGGTGTGATCTTCATCTACCCGAAGCCGAATCATCAGCCCGCGACCTTCACCGTGCTGAACTTCCCGGTCTCCGACCTGGAGGCCGCCGTCGACGAACTCAGGTCGAAGGGCGTCGAGACGAAGATCTACCCCGACAGCGAGTTCCCGTCCGACGAGCGCGGGATCGTGCGCGGCGGTCCCGACACCGGCCCCGACATCTGCTGGTTCAGGGACCCGGCAGGCAATGTGCTCGCCGTGATGTCCGACCCGCGCGGCTGACCACTCGGTCCCTGGAACCGGCCGACGGCTCCGAACGGGCCGTTTCGGCGTTCGCGGGCCGGCACGGCGGCCCGGTTCCGCCGAATCGGCCCAGTCTGGCGCAGATCGGGATCAGGCCGGAGCGGGCGCTTCGGCGACCGCACGGCGCGGCGCGCACGCCAGGAACAGCGCGCCGGCGACGGCCAACTGTCCGGCAAGCGACAGAAGCGGACCCGAGATGGCGGCGTCCGCACCGCCGGTTCCGAACGCGTCGGCCAGCGACATCCCCATGTTGAAGCCGGCCGTCCACGCCAGTATGCAGGTCGCACCGATCAGCAGCAGGCCGGCGACGGCGACTCGACGGCGGGTGCCGACCTGCCGCAGCGGCAGGGCGCACGCGATGACGTACAACACGGTTGCGAACGACCAGAACCCGGCCCACGACGCCACGAAGCCCCCCGCAGCCGTGCCCTCACCGACCGCCCGCATCTGCCCATAGATCTCGTTCAGGCTCAGTCCCGGGACCCGGGCGAGCGGATTCCACACCAGAATGTGCATCGCACCGGCGGCGATCACTGCGAGGTTCGCGACGCCCAGCGCGGCCGCGAGCATCGTGCGGCTTCGCCGCGCGGAGCGGCCGGCGGCCGGCGGATCGGGCCGGGTGATCCCCGCCTGGACGTCCGCCGACCGGGCGGCCCGCCCGGTCGACACACCGACGGCGAGCAGCACCGGCACGGCGGCCAGCATGAGCAGGCTCACCTCCGCGGACGCTGCGAACCCATCCCATTGCCCAGCCAGGAACAGGCGGCTCACGAGAAGCACCACTGCGGCCGCGAAGCACGCGACCGACACTCCAGACCACGGCGCACGCAGTGGCGGAGGTCCTGAAGTCATGACCGCATACTCGCAGAAACCGGATCCTTCGTCCCGGAAACGGGCCGTTTCGGCATCGGCGGGCTGCCGCGGCAGCCCCAGTTCGCCGAAACGGCCCGGTCTCGCGGACTACGCCAGCTCGTTGCCCTCCAGCATCTCGGTGACCAGGGCGGCGATGGCGCTGCGCTCTGAGCGGGTCAGGGTGATGTGGCCGAACAGCGGGTGCCCCTTGAGCGCCTCGATCACCGACGCGACGCCGTCGTGGCGGCCGACACGGAGGTTGTCGCGCTGCGCGACGTCGTGCGTCAGCACCACCCGCGAGTTCTGCCCGACCCGGCTCAGCACCGTGAGCAGCACGTTCCGCTCCAGCGACTGCGCCTCGTCGACGATCACGAAGGCGTCATGCAGCGAGCGCCCGCGGATGTGCGTGAGCGGCAGCACCTCCAGGAGGCCGCGCTCCACGATCTCGTCGAGCACGTTCTGGCTGACCACCGAGCCGAGGGTGTCGAAGATCGCCTGGCCCCACGGGTTCATCTTCTCCCCCTGGTCGCCGGGCAGGAAGCCGAGCTCCTGCCCGCCGACCGCGTAGAGCGGGCGGAACACCATGATCTTGCGGTGCTGCTGCCGCTCCAGCACCGCCTCGAGTCCGGCGCACAGCGCGAGCGCCGACTTGCCGGTGCCAGCACGTCCGCCGAGGGAGACGATGCCGACCTCGGGGTCGAGCAGCAGGTCGATCGCGAGACGCTGCTCCGCGCTGCGGCCGTGCAGGCCGAACACGTCCCGGTCCCCGCGCACCAGCTTCAGCTCCCCCCGTCCGGACACCCGGCCGAGCGCCGAGCCGCGCTCCGAGTGGATGACGAGGTTCGTGTTCACCGGAAGGTCCTGCACGGCGCGGGTGAGCAAGCGCTCCTTGTCATACAGCTGCGAGACCTGGTCGCCGCTGAGGTCCACCTCGACGAGGCCCGTCCAGCCGGAGTCCACCGCCTGCTCGGCGAGGTACTCCTCGGCGGAGAGGCCGATCGACGCCGCCTTCACGCGCATCGGCATGTCCTTCGACACGACGGTCACCGCGAGGCCCTCGCCGGCGAGGTTCATCGCGACCGCGAGGATGCGGGAGTCGTTGTCGCCGAGCTGCAGCCCGGAGGGCAGCACGGACTGGTTCGAGTGATTCAGCTCGACACGGAGGGTGCCGCCGTGCTCACCGATGGCCATGGGAAAGTCGAGGCGCTCGTGCTCGATCCGCAGGTCGTCGAGGTGGCGCAGCGCCTGGCGGGCGAAGTAGCCGATCTCCGGGTCGTGACGCTTGCCCTCCAGCTCGCTGATGACGACGACGGGGATGACCACCGAGTGCTCGGCGAAGCGGAAGATCGCCTTCGGATCGCTCAGGAGCACCGAGGTGTCGAGCACGTAGGTGCGCTCCCCCTGCTTCGCTCTGGCCGTCCGGGAGGAGGACGGGCCCTTCTTCTGCTGCGGGGTGCTGCTGGCTTGCGTTTCGAGCGCGGTCACTACCACTCCATCCCCGGGATGCGCGGTTTCCGCACCCGGATCCAGGTCGGCAAGACGGCCACGTGGATCGCGAGGCGAACTTGTGTGGCCGCCTCGACCGGACGCGATGTCCGATGCCAGAACGCTAAGCCTCAGGAAGGTGCGAAATCCGAACCGACACGCGCCTGTGGATTACGGGAATGTAAACGCTCGGTGACGGTGGTCGCGGCTCCGCGCCGTGCCCGGCGGTCCCTCAGATGTTGGTCGCGGTGGCGTAGGAGAGCAGGGACGCGCGCAGGATCTCGAACGTCTCCTCGTTCGTGGACACGTGGGCGCTCAGCCGGACGCGGCCCTCCCGGGTGGTGGCGGAGACCCCGTGATTGTGCAGGGATGCGGTGAGGACGGTCAGGTTCTCCGGTGCGGGCTCCAGCACGACGATGCCCGCCCGCTCACGCTCGTCGCGCGGCGACACCACCGGCACCGCATACTCGTCCGCCAGATCGATGATCCGGGTCACGCGCTCCGCGATCCGCGCGGAGATCTCGGCGACGCCCGCATCCGACACCAGGTCGAGCGCGGTGGCCAGCCTGGCTTCCGCGATGGGGTCCGCGTTCGTGACGGAGAAGGCGCGCGCGCCGCGGGCTGCCGGCAGCACCTCGTCGAGCGGCAGTCCCTCCGCGTCGGTGGCGGTGTAGCCCGACCAGACCGGCGTGAGGTGCTCGACCGCCCGGTCGCTGAGCGCCAGGAATCCGGTGCCCCAGCCCGCCCGCAGCCACTTGTGGCCGCCGCTCACCACGACGTCCGCGACCGTATATGGCGCATCGACGACCCCGAACCCCTGGATGGCGTCCACGATGAGCAGCCGGTCCCCGATGACCTGCCGGATCCCGTCGAGGTCGGCGAGGTACCCGGTGCGGAAGTCGACGAGGCTGACCGCCACCGCGACCGTCGCGTCGGTGAGCTGCTCCCGCAGGTTGCCGGGCGTGACCCTGCCGTGGTCGGTCTCCAGCCACACCGGCGTGACGACTCCCAGCGCCTCCGCCGCGCGGGTCGCGGCGAACGTGAGGCTCGGATACTCGGCGGGCGACAGCGCGACCGCGCCGGTCAGGCCGAACATGGCGTGCAGCAGCCCCGTGCTGGTGTTCGGCTGGAACACCACGGACTCCGCGGGGAAGCCCGTCGCCCTGGCGACCGCCTCCCGCACCCGCGCGTCCTGCCCCAGCAGGGAGGAGATCGTGCCGAACCGGGCCTTCGACAGCAGTTCCACCAGCGAGGCACCCTCGGCGGCGACGGCGGCGCTGAGGGGGCCGACGGCGGCGAAGTCGAGGTAGCCGGGCTCCTCCTGGAAGTCGGCGAGAAGGGCATCCAGGGTCACTGTCCATACCTCCGTTGGCGGCGGGAGAAATCGCGGAGCGCTCGCAGGAAGTCCACCTCGCGCAGGTCGGGTCCGAGTGCCTCGACGAAGTAGAACTCGCTGTGAGCACTCTGCCACAGCATGAAGTCGCTCAGCCGCTGCTCACCGGAGGTGCGGATGACCAGGTCCGGGTCCGGCTGCCCGCCCGTGTAGAGGTGCTCGGCGATCACCTCGGGGGTCAGCAGCTCCGCCAGCGAGTCGAGCGAGCCGCCGTTCTGCTGGTGCATCCGCACGATGCTCTTCACCGCATCCGCGATCTCACGGCGCCCGCCGTACCCGATCGCCAGGTTGATGTGCAGACCGGTGTTGCCGGCGGTGCGGTCCTCGGCTGCGCCCAGCGTCTGCACGAGGTGACCGGGCAGGCCGTCGGTCGACCCGACGTGCTGGATGCGCCAGGTCCCTTCGCGGGAGAGCTCATCCGCGAGGTCGCCGATGATGTGGAACAGCTCGTCCAGTTCCGCGGAGTTGCGGCCCGTGAGGTTGTCGGTGGAGAGCAGGTAGAGCGTGACCACCGAGATGCCGAAACGGTCGCACCAGGCGAGGAACTCGCGCATCTTCTCCGCGCCGGCGCGGTGGCCGTGCGCCGCGGTGTCGAGGGCACGCGACCGCGCCCACCTGCGGTTCCCGTCGATGATCATCGCGACGTGGCGGGGAAGGCTCGCTCCAGCCAGCTGGCGGCGCACGCGGCGCTGGTAGAGACCGTAGAGCAGTCCGCGGCCCGCGGTCTCCTCGGTGTCTCGCACACGCTTACGCTAGTCCACCGCCGGAAGCCGCCCCGGAATGCCGCCGGTAGGATTCCGACCATGGCCGCTGACCGGAGCTCGACGAACACCGACCGCGAACCGGCCTCCGAGCTGCCGAACGTTCCGCTGCTCGAGGAGTCGCTCGACTACGAGAAGGTCGAGCAGAAGCCGACCTGGCGTGGGTGGATCCACGCGGTGACGGCGCCACTCGCGTTGGTGGCCGGCGTGCTCCTGGTCGTCGTCGCGGATGGCGCGGCCGCGAAGTGGTCGTCGGGGGTGTTCGCCTTCACCTCGCTGCTGATGTTCGGCACGTCGGCGATCTACCACCGCTTCGACTGGAGCGCCGGGGTCAAGCGCACCCTCAAGCGCTTGGACCACGCCAACATCTTCCTGCTCATCGCGGGCACCTACACCCCGATCTCGGTGCTCTGCCTGTCGATGGACCGCGCAGTGCTGCTGCTGACCCTCGTCTGGTCGGGGGCGCTGCTCGGCATCGGGTTCCGGGTGTTCTGGATCACTGCGCCGCGCTGGCTGTACGTGCCGCTCTACGTGCTGCTCGGGTGGGCGGCGGTGATGTACATCGCCGACCTGTTCCAGGCGAACGTCGTGACGATGGTGCTCGTGATCGCCGGCGGCCTGATGTACACGATCGGCGCGGTGGTGTACGGGATGAAGCGCCCGAACCCCGTGCCCGGGCACTTCGGCTTCCACGAGATCTTCCACACGCTCACGGTGCTGGCGTTCCTCTGCCACTGGACCGGCATCCTGCTCGTCGCAGTCGATCCGCCGCTCCACGGCTGAGCGCCGCGACGATCAGTCGGCGTTCGATCCGTCGTCGGACTTCGCGCTGTCGTGCGGTTCCTGAGGTTCGCGAGAGGCGGCGCGCTCGCGCTCGAGCTGCTCGCGCACCTCGCCGCGGTAGCGGGTGCGCCGCACCCGGCGGAGCATGTCGAGGACGAGGAGGATGGTCGCCACCGCGAGGAAGAGGATCGCGAGGAAGCCGACGACGCCGGGCGTGACGGTGTCGGGATCGGGCGTGGAACCGCCCTGCGCCGGCACGAGATGCAGCATGGCGGGAATCATCGGGATTCCTCCGCATCGGCGATCCCGGCGAAGAGATCGTCCTCCGGCAGATCGGTGTCGACGAGGCTGCGCACCAGCTCGAAGTCCTCGAACGGCCAGGCGGAGCGCTGCAGGTCGTTCGGCCAGAAGAAGAACCGGTCATCCGCTGCGACCTGGCTGGCGTGGCAGCGAAGCGCCTGGTCCCGCACGTCGAAGAAGTCACCGCACGGCACCCGAGTCGTCACGTTGTGACGGCGCTCCTTCATCCATTCGACGAGCTCGGCGAAGCCCGCGAGGCCGGGATGCGGCGGGTCCGCGTGCGACATGGCTTCGTGCACCGCGTTCACCCGGTCGGCGTTGAAGATCCGGTCGTAGTACAGCTTCGAGACCTGCCATGGCTCGCCGGTCCCCGGGTAGCGGTCCGGGTCGGCGGCGGCATCGAAGGCCAGCACCGAGATCCGGTGCGTGCGGATGTGGTCGGGGTGGGGGTATCCGCCGTTCTCGTCGTAGGTGATCATCACGTGCGGCCGGTATTCGCGGATGATCTTCACCAGCGGCCGCGCGGAGATCTCTGCGGGGATCGCGCCGAAACTGTTGGCAGGGACGGGCACACCCTCCGGCGGGAGACCGGAATCGTGGTAGCCGAGCCAGCGGTGCTCGATGCCGAGCACGTCGCGTGCGCGCTCCATCTCCCCGCGGCGGAACCCGCCCATGTCGCGATCCGGATGAGTGCGCGGATCCAGCGCCGGATTGAGCACGCCACCGCGCTCGCCGCCGGTGCAGCTGACCACCATCACGCCGGCACCGCGGCTGCGGTACCACGCGAAGGTTCCGGCGCCCTTGCTCGACTCGTCGTCGGGATGGGCATGGACGGCGAGCAGGCGAAGCACATCATCTCCTGTCGGACGGAATAGCCTGGAACCACCCTATTGTGCGAGGAGGGCACCCGTGACGGTCCGCACCCCCGCCGTGGACTCGGAGGACGAGCTCGCTGGGCGCTACGGCCGCGGACCTGTCGACCGCAGACGGAATCGGTGGTGGTTCGTCGTCACCGCGGCGGCCTTCGTGGTCGTGTTCGGCGCGTGGCTCTGGTGGGGCGGGCTCTCCTCCCCCGCGGCGCAGCTCGAGGCGCGCGACGCCGCCTACGAGGTGGTCGACGACCGCACGGTGACGGTCCAGTGGCGGCTCACGGTCGAACCCGGAACACCGGCGAAGTGCGCGGTGCAGGCGCTGAACGCGCGGTACGGCGTGGTGGGCTGGAAGGTGGTGGATGTGCCGCCGAGCGAGCAGCGCACGAGGCTGTTCACCGAGCAGCTGCGCACCACCGAGCGGGCCGAGACCGGCTTGATCTACCGCTGCTGGCTGACGTAAGCTAGCGAATTCATCACGAGACCGGTCGGACCGACCGGTCTCATTGCGTGAGGAGCACCATGTCGAACACAGCGACCCCATGGCTGACCCAGAAGGCCTACGACCGTCTTTCCGCCGAGCTCGAACAGCTGAGCGGCCCCGGCCGGATCGAGATCGCGAAGCGCATCGAGGCGGCGCGCGATGAAGGCGACCTCAAGGAGAACGGCGGCTACCACGCCGCGAAGGAAGAGCAGGGCAAGATCGAGGCGCGCATCAGCGAGCTGACCGCACTGCTGCGCTCCGCAACCGTCGGCGAAGCGCCGGAGAGCTCGGGCGTCGTCGAGCCCGGGACCGTGGTGACCGCCAGCATCCAGGGCGACGAGAGCGTCTTCCTGCTCGGCAGCCGCGAGATCGCCGGCGACAGCGACCTCGACGTCTACAGCGAGCAGAGCCCGCTCGGTGAGGCCATCGTCGGACTCAAGGTCGGCGAGAAGGCCAGCTACATCGCCCCGAACGGCCGCGAGATCACCGTCGAGGTGCTGAAGGTCGAGACCTACGAGGGCTGAGCCGGCTTCGCCGGCGCGCAGCGCGCCAGCGCGGGTCGAATCGAGCGACCTGGCTCAGAAGTCCACGCGCGGGCTGTAGCCGGCGGCGCGCAGCTTCGCCAGCACCAGTTCGGCGTGCTCGGGGCCGCGCGTCTCGATGTGCAGCTCCAGCTCGACCTGGCTGATGTGCATGCCGCTGCCGTGACGGGTGTGCAGCACCTCGACGACGTTGGCGTTCGCTTCGGCGACGATCTGCGCGGTGCGGGCGAGCTGGCCCGGACGGTCCGGCAACGGGATGCGCAGCTTCAGATACCGTTCCGACGCGGAGAGTCCGTGGCTGATGACGCGCTCCATCACCAGCGGGTCGATGTTGCCGCCGCTGAGGATGATGACCGTCTTGCCGAGCTGGCCGAGGACCTTGCCGGACAGCAGCGCCGCGACGCCCACCGCGCCGGCGGGCTCGACGACGAGCTTCGCCCGCTCCAGCAGCACCAGCAGCGCTTTGGCGGTCTCACCGTCGTCGACGGTGACGACGTCGTCCACCGCGTGCTGGATGATCTGGAAGTTCAGTGCCCCCGGCTTGCTGACCGCGATGCCGTCGGCGATGGTCGGCGTGATGGCGATCTCGACCGGCTGACCCTGCTCGAGCGACACCGGGTACGGCGCGGCGTTCGCGGCCTGCACGCCGATGACCCGCACCTCCCGGCCCGACAGCTGCGCCCGCTGCTTGATGGCGCTGGCGACGCCCGAGATGAGGCCGCCGCCGCCGATCGGCACGATCACCGTGTCGAGGTCCGGCACCTGGTCGAGGATCTCCAGGCCGAGCGTGCCCTGTCCGGCGACGACATCCGGGTGGTCGAACGGCGGGATCAGCACCGCACCGGTCTCCGCGGCGAGCGCCGCCGCGGCACGGAGCGGCTCATCCACGGTGTGCCCGCGCAGCACCACCTCGGCGCCGTACCACTTGGTCGCCTGCAGCTTGGGCAGGGCGACACCGATCGGCATGAAGATCGTCGCCTTGATGCCGAGCTCCCGCGCCGCGAATGCGACGCCCTGCGCGTGATTGCCGGCGGATGCCGCGACGACCCCGCGGGCCTTCTCCTCAGCCGAGAGGGTCGCCAGCCGGTTGTAGGCCCCGCGGATCTTGTAGGAGCCGGTGCGCTGCAGGTTCTCGCACTTCAGGTACACCGGGCTGCCGACGACCTCGGCGAGGAAGTTCGAGGTCTCCATCGGCGTGACGTGGATGACCTTCGACACCAGTTCCCGCGCCGCCTCCATCGCCTCCAGCGACGGCCCCGCGAGGATCGTCTCAGACATCCGATTTCCGCCTTCCAGAGTCGGACACGACGTCGTCGAGCACCGGGTGTGGATTCTCGCGCCACGCGCCCGACGCGATGTATTTCACCATCACGTTCAGCACCGCGACGATCGGCACCGCGAACAGCGTTCCCGGGATGCCGGCGATGAAGCCGCCCGCCGCCACCGCGACGACGACGGCGAGCGGATGCACCTTGACCGCGGTGCCCATGATCAGCGGCTGGAGCACGTGGCCCTCGAGCTGCTGCACGAGGAGCACCCCGCCGAGCATGACCAGGGCGGCGACCGGCCCCTGATAGATCAGCGCGATGAACACGGCGACGCTGCCGGTCACGACGGCGCCGACGATCGGCACGAACGAGCCGAGGAAGACCATGACGGCGATCGGGATGACGAGCGGCAGCCCCAGGAAGAACGCGACGAGCGCGATGCCCACTGCGTCGACCGCGGCGACGAAGATCTGCACCTTGACGAACGTGGTGAGGGTCAGCCAGCCGGCCTCGCCCGACCCGTTGACCGCTCGACGCGCGCGTCTCGGGAACAGGCGGACGGTCCAGTTCCAGATGCCGCGGCCGTCGATCAGGATGAACAGTGTCGCGAACAGGGCCAGCAGCAGGCCGGCCAGGAAGTGTCCGGCGGTGGAGCCGACCGAGGCGGCGCCGGTGAGCAGTGCCCCGGTGTCGCGCTGCAGCGCCTCCCAGCCCTGCGCCAGGTACTGGTTGAGCTCCGCCTCGCTGATGGCGAGCGGCGACGTGACGAGGTACTCGCGGAATTCCTCGATCCGTTCGACGGTCCGGTCACGCAGCCGCGGGAAGTCGGAGGTGATCTGGGTGACCACGAGGAAGATGAGCCCGCTCACGATCGCCAGCAGCCCCACCATGGCGACGGTCACCGCCAGCCACTTCGGCCAGCGGTGGCGGCGCAGGAACTGCACGAGCGGCACCAGCAGCGCCGAGATCAGCACCGCGACGAGCAGCGGGATGACGATGTAGCGGAGCTGGATGACCAGGAAGACGAGCAGGCCGACCACACCGGCGATGGCGAGGATGCGCCAGGACCAGGCTCCCGCGATGCGCATCCCGACCGGGACCGCGCCGTCCGCGGCAGGCCGAGGTGCGACGACGGGCGCGGGACGCGGCTCTCGGCGTTGCAGTCGGGTGCGGGTAAGCATCACGGAGTCAGTTTAGGGGCCGAGAACTCGCGGAGTTCCGCGGGAGTGTCGGCAGCGGTCGCTACGGTTGAAGCGATGCCCGACTCCCTCTCCCCCGCGCAGGCGCGCCGGATCGCGCTGGCCGCGCAGGGTTTCGGCCGCGCAAGGCCGGCGACCGTCGGCACGCGTCAGCTGAACTCGCTCATCCGGTCTCTCGGCGTGCTCCAGCTGGACTCGGTCAACGTCTTCGAGCGCAGCCACTACCTGCCCGTGTTCGCGCGACTTGGTGCCTACGACAAAGCCGACCTCGACCGGCTCACCTTCCAGGGCGCCGGTCCGCGCGCGCGGTACTTCGAGTACTGGGCACACGAGGCCGCGATCGTGCCGGTCGAGTGGCTGCCGCTCTTCCGCTGGAAGATGGAGGCGTTCCGCAAGCGCTCGAACGACGACCCGGACTCCTGGTCGCACGCCAACCGGCCGATGCTCGACTGGCTGCGCGCGGAGCTCGCCGAGAACGGACCCATGGCGGCCAGTGGGATCGAGCACGACGCCAACAAGCGCTCCGGCCCGTGGTGGGGCTGGTCGGATGTGAAGATCGGCCTCGAGGTGCTGTTCCGCTGGGGCGAGATCTTCTCCGCCGGCCGCACCAGGTTCGAGCGCCGCTACGGCCTCGCTGAGCAGGTGCTCCCTCCTGGCGCGCTCGACGTCGCGCTGCCGCGACCGGATGCGATCCGCGAGCTGATCCGGCACGCGGCGACGGCGCACGGGATCGGCACCGTGAAGGATCTGGCGGATTATTTCCGGCTGCCGACCGCGGATGCCAAGACGGCGATCACGGAGCTGGTCGACGCCGGAGAGCTGGCTCCGGTGTCCGTGCCGGGATGGAAGCAGCCCGCCTTCCTGCACCGCGGCGCCCGCATCCCCCGCCGCATCGAGACGACGGCGCTGCTGTCGCCGTTCGACCCGGTGGTGTGGGAACGCGACCGTGCCCTGCGCTTCTTCGACTTCCACTACCGGATCGAGATCTACACCCCCGCACCGAAGCGGGTCTTCGGGTACTACACGCTTCCGGTGCTGATGGACGACCGGATCGTCGGCCGCATCGATCTGAAGAGCGATCGGCAAGCGCGGGTGCTGCGGGTCCAGTCCGCCTGGCGCGAGGACGGCGTCGGCGACGAGATCGTGGAGCGGATCGCGCCGCTGCTCCACGAGACACGGGCCTGGCAGGGCCTCGACAGCGTCGAGGTGATGGATCGGGGGAACCTCGCCGACGCGCTCGCCGCCGCGATGAGGACGGAGCCGAGCCGGTTGAGCGGCGAAGCGGCCGGCTAGCAGCGCACGGACGGCTATGGAATCCAGAACGGAATACTCCCCACAGCCACGGCCGCGAGCATCAGCGTGATCGCGATCGGGACGGAGCGCCGGACCGTTCCCCGGCTGAAGCGGGTCACCAGGGACTGCAGCCACGCGCGGGTGCGCTCGCGCGCGGCCAGCCCGACGACGAGCAGCACCAGACAGGGGACGCAATACACGACGGTGTAGCCGACGAGGATCAGCAACCCCTGCGAGGTCGGGACGCCGGCGTCCACCAGCCGTTCGATGGCGACGAAATAGGGGAAGGCGTTCGGCAGATCCGCCGACGTGACCAGCACGCCGAGGGGCAGCGCGGTCAGCGGACGGAACCACACGGGCAGCTCGATCGGCGTTCGACGCCGATCCCGCAGCCGCCGGATCCCGGCGAAGGCGAGAGCGATGGCCGCGGCACCGAATGCCACGAAGCGCAGCCCCAGCAGAACCCCGCCGATCGCGTCCGCGGCGGCTCCCGCGCTGAGGTAGAGCACCGTCCCCAGCGTCATCACCGCCAGCGCCGCACCGAGAATCGCCGCGAGCGCCGCCGATCCCGCCCGGCGGGGTGCAGCCAGCAGGATGAGGGTGACGGTCACGATCGTGGCCGGATTGAACGCGTCCAGTGCCGCGAGCCCTGCGATCCCCCAGAGCAGGCCGGCGGTCATGCGCCCTGCCCCCGGCGCTGCGCCACCAGCCGTTCCACCAGCTCGTCGAGCTCCTGCCCGGAATCGCGATCAGCCGTGCCCACCAGCGCATTCATGGCGAGACCGTCACCGACGAGCCGGATGATGCGAGCCAGCACGCGATCGCCGATCTCCTCGGCGATCAGACGCTCCCAGCGCCGGATCGCCTCGGTCGCGGCCTGGACGGTGACCGTGCCTGGTTCACCGAGGGCGTGGTGCGCGATCGCCATGGCGCGGAACACCTCGAGGTCCTCACCGACAGGCACCGACAGACGGAGCCATGCGGAGGCCGCCGTTCCGGCTCGGGCCGCCGCAGTCATGGCCAGGTCGACGTCGGCCAGCGCCTGCTGAGCGAGTCCATCCACCAGCGCGGCGCGCGTGGGGAAATGGTGGATCAGCCCGCCTTTCGAGACGCCCGCCGCATCCGCGACCGTGTTGAGTGAGGGGACGACACCGTGGTGCAGGGTGAGCCGCCGGGTCTCGGCCAGGATCCGTTCGCGCATGTCCATGAAACCCATGCTCGCACACATACCGACCGGTCGGTCGGTGAACGACTCCGCGGGCGTCGACCAAAGCCCGCCTGGGGCGTGGCGGCGCGTTCCGGACCACAACATCGGCCACCATGAGCTGGTGATCTCACCCCGACAGGTCGCCCCGATCGCGGGTCTCGCTCTGCTCTTGGCGGGGTGCGCGCCGACGGCCGCCACCCCCACGCCCGGTGCAACCGCGGACACGACTCCGAGCGCGACTCCAACCCCGACGCCGACACCGGCCGCCCACACGGCGCCGGAACCGGCGCTGGATCTGGCGTGCGCGGACCTCGCTGATCCCGGCGCCATCGATGCGGCGCTCACCGACGCCGTCGAGCCGTCCGGACAGCCCTTCGCCGACCTGAGTGCCGGAGAGGGTCCGCTCGCATACGCCCTGCCGCAGCTCGGCGGCCTCAACTGCCACTGGAGCAACGGAACGCCGGAGTACGACGATTCTGGGGCGACGAATCCCGACCACGTGGCGCTGCACGTACTGCTCCTCACGGACGCGACCGCGGACGACACGAACGGTCTCGGGGACGGCGAGCAGTGCCACGACGCCGGCGGCGACGGGGCAGTCACATGCCTCCGGGAGATCATGCTCGGCGACCGCTGGCTGAATGTGCGGGCGATCGGCGTCCGGACGGACGGCGGGAGCGCAGCCGCGCTCCCCACGGCCGGCCCGCTGTTCGACGCGGTCCAGTCCGCAGTGACCTCGGCGGCCGACCGAGAGACGTCGTGGGAACCGCCGGCAGACACCCTCCCGATCGCCGGTCGATGCGAGCAGCTCATCGACGGCGAGACGCTCACGGGCATCTTCGGCACCGCGACTCCGCTCGTCGCAGGCCGGAACATGGGGGGATGGAGCCTCGAGGCCGCATCCTGGAAACGCCTGGACGCGATGCCGTGCCAGCTCCTGTTCAGCTCAGCCGATAGCGGGGTGGGCATCGTGAGCTGGCTGTCCGGCGGGGACTGGGCGTTCCCATCCGCCGACGCCGACGCCGAAGTCGTCGAGGTGGATGGGTTGCAGGGCGACGACCGGCTGATGGTGAACTGCCGGGAGACCATGGCTGTGCAGTCGTGCTCCGCCGATCTCGCGGTTGGCCACAGCTGGGTCCGCGTCACGACGCGCGCGGCCGAGCAGGACGCTCCCGCGGCGTACGACTACGAGATCGCACCGCGCGACTCGGCGGTCGCCGTCGCGGAGGCGATTCTGGCGAGGCTCCGCGCCTAGAACCGTCGGGAGTTCTCCAGCAGCCGACGGACGCGGTCCGGGATCGGCGGGTGGGTCGAGAACAGGCGGTCGACGATGCCGGGGCGCGTGGGGTCGGAGATCCACATGTGGGCCATCGTCGAGTGCTGCTTGCGCAGCGGGCGGCCGTACTCCCCCAGCTTGTGCAGTGCGCTCGCCAGCGCTTCCGGGTGCCGGGTCGTGAGGGCGCCCGTGGCGTCGGCAAGGTATTCGCGCTGGCGGGAGATCGCCGCCTGCACCACGGTCGCGACGATCGGGGCGATGATCATCGCCGCAAGCCCGAGGATGAGGATGATCGGGTTCCCGCCGTTGTTGCGATTGCCGCGCGAGAAGAACGACATCCGGAGCAGGATCTCCGAGATCAGGCCGACGGCCACGACGAGCCCGAAGACCATCGTCGTGACCCGGATGTCGTAGTTCTTGACGTGCCCCATCTCGTGCGCCATCACGCCCTCGAGTTCCGAGTCGGTCATGATCTCGAGCAGTCCCGTGGTCGCCGCGACGACGGCGTGCTCCGGGTCGCGGCCGGTCGCGAACGCGTTCGGCGCCGGGTCGTCGACGATGTAGACCTTCGGCATCGGCATGCCCAGCGTGATCGAGAGGTTCTCCACGATCCGGTACAACCGCGGGTTGTCGGCCTTGCCGATCTCCCTGGCGCCGCTCATGGCCACCGCCTGGCGGCCGGCAGCGAAGTACTGGAACACCGCATACGCCGTCGCACCGATGAGCGTGCCGATGAAGATGGTCCAGCTGCCGTCGCCGTAGTACCAATTCGCGACGAGGCCGAGCGCGCCGATGATCAGGATGAACAGCAGGATGATGAAGACGGTGTTGCGCTTGTTCTTCGCGATCGCGCTGTACATGTCAGATCACCCGGCCCGTTGGGCGGAGCGCTAGAACTGGACTCGCGGCGGCTCGGCGATCGCAGCCGGCTCGTCCACCTCGAAGAACTCGCGCTCGGTGAATCCGAGGTTCCGGACGAACAGCGTGTTCGGGAACGTCTTGATCTTCGTGTTGAGGTCGCGGACCCCGCCGTTGTAGAACCGCCGGGCGGCCTGAATCTTGTCCTCGGTGTCGACGAGCTCCGACTGCAGCTGCAGGAAATTCTGGCTGGCCTGCAGCTGCGGGTACGCCTCGGCGACCGCGAACACGCTCTTCAGCGCCTGCTGCATGTGGTTCTCAGCCATCGACGCCTCGACCGGCGTCGTCGCTGTCAGTGTCTCGGCACGAGCGCGCGTGACGTTCTCGAACACCTGCTTCTCGTGCGCCGCATAGCCCTTCACGGCCTCGATGATGTTCGGGATCAGGTCGGCCCTGCGTTTGAGCTGCACGGTGATGTCGCTCCAGGCCTCGTCGACCCGCACGCCGAGGGTCACCAGCGAGTTGTACGTCGACCAGAGGTAGATGCCGACGATGACGACGAGCAGCACCAGCACGCCGACGATGATGAGCCATTCCATACCGGAAACTATACGGGGAGCGGGCTCTGCGCGGAGGGGGTGAGCGCTGAGGGCGAGCGGCACATCCGCCATCCGTTCGCTCTACGCTGTGGGGCGCATCCGTTGCTCATGGAGCGTGAGCAGTCACCAGCTCAGGAGCGCCTGGACGCCGAGGTAGCCCATGTAGATGGCCGCGATGGCGAACAGGATCGACAGCGTCACCAGCACGCGCGTGATGATGCGCTGCCTCGAGCTGTTCCCGGCATGGGCGTGCCGAGGGGACTTGTCGGGAAAGGTCATGGTCGGGTTCCTGAACTCATTCGGCACCACGACCCGGGCCAAGGGGTAAGCAGCCCGGTTCACGGTGGGTCCGGGCGGGACTCGGGGAAAGTCCCGCAGGTGTCCTCATTATGGAGGACATTCCGAGCCGAGCGGAACACCGCGAAAGGGGGGCGTCAGGCGCGGGGCACCGGGATGCGCCGGGGACGGAGCTCGGGAAGGCGGAACACAATCCGGCATCCGCGTTCGAAGACCCGCGCCGAGAACAGCGCGGTCAGCACGACGGCAGTCAGGAATGCGACGGTGACCGCGACCGCGGCGGGCGCTTCGCCACCCCAGGCGCCCAACGCGACGGCGTACAGCTCGACGGCGAAGACATGGAAGAGGAACACTGCGAGGCTGTGACGACCGGGCCGCTCCAGCACGGGCATCCGCGCCGGCGCCAGCATCAGCAGGGCGACGACGCCGGTCGCGGCCACGGCCATCACCCCGATGCGACCGATCGCGCCGGGCACGACGGCGACGCCGAGCTGCTGATAGCCCCAGTTGCCGAACAGCCAGTGCGGGTCGCCGTTCGCCGCGAAGATCACCGCGACACCCACGAGGAACGCGCCTCCCACGGCTGCCTTGGCGCCGGCCGGAGCCGTCGGGAGCGCGATCATGGCCCGCTTCCCCCAGATGTACCCGGCGATGAAGAACGGCAGGAACACGGCCGCCCGGGAGAAGGCGAACCAGTTGCCGTGAACGTCGACGATGCCGACGGCGACGGCGACCACGACCGAGGTGAGCAGAGCGGCGCGCGGGAAGCGGGCGATGAGCGGCATCAGTGCCTGCCACCAGATCATCGCCATCACGTACCAGAGCACCCAGTACGGCGAGTACCAGTTGGCGATGGGGTGGCCGATCAGCCACCCGAACGCGAGGAACAGCACCTGGAACACCACGAGGACGGACACCAGCCTGGCGATCCGCAGCGGCACCTGGTCCGCTTTGGCGTGGATCCCGGTAAGGAAGACGAACGCCGGCATGTGGAACGCGTAGAGCACCGTCAGGAGGGCCCGCTGCGGCGGATCGGCCCAGCCCCAGCCGCCGTGCGTCTCCAGGAGGTGCCCGAAGACCACGGAAAGGATCAGTCCGCCGCGGAGGACGTCGAGACGGCGATCGCGGAGCACGACATCCATGGTCGCATCCCGATCGACGACCGACGGACGCGCACCCCGGTGGGGCTCCACTCCGCGCGGCTGTCGGCTCGGTGCCCCCGGTGGGACTCGAACCCACACTGCGGCGATTTTAAGTCGCCTGCCTCTGCCGATTGGGCTACGGGGGCGCGCCGCACAGCCTATCGACGAAGCCCGCGGTCCCCGGTCACCGCGTACACAGTCCCTGAGTTCGTCGAAGGGATGAGGACAGAAACGTGTGGAATCTTTTCGACAGGCTCAATGACCGGGTCGGACGTGAGCGGGGCTCAGGAGCGGGCGCTGACTTTCACGCGCGCTGGCTCTTGGGGTGCCGCCGCGGCCTCGGGAGCGGCGGGGCGGGGCCGCGACGCGAAGGTCTCGAAGGCGACGCGCGGCTGCTCGCGTGCTGCGATCGACACGATGTCGCGGCGGAGGAAGAAGTTCAGGATCCAGTTCGTGAAGACGCGGATCTTGCGCTCCCACATCGGGATCGCGAGGCCGTGGTAACCGCGGTGCATGAACCAGGCCGGGAGCCCCTTGATGGCGATCTTGCCGCTCTGGAACACGCCCTCGCCGAGTCCGAAGCTCGCCACGGCGCCGAGGTTCTCGTGGTAGTACTCCGCCGGAGCCTCCCCCCGGAGGGAACCGGCGATGTTCTTCGCGAGCAGCTTGCCTTGACGGACGGCGTGCTGCGCGTTCGGCACGGTATAGCCGCCGACGCCCTTGCCGGTGAGGTCCGGAACGGCGGCGACATCGCCGGCGCCCCAGGCATCCGGCACGATGGAGCCGTCCTCGTTGACCACACGCAGGTCCGCCTGCACCCGCAGCCGGCCCCGCTCCTCGGTGGGGAGGTCGGTGTTGCGCAGCACCGGGTTGGCCATGACGCCCGCGGTCCACACGATGGTGTCCGACTCGAACGTCTCGCCGGTGGAGAGCTCGATGACGCCACCGACTGCGCTCGTGAGCTGGGTGTCGAGGTGCACCTGGGCGCCGCGCTGGGCGAGGTTCTTCAGCACCCAGAGGCTGGTCTTGTGCGACACCTCCGGCATGATCCGGCCCATCGCCTCGATGAGGTGGAAGGTGGTGTCGTCGAAGGTGAGGTTCGGGTAGTACCGCAGCAGCGCGCTCGCGAGGCTGCGCATCTCGCCGAACACCTCGATGCCGGCGAAGCCGCCGCCGACCACCACGAAGGTGAGCAGCCGGTCACGCTCCCGGCCGGCGGGCAGGTTGGCGGCCTTCGCGAAGTTCGTGAGGATGCGGTCCCGCACCGCGATGGCCTCTTCGATGTTCTTCAGGCCGATTGCTTCGTCCGCAACGCCCGGGATCGGGAAGGTCCGAGAGACGGATCCGGCGGTGACGACCACCTGGTCGTACTCCTCGAGCCACGGGTCCCCCACCTCGGGAGTGATCGTCGCCGTCTTGGTGGCGTGGTTGATCTCGGTGACCTTCGCGGTGATCACGTTGGTGTACTTCAGGTGCCGGCGCTGTGAGACGACCGCGTGCCGGGGCTCGATGCTCCCGGCGGCGACCTCCGGCAGGAACGGCTGGTACGTCATGTACGGCAGCGGGTCCACCATCGTCACCTGCGCCTCTCCGGGACGCAGCCACTTCTCGAGCTTCAGAGCGGTGTAGAAGCCGGCGTAGCCGCCGCCGACGATGAGGATCTTGGGCACGATGGAGGATCTCCTAGCTCGATGAAGTCGCGTGCAAATCTACCGCGTGCGCCGCGCCATTCCGAATTGCCTGACCGCCCGCATCAGAAGCACGATCAGCAGGGTCGAGAAGCCGGTCAGGACCAGCAGCGGGATGCCGACGAACTGGAGCTGATTCAGCGTCGGGTAGAGGGTCCCGGCGAGGGTCCGCTCGGGGGGCGGGGCAGAGCTCTCGGGCGGTGCGGTCGGCGCCGCCGTCGCCGTCGGCACGGCATCCGCACGGCGGTAGATGCGGATCCAATCCGCCAGATCCCCCATCGGGTTGGCCGTGACGGGCTCCACCTCGGCGGCCACCGCGGCCGCCGCGTCGATCAGTCCGCGCCCGTAGGTGAAATCCGGTCCCGGAGGTCCGACGTCACGCGCCGTGGCGGTGACCCGGTGGATGACGTTGGCGGCGTCGAGGTCTGGATACGCTGCGCGGACGAGCGCCACCACACCGGCCACGATCGGCGTCGCCCCGCTCGTTCCGCTCCAGGTGGCGTACCCGCCGCCGGGCAGTGCGCCGACGAGCTCTTCACTGGGGGCCGCGACCCCGATGGTGACGCCCTGGCTCGACGCGTCCCAGCTGGCCTCCCCGAACCGGTTCACGCCTCCGACGGTCAGCACCCCCGGCATGGTGGCGGGCGCTCCGACGACAACCGTGCCGCTGCCGCGATTGCCGGCGGCCGCGACGATCACCACGTCCTCTTCCATGGCGTACAGGAACGCGTCGTCCCAGCTCTCCGGCCAGTCGAGGGTGTTCCGGGTGAGCGACATGTTGATGACATCGGCACCGTTGTCGACGGCCCAGCGAACGGCGTTCGCGATCTGATCGTCGGAGTCGACGGAGCCCTCACCGAAGCCGATGGAGATGGACTGCACGGATGCGGACGGCGCGACGCCCAGCACCCCGTCCAGGCCCTGGGAGCCGACGCCGCGGCCGGCCGCGAGTGACGCGACCATGGTGCCGTGGCTGCTGCTCGCCGTGCCGACCGGTCGCTGCCCGTCGGGCGAGCCGACTCCGGAGAAGTCAGCGCCGCCGACCACGGCGCCGGCGAGGTCCGGATGGCTCGAGTCGACGCCGGTGTCGATGATCGCGATCTTCACCCCCTCGCCCGTCGTGGTGTTCCACGCCTCGCGGATGCCGTAGTCATCGAGCCAGTATTCGAGGTCCCTGATGACGTCCGCCGCTGCCGTCGCGGGCGTGCCCGCCAGCAGCGCGGCGACCAGCACGGTGGCCGCGGCGGCGCGGAGCCTGGTCATGCCGGTTCCTCAGCCCCGGTTCCGGCTGGGAAGGGCTCAAGGCACTCGCAGATCTCCGGGCTCCAGTCGGCGCGCTCCAGCGCGAGGTCCCCGATGGGATTGAGGCCCGGCCCGGCCGCGAGGGAGTGCGCCGCCAGGGCGTGCAGGCACTTCACACGCCCCGGCATGCCGCCCGCGGAGATGCCCGCGATCTCCGGCACGTGGTTGATGGATTCGCGGTCGTCGAGGTAGGCCTGGTGCGCCCGGGCGTAGGCGTCGGCCACGTCACCCTCGAGCAGTGCCGCGAGCTGCGGCATGTGGCCCTCCGCCTCGAGCGTCGACAGCGCGGCGGTGGCCGCCGGGTGGGTGAGGTAGTACAGCGTCGGGAACGGGGTGCCGTCGTCCAGTCGCGGCCGCGTGGCCACGACGGTCGGCGCGCCGCACACGCAGCGGGCTGCGATGCCGAGCACGCCGCGGGCCGGCCGACCCAGCTGGCGGGACACGGCCTCGATCTCGGCCGCCGTCGGCGGCGCGAAGGGGGGCCTGGTCATTGGTTCTCGGACTCTGCCGCTTCTTCGCTCTCTGCCGGCTGCGGCTCCGGATCGCTCAGTCCGGCACTCATCACGGAGCCGACCACCGAGCGCACCCAGTCCACCTGCCCGGTCTGGATCTCGTCGGAGATGGGAAGCCCATCTCCCTCCTGTGTCGGAAGCGCGTCATCGATGACGAGGTAGGTGATGTCGCCGGGGAACGCGTACAGCAGCCGATCGCGGGCCTGCGCTTTGAGGAAGGACGGGTCGCTCCAGCGGTCGACCTCCTCCTGCAGCTGCGCCACGGTGCGCTCCGCCTCCGCCTTTTCCCGCTCCAGCTCTGCGATCTGCGCCCGCTGCTCCACCAGCACCTTCAGCGATGGAGCCAGGACCACGAGTCCGGCGATGACCAGGAACAGCACGGTGAGGGTGAACCCCGACATCCGGAAACCACGCAGCCAGCTCCCGGCAGCGGACCCGGTGTGGGCGTCCGCCTCGGGACGCTCTGCGACCTGGTGCCGGGTAGCCATGTTCCGATGCTAGGTCACGCTCGTGCGTGCCGCTCCCGCGACACCTCAGCCGCGGAACTCAGCCCTGGAAACGAGGGAAGGCGCTGCGACCGGCGTACTCGGCCGCGTCGCCCAGCTCCTCCTCGATACGAAGCAGCTGGTTGTACTTCGCCACCCGCTCGCTTCGCGCCGGGGCGCCGGTCTTGATCTGGCCGGCGTTCGTGCCCACGGCGATGTCGGCGATCGTGGTGTCCTCGGTCTCGCCGGAGCGGTGCGAGAGCACGGCCGTGTAGCCGCTGCGCTGCGCGAGGCTGACCGCGTCGAGCGTCTCGGTGAGCGTGCCGATCTGGTTCACCTTGACGAGGATCGAGTTGGCGGCGCCCTGGCCGATGCCGTCCTCGAGCCGCTTCGGGTTGGTGACGAAGAGGTCGTCACCGACGATCTGCACCCGGGAGCCCAGCTCGGAGGTCAGCTGCGCCCAGCCGTCCCAGTCATCCTCGGAGAGCGGGTCCTCGATCGTGACGAGCGGGTACGCCCCGAGCAGCTCGGTGTAGTAGGCGATCATCTCCTCGGCGCTGCGCTTCGTCGACTCGAAGGTGTACGAGCCGTTTCCGAAGAACTCGGTGGCGGCGACGTCGAGGCCGAGCGCGATGTCGTCGCCCGCGGTGAAGCCTGCCTTGCCGATGGCCTCGACCAGCAGGTCGAGCGCCGCCCGGTTGCTGTCGAGGCTCGGCGCGAAGCCGCCCTCGTCGCCCAGGCCGGTGGCGAGGCCCTTGCTCTTCAGGAGGCTCTTCAGCGCGTGGTAGGTCTCCGCGCCCCAGCGCAGGCCCTCGCTGAAGGTCTCCGCACCGATCGGCAGGATCATGAATTCCTGGATGTCGACGTTGGTGTCGGCGTGCGCGCCGCCGTTGATGACGTTCAGCATCGGCACCGGCAGCACGTGCGCGTTCGGTCCGCCGAGGTAGCGGAAGATCGGCAGGTCGGCGGAGTCGGCCGCCGCGCGCGCGACGGCGAGGCTGACGCCGAGGATCGCGTTGGCGCCGACGTTCTTCTTGTTCTCGCTGCCGTCGACCTCGATAAGGATCGCGTCGATGAGGCGCTGCTCGCTGGCCTCGAAGCCCTCGATCGCGGGGCCGAGCTCGTCGATCACGGCGGAGACGGCCTTCTGCACACCCTTGCCGAGGTAGCGGTCGTCGTCACCGTCGCGCAGCTCGTAGGCCTCGAAGGCGCCGGTGGACGCGCCGGACGGCACGGCGGCGCGGGAGACGGTGCCGTCATCCAGCAGCACCTCGACCTCGACGGTCGGGTTGCCCCGGGAGTCCAGGATCTCGCGGGCATTGACGGCGTCGATCAGGGCCACAGTGGCTCTCCTTCGTTCGAACTGGTCGTTTGGTGGAAGTCCGCGGATCATCCTAGACCGCGCGTGCGAACCGCCACTGACGTCAGGTGAGGTCGCGGAGCTCGAGATCGGCCGCCGCCTGAGTGTCGGGGCCGACGAACGCGAAGCGGGTGTAGCCCTCCCCCGCCAGCTGCTCGAGCTGTGTCTTCACGGTCTTCGCCCGCTTGGCCAGCCGCACGCGGTGACCGGCCCGGACGAGGTCCGCCTTGAGGCGGGCGAGGGCCGCCGGGGCGGCGCCGTCATGGAGGAGAGCGACGGCATCGGCGGCCGACTCGAGCGGGAGGTCCACCAGCTCGACGAGCCGCTCGAAGCCGAGCGAGAACCCGACAGCAGGCACCTCGGTGCCGAGGAACCGGCCGATCATCCCGTCGTACCGGCCTCCGCCGCCGAGCGAATACGGCAGGTCGGGATGCGCGACCTCGAAGATCGTGCCGGTGTAATAGCCCATGCCGCGCACCAGATCCGGCGAGAACACGAGCCTCGCCGACGGGATCGCGTCGCGCAGCTCGAGCAGCTCCCGGTATACGCCGCCGTCCAGCCACGCCGGGGCCTCCCCGTCGAGCAGTGACCAGCCGTCCCCGAGGGCGGCGAGCTCGTGGAGCGTGGCGCGGATGAGCTCCGCGTCGCCGAACTCGCGCTCGGCGAGCTCTGCGACCACACCGTCGACGCCGATCTTGTCCAGCTTGTCGAGGGTGACCAGCGCCGGCTCCCGCACCTCGGCGGGGACGCCCCACGCGGCGAGCAGGCGGCTGAGGATGCGCCGGTCGTTGATGCGGATGGTGCACTCGCGAAGGCCGAGCCGGTCCAGCACATCGGCGGTGGCGGTGATCAGCTCGATCTCGGCCAGCGCGCCCGGCTCCCCAAGGATGTCGATGTCGCACTGCACGAACTGCCGGAAGCGTCCCTTCTGGGGCCGTTCGGCCCGCCACACCGGGGCGATCTGGATCGCGCGGAACACGCTCGGCAGCTCCGCCCGGTGGGTCGCATAGAAGCGAGCCAGCGGCACGGTGAGGTCGAATCGCAGCCCCAGGTCGACGAGGTCCAGCGGCTCCCGCGCCGCGGCGATCGTCTCGCGCGTGAGCCCCCGCTTCAGCACGCCGAACGCCAGCTTCTCGTTGTCGCCGCCGAGGCCGGCATGCAGTCGGGCGCTGTCCTCCATCACGGGAGTCTCGATCTCGTCGAAGCCGTGATCGCGGTATGCCGCGCGGATCACGGAGAGGATCCGCTCTCGCCGCGCCTTCTCCGCAGGCAGGAAGTCGCGCATGCCACGGGGCGGGTTGACGGGAGCTGCCACGGCTCAATTCTGGCAGTTCGGGCGACGTGCCCCGGCCACCGGGAACTGTCCCCCGAATTGTGACGCGAGGAGCGCCCCGCTCGATTGAGAAATCCGGCGACGTGTGCCTATGATTGCTCGCCGCTGAGAGGATCCGGTTGCCCGGAACTGGTCGGCGTGGCTCCACCACAACTCTACGAAGCATGCAATGCTTCCGCCCGACGGGGCCGGCGCTTGGGTAAGCCGCCGTCCCGGGTTTGGTAGGCCCCCACACTAGTGCGGTTGTTCGCCTGCTGAGCCGAGGTGCCCCCTCCATTCGGGTTGGAGGGGGCACCTTCTTCTCGCCCTCGCCCTCGCCCGGGCCGCGACGTCGTGGGGGGTACGCCGTTCCAGCGGGAGTCTTCCCTCGGCGCGAGCTCCGGCTACGACGGGGATGGAGCCGCGGTCTCCGCCTCGCGGATCTCGTCGCCGAGGGCGCGGATGGCGGAACGCAGCGCCCGCTCAGCGTCGAGACCTGCGGCGGAGGACCTCGCCACGAGCGCGAGCAGCTGCCGTCCGAGCTGCTCCTCCGTGCCGGCGTGCGACGGGTCGGGCTGCGCCTCGACGGTCACCCCGACCTTCCCGGCGCGGCCGATCACCTTCGACGCGAGCGCCAGCGCAGGCATTCCGCGCGGGATGCCGTCCAGCACGCTGGTGCGGGCCGGCTTCTCTGCCTGCTTCAGCTGCTCCCAGCGCACCATCACCTCGTCCGGCGTGTCGGCGGTGGCGTCGCCGAACACGTGCGGGTGACGGCCGACCATCTTCGCCGTCATGTGCGCCGCGACGTCCTCGAGCGTGAACCTGCCCTCCTCCGCCGCGATGTCGGAGTGGAACAGCACCTGGTAGAGCACGTCGCCGAGCTCTTCGACCAACTCGTCGCGGTCACCGCTCTCGATGGCGTCGATCAGCTCGTAGGTCTCCTCGACCAGGTACTGCACCAAGGTCTCGTGCGTCTGCGCCCGGTCCCACGCGCATCCACCGGGAGCGCGGAGCCGTTCCATCACGGCGATCAGTTCATCGAGCTTCGGATGAGGCGCCTCGGTCATGCCCTCAATCTTGCCTCGGCCAGGCGAAGCGACCGCTCGCTCCAGAGGTAGAAGAGCACGTAGACGACTGCCGAGGCGAGAATGCCGGCCACGAAGAGGGGCGCGGCGGGACGCGACCACTGCAGGTCGCCGCCGCCGAGCACCAGGGCGCCGAGGATGAACAGAAGACTCACCAGCTGCGCCTGGAACATCCAGCGGAACGCGCTCCAGCGTGCGTCGACGAGCAGCCACAGGTTCACCATCCCTGGGAGCGTGAGCACCGCGCCGACGATGCGGCCCGTCAGCGGCGTCAGGTCCCACGCCCAGAGGGGGCCGAGGACCGCCGGGAAGAGGAACAGGGTGACGCCCGCGGCGAGCGCCGCAGCGCCGAGCAGAGCGAGGGCGACGCGGACCGCCCACGGCAGCACGACGTCGGTCTCCTCCAGGGTCCGTGGGTCCTCTCGCCAGTTCCACACGAGCACCAGCACAACGAGCACCGGGGTCGTCACGTACAGCGTCACCCAGGTCAGGAAGGAGATGTGCCCGAAGTGGAACCGGTCCCAGTGCAGGAACGTGGCGGCGGTGAGCAGCGTGGCGAAGAGCAGCACCGCGGGGAACCCGTACTTCACGCGGTGCCACCGGCCGACCGTCAGCACGCGCACGAAGAACCAGATGCCGCCGACATACGCCGACCCGAGGAAGAGCGCCGTGAGCGGCGGATCGATGGTCCATGCGAAATGCTGCTCGGTGTTCCCCGGCAGCACGTACAGCAGGAAGCTCGCCGCGATCAGGAACGGGATCAGCACCAGAGACAGCCACCACGTGTAGCGGCGCACCCGGTCCGTGGTCATCCGACCGCTCCGCTCACGGCTGCCCCCGTCGTCGATCCGATCGCCTCCTCGGGTGAGAGCATCCGCCCCGCGATGACGCCGCGCTCGAACACCTCTGCGTGCTCGCCCGCGCGCAGCCGATCGAGCACACGCTGGTGGAACGCGAACGCCGGCGGCTGGAAGAAGCCGGTCTGCTCCCGAAGGGTCGTCGCCGCGCCGAGCAGCAGGCCGGCCCGCTCCACATCACCACGAGCCTCTGCGACCCCGAGCAGCGTCTCCAGCGCGTACGCCACTCCCTCGTGATGGCCGACGCGACGCGAGTAGTCCAGCGCCTGGAGCACGACCCGCTCCGCCGCATCAGCATCGCCCTCCGCGAGGTGCGCCCAGGCTCGATGATTCAGCGCGATCGTCAGGACGAACCCGTTCCGGCTCAGCCGCGCCAGCCGCAGGGCTTCCTCGAGCACCGGCACCGCGTCGGACAGGTTCTGATGCAGCAGATACAGCCGCCCGAGCGTCGCCAGCGCGACTGCCTCGGCCCACTGCGTGCCGTCTTCCCGGAAGAGCGCCGCACTGCGCTGCAGCACCTCCACCGACGGCTTGGGGTCCGGGGAGGCGATCAGGAAGGCGAGCCCAAGCGACGTGGTCGCATGCCCCTCCCCATACCGGTCGCCCGCGCGCCGGTAGAGCGCTGCGCTCTCGAGCAGCTGCGGCACGATCTGCTCGGTGGGCCCCTGCCAGTACGTCACCACGCTGTTGGTGTACAGCACGAACGCGCGCGTGACATCGGACAGCGCGTCGCCCGATTCGAGCACCTCGTCCATCCAGCCGCGCACCTCGCCGAGCTGCCCGCCGAGCCACCAGTAGAGGAAGAGCCGCCGGGCGAAGCGCGCGGCGGCATCCCAGTCGCGGACCTCCAGCAGGTGGCGGACCGCGGCTCGCAGGTTGTCGTTCTCGTCGCGGAGCAGCGCGACACTCTCCGCCTGCCGGAAGCCGGCGAGCTCCGGCTCAATGAGTTCGGCGAGCCCCGTGTAGTACCGCGCGTGCCGGTCACGGTACGTCCGAAGCGCGCCGGCCGCCTCGAGCTGCTCCAGCGCGTACTCGCGCACTGTGGCGAGCAGCACGAAATAGGTGCGGCCGTTCCGGTCGTGCTGCCGGACGAGACTGTTGTCGACGAGGCCGCCCAGCAACATCAGCACATCCGGCGAAGTCTCTTCCGCGGCCACCCGCTCGACCGCCTCCAGGGAGAAGCGCCCGGCGAAGACCCCGAGCGTCGCGAGAAGCGCCTTCTCCTCCTCGCCGAGCAGCTGCGTGCTCCACTCGATGGTGCTGCGCAGCGCCTGCTGGCGCGGCGGCAGATCCCGACGGCCCCCGACCAGCAGCGCCAGCTGCCGGTCCAGCCGCTCGAGCAGCGCGGCGGGCGAGAGGATGCGGATCCGGGCGGCCGCCAGCTCCAGGGCGAGCGGCACCCCCTCCAGCGCCACGCAGATCCGCTCGACCGCCCCCAGGTTCTCCGGGGTGAGCTCGAAATCCGGCTTCACCGCGCGCGCACGCTGCACGAAGAGCGCCACCGATGCGGGCAGCTGCCGGGAGCGACGGCCGGTCGGCAGCCCGAGCGGCCCCACCTCGAAGCTGTGCTCCCCAGCGACCCTGAGCAGCGCCCGGCTGGTGACGAGCACCTTCAGCTGAGGCGCGGCCTCCAGCAGCGCCACCACGAACGGAGCAGCGCTCAGCACCTGCTCGAAGTTGTCGAGCACCAGCAGCGCCCGCCGGTGCCGCAGCGCGGTGACGATCTTGTCCTCCAGCGGCATCCCGCCCGCATCGCGCACGCCCAGCGCCTGTGCGATCGCGGTCGGCACCAGAGCTGCGTCGTCGACCGGGGCGAGCGGCACGAACACCACGCCTCCGGGGAACGCCGCGGTCTCGCCTGCGGCGACGTCGATCGCGAGCCGGCTCTTGCCGATGCCGCCCGGCCCGACCAGCGTCACCATCCGCACCTCCGGCCGGGCGAGCAGCGTGTGGATGCGAGCCACCTCATCGTCCCGGCCGATCAACTCGGTCAGCGGGGCGGGGAGCATGCTCCGCTGACGCACCCCGGCCGGCTCGGCGGGCTGCGCGTGCGCGGCCGACGCCCTGCTGAGGTCGAAGCGCTCCGCCAGCAACACCGCCAGGTCGCCCTGCAGCAGCTCGCCCAGCTCGGACGCGTCCGCGAAGTACTTGAAGGACGCCATGTCGTCGCTGCGGATGCGGTCGAGCAGCGCGCGCAGCCGCGGCTCGCGCTCCCCCGCTGTCTCCTTGATGTACATGAGCCGTGGCATCGTGGGCGGCGCCAGGTTGAACTCGTCCTCGAGCCCGGAGACGTCCTCCCCCGGCGCCACCCAGCCGTAGTTCTCCCAGTAGATCCCGACGAACACGTCGCTCTGCTCCAGGTATGCCCGGTACAGGTCGCGCGGCGGATGCGGGCGCGCGCCGAGCTCGAACATCA
>NZ_JBHLTG010000013.1:0-111681 GCF_042434515.1 Lysobacter korlensis
TGGCTGCCGGTTCCCCGGCTGTGACCGGCCACCGTCCTGGTGCGAAGCCCACCACCTCGACGAATGGGCCCGCGACGGCGGCCGAACCGATGTCGCCGACGGGATCCTGCTCTGCCGGCACCACCACATGCTGATCCACAACAACGCCTGGCGCATCAAACGCGACCGGGCGAACTACTTCCTCATCGCACCGAGGGAACGCGACCCGCACCAGACCCCGATTCTGATGCCGTCGAAGAGCTCCGCCCTCGCCGACCTGCAACGACGCAAACGCGCCGGCTGAACGGCGAAACGCGCGACGGTGGATCGGCGCCCGCACCGGCGCCGGTAGGATGAGCAGCAGACATCCTTGAAGTCCGTCCAGAGAGGCGGGGAAGGAGGTTGGATTGCCCGCACGCACCGTGCTGCAGCAGCCTGACATCACCCGGGCGTTGACCCGTATCTCGCACGAGATCCTCGAGGCGAATCGCGGTCCCGAAGGGCTCGTGATCCTCGGCATCCCGACGCGCGGCGTCGTGCTGGCCGACCGGATCGGCCGTTTGGTCTCGGAGTTCAGCGGCCGACCGGTGCCGATCGGCTCGATCGACGTGACGATGTACCGCGACGACCTCGCGTCGAACCCGACTCGCGTCCCCTCACCGACCCGCATCCCGGCCGGAGGGATCGACGGCCGCACCGTCGTGCTGGTCGACGACGTGCTGTTCTCCGGCCGCACCATCCGCGCGGCGCTCGACGCCCTCAGCGACCAGGGCCGGCCGAGGGCAGTCCGCCTCGCCACACTCGTCGACCGGGGGCATCGGGAGCTGCCCATCCGCCCCGACTTCGTCGGCAAGAACCTACCGTCGGCCCTGAGCGAGCGGATCAATGTGCGGCTGATGGAGACGGACGGTGCCGAAGCCGTGTCCATCGAAGACCTGAGCATCGAGCGGGGAGCGGAATGAGGCACCTGCTCTCCACCCGGACACTCGGCAGGGACGCCGCCGTCGAGGTCCTCGACGTCGCCGAGGACATGGCCGAGGTGGCATCGCGGGAGATCAAGAAGCTGCCGACCCTCCGCGGCAAGACGGTCGTGAACCTCTTCTTCGAGGACTCGACCCGCACGCGCATCTCCTTCGAGGCCGCGGCCAAGCGCCTCTCCGCCGATGTGATCAGCTTCAGCGCGAAGGGATCGAGCGTCTCGAAGGGCGAGAGCCTCAAGGACACCGCGCAGACCCTCTCTGCGATGGCCGCCGACGCCGTCGTGCTGCGGCACAGCGCCTCCGGCGCCGCGCAGGTGCTTGCCGACAGCGGGTGGATCCCGGCCGCCATCGTGAACGCCGGCGACGGCACCCACGAGCACCCGACCCAGGCGCTCCTCGACGCCTTCACCATCCGCAAGCGCCTCCACGGCGACGGCTCGCGCGGCCGGGATCTCGACGGCGTGAGCGTCACCATCGTCGGCGACATCCTGCACTCCCGGGTGGCCCGCTCGAACGTCTGGCTGCTCAGCGCGCTGGGTGCCCGCGTCCGGCTCTGCGCACCGGCGACCCTCCTTCCGCTCGGCGCCGACGCCTGGCCCGTCGAGCACGGCTTCGACCTCGACGACGCACTCGCGGAACGCCCGGACGTGGTGATGATGCTGCGCATCCAGGCTGAGCGGATGAACGCCGCCTACTTCCCGACGGCCCGCGAATACGCCAGGGAGTGGGGCCTCGACGACGAGCGTTTCCGCAGGCTGGGGCCGGATACGATGGTGATGCACCCCGGGCCGATGAACCGCGGGCTGGAGATCAGCGCCGCTGCCGCGGACTCCGCGCAGTCCACCGTGCTCGAGCAGGTGGCGAACGGGGTCTCGGTGCGAATGGCGGTTCTGTACCTCGTGCTGTCGGGCGCGATCGCGGAAGGCGTGGCATGACGATTCTGGTGACCGGGGCAACACTGCCGGACGGGTCGACCGCCGATCTGCTGATCCGCGATGGGCGGATCGCCGAGCGCGGCACCGGCCTCTCCGCCGCAGGGGCGCAGACGATCTCCGCCGACGGCCTGCTCGCGCTGCCCGGCCTCGTCGACCTTCACACGCACCTCAGGGAGCCCGGCTTCGAGCACAGCGAGACCGTGCTCACCGGATCCCGTGCCGCGGCGATCGGCGGGTTCACCGCGATCTTCCCGATGGCGAACACCTCGCCGGTGGCCGACACCGCGGGCGTCGTCGAGCAGGTGCAGGCGCTCGGCGACCGGCACGGCTACGTGACCGTCCGTCCGATCGGAGCCGTGACGGTGGGGCTGGCGGGGGAGCGGCTCTCCGAGATCGGCGCGATGGCGCGCTCCCGGGCGCGCGTGCGCGTGTTCTCGGACGACGGGATGTGCGTGCACGACGCGCTGCTGATGCGCCGGGCCCTCGAGTACGTGAAGACCTTCGACGGCGTGGTGGCGCAGCACGCGCAGGAGCCCCGGCTCACCGAGGGCGCCCAGATGAACGAGGGTCCGCTCTCCACCGAGCTGGGGCTCACCGGCTGGCCCGCGGTCGCCGAGGAGGCGATCATCGCGCGTGACGTGCTGCTCGCGGAGCACGTCGGCGCGCGGCTGCACATCTGCCACGTGTCCACGGCCGGCAGCGTCGAGGTGCTCCGCTGGGCGAAGGCCCGCGGCATCCAGGTGACCGCGGAGGTCACGCCGCACCACCTGCTGCTCACCGAGGAGCTCGCCCGCGACTACGACTCGCGCTTCAAGGTGAACCCGCCGCTGCGCCGGAACGAGGATGTGCTGGCGCTGCGTGAGGCACTCGCCGACGGCACGATCGACATCGTGGCGACCGATCATGCGCCCCATCCCGTCGAGGCCAAGGAATGCGCCTGGGCGGAGGCCGCCAACGGCATGGTGGGCCTCGAGACGGCGCTCAGCGTGGTGCACGCCGCCGTGGTGGAGAGCGGACAGCTCGGCTGGGCAGACGTCGCGCGCGTGATGTCCAGCCGTCCCGCCGAGATCGGCCGCCTCGCCGGCTACGACGCTCCGCTCCAGGTGGGCTCGCCCGCGAACGTCACCCTCTACGACCCGCGCGATTCGCGAGAGGTGACTCCGGCGCTGCTGCGCGGCAAGGGCGTGAACACCCCGTACCTTGGCCGCACACTCCCCGGCCGCGTGATCGCGACCGTGCTCGAGGGCCGCCCGACCGTGCTCGACGGCGAGCTGCTGGAGCCCGCGGAGGTGGCCCGTGGATAGGACGGCCGCCGCGGCGCTCGTGCTCGTCATCCTGGTCGTGCTGCTCGGGCTGATGTGGCTCGGCTGGCGCAATCTCCGCAGGCGAAGCGCCGGCATCCCGGCCCCGCTCGCGCTCCCAGCCGAGTCCGGGGCCGAACGGTACCGGACCGCCGGGCTGCACGTCGCGACGACGCACGCCGGTCGACCCCTCGACCGCGTAGCCGTTCGTGGGCTCGCATTCCGCGCCAACGCCGACATCCGCGTCACCTCGGGCGGGGTCGAGCTCCGGCTCGCGGGCGGCGCCGAGTGCTTCGTTCCCGCGGCCTCCGTGCAGGGCGTCGAGCGCTCCAGCTGGACGATCGACCGCGCGGTCGAGCGGGACGGCCTCGTGGTGCTGCGCTGGACACTCGGGGAGACACCCGTCGACACCAACCTCCGCGTCGAAGACCCCGCAGCCCTAGCGGCGTCGCTCTCGACGCTTCTCGAAGTCCCCGAAGGAAGGAAGCCCGCGTGAGCGCTCCCGGCCCCGCTGTCCTCGTACTCGAGGACGGAACCCGCTATCGAGGGCGCGCCTACGGCGCACGCGGCCGCACCCTCGGCGAAGCGGTCTTCGCCACCGGCATGAGCGGCTACCAGGAGACCCTCTCCGACCCCAGTTACGCCGGCCAGATCGTCGTGATGACGGCGCCGCACATCGGCAACACCGGCATGAACGACGAGGACCTCGAATCGAAGCGCCTCTGGGTCTCCGGCTTCGTGGTGCGCGACCCGTCGCGTGTGGTGTCGAACTTCCGCGCGCAGCGGAGCCTTGACGACGACCTGGTCGAGAACGGCATCGTGGGCATCAGCGGCATCGACACGCGCGCGCTCACCCGCCGCATCCGCGATGCCGGGGCTATGCGGGCCGGCATCTTCTCGGGGGAGGAGGCGGCGCTGGACGAGACCGAGCAGCTCGACATCGTGCGCTCCGCCGCCCGGATGCAGGGCCAGAACCTCTCCGGCCAGGTCTCCACCGCGGAAGCGTACGTCGTGCCGGCGGAAGGGGAGAAGATCGGCAACCTCGCCGTGCTCGACCTCGGCGTGAAGCTCTCGACGCTGCACTATCTGGCCGAGCGCGGCTTCGAGGTGCACGTGCTGCCGCAGACCTCGACCATCGAGGACGTGCTGGCGATCGAGCCCGTCGCCGCGTTCTACTCCAACGGTCCAGGCGACCCGGGCGCCTCCGACGCGCACGTGGAGCTGCTGCAGGGCATCCTGCGGGAGGACCTGCCGTTCTTCGGCATCTGCTTCGGCAACCAGCTGCTCGGCCGCGCGCTCGGGTTCGGCACCTACAAGCTGCCCTTCGGGCACCGCGGCATCAACCAGCCGGTGCTCGACAAGGCCACCGGCCGGGTGGAGATCACCAGCCAGAACCACGGCTTCGCGGTCGACGCACCGATCGACGAGGTGGTGGAGTCGCCCGCCGGCTTCGGCCGGGTCGAGGTCAGCCACTTCAGCCTGAACGACCAGGTGGTGCAGGGCCTGCAGGCGCTCGACATCCCCGCGTTCAGCGTGCAGTACCACCCGGAGGCGGCGAGCGGACCGCACGACAGCAACTACCTGTTCGACCGCTTCCGCGATCTGGTGCTGAGCCGGAAGGGCGAGCCGGTCGCTGAGCCTGTCGACGCGGCCGGAGGAAGCGGAGCTGTCCCTTCGACGGGCTCAGGGACCCCTTCCACAAGCTCAGGGACCGGGACTGGGGAGAACGCCTGATGCCCAAGCGCGACGACATCAACTCGGTGCTGGTCATCGGCTCCGGCCCGATCGTGATCGGACAGGCCGCCGAGTTCGACTACTCCGGCACCCAGGCCTGCCGGGTGCTGCGGGCGGAGGGCGTGCGGGTGATCCTGGTGAACTCCAACCCGGCGACGATCATGACCGATCCGGACTTCGCCGACGCCACCTACGTCGAGCCGATCACCCCGGAGGTGATCGAGGCGATCATCGTCAAGGAAAAGCCCGACGCCATCCTGCCGACCCTGGGCGGGCAGACGGCCCTCAACGCCGCCATCCAGCTGCACGAGCTCGGCATCCTCGAGAAGCACGGCATCGAGCTGATCGGCGCCAAGTTCGAGGCGATCCAGCGCGGTGAGGACCGCCAGCAGTTCAAGGACCTCGTGATCGCGGCCGGCGCGGATGTGGCGAAGAGCTACATCGCCACCACGGTCGAGGATGCCGTGCGTTTCGCCGAGGACCTCGGCTACCCCCTCGTCGTGCGCCCGAGCTTCACCATGGGCGGCCTCGGCTCCGGCTTCGCGTACACCGAGGAGGAGCTGCGCCGCATCGTCGGCGACGGCATCCAGCAGAGCCCGACCTCCGAGGTGCTGCTCGAGGAGTCGATCCTCGGCTGGAAGGAGTACGAGCTCGAGCTGATGCGCGACACCGCGGACAACACCGTGGTCGTCTGCTCGATCGAGAACGTCGACCCGGTGGGCGTGCACACCGGCGACTCCATCACGGTCGCACCGGCCCTGACGCTCACCGACCGCGAGTACCAGCGGCTGCGCGACATCGGCATCCAGATCATCCGGGACGTCGGCGTCGACACCGGCGGCTGCAACATCCAGTTCGCGGTGAACCCGGCGAACGGGCGGATCATCGTGATCGAGATGAACCCCCGCGTCTCCCGGTCGAGCGCCCTCGCGTCGAAGGCGACCGGCTTCCCGATCGCGAAGATCGCGGCGAAGCTCGCCCTCGGCTACCGGCTCGACGAGATCCCGAACGACATCACCCGGGTCACCCCGGCGTCGTTCGAGCCGACCCTCGACTACGTGGTTGTGAAGGTGCCGCGGTTCGCGTTCGAGAAGTTCCCGCAGGCGGACCCCCGGCTCACCACCACCATGAAGTCGGTCGGCGAGGCGATGGCCATCGGCCGGAACTACTCCACCGCGCTGCAGAAGGCGCTGCGCTCGCTCGAGCGCCGCGGATCCTCGTTCACCTGGGCGGGGGAGCCGGGCGACAAGGCGGCGCTGCTGCGGATCGCCGAGGTGCCGACCGACGGCCGCATCGTCACGGTGCAGCAGGCGCTCCGAGCCGGCGCGACCGTGGCGGAGGTGTTCGACGCCACCGGCATCGACCCGTGGTTCCTCGACCAGATCGTCCTCATCAACGAGGTGGCGGACGAGATCCGGGATGCCGCACGGCTCGACGAGGACGTGCTGCGGCTCGCGAAGGACCACGGCTTCAGCGACGCGCAGATCGCAGAGCTCCGCCGCGTGGGCGAGGAGGAGGTGCGCTCCCGGCGGCACGATCTCGGCGTGCGGCCGGTGTTCAAGACCGTCGACACCTGCGCCGGCGAGTTCCCCGCGTTCACGCCCTACCACTACTCCAGCTACGACGCCGAGACGGAGGTCGCGCCCAGCGACCGGAGGAAGGTCGTCATCCTCGGCTCCGGCCCGAACCGGATCGGGCAGGGCATCGAGTTCGACTACAGCTGCGTGCACGCGTCATTTGCGCTGCGGGACGCCGGGTTCGAGACGATCATGATCAACTGCAACCCGGAGACGGTGTCAACCGACTACGACACCAGCGACCGGCTGTACTTCGAGCCGCTCACCCTGGAGGACGTGCTGGAAGTCGTCCACGCCGAGTCGCAATCGGGGGAGCTCGTCGGCGTGATCGTGCAGCTCGGCGGGCAGACCGCGCTGGGGCTCGCGAAGGGGCTCGAGGCGGCAGGCATCCCGATCCTCGGCACGTCGCCCGCCGCCATCGACCTGGCGGAGGAGCGGGGCCTGTTCGCCCGCATCCTGGATCAGGCCGGCCTCGTCGCCCCGCGGAACGGCACGGCGATCGACGCCCGGACCGCCGTGACGGTGGCGGAGCAGATCGGCTACCCGGTGCTGGTGCGGCCGAGCTTCGTGCTGGGCGGCCGCGGAATGGAGATCGTCTACGACAGTCCGGCTCTGATCGACTACTTCGACCGGGTCAAGGACCAGGCCATCATCGGGCCCGGCTCGCCGCTGCTCGTTGACCGCTTCCTCGACGACGCCGTGGAGATCGACGTCGACGCGCTCTACGACGGCACGGAGCTCTACATCGGTGGCGTGATGGAGCACATCGAGGAGGCCGGCGTCCACTCCGGCGACTCCGCGTGCACCCTGCCGCCGGTGACGCTCGGCCGGGACGTGCTCGACCGGGTTCGCTCGGCCACCGCGGCGATCGCCGCAGGGATCGGGGTGCAGGGACTGCTGAACGTGCAGTTCGCGATCGGTGCCGGAGTGCTCTACGTGCTGGAGGCGAACCCGCGGGCGTCACGCACCGTGCCATTCGTGTCCAAGGCCCTCGGCATCCCCCTCGCGAAGGCGGCGTCGCTGCTCATGACCGGCCGGACCATCCGCTCGCTGGTGGAGGACGGGCTGCTGCCCGAGCGCGACGGATTCGACGTGCCGATGGACTCGCCGGTCGCCGTGAAGGAGGCGGTGCTCCCGTTCAAACGCTTCCGCACCCGGGAGGGCGTGATCGTCGACTCGGTGCTCGGACCCGAGATGCGCTCCACCGGCGAGGTGATGGGCATCGACTCGAACTTCCCGAAGGCGTTCGCGAAGAGCCAGGAGGCCGCGTACGGCGGGCTGCCGCGCACCGGTTCCGTCTTCGTGTCGGTCGCCGACCGGGACAAGCGCGCGATCGTGCTGCCGGTGCTCCGCCTCCAGCAGCTCGGCTTCAGCATCCTGGCCACCGTCGGCACCGCCGAGGTGCTCGGCCGGTACGGGATCGAGACCCGGCTGGTGCGCAAATACGGGATGGGGCAGGAGTCCACGCCGGGCGACCCGTCGATCGTCGAGCTACTCCGCGACGGCGAGGTCGACATCGTGGTGAACACGCCGAGCGGACGGACAGCGCGCGCGGACGGGATCGAGATCCGCACCGCAACCGTCGCCGCCGACAAGCCGCTGTTCACCAGCATCGCGCAGCTCGGAGCCGCCGTCGCCTCGTTCGATGCGCAGAAGGAGGGGATCGGGGTGCGCAGCCTGCAGGACTACGCGCTCGACCGCGCCGCGAGGCTCGCCCGGTGACTCCGGGCTTCGGCGCGCGCCTCCAGTCCGTGCTCGACGCTCGCGGACCGGTCTGCGCCGGCATCGACCCGCACCGGAGCCTGCTGTCCGACTGGGGCCTGCCCGACACCGCGGCCGGGGTGCGCGAGTTCGGCCTGCGGGTCGTCGAAGCCGCGACCGGCCGGATCGGCGTGGTCAAGCCGCAGGTGAGCTTCTTCGAGCGGCACGGCAGCCGGGGGTTCGCGGCGCTCGAGGAAGTGCTCGCCGCCGCCCGGTCGGCGGGGCTTCTGGTGGTCGCCGACTGCAAACGCGGCGACATCGGCTCGACCCTCGACGCGTACGCCGAGGCCTGGCTCACCGAGGGCGGCCCGCTCGAGGCCGACGCCATGACGGCGGTCGCGTATCAGGGCGTCGGCTCGCTCGACCCCGCGATCACGCGGGCCCTCACGGGCGGGAAGGGCGTGTTCGTGCTGGCCGCCACCTCCAATCCGGAGGCGCGCGATGTGCAGACCGCACGCACCATCGAGGGTCCGCGTGCCGGGCGGAGCGTCGCTGCCGGTATCGTCGGCGAGGTGAGATCTCGGAATACGGGCGAGGGGCTCGGCTCGATCGGGGTCGTGGTGGGCGCCACCATCCGGCTCGTGGACTACGGACTGACCCAGGAAGAGCTGGTCGGGATGCCGGTGCTCGCGCCCGGCTTCGGCCACCAGGGCGCGAAGTTCGCCGACCTGCCCGCCCGCTACGGACCGGCCGCCGCCTCCACCCTGGTGAACGTCTCCCGCAGCGTGCTCTCCGCAGGCCCTGATGGGCTCGCCGCCGCCCTGGACGCGACGCGCAAGGAGGTCGCCGAATGCCTCGCGTAGATCCGCCCCCGGTCGACCGGGCCGCCGCATCCCGCGCCGCGATCGCGGCCCGCCGCGCCCGGGCCGAGGTCAAGCGGGCCGTCGCCACCCGGCAGCGCAGCGCCGTCGACGTGCTCGACGCGGCTTGGACGGCGGAGCCCGCTCTCGCGGAGGCGAGCCTGCGGGTGCGGGAGCTGCTCACCAGCATCCCGACCCTCGGACCGACCCGCGCGGCACGCGTCATGGAGCAGCTGGGCATCGCGCAGTCGAAGCGCGTGGGCGGTCTCGGGCCGCGGCAGCGGGTCAAGCTCCGCGAGTACGTCGTCGCCCGTGAGGCGCGCGGCAAGGTGCAGAGCCGCCTTGTCGTGCTCGCCGGCCCCACGGCGGTGGGCAAGGGCACGGTGTCGCAGTACATCCGCCAGAACTATCCCGAGGTGCTGCTCAGCGTCTCCGCCACCACCCGGCCGCCCCGGCCGGGCGAAGTGCACGGGGAGCACTACTTCTTCGTCAGCGACGAGGAGTTCGACCGCATGATCGAGGGCGGCGAGTTCCTGGAGTGGGCGGTGGTGCACAACGCGTTCCGCTACGGCACGCCGAGACCGCCGATCCAGGAGGCGCTGTCGTCGGGCAAGAGCGTGCTGCTCGAGATCGACCTGCAGGGCGCCCGGAACGTGAGCCGGCAGATGCCGGAGGCGCTGCTGGTCTTCCTGCTGCCGCCGACGTGGGAGGAGCTGGTGCGCCGGCTGATCGGCCGTGGCACCGAGGACTCGATCGAACAGGCCCGCAGACTGGAGACCGCGAAGGCGGAGCTGGCCGCCCAGGACGAGTTCGACGTGAAGGTCGTGAACACCGATGTCAGCACCGCAGCGGCGGAGGTCGTAGAATTGCTGGCAGTGCCTGCTTCGCGGTAGCAAGCTGCACGCCGTTTTCCGCGCCACCGCGCGGTTTCGAAATCCAAGCGTCCGCGACATCTGAGGAGTTCCCATGGCCGACAAGCAGTCCGGCATCATCGACCCGCCCATCGACGAGCTCCTGGCCAAGGTGGAGTCGAAGTACGCGCTGGTCATCTTCGCGGCCAAGCGTGCCCGCCAGATCAACGACTACTACGCCGACCTCCACGAGGGGTCGCTCTTCGACAACGTCGGCCCCCTGGTCGACTCGACGATCGACGACAAGCCGCTCTCCGTCGCCCTCCACGAGGTGAACGAGAACAAGCTCGTCATGAAGCCGCTCAGCAGCTGACACCGAGCCGCGTACACGAGCCGCGAAACAGTCCCACCGCCGCGATGAGCACCGCTGAGGACGGCCGCAGAACCGTCGTCGTCGGCATCGCGGGCGGGATCGCCGCATACAAGGCGGTCGGGGTCGTGCGTGCGCTCGTGCTCGCCGGGCACGACGTCCACGTGGTCGCGACCGACGCCGCGCTGCGGTTCGTCGGACGCCCGACCCTCGAGGCGATCAGCCGCAACCCGGTTCACTCCGACCTCTACGAGGGCGTCGCCGAGGTGCGGCATGTCGCGATCGGGCAGCGCGCCGATCTGATCGTCGTCGCCCCCGCGACGGCGAACACGATCGCGAAGATCGCCGCCGGGCTCGCCGACGACCTGCTCGGCAACACGATCCTCGCCTCCACGGCGCCGCTCGTGCTCGCGCCGGCGATGCACACCGAGATGTGGCTGAACCCGGCCACGCAGGCGAACATCGCGCTGCTGCGGGAGCGGGGCGTCACGATCGTGGGGCCGGCCTCCGGGCAGCTCACCGGCGCCGACGCCGGTCCAGGCCGGATGGCTGAGCCGGAGGAGATCACCGCTGCAGCGCTCGCTGCGTCGGGCGTCCGGGACCTGGCGGGCAAGCGGATCGTGATCTCGGCCGGTGGGACCCGGGAGCCGCTCGACCCGGTGCGGTTCCTCGGCAATCGCTCGAGCGGCAAACAGGGCGTCGCGCTCGCCCGCGCGGCGGCGGCCCGCGGCGCTGAGGTGCTGCTGGTCGCCGCCCACCTCGAGGTACCCGTCCCGCCCGGTATGCAGGTGCGGGAGGTCGGCACGGCCCTCGAGCTCGCCGACGCCATGCGGGAGGAGAGCGCCGGCTCCGACGCCGTGATCATGGCCGCCGCCGTCGCCGACTACCGGCCGGCCGCGGTCGCGGAGCGCAAGATCAAGAAGGACGTGACCGGCGACACGCTCACCCTGGAGCTGGTGCGGAACCCCGACATCCTCACCGGGCTCGCCGCCGGGCGGGAGCCCGGGCAGGTCGTGGTTGGCTTCGCGGCGGAGACCGAGCCCGACCGCGACCGGCTCCTGCAGCTTGGCCGGGAGAAGGTCGCACGGAAGGGCGCCGACTACCTCGTCCTCAACACGGTGGGCTGGACGGACGGCTTCGCGCAGGACCGTAACACGGTGATCGTGGTGTCGCGGGCCGGGGATATAGTGAGCGAGGCCGCCGGGTCGAAGGACCAAGTGGCGCACCGAATCCTCGACCTGCTGTCCTGACGGCATCGTCCACCGGTATCGAAGAACCGGCCTCCGAACGGGTATTTCCATGAGCTCCTCCCTGCGTCTGTTCACCTCCGAGTCCGTGACGGAGGGGCACCCGGACAAGATCTGCGACCAGATCTCGGACAGCATCCTGGACGCGCTGCTCGCGGTGGACCCGCGGAGCCGCGTTGCCGTGGAGACCCTCGTCACGACCGGCCTGGTGCACGTCGCCGGGGAGGTCACCACCTCCGGCTACGTCGAGATCCCGAGCATCGTGCGGCGCCGGATCACCGAGATCGGCTACACCTCGTCCGACGTCTGGTTCGACGGGCGCTCCTGCGGCGTCTCCGTCTCGATCGGCGGGCAGTCCCCGGACATCGCGCAGGGCGTCGACTCGGCCTACGAGGCGCGCGAGCAGGCGAGCGCCGACCTCGAGGACCAGCAGGGCGCCGGCGACCAGGGCATCATGTTCGGCTTCGCCACCAAGGAGACGCCGCAGCTGATGCCGCTGCCGATCTGGCTCGCGCACCGGATGGCCGAGCGCCTCTCAGCCGTCCGCAAGAACGGCGACGTCAACTACCTGCGACCCGACGGCAAGACCCAGGTGACCATCGGCTACGACGGCGTCACGCCGCGGACGGTGGAGACGGTGGTGCTCTCCACGCAGCACTCGCCCGCGGTGGCGACCGAGACGCTCCGCCGCGAGGTGGAGGAGCTCGTCATCCGGCCGGTGCTCGCGGACCTCGACCGGGCCGGTCTCGAGCTCGAGGCCGCGAACCCGCAGCTGCTCATCAACCCCACCGGACGCTTCGAGATCGGCGGCCCGCAGGGCGATGCAGGGCTCACCGGCCGCAAGATCATCGTCGACACCTACGGCGGCGCCGCCCGGCACGGCGGGGGAGCGTTCAGCGGCAAGGACCCGTCGAAGGTCGACCGCTCCGCCGCGTACGCGATGCGCTGGGTGGCGAAGAACGCCGTCGCAGCCGGGCTCGCCGACCGGCTCGAGGTGCAGGTCGCCTACGCGATCGGCAAGGCGGCCCCCGTTGGCCTCTACGTCGAGACGTTCGGGACCGGCCACATCGACGACGCGGTCATCACCGAGGCGATCCGCGAGGTGTTCGACCTGCGCCCGGCCGTCATCATCCGCGAGCTCGACCTGCTGCGCCCGATCTACGCCCGCACCTCGACATACGGCCACTTCGGCCGGGAGCTTCCCGAGTTCACCTGGGAGCGCCTGGACCGCGTCGACGACCTGCGCAGCGCCGCCGGACTCTGACGATGTCAAGCGCCTTCGCCCGGGTGCTGCTCGATTCACCGCTGCCGCAGCTGGACCGGCTGTTCGACTACCGCATCCCGGACGAGCTCCGCGACGCGGTCCGTCCGGGCATCCGGGTGAAGGTGCCGCTGCGCTCCGCCGGCCGGATGACCGAGGGCTTCGTGGTCGAGCTCGCCGACTCCGTGAGCTTCACCGGCGACGTGAACCCGGTGGAGGCGGTGATCTCGCCGGTGCCTGTGCTGACCCCCGAGGTGTGGGCGCTCGCCCGCCGCGTCGCCGACCGCGCCGCCGGGTCCGCCGGCGACGTGCTCCGCCTCGCGATCCCGGGCAGGCAGGCCCGTGTGGAGAAGACCTGGCTCGCCGCCAACCACAGCGCGCCGCCGCCGGTGCCGCCCGCGCCGCTGGACGGCTACGGCACCGACCTGGAACGGGTGATCGCCGAGGCCGGGAAAGCGGCCGTCGACGCGATCCCGCGGCTCGTGCGGGTGGGCGACACGTGGGTGGGCGCCTGGGCCGTCACTCTGGCCGCCGCGGCGTCGCGGGCGATCGCCGCGGGCGGCAGCGCGCTCCTGGCCGTGCCGGACTACCGCGATCAGGAACAGCTGGTCATCGCGCTGTCGGCGGTGCTGCCCCCGGAGCGGATCGCGCAGGTCGACGCGCGGCAGTCCAATCCCGACCGCTACCGGGCGTTCCTGCGGTGCCTCGAAGGCGCGCCGCTCGCCGTGGTCGGCAACCGGTCCGTGCTCTACGCGCCCGCGGCGAAGCTCGGGCTGATCGCGATGTGGGACGACGGCGACCCGCTCTACGCCGAGCCGCTCGCCCCGTACGTGCACGCCAGGGACGCAGCGCTCGTTCGGCATGAGCAGCAGGGCGGCGCCCTGCTCTTCCTCGGCCACACCCGCACCACCGAGACCGAGCGGCTGTGCGCACTCGGCTGGCTGGAGTCCGTCGCCCCGTCGCGGGTCCAGTCGCCGCGCGTGATCCTGGCGGGTCAGCAGGTGACCGACGACCGCCTCGCGGCCCAGGCGCGCATCCCACCGCTCGCGTGGCGGGAGGCGAAGGAGGCGCTCGCCACCGGCCCGGTGCTGCTGCAGGTCGGGCGACCCGGTTACGCCCTGCACCTGGTCTGCGCCGACTGCGGCGAGCAGGCCCGCTGCGACCGGTGCGACGGACCGCTGCGCACGTCCCGCGCATCCGCCTTCCCGTCCTGCTCCTGGTGCGGCGCGGTCGCGGGCGGCTGGACGTGCCCCACCTGCACCGGCACCAGGTACCGTCAGGTCGGCTCCGGATCGGTGCGGACCGCGGAGGATCTCGGCCGCGCGTTCCCCGGCACCAGGGTGATCGTCGCCGACGCCGATCACCAGCACCTGCACCTGCCGTCGAAGCCGGCGCTGGTCGTCGCCACGCGCGGTGCGGAGCCCGTCGCCGACGGCGGATACGCGGCCGTGCTGCTGCTCGACGGGGAGCGGATGATCGCGCGGGAGAGCCTGCGTGTGGCCGAGGACTGCCTCCGCTGGTGGTCGAACGCCGCGGCGCTGGCGGCGCCAGGCGCGCCGGTGATCCTGGTCGGCGTTGCAGGCGCGCTCGCCTCCGCGCTCGCCACCTGGCGGCAGGCGGACCACGCGCGGGGCGAGCTCGCCGACCGCAGGCGGCTCCACTTCCCGCCCGCCGTGCGGGTCGCGACCGTCACCGGCACCGCGGACGCCGTCGGCAGGGCGATCGAGGCTGTGCGCGGCGAGCTGCTCGACGTCCTCGGACCCGTGACGGTGGAGGAGGGACGCGTCCGCGCCATCGTCCGCTTCGAGTACGGGCACGGCGCCGCGGTCGCCGGCAACCTCCGCGCCGAGGTGATCCGCGCCGCCACCGCGGGCCGCCGCCCGGTTGCCGGCCGTCGCCCGGCCGGTCGCGCCGTGCCGACCCTTCGGGTCCGTCTCGACGACCCGGAGCCCTTCGTCGACGACGCGGCACGCTGACCCTGGAAGAATCGAGGGATGACCGCACTGCGCCTCGTGTTCGCCGGCAGCCCCGAGGCGGCGGTGCCCAGCCTTCGGGCGGTGCTGGCGAGCGACCACGAGGTGGCCGGTGTGCTCACCCGGCAGGACTCGCCGCAGGGGCGGAAGCGGGCGCTCACCCCGACGCCCGTCGCTGCGGCCGCCGCCGCGACGGGCGTGCCGGTTTGGAAGTCCAACCGCCTCGCGCCGGTGGCCGAGGCGATCACGGATGCCCGGCCGGACCTCGGGGTGATCGTCGCCTACGGCGGCCTCGTCCGGGAGCCGCTGCTCAGCGCCCCGCGCCTGGGCTGGATCAACCTGCACTTCTCGCTGCTGCCGCGCTGGCGCGGTGCTGCCCCGGTGCAGCACGCCATCCTCGCCGGCGACGAGCTCACCGGCGCGACGGTGTTCCAGCTCGTCGAGGAGCTCGACGCCGGCGATGTCTACGGTCGCCTGACCGCGCCGATCGGGCCGCGGGAGACCGCCGGCGAACTCCTCGGGAAGCTCGCGACGAGCGGGGCGGAGCTGCTGGTCCGCGTGATCGACAACCTCGCAACCGGCGAGGCTCGGCCGGAGCCGCAGGCCGGTGACGTGACGCTGGCACCCAAGCTCGCCCTCGCCGACGGGCGGATCGACTGGACCGAGCCCGCGCCGCGCGTGCGGAACCGCGTCCGGGCCATGACTCCGGAGCCCGGCGCCCACACCGAGGTCGACGGCGCCCGGTTCAAGATCCACGCCGTGGCGCCCGCGGACTCCGCGGCACCGCTCGCACCCGGCAGGATCGCCGCCGCGGACGGGCGGGTGCTCGCCGGGACCGGCAGCGCGCCGGTGGAGCTGGTGACCGTGCAGCCTGCCGGGAAGACGCCCATGCCGGCGTCCGACTGGTGGCGCGGGACCCACACGCAGGAAGTGGTGGCGCGGTGACCGATCGCTCCGGCACCGGCCGGCCGGGTGGGCGCCCGGGTCCTGCCGCACGGCCTGGCCAGGGCCGCGGCACACCCCAGGCCGGCCGCTCCCGATCGCCGCAGCCGGCCCGCAGGATCGCGTACGAGGTGATCGCCGCAGTCCGCGAGTCGGACGCCTACGCCAACCTGCTGCTCCCGGTGAAGCTGGAGCGGGCGAAGCTTCCGCCCGCCGACGCGGCACTCGCCACCGAGCTGACCTACGGCACCCTCCGGATGCAGGGCTACTACGACCGGGTGATCGCGCTGGCCGCCGGCCGGAGCGTCGAACGCATCGACGCGCCGCTGCTCGACGTGCTCCGGCTCGGAAGCCATCAGCTGCTCTCGATGCGCGTCGCCCCGCACGCCGCGGTCGACGAGGCAGTGGCACAGGCGGCATCCGTCGGCTCGCGCTCCGGTGCCGGCTTCGTCAACGGCGTGCTGCGGACGATCGGCCGGACGGAGCCTGCGGTGTGGCGCGAACGCGTGCTGGCGGAGGCGCGGAGCGCCGACGAGCGCCTCGCGGTCGAGCACTCGCATCCGGAATGGGTCGTCCGCGCGTTCCGGCAGTCGCTCGCCGCGGACGGCCGCGAGGGCGACCTCGAGGAGCTCCTCGCCGCCGACAACGCGGCCCCGAAGGTGACCCTGGTCGCCCTGCCAGGCGTTGGCGACGACGCCGGGCCCGACGGGGAGCCGACCGAGTACTCCCCGTATGGCTACCGCCTGAGCGGGGGCGACCCGACGCGCGTCCACTCCGTCGCGGCCGGCTCGTCGCGGGTGCAGGACGAGGGCTCGCAGCTCGCCGCACTCGCCCTCGTCGGCGCCCGGCCGATCGAGGCCGGGGAGCGCTGGCTCGACCTCTGCGCCGGTCCCGGCGGAAAGGCGGCGCTGCTCGCCGCCGAGGCGAGGGCCGGAGGCGCCGAGTTCGTCGCCAACGAGCTCGTGCCGGCCCGCGCCCAGCTGGTCCGCACGGCGCTCGCCGCCGTCGACCCGTCGATCCAGGTCACCGAGCTGGACGGCCGCGCGGTGGGAGAGGCGGAGCCGGAGGCCTACGACCGGATTCTGCTCGACGCTCCGTGCACCGGACTCGGTGCGCTGCGGCGCCGGCCCGAGGCGCGCTGGCGGAAACAGCCGAAGGACGTCCCGGAGCTCACGAACCTCCAGTCGGAGCTGCTCGACTCCGCGCTCCGGGCGCTCCGCCCCGGCGGGGTGCTCGCCTACGTCACCTGCTCACCCCACCTCGCGGAGACCCGCGCGGTGCTCGAGACCGCGGTGCGCAGGGGCGGCGGGCGCGTCCGCCGCCTCGACGCACGGGCTGCGCTGCACGGAACGCGCACGCCGCTGCCGGCGGGCGACTCCGACACCGTGCAGCTCTGGCCCCACCGCCACGGCACGGACGCCATGTTCATCTCGCTCGTCACTAAGGTGGTCGAGTGACCGTCCGGATCAATCCGAGCATCCTCTCCGCGGACTTCGTCAACCTCGAGGACGAAGTCGCCCGCATCCCGAACGCCGACCTGCTCCATGTCGACGTGATGGACAACCACTTCGTGCCCAACCTGACCTTCGGCCAGCAGATGGTGGGCCGGCTGCAGGACGTGTCCCGGGTGCCGCTGGACCTGCACCTGATGATCGACGACCCCGACCGGTGGGCGCCGGAGTTCGCCGAGACCGGCGCGTTCTCCGTGACGTTCCACGCCGAGGCGGCGCTCGACGTCGTCGCGACGGCCAGACGGCTTCGCGAGATCGGGGCCAGGGCAGGCCTCGCGCTGAAGCCCGGAACCGCCGTCGAGCCGTACCTCGACCTGCTGGCCGACTTCGATCAGATCCTGGTGATGACCGTGGAGCCGGGCTTCGGCGGGCAGAGCTTCCTGGACTCGACGATGCCGAAGCTCGAGCGACTCGCGGAGCGCGTGAAGCAGACCGGCCTCGACGTGTGGCTGCAGGTCGACGGCGGGATCACGGAGGAGACGATCGTCCGGGCGGCGGAGGCTGGGGCGAACACGTTCGTCGCCGGCTCCAGCGTCTTCGGCAGGGAGGACCCGATCGCCGCGATCGAGGCGCTCCGCGACGCGGCGCTGCCCCACGTCCACTGAGGACCGGGTCAGCGAACCCCCACGAGGCCATGGTTGGATGGCGGCATGAGCGATTCCCCCAGGACGAAGCCCGAGATCGACTTCCTCGAGGGCCCGGCGCCCGAGGACCTCGTGATCACCGACCTCATCGAGGGCACCGGCGATGAGGCGAAGCCCGGCGCGACCGTCGAGGTGCACTACCTCGGCGTCGACTTCGAGTCGGGCGAGGAGTTCGACTCCAGCTGGAGCCGCAACCAGTCCATCAGCTTCCCGCTCGCCGGCCTCATCAAGGGCTGGCAGGACGGGATCCCCGGCATGAAGGTCGGCGGCCGCCGCCAGCTGGTCTGCCCGCCGCACCTCGCCTACGGTCCCGCCGGCGGCGGCCATCGCCTGTCGGGCCGCACGCTCGTCTTCGTGATCGACCTGCTCGGCGTCAAGTAGCCGGAACGGCCCGCACGCCGCCCTTCCACTAGCCTGGAGCGGTGAAGACCTTCGACGCCCTCTTCGAGGAGCTGACCGAGAAGGCCAGGTCGCGACCGGCGGGGAGCGGCACGGTCGCGCAGCTCGATGCCGGTGTGCACGCCATCGGCAAGAAGGTGATCGAGGAGGCCGCCGAGGTGTGGATGGCGGCCGAGCACCAGTCGGACGAGGAGCTCGCCGAGGAGATCAGCCAGCTGCTGTACCACCTGCAGGTGCTGATGCTGGCGAAGGGGCTGAGCACGGCAGACGTCTACCGACATCTGTGATCCGCCGCCCAGATCCGACCGACCTCCACCAGAAGAGCCGAGAATGCTTCGCATAGCCGTGCCCAACAAGGGCTCCCTCTCCGACATCGCCATCCAGACCCTGACCGAGGCGGGCTACGCCACCCGCCGCGACACCCGGGAGCTGATCGTCCCCGACCCGCGCAACGACGTGGAGTTCTTCTACCTCCGTCCGCGGGACATCGCCACCTACGTCGGCTCCGGCGCCCTGGATGTCGGCATCACCGGACGCGACCTGCTGCTGGACTCCGGATCGCCGGCCCTCGAGGTCGCCGCTCTCGACTTCGGGGAGTCCACCTTCCGCTTCGCGGGACCCTCCGGCCGCTTCTCGGCCCTCGAGGACCTCGCCGGCGTCCGCGTCGCGACGAGTTACCCGGGCCTCGTGGGCTCGTTCCTCGAGCGCGCCGGCGTCGCAGCCCCCATCGTGAAGCTCGACGGTGCGGTGGAGTCGGCGGTCCGGCTCGGCGTCGCCGACGCGGTCGCGGATGTGGTGTCCACCGGCTCCACGCTGCGGAAGCAGGGGCTCGAGATCTTCGGCCCCGTCATCCTCGACTCCACGGCCGTGCTCATCGCCGCGCGCGACGAGGTGCCCGGTCTTCCCACCTTCGAGCGTCGGCTGCAGGGCGTCATGGTCGCCCGGCAGTACGTGCTGATGGACTACGACCTGCCCACCGGCCTGCTCGAGCAGGCGGAGGCGATCGCGCCCGGGTTCGAGTCGCCGACGGTCTCACCGCTCCGCGACCGCGACTGGGTCGCCGTCCGCGTCATGGTCCCTCGCCTCGAGACGAACGCCATCATGGACGCCCTCTACGACTTGGGCGCACGGGCGATCCTCGTCAGCCCCATCCACGCCGCGAGAATCTGATGTCGCTCGCCGTTCGGGTGATCCCATGCCTCGACGTCGCCGCCGGGCGTGTGGTGAAGGGCGTCAACTTCCAGAACCTGCGGGACGCCGGCGACCCGGTGGAGCTCGCCGCCCGGTACTTCGCGGAGGGCGCCGACGAGATCACCTTCCTCGACGTCACCGCCACGGTGGACGCCCGCGAGACCACGTACGACGTCGTGCGGGCCACGGCCGAGCAGGTGTTCATCCCCCTCACGGTCGGCGGCGGAGTGCGGAGCACCGATGACGTCGCCCGGCTGCTCGCGCACGGCGCCGACAAGATCGGCGTCAACAGCGCCGCCATCGCCCGCCCGCCGCTCGTCGGCGAGATCGCCGACCGCTTCGGCGCCCAGGTGCTCGTGCTCTCCCTGGACGTCACCCGCTCGTCCACCACGGTGTCCGGGTTCGAAGTCACCACCCACGGCGGCCGCACCCGCACCGGGATCGACGCCCTCGGCTGGGCGGCGGAGGCCATCGACCGAGGCGCGGGGGAGCTGCTCGTCAACTCGATCGACGCCGACGGCACGAAGTCCGGCTTCGACCTCGAGCTCATCACCGCCATGCGGGCCATCAGCGGTGTGCCGGTCATCGCGTCCGGGGGCGCGGGCGCCCTCGAGCACTTCCCGCCGGCCGTGCAGGCTGGCGCCGATGCGGTGCTCGCCGCGTCGGTGTTCCACAATGAGCTGATGACGATCGGCGAGGTGAAGGCGGGACTGCGCGACGCCGGGGTGCGCATCCGATGAGCGACACGACCGGATTCGCCGCGACCCGGACGGTCGAGGAGACGTTGGCGCGGGTGCGCTTCGGCGAGAACGGCCTGCTGCCGGCGATCATCCAGGAGGAGTCCACCGGCACGGTGCTCATGCTCGGCTACATGGACGCCGAGGCGCTCCGGCGCACCCTGACCGAGGGACGCGTCACGTTCTGGAGCCGGTCGCGCCGGGAGTACTGGCGGAAGGGCGACACCTCCGGCAACGTGCAGCAAGTGCGCGGTGCGGCGCTCGACTGCGACGCGGACGCCCTGCTGGTGACCGTGCACCAGGTGGGCCCCGCCTGCCACACCGGCGCGCACAGCTGCTTCGACGTCGGCCCGCTCCGGCCGGTCCTCGGGGACCCGGGAGGTGCGGCGTGAAGGGCACCACGACTCGCGACGAGTTCGAGGCCTCGCTCTCGGCCGGCCACCGCGTCGTGCCGGTGGTCCGCGCCGTCTTCGCCGACGGTGAGACACCAGTCGGCGTGTACCGCAAGCTCGCCGCCGGCGCGCCCGGCACGTTCCTGCTGGAGTCGGCGGAGCAGGGCGGCATCTGGTCGCGCTACTCGTTCGTCGGGGTGTCGTCGTTCGGGGTGCTGACGGAGCGCAACGGCGACGCGCACTGGATGGCACACGGCATGACCGCGGAGCGGGCGCTCGGCGATGCGCGCCCGGCGTCGCCGCTCGACGCGGTCGCCGCGCTCTACGAGCGGTGGCAGACGCCCGCCGTGCCGGGTCACCCGCCGCTCACCGGCGGTCTCGTCGGCTTCCTCGGGTGGGAGACGGTGCGGCAGCTGGAGCGGTTGCCGGCCCAGCCGCCGGCGGACTTCGCCGTGCCGGGCCAGGCACTCAGCTTCGTCTCGGAGCTCGTGGTGCTCGACCACCGCACCGCGACCCTCCTGCTCATCGCCACGGCACCCAACGACGGCACGGATTCCGCGGATGCCCTGTGGGCCGACACGCAGCAGCGTCTCGACCGCATGCAGGATGCTCTGTCGCACGCAACCGAGGCGCGGCTCGACGACGTCGACCTCGAGGTCGTGCCGGAGCCGTCGGCCCGGTCGACGCCCGAGGAGTTCGCCGCGGCGGTGGAGCGCAGCAAGCGGTACATCCACGACGGCGACGTCTTCCAGGTGGTCATCTCGCAGCGCTTCGACCTCGACGTCACCGCCGAGCCGCTCGACGTCTACCGGGTGCTGCGCACGCTCAACCCCAGCCCCTACATGTACCTGCTGTCGCTCGCCGACCCGGACGGCGAGGAATACGTGATCGTCGGGTCGTCGCCGGAGGCGCTCGTCAAGGTGGAGCAGGGCCGCGTGTACTCGCACCCCATCGCCGGCTCCCGGCCGCGAGGGGCGACCCCGGAGCGGGACGCCGACCTCGCCAAGGAGCTCCGCGCCGATGAGAAGGAGCAGGCCGAGCACCTCATGCTGGTCGACCTTGCCCGCAACGACCTGCAGAAGGTCTGCCTGCCGGGCACCGTCGAAGTCACCGAGTTCATGCAGGTCGAGCGCTTCAGCCACATCATGCATCTCGTCTCGAGCGTCGAGGGTGACCTCAGCCCCGACGCCACCTCGATCGATGTGTTCCGCGCGACCTTCCCGGCCGGCACCCTCTCCGGAGCGCCGAAGCCGCGGGCGCTCGAGATCATCGACGAGCTGGAACCCGCGCAGCGCGGCGTCTACGGGGGAGTGGTCGGCTACTTCGGCTTCGCCGGCGACGCCGACCTCGCCATCGCGATCCGCACCACTCTCATCTCCGGCGGGGTCGCCCGGGTGCAGGCGGGCGCGGGGCTGGTCGCCGACTCGGATCCCGCGTCGGAGCACGAGGAATCGAAGAACAAGGCGGCTGCGCCGCTGCGTGCAGTCGCCATCGCCAACGCGATGCGCCGGCTGGCCTGAGTCCGGACCGCACGACGAGCCGAGACCACGACGGACCGACATCAGATGACCGAGCACGCATCCGGCGGCCGCCGCCTGCGCATCGCGACCATCACCGGGATGCTGCTGCTGCACGCCCTTGCCCTCGCCGCCTGGACCGGCACCTGGCTCACCGGACGCGTGCAGGACACACCGCTCGCGGTCGGCGGCGACGTCGCCGCCCCGGCGCTTCCCGCCCTCTCGCTCTGCGGGCTCGCACTCGCTGCGGCGCTCACCATATCCGGGCCGTTCTTCCGCGCCGTGCTCGCCGTGCTGCAGGTGCTGCTCGGCATCAGCATCGCGCTGAGCGGCATCCTGGTGCTCGGGAACCCTGCCGCGGCGGCCGCGCCGGCGGTGACCGCCCGGACCGGAGTCGGCGGCAGCGCGGGCGTGGCCGAGCTCCTCGACGGCGCGACCGCCACCGCGCTCCCCGTCCTGGCCGTGGCGATCGGGGCGGCATCGGCGGCGCTCGGTGTGCTGCTGCCCGCGACCAGCCGGCACTGGCCCACCCGCTCCCGCCGGTTCTCCACAGACGCGGCGGACACCGCCGGCGGGACGGACCCGATCGAGGAGTGGGACGCGTTGAGCGGTGGCGCGGATCCCACGGCCGAGCCGGAAGTCCCGCGACGCTCCGACCGCGACGCCGGCGGCTTCGAGTGAGACCCCGGCACCGCCGGATAGACTGGGCACCGTTGCGCGGCGCCGACCTGAGCCTGACGAGGCCTCGCGTGCCGCAAACCCAGAACCCATCATTCCCGACGACAAGGAGCCTCGTGTCCGACGAGACGGAACCCGGCCACGGCCACTCGCCCGCGGCGTGGACCGCGGTCATCATCATGCTGGTGGGCTTCACCCTCGGCACGCTCTTCTTCTGGCTCGACATGCCGATCCTCGTCTGGGTCTCGGCAGCCATCGTGGTGGTCGGCCTCGTCGTCGGCATCGTGCTGGCCAAGATGGGCTATGGCGCCTACGGCGACAAGTACGTATCGAAGGGTCACTGATCCAACGTGCTGAGCGACCTGGTCGCGGGCGCTCTCGCCGACGCGGCTGAGCGGCGCTCACGACGGAACCTGGCGGCCGTGGAGACGGCCGCGCTGTCCCGCGCCCCGGCGCTCGACGCCCGCGCCGCGCTCGCCCCGGCGGACGGCGTGAAGATCATCGCCGAGGTGAAGCGCGCAAGCCCGTCCCGTGGCGCACTCGCGGAGATCCCGGATCCCGCGTCCCTCGCCGCCGCTTACGAGGAGGGCGGCGCGAGCGCCATCTCGGTGCTCACCGAGCGCCGCCGCTTCGGGGGGAGCCTCGACGATCTGGAGGCGGTGCGCGCTGCCGTGTCGCTGCCGGTGCTGCGGAAGGACTTCATCGCCGAGCCGTATCAGGTGTTCGAGGCGCGGGCTGCCGGCGCTGACCTGGTTCTGCTCATCGTCGCCGCCCTGGACCAGCCGACACTCGGGTCGCTGCACCGTCTCATCACTGAGCTCGGCATGACGCCGCTCGTGGAGACCCACGACGCCGACGAGGTGTCGCGCGCGGTCGACCTCGGCGCCGATGTGATCGGCGTCAACGCCCGGGACCTCAGCACCTTCGAGCTGGACAAGGACCTGTTCGGCCGGCTGGCGGAACGCATCCCCGCCCGCGTGATCAAGATCGCGGAGTCCGCCGTCACGTCGCCCGCGGACGTCGCCCACTACCGCGCGGCTGGCGCCGACGTCGTGCTCATCGGCGAGGCGCTCGTCACCGGCGACGACCCGGTGTCCACCCTGCAGAGCTTCAAGGCGGTGTGACCGTGTCCCTTCGTGAGGCAGCCGGACCCTACTTCGGCGAATACGGCGGACGCTTCGTCCCCGAGTCCCTCATCGCGGCGCTCGACGAGCTCGACGTCGCCTACCGCGACGCCAGGGACGACCCGGCCTTCCAGGCCGAGCTCGCCTCGCTGGGCGCCACCTACACCGGCCGCCCCAGCATCCTCACCGAGGTGCCGCGCTTCGCCGAGCACGCCGGTGGCGCCCGGGTGATCCTCAAGCGGGAGGACCTCAACCACACCGGGTCGCACAAGATCAACAACGTGCTCGGGCAGGCGCTCGTCGCGAAGCGCCTCGGGAAGTCGAGGCTCATCGCGGAGACCGGTGCCGGCCAGCACGGCGTCGCCACCGCGACCGCCGCGGCGCTCTTCGGCATGGACTGCGTCATCTACATGGGCGAGGTCGACACGGAGCGTCAGGCGCTGAACGTCGCCCGGATGCGCCTCCTCGGCGCCGAGGTCCGGCCGGTCACGGCGGGATCGCGCACCCTCAAGGACGCGATCAACGAGGCCCTCCGCGACTGGGTGGCGAACGTCGGCACCACCCATTACCTGCTCGGCACCGTCGCGGGCCCGCATCCGTTCCCGGTGATGGTCCGCGACTTCCACAAGGTCATCGGCGAGGAGGCCCGCGCTCAGGTGCTCGAGCTCACCGGCCGGCTGCCGGACGCGGTGACCGCCTGCGTCGGCGGCGGCAGCAACGCCATGGGCATCTTCCACGCGTTCCTCGACGACCCCGGCGTCGCGCTCTACGGCTACGAGGCGGCGGGCGAGGGGCACCTCACCGAACGGCACGCGGCGACGATCACCCGTGGCCGGCCCGGGGTGCTGCACGGCGCCCGCAGCTACATGCTGCAGGACGACGACGGCCAGACCATCGACTCGCACTCCATCTCCGCCGGCCTCGACTACCCCGGTGTCGGCCCCGAGCACGCCTGGCTCGCCGATCTGGGCCGCGCGCACTACCTCCCGATCACCGACGACGAGGCCATGCAGGCGCTGCGGCTCCTGGCGCGCACCGAGGGCATCATCCCGGCGATCGAGTCGGCCCACGCCCTCGCGGGCACGCTGAAACTCGGCCGGGAGCTCGGCCCCGACTCGATCCTGCTGGTGAACCTGAGCGGCCGGGGCGACAAGGACATGGAGACCGCGGGCCGCTACTTCGACGTGCTCGACACCGAGGCGCTGCACGCCGACGGGTCGCCGGAGGGCGCTCGGGGCGACAACGCACCGGGACCGGACCTGTGAGCCGGGTCGCGGAGCGCATCGCCGAGCGCAACAGGGACGCCGCCGGCGCGGTCGTCGGATACCTCCCGGTCGGCTTCCCGGACCTCGGCACCAGCATCGACGCGGCCGTGGCGCTGGTGGAGAACGGCATCGACGTGCTCGAGCTCGGCGTGCCGTACTCCGACCCGGTCATGGACGGCGCGGTCATCCAGCGCGCCACGCAGACGGCGCTGGCGAACGGGTTCAAGCTGCGCCAGGTGTTCGACGCGGTGGCCGCGATCACCGACCGGGTGGACGCGCCGGTGCTGCTGATGACCTACTGGAATCCGGTGCTCCAGTTCGGCGTCGACCGGTTCGCCGACGAGCTCTCGGCGGCCGGGGGAGCGGGGCTGATCACGCCCGACCTCATCCCCGACGAGGGGGGCGCCTGGATCGCCGCATCCGAGCGAATCGGACTCGACCGGGTGTTCCTCGCGGCGCCATCCTCGACCGAGGCGCGCCTGAGGCAGGCGGTCGAGGTCAGCCGGGGATTCGTCTACGCCGTCTCCACCATGGGGATCACCGGCGCCCGCAGCGACGTCGACTCGGCTGCCCGCGGGCTCGTCGAGCGGCTGCGTGCCGTCGGTGCCACCAGCGCCTGCGTCGGGCTCGGCATCTCCACCGCGGACCAGGTCCGCGAGGTGCTGGAGTACGCCGACGGCGCGATCATCGGCTCGGCCCTGGTGCGGGCGCTCGAGGAGGACGGGGTGCCCGGGGCCGCCCGGGTCGCGGCGGAACTCACCCGCGGAACGGCAGTAGGGTAGCAAGCGTGTTTTCGGCCTTGAGCGTTGTTTCGCCCTTGAGTATCCCCAGCCCTCCGCCGGAGTGGCAGGTCTTCAGCGTGCGCCAGTGGCTGCTCGACGTGTTCGGCTGGGACATCGGCCTTGACCTCGGCATCCGCGCCTATGCCGTCTGCCTGGGCCTCGGGATGCTCGCCGCCGCGTACATCACCCACCGCCGCCTCACCCGCCGCGGCGCGCAGCCGGGTGTCGTGATCGACATCGCATTCTTCGCCATCATCTTCGGCATCCTCGGCGCACGCGCCTGGCACGTGCTCACGCACCCGGACGACTACTTCAACGGGCAGAACCCGTGGAGTGTGCTGTTCATCTGGGAGGGCGGCATCGCCATCTTCGGCTCGCTGCTCGGCGGCGCGCTCGGCGCCTGGATCGGCTGCAGGCTGACCGGGATCCGCTTCTGGAGCTTCGCCGATGCGCTGGCGCCCGGCATGCTCGTCGCCCAGGCGATCGGCCGCCTCGGGAACTGGTTCAACCACGAGCTGTACGGGCTGCCGACGGATCTGCCGTGGGGTCTCGAGATCGAATCGGACAACCCGGCGTTCCCCGCGGGGCTGCCGGAGGGGACCCTGTTCCACCCGACGTTCCTCTACGAGATGATCTGGAACCTGATCGGGGTCGCCGTCATCCTCGTGGTGGCCCGGGAGCTGACCCTCGGCCGCCGCACGTTCTTCGACCGCGTCACGGTGCCGTTCGCGGTCGCCGGCCGGAAGCCCTTCCAGTGGGGACGCGTGTTCGGCCTGTACCTCATCTGGTACGGCATCGGCCGCATCTTCTTCGAGTCGATCCGCGTCGATCCGAGTGAGCTGTTCCTCGGCATCCGCAGCAACGTCTGGGGTGCCGTGCTGGCCGTGCTGGTGGGCATCGCCATCGTCGTGGTCCAGGGACGGCGTCACCCCGGCCGGGAGCCGAGCGTCTACGTGCCGGGCCGCGAGTGGGTCGATCCCCGTGCAGTAGAATCCGAGGACACCTATCCGGACGTGGACGACTCCGAAGTCGAGGCGCCCTCGGTGCCGGCCAGCACAGCGCCCGCCACAAGCGGCGCGAAGGCGAAATCCTAGATTCCACACCCCCAGCACCCCCCGCGGTTTCCTGCCACCCCTGCCCGCGGAACAGCTGCTCAACCCCCGGCGGGCCAGTGACGTCCTCTGCCGTACTAGCGTTCTGGTGAGGACGGTATTCATGGCTCTCACGTCACCCTTTTCGAACTTCAGCTCGGTCCCCGAGGCGACCGGTCTGTACGACCCGCGCAACGAGCGCGACGCGTGCGGTCTCGCGATGGTGGCCACCCTGCGCGGCACTGCCGGCCACGACATCATCGACGTCGCCCTGAGCGCCCTCCGGAACCTCGAGCACCGCGGCGCGGTGGGCAGCGACGCCGGCACCGGCGACGGCGCGGGGATCATCACCCAGATCCCGGACGACTTCCTGCGAGCGGTCGTGCCGTTCGAGCTGCCTGAGGCGGGCCGCTACGCGGTCGGCATGGCGTTCCTGCCGGTGGACGACGACACGCGCGAGGAGCTGAAGCGCGGCATCGCCCGCATCGCCGAGGAGGAGGGCCTCCGGGTGCTGGGCTGGCGCGATGTGCCGGTGGACCCCGAGCACCTGGGCAGCCTGTCGCGCGGTGCGATGCCGGTCTTCGAGCAGCTCTTCCTCGACACGACCCGCACCGGCGCCGACGGCGCACCCCTCGCCGGCATCGCGCTCGACCGCATCACCTTCCGCGTGCGGAAGCGCACCGAGCGCGAGCTGAACGCCTACTTCCCGTCGCTGTCGTCGCGGACCCTCGTCTACAAGGGCATGGTCACCACACTGCAGCTGGAGCCCTTCTACCCCGACCTCTCCGACGAGCGGTTCACCACCCGGCTCGCCCTGGTGCACTCGCGCTACTCCACCAACACGTTCCCGTCCTGGCCGCTGGCGCAGCCGTTCCGGATGATGGCGCACAACGGCGAGATCAACACGGTGCAGGGCAACCGCAACTGGATGCGCGCCCGGCAGAGCCAGCTCGAGTCGGAGCTGCTCGGCGACCTGCGGCCGCTGTTCCCGATCGTCACCCCGGGGGCGAGCGACTCCGCGTCGTTCGACGAGGTGGTCGAGCTCCTCACCCTCTCCGGCCGGAGCCTGCCGCACGCCATCCTGATGATGGTTCCGGAGGCCTGGGAGAACCAGCTCGACATGGACCCGCAGCGACGCGCGTTCTACGAGTTCCACTCGATGCTGCTCGAGCCGTGGGACGGGCCCGCCGCGCTCGTATTCACGGACGGCGCCCTCGTCGGCGCGACCCTCGACCGCAATGGCCTCCGCCCCGGTCGTTTCGTCGTCACCGACGACGGCCTGGTCGTGCTGGCCAGCGAGATCGGCGTGCTGGATGTCGACCCGGCGAAGGTGGTCCGGAAGGGCCGGCTTCAGCCGGGGCGGATGTTCCTCGTCGACACCGAAGCCGGCCGGATCATCGAGGACGAAGAAGTCAAGGCCACCGTCGCCGCGGCGAAGCCGTGGGGGGAATGGCTCGACGAGGGCCGCATCAACCTGAAGCAGCTTCCCGACCGGGAGCACATCGTGCACACCCCGGCGTCCGTGACCAGGCGCCAGCGCACCTTCGGCTACACGGAGGAGGAGCTGAAGATCCTCATCACCCCGATGGCTCAGACCGGTGCCGAGCCGCTCGGCGCCATGGGATCCGACACCCCCATCGCGGTGCTCTCCGACCGTCCCCGTCTGCTCTTCGACTACTTCACGCAGGCCTTCGCGCAGGTCACCAACCCGCCGCTGGACTCCATCCGCGAGGCCGTCGTCACCAGCATGAAGCTCGGGCTCGGCCCGGAGCGGAATCTGCTCGACGCGACGCCGGAGCACGCGAAGCAGGTGGTGCTCGACTTCCCGGTGATCGACAACGACGAGCTCGCGAAGATCCAACACATGGACCCGCGCCCCGGCAGCCGCCTCACCACCACCATCAAGGGCCTCTACCGGGTCGACGACGGTCCGGAGGCGATGCACCGCCGGCTCGACGCCATGTGCGACGAGGTCGACGAGGCCATCGAGCACGGCGCACAGTTCATCGTGCTCTCGGACCGCGACTCGAACCGGGACCTCGCGCCGGTCCCATCGCTGCTGATGCTCGCCACCGTGCATCACCACCTCATCCGCCGCGAGAACCGGATGAAGGTGGGCCTGATCGTCGAGGCCGGCGACGTGCGCGAGGTGCACCACGTCGCGCTCCTCGTCGGCTACGGCGCATCCGCGATCAACCCCTACCTCGCCATGGAGACGGCCGAGGACCTGGTGCGCAGCGGAATGATCACCGGGCTCACCCCGGAGCAGGCCGTCAAGAACCTGATCAAGGCGCTCGGCAAGGGCGTGCTCAAGATCATGTCCAAGATGGGGATCTCGGTCGTGAGCTCCTACGCCGGCGCGCAGTGCTTCGAGGCGGTCGGCCTCGCCCAGGAGTTCGTCGACCAGTACTTCACCGGAACCGCGAGCCTGCTCGGCGGCGTGGGCCTCGAGGTCATCGCGGCGGAGAACGCCGCCCGGCACGCGGGCGCCTATCCCGAGGACGGCGCCATCGTCGCCCACGAGCGGCTCGCCGTCGGTGGCGAGTACCAGTGGCGGCGCGACGGGCCGCCGCACATGTTCAACCCCGACACCGTGTTCCGGCTGCAGCACTCCACACGGGCGCGCCGGTACGACATCTACCGCGACTACACGCGGCTCGTCGACGAGCAGACGGAGACGCTGCGCACCCTCCGCGGGCTGTTCAAGCTGCGCACCGGTGTCCGCCCGGAGGTGCCGCTCGACGAGGTGGAGCCGATCGAATCCATCGTTCAGCGCTTCAACACCGGTGCGATGAGCTACGGCTCCATCAGCCAGGAGGCGCACGAGACGCTCGCGATCGCCATGAACCGCCTCGGCGGACGCTCCAACACCGGGGAAGGCGGCGAGGACGTGGACCGCCTGCTCGATCCGGAGCGGCGCAGCGCCATCAAGCAGGTCGCCTCGGGCCGCTTCGGCGTCACCAGCATGTACCTGACGCACGCGACCGACATCCAGATCAAGATGGCGCAGGGCGCGAAGCCCGGCGAGGGCGGCCAGCTGCCCCCGACGAAGGTGTACCCGTGGGTGGCCCGCACCCGGCACGCGACCGCCGGCGTCGGACTCATCTCGCCGCCGCCGCACCACGACATCTACTCGATCGAGGATCTGAAGCAGCTCATCTTCGACCTGAAGCGGGCGAACGCCGACGCTCGGGTGCACGTGAAGCTCGTCAGCCAGTCGGGCATCGGTGCGGTCGCCGCGGGCGTCGCGAAGGCCAAGGCCGATGTGATCCTCGTCTCCGGGCACGACGGCGGCACGGGCGCCAGCCCGCTGAACTCGCTCAAGCACGCGGGCACCCCGTGGGAGCTGGGGCTCGCCGAGACGCAGCAGACGCTGAGGATCAACGGGATGCGCGACCGCGTGGTCGTGCAGGTCGACGGCCAGATGAAGACGGGCCGCGACGTCATCATCGCGGCGCTGCTCGGCGCCGAGGAGTACGGCTTCGCCACCGCACCGCTCGTGGTGGAGGGCTGCATCATGATGCGGGTCTGCCACCTCGACACCTGCCCCGTCGGCGTCGCCACCCAGAACCCGGAGCTGCGGAAGCGCTTCACCGGCAAGCCGGAGTTCGTGGTCAACTTCTTCGAGTTCCTGGCGCAGGAGGTTCGAGAGTACCTCTCGCAGCTCGGCTTCCGGAGCCTCGACGAACTGATCGGCCACAGCGAGCTCCTCGACGTGGACCGTGCCATCGAGCACTGGAAGGCCGACGGGCTCGACCTCGCCCCGATCCTCATCGGACCGGAGTTCCGTGAGGACGAGCCGCGCATCAACGGGCGCGAGCAGGACCACGAGCTCGACGAGCACCTGGACCGGCGGCTGCTGATCCGGCAGAGCGCCGACGCGTTGACCCACGGCACCCCGGTGCGCATCGAGGCCGGCATCCGGAACACCGAGCGCGCGGTCGGCACGATGCTCGGCCACGAGGTCACCCTCCGCTACGGCGAGCACGGACTGCCCGACGGCACGATCGACATCACGCTGAACGGCACAGCCGGGCAGTCCTTCGGGGCGTTCGTGCCCGGCGGCATCACGCTGCGCCTGTTCGGCGACGCCAACGACTACGTCGGCAAGGGCCTCTCCGGCGGCCGCATCATCGTGCGTCCACCGGCCGGCAGCGCGTTCGCCGCGGAGGAGAACGTCATCGCGGGCAACGTGATCGGCTACGGCGCGACCCAGGGCAGCCTGTTCCTGCGCGGCATCGTGGGGGAGCGGTTCCTGGTGCGGAACTCCGGCGCCACGGCCGTTGTGGAGGGTGTCGGCGACCACGCCCTGGAGTACATGACTGGTGGCCTCGCCGTCATCCTGGGCTCCACCGGACGGAACCTCGGCGCCGGGATGTCGGGCGGCACCGCATACGTGTACGACCTGAAGCACGAGCGGGTGAACCAGGAGTCGCTCGACAGCGGCGAGCTCGAGCTGCTGCCCCTCGGCAGCGCGGATCTCGAGATCCTCGCCGACCTGCTGCGCGAGCACCGCGACGAGACCGGCTCCCCGGTCGCCGCCGCGATGCTGGAGAACCTGGAGGAGGCGGCCGAGCGCTTCGTCAAGGTGCTGCCGCGCGACTACGCGGCCGTGCTCGCGACGCGGCAGAACGCCGTCGAGGAGGGGCTCGACCCCGACAGCGACGTGGTGTGGACCCGGATCCTGGAGGTGACCGGTGGCTGACCCCAAGGGCTTCCTGAAGGTGAAGCAGCGCGAGCTGCCGAAGCGGCGCCCCGTCGCCCTGCGCCTCATGGACTGGAAAGAGGTCTACGAGCAGCAGGACGGCGAACAGCTCCGCCGTCAGGCCGGGCGCTGCATGGACTGCGGCATCCCGTTCTGCCACCAGGGCTGCCCGCTCGGCAACCTCATCCCCGAGTGGAATGACCTCACCTGGCGCGGCGAGGGCCGCGCCGCCAGCGACCGGCTGCACGCCACCAACAACTTCCCGGAGTTCACCGGCAAGCTGTGCCCGGCCCCGTGCGAGGCATCCTGCGTGCTGGGGATCAACCAGCCGCCGGTGACCATCAAGCAGGTCGAGGCCGCCATCGCCGAGCAGGCGTTCGCCAACGGCTACGTCACCCCGCACCCGCCGGAGCGGCTGACGGGCAAGACGGTCGCCGTCGTCGGCTCCGGACCCGCCGGTCTCGCCGCCGCGCAGCAGCTGACCCGCGCCGGCCACACGGTGGCCGTGTACGAGCGCGAGGACCGCATCGGCGGTCTGCTGCGCTACGGCATCCCGGACTTCAAGATGGAGAAGCGGCACGTCGACCTGCGCCTGTCGCAGATGCAGGCCGAGGGCACCCGGTTCCGTGCCGGCGTCGAGATCGGCGTCGACATCAGCTGGAGTGACCTGAAGGCTCGCTACGACGCCGTGATCATCGCCACCGGCGCGACCGTGCCCCGCGACCTCGCGATCCCCGGGCGCGACCTGCTCGGCATCCACTTCGCGATGGACTACCTGGTGCAGCAGAACAAGGTGGGCGCCGGCGACAGCGTGACCGACCAGATCACGGCGGAGGGCAAGCACGTCGTCGTCCTCGGCGGCGGCGACACCGGCGCGGACTGCATCGGCACCGCCCACCGCCAGAAGGCGCTGTCCGTGACGAACCTCGCGATCGGCAAGCAGCCGCCGTCCGAGCGGACTCCGGACCAGCCGTGGCCGACCATGCCGAATCTGTTCGAGGTGCAGACCGCCCACGAAGAGGGCGGCGAGCGGATGTACCTCGCCTCCACCGTGGAGTTCCTCGCGAACGGCGCGGGCGAAGTGCGCGCCCTGCGGGTCGCCGAGACCGAATACCGAGACGGACGGCGCGTGCCGAAGGCCGGCACGGAGCGCGAGATCCCGGCCGACCTGGTGCTGCTCGCCCTCGGATTCACGGGACCTGAGCGCACGACGGTCGAGGACCAGCTGCGTCTGCCGTTCGACGGCCGGGGCAACTTCCAGCGCGGCGGGACGTACGAGACCAGCGAGGCGGGCGTCTTCGTCGCCGGCGACGCCGGCCGCGGGCAGTCGCTCATCGTCTGGGCGATCGCGGAGGGGCGCGCCGCGGCCTCGGCGGTCGACCGCTACCTCGAGGGCGACACCCAGCTGCCGTTCCCCGTCCGGCCGACGGACCATGCCCTCACGGTCTGACGTTCCCGGCCCCGACTTCTCTCTCCCCATCCGTATGTCCACCACCTGTGTAAGGAAGTCATGAGACGAGCGAAAATCGTCGCGACCCTCGGGCCGGCAACCGCGAGCTACGAGAACATCCGCGCCATCATCGACTCCGGAGTCGACGTCGCGAGAATGAACCTCAGCCACGGCAGCTATGACGTGCACGAGGCGGTCTACGCGAACGTGCGGCAGGCCGAGGCCGACTCCGGACGCGCGGTCGCCGTGCTGGTGGACCTGCAGGGGCCGAAGATCCGTCTCGGCAAGTTCGAGGACGGACCGTACGACCTCGCGCAGGGCGACATCTTCAAGATCACCATCGAGGATGTCGTCGGCACGAAGGAGCTCTCCTCGACGACCTTCAAGGGACTGCCGCAGGACGTCGCCCCCGGCGATCCGCTTCTCATCGACGACGGCAAGGTCACGCTTCGGGTGCTCGAGACCGACGGCACCGTGGTGACCACCGAGGTCGTCGTTCCAGGGCCCGTCTCCAACAACAAGGGCATCAACCTGCCGGGAGTCGCCGTGAACGTGCCGGCGCTGTCGGACAAGGACGAAGCGGACCTCCGCTGGGGCCTGCAGCTCGGGGCGGACTACATCGCCCTCTCGTTCGTCCGCAGCCCCGACGACATCGTCCGCGTGCACGAGATCATGGAGGAGGAGGGGCGGAAGATCCCCGTCATCGCCAAGATCGAGAAGCCGCAGGCCGTGGACAACCTGGAGGCGATCATCGAGGCCTTCGACGGCATCATGGTCGCGCGCGGCGACCTGGGCGTGGAGCTGCCGCTCGAGGCCGTCCCGATCGTGCAGAAGCGCGCCGTCGAGCTCGCGCGCCGCATGGCGAAGCCCGTCATCGTCGCGACGCAGGTGCTCGAGTCCATGATCACGAGCCCCCGCCCCACCCGAGCAGAGGCCTCCGACTGCGCCAACGCGGTGCTCGACGGCACCGACGCGGTGATGCTCTCCGGCGAGACGAGCGTCGGCGAGTTCCCGGTCATCACCGTGCAGACCATGGCGCGCATCATCGACTCCACCGAGGAGCACGGCCTCGAGCGGGTTCCGCCCCTCGGCACGAAGCCGCGCACCCAGGGCGGCGCTATCACGCTCGCCGCCGCGGAGGTCGCCGACTTCGTGCAGGCGAAGTACGTGTGCGTGTTCACCGAGTCGGGCGACTCGGCGCGCCGGATGTCCCGGCTCCGCTTCCGCATCCCGATGCGCGCGTTCACGCCCAACGAGGCCACCCGGCGCCGCATGGCGCTCACCTGGGGCATCGAGGCCTATCTCGTCGACCGGGTGACGCACACCGACGCGATGTACCACCAGGTGGACGAGGTCCTGCTCGGCAGGAACCTCGCCGAGGTCGGCGACAAGGTCGTGGTGATCTCCGGATCCCCTCCCGGCATCCCGGGCTCCACCAACGACCTTCGCGTCCACGTGGTCGGCGATGCGCTGAACGCCGCCGCCCCGGCATGGGCGGACGCCGGCAACATCTGACCCCTTCCCCGACTCGCCCGGAGCACGTCGAAGGGCTCGCGGACTTCTCACCCGACACGCCGTCCAGTCGCGGAAGGAGTCCGCGGGTCGGCGGGCGATACCCTCGGCAGCGTGAACCGACTCCTGCCCGGCGCGCCTGCGGCGCTCGTTACCCTGCTCCTCTGCGCGGGCTGCGCCGCCGGGCCGTCCTCGGCTCCGTCGGAGCCCACCCGGGCGGCGAGTCCGTCTGCCGCGCCGGAGACGCCGACGCCTCCCGCTCCGGCTCCCGAGGAGCCGACCGTCACGGGTGCCGACGTCACCGCGTCCGCGCTGAGCACGGTGATGTCCGACGGGACGACGGGCGACGGGTTCTCGTACTGGGAGCCGGCTCAGGCGGTCGTCGAGGAGCTCACCGAGGCGTTCGGGGCGCCACCCGCCATCGCGGATCGCGAGGCCGTCGGCCACACTCCGCCGCTCACCGAGTACGCGTGGGACGGCGCCCGGATCCTGGACTGGGACGGGGAGGTCGGCACCTTCTCACCGGACTGGGCGGTGCACGTCGATCAGGCGGTCGTCCACCGGCTGGAGATCACCACGATCGACGGGATCAAGGCCGGGGACAGCGCCCTCGAGCTCGAGGAGTCCTACCCGGAGCTGTCATGGCGGAGCACGCCGACCGGTTTTCCGGAGCGCATCGACCTGCGCCTCGGGAGCGTGCCGATCGAGCTCACCGAGAAGGAATGGGATGCCTCCGGGATCCCGCGCATCGGCGAGTGGGTCGAGGGGTACGACGGCCCGAAGGAGACCTCGTTCGCCGTGTTCGTCACGGCGACCGGGCCGGACTGGGGTGTCTCATTCACCGCGCCGGCGTTGAACTTCGGCCCGTGACCAGCAGGGTGCTCACGCCCTGCTGAGCAGGTCGTGCTCCTCGATGGCCGCGAGCGACAGCACTTTGTACCCTTGCTCCTCGAAGAACACGGTGATGCGGTCGTCCTCGGCGCTCATCACGGTGCCGGCGCCCCACTCGGCATGCGTGACGGAGGATGCGGGCGGGAACGGCGCATCGGCGTCGGCGACCGACGGCTCGGCCGCCTCGCCGGGATGGTCCGCACACCAGTCGCAGTTCTCGCACCGGCCCTCGTACTCCTCGCCGAAGTACGCGAGCAGCACCTGACGTCGGCAGGTGTCCGCCTCGGCGTAGGCACGCATCATCGCGATCCGCGACTCGTCGATCCGCTCCCGGTCCTCGGCGTGCTCGACCGCGCGCGCGGCCGCCTCCCGCGGATCGAGCTTGCGGTCAGCGCGGATCTTGCCGGCCTTCCGAGTCAGCGCGCCGGCGGCCTCCAGTGCGTTGAGCAGTCCGCCGAGCCGTCTGGCGGTGGTGTCGAGCCGCTCCGCCAGCCTGGAGACGGGGAGCGCGCCGTCGGCGTCGAGCAGCGCCCCGAACACGCGCTCGAGGGCCGCCGAATCGGGTCTGCGTGCCGCGAAGAACCGGCGGAGGCCGAGGTCCTGCTCGCGATAATGCAGCACCGCCTGGGCCGCCGCGCCGTCACGCCCTGCGCGCCCGATCTCCTGGGAGTAGCTGTCGACGGAGTCTGGGATGTCGGCGTGCACGACGAACCGGACGTTCGGCTTGTCGATGCCCATCCCGAAGGCGGTGGTGGCGACGACCACGTCGAGCTCATCGTCCCGGAACCGGTCGTGCACCAGCTCACGGTCCCCGTTCCTCATGCCAGCGTGGTACGCCGCGGCGCGCATCCCGAGCTCCGCCAGCGCCTCCGCGTACCGCTCGGTCCCGGCGCGGGTGGCCGTGTAGACGAGTCCGGGGCGGGGGAGCCCAGCCACCTCGTCGACGACGGCCTGCCGTTTCGCGTGCTCCTCCGTGTGCCGGGTCACCGCGAGGGCGATGTTCGGGCGGTCGAAGCCGCCGGAAGCGAGATACGGGTCGCTCATGCGGAGCCGCTCGGTGATCTCCTCCCGCACCGGTGGTGAACCCGTCGCCGTCAGGGCGACGGTGGTCGGCTCGCCGAGGCGGGTGATCGCGGCGCCGATCTGGAGGTAGTCGGGCCGGAAGTCGTGGCCCCAGGCACTCACGCAGTGCGCTTCGTCGACGGCGACCAGCGCGACTGAGACGCGGCGGAGCCGCCCGACGACGTCCTCCTTGCCGAGCTGCTCCGGCGCGAGCAGCACGTACGTCGCCTCGCCTCCCTCCAGCGCCTGCCAGGCCGCCTCGTTCTCGGTGTCGGTCTGCGACGAGTTCACCGCCACCGCGGTGGGGGCGTCGGGGGCATCCGCCAGCCCCTCCAGCTGGTCACGCTGCAGTGCGATGAGCGGAGAGATCACCACGGTCACGCCATCGAGCAGCGCCGCGGCGATCTGATAGATCGCGGACTTGCCGCTGCCCGTCGGCAGCACCGCGAGCACGTCCCGGCCGGAGAGCAGCGCCTCGATCGCGGCCAGCTGCACCGGCCGCAGCCGCTCGTAGCCGAAGCGCTCCAGCGCCATGCGCTCGATCCGGTCACGAACGCGTTCCCCGCTGGATGTCACGTGAGCAGTCAATTGGACCTCTCTGCACGGTTTCTGAGAAACGGCGCCCAGGTGTGGGCGATCGGGCAGCCGGCGGGGAGCATCGTGTCATGGACTTCTTCCCCCGTTACGCGATCGTCACCGGCTCCGACTCCGGGATCGGCAAGGCCACCGCCGTCGCGCTCGCGCGGGCGGGGATGGACGTCGGCGTCACCTGGCACGAAGACGAGCAGGGGGCGCAGGCCACGGCCGAGGAGGTCCGGGCGGAGGGCCGCAACGCCGTCGTGTCGCGGCTCGACGTCTCGGACCTCGCGGAATGCGGCGACGTCATCGACCGCATGTGCGAGGAGCTCGGCGGCATCGACGTGTTCGTCAACAACGCCGGGACCGGCGGCAGCACGCCCCTGGTGGATGTCTCCCTCGATGAGTGGCGGCACACCATGGCGACGGACCTCGATGGGGCGTTCGTGTGCATGCAGCGCGCAGCCCGCCGGATGGTCGCCGCCGGGAACGGCGGCAGGCTCATCGCCGTGAGCAGCGTCCACGAGCACCAGCCGCGAGTCGGGTCGGGGCCGTACGACGCGGCGAAGCACGGCCTCGGCGGACTGATGAAGACCTTCGCGCTGGAGCTCGGCGAGCACGGGATCACCGCGAACACCGTGGCACCCGGCGAGATCTCCACGCCGATGACCGGGCAGGAGGACGTCGACCCTCGCACGGAGGACCGCCCGGGCATCCCGCTCGGCCGGCCCGGGAGCGCGTGGGAGATCGCATCGGTCATCGCGTTCCTGGCCTCACCGGCCGCCAGCTACGTCACCGGCGCCTCCTGGGTGGTCGACGGCGGAATGCTGCAGATGGGACCGCAGGGCGGCTCCAACCTGGAGAACAACGAGTGGAGGAAGGGCTGAAGCATGTCGGATTCACAGAACACCTCGAAGCCGGAGGGTCAGGAGCAGGACCTGGACGCGGACGACCAGGATCGTGGTCCCGCCACGAAGCCCCTGGAGGGGCACCCATCGCAGGCCGAGGGCGAATAGCCGAGGCCCACGGATACTCAGGGGAGCAGTGAGCATGGGAGAGCGGACGACCGAGGCGGTGCTGTTCGACATCGACGGCACGCTGGTGGACTCCAATTACCTCCACGTCGACACCTGGGACCGCGCATTCGCCGGGGCCGGGCACCCGGTGGACATCTGGCGCATCCACCGGTCCATCGGCATGGACTCGAAGAAGCTGCTGGAGACGCTGCTCGGTGAGGACCCGGACGGCGTCGCGGAGTCCGCGAAGGAGCTGCACGGCGAGTACTACAAGGCGGATGCCCGACGCCTCCGGCCCTTCGCCGGCGCCGCGGACCTGGTGCGGTCGCTCCTCGCGCGAGATGTCGCGGTGGTGCTCGCGACCTCCGCACCCGAGGACGAGCTGGAGATCCTGCTCGAGGTGCTCGGCCTGTCGAAGGAAGAGGTGGCCACCACCTCGTCCGGCGACGTGGACACCGCGAAGCCCGAGCCGGGCATCATCGAGGCCGCCCTCGCGAAGGCCGGTGCCGCACCGGATCGTGCTGTGATGATCGGAGACACGGTGTGGGACGTGATCGCGGCGAAGCGTGCAGGCGTCGCGACCATCGGCGTCCGCAGCGGCGGCGTCGCCGAGGAGGAGCTCACCGGCGCCGGCGCGATCGAGGTGCACGACGATCCCCGCGCGCTCCTCGACGGGGGTCCGGACACCGTCCTCGGCCGCCTGCTGGCGCTCCCCACGCGGCGTTGAAACCGGCGCCTGAGGATCAGCTCTTCTTGGCCGCCGCCTTCGCGGCCCGCTTGTACTCGCGCACCTTGGTGAGCGACTCCGGGTTCACGATGTCGGCGACCGACTTGTAGCTGCCCTCCGCGCCGTAGTCACCGGCCGCCTCCCGCCAGCCAGCGCCGTCGAAGCCGTACTGCTTGCCCAGCAGTGCGAGGAAGATGCGTGCTTTCTGGTCGCCGAAGCCCGGCAGTCTCTTGAGGCGCTTCAGGACCTCGGGGCCATCCGGGGTGCCGCGGCGCCAGATCGCCGACGCGTCGTTGTCCCACTCGTCGCGCACCGTCGCGCAGAGCGCCTGCACGCGCGCGGCCATGGAGTCCGGGAAGCGGTGGACGGCCGGGGCCATGCGGCAGAGCGCGGCGAAGGTCTCGGTGTCCTGCTCGGCGATCGTCGCCGCGTCGAACGCCCCGAGCCGCTCTCGGATCTTCGACGGACCGGCGAACGCGGTCTCCATCGCCACCTGCTGGTCGAGGAGCATGCCGATCAGGAGCGCGAGCGGGTCGTTCGAGAGCAGCTCGTCGGCGGTCGGGTCGTCGGTGATGTGCAGTTCCGGTGCCATGGCTCCATCGTGCCAGGCCACGCGCCTGGCAACATGCCCCCCTCGGGTACTCCGGCACTGTCCGTGCCCCGCGCACGAGGACTACGCTCCGGGCACATTGTTCCCGCGGACCGTGCACACCGTCCGCAAATCGAAAGGAAGTACATCATGCGAAGAAGCGTGATCGGTGCCGTCGGCACCTCCGCTGCGGTCGTCGTCCTCGGTCTCGCCGTCGCGCAGCCGGCCTCGGCGACGTCCCACCCGGTGGCCGGCTGCGGGGCGTCGTTCAGTCTCACCACGATCGGCGGCGCCGTGCAGGCCGTCGACTGGCGATTCGTGGACGGGGTGGACGTGCCACCTGCCGGAGCAGCGGAGGACATCGCCGCTGTGGTCGACCGGAACGCCGACGGGTGGGTGTGCATCAAGCAGTACAAGCCGAATCAGGGCCAGGACAAGAAGGCCGGCGCGGAGGATTACGTGATCACGCTCATCAGCGACAACACCGCGAGAGGCCGCATCTGAGCGCCTAGAGCATCGCCGCCCCGGCCACGGCCAGCGGCAGCACCGTCTGCACCGCGGCGCCCCGCCAGAGTTGGGGCTCAGTGACCCAGAGGACGACGCCCAGCACGGCCTGCCCGAGCGCCAGCACGACGATGACGGCCCGGCCGGCGGCGGGATCGCCGGTGCCGGCGATCACCAGGCCGGCGACGAATCCCAGTCCGAACACGATGTTGTAGAACCCCTGGTTGACGAGCCAGACGCGCAGCGCGGACAGGTGCTCCGCACGCACCCCGAACAGCCGCTGGAACAAACGCGTGTGGGCGCCGAATGCCTCGACGGAGCCGACACCGATCAGGAGCACGGCCTCGACGATCGTGAGCACCTGCGCCAGCGCGTTCATGCGCGGGAGCCTATCCCCGTCCGGGCTCCGGATGCACGGGTCGCGTTGAGGCGGTGACAGCGTCGTCCGTGCCCCCTACGCTCGGTGCCATGTCAGAGCCGTCCTCGTCGGTTTCACCGCAGCGCGTGCCTCCGGTCGGTGGAATGCGGACCTTCGCGCAGGTGCTCGTCAACACCATGATCGCCAATGTCACGACGAGCTTCCTCTGGTTCGGTCTGACGTTCTGGGTCTACCTGGAGACCCGCTCCGTGCTCGCCACCGGCATCATCGGCGGCGCGTACATGCTGTTCATCGCGTTCTTCTCGATCCTGTTCGGAACGATCGTCGACCGGCACCGGAAACATCACGTGATGATGTTCGCGAGCGTCGTGACGCTCGCCGCGTTCGTAGTGGCCGGCGTGCTGTACCTGCTCCACCCGGAATCCACCCTCGTCGACCTCGGCGGGCCCTGGTTCTGGCTGTTCGCAGGCATCATCCTGTTCGGCTCGGTCATCGAGAACATGCGGAACATCGCGCTCTCGACCACCGTCACCCTGCTGGTGCCCCAGGAACGGCACGCCAACGCGAACGGGATGGTGGGCACCGTGCAGGGGCTTGCCTTCATCGTCACGAGCGTTTTCTCCGGCCTCGCGATCGGGCTGCTCGGGATGGGCTGGACGCTGCTGATCGCGATCGTCCTCACCGCGGTCGCACTGGCGCACCTGATGTTCTTGCGCATCCCGGAGGAGAAGCCGCAGGGCGACGGCGGGAAGCCGCCGGCGATCGACCTGCGGGGCAGCATCACGGCCATCCGGGCGGCGCAGGGGCTCTTCGCCCTGATCCTCTTCACGACCCTCAACAACCTCATCGGCGGCGTCTACATCGCGCTCATGGATCCGTACGGACTGGAGCTGTTCCCCGTTGAGCTGTGGGGCGTCGTGTTCGGGGTCGCCTCGACGGGCTACATCCTCGGTGGACTCGCGATCGCGAAGTTCGGCCTCGGCCGGAATCCCATCCGCACGATGCTGCTCGCCGTCGCGGTGATGGGCCTCCTGGGGGCGTTCTTCACCATCCGCGACTGGTGGTGGCTCTACGCCGGCGGCATCTGGCTCTACATGGCGATCTTCCCCGCCGTCGAGGCGTCGGAGCAGACCATCATCCAGAGGGTCGTGCCGTTCCGGCGGCAGGGTCGGGTGTTCGGCTTCGCCCAGGCGTTCGAGTCGGCTGCGGCACCGATCACGGCCTTCCTCGTCGCGCCGATCGCGGAGTTCCTCATCATCCCGTTCATGGAGTCCCGGAACGGGCAGGCGACGTGGGGCTGGCTGCTCGGCGAGGGTGAGGCCCGCGGCATCGCCCTGGTGTTCTTCTTCGCGGGGCTCACGCTGGTGCTGCTCGCCATCCTGGCGTTCGCGACCCGGTCGTACCGGATGCTGTCGGAGCGGTTCCGGGGGCAGGCGGAGTCGGTGGCGGTCGACGAGCCGGGGGACGAGGTGGGGGCGGCGTCACGGGCGCGGTGAGCCGCACTCACCGAAGCGATCGAGCTTCGCTCCGGGGACCATCGACCCTGGCACCGCCGCGTGCATCCGAGTACGGTTCCTGCGACTGGACGAAACGGCCCACCGGCGGGCGCGAGCGCCGACGAGACGAAGTGCTGAGCACGCGCGCGCGGAGGCTCGAGGGGCGATCCGGTGATCGGACAGGACGGGCGGCGAGCCGACGTGCGGGAAAGGCACCGGCGCCGTCCGCCCTGGTCGCCGCAATCGCCACGGCCGTGCTGATCGCCGGCGCGATGGTGGCGAATGCACCGGTCCTGGCGCCGGTGTCCGAGCCGGACCGTACACCGATCGAGGTGTTCACCATCGTGAAGACCGGCATCGTGTACGTGGATCCGGAGACCTCCGAAATCGTCTGGCGGAGCCGGGAACGGAAGACCAGGACGCTGAGCGAGCGCCCGTGGCGCGACGCCCACCCGGGAGGCGTGGACGCGGAGCACCTGCCGTGGCGCCCGCACCGCGACATCATCGGGAATCCGGACCACGATGTGGTGGCGTGGGTGGAGACCGCGGAGGGGCGACGCGGCGATCTCGTCGTGGTCGAGGCGCACAGTGGGAACCTGCTCGCTCGCGCACCGCTCGGGATACCGCTTGAACGGCCCGTCGTCCTCGCTTCTTTGGACGATGAGGCGCTCTACTACGCGACATCCGACACCGCCGACGGCGTCATCGGCGTGCCCAGTGAGGACATCTGGGTGTGGCGGTGGGCAGCCGGCGAAGAACCTCAGCAGGACCCGCGCCGACCCGCCTTCCTGAACGACGTGAGCGCGGGCGTCTGGGCCGTGTACACATCCGGCGGCATCGCATTCGAAGACGCCGACGGGCGGCAGCTCTCGTACGCACGCATCTACTACGAGATCGTGCCGGACTTCGGAAGCGCACTGAGCCCGGACGGCCGGTATTGGTATGGGGGCGAGCGCTCGGTGGTGATCGAGACCACAACCGGGGATGCGGTCGCCATCGCACCGGCGCACGGCCGCGACTTCGGCTGGAGCGGCGCGGCGGAGTTGACGCTCGCCGCGTGCCATGCGGTCACCGGCCGGTGCCACACCATCACGTGCGATGTGACCCGTCCGATCCGAGGGCCGTGCGATCCACGACTTCCGCGGCGGGAGACCACAGCGCCGAGTGCGTACGGCGCGTGCCTGCGATTCGCCTTGCCGTGCGGTCCGCACATGCCGGCGAATTGAGCCGAGGATCCGTATGCTTACCGCGGCTCAGCACCGGTCGAGACTTCGGACGCCGAGGCGGAGCCCGCATCGCACGCCGGGTGATGGCTCGCCCGTCCGGATCATGCGGGCACCGGTCGGGAGCCTGCTCTCGACGACGGCGTCGCCGAGCTGGTTCCATCGGAACATCGGTTGCACTCCTCGGTCTCACGCTGGCGGGCGCCCAGTCCGCCGCGGCAGCCGAGCCCACGACCGGCTGTGGTGCCGGGCACACGCTCGTCGAGATCACCGATGCGGTGCATCTGGTCGACTGACGCTTCCTCGGGGGCGCGGACGTGCCGGCCCGCCGACGCCGAGGACTACATCACGCCCGCGGACCGCAACGGTGACGAGTGGGTCTGCATCAAGCAGTACAAGCCGAACCAGGGGCGGGACAAGCATTACGGCGCACCGGGTTATGTGGTGTCCCTGCTCAGTGACGAGAACGCCGCGGGCAGGCTCTGACGCCAGGATTCGCCGCCTCGCAGTGCGCTGGTGCCGGATGTGGGACTTGAACCCGCCCCCTCGCACGGCCGCCACGTCGCTGCGCGACGCGTCGGAACCGGCGCCGAGGACCCGGTGCGTTTCGCGCCCACGCCGGCACCATCCCGCCGCGCAAGCGCGACGGGTTGGTGCCGGATGTGGGACTTGAACCCACACGCCCTTTCGGGCAAAGCATTTTGAGTGCCCCGCGTCTGCCATTCCGCCAATCCGGCGCACCGTCGCGCTGGAAACAATACCGTAGGCTCAGTCCGTGACTGATTCGGACGCCACTGCTGCCCCCCTGCGTCGCGTCGTCGTCGCGGAGGACGAGTCGCTCATCCGCCTCGACATCGTGGAGACGCTGCGAGACAACGGATTCGAGGTCGTCGGCGAAGCGGGTGACGGCGAGACGGCCGTCCAGCTCGCGACCGAGCTTCGTCCGGATCTGGTGATCATGGACGTCAAGATGCCGCAGCTCGACGGCATCTCCGCGGCCGAGCGGCTTTCGAAGAACCGGATCGCCCCGGTGGTGCTGCTCACCGCATTCAGCCAGAAGGAGCTCGTGGAGCGGGCCAGCGAGGCGGGCGCGCTTGCGTACGTCGTGAAGCCGTTCACGCCGAACGACCTGCTGCCCGCCATTGAGATCGCGCTCAGCCGCTACCAGCAGATCATCGCCCTCGAGTCCGAGGTCGCTGACATGGTGGAGCGCTTCGAGACCCGCAAGCTCGTTGACCGGGCCAAGGGCCTGCTCAACGAGAAGATGGGCCTCACCGAGCCGGAGGCGTTCCGCTGGATTCAGAAGGCATCCATGGACCGCCGCCTCACCATGCACGACGTCGCCCAGGCGATCATCGAGCAGCTCGGCAGCAAGAAGTAGCTCGCGCCCGGCACCCGACCCCGGGAGTCGCCGTTCCGGCCGAGTGCGTCCGGAACAACGGCGAGTAGTCCGGAGCGGGATCGGTCAGGCGCGGGTGTCGGCGTCCCGCAGCATGTTCGTCATGCGCACGGTGGACAGCCGCCGGCCCTGCTCGTCCCGCATGACGATCTCGTGCGTCGCGAGTGTTCGCCCCAACACGAGGGCGGTGCAGGTGGCGGTGACCCAGCCTTCGGTGATCGACCGGCTGTGGGTCGCGTTGATCTCGATGCCCACCGCGTACCGCCCCGGGCCGGCATGGATCGCGGACGACACGGAGCCGAGCGATTCGGCCAGCACGACGTGGGCGCCGCCGTGCAGCAGCCCGATCACCTGGGTGTTGCCCTCCACCGGCATCCGGGCCACGGACCGCTCCGCTGAGAGCTCGAGGAACTCGATGCCCATCTTCTGTGCGAGCGCCCCGCCGCGCGTCTCGACGATGCGCCCGTAAAGCTCCGGATCGAGACTCTCGGGAAGCTTGGGGAACGCAGTCATGCCTCTCCTTCGGTGCCCCGCCTGGGCCGGAAAATGGTGTCGGGAGCCGCGGCTAGGCTTGCTCCGTGCCGGATTCCGCAAAGCCTACCCTCATGGTCATCGACGGTCATTCCCTCGCATTCCGGGCGTTCTACGCCCTTCCCGTCGACAGCTTCACAACCCGTGACGGCCAGCACACCAACGCCATCCATGGCTTCCTCGCGATGCTGATCCTGCTGCTGCAGAAGGAGAAGCCGACCCACCTCGCGGTCGCATTCGACATCTCCCGCTTCTCGTTCCGCAACCGGGAGTACGAGGAGTACAAGGGCACCCGCGACGAGACGCCGCAGGAGTTCAAGGGGCAGGTTCCGCTGCTGCAGGAGGCGCTGAAGGCGATGAACATCATCACCATCAGCAAGGAGGACTACGAGGCGGACGACGTGCTCGCCACCCTCGCCGAGCGCGGCAAGGCCGACGGCTTCGACGTGCTGCTGGTCTCAGGCGACCGCGACACGATCCAGCTCGTCGACGATCGGGTCACCCTGCTCTACCCGAACGCACGAGGCGTCTCGGAGCTGAAGCGCTACGACCGCCAGGCGGTGCTCGAACGGTACGGGATCGAGCCGCACCAGTACCCGGACATCGCTGCCCTGGTCGGCGAGACGAGCGACAATCTCACCGGCATCGACAAGGTGGGGGAAAAGACCGCGGTGAAGTGGGTGCTCCAATACGGGAGCCTCGACGGCATCCTCGAGCACGCCGAAGAGATCAAGGGCGTCGTGGGGCAGAAGCTGCGCGAGCAGAAGGACAATGCGATCCGCAACCGGAAGCTGAATCGGCTGGTCCGCGACGTGGAGCTGCCAGTGGGGCCGGCGGATCTCGAGCGCCGCCCGATCGACATGGCGGCGGTGCGGGAGATCTTCGACCGGCTGCAGTTCCGCACGCTGCTCGAGCGCCTGACGAAGATCGCCGCAGAGGAGTCCGGGGAGTCCGCGCCGCAGGAGTCTGTCCCGGCGCCCAGCCGCGCGAGAACGGAACCACCGGTCCACCGCCTCGTCGATGAGGAGCTGGCGCAGTGGATCGAGACGGCAACGGCCGGCGGCACCACGCCGCTCGGCCTCCGCCTGGAGACCGCATACGGCGACATCACCGGATTCGGGCTCGCCACCGAGACGGATTCGGCCTACGTGCCGTGGGCTTCCGGCCGGCAGGACTACGCGACGTTCGAGGCGTGGCTCGCGAGCGATGCCCCGAAACTGCTGCACGCGTCGAAGCGCGAGTTCAAGCTGCTCGCCCAGGCGGGCCTGCGCATCGGCGGCATCGCGTTCGACTCCTCCATCGCGAGCTGGCTGCTGCGGCCGGGGTCGAAGCCCGGCGACCTCGCCTCGCAGGTGTACGACGCGCTCGGTGAGACGCTGCCTGAAGCGGACCCGAACCAGCTCGTCCCCGCGACGGAGGCGATCAGCCCGGCCACGGAGGCCTGGTTCGTCGTGCGCCTCGCCCGGGCGCTCGAGGAGCGGATGAGCGACAGCACGCGGCGGGTGCACACCGAGCTGGAGCTCCCCCTGGTGCCGGTGCTGGCGCGGATGGAGCTCGACGGCGTGACGGTGAACCGCGAGCTGCTCGCGCGGCTCAACGCCGAGCTGACCGACACCGCGGCAGAGCTGGCGCGGCGGGCGTTCGCCGAGATCGGCCACGAGGTCAACCTCGGTTCCCCGAAGCAGCTGCAGCAGGTGCTGTTCGAGGAGCTCGGCATGCCGAAGACCCGCTCCACCAAGACCGGTTTCTCCACCGACGCCGCGTCGCTCGCCGACCTGCAGGACCAGCTCCCGGAGCCGCACCCGTTCCTCACCCTGCTGCTCCAGCACCGTGACGCCACGAAGCTGAAGCAGATGGTGGAGACGCTCGAGCGGGAGCTCGGCGCCGACGGCCGGATCCACACGACCTACGACCAGACCGGGACGAGCACCGGCCGCATCTCGTCGAACGACCCGAACCTGCAGAACATCCCCATCAAGACGGAGTCCGGGCGGGAGATCCGCGCCGCGTTCGAGCACGGTGCAGGCTTCGAGACGCTGCTCACCGCCGACTACTCGCAGATCGAGATGCGCATCATGGCGCACCTCTCGGGTGACGAGGGGCTCATCTCCGCGTTCAACGCGGGGGAGGATCTGCACCGGTTCGTCGGCTCCCGGGTCTTCCAGGTGGAGCCTGCGGAGGTCACCCCGTTCATGCGCACCAAGGTCAAGGCCATGTCGTACGGCCTGGCGTACGGCCTCAGCGCGTTCGGTCTCTCGAAGCAGCTGCGGATCGAGACGAGCGAGGCGAAGCAACTGATGGCGGACTACTTCGCCCGATTCGGCGCGGTGCGCGACTACCTGAGGAACGTCGTGGAGCAGGCGCGCATCGACGGCTACACCGAGACGATCTTCGGCAGGCGGCGCCCGTTCGGTGACCTCAACTCGAACAACCGGGTGCTGCGCGAGAACGCCGAGCGTGCCGCCCTCAACGCGCCGATCCAGGGTTCGGCCGCCGACATCATGAAGCTCGCGATGCTCGGGATCGCGCGGGAGCTCGAGGCGCGCGACCTTCGGTCCCGGATGCTGCTGCAGGTGCACGATGAGCTGGTGTTCGAGGTGGCGCCGGGCGAACTGGATGCCATGACGGAGGTGGTGACGACCCGGATGCGCGGCGCCGCGGACCTGCGCGTGCCGCTCGATGTGCAGGTCGGCACGGGCCCGAACTGGGACGCCGCCGCGCACTGATCACGAGGAGGACGACGTGCCGAGAAGGAAGCCGTTGCCGGAGCTGCTCGCCGAAGGCTCGATCCGGCTCGACTGCAGGGCGTCGGATCGCGACGACGCCATCCGGCAGGCCGGAGAGGCGCTCGTCGAGGCGGGCGCGGTCGACCCCACCTACGTCGACGCCATGCTCGAGCGTGAGCGGTCCGTCTCGACCTACGTCGGCGAGTCGGTCGCGTTCCCGCACGCGACCCTCGCGGAGGCGGATGCCGTTCAGCGCGACGCCATCGTGGTCCTCCGCTTCCCCGACGGAGTGGACTGGGACGGGAACCGGGTGGTCGTGGTGATCGGACTCGCGGCGCTCGGTCGCGGTCACATCGGGCTGCTGTCGCGGCTCGCCGCCGTGCTGCTCGAACCGGGCAAGGCGGAGGTCATCCGGTCGGCCGTCACGCCCGCTGCGGTGTACGAGGCGCTGGGATCCGACCCCGACTCGTGACCGCGGTGCGGGTCCCGGCGAGCGCAGACCGGCCCGGACGCCCTAGGTTGGACGAAACGCGGGCGCCGCTCCACCATCCGCCCGCACCGTTCCCTCCGACCGAGGAGCCGAGTTGCCAGAACGAACCGTCACCGTCGGATCGCGCGTCGGTCTGCATGCCCGGCCGGCATCCCTGTTCGCCCAAGCCGCGTCGAAGGTCGGTGTGCCGGTGAAGCTGACTTCCGCCGCCGGCAAGACCGTGAACGCGGCGAGCATCCTCGGGGTGCTCTCACTGGGGATCGGCTCGGGCGAAGAGGTGACACTGGAGGCGGACGGGGACGGTGCCGACGAGGCTCTTGACACCCTCGCCGAGGTCCTCAGCCGCGATCTCGACAAGGAGTGACCCCGTGCCTCCCAGGAAGGCTTCCGGGGGAGGTGCGATAGCGTCGGAGGGTGAGCGATACCTCAAACGAAGCCGTTCGTCAGCCCACCGAGATCGACCGCATCGCCGAGGAGTGGGTGACCACGCTCGCGGAGCTCGACCCGGACGTCGCCATCTGGATCGGGCTGCCCGGCCGGCACGGCGAGTACGCGGACACGTCGCCCGCCGGCCATGAGCGCTACGTCACGGAGGCACGCAAGGTGGTCGACGCGCTCCAGGCGGCGACTCCGGTCGACGACGTGGACTGGGTCACCAAGACCGACCTGACCAGCGACCTGACGCTCTGGCTCGAAGCATCCGACGCCGGGCTGTGGAAGCGCGACGTCAACGTGATCGCATCGCCCGCGCAGGAACTGCGGAACGTCTACGACCTGATGCCGACCGCCACCGAAGCCGACTGGTCGACGATCGCGGAGAAGCTCGGCAACCTCCCCGGGGCCGTCGAGGGGTACATCGAGACGCTGCGGCTCGGGATTCGCGACGGCGACGTGCCCGCGAAACGGCAGGTGCGGGAGGTGCTCGAGCAGCTCGGCCGGCACGCCGCCGACGACGGTTTCTTCTTCACCTTCACGGGCGACGCCGCCCCAGAGGGCGGGGGAGACCTGCCGGAGTCGCTGAAGGCGGACCTCGCCTCCGGCGCGGAGACGGCCGCTGCCGCGTACGGCAGACTGGCGGGATTCTTCCGCGACGAGCTGGAGCCGGCCGCCCGCCAGGAGGACGCGTTCGGCCGGGAGCTGTACGAGCTGCAGTCGCGCCGGTTCCTCGGCGCGAAGATCGACCTCGACGAGACCTACGAGTGGGGCATCGAAGAGCTCAGCCGCATGGTCGAGGAGCAGAACCGCATCGCCAACGAGATCAAGCCGGGCGCAACGGTCGAGGAAGCGATCGCCGTGCTCGACGCCGATCCGAAGCGCATCCTGAAGGGCACCGACGCCCTGCAGCAGTGGATGCAGCAGCTCAGCGACCGCGCGGTCGAGGAGCTCTCCCGCTCGCACTTCGACATCCCCGACCCGGTGAAGAAGCTCGAGTGCCGCATCGCTCCGACCCAGGAGGGCGGCATCTACTACACCAGCCCCAGCGACGACTTCTCGCGGGCCGGCCGGATGTGGTGGTCCGTGCCCGAGGGAGTGACCGAGTTCGGCACGTGGCGGGAGACCACCACGGTCTACCACGAGGGAGTACCGGGTCACCACCTGCAGCTCGGCCAGGCCGTCTACAACCGCGCGACCCTGAACACCTGGCGCCGCCAGCTCGCCGGCACCAGCGGTCACGCCGAGGGCTGGGCGCTGTACGCCGAGCGGCTGATGGAGGAGCTGGGCTACCTCGACGACCCGGGCGACCGACTCGGCATGCTCGACGGTCAGCGGATGCGCGCCGCCCGCGTGGTGCTCGACATCGGAGTCCACCTCGGCAAGCCGCGCCTCGACGGGAACGGCAAGTGGGACTTCGACTACGCGTTCGAGTTCATGAAGAAGAACGTCAACATGAACGAGCCGTTCGTGCGATTCGAGGTCAACCGCTACTTCGGCTGGCCGGGACAGGCGCCGTCGTACAAGGTCGGTCAGCGGATCTGGGAGCAGCTCCGCGACGAGTACCGAGAGCGTCAGGGCGACGCGTACTCCGCGAAGGAGTTCCACAGGAAGGCCCTCGACCTGGGCGGGGTCGGCCTCGACACGCTCCGCGAGGCGCTCCGCCGGTAGAGCGGCTCGGGGTGCGCAGGGACCCCGATCGCGTGATGGCCTCCGGTGCGAAACCGGGCGGCTCACCCGAACTGGGGTGAGCCGAACCTTTGTCAGTCGCGACGACACGCCGATACGCTCGGCCCCGAACGTGGTTTCGGGGGGAACGCATGAAGCGCAAGGCGCTCGTCGCATTCGGACTCAGCGCGATGCTGTCCGTGGGTCTGGTGCCGGCCTCTGCCGTGCCGGCGCAGGCATCGTCGGGCGTGATCGCACTCGCACCGGCGGCCGCGCTCCCTGCACCAGCGATCCGTGCCGCCGGTGGCGCCGGGTCCATCACGGTCGCGTGGTCGAAGATTCCCGGCGCTGTGAGCTACACCGTCGAGTACAGCACCAGCTCCACGTTCCGGAGCGCCAAGAAGGTCAGCGTCAGCGCGACGAAGGGCGTCAAGGTGCTCACCGGCGTGCAGAACGACGTCGCCTACTTCGTCAGAGTGAGGGCCGTAGCGGGCGCCGGATCGACCAGCTCGGTGAGCGTGGTGAAGAAGGCGATCCCGGACACCGGTTACCCGCGTGAGCTCACGGTCACGGTGGCGCCGGCGGGCAAGGACAAGGTGAAGGTCAGCTGGGCTGGGCAGGGACGCGCGACCAAGGTTGGTGTGCTGGCCGGGTCCAACAGCATCGTGACGAAGCACCTGTTCCGCTCGGCGTGGTACCCCGCGACGGTGACGAGCATCGTGCTCACCGTGCCGGCGCAGTACCGGGACGAGATGGGAACCGGATCGGGCAACCCCATCCACGTCAAGGTCGCCACGTACAACTCCCTCAGCGCGAGCACATCGATGCCGACCGCAAGCGACCCCGCGAAGGCGTACCGGCTCACACGTGCCGGCTCGTACACCTGGGCGAGCGCCATCGCACCGGTGAGCGACGCGCTGCGTGTCGCGACGTGGAACGTCAAGAGCGTCACATCGTCCGCCTCGCTGGGCGGCTATACCTGGAAAGAGCGTCGCTACAAGGTGCGCAACGGCATCCTGGCCTCGGGCGCTGCCCTCGTCGGCGCGCAGGAGATTCCGGCGTCCGACGCCGGACTCGGCAACGGGAAGCTGCAGTGGGAGGACCTCCGTGACCTTCTTGCGCCGAGCGGATTCGCCATCGCCAACGAGCCGGTCCAGACGCCGCGGGAGATGAACACGACCGCCGGCGCTCAGCTGTATTACAAGACGGCGGAGTTGGAGCGTCTCTCTGGCGGCTTCGTCTCACCCCGCAGCATGGGCATCAGCTGGCCGTCCGGACTGCTCGACCGCCTCTGGTCGTGGGCGAAGTTCCGGGTCAAGGCCACCGGAGCCGTGTTCTACGCGGCATCCGTGCACCTGCCGACGGACGACGGGCGAGATCTCTCCGAGCTCAGGGTGCGGGAGATCAAGGCGATCAGCAGCCATTTGACGAACCTCGCCGGCGGCCGACCCATTGTCATCCTCGCTGACCTGAACAACAGCGTCCTGAAGTCGGCGACCGGGCCGGACAACGCTCTTCGGCTCGCCGGCTGGTACGACGCGGCGTCCGCGGTCAAGCGGTCCGGTACGCAGTACAGCACGGTCAACACGACGAATCAGGTCGACAACCTCTCGAAACCGGGCTTCCCGTACACCCCGTACCGGGCGCTCCATGTCGCTGGACGTGTCGACTACATCATGACGAAGAACGCACCCGGCGCAGCCCGGTACGCGAACCAACTGGTTCTGACATCGGCGGGGAACTTCGACACGGCCTTCCAGGGATCCGATCACAACCTGCAGTGGGCTGACATCGGTATTCCGGGTGGCTCGTAAGGCTGGGGCTAGCCCGACCGGACGATCGTCTCGATGGCCGGCAGCACGCTCTCGTCTTGCAGCGAGGTGGTGTCGCCGGCGGGCCGGCCCTCGCTGAGGTCGACCAGCAGCCGGCGGAGGATCTTTCCCGACCGCGTCTTCGGCAGGTCCGGCACGACATGCACGTCACGCGGCTTGGCGATCGGGCCGATCCGCGCGGCGACGTGCCGGCGCAGCTCGTCACCGAGCCCGTGCTCGGCCGGGGCGCTGGGCACGACGAAGGCGCACACCGCGGACCCGGTGGTCGGGTCGCTCACACCGACGACTGCGGCCTCCCCGACGCCGCGGTGCGCGACCAGGGCGGACTCGATCTCGATGGTGGAGAGCCGGTGGCCGGAGACGTTCACGACGTCGTCGACGCGGCCGAGCAGCCAGATGTACCCGTCCTCGTCGTACGCGGCGCCGTCGCCCGCGAAGTAGAACCCGCGCGACGCGAAGCGGTCCCAATAGGACGTGCGGTATCGCTCCGGGTCCTTCCACACGGTCCGCGCCATGCCGGGCCACGGCGCCGCCAGCACCAGATACCCGCCCTGCCCCCGTCCCGCCTCGGCGCCCTCGTCGTCGACGATCCGGACGTCGAATCCCGGGAGCGGCCGGGTCGCGGATCCCGGCTTCAACGGCGTGGACCCGGGCAGCGGTGCAACCACGGCGGCGCCGGTCTCCGACTGCCACCAGGTGTCCACGATCGGTGCCCGGGATCCGCCGATCCGCCTGTGGAACCACACCCAGGCCTCCGGGTTGATCGCCTCGCCGACGGTGCCCAGCAGCCGGATCGCCGACAGGTCGTACCGGTCGGGAACGCCCTCCGGGAACCACGTCATGAACGTCCGGATGAGCGTCGGCGCCGTGTAATAGACGGTGACCCCGTACCGCTCGAGCACCTCGAAGTGCCGCGCCGCGTGCGGCGAGTTCGGCGTCCCCTCGTACAGCACCTGGGTGGCGCCGTTCGAGAGCGGTCCGTAGATCACATAGGTGTGCGCGGTCACCCAGGCGAGGTCCGCGGTGCACCAGTAGACGTCGTCGTCCTTCGCATCGAACGCCGCCCAGTGCGACCAGGAGGCGTGCGTCAGGTAGCCGCCGGAGGTGTGCAGGAGCCCCTTCGGTCTGCCGGTGGTGCCGGACGTGTAGATGACGAACAGCGGATGCTCGGACGGGAAGGACTCCGGCTCATGCACCGGCGACGCCACATCGACCGTCTCGTGCCACCACACATCCCGGCCCGCGGTCCACGGGATGTCCGGCGTGCGCTCACCGGTGCGGCGGACGACGAGCACCGTCTCCACGTGGTCGAGGCCCTCCACCGCCGCGTCGACGTTCGCCTTCACCGCAACCGCCGCCCCACGGCGGAACTGACCGTCCGAGGTCACCACCGCCCTGGCGCGGGTGTCGGCGAGCCGGAAGCGCAGCGCCTCGCTCGAGAACCCGCCGAACACCAGGGAGTGCACCGCACCGATCCGGGCGATGGCGAGCGTCGCGATCACCGTCTCCAACAGCACCGGCAGGTAGACGACGACGGTGTCGCCGGGGCCGATGCCGAGGTCCGTGAGCGCGTTCGCAGCGCGGCTGACCTCCGCCTGCAGCTGCGCGTACGTGAGAGAGCGGCGGTCGCCCGGCTCGCCTTCGAAGTGCAGCGCCACCTTGTCCCCGCGTCCGGCCGCCACGTGCCGGTCGACGCAGTTCACCGCCACGTTGAGCTCGCCGCCGCGGAACCACTCGGCGGCAGGGATCACGTCCCGGTCGGGGGACGGGGGAGTCCAGCTCGATACGGTGTGCCAGTCGGTCGTCCAGTCCAGACGCCGCGACTGCTCGGCCCAGAACTCGTCGGGGGAGAGGCTGCGCAGCCGTGCCTCCTCGGCTGCGTCGACGTTGGCGGCCGCCGCAAAGGCCGGCGCCGGAGGAAACACACGGGTCTCGCGCTGCAGGTTCTCGATCGTCATCGCATCCATCCCAGTCGTGGACGCAGCGAACGGCACAATCGTGTTGCGGCGTGTGTCACGGGCGGCATCCGTTGCGTCTCGTCCTGGGAGGTTGCTGAGCATTTCTGTCGCTGACTATGGATGACCGCGCCAAAAGTGCGCTTCGTGTCGCTGGAATGTCGACGGCTGGTGATCGAATCCGGGTATGGGAAGAATGAACCGGCTCGCCGATCGTTGCTTCCGATGGTTGCGGCGCTCCTCCGCAGCGAGGAGCGCGAGGCGGAGGCGGAACTTGCCCTGGCCGAAGCGCTGACGACAGAGTTGAGCGCCACGATGGACGCGCTACGCGCTGGGGACTTCAGCAAAGAAGAGGCCAGGAGGATTCGGGAGCTTCCATCCGCGATGCCGGACGGCTGTCGGCAAGCATCGATGCCCAGCTTGACGAGTCGGCGCGGAAGCTGAGGAGAGCACGATCGCCCGCAGTGCGATTCGAACGGCTCCCGCTGATCCGCCCGGCTTGGCGCGTCTTTGGGGGAGGGGCTAGACTGAATGGTCGCTATTTCTGCGATCTCTATCCGCCTGCCACGGCGACCACACCAAGCACCATGTCGAATCGTGGCCTGACCCATGTCCATTACGGAGCACTAACTACATGACAATCGCAACGACCGAAAAGGCAGCCAAGCAGGTCGCCATCAACGACATCGGATCTGCTGACGACTTTCTTGCCGCGGTCGAGAAGACGCTGAAGTTCTTCAACGACGGTGACCTGATCGAAGGAACCGTCGTCAAGATCGACCGGGACGAGGTCCTCCTCGACGTCGGTTACAAGACCGAGGGTGTGATCCCCTCCCGTGAGCTTTCCATCAAGCACGACGTGGACCCGAGTGAGGTCGTCAACGTCGGTGACAGCGTCGAGGCGCTCGTTCTCCAGAAGGAGGACAAAGAGGGCCGCCTCATCCTGTCGAAGAAGCGTGCGCAGTACGAGCGCGCGTGGGGCGACGTCGAGAAGATCAAGGAGTCGGATGGTGTTGTCACCGGCACCGTGATCGAGGTCGTCAAGGGCGGCCTCATCGTCGACATCGGGCTCCGCGGCTTCCTGCCGGCGTCGCTCATCGAGCTGCGCCGCGTCCGTGACCTCACGCCGTACCTGGGTCAGGAGATCGAGGCGAAGATCCTCGAGCTCGACAAGAACCGCAACAACGTCGTGCTTTCCCGCCGCGCCCTGCTCGAGCAGACGCAGAGCGAGAGCCGCACCACGTTCCTCAACAACCTCCAGAAGGGGCAGGTCCGCAAGGGCGTCGTCTCCTCGATCGTCAACTTCGGTGCGTTCGTGGACCTCGGCGGCGTCGACGGCCTCGTCCACGTCTCGGAGCTCAGTTGGAAGCACATCGAGCACGCCAGCGAGGTCGTCGAGGTCGGCCAGGAGGTCACCGTCGAGATCCTCGAGGTGGACCTCGACCGCGAGCGTGTCTCCCTGTCGCTGAAGGCGACGCAGGAGGACCCGTGGCAGCTGTTCGCCCGCACCCACGCGATCGGCCAGATCGCACCGGGGAAGGTCACCAAGCTCGTTCCGTTCGGTGCGTTCGTGCGCGTCGCGGACGGTATCGAGGGCCTCGTGCACATCTCGGAGCTGTCGAGCAAGCACGTCGAGCTCGCCGAGCAGGTCGTGTCGGTCGGTGACGAGGTGTTCGTCAAGGTCATCGACATCGACCTCGAGCGTCGCCGCATCTCGCTGAGCCTGAAGCAGGCCAACGAGGGCATCGACCCGCACAACGAGGAGTTCGACTCCGGCCTCGCCGCGCTGTACGGCATGGTCACGGAGTACGACGAGCAGGGCAACTACAAGTTCCCGGAGGGCTTCGACCCCGAGACGAACGAGTGGAAGGAAGGCTTCGAGGCCCAGCGCGAGAAGTGGGAGCAGGAGTACGCCGCTGCCCAGACTCGCTGGGAGTCGCACAAGAAGCAGATCCTCGCCGCGAACGACGAGGCCGCCGCGACCGGAGGTGCCGACACCGGCTCGACGTTCTCCACCGAGTCGTCGAGCACCGGAACGCTTGCGGACGACGAGTCACTCGCCGCGCTGCGTGAGCGTCTCTCGAGCAACTCCTAACATCGCAAGCCGAACGGCCGGTCACCCTCCGGGGTGGCCGGCCGTTCGTCGTTCCGGCGACTGACGGGGAGGCGATCGCGCCATGCCCCGCCGATCCCGGAATCCCGCAGTGCCCCCGCACCAAGCCGATCGGCTCAGAGGTACTTGCGAGCCTCGGCCAGGAACACGTCCGCGTAGCCTTCGTGCGGGAAGTCGCCGAGGTAATACTTCTTGAGGGCCTTGCGCCCCTCGCGACCCGGGTCCGTCTCGAGCAGTGCCTCCAGCGCATCCTGCAGGTTGCCGAGGTCGGGATGGATCAGGTATGAGCCCCTGCTGATCGGGAAGCTGCTCGCGAACGACTCCAGCGGACCCAGCATCGCGGTGAGCGCGAACGGCTTCTCCGAGTAGAGGAAGTCGGGAACGACGCTGGACACGTCGGCGATCAGCGCGTCCGACTCGTTGAACCAATCGGCGATCGGCTCCGGCTTCTCGTGCCGGCCGGTGACGTGTCTGCGCCCCGACCGTGCCCGGTCCTGCTCCAGCAGAGCCTTGATCCGAGCCGCCTCGCGCGCGAGCTCGTGATTGCGGCGCGTGTAGGGATGCGGCCGGAACAGCACCGTGCAGCCGCGCTCGACGAGCGCCTGCACGATGGGCACGCCGATGAGCAGGGATGAGTACCGCGAATCTGCGTACAGGCCCGACCATGTGGGGGCGTACATGACCGTCTTCGCACGCTTGCTTCCGATGAAGGCCGACTCCACCTCGATCGACTCAACCTGTGGGCGCCCGACGATCGCGAACGCCTCCGGACGCATCCAGACCCCGTTGGCCGAGAACCGGTCGATGGCCGCCTGCCCCGCAACGAAGTTCTTGTCGAAGAGCCGGAACAGCGGGCTGTAGCTCGGCGCCTTGTCGCTCTCCCCATGGTTGAGGTGGATATGCGTCAGATGCGTGTACCGCACGAAATGCTGATTGCGCGAGTTGTTGTTGACGTAGAACGCCGTCTTGAGCGACGGAACCACCAGGGGGTCCAGCTCCGACAGCTGCCGGCACAGCACCACGGGCTTGTCGGTATGCCTGCTGGCGAACGCGAACGTTGCAGGGTTCCGGACGATGATCAGAAACGGGACACCGAGCCGCTCGAGATACGGCAGCCACATCGAGAGCTGGAACGACTCCTCACGGGGGGCGTCCCAGTGCACGGCGAAGACCGGCGCATACGCGGCGAGGCTCGCCACCAGCCGTTGCTCCCCGGAACGGCGGGCACGGATGCGCTTCGTCGCGTCAAGGAGCAGCACCGTCGCGACGACCACGGACGGGGCCGCGACCCAGACCACACCCCAGCTCGGCACGGCGAACCCGACAAGAGGCAGCGCCGCGAGTGTGAGCACGTTGCACACGGAGAGCCAGCCGCGGCGAAGCGCGGTCGGGCGCGGCATCTCGACCCCGGGGATGTTGTTCGCACGCGGCGTCGCGGCCCGAAGGACACGGATGACCGTGATCTCACCGATGGTGGTCAGCGCGAGCACGGCACACGCGACCCCGAGCCACCACGGATACGGCTCCTCCGGCGTCGGTAGCGCGGCGACGGCGAACACGAGCAGGGTGCGCGCCAGCACATAGGTGCCCAGCACAGCGGATCGAGGCCGCAGGCGGGCGAAGGTCCGCACACTCAGGCACAGGGTCAGCACACCGACCGCGAGAACGACGGGGAACGGTGACCGGGCGATGGCGAGGAAGAGTGTCAGCACCCCGAGCGCGTTGACGATCAGTCCGCGCCCGCCCGCCGACCTGAAGCTCTTGCGGAATGAGTCCCGCACGGCGCCGCGGGACGCCGTATCGGGCCGACGCACTGCCTCCAGCACCTGGGTCATCGGGTGGATCGCTTCGACGCCAACACGGTGCCGGACCAACGGTCGTCGACGAGAGCCACCATCCCCAAATGCCCATTCCATCACCATGGCGACCGTGTCGCGCGAACCCCCTCCCCGGCGGACCGAAGGGCAGGAGGGTGTCCATCCCGCTCGGCCGGCCAGGGAGCCGTTCTCAGGATATACGCCGACGGAAGGGAAGGATGCCCGCCTCGCGGCGCCCCCACGCGGTGGGCGGCCGCCCGCTCGACCTCAGAGGTACTTGCGCGCCTCGTCGAGGAAGGCGTCCGCGTATCCCTCATGCGGGAAGTCGCCGAGGTAATACTTCTTCAGTGCCCGGCGCTGCTCCCGGATCGGATCCGAGTCGAGCAACCGGTCCAGCGTCTCTTCGAGGTTCCGCAGGTCTGGCCGGATCACGTACGCGCCGCGGCTGATCGGGAACCGCTCGGCGAACGTGTCCACGGGGCCTGCCATGGCTGTCATCGCGTACGGCTTCTCGGAGTACAGGAAGTCGGGCACCACGCTGGAGACGTCGGAGATCAGCGCTGAGGCCGCATTGAACCAGTCCGCGATGGTCGCGCCGGGCAGGTCCGCCGTGCCGGTGATGTGCGGCCGTCCGGTCCGCGTCCGGTCCTGCTGCAACAGCGTGCGGATCCGGTGAGCCTCCCGTGCCATCGCGGCGCTCTTCTCGGTGTACGGGTGGGGGCGGAACATGACCACGCATCCACGTTCCAGAAGCGCCTGGACGATGCCGTACCCGACCAGCAGCGAGGAATACCTGGAGTCGGCGAAGAAGCCGGACCACGTCGGCGCGTAGATCACCGTCTTCACAGCAGCCTCCGAGATCGGCTGCGTCTCGACCTCGATGGTCTCCACCTGCGGACGGCCGACGATGGAGAACGCGTCGGGGTGCAGCCAGACGCCGTTCGCGGCGAACCGGTCGATGGCTGCCTGACCGGCGACGAAGTTCTTGTCGAAGAGCCGGAACAGCGGACTGTAGCTCGGCGCCTTGTCGCTCTCGCCATGGTTGAGGTGGATGTGCTTGAGCTGCGTGTACCGCACGAAATGCTGATTCCGGGTGTTGTTGTTCACATAGAACGCCGTCTTGAGCGACGGCACCACGACCGCATCGAGATCGGCGAGCTCGCGGCGGAGCAGCACCGGCCTTGTCGTCTCCTGACTGGCGAAGTCGAACGTCTTCGGGTTCCGGACGATCACCATGAACGGCACCCCGAGTCGTTCCAGGTAGGGAAGCCACATGGACAGCTGGAAGGACTCCTCACGCGGTGCATCCCAATGGAAGGCGAAGACGGGGCCGTAGGCCTCGAGCAGCGGCGTGAGCCGGCGTTCCGCCACCCGTCGACCCCGGATCCGCAGCACGCCGTCGGCCAGCATGAGCACCATCAGCAGGAGCGACGGAAGCGGCACCGCAACCAGCAGCCAGTTGTCCGCGATGAGGCTGAGCGCCGCGAGCGCGACGAGGCTGACGGCATTCGCCACGAAGAGCCAGCCTCGCTGAATCCGTGGCGCATTCCGCACCATCAGGCCGGGGACGTTCACGGCGTACGGGATGGCCGCGCGAAGCACCCTCGCGACCGTCAGCTCGCCGACGGTCGCGACGGCCAGCAGTGCGCTGGCGAGAATGAGGGGCGCCTCGGCTGCACCGTTCAGCCCACCGAGCAGCGGCAGCATCAGCGCGAGAAGCGTCCGTGCCGTCACATCGCCGCCGGTCGGAATCGATCTGGCAACGACACGGCCACGCGGCCGGACCGAGAGCCCCAGCACGACGGCTCCCGTCAGCGCCACCAGCGCGAACGGCGCGCCCGACAGTGCGAGCGCCACAGTCCCGATCGCGAGCACGTTCGTGAGCAGCCCACGACCATCGGCCAGCCGGAAGCGGTTGCGGAAGGTGCTCCGGTCGACCGGTGAGGGAGCACCGGTTTCCTGCTCGGAGTCCGTCTCAGCATCCGTGCTCGGCGCCTCGTCGGCCTTCTCCAGGAGGGACTCGGTGTCTCCGGTGCTCATCCGGTCGTGGTTCCTGACTGCTTGGTGTTCTTCGGGCTGGTGCTCTTGGCGAGTCTGCGCTCAGCGGCGTCACGGTGCGCCTGATGCACGCGGAGATTGGTGAACCCCGACTTGCTCAGCGTCACCTGGCTGAAGGCGATCGGCACGCGGACCGCTTCACCCGCGGCCTCCCGTCGCTCGATCTCGTCGAGGGCGGCACCGATGTTGGGGAAGTCGACGCCGGCGAGGTCGGCGATGTCGAACTCCCACCACCTCACGCGGAGCAGGCGCTCGATCGTCGCATCGTCGAAGCGGTTCTTGATCGGGCGTGCCGGCAGGCCGCCCACGATGGAGTACGGCGCGACGTCGCGATTCACGAAGGCGCCGGATGCGACGACCGCACCGTCGCCGATTCTGATCCCGCGGCGGATCATCACGTTCGCGCCGATCCAGACGTCGTTCCCGATCTCCACGAGCCCGCGGGAGGAGTCGTCCGTGTTGGTCTCGTCGCGTGGGATCACTCGCTGTGCCGCGTCCGCGGCCTCGGGAGGATAGAACTCGAACTGTTTGGCCAGATATTGCGCCGGCGAGGTCGAGAGCCAGTGGATCGGGTGTTCACCCTCGCCGATCATCACCCGCGGGCCGACGCTGGTGTAGCGGCCGATCCGTGCCAGATGCCGGATGGTTCCCGACCGGATGAACGAATAGCGACCGAGCTGGAAACCCCGGTACAGGTGCAGATCAGCGTTGCTCAGCTGCGCCGGGGGCTCGAATTCGAGGACCGCCTTCTTGACGAAGAAGCGGATGCCGGACTCGATTCGCAGACCCGATCTCTTCAGCTGCGACCACGCCGGGGGCGCCGGCTGAGGGGCGGCCGATGGGGGTGCCCCGGAGCGTTCCGGTCTCGTTTCCACCAGTCGCCGCGCCCGAGCGCGCAGCCGTTCCAACGAGTCTCCGATTGCCACCGGACAAGACTAGGACAGTTGTCCGGCGGGCCTGCTGAGCATCGACCGGCGGCATCGAGGGCGTCGCTGTGTCTCGCCTGATCGCGGGTTCGGCGACGGCTAGGATCGAACGGTTCACCGCCCCCACGCAGCCAGGATCACGAAAGGAACGACCCCAGTGTCTCTCTCACTCGTGGTCGCGCGGCGGCACATCCTTCGGTGGGTGCTTTCCGTGGTGCGCCGGTCGCCGATCTTCCCGCGCACGGTCGTCAACCGGCACGGGGACGATGATGCGCTGGCGGGGAAGTCCTTCGACGAGTCCGTGATGGTCTACTTCCCGGGGGCGCCCGATTCGCTCTACCAGGTGCTTCCCTGGCTCGGCCCCCTCCGGTTGCTTCATCATCGACACCCGGTGGTCATCGTCTGTCAGGACTCCCGCGTCGCCGCGGAGTTGCGCCGGCGGACCGAGATCCGCGTGGTCACCATCGCGCGGTACGGCCGACTCGACGACCTGCTGCAGCGAAGCGACGTGAAGCTGGCCCTCTACGTCAGCCACACACCGCGGAACTTCGAGTGTCTGCGGTTCACCTCGCTCATCCACGTGTACCTCGGGCACGGCGACAGCGACAAGGGCGTGTCGGCGTCGAACCAGCTCAAGGCGTACGACTACGCGATGGTGCCCGGGCAGGCGGCGGTCGACCGGATCGCTGCGCGGCTCATCCACTACGACGTCGCGGAGCGCTGCATCGTCATCGGGCACCCGCAGCGAGCGGCCTACGACGACCGGCGGGACGCCGCAGACGAGCGCTGCACCGTGCTCTACGCCCCGACGTGGGAGGGCGCGCAGCCGTCCGTCGCGTACAGCTCTCTCGTGTCGCATGGGCCCGCGATGGTGCGCAGCCTCCTCGCCGACCCTCGCTTCCGCGTGGTGTTCCGCCCGCACCCGCTGTCCGGTGTGACCAGCGGGCTCTACTCCCGCGCCGACAAAGAGATCGCCGCCGCCATCCGGGAGGCGCTGCGCACGAGCCCGTCGGCCGGTCACCGGACCGTCCGTGCGGATGACGAGCCGCTCGAGACCAGTTTCGCCGCGGCGGATCTGCTCGTCTGCGACGTGTCTGCGGTCGCCACTGCATGGCTCACCACCGGGCGCCCGATCGTCGTCACGATTCCGGCGTCGCCGCATGCGGCACCCGCAGACTCCGGGCTGCTCGCCGCGGTCCCGCGGCTCACCGCCGAACAGTCACAGGATGCCGCCGACCTGCTCTGGCGGGAGCACGAGCACGACACCGCGGCGGAATCGCGCGGCCGGCTCGCCGACTACTACTTCGCCGAGACCGGCTCAGAGGATCCGGCGGGGAAGTTCATCACGGCGTGCACCGAACTGATCGGCATCCGGGACACGGCCCGGATGAGGCTGCTTGAAATGGGAGGTGGAGCGGTCTGATGGCATCTGACGACGCAACCATGGACGGCTTCGGACCGTCGCACACGTTCGGGGATCCGGACCCGGTCACCGGGTCCATCCCGATCATCGCGCGGCGGACCGACCCCAGCCGCCGCAGCCTTCGGCAGCAGGGACCGCGGGTCGCCCGCACCTTCGGCGTCATTCTCGCCGGCGGCGTCGGCACCCGGGTGGGGCTGAAGGTGCCGAAGCAGCTGGTGAAGGTCGCCGGCAAGACGATCCTCGAGCACACGGTCACCGTGTTCGAGCAGGCACCGGAGATCGACGAGATCATCGTCATGATCACGCCGGGGTGGGAATCGCGCATCCGCGACCTGCTCGGCGACCGCTACCCGAAGGTGGGAGCCGTGCTCGCCGGCGGGGAGACCCGCAACGAGACCACCCGGCTCGCGATTGAGGCGATCGGCTCGGACGATGCGAAGCTGATCATGCACGACGCCGTCCGTCCCCTGCTCGACCCGCAGATCATCGCGGACTGCGTCACGGCACTCGACAGCTACGCGGCCGTCGACGTCGTCATCCCCTCCGCGGACACGCTGGTCGAGGTCGATGACCACGACATCATCACCGCCATCCCGGACCGGAGCCGCTTCCGCCGCGGACAGACCCCGCAGGCATTCCGGCTCGGCGTGCTCCGTGAGGCCTACGGGCGCGCCGCGCGTGACTACAGCTTCAGGGCGACCGACGACTGCGGTGTCGTGCTGCACTACATGCCCGAGGTGCCGATCAAGACGGTCACCGGAGCCGAGCACAACATCAAGGTGACGTACCCGGTCGATCTCTACATCGCCGACCGGCTGTTCCAGCTCCGGTCAGCCGGCACCCCGACATACGGCACCGCGGCGTCCCGCGAGGACGCCCTGCGCGGCAAGGTGTTCGTCGTCTTCGGAGGCTCGTACGGCATCGGTGGCGAGATCTGCCGCCTCGCCGCCGAGCACGGCGCCCACGTGGTCGAGCACTCGCGGTCGAGCACCGGCCTCGACATCCGCGACGCCGAGAAGGTTCGCGCCGCGATCGAGGCGGCCGCCAGCGCGCACGGCCGAATCGACGCGGTGATCGTCACGGCCGGGGTGCTCAAGATGGGCCCGCTCAGCGAGACCGATGACGACGAGATCCGCGAGTCGATCGACGTCAACTACGTCGGCCCGATCCACATCGCGAAGGCGTCGTACCCGCACCTCGCCGCCACCGGCGGTCACCTGCTGTACTTCACGTCGTCGTCGTACACCCGTGGCCGCAAGAGCTACGCGGTGTACTCGTCCGCGAAGGCCGCGGTGGTGAACCTCACCCAGGCGCTCGCGGAGGAGTGGACCGACGAACGCATCAAGGTCAACGTGATCAACCCGGAGCGGACCGCGACGCCGATGCGCACCCAGGCGTTCGGCGACGAGGAGGCGACGACCCTGCTCTCCGCGGAGGCGGTCGCCGAGGCGTCGCTCGACGTGATCGCGTCGGATGCGACCGGTCAGGTGTTCGACGTGCGGCTGGAGCCCGCCGAGGCGTAGGACTCGACGCCGGCGCCGGCGCGCTTGCGCCGGCGGGCGCGGCGGAACAGCAGCACCACGCCGACGACGAGACCGGCGAGTGCCAGCACGACCAGGATCGGCACCAGCAGAGCCAGCAGGCTGAGCCCCACGGCGCTGAAGTCCTCAGCGAAGCTCATCACCGGCGCCGCCATGCCGAAGGTGGCGGCGTTCAGCACCGGACGCAGCATCGCCTTGACCACGTGCACGCCGAGCGCGATGAGGATGCCGGTGACCACCGGCACCCAGGCGTTCGATTCGAAGAAGGCGGCCGGGTCGGACACCGCCGCCGTCTCGGTGAGCGCTCCGCCACCGAAGACGATGCCGCCGGATGCCGGCCGGACGAGAGTCTGGATCCAGTCGTTCACGGTGTCGACCGCCGGGATCTTGTCCGCCACGAACTCGATCACGAGCAGCACTCCCAGGATGCCGAGCACCCACTCGTTCTCGAGCCATGTCCAGCCACCGGGCAGCTGCACGAAGTCGAGGAACCGGCCGCCGAGGCCGAGGGCGAGCAGCGGCACATACGCGTTCAGGCCGGCCGCGGCGGCGAGACCGGTCCCGGCGAGGAACTCCAGCATCCGACACCTCCTCTTCGCATGGTATCGCTCCGGGCTCGGGCGCGTCCGGGCGGCGGCCATAGGGTGGGGGAGTGCGGATACTCGGACTCACCGGCGGAATCGCTGCCGGCAAGTCCGTCGTGGGCCGCAGGCTCGCCGAGCTCGGCGCGGTGCACGTCGACGCCGACGCGATCGCCCGCGAGGTGGTGGAGCCCGGCACACCGGGGCTCGACGCCATCCGGAGCCGGTTCGGCGACGGCGTGATCGCACCCGACGGGTCGCTCGACCGCGCCGCGCTCGGCGCCATCGTCTTCTCCGACGCCGACGCGCGCGGCGACCTCAACCGCATCACCCACCCGGCCGTCTGGCGGCGATCCCGGGAGCTCTTCGCCGAAGTGGGCGCCGCCGACCCTGAGGCGATCGTCGTGTACGACGTCCCGCTGCTCGCCGAGGGGACGCGACGAGACGAGTTCTCCCGCATCATCGTCGTGCACGCCGATCGTGAGGTGCGGATCCGGCGGCTCATCGAGCTGCGGGGCATGAGCCCCGAGGAGGCGCGTCGACGGATCGACGCGCAGGCGAGCGACGCGGAACGGCTCGCGATCGCCGACGATGTGATCGACGCGAACGGGACCCTCGGCGAGACCCTCCGACAGGTCGACGAGCTCTGGGATCGGCTCCGGGAATCCTGAGCCCGTCGATAGGTGGTCCCTGAGCCCGTCGAAGGGCGGGGTTCCGCCCGCAGCAAACAGCCCGGCCCGGTGTCAGGGGTCCTGCCTAAGCTTGAAGCATGCAGCCGACACGCTCTGTGCGCCCCTTCGAGGTCGTGAGCGAGTACATGCCGAGCGGCGACCAGCCCACCGCGATCGCGGAGCTCGCCGGCCGTATCAACGCCGGTGAGACCGACGTGGTGCTCCTCGGAGCGACCGGCACCGGAAAGTCCGCGACCACGGCATGGCTGATCGAGCAGGTCCAGCGACCGACCCTCGTGCTGGCGCACAACAAAACCCTCGCCGCGCAGCTCGCAACCGAGTTCCGCGACCTGCTGCCCCATAACGCGGTCGAGTACTTCGTCTCGTATTACGACTACTACCAGCCCGAGGCGTACGTGCCGCAGACGGACACGTTCATCGAGAAGGACAGCTCCATCAACGCCGAGGTGGAGCGGCTGCGGCACTCCACCACCAACTCGCTGCTCAGCCGCCGCGACGTCGTCGTGGTCTCCACGGTGTCCTGCATCTACGGCCTGGGCGCGGCGGAGGAGTACCTGGAGGCGATGGTCGCCCTGCAGGTCGGCGACCGCATCCCGCGCGACCAGCTCATCCGCCGATTCGTCGGCATGCAGTACCAGCGCAACGACCTCGACTTCTCCCGCGGAAAGTTCCGTGTCCGCGGCGACACCATCGAGATCATCCCGGTGTACGAAGAGCACGCCATCCGCATCGAGATGTTCGGTGACGAGATCGAAGCGCTCTACACCCTGCACCCGCTGACCGGCAACGTCCTGTCGAAGATGGACGCCGTCTCGGTCTTCCCGGCCACCCACTATGCGGCGGGCCCGGAGACGATGAAGCGCGCGATCGCGACCATCAAGATCGAGCTGAAGGAGCGGCTGGAGGAGCTCGAGCGGCAGGGCAAGCTGCTCGAAGCGCAGCGGCTCCGCATGCGCACCACGTTCGATCTCGAGATGATGGAGCAGATCGGCTTCTGCAACGGCATCGAGAATTACTCCCGGCACATCGACGGCCGCGCGCCGGGTGCGCCGCCGAACTGCCTGCTCGACTACTTCCCGGACGACTTCCTGGTCGTCATCGACGAGTCGCACGTCACCGTGCCGCAGATCGGCGCCATGTACGAGGGCGACGCGTCGCGCAAGCGCACCCTGGTGGAGCATGGGTTCAGACTTCCGAGCGCCCTCGACAACCGTCCGCTGAAGTGGGACGAGTTCCTCGACCGCGTCGGCCAGAAGGTGTACCTCTCCGCCACCCCTGGCAAGTACGAGCTCGGCATCACGGACAGCGTGGTGGAGCAGATCATCCGCCCCACCGGCCTCGTCGACCCGCAGATCGTCGTGAAGCAGACCAAGGGGCAGATCGACGACCTGCTCGAGGAGATCCGCAAGCGGGTGGAGCGCGACGAGCGGGTGCTGGTCACCACGCTGACCAAGAAGATGGCGGAGGAGCTCACCGACTTCCTCGGTGAGGCCGGCGTCCGGGTGCGATACCTCCATTCCGACGTCGACACCCTGCGCCGGGTGGAGCTCCTCACCGAGCTGCGGGCCGGGGTCTTCGACGTGCTCGTCGGCATCAACCTGCTGCGTGAGGGCCTCGACCTGCCGGAGGTTTCGCTTGTCGCCATCCTGGACGCCGACAAGGAAGGGTTCCTCCGGTCGTCCACCTCGCTCATCCAGACGATCGGCCGCGCCGCCCGGAACGTCTCCGGTGAGGTGCACATGTACGCCGACGTGCTCACCGACTCGATGAAGCAGGCGATCGAGGAGACGACGCGCCGGCGCGAGAAGCAGGTCGCCTACAACCTCGAGCGCGGAATCGACCCGCAGCCGCTGCGCAAGAAGATCGCCGACATCACCGACGTGCTCGCCCGCGAGGAGGCCGACACCGCGGCGCTGCTGAAGAACCGGGACGGCAGGAAGAAGTCGCCGACGCCGGGCGGCCGGAAGGGCATCGCAGCGGCCGGCGCCACCGAGCTCGAGTCGATGATCGCCGACCTGAACGACCAGATGCTGCAGGCCGCCGCCGAGCTGAAGTTCGAGCTGGCCGCACGCCTGCGCGACGAGCTCTCGGAGCTCAAGAAGGAGCTGCGGCAGATGGAGTCCGTCGGCCACGTCCGCTGACGGAGTCGTCCGACGGCGCCGGTGATTGTTCCCGTTCCGGCTCGATGTGTCTGCCGCGGCGGCAACATCGAGCCGGATCGGGAACAGTTCTCCCGCCCGCGCCGGTGGCGCTGAGGGCGAACACGCAGGAGGCGGTGTCAGTGGCATCCATAGAATGGATGGAGTGTCGATTTTGTCTGTAGAGGGATCCCAGAAGCTCAGCGTCCGAGGGGCCCGGGTCCACAACCTCAAGGACGTCGACCTCGAGATTCCCCGTGATTCGCTCGTCGTCTTCACCGGACTGTCGGGGTCCGGAAAGTCGTCCCTTGCCTTCGACACCATCTTCGCGGAGGGGCAGCGCCGCTACGTCGAATCACTCTCCGCATACGCCCGCCAGTTCCTCGGCCAGGTCGACCGCCCCGACGTCGACTTCATCGAGGGCTTGAGCCCCGCGGTCTCCATCGACCAGAAATCCACCAACCGCAACCCGCGGTCGACGGTCGGCACGATCACCGAGATCTACGACTACATGCGCCTGCTCTGGGCCCGCATCGGTGTGCCGCACTGCCCGGTCTGCGGTGAGCGGATCTCGAAGCAGACGGTGCAGCAGATCGCCGACCAGCTGATGACGCTGGAATCCGGCACGCGGTACCAGATCCTCAGCCCCGTGGTCAGCCAGAAGAAGGGGGAGTTCGTCGACCTCTTCGCCGAGCTCGCCGCCGGAGGCTACTCCCGCGCGATCGTCGACGGCGACCAGATCCAGCTGAGCGAGCCGCCGAAGCTGAAGAAGCAGATCAAGCACGACATCTCCGTCGTCGTCGACCGCCTCGTGGCGAACGATGACATCCTCACCCGGCTCACCGACTCGCTCGAGACGGCGCTGCGCCTGACCGACGGTCTCGTCACGATCAACTTCGTCGACGAGACGGGACCGGCCGCCTACCGCAACTTCAGCGAGAAGCTGTCCTGCCCGAACGGGCACCCAGTACAGCTCACCGAGGTGGAGCCGCGCACCTTCTCGTTCAACGCCCCCTTCGGGGCGTGCCCGGAGTGCTCCGGCCTCGGCACCAAGATGGCGGTCGATGCCGAGCTGCTGGTCGGGGACCCTGAGCTCACGCTCAACGAGGGCGTCATCCTGCCCTGGAACCAGCAGGGCAAGGGCCTGTACAACTACTTCCAGCGGATGCTCGAGGGCCTCGCCCGCGACCTGAAGTTCTCGCTCGACACGCCGTGGAAGAAGCTCTCCGACGAGGTGCGCACCGCCATCCTCGAGGGCAACGACTTCGAGGTGCAGGTGAAGTGGAAGAACCGCTTCGGTCGTGAGATGAAGTACACCACCGGCTTCGAGGGTGTCATGCCCTACATCGAGCGGAAGTACCACGAGGCCGAGAGCGACTGGTCGCAGCAGCGGTACGGCGAGTACCTGCGTGAGATCCCATGCCCCGTCTGCCAGGGCAAGCGTCTGAAGCCCGAGGTGCTGGCCGTGCTGGTGCACGACCACTCCATCTCGGATGTCGCCGAGCTGAGCCTGCTGGACGCCTACGAGTTCATGGACCTGCTGCAGCTGAACGAGCGGGAGGCGCGGATCGCCGCGCAGGTGCTGCGCGAGATCCGGCTGCGGCTCGAGTTCCTCATCGAGGTCGGGCTCGGCTACCTCAGCATGGCCCGCGCCGCGGCGACGCTGTCCGGTGGCGAGGCGCAGCGAATCCGCCTCGCGACGCAGATCGGATCCGGCCTCACCGGGGTGCTCTACGTGCTCGATGAGCCGAGCATCGGCCTGCACCAGCGCGACAACCGCCGCCTCATCGAGACGCTGGTCAAGCTGAAAAACCTCGGCAACACGCTGATCGTCGTCGAGCACGACGAGGACACGATCCGCACCGCCGACTGGATCGTCGACATCGGACCGGGTGCCGGCGAGCACGGGGGAGAGGTCATCCACTCCGGCGACTACGAGAGCCTGCTCGTCAACGCGCACTCGATGACCGGGGATTACCTCGCCGGCCGAAAGGCCATCACCACGCCGAAGAAGCGCCGGAAAATCGACACGAAGCGGAACATCACCGTCGAGGGTGCGCGGGCCAACAACCTGCAGGACGTCACGGTGAGCTTCCCGCTCGGCGCACTCGTCGCAGTCACCGGTGTCAGCGGCTCGGGCAAGTCGTCGCTCGTCAACGACATCCTGTACAAGGTGCTCGCCAACCGGTTGAACGGCGCACGCCAGGTGCCGGGCAAGCACCGGCGCGTCACCGGCCTCGAGGGCCTCGACAAGGTGGTGCACGTCGACCAGGCACCGATCGGCCGCACCCCGAGGTCGAACCCGGCGACCTACACCGGCGTCTTCGACCGGATCCGCACCCTCTTCTCGGAGACGATGGAGGCGAAGTCCCGCGGCTACCTGCCGGGCCGCTTCAGCTTCAACGTGAAGGGCGGCCGCTGCGAGAACTGCTCGGGCGACGGCACCATCAAGATCGAGATGAACTTCCTGCCCGACGTCTATGTCACGTGCGAGGTCTGCCAGGGTGCCCGCTACAACCGCGACACCCTCGCCGTGCACTACAAGGGCAAGAACATCGCCGAGGTCCTCGACATGCCGATCAGCGAGGCGGCGGACTTCTTCGAGCCGATCACCGCGATCCACCGATACCTGAAGACCCTTGTCGACGTCGGCCTCGGCTACGTGCGGCTCGGGCAGAGCGCCACCACCCTGTCCGGCGGTGAGGCGCAGCGGGTGAAGCTCGCCACCGAGCTGCAGCGCCGCTCGAACGGCCGCAGTGTCTACGTGCTCGACGAGCCCACGACTGGGCTGCACTTCGAAGACGTCCGGAAGCTCCTCATGGTGCTGCAGGGGCTCGTCGACAAGGGCAACACGGCGATCGTGATCGAGCACAACCTCGACGTGATCAAGTCCGCGGACTGGATCATCGACATGGGCCCGGAGGGCGGCGCCGGCGGTGGGCAGGTCATCGCGACCGGCACGCCGGAGAAGGTCGCCAAGAACGAGGACAGCCACACCGGGCAGTTCCTTCGCGAGATCCTGGCAGCGCCCGCCGCTCGCGGAAGATAGTCCGATGGCACGAGATCCGTCGGGACCGCAGCTGCCGCAGCGCTCCTCCGGGCCGAGGCGACACGGGCAGACCGTGGACTATCGGCCGAAGGCCGGGGAGATCCCGACCGAGCCGGGGGTGTACCGCTTCCGCGACGAGAACAAGCGGGTGCTGTACGTCGGCAAGGCCAACAACCTGCGCGCCCGGCTCAGCAACTACTTCGCTCCGCTGCACACCCTGCACGAGCGGACCAGACGGATGGTCCTGAGCGCCGCGGGCGTCGAGTGGACGGTCGTCGGCAGCGAGTTCGAGGCGCTCCAGCTGGAGTACACCTGGATCAAGGAGTTCAACCCGCCGTTCAACGTGAAGTTCCGGGACGACAAGTCGTACCCGTACCTCGCGGTGACCCTGGGGGAGGAGATCCCGCGGGTGCTGGTCACGCGGAACCGGCACCTGAAGGGCGCGAAGTACTTCGGTCCGTACACGAAGGTCTGGGCCATCCGGGAGACCGTCGACCAGATGCTCAAGGTCTTCCCGATGCGCAGCTGCAGCGAAGCGACCTACAGGCGCGCAGAGCAGACGGGACGCCCCTGCCTGCTGGGCGACATCGGCAAGTGCGCTGCCCCATGCGTGAAGCGGATCGATCCGGAGGGCCACCGCGCGATCGCCGACGACTTCGTCTCGTTCATGGCGGGCAACGACTCCCGCTACCTGCGCCGCCTGGAGCGGGAGATGCGGGATTCCGCCGCCGTCTTCGACTACGAGTCGGCGGCCCGATACCGGGACCAGATCGCGGCGCTCGAGAACGTGCTCGAGAAGAGCGCCGTCGTGCTGCGCGACAAGGTCGACGCCGACGTCTTCGGGATCGCGCACGACGAGCTGGCCGCCGCGGTGCAGCAGTTCATCGTGCGCGGCGGCCGGATCCGCGGTGTGCGCGCCTGGGTGGTCGACAAGGAGCTCGACGTGGAGCTCGGGGAGCTCGTCGAGACGGTGGTGCAGAACGCCTACGACGAGGACACCCCGCCCCGGGAGATCCTGGTGCCGGCGCTGCCCGACGACGCGGCGGAGCTGGAGCGCTGGCTGAGCGAGCAGCGCAGCGGCGTGCGCGTCTCTCTGAAGGTGCCGCTGCGGGGTGAGAAGGCCGCGCTGGCGCGCACGGTGGAGACCAACGCCCAGAAGGAGCTCATCCTCTACAAGACCCGGCGCAGCGGCGACTTCGTGGCGAGGTCCCAGGCCCTCGCCGACATCCAGGAGGCACTGGACCTGCCGGAGGCCCCGCTGCGGATCGAGTGCTTCGACGTGTCCCACCTCTCCGGCACGAACATCGTGGCGTCGATGGTGGTCTTCGAAGACGGCCTGCCGCGCAAGGACCAGTACCGCCGGTTCGCGATCCCGGAGTCCACGGATGACACCGAGTCGCTCCACCAGGTGCTCACGCGCCGCCTCGCGTACCTGAAGGGTGGCGCATCGGTCCCTGAGCTCGTCGAGGGGACCGCCTCGGTCCCTGAGCTCGTCGAAGGGACCACCTCGGTCCCTGAGCCTGTCGAAGGGACCATCCCGGAGTCTTCTTCGGGCCCTTCGACACGCTCAGGGACCGAAGAAGACCTCGTCGAGACCCGCCGCCCCGGCAAGTTCTCCTACCCGCCGAACCTGCTCCTCGTCGACGGGGGCCAGCCGCAGGTGGAGGCGGCCGCCCGCGCTCTCGCCGAGAGCGGCGTGACCGGCATCTCGATCGCCGGCATCGCGAAGCGTCTCGAGGAGATCTGGCTGCCAGGGGCATCCTTCCCGGTCATCCTGCCCCGCAACAGCGACGCGCTGTTCCTGATCCAGCGGCTCCGCGACGAGGCGCACCGCTTCGCCATCACCTTCCAACGGCAGAAGCGCAAGCGCGACATCTCGACGGTGCTCAGCGACATCCCGGGTCTCGGGCCGTCGCGGGTGAAGGAGCTGCTCAAGCACTTCGGCTCGGTCGCCCGGCTCCGTGAGGCGGAACCCGCCGCTATCGCCGAGGTCCGTGGCATCGGGCCAACGCTCGCCTCCACCATCGCGGAGCGGCTCCGCACCGCCGCGAGCAACGATTAGGCTGGACCGGTCGAACAGGGGAGACCGAACAGACATGAGTGACGCTCAGCAGGAGCTGGTGATCGTCACCGGGATGTCCGGAGCCGGAAGGTCCACCGTCGGCAATGCGCTCGAGGATCTCGGCTGGTACGTCGTCGACAACCTGCCCCCGCAGATGCTGCGTCCGCTCGTCGATCTGGCATCCCACGCCGGCGAATCGCTGCCCCGCGTTGCGGCGGTGGTGGATGTGCGCGGCGGCCGGCTGTTCGCCGACGCGCAAGATGCCATCGAGGCGCTGCGGCACACCACGAACACGTCGGTGCGGGTGCTGTTCCTCGATGCGACCGACGCGGTGCTCGTACGTCGCTTCGAGCAGGTGCGCCGGCCGCACCCGCTGCAGGGCAACGGCACCCTGCTCGACGGGATCGCGGCGGAGCGGACCCGGATGAGCGCGCTGCGGGAGCGCAGCGACATCATCATCGACACCTCTGAGCTGAACATTCACCAGCTCGCCACGAGCATCGGTGAGCGCTTCGCGGAGTCCGACGAGCCGGGTGTCAAGGTCACGGTGCTCAGCTTCGGCTACAAGTACGGGATCCCCGCGGACGCCGACCTGGTGGCGGACGCCCGCTTCCTTCCGAACCCGTTCTGGGTGCCGGAGCTCCGGCCCCACACCGGGCAGGACGCGCAGGTGCGGGACTACGTCTTCGAGCAGGACGGCGCCCGCGAATTCCTCGAGCGGTACGCCGCTGCGTTGGCCCCGGTGCTCGCCGGCTATCAGCGTGAGAACAAGAGACACGCTACGATCGCAATAGGGTGCACCGGGGGCAAGCACCGGTCCGTGGCCATCGCCGAGGAGTTCGCCACCCTTCTCAAGGGTCTGCCCGGCGTGGCCGTGAACGTTCGCCACCGGGATCTCGGCCGAGAATGATAAGGACTATTCGTGGCTCTCACCGCTGACGTGAAAGACGAGCTGACCAGGGTCGAGGTCAGCAAGACCACCGTCCGGGCAGCCGAGCTGGCGACGATCCTGCGGTTCGCGGGCGGCCTGCACCTGATCTCGAACCGGATCGCCGTGGAGGCCGAGGTCGATACCCCGGATCTCGCGCGCCGGGTCCGAAAAGACCTCGCGGAGCTCTACGGCGTCCGCAGCGACGTCGCCGTCATCCCCGCCTCCGGCGTCCGACGCAGCAGCCAGTACCTGGTGCGCGTAGTCGACGGGGGAGAGACCCTCGCCCGGCAGACCGGCCTGCTCGACGCGCGCCGGCGACCCATCCGCGGGCTGCCGAACCGGCTGACGACGGGGTCCCGCGAGGAGGTCGCCGGCATCTGGCGCGGCGCCTTCCTCGCACAGGGCTCGCTCACCGATCCCGGCCGCTCGGCCGCGCTCGAGGTGAGCTGCCCCGGCAACGAGACGGCGATGGCGCTCGTCGGCGCCGCCGGCCGGCTCGGGATCGCCGCGAAAGCCCGCGAGGTGCGCGGCGTGCATCGCGTCGTCATCCGCGACGGCGAGGCGATCGGCGAGATGCTCGGACGCATGGGCGCCGCGAAGAGCCGGCTCGCCTGGGAGGAGCTGCGCCAGCGCCGCGAGGTGCGTGCCACCGCGAATCGTCTGGTCAACTTCGACGACGCCAACCTCCGCCGCTCGGCGCAGGCCGCCGTGGCCGCGTGCGCGCGGGTGGAGCGAGCCTTGGAGATCCTCGGGCCGGACGTGCCAGACCACCTGCAGTATGCCGGCGCCCTCCGCCTCGCGCACCGAGACGCGAGCCTCGACGAGCTCGGTCACCGCGCCGACCCTCCGATGACGAAGGACGCCGTTGCGGGGCGCATCCGCCGGCTGCTCGCGATGGCCGACAAGAAGGCGCAGGACCTCGGCCTTCCCGGCACCGATGCCAACCTCCCGGCAGACCTGGAAGAGGTCTGAGCGAGGCGGGAGCGACCCCTGTGGGCTCCGCGAACGCTCACTAGACTGGGAAGCGCCGCACCGGACAGCTCCGGCACGCCCCGGAGCCGATCCATCCGAGCCGATCCATCCAGACCCACCGACGAGAGGTTGTTTCATGGCTGAGTACACGCTCCCGGAGCTTCCCTACGACTACGCGGCGCTCGAGCCGCACATCAGCGCCCGCATCATGGAACTGCACCACGACAAGCACCACGCCACGTATGTGTCCGGCGCGAACACCGCCCTGGAGAAGCTGGCCGAGGCGCGCACCAGCGGCGACCTGACCTACATCAACCAGCTCGAGAAGAACCTCGCGTTCAACCTCGGCGGTCACGTGAACCACTCCGTGTTCTGGACCAACATGTCCCCGGATGGCGGCGACAAGCCGACCGGCGAGCTGGCAGCGGCCGTGGACGAGTTCTTCGGCTCGTTCGACGGGTTCCGGGCGCAGTTCACCGCCGCCGCGACCGGGCTGCAGGGCTCCGGATGGGCTGTGCTCGGCTGGGACCCGCTCGGCTCGAAGCTCCTCATCCATCAGCTCTTCGACCAGCAGGGCAACACGGTGCTGGGCACCATCCCGGTGCTGCAGCTCGACATGTGGGAGCACGCTTTCTACCTCGACTACTTCAACGTGAAGGCCGACTACGTGAAGGCGTGGTGGAACATCGTGAACTGGGAGAACGCCGCCCAGCGCTTCGAGGCCGCCCGGCAGAGCACCTCGGGCCTCCTGCTACTGTCGTAGCCGGACCGGCACCGGCGCGCGGCCCTTCTCTCGGCCCCCGAGCCCTCAACCCCAACAACGCGCCTTCCGGCGCATGAACACATCAGGAGATTTCTTGAGCGTCAAGATCGGCATCAACGGCTTCGGCCGTATCGGTCGCAACTACTTCCGCGCCGCCCTCGCCAAGGGCAGCGACCTCGACATCGTGGCGGTCAACGACCTCACCGACAACGCGGCTCTCGCGAACCTGCTGAAGTACGACTCGATCACCGGCCGCCTCGACGCGACCGTGGAGCTGCAGGGCGACCAGATCATCGTGGACGGCAAGCCGATCACCGTGCTGGAACAGCGCGATCCCGCGCAGCTCGGCTGGGGAGACCTCGGGGTCGACATCGTCATCGAGTCGACGGGTCGGTTCACCGACGCCGCGGACGCTCGCAAGCACATCGAGGCCGGCGCCAAGAAGGTCATCATCTCCGCTCCCGCCAAGGGTGACGACGCGACGTTCGTCATGGGCGTCAACCACGAGACGTATGACCCGGCCAGCCACCACATCATCTCGAACGCCTCCTGCACGACGAACAGCCTCGCGCCGCTCGCCAAGGTCTTCCACGACGCATTCGGCATCGAGCGTGGTCTGATGACGACCATCCACGCCTACACCGCCGACCAGAACCTTCAGGACGGCCCGCACAAGGACCTGCGCCGTGCCCGCGCGGCTGCCATCAACATCGTGCCCACCTCCACCGGCGCCGCGAAGGCGATCGGCCTGGTGCTGCCGGAGCTGAAGGGCAAGCTGGACGGCTACTCGCTGCGCGTGCCGGTGCCGACCGGTTCGATCACCGACCTCACGGTGACCGCGTCGCGCGAGGTCTCGATCGATGAGATCAACGAGGCCTACCGCGCCGCGGCGGACGGTCCGCTCAAGGGAATCCTGCGGTACTCCGACGACCCGATCGTGTCGAGCGACATCGTCACCGACCCGGCCTCGGCGATCTACGACGCGCCGCTGACCAAGGTGATCGGCGACCAGGTGAAGCTCTACGCTTGGTACGACAACGAGTGGGGCTACTCGAACCGCCTCGTCGACCTCACCGAGTACGTCGCCGAACGTCTCTGATCGGCGGCCGAGCGTGACTCTGCGCACCGTCGCGGCGCTCGGGGACCTGTCTGCGAAGACGGTCCTCGTGCGGTGCGACCTCAACGTGCCGCTGAACGAGGGCCGCATCACCGATGACGGACGCATCCGCGCATCGGTGCCAACGCTCACCGAGCTGCTGGACGCCGGGGCGAAGGTCGTCGCGATCTCCCACCTCGGCCGGCCCGACGGCGCACCGGAGGCGAAGTACAGCCTCGCGCCGGTCGCCGAACGGCTCGGTGAGCTGCTCGGCCGGCCGGTGGCGTTCGCTTCTGACACCGTCGGGGACGACGCCGAGCGCGTCGTCTCGTCGCTGCCGGACGGCGGCGTGGCGCTGCTCGAGAACCTCCGGTTCGCTCCCGAGGAGACGAGCAAGGAGGCGGGGCAGCGGCGCGGGTTCGCGGAACGGCTCGCCCGGTTCGGCGACGCCTTCGTCTCGGACGGGTTCGGGGTCGTGCACCGAAAGCACGCGAGCGTCTACGAGCTCGCCGAGGTCCTGCCGAGCGCAGCGGGCTCCCTCATCGCCAAGGAGCTCGACGTGCTCGACCGGCTCACCGAGTCGCCCGAGAAGCCGTACACGGTGGTCCTCGGCGGGTCGAAGGTCAGCGACAAGCTCGGCGTGATCGACCACCTCCTCCCGCGCGTCGACTCGCTGCTCATCGGCGGCGGGATGCTCTTCACCTTCCTGGCCGCACGGGGCGGCAAGGTGGGCAAGAGCCTGCTCGAGGAGGACCAGCTCGACACCGTGCGCGGCTACCTCGCGCGTGCCGAGGAGCTGGGCGTCGAGATCGTGCTGCCGACCGACGTCGTGGTCGCGGAGCGGTTCGCCGCCGACGCGGCGCACGAGACCGTGCCGGCAGACGCGATCGAGAGCAGCTCCTTCGGTGCCGACGGCATCGGGCTCGACATCGGGCCGGAGACCGCGGCACGCTTCGCCGAGGTGATCCGCGGCGCCAGAACGGTGTTCTGGAACGGCCCCATGGGCGTGTTCGAGTTCGACGCCTTCGCGGCCGGCACGCGCGCGGTGGCGGAGGCGCTCACCCGGGTCGACGGCCTCGCGGTGGTCGGCGGGGGAGACTCCGCGGCGGCTGTGCGGCAGGTCGGCTTCTCGGACGACCAGTTCGGCCATATCTCCACCGGCGGCGGGGCCAGCCTGGAGTTCCTGGAAGGCAAACGGCTCCCCGGATTGGAAGTCCTCGGATGGCAGTGAACACCGTCCGCACGCCGCTCCTGGCGGGCAACTGGAAGATGAACCTCGACCACCTGCAGTCGATCGCGTTCGTGCAGAAGCTCGCGTGGACGCTGTCCGACGCGAACCACGACTTCGGCGCCGTTGAGGTCGCGGTCTTCCCGCCCTTCACCGACCTGCGCAGCGTGCAGACGCTGGTCGCGGCGGACAAGCTGCCGCTCGCCTACGGCGGGCAGGACGTGTCCGAGCACGACTCCGGCGCGTACACCGGCGAGATCTCCGGCGCCTTCCTGAAGGCGCTCGACTGCCGGTACGTGATCGTCGGCCACTCGGAGCGGCGCACACTGCACGGCGAGACGGATGAGCAGCTCGCCGGGAAGGTCGCCGCGGCGGTCCGGCACGGCGTCGTCCCGATCCTCTGCGTCGGCGAGACGGCGGAGGACCTCGAGCAGCACGGACCGAGCGCCGTGCCGGTGGCGCAGCTCCGCGCAGCCCTCGCCTCCGTGCCGAAGGGCACCGAGCTGGTCGTCGCCTACGAGCCGGTGTGGGCGATCGGCTCCGGCCAGGCGGCCACCCCGGACCAGGCGGAGCAGGTCGCCGCCGCGCTGCGTGGCGTGCTCGCCGAGCTGCTCGGCGACGAGACTGCCGCGGCCACCCGCATCCTCTACGGCGGGTCGGTGAAGTCCGGCAACATCGCGGGGTTCATGCGGCAGCCGAACGTGGACGGCGCGCTCGTCGGAGGAGCGAGTCTCGACATCCAGGAGTTTTCCGCCATCGTCCGGTACCAGAAGCACGTGGGCGTCTGAGCTCGTTCACGCGGCGCCTCCGGCGCGGCGTCCGCGTGCTCGGCGCCACGCCAGCACCCGGGGGTCCCTGAACGACGGACCCTCCCGTATACTGTGAATTCGGTCCAAGACCGTTTCGAAAGGTTGTTCCGTGGACATTCTCGAGGTCGTGCTGCAGGTTCTCCTCGGCGTCACGAGCCTGTTGCTCACCCTGCTGATCCTGCTGCATCGCGGCCGGGGCGGCGGCCTGTCCGACATGTTCGGCGGCGGCGTCACCTCCAACCTCGGTGCGTCCGGTGTCGCGGAGCGCAACCTGAACCGCATCACGGTGATCCTCGGACTGGTCTGGGTGAGCTGCATCGTGGTTCTTGGACTGATCACGAAGTTCGACGGCGGCGTCTGAGCTCACGCTCCGGCACCGACAAGGAAGACGGGAACGACCATGGCGTCAGGCGGAAGCGCGATCCGAGGTTCGCGAGTGGGCTCCGGCCCGATGGGGGAGCAGGACCGCGGCTACCATGCCGAGCGGATCGCCGTCTCCTACTGGGACGAGCTGGGCAACGAGACCGTGCGCTACTTCGCCGCCAACCTGCCGGCGGAGGAGATCCCCGACATCATCGACTCTCCGTCGAGCGGCCTGCCTGCCGGACGCGACCGCGAGAACCCGCCCGCGGTGCCGAAGCTCGAGCCGTACAAGACGCACCTCGCGTACGTGAAGGAGCGCCGCAGCGAAGAGGAAGCGGCACAGCTCCTCGAGGAGGCCCTCCAGGCGCTGCGCACCCGCCGCGGCACGGCGGCATCCGCCAACAACTGAGGACGGCTCGGTCCCGGTTTCCGCTCAGTGGGCGTCGACCGAGTCGGCCGAGGTCCAGTAGCTCTGCGGCGCGATGAGGTTCTCCGGAACCTCCGCCGCGGCTGCCGCATCCACGAAGAGCACCGTACGTCGCACGCCGAGCACTCCGGAGAGGGGCACCTCCTCGACGCTCGCGCCGGCAAGGGCCAGACCGAGCACGGAAGCCTTGTCCGGCCCTCCCAGCACGATGAAGATACGCTGCGACGAGTTGAGCACCGGAAGGGTGACACTCAGCCGGTCGGGCGGGGGCTTCGGGGCGTTCTGCACCGCGATCACCCGGCGCGACTTCTCCCGGATGCCCGTGGTGTTCGGGAACAGCCCCGCAACATGCCCGTCGGAGCCGACGCCGAGGAACGTGATGTCGAACCGTGGTGCGATCGCGTTGCCAGGCGTGTGTGCGGCGAGCTCAGCCGCGTAGGCCTCGGCGGCCGCCTCGATGTCCTTCGCCTGATCCGACGCGGGGAAGGGGTGCACCTTCTCCTCGTCGATTCTGATGTGGTCGAGCAGCGCCTCGCGCGCCTGACGCTCGTTCCGTTCCTCGGAGTCGGAGGGCACCCAGCGCTCGTCGGTCCACCAGAAGCTCACCGCGGACCAGTCGACGCTGTCGCGCGCGGGCGAGCGCCGGATGGCGTCCAGCACCGTCATCGCCATGGTGCCGCCGGTGAGCTGCAGGCTGGCGTCGCCCTCCTGCTCGATGACATCGATCAGCTTGGTGATCACCCGGGCGGCGACCGTGCCGGCCAGGGATTCGCCGTCTGGGTGCACCAGCACCCGGCGTTCACTCGTCACTTGGCTGCCGCCTCGCTCTTCTTCTCGCGGATCACAGGACCCTCGCGGACTGCCTCGGCCAGCTGGCCGAAGCCCTCCCCGATGACCTGTGCGAACAGGTCGTCCGGGTCCAGGCGCCGCAGCTCCTCGGTGAGACACTCGGAGAGGCCACGCCGGGGGAGTGCGATGTCATGCACTGGCTGGTTCGGCTGCACCAGCGTAGCGATGCTCGGCAGCTCGCGCTTCAGCTCGATGTCGCCGCTCGGACGGGTGAGCGTCACACCGTGGATGCCGGTCGCGCCACGGCTGGGCGAGCTGACCAGCAGGGACACCGGGACCTGGAGCTGCAGCTGCAGCCACGCGGCGAGCAGGGCAGTGGATGGGGAGTCGGCGGCACCGTGCACCAGCACGTCGGTCACCGGCTCGTACGGCGGCTGATCGAGCACCGCGGCGAGCTGCGCCCGCCACAGGGTCAGCCGTGTCCAGGCGAAGTCGGTGTCCCCGGGGCGGTGGCTCTCGTGCCGGCGGCGGAGCTCCCGCATGGGGTCGGAGCAGGCGGCCGCGTCCGTGATGCGGCGCTGCGCGAGCCGGCCGAGCGGGCTCTCCGACACCACCTCGGGCGCCTCGTGCGGCCACCACACGACGACCGGCGCATCAGGCAGCAGCAGCCCGGTGACGAGCCCCTCCTCCTCGGTGGCCGTCGCGCCGTAGGCGCGGAGCACGATGACCTCGCTGGCCCCGGCGTCGCCCCCGACGCGGATCTCCGCGTCGAGGCGCGCCTCGTCCTGCTCGCGCTGCTCCGGCGCCTCGGTTGAGACCACGATGATGCGCATGGGGTGCTCGCGGGAGGCGGCGTTGGCAGCGTCGATGGCCTCCTCCTCCTCACCGAGGCGGGTGGCGATGACGAGGGTCAGCACGCGGCCGAGCGCGACCGCGCCGCCCTCCTCGCGGATCTTGACCAGCGCCTTGGAGATCTTCGCTGTCGTCGTGTCCGGAAGATCGACGATCATGGCCGCCTCCACATCCTGCCGTCGCGGGCGAGCAGATCGTCCGCGGACTTCGGTCCCCATGTTCCGGGACGGTACTGATCTGGCTGCCCCTGCGTCGTCCAGAACTCCTCGATCGGGTCGAGGATCTTCCAGCTCAGCTCCACCTCCTGGTGGCGGGGGAAGAGCGGCGGGTCGCCGAGCAGCACGTCGAGGATGAGCCGCTCGTACGCTTCCGGGCTCGCCTCGGTGAAGGCGTGGCCGTAGCCGAAATCCATCGTGACGTCCCGCACCTGCATGCCGACGCCGGGCACCTTCGAGCCGAACCGGATGGTGACCCCCTCATCCGGCTGCACGCGGATGACGAGCGCGTTCTGCCCGAGCGCAGACGTCTGGCTCTCGGCGAAGAGGTACTGCGGGGCGCGTTTGAACACGACCGCGATTTCGGTGACACGGCGGCCGAGGCGTTTGCCGGCCCGCAGGTAGAACGGCACGCCCGCCCAGCGCCGGGTGCCGATGTCGAGCCGCATCGCGGCATACGTCTCCGTGGTGGAGTTCGGGTTCATCCCCTCTTCCTCCAGGAAGCCCGGGACGTGCTCGCCGCCCTGCCAGCCGCCGGAGTACTGCCCGCGGGCCGTGGCGGTGGAGAGGTCCTTCGGGAGCCGGACAGCGGAGAGCACCTTCTCCTTCTCGGCGCGGAGGTCGGCGGCGTCGAAGGAGACCGGCTCCTCCATCGCGGTGAGCGCCAGGAGCTGCAGCAGGTGGTTCTGGATGACGTCGCGCGCCGCGCCGATGCCATCGTAGTAGCCGGCCCGCCCGCCGACGCCGATGTCCTCGGCCATCGTGATCTGCACGTGGTCGACGTAGTTGGCGTTCCAGATCGGCTCGAACAGCATGTTCGCGAAGCGGAGGGCCAGGATGTTCTGAACCGTCTCCTTGCCGAGGTAGTGGTCGATCCGGAACACGGAGTCAGCCGGGAACACCGACTCGACGACCTCGTTCAGCTCGCGAGCCGTCTTCAGGTCGCTCCCGAACGGCTTCTCGATGACGACGCGGCGCCACTGTCCGGGCTTGGGGTCGGCGAGGCCTGAGCGCTTCAGCTGCTCGGTGACCAGCGGGAACGCCTTCGGCGGGATCGACAGGTAGAACGCGTGGTTGCCCATCGTGCCGCGGTGGTCGTCGAGCTCGGCGATCGTCGCGCCGAGCCGGTCGAACGACGCATCGTCGTCGAACTCGCCCTGGACGAACCGGATGCCCTGTGCCAGCTGGGTCCAGACATCCTCGACGAACGGAGTGCGGGCGTACTGCTTCACCGCGTCGTAGACGACCTTCTCGAAGTCCTGGTTCTCCCATTCACGACGGGCGAAGCCGACCAGGGCGAACCCGGGCGGCAGGAGCCCGCGGTTCGCGAGGTCGTAGACGGCGGGCATCAGCTTCTTGCGCGACAGGTCGCCCGTCACGCCGAAGATGATGAGGCCGCTGGGACCGGCGATGCGATTCAGCCGCCGATCGCTCGGCAGCCGGAGTGGGTTGAAGTCCGCGGAAATCTCTACAGGCATGAATCTCTACTGGCGTCTTCCGGCTATCTCAGGACCCCGCGGAGCGCGTCCAGCGCCGACCGCGGGTCGGTCAGGGTCAGCGCCAGCACCGGACGGCCGTGCTCGGCGAGCACGCTCGCGTCGCCGGCGGCCTGCGCCGTGATGAGCTGCCCGAAGGTGAAAGGCCTTCCGGGGATCTCGAGATCCCGCTGCGGCGAGCCGAGGAGCTGCAGGAACACACCGGTGGCGGGACCGCCCTTGTGGTACTGGCCCGTGGAATGCAGGAAGCGCGGTCCCCAGCCGAACGTCACCGGACGTCCCGTCTTCTCGGCGATCAGGTCACGCAGCTCGAGGAGGCCTGGGTTCGCGATGCGGTCGAGGTAGGCCTGGACCGACACGTAGCCGTCGGTGCCCACCTCGGCCAGGAGCGCGTTCAGCGCATCCTTCAGCGTGGTCGCGCCGGAGACGACGTCGATGGTGCCGCGCACCTCGATGCCCTGCTCGGTGAAGGCGGGGGCGGTCGGCTCCGGGCGGGCGTCGAGCAGCCCTCTTGCGGCGATCTTCGCCGCCTCGACATCGGGCTGGTCGAACGGGTTCACGCCGAGGAGGACCCCGGCGACTGCCGTGGCGTACTCCCACACCATCAGCTGTGCGCCGAGGGAGCCGGTGACCTCCAGCTCGCCATCGGCGACGTCGCGGGTGTCGTCCCAGGTGCCGACGAGCCGGACGATCTGCAGGTCCGGCACGCCGATCGACAGCTCGGGGGAGTCGGGTTCGAGCACGACGGGCAGGATGCCCTTGCCGTTCTTGCCGGTCGACTCGGCGATGAGCTGCTCGGCCCAGTCGGCGAAGCCGACGATGTGGGTGCCGTCGGCGACGATGCCGAGCTTGTCCTTGAGCGGCTCGGTGCCGGCCATCGCCGCGCCGAGGATCAGACCAGGGTTGTCGGGGGAGTCCTGTGCGAGCTCGAGGGCGATCGCCTCTGCCTCGTGCAGCAGCTCCTGGATGTCGACGCCGGCGAGCCCGGAGGGCACAAGACCGAAGGCGGTGAGCGCCGAGTAGCGGCCGCCGACATTCGGGTCGGCGTTGAAGACGCGGTAGCCGTCCGCCCGGGCCGCCGAGTCCAGCGGGCTGCCCGGGTCGGTGACGACGATGATCCGCTCCAGCGGGTCGATGCCGGCATCCCGGTACGCCTGCTCGAAGGCGCGCTTCTGGCTGTCGGTCTCCACCGTCGAACCGGACTTCGAGGAGATGACGAGCGCCGAGGACTCCAGCCGGTCGTTCAGTGCGCTGAGCACCTGGCCGGGCTCCGTGGAGTCGAGCACGGTCAGCTCCACGCCGAAGGTGCGCGTGATGACCTCCGGGGCGAGGGACGAGCCGCCCATCCCGCCGAGCAGGATGTGGTCGACGCCCTTGCGCGACAGCTCGTCCCGAAGCGCGAGGATCTCGCGGACGAGCGGCTGGGAGACGACAGCGGCCTCGACCCAGCCGAGCCGCTTCGACGCCTCCTCCTCCGCCTCGGGGCCCCACAGGGTGGGGTCCTGGGCGGTGATGCGGCTCGCGACGAGGTCGTTGACGAGTTGCGGGACGACCCGGGCCACGGCATCCGCCGCGGCACCGGAGACGTTGATCCGCATGTTCACTGCTGCGCCTGGTCCTGTGCGGTCCCGGGCTCAGCGGCCTCGAGCGCGGCGGTGACGGTGTCGAGCAGCTCGTTCCAGGAGACGACGAACTTCTCGACGCCTTCGCGCTCCAGCTGTGCCGTCACCTCCTCGTAGGAGATCCCGAGCGCGCCGATCGCATCCAGGATGCGATTGGCCTCGTCGTAGGAACCGGTGACCTGGTCTCCCTCGATGACGCCATGGTCGAAGGTGGCCTCGAGCGTCTTGCCGGGCATCGTGTTGACGACCTGCGCGACGGTCAGCTCGGTGACGTACAAGGTGTCAGGCAGGCTCGGGTCCTTGACACCGGTGGACGCCCAGAGCGGGCGCTGCACGTTGGCGCCGCTCTCCAGAAGATCGAGCGCTCGCTCGGTGGCGAACGCCTCCCGGAACACCTGGTACGCCAGCTGGGCGTTGGCGACGCCCGCCTTGCTCTTCAGCGCCAGCGCCTCGTCGGTGCCGATCGCGGTGAGGCGTTTGTCGATCTCGGTGTCGACACGCGACACGAAGAACGACGCGACGGAGTGGATCGTCGACAGGTCGATGCCTGCCTCCCGCGCCCGTTCGAGACCGGCCAGGTAGGCGTTGATGACCTCGCGGTGCCGCTCGAGGCTGAAGATCAGCGTCACGTTCACACTGATGCCGGCGGCGATCGCCTCCGTGATGGCCTCGAGGCCCTCGACGGTGGCCGGGATCTTGATCATCACGTTCGGGCGGCTGATCTTCTCCCACAGCTGCTTGGCCTCGGCCACGGTGCCCGAGGCGTCGTTGGCGAGGTTCGGCTCGACCTCGATCGACACGCGGCCGTCGAAGCCGTTCGTGCGGTCGTAGATCGGGCGGAGGATGTCCGCGGCCTCGGCGACGTCGGCGGTGGTGATCTCGAACACGGCCTCCGTGACGCTCTTGCCGGACTTCGCGAGCTCCGCGACCTGGGCGTCGTACGACTCGCCCTTGGCGAGCGCGGACGCGAAGATCGTCGGGTTGGTGGTCACGCCGACGACGTTCCGCTCCTCGACGAGGCGCTGCAGGCCGCCGGAGCGGAGCAGCTCGCGGGACAGGTCGTCGAGCCAGATCGAGACGCCGAGCTCGGAGAGCTTCGCCGTGGGGGAGGTGGTCTGCTTGATGTCAGTCATAATCGTGCTTCCTTCCGCCGCCTACTTGGAGGACAGCGTCTCCTTCGCGGCCGAGACGACCGCATCGGTGGTCATTCCGAATTCACGGAACAGGGTCTTGTAGTCGGCGGACGCGCCGAAGTGCTCGATCGAGACGCTGCGGCCCGCGTCGCCGACGTAGGGCTTCCAGGTGAGCGCGAGGCCGGCCTCGACGGATACGCGCGCCTTCACCGCCGCCGGGAGCACCGACTCTCGGTACTCAGGCGTCTGCTCCTCGAACCACTCCTGGCACGGCACCGAGACGACGCGGGCGGAAATGCCCTCGCCGCGCAGCACCTCACGGGCCTCCACCGCCATCTGCAGCTCCGATCCCGCCGCGAGAAGGATCACGTCGGGGGTGCCGCCGGGCGCCTCTGCGAGGACGTAGGCGCCCTTCGCGACGTTCTTCGCCGAAGCGAACGTGTCGCCCTCCGCGTCGCCGTCCCCGCGCTGGAACACCGGGATGGGCTGACGGGTGAGCGCGATTCCGGCGGGCCCCACCCGGCGCTCGAGCATCGTCTTCCACGCCCAGGCGACCTCGTTGGCGTCGCCGGGGCGAACCACGTCGAGGCCCGGGATCGCGCGGAGCGCGGTGAGGTGCTCGACCGGCTGGTGCGTCGGGCCGTCCTCGCCGAGAGCGACCGAGTCGTGGGTCCAGACGAAGATCGACGGCGCCTTCATCAGCGCGGCCAGACGCACCGCCGGGCGCATGTAGTCGCTGAAGATGAGGAACGTGCCGCCGAACGCCCGGGTGCGGCCGTGCAGCACGATGCCGTTGAGGATCGCCGCCATCGCGTGCTCGCGGATGCCGAAGTGCAGCACGCGGCCGTTCGGGTTGCCGGTCCAATGCGCGGTGGAGTGCTCACTCGGCACGAACGAGGCCGCCGACTCGATGGTGGTGTTGTTCGACTCGGCGAGGTCGGCGGATCCGCCCCACAGCTCCGGGATGACCCCGGCCAGCGCGTTGAGCACCTTGCCGGACGCCGCACGGGTGGCTATGTCCTTGCCCGGCTCGAAGACCGGCAGTGCCTCGTCGACGCCATCCGGAAGCTCGCCGGTCAGGAGCCGGTCGAGGAACGCCTTGCGCTCCGGGTTGGCGGCCGCCCAGGCGTCGAATTCCTTCTGCCACTGAGCCCGCTGCTCGGCGCCGCGCTCGACGGCGCCGCGGGTGCGTTCGAGCACCTCGTCGCTGACCTCGAAGGTCTTCTCGGGGTCCATCCCGAGGATCTCCTTGGTGGCGGCGATCTCCTCGGCGCCGAGGGCGGATCCGTGGGCCTTGCCGGTGTTCTGCTTGTTCGGCGCGGGCCAGCCGATGATCGTCTTCAGCACGATGATCGACGGCTTGCCGGTCTCCGCCTTCGCAGCCTCGATCGCGGCGTGCAGCTCCTGGACGTCCTCGACGTACTCTCCGGTCTTCTTCCAGTCGACCGTCTGCACGTGCCAGCCGTACGCCTCGTAGCGCTTCGCGACATCCTCGGTGAAGGCGATGTCCGTGTCGTCCTCGATGGAGATCTGGTTGGCGTCGTAGATCACGACCAGGTTGCCGAGCTGCTGATGACCGGCAAGGGAGCCGGCCTCGCTGGTGACACCCTCCTGGATGTCGCCGTCGCTGGCGATCACGAAGATGTGGTGATCGAAGGGGCTGGTGCCCTCCGGAGCCTCGGGGTCGAGCAGGCCACGCTCGTAGCGGGCCGCGTAGGCGAAGCCGACCGCGGAGGCGAGGCCCTGGCCGAGCGGGCCGGTGGTGATCTCGACCCCGTCGGTGTGGTGATACTCGGGGTGACCCGGGGTCTTCGAGCCCCAGGTGCGCAGCGCCTTCAGGTCGTCGAGCTCAAGGCCGTAGCCGCCGAGGTAGAGCTGCACGTACTGCGTCAGCGAGCTGTGGCCCGCGGAGAGGATGAAGCGGTCGCGGCCGAGCCAGTCCTGGTCCTTGGGATCGCGCTTCATGACCTTCTGGAAGAGCAGGTACGCGGCGGGCGCGAGGCTCATCGCGGTTCCGGGATGCCCGTTCCCGACCTTCTCGACGGCGTCGGCGGCGAGCATTCTCGCCGTGTCGACCGCCTTGCTGTCGACGGAATCCCATTGCAGAGCTGCCACTGAGTTGCTGACCCTTCTTCGCGAGAAGCGGATGCCGATCGATCACGAAGGCGCCCGCATGGACGGGCTCACCGCGATCGTCGTCGGTCCGGCCGGCAGCGATGCGGCCACGGGCATCCGCGGTCTGGCATCGCTCATCGGCTGGCAAGCCAGGGTCAAGTATAGGGAGTGCACCTCCCGGATTACCGGGAGGTTACAGTTCGCTTCGAGCCCGCCGAACGGCGTCCGGGACGACTCTGCGGCCCTGGGCCGGAGCGGCGTGTCGCCGGTCGCTAGACTGGCCGGAGCAATCGGGACGTGAAGAGGAGCAATGGACGTTCTTGCCACTTCCCGCGTACGCCCCGCGCCGGCAGGGCTCTTGCGGAAGGTCAAGGCCTACGTCGCCCTGACGAAGCCGCGGGTCATGGAGCTGCTGCTCGTGACGACGCTGCCGGTCATGGTCCTCGCGGCGAACGGGATCCCGGACGTGTGGCTCGTGCTGGCGACGCTGGTCGGTGGGGCGATGAGCGCGGGCAGCGCGGCGGCGTTCAACATGTATCTCGACCGCGACATCGACATGGTGATGCACCGGACGAAGCGCCGGCCGCTCGTCACCGGTGAGCTGAGCCCGGGGGAGGCGCTCGCGTTCTCCTGGATCACCGCGGTCGGGTCGACGGTGTGGTTCGCCGTGTTCGTGAACTGGCTGGCCGCCGCCCTCTCCGCCGGCGCGATCGCGTTCTACGTGCTGATCTACACCCTCGTGCTGAAGCGCCGGACCGAGCAGAACATCATCTGGGGCGGGATCGCCGGGTGCTTCCCGGTGATCATCGGCTGGGCGGCAGTCACCGGTTCGCTCGACTGGCCCGCCTGGATCCTCTTCGCCGTGGTCTTCCTGTGGACGCCGCCGCACTACTGGCCGCTGTCGATGAAGTACCGCGACGACTACGAGGCGGCCAGCGTGCCGATGCTCGCGGTGGTGCGCGGGCGCTCACTGGTGGGACTGCAGGTGGTCCTGTACGCGTGGGCGACGGTCGCATGCTCGCTGCTGCTCATCCCGGTGGCCGGCATGGGCGTCGTCTACTCGCTGGTGGCGGTGATCACCGGCACGTGGTTCGTCTACGAGAGCCACCGCCTGTACTCGGAGGCGATCCGCGCCAGAGACCCGAAGCCGATGCGCGTCTTCCACGCCAGCATCACCTACCTCACCCTCCTCTTCGTCGCCGTCGGCATCGACCCCCTCCTCCCCTTCTAACCCCACCCCCGGAGTCGCCACTTGCGCACTTCGGTGGGTCCTCAGCACCGAACACCCACCGAAGCCCGCAACTGAGAGGGCTACAGCTGGCTGAGCAACGAGCGCAGGCGTCGGAGCAGCGCTGAAGGATTCGCAAGGTCATCTGCTGTGACGCGCACCACGTGCCAGCCATGAGACTGAAGGCGCTCGACACGCGCGATGTCCTTGCGCCACTGCGCCTTGTCGGATCGGTGGTGGTCGCCCTCGTACTCGAGAATCACCGGGACGTGCCGGAAACGGAGGTCCGGTCGGGCCAGGAACCGCCCAGCCTTGTCGTACACCGGTTCGTTCACCACCAGATCGGCGTACCCGGCCGTGACGAGGAGGACCCGCAGCCGGGACTCCGCCGGCGATTCGGCTCGGGCGCTCAAGAGCGGCAGTGCCGCACGCCGCGTGCGCGCACCCCGGCTACTCGCATACCGAACGGACGCCGCCGCGAGTTCGTGCCGGCTCACCAACGGCGCGCCGCGGCCGAGCAGGTGATCCCCAACGGCAACGAGCTCGGCGAGGGACAGCAACGATGCCAGATCACACCAAGTCCTCGCGGGCTTCGTGACGGGGAGCCCCAACACCGTGCCGACATCCGAGTCGCTCAGCGTCAATTGGTGGCCCACCACCCCAGCGGCGTCCATCGCGCGCTGGCCCCGCGGAACGGTGACGTGCAGACCGGGTGCCCCCTCCAGCCGGGACGGAAGAGGTGCGCCGAAGAGGATCGCGGCGGTGGAGTGGGAGAAACACCCCTCGGCCGGTAGCCGAAGGGCAAGCGCACGACATCGGTCGGCCGTGCTTTCGGCAGGCCGGGCCGTGCGGACACCCCAGAACGGGCGCGAGAGATCCGCCGCGCGTAGGCGATCGGACGTCGACCCGGCGGCGCGCGCGTCGCGGGCGAGGAAACGTTCGGGCTCGATGCCCTCGGGAAGTGGCGCGCGGCGCGTCATGCGACTCCGCAGCGCCGGCAGTCAACTGGCCTCATTCCGGCATTCTCGGCACCCGTGGGACCTTGTGCCCGGAATCCACAAGCCGCGTGGTTATCCCCAGGCCCACACTTGCGGACTTCGGTGGGTGCCGGAGCCCGGACACGCACCGAAGTCCGCAAACGGCGGGGTCGGGGGAGCGGTTAGCGGCGGAGGGAGAGGACTACGGCTGCGGTAAGGGAGGCGAGGACGCAGGCGAGGACCATGTGGACGCCGACCAGAAGCTCGGGGAGGCCCGTGCGGGACTGGGTGATGCCGACCGCGATCTGCGCCAGCATCGCGACGATCAGCCACCCGGAGAAGCGGAAGGTGCGGTCACGCTCGGCGAGCCGCGCCCACACCGCGACGAGCACCGCGAGCGCCAGCATCGCGTAGCCCGGCCACGCGTGCAGGTGCTGCATGATCGCCGGATCCAGGCCGTTGCGGGCGCTGAGCTCATCGCCCGCATGCGGTCCCGCACCGGTGGTGAGCACCCCCATGTAGATCGCCACGGCCGCCACGCCGGTGAGCAGATGCGTGGCGATCACCAGCCCATTCGGTGCGTTCCGCGCACCGCGCGGTCCGTACGTCGCCCGGTAGACCAGCACCGTCGCGAGCGCCACCAGCACGACCGAGATCATGAAGTGCACCCCGACGGCACCCGGATGCAGGTTCAGCCACACCGTGAACCCACCCACGACAGCCTGCAGGATGATGCCGAAGCCGAGCGCCAGTGACAACCGGAAGAGCTCGGGGCGCTCCCGACGGAACTGCGAGACGGCCAGGAACATCGCCGCCGCGATCACGATCAGCACGAACGTCAGCAGGCGGTTCCCGAACTCGATCACCCCGTGGATGCCCATCTCGGGCGTCGCGACGATCGACTCAGCGGTGCACAAGGGCCAGGTCGGGCAGCCGAGCCCCGATCCGGTCAGCCGCACCGCGCCGCCAGTCGCGACGATGAGCACTTGGGATGCCAGCGACAGCCAGGCCAGCAGCCGCACCCGGCGGTCCACCGTGCGGGGAAGCCAGGCGCGGAATCGCTCGACCCCACTCGCGCTGCGGGTGGCCGCTTCGGTCACGGTTGCTGCCCTCTCATTCCGTTCCCGGCGAAGCCCTGTAGAATCGTCCGGTTCACGGACACGCAGCCGGGATGTCGATGACGCCGCCCGAGATGTTCTTTCACGGCGTCCTGTTTCAGTCTAGGCAGGCGTACCGGACAGCACGCATTGACACCATTTCCCGGCTGACGAGGCTGTTCGTGGAATGCCGCGCCAGCCAGATCGGTTGTTCTCGGTAGGAAAGAGGTATTCATGTCAGACGTCCTGATCGACCGCCCCGAACTCGCCAACCTCGGACAGTATGAATTCGGCTGGGCCGATTCCGACACCGCTGGTGCGTCCGCTCGGCGTGGCATCGGGCCCGACGTGGTCACCGACATCTCCCGCCTCAAGAATGAGCCGGAGTGGATGCTGAAGAACCGCCTCAAGGCGCTCAAGCTCTTCGAGATGAAGCCCATGCCGCAGTGGGGCGCCGACCTGTCGGGCATCGACTTCGACAACATCAAGTATTTCGTCCGCTCGACGGAGCAGCAGGCCCAGAGCTGGGAGGACCTGCCTGAGGACATCCGCAACACCTACGACCGTCTCGGAATCCCGGAGGCGGAGAAGCAGCGCCTGGTCTCCGGCGTCGCCGCGCAGTACGAGTCCGAGGTCGTGTACCACCAGATCCAGAAGGAGCTGGAGGACCAGGGCGTCATCTTCATGGACACCGACACGGCCCTGAAGGAGCACCCCGAGTTCTTCAAGGAGTACTTCGGCACTGTCATCCCGTCCGGCGACAACAAGTTCGCCGCGCTGAACACGGCCGTCTGGTCCGGCGGCTCCTTCGTCTACGTGCCGCCGGGCGTGCACGTCGAGATCCCGCTGCAGGCCTACTTCCGCATCAACACCGAGAACATGGGCCAGTTCGAGCGGACGCTCATCATCGCGGACGAGGGCAGCTACGTCCACTACATCGAGGGCTGCACCGCGCCGATCTACAAGTCCGACTCGCTGCACTCCGCGGTCGTCGAGATCATCGTGAAGAAGAACGCGCGCGTGCGCTACACGACCATCCAGAACTGGTCGAACAACGTCTACAACCTCGTCACGAAGCGTGCCACGGCCGCCGAGGGCGCGACGATGGAGTGGATCGACGGCAACATCGGCTCCAAGGTGACGATGAAGTACCCGTCGATCTTCCTGATGGGGGAGCACGCCAAGGGCGAGACCCTCTCCGTCGCGTTCGCCGGCCCAGGCCAGCACCAGGACGCCGGCGCGAAGATGATCCACATGGCGCCGTACACGACGTCGTCGATCGTCTCCAAGTCGATCGCCCGCGGCGGGGGCCGTGCCGGCTACCGCGGTGAGGTCCGGGTCGACGAGAAGGCGCATCACTCCGCCAACACGGTCCGATGCGACGCGCTGCTCGTCGACACCATCTCGCGCTCCGACACCTACCCGGCCATCGACATCCGGGTGGACGACGTGCAGCTCGGCCACGAGGCGACCGTCTCGCGGGTGAGCGAGGAGCAGCTGTTCTACCTGCAGTCCCGCGGGCTCCCCGAGGACGAGGCGATGGCCATGATCGTCCGCGGCTTCATCGAGCCGATCGCCCGAGAGCTGCCGATGGAGTACGCGCTCGAGCTGAACAAGCTCATCGAGATGAGCATGGAAGGCAGCGTCGGTTGAGCCGGGGCCAAACGACGCCCGCCCGAACGATGAAAGGACGAGTCGCCGCAATGCCGACCGACACAGCGACGACCGCCACGACCGTCGACCCGGCGCAGCACGGGTTGACGAAGCACAGCCATGGCGCCGTTCCGGTGCAGTCCCGCGCCGAGCGGTTCGCGTCGAAGAACCACGCCGACTTCCCGCCCGTCACCGGCCGGGAGGCGGAGTGGAAGCTCACCCCGGTCCCGCTGCTGACCGCGCTGATCGACGGGCTGCTCGACGGCTCGCCGTACGAGGTCTCCACCGTGCAGCAGCCGGGCGTCACCGTCGAGTGGATCGGCCGGGATGACGAGCGCATCGGGCGCGCCGGAACCAGTGAGGAGCGCGCCGCCGCGAACGCCTGGTCGAGCTTCGAGAAGGCCCTCGCCGTCACGATCGAAGCCGAATCGACCCAGCCGCTCACGATCACGCGCGCGGCGCTGGGCGACAGCCCTCGTGCCGCGCACACCGTGATCACCGCGAAGCCCAACACCGACGGCCTCGTCATCCTGCAGAGCACCGGCACAGCACACCTCACCGAGAACGTCGAGATCGTCGTCGAGGACGGCGCCCGCCTCACCGTGGTGTCTGTGCAGGAGTGGGACGACGACGCACTGCACCTCGCCAGCCACTTCGCACGGGTCGGCCACGGCGCATACCTCAAGCACATCGTCGTCAGCCTCGGCGGCAAGGTGGTCCGCGTGAACCCCTCCGCGCACCTCGCGGAAGAGGGCGCGGACGGGGAGCTCTTCGGCGTGTACTTCGCCGACGCGAAGCAGCACCTCGAGCAGCGCGTGTACGTCCACCACGATGCGCCGCACACCCGCAGCCGCGTGGCGTACAAGGGCGCACTGAACGGTGATGGCGCCCGCACCGTCTGGGTCGGCGACGTGCTGATCGGCCGCACCGCCCCCGGCACCGACAGCTACGAGCAGAACCGCAACCTGGTGCTCAGCGACGGCACCCGAGCCGACTCCATCCCGAACCTGGAGATCGAGACCGGCGACATCGCCGGTGCCGGTCACGCCAGCGCCACCGGGCGGTTCGACGACGAGCAGCTGTTCTACCTGGCCTCCCGCGGCATCCCGGAGGCGGAGGCCCGTCGGCTGGTGGTGCTCGGCTTCCTCGCCGAGATCGTGCAGAAGATCGGCCAGCCCGAGCTCGAGGCCCGGCTCGAGGTGGCCATCGAGGCGGAGCTCGAAGCAGTGGGGACGAAGTAGTGCCGGCCACGAAGGTCTGCTCCCTCTCCGAGCTCGCGCCGGACACCGCGAAGCGCGTCGAGGTGGACGGTGTGCCGATCGCGGTCGTGCTCGACTCCGCCGGGACGGTGCACGCCATCGGCGACACCTGCACCCACGGCGACATCTCCCTGAGCGAGGGATTCGTCGAGGATGACACCCTCGAATGCTGGGCCCACGGCTCCAAGTTCTCACTCACCACCGGCAAGCCGCTCACCCTGCCCGCGTACGAACCCGTCCCCGTCTACGTCGTCACCCTCGACGGCGACGACGTGCTCATCGACCCGAGCGTCACCGTGCCCAGCGGCGCGGGACGCTGACCCGACCTCACGAGGAATCCCATGTCCGTACTTGAAATCCGCGATCTGCAGGTCAGCATCGCCACCGACTCCGGCCCGAAGCCCATCCTGAAGGGCGTCGATCTCACCATCAACGAGGGCGAGATCCACGCCGTCATGGGCCCGAACGGCTCCGGCAAGTCCACCCTCGCCTACACGATCGCCGGTCACCCGCGCTACCAGGTCGACGGCGGCACCATCACCCTCGACGGTGAGGACGTGCTGGCGATGAGCGTCGACGAGCGCGCCCGCGCCGGGATGTTCCTCGCCATGCAGTACCCGGTCGAGATCCCCGGCGTCACGGTGTCGAACTTCCTGCGGACCGCGAAGACCGCCATCGACGGGGAGGCGCCGCCGATCCGCAGCTGGATCAAGGACCTCCGCACCCACATGACCGACCTCCGGATGGACCCGACGTTCGCGGAGCGCAACGTCAACGAGGGCTTCTCGGGCGGAGAGAAGAAGCGCCACGAGATCATGCAGCTCGAGCTGCTGAAGCCGAAGTTCGCCGTGCTCGACGAGACCGACTCCGGCCTCGACGTCGACGCGCTGAAGGTGGTCTCGGAGGGCGTGAACCGCGCGAAGGCCAGCACCGGCCTCGGCATCCTGCTGATCACCCACTACACCCGCATCCTCCGCTACATCCACCCCGACTTCGTGCACGTCTTCGTCGACGGCCGGATCGCGGAGGAGGGCGGCCCCGAGCTCGCCGAGCGGCTCGAGGAAGAGGGCTACGATCGCTATCTCAACGGGACGAGCGTAGGCTGACTCTCATGCCGGTCGCTCTCGAACCGCAGCTCTTCGACCAGGTCGAGGAAGCGCTGAAAGACGTCATGGACCCCGAGCTCGGGGTCAACATCGTCGATCTGGGCCTCGTCTACGACCTCACCTGGGACGAGGAGAACGATGCGCTCATCCTCAGCATGACCCTGACCTCGGCCGGCTGCCCGCTCACCGACGTGATCGAGGAGCAGGTGGCACAGTCGCTCGACGGAGTCGTGGAGCGGTTCCGCATCAACTGGGTGTGGATGCCGCCATGGGGTCCCGAGCGGATCACGGATGACGGGCGCGAGATGATGCGCGCCCTCGGCTTCGCGATCTAGCGAGCGCTCGGCCAGATCCATCCACCCGGCCGCGACTCGCGGTCCGGTTCGCTCGCATGCATGCGCTGACCCAGAAAGCCGCACCCGCAATGTCGCAACTCGACGCCCGCATCCAGCCTGTCTTCGACCTGGTCCTTCGCCGCAACCCCGGTGAGGCGGAATTCCACCAGGCCGCCCGGGAGGTGTTCGAATCGCTCGGGCCGGTGCTCAGCCGGCACCCCGAGTACGCCGAGGCGTCGATCCTGGAGCGGATGTGCGAGCCCGAGCGGCAGATCATCTTCCGGGTCCCGTGGACCGACGACCAGGGCCGCGTGCAGATCAACCGCGGCTTCCGGGTCGAGTTCAACTCGGCGCTCGGCCCGTACAAGGGCGGCCTGCGGTTCCACCCCTCGGTGTACCTCGGCACGATCAAGTTCCTCGGCTTCGAGCAGGTGTTCAAGAACGCGCTCACCGGAATGCCCATCGGCGGCGGGAAGGGCGGCAGCGACTTCGATCCCAAGGGGAAGTCCACCGGCGAGGTCATGCGGTTCTGTCAGTCGTTCATGACGGAGCTGTACCGGCACCTCGGCGAGCACACCGATGTGCCGGCCGGCGACATCGGGGTCGGCGGCCGTGAGATCGGCTACCTCTTCGGCCAGTACAAGCGCATCACCAATCGCTACGAGTCGGGCGTCATCACCGGCAAGGGCGTCGGCTGGGGTGGCTCGCTCGTTCGTCCCGAGGCGACCGGCTATGGCGCGGTCTACTTCGCCGACGAGATGCTGAAGACCCGGGGCGAGTCGTTCGAGGGCAAGCGCGTGCTGGTGTCCGGATCGGGGAACGTCGCGATCTACGCCATCCAGAAGGTGCATCAGCTCGGCGGCACCGTGGTCGCCTGCTCCGACTCGTCCGGGGTGGTGTTCGACGACGGCGGCATCGACCTCGACCTGCTGCAGGAGGTCAAGGAGGTGCGCCGCGGTCGGCTGTCGGCGTATGCGGAGGCGCGGGGGAACGCATCCGACTACCGCACCGGCGCAACCATCTGGAGCCTGACTTCGACGACGCGCGTGGACGTGGCGCTCCCGTGCGCGACGCAGAACGAGCTGAACGAGGCGGATGCCAAGGTGCTGACCGAGAACGGCCTCCTGGCCGTCGCCGAGGGCGCCAACATGCCGTCCACGCCGGAGGCGGCGCGGCTCTTCAGCGAAGCCGGCGTGCTCTTCGGACCGGGCAAGGCGGCGAACGCCGGCGGCGTCGCGACCAGCGCCCTGGAGATGCAGCAGAACGCGTCCCGGGACTCCTGGTCGTTCGAGCACACCGAGGCGCGGCTGCAGGAGATCATGGTCGGCATCCACGAGGACTGCGCCACCACCGCGGAGGAGTACGGCGCGCCCGGCAACTACGTGCTGGGCGCCAACATCGACGGCTTCACCCGCGTTGCGAACGCGATGCTCGCCCTCGGCGTGATCTAGCAGCGTCAGATCGAGGAGATGCGCGCCAGGAAGTAGGAGCGGAAGGCATCGACGTCGACGTCCACCGCGACGCTCACGTTCGGGCTCGGAGCCGTGTCGGTGACGAGGAAGTCGGCGACGGCGACACCACGGGCGATGCCGGGACCTGTCACCACGGCGACGTGCGCGTCTCGCCAGGTGAGCAGCTCGGGGCGCACGACGGCCGCGACGGCCAGCGGGTCGTGCATGGCACAGGATTCCGCCGCCTGCGGGTCGCCGGGGTTGGTCCGCGCGAGGTGCTCGATCCAGCCGAGTGTGTACTCGCCGGCGAACGAACCGAACGTGCTCTCGCCCGCCCGCAGCTCCTCCGCGTCCCGCCGGGTGAGCTGCACCTGCAGGGTCACATCGAGACCGACGAGCCGGATCCGGGCGCCCGACCGCAACACGGCGTCGGCGGCCTCCGGGTCGACCCAGAAGTTGAACTCGCCCGGCATCCCGGCCCGGTTGGTGTGCCCGAGATAGATGCCGCCCATGACGACGATCTCGCGGACGTTGGTCGCGAAGTCGGGGTCCAGGCTGAGCGCGGCCGCGAGGTTCGTGAGCGGCCCGATGGCGACGATCGTGACCTCGCCGGGCTCCGCGGCGGCACGGGCGGCGAGCTCGGCGGCAGCGTAGCCGGGACGGGGGAGCCGATGCCCGAACCGCTCGCGGATGTGGTCGGGTGCGCCGCGTCGCTTGTCCGGGAAGACGAGTGGGGCGGCGGCGCCCTGCACGACCGGCACGTCGGGGAAGCCCAGTCGTTCGAGCAGCTCACCGCTCAGCAGCGACCCGCTCTCGACGTCGGCGTTGCCGTTCACCGTCGTGACCAGCTCGAGCTGGATCGCCGGCTCGGCGAGAGCCAGCGCCAGCGCGAACCCATCGTCGATGTCCGAGCCGGGCACGCCCATGGCGAGGTCGGTGTCGAGGATGATGCGGGTCGGCGTGACGTCGCCCATGGTTCTCCTTCGTCCTGCAGTCCGGCGGAACGGGAGGGAGCGTCAGCCCTGTTTGCGGGAGTCCGCCCAGGAGACGACGCCCCAGGCGCCGCGCAGAATGCCGGCGGCGAGCAGCGCCTTCACGATCCCGCCGAGAATGAACGGGTAAAGGCCCCACTCCAGCGTCTGCTGCAGATTCGCCTGCAGCGCGAACGACAGCCACGGCAGGCCGAACGCGAAGGTCACGACCGTGCCTGCGGCGAACGCGAGCGCACCGCGCAGGAGCTTGCGATCCCACTTGCGCTCGGCCAGCCACCCGGTGAGCGCCGCCGCGAAGATGAAGCCGACGATGTATCCGCCGGTCGGGCCGGCGATCACGCTGATCCCGGATGCGCCGTCGCTGAAGACCGGCAGGCCGGCGAGCCCGACCACCGCGTAGAGCACCATCGACAGCGCGCCGCGCACCGCGCCGAGCGCGCCGCCCACCACCAGCACCGCGAGCGTCTGCCCCGTGATCGGCACCGGCCACAGCGGCACGGCCAGCTGGGCGGCTCCCGCCGTCAGCGCGGCTCCCGCCGTGACGAGCGCGATGTCGGTCGCGAGCCCCCGGGAGAGAACACGATCGACGAGCGTTGGGCGGCGGAGCGCGAGGGAGGGGTTCGACATGGCAAGTAGACTATCTGGCTGATCCCCCACCCCCTCGTTGTCGAGAGACGACGGAAGAATTGGACGACGCCTGTGCTGAACGTGCACGATCTCGAGATCCGGGTCGGTGCCCGGCTCCTGATGGAGGGCGTCAACTTCCGCGTCGACCGGGGCGACAAGATCGGTCTCGTCGGCCGGAACGGCGCCGGAAAGACGACGCTGACGAAGACCCTGGCGGGCGAGCTGCAGCCGTCGGGTGGCCGCATCGATCGGTCCGGTGAGATCGGCTACCTGCCGCAGGATCCCCGCAGCGGCGACCCGGAGGAGCTGGCTCGCACCCGCATCCTCGATGCCCGGGGCCTCGGCAAGCTGGTGCTCGGGATGCATCAGGCCTCCCTCGACATGGCCTCTCCCGACGAGGCGGTCAGCTCGGCCGCGATGAAGCAGTACGGCAAGCTCAACGACCGCTTCCTGGCGCTCGGCGGCTACGCGGCGGAGGCGGAGGCGGCGTCGATCGCGAGCAACCTGAGCCTGCCGGACCGCATCCTCGACCAGCCGTTGAAGACCCTCTCCGGCGGTCAGCGGCGCCGCATCGAGCTGGCCCGCATCCTGTTCTCCGACGCCGACACCCTCATCCTCGACGAGCCGACGAACCACCTCGACGCGGACTCGGTGGTGTGGCTGCGCGAGTTCCTGAAGAACTTCTCCGGCGGCTTCATCGTGATCAGCCACGACGTGGAGCTGGTCGGGGAGACCGTGAACAAGGTGTTCTACCTCGACGCCAACCGGCAGGTGCTCGACGTCTACAACATGGGCTGGAAGCTGTACCTCCGCCAGCGTGAGGCCGACGAGGAGCGCCGCAAGAAGGAGCGCGCCAACGTCGAGAAGAAGGCCGGCGCCTTGCAGCTGCAGGCGGCGCGCTTCGGCGCGAAGGCGTCGAAGGCGGCCGCCGCGCACCAGATGGTGGCGCGGGCGGAGCGGATGCTGTCGGGGCTCGAAGAGGTGCGGCAGGCTGACCGGGTGGCGAAGCTGCGCTTCCCGGAGCCGGCGCCCTGCGGCCGGACGCCGCTCATGGCGTCGAACCTCAGCAAGAGCTACGGGTCGCTGGAGATCTTCACCGCGGTGGACCTCGCGATCGACCGCGGCTCCAAAGTGGTCGTGCTCGGGCTGAACGGCGCCGGCAAGACGACGCTGCTGCGGATGCTGGCGGGCGTCGACCAGCCGGACACGGGGCGGATCGAGCCGGGCCACGGCCTCCGCATCGGCTACTACGCGCAGGAGCATGAGACGCTCGACGTGAAGCGCACGGTGCTCGAGAACATGGTGTCCGCCTCACCGAACATCACCGAGACCGAGGCGCGCCGGGTGCTCGGCTCGTTCCTGTTCGTCGGAGACGACGCGTACAAGCCGGCCGGTGTGCTCTCCGGCGGCGAGAAGACCCGTCTGGCGCTCGCGATGCTGGTCGTCTCCGCGGCGAACGTGCTGCTGCTCGACGAGCCGACGAACAACCTCGACCCGGCCAGCCGCGAGGAGATCCTCGGCGCCCTCGCCGCATACAGCGGCGCGGTGGTGCTGGTCAGTCACGACGAGGGCGCCGTCGAGGCTCTCAACCCGGAGCGGGTGCTCATCCTCCCGGACGGGGTCGAGGACCACTGGAACAAGGACTACGCCGACCTCATCGCCCTGGCGTAGCTCCCGTCACCTTCGCCGAAGACCGTCACCTCGAGGTGAGGTCGAGGATCGCGTCCTCTTCCTGGTCGTCGGAGCGACGGGCGGCGTTCCGCTGCGCACGCTGCTCCGCGCGCTTGCGCTCTTCTGGCGCGTCCGCGTTCCGGACCCGGTACTCCTGGCGCACCGCCCAGACGAGCGCGACGAATGCGAGCAGCCCGAAGAGCACCCATTGCAGCGCGTACGAGAGGTGCGGCCCCGGGTCGGCCTCCGGACGCTCCGTCGCCCGTGGCGCGACGGCGGGTGCCGGGTCCTCCGACTGCAGCAGCCCGTACGCCCCCGTGTACACCGTCCGGTCGAGCCGCTCGGCGATGTCCTGCAGGTGCACGGTGGCGATCTGCCCCTCGGGCGCCGATCGGCCGGGGATTGGCGGCTCACCCGGCTTCAGGTGCGCGACGACCGTGACGGTGCCGACGGGCGGCTCCGGGACCTCGTCCGGCAGGTCCGAATCCGACCCGGTCGGCAGCCAGCCGCGATCGACGACGAAGACCGAGCCGTCCTCCAGCAGCAGCGGGGTGAGCACCTCGAACCCCGGCGCGCCGTTCAGCGGGCGGTTCCGCACCAGCAGCTGCTCGTCCACGAGGTAGGTGCCGGCCATCCGGACGGGCGTCCATTCGTCGTCGGGCTCGAACGCCTCCGGCGACTCGAGTACATCCGGGAGCGCCTCCGGGCTGCGGTCGTAGTTCTGCTCCACCCGCTCGATCGCGTCCGCCCGCTCCGCGTTCCGCGCCCACTGCCACTGGCTCAGCAGCACGCAGGCGACCGCGAAGACGACGGTGAGGGCGAGGTATCCGAACCAGCGGCGGGAGAGCGCGAACCGCCAGCCCGTCACTGCGCGTCCTCGGACTCGAGCGGGAGCGACTCCACCGAGATGCCGAGCGGCGTGATCGTGACCGGGAAGCTCCGCCCGGCGAGGTAGTCGTAGAGGTAGTCGCGGTGCTCATCGCACGCCAGCCAGATCTTCACCCGGTCGGCATCGTGGATGCGCGGGTTCCGCCAATTGACGTGCCACTTCGCGTCGGCGGTGCACCCGGCGCGGGAGCACTTCGGGTTCGCGGGCGCGCCGCCCCAGCCCATCATCCGTGCACTCCCTTCACTTCTCCCGATTCCGCGGGACGGGGAGCAGCCCGCCCGGGCGGAGCACGGCGGCGTCCTTCGACTTCATGCTCACGTTGGCGAACACCACGGCGACGTACGGGAGGAAGATCGCGCCCGCGGCCGGGATCAGCAGCCACCAGCCGGGGGTGAAGAAGCAGGCGAAGATGCACACCAGCCGGATGCCCATCGCGATGGAGTACTTCACCATCCGGGCGCGGCGGTCCTCCTCCGGTGAAGGAGCGAGAGAGGTGATCGCCTGCGGTTTCATTGGGATGCTCGCGTCAAGCCTACGCCGCGGCGGTGACATTAGGCTGGGGAGCCGTGACCACTTCGCGCACCGTTCTCATCACTGGCGGCAACCGGGGCATCGGCTTCGCGATCGCGGAGGAGTTCCTCGCCGCCGGACACCGGGTCGCGGTCACCGCCCGCTCCGGTGACGGCCCGCGGGGCAGCCTCACCGTCCGGGCGGATGTCACCGACGCGGCCGCCCTCGATGCCGCGTTCGCGCAGGTGGAGCGGGAGCTCGGCCCCGTCGAGGTGGTGGTCGCGAATGCCGGCATCACCCGCGACATGCTCCTGATGCGGATGAGCGACGAGGACTTCACACAGGTGGTCGACACGAACCTGGGTGGCGCATTCCGCGTGGTGAAGCGCGCGTCGAAGGGGATGCTGAAGGCGAAGTTCGGCCGGATCATCCTGGTCTCGAGCGTGGTAGGTCTGTTCGGCGGCGCCGGCCAGGTCAACTACGCCGCATCGAAGAGCGGACTCGTCGGGCTCGCCCGATCGGTGACCCGCGAGCTCGGCGGCCGCGGCATCACGGCGAACGTGGTCGCGCCTGGCTTCATCGAGACCGACATGACGGCGGAGCTTCCGGAAGCGCAGCAGGCCGAGTACAAGAAGAGCATCCCGGCCGGACGCTTCGCATCCGCAGCCGAGGTCGCGAAGGTGATCGTCTGGCTCGCGGGGGACGACGCCGGCTACATCTCGGGCGCGGTCCTTCCCGTCGACGGCGGCCTCGGGATGGGGCACTGACCGCCGGCGCAGTTCCCGTTCCGGACTGATGCGTCCGGCGCAACGGGCGCAGTCGCCCGAAACGGGACCTCGCGGGAGAGGGACCGTCAGCGGGGGAGACCCAGCAGGGGCAGCACCTGCGTGAGGTCGCGCACGTCCATGATCACGTCCGCGTGGTCCCGCACCGGCGCCTTGGCGTCGAACGCGACCGACAGTCCGGCGATCTCCATCATCGGCATGTCGTTCGCGCCGTCGCCGACCGCGACGCAGCGGGACAGGCCGATCCCGGCATCCGCCGCCCACGCCCGCAGGGTGTCCGCCTTGGTTCCGGCGTCCACGATCGTGCCGGAGCAGGTTCCGTCCAGGGTGCCGTCGCGGACCCCGAGCCGGTTGGCGCGCCAGTAGTCGAGCCCGAGCCGCTCCGCGAGCGGGTCGAGCAGCTCATGGAACCCGCCGGAGACCACACCGATCGCGCCGTCGGCCTCGTGAACGCCCGCGACGAGCCCTGGCACGCCGTCCGTGATCCGGATCCGCTCGCCCACCGTCTCCAGCACCGACACGGGCAGCCCTTCGAGGGTCGCCACCCGGGCGCGCAGGCTCTCACTGAAGTCCAGCATGCCGTTCATCGCCTGCCGGGTGATCTCCGCCACCTCGTCGTGCGACCCCGCCTCGGCCGCGAGGAGCTCGATCACCTCGTCCTCGATGAGCGTCGAGTCCACGTCGAGCACCACGAGGAACCGGGCCATTCGGGTGGGCGTTCCTTTCGCGCTCGGCTCAGTTGACGGTAGTGCCTTTTCCGACGATCGTGATGCCGGAATCGGTGACCGTGAACCCGCGGCTCCGGTCGAGCTCTGGGTCGACGCCCACGGTTGCGCCGGGGCAGATGACGATGTCCTTGTCCAGGATAGCCTTCGCCACCACGGCGCCCGCCCCGATCCGCACCCGCTCGAACGCCACCGTGTCGGTCACCTTCGCACCACCGGTGATGGTGCTCCACGGGCCGACGACACTGCGGACGACGCTCGATCCGGAGACGACGCAGCCGAGCGAGACGATCGAGTCGACGACTTCCCCGAGCCTGCCCTCGCTGTCGCGCACGAACTTCGCCGGCGGGGAGTTCAGCTGCTGGCTGAAGATCGGCCACTTGCGGTTGTAGAGGTTGAACACGGGCAGCGTGGAGATGAGGTCCTGGTGGGCATCGAAGAACGACTCGATCGTCCCGACGTCCCGCCAGTAATAGCGGTCGCGGTCGGTGGACCCCGGCACCTCGTTGTTCTTGAAGTCGTAGACGGCGGCGTCGCCGCGGGAGACGAAGTCGGGAATGAGGTCGCCGCCCATGTCGTGGTCGGAGTCCGGGTTCTGACCGTCGCGCAGCACCCCCTCGATGAGCTTGTCGGCGTCGAAGACGTAGTTGCCCATCGAGGCGAGGATCTCGTCGGGTGCGTCTGCGAGACCGGGCGGGTTCTTCGGCTTCTCGAGGAACGCCTTGATCCGCGTCGGGTCGTCGTCGGACACCTCGATGACGCCGAACTGGTCGGAGGTCGAGATCGGCTGGCGGATCGCGGCGACCGTCGCCCCGGCGCCGGAGGCGATGTGGGCGTCGATCATCTGCCCGAAGTCCATGCGGTAGACGTGGTCGGCGCCGACCACCACGACGATGTCCGGCTGCTCGTCACGCAGCAGGTTGAGGCTCTGCATGATGGCGTCGGCGGATCCGGAGAACCACCGCTTGCCCAGACGCTGCTGCGCGGGCACCGACGCGACATAGGAGCCGAGGATGCCGGAGAGGCGCCAGGTCTGCGACACGTGGCGGTCGAGGCTGTGCGACTTGTACTGGGTCAGCACGACCACCTGCCGGAGCCCCGAGTTGATGAGATTCGACAGCGCGAAGTCGATGAGCCGGTAGCCCCCGCCGAACGGGACGGCTGGTTTTGCCCGGTCGGCGGTGAGCGGCATGAGGCGTTTTCCTTCGCCACCAGCCAGAACAATGCCGAATATCTTCTTCGATGACATGGCACAACAGTAGGGGGCTGGCAACTGGCTGTACTAGCGTCAGCATTTATGCGAGTGGATATTCTCAGCCGTGAATACCCGCCGGAGGTGTACGGGGGCGCCGGCGTCCACGTGGCCGAACTGGTGCGGGCTTTGCGCTACGACATCGACGTGCGGGTGCGCTGTTTCGGCACCCCGCGGGACGAGCCCGGCGTCACCAGCTACCTCGTGCCGGCGCAGCTGAGCGGGGCGAATCCCTCGCTCGCGACCATGAGCGTCGACCTGCAGATCTCACAGGATGTTGGCGGGGCGGACGTCGTGCATTCCCACACCTGGTACGCGAACATGGCCGGGCATCTCGCCGCGCTGCTGCACGACGTGCCGCACGTCGTCACCGCACACAGTCTCGAGCCGCTCCGGCCGTGGAAGGCGGAGCAGCTGGGCGGCGGATACCGCATCTCCAGCTGGATCGAGAGCACCGCGTTCCATTCTGCGAACGCCGTCATCGCGGTGAGCGACGGCATGCGCCGGGACATCCTCCGCTCCTACCCGGCGCTCGACGAATCCAAGGTGCACGTCGTGCACAACGGCATCGACCTGGACCGCTGGCGGCCCGTGGACAAGCCGGACGAGGTTCGGGCGCTCGGCGTCGACCCGGACCGCCCGTCCGTCGTCTTCGTCGGCCGGATCACGCGGCAGAAGGGTCTGCCGTATCTGCTGCAGGCGGCCGCGCGCCTCCCGCAGGACGTGCAGCTGGTGCTCTGCGCCGGCGCCCCCGACACGCCCGAGATTCTCGCCGAGGTCGAGGCGGGCGTCCGGCAGCTGCAGCAGGAGCGCAACGGCGTCGTCTGGATCGACCGGCTGCTCTCCCAGCCGGAGCTCGCCGCGCTGCTCAGCTCCGCCACCACGTTCGTCTGCCCGTCCGTGTACGAGCCGCTCGGCATCGTCAACCTCGAGGCGATGGCCTGCGCCGCACCGGTCGTCGGCACGGCCACCGGCGGCATCCCGGAGGTGGTCGACGACGGTGTGACCGGCCGCCTGGTGCCCATCGAGCAGCTCGAGGACGGCACTGGAACCCCAGTCGACCCGGAGCGCTTCGTCGCCGACCTCGCGGCCGCGCTCACGGAGGTGGTCAGCGACCCGGTGGCCGCGAAACGGATGGGCGAGGCCGGGCGCCAACGGGCGGAGGCGGACTTCGGGTGGGGGAGGATAGCCGAGCGCACGGTGGCCATTTACCGCTCCGTGATGGCCTAGCGCGTTGCAATAGGCTTTGAGATCATGGCCGAGGTTCTCAGACTCACAGATGTCTCCGTCGTCCGGAGCGGCAACGTCATCCTCGACTCGATCTCGTGGACGGTCGCCAGCGACGAACGGTGGGTGATCCTCGGACCGAACGGTGCAGGCAAGACCACGCTGCTGCAGATCCTCTCCGCCAACATGCACCCATCGTCGGGCACCGCCGAGCTGCTCGATTCGACGCTCGGCCGCACGGATGTGTTCGAGCTGCGCCCGCGGATCGGGTTCGCGTCGACGGCGCTCGCCCGCCGCATCCCGCCGCAGGAGACGGTGCTCGACTCGGTGCTCACGGCGGCGTACTCGGTGACCGGACGCTGGAACGAGGAGTACGAGACGCTCGATGTGCGTCGCGCGCAGCGGGTGCTGCACGAGTGGAAGCTCGGCCACCTGGAGGAGCGCAAGTTCGGCAACCTCAGCGACGGCGAGCAGAAGCGCGTGCAGATCGCGCGTGCCGTGATGACCGACCCGGAGCTGCTGCTGCTGGACGAGCCGGCCGGAAGCCTCGACCTCGGTGCGCGTGAGGAGCTGCTCGACCTGCTCGGCGGCTATGCCAGCGCACCCGAGGCGCCGGCGATGATCATGGTGACCCACCACGTCGAGGAGATCCCGCAGGGGTTCACGCACCTGCTGCTGCTGCGGAACGGCAAGGTCACCGCGGCCGGGCCCATCGCCGAGGTGCTGACCGCCGAAAGCCTGGGGGAGGCCTTCGGGCTGGAGCTGATCGTCACGGCCGATGACGGGCGCTACACGGCGCGGGCTGCGTACCCGGGTGGGGTGGAGCGCACGCCGGGTCGCCGATCAGCGTGATAGCCTAGGAAGTCGGGCGTTCTCCCGAAAACTTCTCCTCGGAATCTCTAGGACCAGAACCATGAAGACTGACATCCACCCCGCCTACGCACCGGTGGTCTTCCGTGACCTCGCCTCGGGCGCGACGTTCCTCACCCGGTCGACCGTGTCGAGCGACAAGACCATCGAGTGGGAGGACGGCAACACCTACCCGGTGATCGATGTCGAGATCTCCTCCGAGTCGCACCCGTTCTACACGGGCAAGCAGCGCATCCTCGACAGCGCCGGCCGCGTCGAGAAGTTCAACCAGCGCTTCAAGGGCTTCGGCGCGTAACCGACTCCGGTCGCTGAATTCGTTCAGACGCCGACGCCGGCCGCCTCGACCTCGAGCACCGGCTTCGCCGCCTTCGCGCGAACTGGGCGATCCGCTTCGGCGGGTCGCCCTTTCCGCGTCTTCGGAAGAACCGGGAGCGCGCGCATCGGCCACTCGCCGACGGCGGTGAACGCCGGGTCGACGGTGCGCCGCATGTACTCCTCGAAGCTCGCCGCCTGGGCGGAGCTCCAGCCGATCTGCAGCGCGTGGAGCTCGTGCACGTTCACGGCGAGGGTGCCCTCGTAGGCGCGAGCGATGGCCTGCGCCACCCGTCCGGCGGCGACCGCGTCGGCGCCCGCGGTGTGCGCGTCGGTCAGCTCGACGCCGTAGACCTCCGACGCGACGGTCAGTGTCCGCTTCCCGCGGCGGTACTTGTCGAGCGCCTTGTCGATCACCAGCGGGTCGATGACGGGGCTCGGGTCGTGCACGGGCAGCACGCCGTGTCGCAGCGCCTCGCGGTCGAGCAGCGTCAGATCGTAGGGCGCGTTGTAGACGACGAGCGGCATCCCGCTGAACAGGATGGCGTCGAGCGTGGCGACGATCTCGCCCACGACCTCGGCAGCGGGGCGACCCTCCGCACGCGCCCGCTCGGTGGTGATGCCGTGCACGGCGGCGGCGCCGTCGGGGATCTCCACACCGGGGTCCGCAAGCCAGTCCCACTGCTCCTTCAGCTCGCCGGCCGCGTCGAGGATGCCCACGTGAGCCGAAACGATACGGCAGGACTCGACGTCAACCCCCGTCGTCTCAAGATCGAAAACCGCGAGTTCCTCGTACCACCGGCGCGCCATGCGGCGAGCCTAGGGTCGGGGTGAGACACCGCCTCGGCGACTCGCCCCGGAACGACCGAACGGGCGCCTACATCCGGCCGAGGGGATACCGCGGCTCGCCGACGTGCAGCCAGTAGAACGACTGGGTCGCGAGCGTGAGGTGCACGGTGCCGTCCTCGTCGATGGATGGGAACTCGCCGCCCCCGAACAGGTCGTAGAGGCGCGATCCGGCGAACTCGGTGGCTTCGATCTTCACCGACACCGGGTTATGGGCGAAGCTGAAGACACAGAGGATCGTCTCGGGCGGGTCGCCGATCTGGCCGCCGGTGCCCTCGTACTCGCGCACGAAGGCGAGCACCGAGTCGTGGTTGGTGCGCAGCACCCGAAGCGTCCCGAGCCCGAAGGTGGGGTGCGCCTTCCGCACATGGATGACGTTCCGGATCCAGTGCAGCAGCGACCGGGACTGCGCCAGCTGCGACTCGACGTTGATCTGGTTGTAGTGGTACACGAGCGACTGCACGACCGGCAGGTACAGCTTGCCGGGGTCGGCGGTGGAGAACCCGGCGTTCCGGTCCGGCGTCCACTGCATCGGCGTGCGGGAGGAGTCTCGGTCGGGCAACCAGATGTTGTCGCCCATCCCGATCTCATCGCCGTAATAGAGGAACGGACTTCCCGGCAGCGCGAACAGCAGCGCGTGCGCCAGCTCGAGCTCGGCCCGGGAATTGTCGAGCAGTGGGGCGAGCCGGCGCCGGATACCGATGTTCGACCGCATCCGTGGGTCGTACGCGTACCAGCCGTACATCGCCTGCCGGTACTCCTCGCTCACCATCTCGAGCGTCAGCTCGTCGTGGTTGCGCAGGAACACACCCCACGCGGCACCCGCCGGCACATCCGTCGTCTCGGACAGGATGCGCACCAGCTCGTCGGCGCGCTGGGACCGGAGCGAGTAGAAGATGCGCGGCATGACGGGGAAGTCGAACGCCATGTGGCACTCCGGCTCCTCGTCGGTGCCGAAGAACGCGGCAACCTCACGCGGCCACTGGTTGGCCTCGGCGACGAGGATGCGGCCGGGGTAGTCGCGGTCCACCATGTCGCGGAGACGCTTGATGAAGTCGTGCGTCGGGGGCTCACCCTCGCCGTTGCCCTCGTCCGACTCGTACAGGTACGGGATGGCGTCCAGCCGGAGCCCGTCGACGCCCATGTCGAACCAGTGGCGCACGATGTTGTGGATCTCCTCGTGCACCGCCGGGTTGTCGAAGTTGAGATCCGGCTGGTGGGCGAAGAAGCGGTGGAAGAAGAACTGCCGCCGCTCGGAGTCGAACGCCCAGTTGGAGTCCTCGGTGTCGATGAAGATGATCCGGATGTTCTCGTACTTCTCGTCCGTGTCGCTCCACACGTAGTAGTCGCCGTACGGACCCTCGGGATCCGAGCGGGACTGCTGGAACCACTCGTGCTGATCCGAGGTGTGGTTCAGCGGGAAGTCCATGATGATGCGCATGTTGCGCTCATGGGCCTTGGTGACGAGCTCCCGGAACTCCTCGAGCGTTCCGAACTCGGGCAGGATCGCCGTGAAGTCGGAGACGTCGTAGCCACCGTCACGCAGCGGAGACGCGTAGAACGGCGGCAGCCAGATGGCGTCGATGCCAAGCCATTGCAGGTAATCGAGCTTCGAGATGAGTCCCGAGAGGTCGCCGGTGCCGTCGCCGTTGCTGTCGACGAAGCACCGGATCATCACCTCATAGAAGACACTGCGTCGATACCACTGCGGATCATTCGTCAGACCGGGAAGGGTGATGGGCGCGGTGAAAGTCACCCTCGGAAGTCTAGGGTCGGGGAGCTTGAGCTTGGCTAAAACTGTGAGCCTGGGGAAGCAATGCTGAAAACACGGTGAAGCCTAGAATCGAGGGGATGCCGAATCGCTCTCCGTATGCCAGCCTGCTCGACAGCGTGCCCCGCGAGCGGCGCGAACTGGGTCTGCTCGGCGGCACCACGCGGTACTGGGTCTACGGCCCGGTGGACGCCACGACGACGATCCTGGCGGTGCACGGATTCCGGGGCGATCACCACGGTCTGGAGCCGATCGTCGCGCAGCTGCCGGACATCCGGATCATCTCGCCGGACCTGCCAGGGTTCGGCGAGTCTACGCCGCTGGGGGAGGGCGCCCACGACATCCCCGGCTACCGCGCCTGGCTGGCAGCCCTCGTCGACCGGCTGGGGCTCGGCAGCGATTTCGTGCTGCTCGGCCACTCGTTCGGCTCCATCGTCGCATCGGCGGCGATGGCCGACGGGCTGCCCGCGTCGAAGCTCGTGCTCGTGAACCCGATCGCGGCGCCCGCACTGGCGGGTCCTCGTGGGGTGCTGACCCGGATGGCGGTGCTCTATTACCGGCTCGGCGCGGTGCTGCCCGAGCGGCTGGGGTTCGGCCTGCTGCGGAACCGGCTCATCGTGCGCGGGATGAGCGTCGCGATGGCGAAGACCCGGGATGCGTCGCTGCGCCGCTGGATCCACGCAGAGCACGACCGGTACTTCAGCGGCTTCGCCGACCGCCGAACCGTGCTGGAGGCGTTCCGCGCATCCGTCGGCTCGGATGTCAGTCACTTCGCCGCCGACATCCGCGTGCCGACGCTGCTGGTGGCCGCCGATCGGGATGACATCACGGATGTGGCGGCGCAGCATCGCCTCGCCGCCCGGTTCGCGGACGCGAGGCTGGTGGTGCTCCCCGATGTGGGGCACCTGATCCACTACGAGAAGCCCGCCGAGGCGGCCGAGGCGATTCGCGGGTTCCTGGCGTCGTGAGAATCCTTTTCGACTGCCGGTACACGCGCACCGACCGGCATGACGGCATCAGCCGCTTCAGCTCCGAGCTGGTGCGCGCACTTTCGGAGCGGCACCCGGTCGAGATGCTCATCTCGGATGAGCGGCAGCTGAATCTGCTGCCCGACCTGCCGTGGCACAAGATCTCTGCACCGACGAGCGCCCGTGAGCCGTGGGTCGCGCGGCAGGTGAACAAGCTCAAGCCTGATGTCGTCTACACGCCGATGCAGACCATGGGGGACGCCGGGCGCACCTACCGCTTCGTCTCCACGGTGCACGATCTCATCTACTACAGCAATCGAACGCCGCCACGGAACCTCCCGAACGTGCTTCGGCTGGCGTGGCGCGCCTACCACCTCTGGTGGTGGCCGCTGCGGATGACGCTCGACCGCGCGGATGCCGTCGTGACGGTGTCGGAGACGACCCGGCAGCTGGTGTCGAAGCACAGGCTCACGAAGCGTCAGGTGGTGGTCGTGCCGAATGCCAGCACCCTGCCGCCGAACACGACACGCTCGAAGCCCGAGCGGCGGGAGCTCGTCTATATGGGCTCGTTCATGCCGTACAAGGACGTGGACACGCTGGCGAAGGCGCTGCACCACCTGCCGGGGGCGCGGCTGCACCTGATGAGCAAGGCGAGACCGGAGGACCGCGAGCGACTGCTCGGGCTGGCGCCACCGGACACCCTGGTGTTCCATGATGGCGCCACCGACGAGGAGTACGCCGCCGTGCTGGCAGAGGCGACCGCGCTCATGTCGGCGTCGAGGGATGAGGGCTTCGGCATTCCGCTCGTCGAGGCGATGGGCTTCGGCACGCCCGTCGCCGTCAGCGACATCCCGATCTTCCGCGAGATCGGGGGAGCCGGGGCGGCGTACTTCCCAGTCGGCGACAGCCGGGCGGCAGCGGATGCGGTGCTGGAGCTGGAGCGGAACTGGGAGGAGCATTCACGCCTCGCCCGCGCGCAGGCCGAGAAGTTCGACTGGGGCAAGTCGGCCGATATCCTGCTGCAGCTGCTGCTGAGGGTCTGAGCCCGGGTCAGCCGGTGATGCCGGCGACCGAGCCGGCGACGGTGAGTACGGAGGCGGCTCCGAGCACGCACCAGAGGAGCAGGTCGGTGGGGGTTTTCGACATCGCAGGTCCTTTGGGGGGTCGCTGTGATGCCCACTGGTGGGCCGACTGGGTGATCGACCTGGTGCGCTGTCGCATCGGGACGCTACGGGTGGCATGTTCCGATGCGGAGGCGCCTGCACGGCGGGCCCGGGGGGTGGGCCCGCCGCAAGGTGGGCAAGCTGGGAGTGGGGGTCCCAAGTCCGCCTTTCGGTGGACTGGTGTCCACATTACGGAGGACAACCGACAGAGCAAACCACCAGTTGGGGGGTGATTTTCTCGGAGGCGCTTTCGAACGGGCCGACGACCTCAGCCGGCTCGTCGTCGTCGTTGCAGGTCGGCGAGGGCGGAGCTCTTCGACGGCATCGGGATCGGGGTCTGGCGCGGGTCGCGTTCCCTCGGTGGGATAAGGAAGTAGTTCGCCCGGTCGCGTTTGATGCGCCAGGCGTTGTTGTGGATGAGCAGGTGGTGGTGTCGGCAGAGCAGGATTCCGTCGGCGACATCGGTTCGGCCGCCGTCGCGGGCCCATTCGTTGAGGTGGTGGGCTTCGCACCAGGACGGTGGCCGGTCACAGCCGGGGAACCGGCAGCCG
>NZ_JBHLTG010000014.1:0-107607 GCF_042434515.1 Lysobacter korlensis
GGTCGGACGGGATGATCAAGGGCGACTTCCTGCTGGCACCGGAGTCCGGTGGTGCTGAGGTGCTGGAGACGTTCCAGGCGATCACCTCACCCCGGCGCGGTGGTCCCAGGTTCGTGGACCCGGTGGAGCAGGAGCGGGCGCAGCGGATCCTGGACGACGAGCGCACCCCGGAGCAGCAGCAGGCCGACGGGTTCGTCGAACTCCTCCGGCTCGGGGTCGCCGCCGACCCGCGGAATCTCTGCGGGGTGCGAAAGCCGGCGGTGCGGGTGCTGACCACCACCACACCGGCGCGGGCACCGGGTTCGGGCGGATCGAAGGGCACCCCGATCCGGTATCCGGCCAGACGGTGGACCGGCACGTCTGCGAAGCCGGGATTCTGCCGATCCGGTTCGACCACGACGGGCAGGTCCTCAACGTCGGCCGCGAGCAGCGGCTGTTCACCACGGTGCAGCGGATCGCCTTGGCCGCCAGGGACGGTGGCTGCCGGTTCCCGGGCTGTGACCGGCCACCGTCCTGGTGCGAAGCCCACCACATCGACGAATGGGCCCGCGACGGCGGCCGAACCGATGTCGCCGACGGGATCCTGCTCTGCCGGCACCACCACCTGCTCATCCACAACAACCGTTGGCGCATCAAACGCGACCGGGCGACCTACTTCCTCATACCGCCACGGGAACGCGACCCCAACCAGACCCCCATCCCGATGCCGCCCAAAAGCCTCGCCCTCGCCGACCTGCAACGCCGACGACGAGCCGGCTGAGCGCGCCCGCCCGCACGTCGACAACGGCCCTCGGGAGCCGACCGGGGAGCCGACCGATCATCGACCGTCTGCTCTCGGAAGCCGACCGGGGGAGCCGGCCGCCTCGTCCCCGTCCCTGCCCCGTCCGCCGTACCGACTATCGACGCAAGCCAGAGGCGTCAGGTGACAGAGGTCAGCTCCGGCTGCACCGGCTGCTCCGGCTCCACCCGCTTCGCCGACTTCGGGCCACCCTTCCGCATCGCCGACCAGAGCGACTCCAACCCGAGCGGCCGGCGGAACAGCCACAGACCGGCGACGTAGACCGCCCCCAGCACGAGCAGCCCAGCGCCGAATGCGACGATCGACGTTCCGAAGGTCAGCCGCAGCGCGAGACCGCCGACGCCGAAGACGACGAGCGGCACCGCCATCGCGGTCAACAGCCGCCGGGGCTGCAGCGAGACGCCCATCTTGCGATGCACCTGCCACGCGGCGATCGCGGTGTCGAGCAGGATCCCGACGGTCCAGGTGATCGCCGCACCGGCGATGCCGAGCACCGGCACCAGCAGCAGATTCAGCGTGACATTCACCGCCAGGGCGATCGCCTTGTTGTACATCTGCCAGGTGCTGCGGCCGCCTTGCAGCAGGATGCTCTGCAGCATCCCCGCCGCCGCAGACAGCATCATCGCGCCGGACAGGATGAGCAGCACGACTGCGCCATCGGTGAACTCGCCACCGAAGATGAACAGCACCGCCGGCCCCATCGTCGCGAGCAGCAGGTAGTACGGCCAGGTGGCGAGGATCATCCCGCGCGTGACGCTGGTGTGCAGATCCCGCGCGGCTGCAACCTCCGACCGCGCCAACAGGCGCGAGATCGTCGGGCTCACCGCGATGCGCATCGCCCGGTCGACGATCTGCCCGGCCCGCACCGTCCGGGTCGCGACGGCGTAGATGCCCGCTTCAGCGGGGGACCGGAGCGCGGCGACGATGAGCACATCGGCCCACTCCAGGGCGGTCTCGAGTGACCCGCCGACCGCCCTCGCCGCACTGAACGACCAGAATCTGCGAGCCGCCGCGGCGACCGGCTCGGAAGCGCCGGCCCGCGCACCCCAGTCGCGGACGAGCGGCTGCACCAGCAGGCCAGCGGTGACCACCAGCCAGAACGGCGCCGCAGCCATCCACGCCGTGAACGCGCCGAACGCATCCCAGGCCAGCAGGACGCCGACCCCCACCAGCGCGAGGCGGCTGAGCGGCAGCAGGATGCTCTGCAGCATCGTGAAGGTCAGCACGCCGCGCACCATCCGGCTCACCGTCTGCAGCACGCTGAGCAGAGCCGCCAGGACGAGGAAGGGGGCCATCAGCCGCAGCAGCGCCGCGAGGTCGGCGCGTTCACCTGGCGCGGCGAGCCAGCCGGCCACCGGGTCCGCGAACACCGCCAGCAGCACCGCGGCAGCCGTGGAGAGAACGACGACCGGCACGATGGCGACGAGCACGGTGACCCACGTCTCACCCGAGCGGGAGAACGCACGCTGCTCGGACACGCTGCGGATGATCCCGCTGTTGGTGCCGAGCTTCAGCACCTGGGTCGCGATGGTGAAGATGCCCAGCGCCTGGAAGAACACGCCGGTGCCGTGCGCGCCGAGGCCGTTGCCGACCAGCGCCGTGAGGACCAGCGCGCTGAGCGCGGCGACGGCGCTTCCGGCGAGGCTGATGGTCCCGCTGCGGACGAGCCGCTCACCATCCACGGCGCACCACCTCGGGCACCGGGTCGGCGACCCAGAACGGTGACGACGCGGCGTAGCGCTCCCGCAGCAGCAGACCGGCGACGATGCAGATCGTCATCATGTGACGGTCGAGTCCGTAGAAGATGCTCAGCGCGCAGGCGGCGACAAGCGCGGAGTGCAGCCACAGCGTCGTCACGTTCGGCGCCGCCCACGTGCGCAGCACCGCACCTGCCATGAAGAGGATGAACAGCGCGAGCCCGACGAAGCCGAAGCAGAACATCGCATTCCAGACCATGCCCTGCGTGCCCGCGGTGATCTCGCTCGAGAACGACGGCCTCGGCGCACCGAAGCCGAGCAGCGGCGACTCGAGGGTCCTGGTGAAGGTCTCCGCGTAGAGACCGCCGCGTCCCTCCGTGGTGTCCACCGTCTCCTGGCGCTCGACGATGCCGTCGATGAGACCGGACATCCAGAGGATCACGAAGAGCAGGGCGCCGAGCGAGCCGACCCAAAGGGCTGGCCGCCAACGTCCGCGGAACACCAGCCGCACCAGCACATAGCCGACGGCGACGAGGATGCCGATGAACAGCCCGCGGTTGGTGGTCGCGATCGCGGGTGGCACGGCGGCCAGCAGCCCGGCGAGGAGCCACAGGGTGGCACGGGCCGTCCCGGCGGCGGAGGCGCTCGCGACCGCGACGGGGGTGAGGATGGCCATGGCAGCGCCCCAGCCGTTCGTGTACGAGAACGGCGCCGAGGGGCGGACGAAGGGCTCTTCCGCCCCGTACGGGGTCTGGATCTCCGCGAAGCCGGGGAAGAGCATGTCGGCGATGTACTCGTTGTGCTGCAGGCCGACCGGCAGCAGCTGGCCGACGGTCGCCGTGAGCACCGTGTGCGGGAACAGCATCCCCAGGTACCCGCCGACGATCACGAAGACCCAGGTGAACGTGAGGCCCGAGAGCAGCCGCTTGGGGCGCAGGGTCTCGGATGCGTTCAGCACGTAGACCAGCAGCACCGCGACGGAGGCGAACTGGGCGAAGCGAAGGCCGAAGCCGCCCAGCCGGCCGACCGTGTCGACCATCAGGGCGCACGGCAGCATCCACACGACGAATGCGAGCCAGGGGAGTGCGCCCGGCGTGAGGAGGGTCCGGCCTCGCCGCAGCAGGAAGGCGAGCATCGGAACGGCCATGACGATGGTGGCGAAGGCCAGCATCCCGGCCATCCACCACACCGGCAGGCCCCAGAGCAGCACGAGCACCGGCCAGGCGGGCAGGGGTGCCGCCTCCGGCCGGGGCCGGTTCGCGCCGGTCCGCAGCCGCGGTGTCGTGTCGAGCGCCGTCACCGGAGCGCGTCCTCGAGGGTCGCGACGCGGGCGGCGTGTGCGCGGGAGAGCGCGCGGTACTTCCGTCGCAGCGAGGCGGCCGCGATCAGCGCGGTGACGGCGAGGATGCCCACGTAGATCGTGAGGAAGAGGGGCAGCACGCCGAAGGCGAGCACCGCCAGGTACTGCACGCCCACGTCGTAGGGCAGCTTCGCGAACGAGACCCACGCGGGCGCCGTCGCGTGGGTGGGCTCGGGGGAGCCGAGCTTCTCGGCGAGGGTCTGGGCGAAGAACCAGGCAGAGGAGAGAACGGCGAAGCCGAGCGCCGCCGCCACCGACCACAGCGGTGCGTCGCGCATGAACAGTGCGGCGGCGACCGCGACGTGGAAGAGCGGCAGCCGGATGGCGTCGATCACGTGATCGAGCCATTCGCCCTGCAGGCTGCCGCTCCGGGTCAGTCGGGCCAGCTGCCCGTCGGCGGAGTCGAGGGCGTAGCCCGCGAGGAGCAGGGCCGCTGCGACCGCCGGGGCCGGGGACCAGGCCGGCAGGCCGATCAGGACTGCCATGCCGAGGAGGGATGCGGTGAAGCTGATCGCCGTCACCGCGTTCGGGGTGAGGCCCAGGCGGTGGGCGAGCGCCGCCGCGTGCCGGCCGAGCCCGCGGTTGACCCACCGGAGGTAGGCCGGCACGCCGGCCCCCGGCTTCTGTGAAGCCGAGAGCCGACGCACCGCGTCCCGGTACGACCGCGAAGCGTGCCCGCCCATCGCCTGACCTTCCATTCGGGTGTTCCTCGCCTACCGCGTGCCGGTCATCGACAGGTCGAACGTGACGTCCGGCGTCGACCGGTAGTTGAGATGGGTGGATGCCGCGACCACGTTCGTCCCAGCGGTGAGCAGCGACACCGGGACCTCGAAGGTCACGGGCACTGCCGCACTGGTGGAGCGAGGCGCTGCCGTGGCGTACGAGTTCTGCGTCAGGTTGCCGGTCGGCAGGTTGCGCCGGCCGACCTCGGTTCCGTTGACGTAGACCACGACACCGTCGTTCGCCAGCACGGTGAGCGACACCGTGTCGAGCTGGGCGGGGTCGGCCACCTCGAAGGCGGCGCGGAACTGTGCGCTCAGCGGACGGGTGGTCGGCGCGTCGACGAGGATGTCGGTGCCGAGCCCGGCGGTGTTGAAGCCGAGCACCGCGGCGCCCGTTTTCCATGCCGAGTCGTCGAAGTCCGCGGCGTTCCAGCCGGCCGGCCACGCCGTCGACTCGTACCGCCAGCGCCAGTCGGATCCCGCCTCGACCAGCTCGACGGTCGGGTCTTCCGGCTCGACGGGCTGCGCCTTGGTGGTGACCGATGCCGTGCCGGCCGCCGAGATCTTGCCGGAGGCGCCGACCGCCACCACCGAGTACGTGTACGCGGTCTCGGGTGAGAGCCCACTGTCGGAGTACGAGGTGGCGGGTGCGTCGACGACAGCGACCTGCGAGCCATCGCGGGAGACGCGGTACTCCACCACGTCCGCCGCTCCGGCCTGCGTCCACGTCAGCTCCGCGGTCGTGGCGCCGGTTGCGCTCGCCGTGACGCTCGGGGCTGCCGGTGCCGGCTGAGCGGCGCCGCGCTTGGCGACGAAGCTCAGATCGAACGACAGGTCCGGCGTCGAGCGGTAGTTGGCGTGCGTCGACGCGGACACCACGTTGACGCCGTTCCGCAGCAGCGACCTTGGCACCTCGAAGGTTGTCAGCACCGCGCTGGAGGTGCGGGGTGCGGCCGTCGCGTAGGAGTTCTGCGTCAGGTTGCCGGTCGGCATGTTGCGGCGGCCGATCTCGGTGCCGTTGACGTAGACCACCACACCGTCGTTCGCCACCACGCTGATCACGGGGCTCGTCACGGTGCTCGAATCGGCGATCGTGAAGGACCTGCGGAACTGCGCGGAGAGCGGACGCGGGCTGGGCGCTCCGGTGCCGATGTTCGTGCCGAGGCCGGTGGAGCCGAGGCCGAGCACCGCGGAGCCGGTCGCCCACGACGAGTCGTCGTAGCCGACGGAGCGCCAGTCGGCGTCCCACGCGGCGGAGGTGAACGTCCACTTCCAGTCGGATCCCGCCTGGATGAGGTTGAGGTCCTCGGCGGACGGGGGCGTCACCCGGTAGACGGCGGTCGTCGCGGAGCGGTTGCCCGCGGCGTCGACGGCCCGCACGAAGTACCGTACGGGGGACGACTCGACCGGCACCTCGAGGGTGCGGGCTGTCGTGGTCGCGACGACCTTGTTCTCCCGGATCACCTCGTAGCTCACGCTGCTGCGGGCATCCGTCGACGCGCCCCACTGCAGGGTCTCGGTCGACGCGGTCGCCGGGATTCCGGCGAGGCTGCCCGGGGTGGTCGGAGCGGTGCCGTCGCGCTTGGCGAAGCGGACGAAGCCGCCGGACCACTGGTTCACCTCACCGGCGCGGACGGAGCTGCGGAAGTCGCCACCGGCCCACAGGGTGCCGGTGGAGTCCTCGAACACCGCCCAGGCGCCGAAGCCGCGACGCATCTGGACGACGGGGCTGAACTCCTGCAGGTAGTCACCGGTGGACGCGTTCCACGCGCCGATGATGTTCATCTTGTCGACCTGCTTCCAGCCAGCGCCCGCGCGGTTGACGCTGACGTTCGTCGACGGGTTGTTCCAGGTGTAGGAGTCGTAGTAGACCCAGTCGCCGCAGTGGCAGCCGGCGTAGATCAGGTTGCCCTTCGAGTCGATCGTCTGGAAGTCACCGCCGTTGTTGGTGATGTTGCCGTTCAGCAGCTCGAAGTTGCTGCGGTTGTAGTTGAAGAGGCTGTGCTCGGAGCCGCCGAGCCACACCCGGCCGCCGGCCTCCTCGACATCCCACTGCCAGAAGTTGCCGGTGTAGCGGCCGTCTGCGCCGAGGAACGCCTTGCTGAAGCGGGGCTGCCACACCGGAGTGAGCGCGTTCGCGCCGGCTGAGGTGGACAGTGCTGTGGCGCTCGGGGTGTAGACGCTCTTGCTCTGGTTGAAGTATCCGGAGAAGTAGGCACGGTCACCGGAGGCAGGCGCGTCCACGCCGACCGCGGTTCCGTTCAGCGTGGGGTTCCAGTTGCCGTCGGGAGCACCGGTGGACAGGTTGATCCGCGCACCGTTCCAGGCCGCGACGGCGGTCGCGCCGGGACGGGCCCAGTGCGTGAAGGAGCCGGATGCGTAGAGCCAGTTGCCACTGACGGTGAGACCGCGCACGCGGTTCGGGACACCGGTGGACCGGTTCTCGACGTCGACCTGCCAGCCATTGGTGGCACCGGTCGCGGCGTCGAGGATGACGAAGCCGGCTTTCTCGGCGCCGTTCACCTGCGTGAACTCCCCGCCGACCGCGACGCGCCCGTCGGGCAGGGCGACGATCGCCTTGACCTGCCCGTTGAGCCGCGGACGGAAGCCGGTGACGAGCTCTCCGGTGTTCACGTCGAACGCGGCGAGGAACGGCTGGTCGACCCGGTCGGCGCCGGTGGCGTTCTCGCTGCGCTGCACGGAGCGGAAGTTGCCGCCGACGTAGACGCGGCTGCCGACCTGGCCGAAGGCCTGCACCTCGGTGTTGAGCTCGCTGTCGGTGCCGGTCGAGAGGCCCGAGACGCCCCAGACGGTGCGGAGCGCGTCGCTCTCCGGCATCTCGGTCAGCGTCTGCGCGGGGGCGCCGCTGTCCGGGATGGTGGCGAAGTCCATTCCGGCGATCGTGAGCTTCGGACGCACGAACATCTGCGCGAACGGCAGCGCGCTGCCGGCTCCGTTCGTGTTCGAGAACAGGTAGGTGGTGGCCGCGTTCGTTCCGGTCACCTGCGAGCCGTAGCCCATGCCGGCGACCCAGCCCTTCGCCGACGTGGCGACGGTGTCGACGCGGTTGTACGCGTTGTTGGTGCCGAAGCTGTTCGAGCGGCCGTTCGTCCCGGTCGCGCCGCCGATGTTGAAGGACGCGACGTACTGGCCGCCGGCGAAGGTCCACGCCCAGCGGTCGCGGTCGGCGAGCTTGAAGCGGACCTCCTGCCACTGCGTGCCGGTTGCGTTCTGGGCGCGGCGGATGCGCACGCCGTCGGCAAGCGCGTCGATGCGCGAGTTGTTGACGAGCGCGTCGACCGTCTGCGCCGGCAGCTGGGCCGGAGCGAACGCCCCGGTGCCGTCGGGGGTGTTGCGCAGCAGGGCCGGGGAGCGGAGCCCGTTGTAGTTCTCCTTCCAGCCGTTGCGGCCGCGGGCGATCATCACCCAGCCGCCGCCGTCGGTGGTCTGGTCGCAGTAGAACTGCTCCGGTGCCTTCAGGGCGGGGGTGAGCAGCCAGTAGACGCCGTTCTGCGCTGACGGGTCGTTCTCCTTGATCTCCCAGCAGGAACCGGCTGCCGTGGCGGACGTGAGCCCGTCCGGAAGCGAGTCAGCGGCGGAGGCAGGTGCGACCGACGTGAGCAGTGAGCCCAGCACAGCGGTCGCCGACAGCCAGACCGCAGCACGCCGGGCGTGCCGCGCCGTGCCGCGCGGAGCGGTAGCGATGTTGTTCAACGGGGTGTCCTTGTGTTCAGGCGCAGCGCGCATCTTCGGGAATTTCGTGAGTGGTCAGCTTCCAGACCCCGTCGATGTGCTCGACGCCATAGAGGTGCAGCACGGGGTGGCCCGGGTTGTACAGGGAGTCCTTCAGCGAGTTGCCGCCGGCGTCGACGACGTCGATGTCGGACACGTCGATGCAGACCTCGATCGTCATCGTCGCCGGGTCGGACTCGAGGTCGGCCTTCGCGATGTCGACGCTCGCGACCTTCGCGTCGCCGACCTGCTTGAGACCCTCCTCAGCCCGCTCGGCTGCGAGCGCCTCGAGCTCGCCGCGCACGAAGCCGGCGGCGATCGTCTCGATGCCGGCGATCTCGCCGTCAGCACGCTGCAGGATCTGATTGGTGGCGTCGACCAGCTGCGCGACGGTGACCTCTGCGGCGTCCTCGGCCTCGTCCTTGTCGGTGACGGGGGCGGGCTTCGGCGTCTCGATGTCGAGCGGCTCTGGAGTGGCCGCGGCCGGCGGAGGAGTCGGCTTCTGCTGCGCCTCGGGTGTGGCCACGCCGAGTGCGAGGGCGGTGGCGATGGAGGCGAGGGCGAGTGCCCCGGTCGAGACCGCGGCGATGGCCTGCCGGCTGATGCGCCGCCGGGTGCCGTCGGGGGCGCTCATCGGACGGCCCGCAGCTCGTGCAGGCGCGTGGTCGCGCTGGATGGGTGGATCGGTGCCGGAGGGCACGCTGTTCCGGGGGAAAGCCGGAACGACAGAGACGTCGTCATAAATCCTGCATTCGGGTTACAGGCGGAATCGGGTAAGCCTCGAGCGGCTCGGGTAAGAAGCCACTGCGAGGATGCCCACGTTACCGGCGGGGCGCAAGCGGATGCGCCCCCCTGTTGGGGGGACACGGATGTCCCGCATTCTGCGGACCGCTTGACGAGGTGCATCCGCAGCCGCTATGCCTATGACACCTATCCCGATTCGCCGCACTGCGCGCGAAAGGTGCACCCATGCAGCCCTCGGCTCCTGTTCGACCCGCCCGCCGCCGCGTCGCCGTTGCGCTCGGCGCGACCCTGGCGTTCGTCGCCGGCGTGCTCGCCGTTCCTCCGGCGGCCGCGGCCGATCGCGAGGATTTCACCTTCGTGGTGGTACCCGACACGCAGGCCTACTCGGTGAGCGACGCCCTCGCCGCGACCTTCACCGCCCAGACCCGCTGGATCGTCGACAACCGGGACGACCTCAACGTGTCGTTCGTGAGCCACGTCGGCGATCTGGTGGAATCCTGGCCGAACACGGCCCAGTGGCAGCGGGCGAGCGACTCCATGGCCGTGCTCGACGCCGCCGGGGTGCCGAACGCCGTGCTGCCCGGCAACCACGACATGAACGTCGCGACGGGGGAGACACCGACGTTCGATCAGTACTTTCCGCCATCCCGCTACGCCACCGCATCCTGGAACTCCGACTCCGTCCGATACGGGGGATACCTGGGGCAGGACCTCTTCGGGCAGGATCCGGTCGACCGCGGCAACAAGGACAGCTTCTCCCTGCTCGACGTCAGCGGATTGAAGCTGCTCATCCTCAGCCTCGAGTACGAGTCACCCCAGTACGCGCTCGACTGGGCGCAGAAGGTGATCGACGCCCACCCGGACCGTCGGGTGATCCTCTCCACGCATGGCTTCCTCCACACCGGCGGAGCGCGGTCGAACACGATCACGCGCACCGACGGTCAGGGGCTCACCGCCCAGCAGGTCTGGACGCGCTTCGTGTCGGCCAACTGCAGCATCTTCCTCGTGGTGAACGGCCACTGGCATGACGGCGACGAGGGTGAGGCGCACCGCACCGATCCCAACTCGTGCGGACGGCCGGTGCATCAGGTGCTCAGCAACTACCAGGCGCGGGTGAACGGCGGTGACGGCTGGCTCCGGTACTACACCTTCCGTCCGGACGAGGACCGCATCGACGCATCCACCTACTCGCCGACCCTCGGCCGGTTCGAGACCGACGCGGACAGCTCGTTCAGCCTCGACTACGACATGACCGAGGGCGGCCCCGTCGAGCGGGTGCTGGTGCGGGGCGGGGCGGACTGGCGGTGGCGCTTCGACTCGACCGGGTGGCCGGCCGGCTGGACGTCGCCCGCCTACGACGCGAGCGCGTGGCGCACCGGCTCGGCGGCACTCGGGTTCGGCACCACCTCGGTCGCCACGAACATCGACGTACCCGCGCCCACCTCCAACCGGCCGAGGAGCGCCCAGTTCCGACACGAGTTCCAGGTCGCCGACGCGTCAGCCCTCTCCGCCGTGACGGTCTCGACCCGGGCGGATGACGGGGTCGTCGTGTGGGTGAACGGCACCGAGGTCGGCCGCACCAACCTGCCGACCGGCGCCCTGTCCGCAACGACCTATGCCACGGCCGCGCCGCGCACCACGGCGGCGCCGGCGGCGACCTTCGCCGTCCCGTCGTCCCTGCTGGTCGACGGCCGGAACGTCGTCACGGCGTCCACTCACCTGAACTACCGCGGAACGCCGGACGTGTCGTTCGATCTCACCCTCACCGCCACGGAGGAGGCGACCGAGGAGCCGCCGCAGGAGCCGGAGCCGCCGGTCGCGCCCACCGTCACCGGCACGACGACGGCGACCTCCGCGTCGCTCACCTGGACGCACCCGGCCCCGGCCGAGGTCACCGAATACCGGGTGATGCGGAACGGCGTCGAGCGTGGGCGCGTGCCCGCGCCCACGGCCCGGTTCGATGATTCCGCGCTCGCCCCGGACACCGGATACCGGTACGGGGTGATCGCCGTGGGACCCACGGGGCTGCAGTCCCCCGCCGGCGAGGTGGTGCTGCGAACCGCCCCCGCGGCGGAGAGCCGGGATGTGCGGCTCGTCGGCGCGGGGAACACGTGGCATTGGCGCTTCGACCGGACCGCCTGGCCGGCCGGATGGACGTCGCGGCAGTTCGACGACTCCGCCTGGCGCACCGGTGCGGCGCTGCTCGGCTTCGGCGGGCCGGTCGCGACGAACATCGACGTGCCGGCGCCGACCTCGAACCGCGGCGTGAGCGCGCAGTTCCGCACCCGGTTCGACGTGGCGGACGCGTCCGCCCTCTCCGACGTGTCGATCACCACGCGCGCTGACGACGGCGTGGTGGTGTACGTCAACGGCACGGAGATCGGACGCTCGCGGCTCCCGGCCGGCACGCTCACCGCAGGCACATACGCGACGGCAGCCCCGCGCAGCAGCGCCGCGGCGAGTGCCGCGGTGACGTTCGCCGTGCCCGCAGGGCTGCTGGTCGACGGGGTGAACGTCGTCGCCGCATCGACGCACCTGAACTACCGCGGCACCCCCGACGTCTCGTTCGGGCTCACGGTCGACGCCGTGGCGTCGTCGGGACCGGGCGAGGAGCCGGGCGGCGAGGACCCGGGCGGCGAGGACCCGGGCGGCGAGGACCCGGGAGACGAGCAGCCGCAGCCGCAGGTGCTGCTCCAGCCGGGCTCGATATGGCGCTGGAGCGCCGACCGCGCGGGCTGGGCGAGCGGCTGGAGCAGCACCGCGTTCGACGACTCGGCGTGGCGGAGCGGACCCGCCGTGTTCGGATTCGGATCCGCCGGCGTCGCAACGAACACCGACGCCCCGGCACCGACCTCCAACCGGGCGCTCAGCACCCAGTTCCGGCACACCTTCAGCATCGCCGACCCGGCCGACGTGTCGCAGGTGAAGATCACCACCCGCGCCGACGACGGTGTGGTGGCGTACGTCAACGGGGTCGAGGTGGGCAGAGCGAATCTGCCGGCCGGAACGCTCACCGGCACCAGCTACGCCACCGCAGCGCCCCGGACGACTGCGGCGTCGCCGCTCACCTTCGACGTCCCGGCGGCGCTGCTTCGCGCCGGCACGAACGTCGTGGCGGTGTCCACGCACCTCAACTACCGCGGGACTCCGGACACCTGCTTCGACCTCCGGATCGACGCCCTCGTGGTCCCGTGATTCAGCGGTAGCCGCCGCGGCCGAGGCCCGCCTCGATCTCGAAGCGATTCGTTCGCGGGTCGGCGCCCGCCGCGAGGTAGAGCAGCGGGAATGCGAGCCCGTACCGCTTCCACTGCCTGCGGTGGACGTCCTCGTGCTCCAACACCCCGCGCCGCACCTGGTCGCGGGTGAGATAGACGGCCCCGATGGTGGTGCCGCCCCGACCGAACGCCCAGCGAGGCAGGCCGGTGCAGACGACGAGGCGGCCGGCGCGACGGATGCGGAAGCGGCTCAGGAACCCGCCCCAGAGCAGCCCGCCCGCCGTCGCGATCATGTGGCCGGGTCTCGCGACGGCGGGGGAGAGCAGCACCGAACGGACCCCCGGGACCCGTCGCCCGGCCGCGACGATCCGGGCGGCCGTGCGCTGGAAGGGCACCGGCCGGTATCGCTGCGGCGTCGCCATGTCCGCACGATACTCCTGGCCAATACAGTTGGCCCATGGCAGGGCCCGCACGCATCGCCCTGGTGTCGATGCACACGTCGCCCGCCGCGCAGCCGGGCACCGGCGACGCCGGCGGCATGAACGTGGTGCTGCTCGAGACAGCGAAGGCGCTGGTCGAGCGGGGGTTCGAGGTGGAGCTGCTGACCGGGGCCGCCGTAGGCCCCGACCGGGCGGTGGAGCTGCGTCCCGGGCTCACCCTCCGCGCACTCCCGGCGGGCGCCGGGCTGCCGAAGTCGCGGCTGCCCGAGGCGGCCGACGCGTTCGGGGAGGCGGTCGCGGAGCTGGCCGGCCGCCGGAATGTCGGCTACGACCTGATCCACGCGCACTACTGGCTGAGCGGCATCGCCACGCTCCCGGTGGCGCTCGAGCTCGGGCTGCCGTTCGTGCAGAGCTTCCACACGCTCGCCGCGATGAAGAACCGGTTCGCCGGTCCGGGCGTCGAGCCGGAGCCGCAGCTGCGCGGCCGCTCCGAGCGATTCCTCGCCAATCAGGCGAGCGCCGTGGTAGCCGGATCGAGGGCAGAGGCCGTCGCGGTGCTCGACGACCTCGGCGCGCGTGCCGACCGCACGTGGGTCGTGCCGCCCGGAGTGGACACGGACGTGTTCCGGCCACTCGGCGACGAGGCCAAGGCGGAGGTGCGAGCGGGACTGCGACTGCCGGAGGAGCGGCCGGTTCTCGCCATGGCGGGGCGGATCCAGTCGCTCAAGGGGCACGAGCTCGTCGTGCGGGCGCTGGGGATGCTGGCCGGCCTGCGCGAACGACCGGTGCTGGTGCTGGCCGGCGAGCCGACACCCGGTGACGACGAGTACCTGCGAGAGCTGCTGCGGCTGGCCGAGCAGCTCCGCGTCGCCGCCGACGTGCACGTGGTCGGTGCGCTGCCGCAGCCGCAGCTCGCCCGCCTCCTCGCCGCTGCGACGCTCACCCTCGTGCCCTCGCACTCAGAGACGTTCGGGCTCGTCGCACTGGAGTCGGCGGCCTGCGGCACGCCCGTGGTCGCATCCCGCTCCACGGGTCTCCTGGACTCGGTCGCCGACGGGCGCTCCGGCATCCTGCTCGACGGCCGGGACCCCGGCCGGTGGGCGCAGGTGCTCGCGGCCCTGCTCGCGGATCGGGACCGGCTGGCGCGCCTGCGGGCATCCGCCCGCCGGCACGCCGAAGGCCACACCTGGAGTGAGTCCGCCGACCGTCTCTCGGAGGTCTACTCCGCCCTCCTCGGCTGACCCGCGCCCTGGTCAGCGGCCCCGGAACTCGGCGGGCTTGCGCTCGAGGAAGGCCTGCATGCCGATCCGCGCGTCTTCGCTCCCGAGCAGCCGCATGAGCGCCGGCTGCAGCTCGGCGGCGGCCGCCGGATCTCCCGCTGCGCGCGCGAGCCGCGCATTCGCCAGCGTCGCCTGCACGGCGAGCGGCGCCTGCGCGGCGATCCTCTCCGCCAGCTCGGTGGCGCGCCGAAGCTGCGTGCCGTGCGGCACCACCTCCGTCACGATGCGCAGGCGCTTCGCCTCGGCGGCGTCGAACTCCTCACCGGTGAGCATCCAGCGCATCGCCGCACCCCAGCCGGCGACGCGCGGGAAGCGGAGCGTGGCGCCGCCGAACGGCAGGATTCCCCGCGCGACCTCGAGCTGTGCGAATCGGGCGGTGTCCGCGGCGACCACGACGTCGCTGGCGAGCGCCAGCTCGATGCCGAGCGTGAAGCAGATCCCCTGCACCGCGAGCACGACCGGCTTCCGCACCGGCGTACCGGCGACCTGCCACGGGTCGAGACCACCGTCGGGCAGGAACGCGATCCCATCCGGCCCCACGTGCTCGCCGATGTCCGCGAGATCGAGGCCCGCCGTGAAGTGGTCGCCGTGGGCGAAGACCACACCGACCCGCAGTGCCGGATCCCGGTCGAGCTCACCGTATGCGGCCGCCAGCTCCTGCAGCATCCGGAAGTCCGCGGCATTGCGCTTGTCCGGCCGGTTCAGCCCGAGAAGGAGCAGATGGCCGTCTCGTTCGACCGTGACCCGCGGTGCCGTATCTCCCTGTGCCATCCCTCGATCGTATGGCCCGGATCAGGGACGGAGGGCGCGCACGTACCGGGCCCGATACCTGCGCTGGGCGATCAAGGCCAGCGGGAAGGCGATCCGCCAGACGCCGCGCCCCGGGCGGGTGAGGGAGCGCAGCGTGAGCCGCACTTCGCCGCCGGGTCCGCGGGAGAGTATGAACGCCTCCTCGCCCGAGACGGGATGGCCGTCGAGGGTGCCGTAGGCGAATCCGCGGCGATCCGGGGTGTCCACCACGGCGACCACCCGCACGGGCTCCGGCACCCGGAACGGTCCGAGGAGGGCGATCAGCCGGTAGTCGGCGCCGGCGCGAACCCGGCCGGCCGGGATGTTCCCCTCGCCGGCCGGCTCCACACGGAAGCCGCTGCCGGTCTTCACGCCCCACATCAGCAGCGCGGCCGACGCCGATTCCCACACCGCCGCACCGCTGCCGAGGGGAACCGTCCGCTCGAACGCGCGGTACGCGTCGCCCGAGGGTGCCACCCAACGCGCCGACTCCGGGGACGTGGCGCCCGGATCGGGGTAGGTGAGATTCGGGCCGGTTCCGGAGGTGCGCGTCACCCTGACGCGCGGGTGAGCGCCGACAGGATGCGGAGGATCGTCGGCAGGTCGTCCGCCGCCCGCTCGACCGACTCCGGCGCGAACTCGGTGAGTCCGGCCCCCGCGATCGGCCAGCGCTCGCGGATGGCGCCGATCATCGACACGAGGGCGGCCGGGTCGAGGCCGAACGGCTCCGGGTAGCCGAGCGCCGCGCAGAAGGCCGGGTCGAGCACGTCCACGTCGATGTGCACGTAGACGCGCTCTCCGCCGCTCGCCTCGATGGCCTTGACCAGCTCGGCCGGCTCGGTGAGCCGGTCGCAGGGGATGTGCACGATGCCGGCCGACTCGACGTACGCGGCCTCGGCGTCGTCGAATGCCCTCGCTCCGGCGAGCACCACCCGTCCGGGGTCGAAGCCCTCATCGAGGATGGTGCGCAGCACCATGCCGTGGAAGGCGGCCGACGGCGACGTCGCAGGAGAGTTCAGGTCCGGGTGCGCGTCGAACCAGACGAGCGTGACGTCGGATCCCGCGAACGCGCTGATCGGCGCCCATTCGACGCCGCAGTCGCCCCCGATAGTGAGCACCGGCCCGCCGGCCGCGGCGATCTCCTGCGACAGCCGCTGCCGCACCAGCTGCAGCGAGCTCAGCCGGGAGATCCCGGAGTCGAGCTCGTCGCCGGCCTCGAGCGGAACGTCGATCAGCCGGGTGGCCGAGGAGGGCAGGTCGCCACGGATCGCTTCGGCCCCGTCGAGCAAGCGCATCGCCCGCGAAGATCCTGAGCCCTGCCACTGCGGTGCCACAACGAAGGTCCACGCCATTGGCTCAGTCTGTCAAAGAACGCGCTGTTCGGAAGAGGCAGCTCGATCCGGGGGTCGCTTCGACGGCGGCCAGCCCGATGCGGTGCGCATCAGCCGCTCCAGCGGCCCGGCGCCGAGGAACCGCCGCCAGACCACTGCGAACAGGATGGCGGCGCTGGCCATCGCCAGGAACAGCGGCACGGGGTAGTCGATGCTGGACGGCTGCGGCTGGACCTGGATGTACCAGGCGAGCACGAGGAGCTGCACGGTGTAGATGGTGAGCGGCATCGACCCGACGGCGGCGATGGGGGAGAGGAGCGTCCGAAGCGCGCTCCCCGCGGCACGCGTTGCGGGTCCGGTCACCAGCAGCAGCAGTCCGATCAGCGCCACGGCGAAGCCCCCGGATCCGAGCACCTCCGCCGTCGTATCACTGTGCGCCTCCGCGGTGACGCCCGGCAGCACTGCCGCCGCGCCGTACCCGGCCAGCATGCCGACGGCACCTCCGCCGATCATCGCGAGCTGGGTGCGCCGCCGGGGCACGCCCGAGCGGGCACAGATCAGGCCCACGGCGAGGTAGGCGAGCCAGGTGAAGGCGGGGTAGTAGCCGTCGAACAGCCGGTCGACGGCGTACGCGGCGAGGTCCCCGTCGACCGGCACCTGGTCGAATGCGGCGTCGATCAGCGGTCCGACGAAGGCGGCCACAGCGGCGATGGCCGCGAGCACCAGCCGAGGAGCGAAGAGCGCCGGAAGCAGCAGCAGGAACGCGATCCCGTAGTAGTCCAGGATCACGGCGATGTCGGTCCGCGGCAGCCACAGCAGCGAGCCGAGGAAGAAGAGCAGCAGCCCCCGCACGCCGATGCCTGCGTACGCGGCGCCACGGCCCGCCTCCAGCGGCCTGCTGCCGCCCGTCATCAGGCCGATCGAGAGGCCGGCGAGGGTGGCGAAGAGGATGGACGACCGGCCATCGACGATGGTGTCCTCGTCCAGCGAGCGGGTGAGCGTGTGCGCGGCGAACATTCCGAGGACGGCCAGTCCTCTGGCGATGTCGATCGCGGCGATCCGCCCGGAGCGGGGGAGGGCGGGGGCAGGCGCGGTGGCACCCGCCCCCGAGGTGGTCGACCCGGTCACTCCCCGCTCGTGACGGCCTTCTGGCCGCCTGACTTGAGCTCCGCGAGGCGTGCCTCGATCTCCGCCTGCTCGCCGAGATCCTCGAGGCTCTCGAACTGGGCGTCGAGGCTGGAGGCGGCGAGCTCCTGCTGACCCATCACCTGGGCCTCCTGGCGACGGATGCGCTCCTCGAACCGGCCGATCTCGCTGGTCGGGTCGAGCACGTCGATCGTCTTGACGGCTTCGATCACCTTGGACTGCGCCTCCGCGGTCTTCGCGCGTGCGATCAGCTCGTTCCGCTTGCTCGTCAGCTGCGTCAGCTTGCCGCGCATGCCCTCGAGGCCCTGCTTGAGCTTGTCGACCACCTGGGTCTGGGACGCGATCATCGGCTCCGCCGCCCTTGCCTCCCGCTCGGCGGACAGCTGACGGCCGATCGCGACCTTCGCGAGATTGTCGAACTTCTGCGCGTCACCGGTGTTGCCGCCGGCGCGCAGCTCGTCCGCCTTCGCGCTCGCGGCGAGTGCCTTGCGGCCCCAGTCCGCTGCCGCGTCGATGTCCTCCTTGTAGTCCTGCTCCAGCATCCGCAGGTTGCCGATGGTCTGCGCGACGGCGCTCTCGGCCTCGGCGATGCTGTTGGTGTAGTCGCGCACCATCTGGTCGAGCATGAGCCGCGGGTCCTCCGCCTGGTCGATGAGCGCGTTGATGTTCGCCCGTGCCAGGGTTGCGATGCGGCCGAGGATCGATTGCTTCACCATGTGGGTTGCCTTCCTTCGTTGTTGTGGATGATCGTTGTTGCGTCTGGGAGTGGATGCTGCCGCGGTCAGAACCTGCCGCCGCGGCTGCGTCGCCCGCCGCCGCCGAAGCCGCCGCCCCGGGAGCTGCGCATTCCGCCTCCGCGGGAGATGCCGCCGAACCCGCCGCCGCCGCCGAAGCCGCCGCCGAAGCCGCCGCCGAGCCCCCCGGGGCTGCGGCGCCGCGGCGAGGACCAGGTGCCGCCGCCGCCCAGAATGCCGCCCGATGACCGTGACCCGCCGGCCAGGTAGCCGAAGAGCCCGCCGAGGATCGCCCCCTCGATGCCTGCGCCGGAGTTCTGCCGGTACCCGAACGGCGAGCCGGTGGAGAACGCGGCGGTGTCGGATTGGGCGTAGGCGAGCGCCTGCCCGGCGAGCTGATTGGCGTAGTCGGCTTCCCGGAGCGCGCCGACCGGGTCGAGGGGTCCCTGGGAGACGGCGTTGAAGAGGTGCCGTTCCGCCTCGGCGAGGCGGGTGCGGGCGGTGTCCGAGATCGCGCCGCGGCGGGTCGTCACGTACGCGGAGGCCGCGTCGATCTGCGCCCGGGCGGCCGCGATCGAGCGGTCGAGGGACGCAGCCGCCCGCTGCACCCGCTGCACCTCGGTTCGTGCGGTGGTGACCGAGCCGTCGAGCTCGCTCCGGACGCGCTCGATCTCCACCAGCCGGGCGAGCGGATCGGCGGGTCCGCCGCCCTCCGCCGCGAGCGCCGACTCTGCGTTCGCGAGCGAGGCGTCGAGCGTCGGCGACGATGGCATCGCCCGCGCCTCCGCGAGGTCTTCCCGCAAGTCAGCGACGGCCGCCGCGAGTCGCTGCTCCGCCGAGGCGAGCTCAGTCGCATGTGCCTCGATCGCGTCCAGCAGCTGCACCGCTTGCGAGGTCTCCGCCTGCGCCGCCCGCACCGCGACGGCGGCCGCACCGGCGGCGCCCGCCGACAACTTGTCGCGCGCCTCGCCGAGCGCAGTGGCCGCGAGACCGAGCAGCTTCTCCGCCTGCGTCGCGTTGTCGGAGATCGGGGCGACCGCCTCCGGAGCGTAGCGGCCGCGGAGGCTCTCCATCCGCGCTGTGGCCTCCGGAAGCCGCAACTGGGCGGCCGCATGGGCCGCGGCAACCTGCTCGAGCACGGCCGGCGCGTTCTGCTCCAGCGCGCGCAGCTCGTCGAAGGCGTCCGCTTGTGCGTCGAGCTCCGAATCGGCCTCCGTGCACAGCTCGATGATCCGGTTCGTCCAGGAGGTCTTCTCCTCCTCGGACTCCGGGAACGCGTCGTCGAGGCGCTGCCGGATCTCGAACGCCTCGCGGAGCTTCCCCTTGGCGCTCGTCAGGGCTCCGGCGAAGCCGGTGGTGGCGGACTCACCGAACTGCGCCGTCGCGAATCCGAGCTCCTGCTCGCTGGTCCGGACCGCGTCGTCGAGCTGGACGAGGAGCATCGACGCGCGGCGGTCGAGTGACTCCGCCTTGCCCCGCGCCTCGGCGGTGCGGCGGCGGGCGCGGACGATGAGGAAGACGACCAGCGCCCCGGCCGCGAGGAGCAGCAGCACCAGGAAGATCGGGAAGATCGGCACACCGCCCGCACCGGTGGCCTCGGCGGAGTAGCGGTCGGCTGCGGCGATCACGGCGCCGGCCCAGTCGTTCTGGCGGAGTGCGGGGATGAGCGCCTCGGTTTCCACCTCCGCCAGCTGATCGTCGGAGAGCTCGAAGTCCTGCGGGGCCGACACCGCGTAGTTGCGGTCCTCGGTGGCGACGGCCAGCAGCAGGTCGCTCTCACCGAGGCTGTTGCGCTCGGCGGTCGCGTCGGCCCAGCCTGCCGCGTCGGCCGGGCCGGTGAACGAGTCCACGAACACCACGAAGAGCTGGATGCCGGCCTCGTCGTACAGGTCGTCGATCGCCTGCCGCACCTCGTCGGTGCGGTCGCCGAGTGCGCCGACGGTGTCGAGCACATACGCCCCTTCGAGCGACACCGGGTCCTCCGCGGACGCGGGGACGGGCGCCGCGAAGAGCAGCGACGGAATCAGCAGGGCGCCGAGCCCAACACCGGCGAGCCGGGAGGTCCGACCGGACGACCGCACACGCATCCCTGCACTCTCCTCGCCGGCGCGTCCGGGCGGAGGCGCGTGGCTGGATTCTAGCCACGGCGGCTTACCGATCGGCCAACGGGGTGTGGACGGCTCAGCGCAGGGTGATCGGCTCCGTGCCGCTCACCACCTGGAGCACGACGCCATCCTCGCGCTCGATATCGAACGCGACGGAGACGTCGTACTGCCCGGGATCGACCAGCGGAAGGTCAGGTGGGAAGTCCGACCGGCCCTCATCCTCCGGAGAGCAGACGCGCGGCTCGAACGATGCGTCGAGCGTCGTGGTCTCACCCGGCTCGAGATCGACCGGGAGGGTCCGGTCCAGCTGCGGGGTGTGCCAGAGGACCACGTCATCCTGCGACAGCGTCGTCGCGGCGATGTCGCTCATCACACCACGCAGCGCCTCGCCGGTGTCGTTGGTGATCTCCACCGTTCCGCGAACCGTGCCGGAGGCATCCGCGGCTGGCGGGAAGTCCACCTCGACGCTCACCCCGGTCAGTCCGTCCTCCGCCGGGACGCCCAGCATGCCGCCGCAGAGGTTGATCTTGTAGGCGGGCGCCAGGTCGATGGCTCCGCCGGCCGCGCCGTCGCCGGACTGGCCCCCGGAATCCTCCTCCTCCGGGCTCGGCTCGCTCAGCGTGCCCGCACCCTCGTCGGTCGACTCAGCGCCCCCGCCTGCGGAGCTCAGCTCCGCCGGCGGGTTCAGCAGGCGCACCCCCGTCACGGTGCCGACCCCGAGGCCGACCACTGCGAGCGTGAGCGCACCGCCGGCGGCCAGCTGGCGTGGCAGCCGCCGCGACCGGCTCCGCCGCACCAGCCGGGCGGCGTCGAGTCCCGGCTCCGGCGCCCCCGACGCCTCCCGCTCCAGCATTCGGCGCAGCTCCGACTCATCGGCCATGGGGTGCTCCTTGCGTGTGGTTGCCGCGCTCGTCGCGCAGCGAGATGGCGAGCTTCGCGAGGGCGTCGCTGAGGTAGCGCTTCACCGCGCCGGAGCTGATGCCCAGGGACTCCGCGATGTCGTCGACCTTCAGGTCCTCGTAGTAGCGCAGCACGACGCAGGCCCGCTCGCGCGGGGACAGCTTCTTCAGCTGCGCGGCCAGGTCGAGACGGCTGTCCGTCTCCGCGGCGCTCGACTCCAGGAACTCCGGGGTCGCCTCCAGATGCTCGATGCGGCGCCAGCGCGACGTGCGCCTGCCCCGGTCGAGATACGTGGTGAGGATGCTCCGCCGCACGTACGCCTCACCGCTGGTCAGCCCGAACCCGTTGCGCACACGCCCGAACGTCTTGACGAGCGCATCCTGCACCAGATCGACCGCGTCCTCGCGATTGCCGCAGAGCAGGTACGCGTATCGGGTGAGCGCGGGGCCGCGCTCCTCGACCAGCCGGGAGAGCACATCCTCCCAGCGGCCGGTGTCGTGGCCGGCGTCCGCCATGGTGTGCCTCCTCGCGATCGCCCCCATTCTGGTGGACGGTCGGGAGCCGGTCAGCGATGTGGTCACGGCGAGCCTCCTCACTGACTACGACGCGTGAAGAAGGGATTTCGTTGTGCCCCCGCGCCTCACCGCACGGACGTCACGCCGCGACGTTCCAGCAGACGGTCACGCTTTCGGGGACGCGCGGCGCGCCGTCACCGGCGGCGGGGACCCCGCGTGACGAGGGCAATGCAAATGAGAGAAGCCCCGCAAAGACCGCGGGGCTTCTCTCATTTGTGCCCTCGCGCCCCACCGCACGGACGTCACGCCGCGACGTTCCCGGAGACGGTCACGCTTTCGGGGATGCGCGGCGCGCCGTCACCGGCGGCGGGGACCCCGCGTGACGAGGGCAATGCAAATGAGAGAAGCCCCGCAAAGACCGCGGGGCTCCTCTCATTTGTGCCCTCGACACGATTCGAACGTGCGACTTCTTCCTCCGGAGGGAAGCGCTCTATCCACTGAGCTACGAGGGCCGGCCCGAACAGACTACCGCACGCCGATCCGGAGTTTCCGTCGCCGCAACCGGAGGGACGCGCGGCCGCAACGTCGGGATGTGATGATGAGCGGATGCGCAGAACCGTCAACGCCCGGATCGAAGTCGACCTCCACGACAGCACCGATCTCGCGTTCGCGATCGCGGCGGCGGCCGGAACGCCGTTCGCGGAGGAGTCGATCCGGTTCGAGCTCGACGGCGCCGCGATCGAGCCGCTGGAGCTCGTCGAGGCTCCCGGATCCCGGCTGCACGCGTTCGCGACGGGCCCCGGGGTGCTGGTGGCGGAGTATGAGGCGGTCGCGGACGGTGCGGCGCCGGTCCCGGAGGTGTCGCCGCTCGACCGCATCGTGTACGCGCGACCGAGCCGGTACTGCCAGTCCGACGCCCTCGCCCCGGTGGCCCGGGAGCTGTTCGCCTCGCTGCGCGGACACGAGCTGCTGCTCGCCGCCCGCAACTGGGTGAACGGGCGCACCGCCTACGTGTCCGGATCGAGCAGCCCGACGGACGGCGCCCTCGACACGTTCCTCGCGCGGCAGGGCGTCTGCCGCGACTACGCGCACCTGCTCATCGCGGTGCTCCGCGCGCTCGATGTCCCGGCGCGGCTGGTGTCGGTGTTCGCGCCGGGTCTGTCACCGATGGACTTCCACGCGGTGGTCGAGGCGCTCGTCGACGACGAGTGGTTCGTGCTCGACGCGACCGGGCTGGCCCCGCGGCGTTCCATGCTGCGCATCGCCACCGGGCGTGACGCCGCGGACACCGCCTTCCTCACCAACACGCTCGCGGACCTCGACTTCCGTTCGCTGTCCGTGCTTGCGATCGTGGACGAGCTGCCGGCGGAAGATCCGGCCGAGCCGGTGCAGCTGCGCTGACCTGAGTTCCACCCTCGAGTCGCGGACCTCGGATGCGACTCGACGGCGTTTCGCGTCAGTTCTCCGCGGTTCGGCGAAGAACTAGCCGACCGCGGCGATGGCGGCCGCGAGGATGTCTGCCGCGTCACCCGGCTCGAGATACGTCGGCGAGGTGGAGACGACCCAGTGGCTGCCGGAGAAGGTCTGCGCCTCGCCCGTGCCGGCGCGCACCGTGAAGTAGCCCTCGTCGCCCCCATAGGTCGGCACCATGTTGCTCGCCTCGAACGCGTCGTTCTGCACCAGGACGAGCGTCTCGGCGGGGAGCTCGGCGGCGGCGACCGTGAGGATCTCCCCGCTCGACAGGTGCTGCCAGGAGCAGATTGTGCCCTGCTCCGTCTGGACGCGTTCGGCAAGCGACCCGGGCTCGACGACGGGTTCCGGAAGCAGCGCGAAGTTGGGGTTGAAGGCGTAGATGGTCTCCGGCGAGACCAGCGTGTCGCAGGCGATCTCGAAGGGGATCGGCGGGGGAGCGGTCGGGCCCGCCGGCGTTGGAGTGGTCGTCGGCTCCGGGGTGGGCTCCGCGACCGCGGTCGTGGGCGGGGCCGACGGCTCCGCCGATGGGGCTTGCGGCGAGCACCCGGTGATGAGCAGGATGAGCGCCGCCGCGGCGGCTCCGACGGACGTGATACGGACGGCGGAGGCGAGCATGCGAACCATGTTGGCAGACGCGGGAGACCCTTCCGGACAGGTCTGGCAACGAATGCGTTTCGATCGCCGACGAATGCCGGAGGCGGCGCGCGGTGGCCGCCCAGCAGGCTCCCGTGCGCTCCCCGGGACGCCACGCCGGAGGAGTGGTCGCGGCGTCCGCCGCCCCGTCCGGTGCCGGGGCGCGCCCGCAGTAGGATCGGATCCCGTGGATCCCGCCTCGCTCGCCGCTTCCCTCCTGCCCGCCGTCTCCGACGTCGTGGCGCGACGCGGCGGCACCATGGGAGTCGACACCGTGCCGATCGAGCGCCCGCGGAACCGCGCTCACGGCGACTGGGCAACGAACGTCGCAATGCGCCTGGCGAAGCCGCTCGGCATCCCGCCGCGCGAACTGGCGGAGGAGCTCGCCAGCGCCTTCCGGGCACTCCCCGGCGTGGCGTCCGTCGACGTCGCCGGTCCCGGCTTCATCAATCTCACACTCGACGCCGCCGCCGCGGGCGAGATCGCACGCACCATCGTCGAGCAGGCGGACGCGTACGGCTCCAACGACACCCTGGCCGGTCAGACCATCAACCTGGAGTTCGTCTCGGCGAACCCGGTCGGACCGCTGCACATCGGCCACACGCGGTGGGCAGCGCTCGGCGACTCGCTCGCGCGGGTGCTGAAGGCATCGGGGTCGGAGCTCGCCAGCGAGTTCTACATCAACGACGCCGGAAACCAGATGGACAGCTTCGGCGCCTCCATCCTGGCCGCCGCCAAGGGCGAGCCCACCCCCGAGAACGGATATCCGGGTCAGTACATCGCCGATCTCGCGGCGCAGGTGAAGGAGCTCCGGCCGGAGCTGCTCGAGCTGGATCGCGCTGAGGCACTCGCCATCTGCCGTGAGCTCGGCTACGAGCTGCAGCTGAACGAGATCAGGCAGTCGCTGCTCCGCTTCAACGTGCACTTCGACGTGTGGTTCTCCGAGCGTCAGCTGCACCTTCCCGACCCGGCCACCGGCGTGAGCCCCATCGACTCGGCCGTCGAGCGCCTCCGGGAGCAGGGTCACGTCTATGACGAGGACGACGCCGTCTGGGTGCGCACCACCGACTTCGGGGACGACAAGGACCGCGTCATTCGCCGCGGCAACGGCGTCTACACCTACTTCGCCGCGGACGCCGCCTACTACCTGTCGAAGAGCGACCGCGGATTCGCGCACAAGATCTATCTCCTGGGTGCGGACCACCATGGCTACGTGCACCGGCTGAAGGCCCTGGCCGGCGCCGCGGGCGACGACCCGGATCGTGACATCGAGGTGCTCATCGGCCAGCTGGTGAGCATCAACGGGGCGAGGCTGTCCAAGCGCGCGGGCAACATCATCGAGCTGAACGACCTCCAGGCGTGGCTCGGCACCGATGCGCTGCGGTACTCGCTCGCGCGCTCTCCGGCGGACTCCCCCTTGACGCTCGACCCCGAGCTGCTGCAGAAGCGCACCAACGACAACCCGGTGTTCTACGTGCAGTACGCACACGCCCGCACCCGTTCCGTCGCCCGGAACGCGGCGGACTCCGGCGTCCACCGTTCGGCGTTCGACGCCGCTCTCCTCGCCCATGAGACGGAGGGCGAGCTGCTCGGTGCGCTCGCCGAGTTTCCGCGCATCGTCGCCCAGGCGGCGGCCCTCCGGGAGCCGCACCGCATCGCGCGCTACGCCGAGGAGCTGGCGGGCTCGTACCACCGCTGGTACGACAACTGCCGCGTCACGCCGCTCGGCGACGACCCGGTCACCGACCTGCACCGCACCCGGCTGTGGCTGAACGACGCCACCGGCCAGGTGATCCGGAACGCGCTGACGCTGCTCGGGGTCGGTGCCCCAGACCGGATGTAGGCCAGACCGGATGTCGACGGCGCTGCTCACGCCCGGCCGCGGGCGTCGATGCGCGTGCGAAATAACCTTTAGGTAGAAGTTCAGACTTGAGGTCTACCGTACGCGTACCGCTTTCCTCGGGGCGAGGAGCCGAAGCGGGCCGTCGGGAGGCACACTGTCGTGTTCACGAATCTCAGCTTCGGACGCAGCGCGGTCGCCGTGCGTCGTCTCAGCCCGCCGCGGGTTCCCGGCGGAGCGACGGTCGGCAGGCGCCTGTCGCTGATCGCCGCCACGGCCGTCTCAGCCGCTGCGCTCGTCCTCGGCGCCAGTGCACCGGCGACGGCCGCCCCTGACCCTGGCGCCACGCACATCGTCGAGAGCGGCGACACGCTGAGCGAGATCGCCCAGTGGCACGGCGTTGCGCTGGGCACCGTGTTCGCCCTGAACGGGCTCGGGCCGAGCTCGGTCATCCATCCCGGTGACGTCATCCGGCTCACGAGCGACACCGCTGAAGTCTCCGCCCCGCCTGCGGACGCGCCCTCGGCCGCCCGGACCCACACCGTCCGCTCCGGAGACACGCTGGGGCGGATCGCGGCGCAGTACGGGGTCTCGCTCGACAGCGTCTTCGAGCTGAACGGACTCAGCCGGAGCTCGATCATCTACCCGGGCGACATCATCCGGCTCACGCCCGGCGAACCCGCCGGATCCGGCGGCCAGGAGGAACCTGCGCGCACCGGGTACAGCATCACGCTCGGACCGAACGCCACGAGCCGCGTCGTGCTGACCTACGACGACTGCCCGCGCTCCCTCGAGGCCTTCTCCGACGTCGTGTCGTGGGCCGGGAGCAACGACATCGGCCTGGTGATCGCACCGACCGGGGACTGCATCGGCGGCTTCCAGGCCCGGCACGGGGTCGATCTGCCGGCGCTCGCCAGGGCCAACGGCCAGTACGTGATCAACCACAGCGTCAGCCACCGGGATCTCACCACGCTGAGCTGCGCCGACGCCGCCGCAGAGCTCGGCGCACCCGGCGTCGTGACCAACTTCGGCCGCCCGCCGTACGGAGCGCTGAACTCAGCCGCGCACTGCGGATACGCGCAGGTGGGCATGAGCCCGTGGCTGTGGAGCGTCGACACCAAGGACTGGACGGGCAAGACTCAGGCGGACGTGGTCGCCTCGGTCGTGGGGCAGGCGCAGCCGGGCGGCACCGTGCTGATGCACCTGCAATGGAACGGGTTCAGCCCGTCGGCGATCGGCCAGATGCGGGAGGGGCTGGCGGCGCGCGGACTCGAGCTCTGCCGCGCATACCCGGGCACGAGCCCCGTGCACTTGCCGTCCAGCCTCCCGTGCTGACGTCCTCGCCGACGAGAGGGACAGCGACCGGTCAGGGCCGCATGAGAGCATCCTCATGTGACTGCCGTCCTCCCGCCCGCGCGCATCAGGCGCCGCAGGCGGAAGGCCCCGTGGGTTCTCGGCGGGCTCATTCTTCTGGTGCTGCTGCTCGTCGCGGCGTACGTCGTCGCGGAGATCCTGATCCGGGACTACGCCACTGAACGCGTGAAGACGGAGGTCGCGGAGGGGCTCGCCCTCGAGTCGGAGGACGACGTCGGTGTGCAGTTCACCGGGTCCCTCGTGCTGCAGGCGCTGATGGGCCGGCTCGACCAGGCCGATGTCACGGTCGACGAGGCCACGTTCGGTCCGCTCACCGGCGATCTTGAGATCCGGGCGCACGGGGTGCCGGTCGACAGCTCGCAGCCGGTCGACCGGCTCGATGTGCGACTCATGGTGTCGGAGGATGACGTGCAGCAGCTGGCGGAGTACATCACGGCCGTTCGGGTCGCCGACATCACGCTGGACGAGCCCGAGATCGTGGCTGAGACGGAGTTCTCCATTCTCGCGGCCACGGTTCCGGTCCGGCTGGGCCTCGAACCATCCGCGGAGAGCGGCAGGCTCGCGTTCACACCGTCCAGCGTCGAGCTCGCCGGCCGCCGGCTCACCGCCGACGAGCTGCGTGAGAGCGAGTTCGGCGTCATCGCCGGCCCGCTGCTCGAGCAGCGGCAGGTCTGCGTGGAGGAGTACCTGCCGAAGGCGTTCGCGCTCCTGGATGTCCGGGTCGTCGGCGACGAGCTGGTCGCGACGCTGACCGGCGCCGATGTGCGGCTGACGGCCGCGGAGCTGCAGGACTTCGGCACCTGCTCGTAGCCGACGAGCGCGGAGTGCTGCCGCCACCGGTTCTGGACTGCGGTGATTCACCGGGACCTAGGGCCCTGGCTCGCCGCAGAGCGGACGGATAGCCTCCGGAGCGTTCCTCAGATGGCGGAGTGCGCCGGACGCTCCGGCCGGGGCCGATGAGCAGCCCGGAGCGGATGGGTCGCCGCCTCTGATGGTCGACCAGCAAAGAGGGGACGGATCATGCCGGTGCAGGAGTTCGTGGCCGCGACGTCGCGCCCATTCGCCTCGCGGCTCGTGGAGCTGGAGCTCGCGGGCTTTCTCTTCCAGTCGAAACAGCTGGCCTTCACCATGCAGGCGCAGACCCAGTCGAACTGGTGCTGGGCCGCAACGTCGACCAGCGTTTCGCGCTACTACTCATTCCGGAGTCGCTGGAATCAGTGCAGGGTCGCAAACGACGAACTCGGCCTGACCGGCTGCTGCGCCGACCCCGTTCCTGGAGCCTGCAACGTGCCGTGGTACCTGGACCGTGCGTTGATCCGGACCAGCAACTTCGTCAGCATCACCGGTCCCGCGACCTTCGCCGCGGTGCGCGACGAGATCGACGCCGGCCGGCCGGTTGGTGCGAGGGTCGGCTGGAGCGGCGGCGGCGGGCATTTCATGTGCATCTACGGGTACAGCCGGGTGCTCGGGGAGGAGTTCTTCGACATCGACGACCCCATCTACGGCAAGTCCCACCTCGCGCTCACAGATTTCGCGAGCAACTATCAGGGCAGTGGCACCTGGACTCACACCTACTTCACGAGGAGGGGCTTCACATTGCCGATCATCCCGATCCTGGTCGAGGATCCACTGCTGAGGCGGATCTGGGACGCGCGCCCGCTGCTCGCGCTGAAACAGAACATCAGCCCCGACGCCGCCCGTGCCTCCGCCGCCGAGACGCGGGGCGACCTGGGACTCGCGCAGCGGGTGTTCGTCGTCGGCCTCGACGCGATCGCGGGCGACGGCGAGGTGACCGGGCGGCCGGCAGGCCTACGCGTCTACGAGACCGTCGACGGGACGCCCCGCGCGTTCTTCGACGTGGACGACGACCGGGAAGCGCATGTGCGGCAGATGTCGGCCTCGGACGCATTCCTGCTTCCGTTCGGCCGGGCGCTGGAGGGTGCGGTGCAGTTCGCCGAGCGTTCCGAGCGGGAGTGCGAGCTGCGGCTGTACCGCGTTCCCGCGTTGAACTTCGAGGCACTCTGGCTCAGCTACGAGGGCGGCGATGGGGACCACCTGCTGCCGCTCACCGGGTTCGGGCCGCTGCCGGCCGGTGAGCCTGTGCCGTTCGGGGCGGCCGTGGATGCCCTGCGCGAGGCCGCCCGGCCGCTGCTCGGCATGGATGACACGATGGGCGCCTGAGCGGCCGGCACGCCCGAAGTGCCGGATCGGCTGGCCGTGCGGGTCCGGAACCCCAGCAGCTCCTGCCGGCCGCCGCGCTCCTCGCGGTCGGCGGTGTGGGCATCGACCGTCTGCCTGCGTGTTCGCGCGCTTGTACTATTGGCGTGGCTTCAGGGACCAATCCGGGTTCGCTCGCCTCACTCTTGCTCGCAGCTCTCCGTGAGGTGTTCATGTCCGCCAGCCCGCTCGCGCCGTCGTGGCTTCGCCGACCGGCCGACGCCAACGCGCTCGCCGCGACCGTGTGGCCACCGAGTGCCCGGCGCGGCGAGTCGGGTGAGCTCACCATCGCCGGCGTGACGGCAGCGGAGCTGCGCGAGGGCTTCGGGACCCCCCTGTACGTGCTCGACGAGGACGATGTGCGTCGCCGTGCCCGCGACATCCGCACCGCCTTCGAGCGGGAGTTCGCCCGGATCGGCTCCGGCGTGACCGTCTATTACGCGGGCAAGGCCTTCCTCTCCACCGAGGTCGCCCGCTGGGTCGCGGACGAGGGATGCTCGATCGATGTGGCGAGCGGCGGTGAGCTCGCGGTCGCCCTCGCCGCGGGCGTTCCCGCCGAGCGGCTGGGCCTGCACGGCAACAACAAGAGCGACCGTGAGCTCGACCGGGCGGCCGAGGCGGGCCTCGGCACGGTGGTGATCGACAGCGAGCCGGAGATCGCGCGGGTGGCGGCCGCAGCGGAGCGGCACGGGCGGACCCAGCGGGTCCGGCTGCGGATCAACAGCGGCGTGCACGCACACACCCACGAGTACCTGGCGACCGCGCGGGAGGATCAGAAGTTCGGGATCCCGCTCGCCGAAGCGGCGCGGATCGTGGCGCTCATCCGCGAACAGCCCGCGTTGGCGTTCGTGGGACTGCACTCGCACATCGGCTCGCAGATCTTCGAGTCCGACGGCTTCGGAGAGGCGGCGCGACGTCTGCTGGCGGTCCACGCCGAGCTGCTCGCCGGCGGCGACGTGGCGGAGCTCAACCTGGGCGGCGGATTCGGCATCGCCTATACCGAGAACGATCGACTGCTGACGTTCGACGTGATCGCGGCCCGCTTCGCGGACATCGTCGCGGGGGAGTGCCGGACGCTCGGGATCCCGGTGCCGCGGCTCGCCATCGAGCCGGGGCGGGCGATCGTCGGCCCCGCCGGCGTGACCCTCTATGAGGTGGGCACGATCAAGCCCGTCGAGGTGACCCTGGAGGATGCCGACGCGGAAGGGTCGCACACTTCGGTCGCTGAGCTCGTCGAAGCGACCGCCACCGGGGTCCACGACCCTCTTCGGCGGGGCTCAGGACGCGCGACAGGCTCAGGGACCGGGGCCACCGCCACGCGCCTGTACGTCTCGGTCGACGGCGGGATGAGCGACAACATCCGTCCCGCGCTCTACGGGGCGGACTACTCGGCGCGCCTGGCGAACCGTGTCTCGGACGCCGACCCCGCTCTGGCGCGTGTGGTCGGCAAGCACTGTGAGAGCGGCGATGTCGTGGTGCATGACGTGTACCTGCCGAGCGATGTGCGCAGCGGCGACCTGCTCGCCGTGCCGGCGACCGGCGCGTACTGCTGGTCGCTGTCGAACAACTACAACTACCTCGCGCGGCCGCCTGTGGTCGCCGTGCGGGACGGCGCCGCGCGGGTGATCGTGCGGGGCGAGACGGAGGAGGACCTCTTGCGAAGAGATGCGGGCATCGAAATCAGGGGAGTGGCCGAGTGATCGAGTACCGCAACCTGCGCGTGGCGCTCCTCGGCGCCGGCTCCGTCGGCTCGCAGGTGGCGTCGCTGCTGCTCGAGCACAGGGATGAGCTGGCCAATCGGGTCGGCGCCGGGCTCGATCTGGTCGGGGTCGCCGTCCGCGACATGGATGCCGCCCGCGACGCCGACATCCCGAAGGAGCTGCTGACCACCGACGCGGAGTCGCTGATCCTCGGCTCCGATATCGTCGTGGAACTGATCGGGGGGCTGGAGCCGGCCCGCACGCACATCCTGAACGCCATCAACTCCGGCGCCGACGTCATCACCGCCAACAAGGCGCTGCTCGCCACGCACGGCCCCGAGCTCTTCGAGGCCGCCGGGCAGGTCGGCGCGCAGCTCTACTACGAGGCGGCGGTCGGCGGCGCGATCCCGATCATCCGGCCGCTCCGCGACAGCCTTGCCGGCGACCGGGTGCAGCGCATCCTCGGCATCGTGAACGGCACCACGAACTTCATCCTCGACCTGATGGACCGCGAGGGCGAGAGCCTGGAGCAGGCGCTGAAGACGGCGCAGGACCTCGGGTACGCGGAGGCCGACCCGACCGCGGACGTCGAGGGCTACGACGCCGCGCAGAAGGCCGCCATCCTCGCAAGCCTCGCCTTCCACTCCACGGTGCCGCTCGAGAGCGTCTATCGCGAGGGGATCACCGGGATCACGCATGAGCAGGTGGTGAAGGCGCGTCGCGCCGGCTTCGTGATCAAGCTGCTGGCGATCTGTGAGCGGCTGACCGGGCCGGAGGGACAGGACGGCGTCAGCGTGCGGGTGCACCCCGCGCTGATCCCGGACGCCCACCCGCTCGCGGCGGTGCACGGGGCCAACAACGCGGTGTTCCTCGAGGCGGAGGCGGCCGGGAACCTGATGTTCTACGGCGCGGGTGCAGGCGGCATAGAGACGGCTTCCGCGGTGCTCGGCGACGTGGTCTCCGCCGCCCGCAGGCATGTCGCAGGCGGACCGGGTGTCGCCGAGTCGGCGCACGCCAACCTGCCGGTGCTGCCGATCGATGCGGTGACCACCAGGTACCAGATCACCCTCGCCGTGCTGGACCGCCCCGGGGTGCTCGCGACCATCGCCACCGAGTTCAGCGAGCACGGTGTCTCGGTGGAGGCGGTGGAGCAGCACGCGGCCGAGGTGCGGCCCGGTGCCGCGTCGACCGCTACCCTGGTGATCGGCACCCACGAGGCGACCGAGTCGTCCCTCGCCGCCACGGTGGCTGCGCTCAAAGCGAGCGACGTCGTGTCGAGCGTCGAGTCGGTGTTGCGAGTAGAAGGACTCTGACGCATGGCTTCCCAGTGGCGCGGCGTGATCCGCGAATACGCCGACCGGCTCGATGTGAGCGACGCGACCCCCGTGGTCACCCTCGGTGAGGGTGGCACGCCGCTCCTGCCCGCACCCGCGCTGTCCGCGCGAACCGGTGCCAAGGTGTGGGTGAAGTACGAGGGCATGAATCCCACCGGCTCCTTCAAGGACCGCGGCATGACGATGGCCATCTCGAAGGCCGTCGAGCACGGTGCGAAGGCGGTCATCTGCGCCTCGACCGGCAACACCTCCGCGTCCGCCGCCGCGTACGCCACGCACGCCGGGATCACTGCCGCGGTGCTGGTGCCAGAGGGCAAGATCGCGCTCGGCAAGCTGAGCCAGGCGATCGCCCACAACGCCGAGCTGCTGCAGGTGCAGGGCAACTTCGACGACTGCCTCGACATCGCCCGCGATCTCGCCGACAAGTACCCGGTGCACCTGGTGAACTCGGTGAACCCGGACCGCATCGAGGGGCAGAAGACGGCGGCGTTCGAGGTGATCGAGGTGCTCGGGGACGCGCCCGACTTCCACTTCATCCCGGTCGGCAACGCCGGCAACTACACGGCCTACACCCGCGGCTACCGCGAGGACCTGGAGCGGGGCACCAGCACGAAGCTGCCCCGGATGTTCGGATTCCAGGCCGCCGGCAGCGCGCCGATCGTGCTCGGGCACCCGGTTCCGCATCCGGAGACCGTGGCGAGTGCAATCCGCATCGGCAACCCCGCGTCGTGGAAGCTCGCCCTCGAGGCCCGGGACTTCAGTGACGGGTACTTCGGCGCGATCGAGGACGACGCGATCCTCGAGGCCCACCGCATCCTCTCCCGCGAGGTCGGCATCTTCGTGGAACCCGCCTCCGCGATCAGCGTCGCCGGCCTGCTCGAGCGCAGCGCCGCCGGAGTGGTGCCCGCCGGCGCCACGGTCGTGCTCACGGTGACCGGGCACGGACTCAAGGACCCGCAGTGGGCGCTTCGGACGGCGGACGGGTCGGACGTCACCCCGACCGTCGTGCCCGTGGACACGGACGAGGTGGCCGGCGTGCTGGGGCTGAGCCGCTCGTGACCGCGGCGACGGGAGTCCCCGCCACGCTCGATGGGCGTGCGGTGCACGTGAAGGTCCCCGCGACCTCGGCCAACCTCGGCCCCGGCTTCGACACGCTCGGGCTCGCCCTGTCCGTCTACGACGAGCTCGAGGTGCGAGTGCGCCAAGAGCCCGGAGCCAGTGTGGAGGTCCACGGGATCGGCGCCGGGGATGTGCCCACCGATGAGTCCAACCTGGTGGTGCGCGCCATCGCGCACGCGTTCTCCCGCGTCGGTCAGCCGATGCCAGGGCTCGACCTCGTCGCGCACAACGTCATCCCGCACGGCAGAGGGATGGGGAGCTCCGGCGCCGCGATCGTCGCGGGCATCATGGCGGCCAAGGGTCTGCTGGAGGGCATCGTCGAGTTCGACGCTGATGCGCTGCTCCGGCTGGCCACCGAGCTCGAGGGGCACCCCGACAACGTCGCACCCGCGATCTTCGGCGGGCTCACCATCGCCTGGGTCACCCCGGAGGGACCAGCGCACAAGAAGCTGAATGTGCACCGCGGCGTCTCGCCGGCCGTGTTCGTGCCGGAGCACACGATGTCGACGCAGCTCGCGCGAAGCCTGCAGCCGACCTCCGTGCCGCACGAGGACGCCATCTTCAACGTCTCCCGGTCCGCGCTGCTGATCGCGGCGCTGATCCAGAGTCCCGAGCTGCTGCACGCCGCGACCGAGGACCGGCTGCACCAGAGCTACCGGGCGAGCGCCATGCCCGAGACCGACCGCCTGATCCGCGTGCTTCGGGATTGTGGCCTCGCCGCCGTGGTGTCCGGCGCGGGTCCCTCGGTGCTGGTGCTCGGCAGCGATCCCGCGCAGCGGCTGCTCGCCGCGGACCTGGTCGCCAGGCACGCGGAAACGCCGTGGCAGGCGCTTCTCCTGGCCGTGGACTTCAAAGGTGCTACAGTGGTTCCGCACCCGGCAGACGCGCTCGTCTAAGCGCGAACCCGGTTTTCCGCTAATCTCACTACGGCACTCGCCAACCGCATTCCGCTGATCCACGCCATGAGTCTCGGGTCAGCCGCAGCCGGCGAAGAGCTGGTTCCGGACGAATCTGAGTCTGGAGCCGAAAGGAAACATCCCCTTGACCGACGCTCCCGTCACCACGGCAGTCGTGCACGCCCGGACAGACCTCGCCTCGCTTCGCCTTCCTGAACTTCAGGCGATCGCGGCGAGCCTCGGCATTGGCGGAACGTCGAAACTTCGCAAAGGAGCCCTCGTGGACCTCATCTCCGAGACCCAGACACACAGCACCGAGACCGCCGAGCCCGACACCACCGAGCCCGACACTCACGAGCAGAGCGGCGCCGACAGCACGGCGGCGGCATCCGACGGTGGCGCGGGCACGACGCTCCCCGACGTCCCCACCGTCGACGCACCCGACGGCGCACCCGCCGAGGTGACCTCCGCGGCCGCGCCGACGACCGACGACGTCCTCGAGGCTGCCCAGACCGCGGACGCAGCGCCGGCGAGCGGCGAGGCGGTCGCCGAGCCCGCCCCCGCCAAGGCACCGGCCCGTCGCCGTGCGCCGCGCCGCGCCGTCGCCGCAGCCGGGGAGGCCTCGGCACCCGTCTCGGCCGCGTCCCACGTGAACGCCGGCCAGGTGGGCGTCGACGCCCCGCAGGCCGCCGAGGCCCCCTCTGAGGTGGGCGCGTTCGACATCTCCGCCGGCGCGGTCGCGCCTGAGCAGACGGATGCTGAGCAGACGGACGCTGAGCGGCCGGACGCCGAGCAGACCGACGAGGCTCCCGCAGGCGAGCAGTCCGGCGAGGCGCCGGCCACCGGCGACGAGGAGTCCCGCACCGACGAGCAGGGCGCCGACGCCGAGGTCGGCCAGGAGCGGGAGCCCGGCCAGGGTCGCCGCAGCCGGAACCGCAACCGCGGTGGCCGCGACCAGGGCGACCGCCAGCAGGGCGACCGCCAGCAGGGCGGCCGCGACCAGGGCGACCGCCAGCAGGGCGACCGCCAGCAGGGCGGCCGCGACCAGGGCGACCGCCAGCAGGCCGACCGCCAGCAGGGCGACCGGCAGCAGCCGCAGAACCTGCAGGGCGACCGGCAGCAGGGTGAGGGTGACCGCCAGCAGGGCGACCGCCAGGCCCAGCAGCAGCAGGCGGACGGCGAGGGTCGCGGCGGCCGCAACCGCTACCGCGACCGCAAGCGCGGCCGCGGCGGCCAGAACGACGAGCTCGAGCCGGAGATCAGCGAGGATGACGTGCTCATCCCCGTCGCCGGCATCCTCGACGTGCTCGACAACTACGCGTTCGTGCGCACCAGCGGCTACCTGCCCGGCGCCAACGACGTGTACGTGTCGCTCGGCCAGGTGAAGAAGTACAACCTCCGCAAAGGTGACGCCGTCGTCGGCGCCATCCGCCAGCCCCGCGACGGCGAGTCCGGCCAGGGCCGGCAGAAGTACAACGCGATCGTCAAGATCGACTCGGTCAACGGCCTGCCCGTCGACGAGCTCGCGACCCGCGTGGAGTTCGGCAAGCTGACGCCGCTCTACCCGCAGGACCGCCTGCGCCTCGAGACGGAGCCGACGAAGCTCTCCACCCGGATCATCGACCTGGTGTCCCCGATCGGCAAGGGCCAGCGCGGCCTCATCGTCTCGCCGCCGAAGGCCGGCAAGACGCTCGTCCTCCAGGCCATCGCGAACGCCATCGCGAAAAACAACCCGGAGGTCCACCTCATGGTGGTGCTCGTCGACGAGCGCCCCGAAGAGGTCACCGACATGCAGCGCACGGTGAAGGGTGAGGTCATCGCCTCGACCTTCGATCGTCCCGCCGAGGATCACACCACGGTCGCCGAGCTCGCCATCGAGCGCGCCAAGCGGCTCGTGGAGCTCGGTCACGACGTGGTCGTGCTGCTCGACTCGATCACCCGCCTTGGACGCGCGTACAACCTCGCCGCCCCGGCATCTGGCCGCATCCTCTCCGGCGGCGTCGACTCGTCGGCGCTGTACCCGCCGAAGCGCTTCTTCGGCGCCGCCCGGAACATCGAGGACGGCGGTTCGCTCACCATCCTCGCGACCGCGCTCGTCGAGACCGGTTCCAAGATGGACGAGGTCATCTTCGAGGAGTTCAAGGGCACCGGCAACATGGAGCTGCGTCTCTCGCGGCAGCTCGCCGACAAGCGGATCTTCCCGGCCGTCGACGTGAACGCGTCCGGCACCCGCCGCGAGGAGATGCTCATGGGCGTCGACGAGGTCAAGGTCACCTGGAAGCTCCGCCGTGCGCTCGCCGGTCTCGACCCGCAGCAGGCGCTCGAGATCGTGCTCGGCAAGCTCAAGGAGACCGCCTCGAACGTGGAGTTCCTGGTCTCGATCCAGAAGTCGCTGCCGCAGGCCGGCAACACCAACGGGCACCGCGACACGCACCACCACGAGGGCTGATCGTGTTCGAGTCAGTGGCAGCGCTGCTGGCCGAGCACGAGGCTCTGCAGCACCAGCTGTCCGATCCCGCCGTTCACGCGGACGCGGCCAGGGCGAAGAAGATCAACCGCCGCTACGCGGAGCTGAGCAAGATCGTGGCCGCGCATTCGGCCTGGAACGCCGCGCAGGAGGACCTCACAGCGGCCCGCGAGCTCGCCGGTGAGGATGAGGCGTTCGCCGCCGAGGTGCCGTCGCTCGAGGAGCAGCTCGCCGAGACGCAGGAGCGTCTGCGGCGCCTGCTCATCCCGCGCGACCCGGATGACGGCCGCGACGTGATCATGGAGATCAAGGGCGGCGAGGGCGGTGAGGAATCCGCACTCTTCGCCGCGGACCTGCTCCGCATGTACCTGCACTATGCCGAGTCCAAGGGCTGGAAGACGGAGATCCTCGAGCGCGACGAGTCGGACCTCGGCGGATACAAGAACGTGCAGGTCGCGATCAAGTCGAACGCCACCGATCCCGCGCAGGGCGTCTGGGCGCACCTCAAGTACGAGGGCGGCGTGCACCGTGTGCAGCGCGTGCCCGCAACCGAGTCGCAGGGGCGCATTCACACATCCACCACCGGCGTGCTGGTCTTCCCCGAGGTCGACGAGCCCGAAGAGGTCGACATCAACCCGAATGACCTGCGGATCGACGTCTACCGCTCGTCTGGGCCCGGTGGGCAGTCGGTCAACACCACCGACTCCGCCGTGCGCATCACCCACGTGCCCACCGGGATCGTCGTGTCGATGCAGAACGAGAAGAGCCAGCTGCAGAACCGTGAGGCGGGGATGCGGGTCCTCCGCGCGCGCCTGCTCGCCCGCCAGCAGGAGGAGATCGCCGCCGCCGCTTCGGATGTGCGGAAGAGCCAGATCCGGGGCATGGACCGCTCGGAGCGCATCCGCACCTACAACTTCCCCGAGAACCGGATCGCGGATCACCGCACCGGTTACAAGTCGTACAACCTCGACGCAGTGATGAACGGGGCGCTCGAGCCGGTCATCGAGTCGTGCATCCGCGCCGACGAGGAAGCCCAGCTCGCGGCCCTCGCCGAGGTATGACCGATCCCGAACCCCGAAACCGGGCCGAATCGGCGGACGCGGCCCGCCGCGGCGGGCCGGAAACGCCGAAGTGGGCCGTCTCCGCGCTGCGGGCCGAGGCGATCGAGGTGCTGTCGCGCGCCGGGGTTCCGTCCGCAGAGGTCGACGCGGAGCTGCTGATCGGGTATGTGCTCGGCATGTCGCGGGGCCAGGTACAGGCGAAGGCGCTGACCGGCGCAGAAGTGGCGGGTGAACAGGAGGCGGCGATCCGGGCGCTCGTCGAGCGGCGTGCGGCACGCGAGCCGCTGCAGCACATCACGGGGCGCGCCGCGTTCCGGTCGCTGGAGCTCGCCGTCGGGCCCGGCGTGTTCGTGCCGCGGCCAGAGACGGAGTTCGTCGCGCAGATCGCGATCGACGCGCTCGCCGCGGTGCCGGCGGCCGAGCCCATCGCCGTCGACCTCGGCACGGGGAGCGGGGCGCTGGCACTGGCGCTCGCCTCGGAGGTGGCGAACTCGCGGGTCTTCGCGGTGGAGAACTCGCCGGAGGCATTCGTCTGGACACAGCGGAACGTCGCGGAGAGCCGGCTCGACAACGTGCGGGCCGTGTTCGTCGACCTCGTCGACGCCTTGCACGAACTCGACGGCAGCGTCGATGTCGTGGTGTCGAACCCGCCCTACATCCCGGCCGGCGCGGTGCCGCGCGATCCGGAGGTGCGCCTGTTCGACCCGGAGGCGGCGCTCTACGGCGGGGAAGACGGGCTCGACGTGGTTCGGCAGGTGTCACGGACGGCACTTCGGCTGCTCCACCCGGGCGGCGCGCTCGTGATGGAGCACGGGGAACTGCAGGGCGCCGAGATCCGCAACCTGCTCACCGCGGACGGCTGGCGTGCCGCGGCGACGTCGCGCGACCTCCTGGGCCGCGACCGCGCCACGACCGCCGTGCGCCCGTAGCATCGGGAAGGGGCGCCGGCCTCACCGGTACGATGGAGAGGACATGGCCTCCCTCCACGACTGCTCGGACGGCGCACAGCTCCTGACCGGGATGCGGTTGGCCCGCGCCGCGATCGGACGCGGGGAGCTCGTCGTCATCCCGACCGACACGGTGTACGGGATCGCGGCGGACGCCTTCTCCCCGGCCGGCGTGAAGCGGCTGCTGGAGGCCAAGGGCAGGACCGCGCCTCCGCCGGTGCTCATCCCCGGCATCGCAACCCTCGACGCGCTCGCCGAGCGGGTCCCTGACGAGGTGCGGGCGCTCGTCGACCGGTTCTGGCCCGGCGGGCTCACGATCATCGTGCCGGCGCGGCCGTTCCTCGACTGGGATCTCGGCGAGACCAACGGGACCGTGGCGCTTCGGATGCCGAAGAACCGGATCGCGCTGGAGCTGCTGAGCGAGACCGGACCGCTCGCCGTGTCGAGTGCCAACCTCACCGGGCAGCCACCCGCCACCACGGCGGAGGACGCGCAGCGGATGCTCGGGGACTCCGTCGAGGTCTACCTCGACGACGGCCCGGCAGGCGCCGACTACACGCCCGGCGATCGGGATCCGGCGTCCACGATCGTCGATGCGACCCGGTTCACCCGGGGGAGCGGCAAGCTGCGCATCGTCCGCTACGGCGTCATCCCCGATGAGGAGATCCTCGACGTGGTCGGGGCCGACGCATGCGAATAGTCTTCTACGCCCTGGTGGGCGGGACCGCGGCGGCCGTCACCTTCGGGCTCTCGTTCCTGATCTGGCGGCTGTCCACCAAGTACCGGCTCTACCCGGCCATCCGCGCCCGCGACGTGCACACCAGGCCCACACCGCGGCTCGGCGGGATCGCCATGTTCTTCGGGGTGGCCGCTGCGCTCGCCGTGGCCTCGCAGTTCGCCGAGTTCTCCCTGGTGTTCTCCGAACCGACGAAGGTGCTCTCGGTGCTCGGGGCGGCGTTCCTGATCGTGGTCGTCGGCGTCGCGGATGACCTGTGGGACCTGGACTGGACGATCAAGCTGGCGGTGCAGATCCTCGCCGCGGTGCTGATCGCCTGGGGCGGCGTGCAGCTGTTCACCCTCCCCATCGGCGGCCGAACCCTGCTGTCGTCGCCGCAGTCGCTCGTGCTCACGGTCTTCGCGCTGGTGCTGGTGATGAACGCCGTCAACTTCATCGACGGGCTCGACGGGCTGGTCGCGGGCGTGGCCCTCATCGCGAACGGCGTGTTCTTCATCTACGTCTATCTCCTGCAGTTCACCAACCGGTTCGAGTACTTCAACATCGCGAGCCTGCTCACCGTGGTCCTGGCGGGCGCCTGCGTCGGCTTCCTCGTGCTCAACTGGCACCCGGCGAAGCTGTTCATGGGCGACTCCGGTGCGCTGCTCGTCGGGCTGCTGATGGCGACCTCGTCGATCTCCGTCACCGGCGGCATCGACCCGATCCAGATCTCGACAGAGGAGATCACCCGGTCGGAGCTGTTGCCGTCGCTCATCCCGGTGATCCTGCCGCTCGCGATCCTCGTGGTGCCGCTTTTGGACTTCGGCCTCGCGGTGTTCCGGCGGCTTCGGGCTGGAAAGAGCCCGTTCTCCGCGGACCGCCTGCACCTGCATCACCGCCTGCTCGACATGGGGCACTCGCACTTCCACGCCGTCCTGATCTTCTACGCGTGGACCACGGTGCTGGCGGTCGGCTGCCTGCTGCCGCTCTTCGTCCATTGGGGGTGGGCGCTGGTCTTCATCGGCATCGGCCTCGCGATCTGCGTCGTCGTCACGCTGCTGCCGCTCACCCGCAGGAAGGCGGCGGAAGCGGCAGCGCAGTCCGCGCCCCCGGAGGCCTCCGAGGCCGCCAAGTTCGACCCGCTCGATGCGGCGTCCACGGGGGCGATCCCGATGCCCACCGACCTGGACGCCCTGGAGCGGATCCGGAAGAAGAAGGAAAAGGAAGCATGACCGCAGCCCCACTCTTGAAGCGCGCGCTCGTCTACGGTGGGCTCCTCGCCGCCGGGATCGCGGTCGTCGGCTCGGTCCTGGGATACCTGGTGGACGGAGTGCCCGGCCTGCTGGGCGCCCTCGTCGGCGCCGCGATGACGGCGCTGTTCCTCGGGCTCACCGCCGCCACCATCCTGCTCGCGAGCCGGGTGTCGAAAGGCGAGCTGTTCAGCCCCGCCTTCTTCGGGATCGTGATGGGCGGCTGGCTGCTGAAGCTGCTGCTGTTCCTCGGGATCGTGATCCTGCTCGCGGGCCAGGACTTCCTGAATCCGCTCGTGATGTTCGTCACCATCGTCGTCGCCGTGCTCGGGAGCCTCGCCGTCGATGTGCTGGCATTCGTGCGAACGCGCACGCCGATGGATGTGAAGCTGCCGGGGGAGGACGGCGTCGCCTGACCGCGCCTCCCTGAGGCTCTGGTGCGGGGCGCCTGTGTTCTCTTGCTAGGCTAGGGATGAAGCCCCCGTAATTCCTCGCCGCGTGCACGCACGCCCGGATTCTGGAGAAAGCGCTGCTAGCTAACGCTCTCGCCCTGTTGGCACCGTCCGCCTCCGCTGATGAGGGATTCCACGGGCCGTCGCTGACCGACTTCTTCCCGCCCGGGTTCCTGTTCGAGGGCACCGCGTTCGAGGTCAATCGGATCATCCTCATCCGCGTTCTGGCGACGCTGGCGCTGATCCTGCTGTTCTGGCTCGGCACGCGGAAGCTGCGCGTCGTCCCGGGCCGCGGCCAGAGCCTCATGGAGCTGGGCCTCGGGTTCGTGCGCAAGAACATCGTGATCGACACGCTGGGCGAGAAGGACGGTATGCGGTTCCTGCCGCTGCTGACGTCGATGTTCTTCTTCATCGTCTTCCTGAACATCACGGGCATCATCCCCGGCCTCAATATCGCGGCCTCGAGCGTGATCGGCCTCCCGCTGACGCTCGCGATCGTCTCGTATGTCGCGTTCATCTACGCGGGACTGCGCAAGCACCCCGGCGCGTTCCTCAAGAACTCGCTGTTCCCCTCAGGTGTGCCCTGGTACCTCTACTTCGTCGTCACCCCGATCGAGTTCATCTCGACCTTCATCCTGCGTCCGGTCACGCTGGCCCTCCGACTTCTGATGAACATGGTCGCCGGGCACATGCTGCTGGTGCTCTGCTTCTCGGCGACGCAGTTCTTCCTCTTCACCGCAGGCGGCCTGTGGGGCCTGTTCTCCATCGGCACCTTCGCGTTCGGCTTCGCCTTCACCCTCTTCGAGATCCTCGTCGCCGTTCTCCAGGCGTACGTCTTCACCCTGCTCACCGCGGTCTACATCCAGCTCGCGCTGGCTGAAGAGCACTAAACGGACGCGGCAACCGCCGCGTTCTTCATCACGGAAGGAAAAACACGTGAACCTCGCTGAACTCACAGGTCACATCGCCCCTGTCGCCTTCGGCATCGCCACGATCGGCCCGGCCATCGGCGTGGGCATCGTCGTCGGCAAGACGGTCGAGTCCGTCGCCCGCCAGCCGGAGCTGCAGGGCCGTCTGACCGGTCTGATGTTCCTCGGCATCGCGTTCACGGAGGCGCTGGCGTTCATCGGCATCGCAGTCGCGTTCATTCCGTTCCCCGGCTGATCCGCTCTCGACTCGCTAAGGAGGCAGGATGCTGAACGCATTCCTGTTGGTGTCCGCAGAGCATGCGGAGGAAGAGCCGATCAACCCGCTCTTCCCGCCGCTCTACGACATCGTCTGGTCGGCTCTCGCGTTCGCGATCATCGCCGTGTTCTTCTGGAAGTTCGTGCTGCCGCGGATCCAGAAGACCCTCGACGAGCGCAGCGCGCTCATCGAGGGCGGCATCGCGAAGGCGCAGAACGCCCAGGCCGAGGCCCAGGCGGCGCTCGACGAGTACAACCGCCAGCTCAACGATGCGCGCTCCGAGGCTGCTGCGATCCGCGAGCAGGCCCGTGCCGACGGTGCGAAGATTCTCGCCGAGGCGAAGGAGACCGCGAACGCCGAGGCGGCGCGGATCGCCGCGAACGCTCAGACGCAGATCGAGGCGGAGCGTCAGGCGGCGCTCGTGTCGCTCCGCGCCGAGGTCGGCACGCTGGCGCTCAGCCTTGCGTCGAACATCATCGGTGAGACCCTCTCGGACGACAAGCGTGCGAACGCCGTCGTCGACCGGTTCCTCGTGGACCTCGAGGCGTCAGAAAGGGCGAAGGCCTAGTCCATGAGAGCCGCGACCAGGCAGGCGCTTGCCGCCTCCCGCGCCGCTCTGGAAGCGGTCCGGCCGTCCCTGAACCTCCGGGTGGGCGAGGAGCTCTTCGCGGCGGGTCGGCTGATCGGCGAGACGCCGGCGCTGCGCACCGCGCTCACCGAGACGGCCGTGGACCCGGACGACAAGCGCTCGATCGTCGGCCGCGTGTTCGGCACCCTCGGGGCCCCGGCGCGCAGCGTGCTGTCGGCCGTGGTCTCGAACGACTGGTCGAGCCCTGATGACCTGCTCGCTGCGATCGAGGAGCTCGGTATCCGCGCCATCGCGGCGTCGGCGCCCGCCGGAGGCACCATCGAGAACGAGCTGTTCGCGTTCGGGTCGGTCGTCGGCAAGAACGCCGAGGTCGAGCTCGCGCTCAGCAACAAGCTCGCGAGCGGAGACGCCAAGGCGGCCCTGGTGAACACCCTGCTGAGCGGCAAGGCGAGCGAGGAGACCCTCGCGATCGCGCGCCAGCTCGTGCGGCAGCCGCGGGGCCGCCGGATCAACGAGCTCGTGCGGAGCGCAGCCAAGACCGTCGCGGACGAGTCCGGCCTCCAGATCGCGACCGTCACGTCCGCCGCCCCCATCACCGCCGATCAGCTCGCGCGCCTGCAGACGACGCTCACCACCCAGTACGGGCGGCCGGTCGGCATCCACTGGGTGCTGGACCCCGAGCTCGTCGGGGGCCTTCGCATCCAGGTCGGCGACGATGTCGTCGACGGGAGCATCGCCTCCCGACTGCACGACCTCAGACTTCAGCTCGCCGGCTGACGGCGGCGCTCAAGAACGACACGAAGGAACAGACATGGCAGAGATCACCATCAGCCCGGACGAGATCCGGGGCGCGCTCCAGGAGTTCGTGCGTGCGTACGAGCCGGGCGGCGCCAAGACCACCGAGGTCGGCCGCGTTCTCGACGCCGGTGACGGCATCGCGCACGTGCAGGGCCTCCCCGGCGTGATGGCGAACGAGCTCATCCGGTTCGAGGACGGCACCCTGGGCCTCGCGCAGAACCTCGACGAGAACGAGGTCGGCGTCATCATCCTCGGTGAGTTCACCGGCATCGAGGAGGGCATGGAGGTCACCCGCACCGGCGAGGTCCTCTCCGTGCCGGTCGGCGACGCCTACCTCGGCCGCGTGGTCAACCCGCTCGGCGACCCGATCGACGGTCTCGGCGAGATCGTGCCGGAGGCGCGCCGCGCGCTGGAGCTCCAGGCCGCCGGTGTCATGGACCGCAAGAGCGTGCACGAGCCCATGCAGACCGGCATCAAGGCCATCGACGCGATGATCCCGATCGGCCGTGGCCAGCGGCAGCTCATCATCGGCGACCGGCAGACCGGCAAGACGGCCATCGCGATCGACACCGTCATCAACCAGAAGGCCAACTGGGAGTCCGGCGACGTCACCAAGCAGGTGCGCTGCATCTACGTCGCGATCGGCCAGAAGGGCTCGACCATCGCCGGCATCAAGGGCGCCCTCGAGGAGGCCGGCGCGATGGAGTACACCACCATCGTCGCTGCCCCCGCGTCCGACGCTGCCGGCTTCAAGTTCCTCGCCCCGTACACCGGCTCCGCCATCGGTCAGCACTGGATGTACCAGGGCAAGCACGTGCTGATCATCTTCGACGACCTCTCGAAGCAGGCCGAGGCCTATCGCGCAGTGTCGCTGCTGCTGCGCCGCCCGCCGGGCCGCGAGGCGTACCCCGGCGACGTGTTCTACCTGCACTCCCGCCTGCTTGAGCGCTGTGCGAAGCTCTCCGACGAGCTGGGCGCCGGTTCGATGACGGGCCTGCCCCTGATCGAGACCAAGGCCAACGACGTCTCTGCGTACATCCCGACCAACGTGATCTCGATCACCGACGGGCAGATCTTCCTCCAGTCCGACCTGTTCAACGCCAACCAGCGTCCCGCGGTCGACGTGGGCATCTCGGTGTCGCGAGTCGGCGGTGACGCACAGGTGAAGAGCATCAAGAAGGTCTCCGGAACGCTGAAGCTCGAACTCGCCCAGTACCGCTCGCTCGAGGCGTTCGCGATGTTCGCGTCGGACCTCGACGCCGCGAGCCGCCGCCAGCTGGCTCGAGGCGCGCGCCTCACGGAGCTGCTGAAGCAGCCGCAGTACTCGCCGTACCCGGTGGAGGAGCAGGTCGTCTCCATCTGGGCCGGCACCAACGGCAAGCTGGATGAGGTGCCGGTGGAGGACGTGCTGCGCTTCGAGCGTGAGCTGCTCGACTACCTGCACCGCAACACCGATGTGCTCACCACGCTGCGCGACACGAACGTGCTCTCGGACGAGACCGTCGCGGCCCTCGACAGCGCGGTCGACAAGTTCAAGCTCGAGTTCCGCACCGGCGAGAACAAGCCGCTCGCCTCGGTCGGTCGCGAGGAGTTCCAGGCGGCCGCCGTCGAGGACGTCAACCAGGAGCGGATCGTCAAGAGCCGTCGATAGTGCTTCCGGCCCTGAGCCGGTCGGTCCCTGAGCTTTGTCGAAGGGTCGACCGGCTCAGGGACCGGCTCGCTTCACTTCGACAAGCTCAGAACGAGCGACAAGCTCAGCGACCGTCATAAGGAAGGTAACGAGAAATGGGCGCCCAACTTCGGGTCTACCGGCAGCGCATCCGCTCTGCCCAGACGACCAAGAAGATCACCCGCGCGATGGAGCTCATCGCCGCGTCGCGCATCCAGAAGGCGCAGCAGCGGGTCGCCGCATCGAGCCCGTACTCGCGCGCGGTGACGCGCGCGGTCTCGGCCGTCGCGACGTACTCCAACGTCGACCACATCCTCACCACGGAGCCGGAGCGCATCGAGCGCGCCGCGGTGGTCATCTTCTCGTCCGACCGTGGACTTGCCGGCGCCTTCAACTCGAACGTGCTCCGCGAGGCCGAGGAGCTCACCACCCTCCTGCACAACCAGGGGAAGGAAGTCGTCTTCTACCTGGTCGGGCGCAAGTCCGTCGGCTACTTCGGCTTCCGCAAGCGCGCCTTCGAGCAGCAGTGGGTCGGCGGCACCGACAACCCGGACTTCGCCGTGGCGAAGGAGATCGGCGACACCCTGGTGCAGAAGTTCATCCAGCCTGCCTCCGAGGGCGGCGTGGATGAGATCCACATCGTCTACAACCGGTTCGTCAGCATGCTCACCCAGACTCCCGAGGTCGTGCGACTGCTGCCGCTGGAGGTCGTCGAGGGCGTCGAGGAGCCTGGTGACACCCAGGTGCTCCCGCTGTACGAGTTCGAGCCCGACGTCGGCGCCGTGCTCGACGCGCTTCTTCCCGTCTACATCGAGAGCCGGGTCTTCAACGCGATGCTGCAGTCGGCGGCGGCGAAGCACGCGGCCACACAGAAGGCGATGAAGTCGGCGAGCGACAATGCCGACAAGCTGATCCTCAACTACACCCGTCTGGCGAACAACGCGCGCCAGGCGGAGATCACCCAGCAGATTTCCGAGATCGTGGGCGGCGCAGACGCCCTCTCCTCGGCCAAGTAACTCGAGCCACAGAAAGAGGGCATCATGAGCACCACAGTCCCCGCAGACCAAAAGCCGGCCACGCGCACGCGCAGCGCGCAGCACTCCAGTGAGCGCATCTCCGACACCGTCGCAGGTCTCGGTCGCATCGCCCGCGTCACCGGTCCGGTGGTCGACATCGAGTTCCCGCACGACTCGATCCCGGAGATCTACAACGCGCTGAAGACCACCATCACGATCGGCGACACCTCGACCGAGATCACGCTCGAGGTGGCGCAGCACCTCGGTGACGACCTGGTCCGCGCCATCGCCCTGAAGCCGACGGACGGCCTGGTCCGCGGCCAGGAGGTGCGCGACACCGGCAACCCCATCTCCGTGCCCGTCGGCGACGTCACCAAGGGTCGCGTCTTCAACGTGATCGGCGAGGTGCTGAACGCGGAGCCCGGTGAGACCATCGAGATCACCGAGCGCTGGCCGATCCACCGCAAGCCGCCGGCGTTCGACCAGCTCGAGTCCAAGACGCAGCTCTTCGAGACCGGCATCAAGGTCATCGACCTGCTCACCCCCTACGTGCTCGGCGGCAAGATCGGCCTCTTCGGAGGCGCGGGCGTCGGCAAGACGGTCCTCATCCAGGAGATGATCCAGCGCGTCGCGCAGGACCACGGTGGTGTGTCGGTGTTCGCCGGTGTCGGTGAGCGCACCCGTGAGGGCAACGACCTCATCCACGAGATGGAGGAGGCGGGCGTCTTCGACAAGACGGCCCTCGTCTTCGGCCAGATGGACGAGCCGCCCGGAACGCGCCTTCGCGTCGCCCTCTCTGCGCTGACCATGGCGGAGTACTTCCGCGACGTGCAGAAGCAGGACGTGCTGCTCTTCGTCGACAACATCTTCCGCTTCACGCAGGCGGGCTCCGAGGTGTCGACCCTGCTCGGCCGCATGCCGTCCGCCGTGGGCTACCAGCCGAACCTGGCGGACGAGATGGGCATCCTGCAGGAGCGCATCACCTCGACCCGTGGCCACTCGATCACCTCGCTGCAGGCCATCTACGTGCCCGCCGACGACTACACCGACCCGGCACCGGCGACGACCTTCGCGCACCTCGACGCCACGACGGAGCTCAGCCGCGAGATCGCGTCGCGCGGCCTCTACCCGGCCGTCGACCCGCTGTCGTCGACCAGCCGCATCATGGACCCCCGCTACCTGGGCGACGACCACTACCGCGTGGCCACCAGCGTGAAGGCGATCCTGCAGAAGAACAAGGAGCTGCAGGAGATCATCGCCATCCTCGGTGTCGACGAGCTCTCCGAAGAGGACAAGATCACCGTGTCCCGTGCGCGGCGGATCCAGCAGTTCCTCTCGCAGAACACCTACATGGCGAAGAAGTTCACCGGTGTCGAGGGCTCCACGGTGCCGCTGAAGGACACCGTCGAGTCGTTCGACGCCATCGTGCGCGGTGACTTCGACCACGTGGCCGAGCAGGCGTTCTTCAACGTCGGATCGATCTCCGACGTCGAGGAGAAGTGGGCGCAGATCCAGAAGGAGAACGGCTGATCATGGCGGAGCTCTCCGTCAGCGTCGTCTCGGCGGACGCCGAGGTGTGGACCGGGCCGGCACGGCAGATCATCGCCCGCACCACCGAGGGCGAGATCGGCATCCTGCCCGGGCACGAGCCGATCCTCGCGATCCTCGCCAAGGGCGAGGTGCGGGTGACGACCCCCGACGGCGGGTCCGTCACCGCGAACGCCGAGGACGGCTTCCTCTCGGTGTCGCAGGACGTCGTGACGATCGTGGCGGGCAACGCAGAACTCGTCTGAGTTCTGCGTCGCCCGTTCGTTCGCCGCACCCGTGCTGCTGCTCCTTCCCCCGTCTGAGACCAAGCGCGACGGGGGAGACCCCGCGCGCTCGCTCGACCTCGGTGCGCTGTCCTTCCCGACGCTGACCCCGCCCCGCCGCGCGACCCTGGCGGCGCTCCGGCGGTTGTCGCGCAACCTCCAGGCCGCCACGCTCGGTCTGAAGCTCGGCGCGTCGCAGCGCTTCGAGGTCGACCGCAATCGCGTCCTCGGCTCGTCGCCGGTGCTGCCGGCGATCGAGCGGTACACCGGGGTGCTCTACGACGGCCTGGACGCGCAGAGTCTGGACCCCGCCGAGCGGTCCTTCGCCGCCGGGTCCGTCGCGATCGCGTCGGCGCTGTTCGGGCTGCTGAGAGCCGACGACCCGATCCCCGCGTACCGGCTGTCACACGATTCGCGACTGCCGGGCCTGTCGCTCAAGACCCACTGGAAGGGTCCGGTGTCCGCCGCGCTCGCGGAGGTGGAGGGGCCGCTGATCGATCTCCGGTCCGAAGGCTACGTGGCCCTCGGCCCCCTCCCGGACCGCCCGGATGCCGTCACGGTGCGCGTCGTCACCGAGGACGCAGGCGGGCAGCGGAAGGCGCTCAACCACTTCAACAAGAAGGCGAAGGGCGAGTTCACCCGCGCGGTGATCCGCGCGGGGGTGCGCCACGGGAGCGTCGAATCGCTGCTCGAGTGGGCGCCGAGCGCCGGCATCCGCTTCGTGCGCTCGGGGGATCGCACGCTCGACCTGATCGTCTGAGAAAGGGCCGGTGGTCGACGAGCGCCCTCTGGGGCGCGTCTCGAATCCACCTGCGTGGAGCCGTTCGCCGCAGTAGCGATGCGACGCGGTCTGCGTCAGTCCGTCAGTCGCTCACCTCTCCGCTGGCAACGAAGATCTCCGAGGTGATGCAGGCTTCCGGGACTCGCTCCCAGCCGCTCGTTCTTTCCGGTGAGTAGAAGCCGCCGCCCAGGCCGACCTCGTCGCCAACCCGAAGCACCGTGCCGTTCGGAAGGCCGACGACACCATCAGCGCTGAGGACCGTTCCGTAAGGGAATACGACCAGGATCCCGCCGGTGTCGGGGACCGTGACATTCAGGCATTCGCCGGTTCCCCACTCCAACCGCCCTTTCGCGAGCGCCTCCGGATGTGCGTCCGCCTGCTGTCCGGAGACAACGATGAGTCCACCATCCGACGTGCTGAGGACGCTTGGCGCAGATGAGCAGCCAGTCAGAGCAACACCCGCGATCAAGGGCACGGCCATCGCGCCCGCCGCTCGTACGAGCCACTGGGTCATGTGCGAATCATTCCAGTGCTGGAGCGCGTGCGTGGACTTCTCCGCGCGATGGTGCGATTCGCCGCTATCAGGAGTTCGGAGACGCCCGCTGGGCGGGTTCCTCAGGCACCGGCCGATCGCCAGCAACCCCTGACGTGATCGTCCACGAGGCCGGCGGACTGCATCAGCGCGTACATCGTTGTGGGCCCGACGAAGCGGAGGCCCAGCTTCTTGAGCGACTTGCTCAGCGCCACCGATTCCGGTGTGATCGCGGGGATGTCGGCCATCGACTCCGGCCGGCGGTGCTGGGCGGGCGCGTGCGACCAGATCAGCTCGTCGAGCGCACCGGGCCGCTCGGCCACCAGGTCGCGGACCACGCGCGCGTTGGCGATGGTCGACTCGATCTTGGCCCGGTTGCGGATGATGCGGGTCTCCTGCATCAGCCGCTCCACGTCGTCTTCCGCGAACGCGGCGACCCGGTCGAGCTCGAAGCCTTCGAACACCTCCCGGAACGCCGGCCGCCTGCGGAGGATCGTGATCCACGACAGCCCCGCCTGAAATCCCTCGAGGCTCAGCTTCTCGAACAGCGGGCGGTCGCCGTGCAGCGGAACGCCCCACTCCTCGTCGTGGTACCGGCGGTACTCATCGTCGGCGTTGGCCCAGGCGCAGCGAAGGCGGCCGTCGGGGCCCTGTGCCGCGGTCAAATCCGGACCGCCGTCATACGCGGTGCTCGATCCCCTCGTGGTCGAGCAGCCACACCTTGGTCGGGATGCCGTTGCCGCCGCTGTAGCCGGTGATCCGGCGGTTGGAGGCGAGCACCCGGTGGCACGGAACCAGAATCGGAACGGGATTCGCCCCGACGGCGCCGCCGACCGCCCGGCCTGCGGTGGGTCGTCCGGTGGTCCGGCCGATCTCGCCGTAGGACGCCACTGCACCGAACGGCAGCGTGCCGAGATACTGCCAGACGGCTCGCTGGAACTCGGTGCCGCGGGCGACGACGGGCACGTCGAACGAGCGGCGGCCGCCCTCGAAATACTCCGTGAGCTGCGTCACCGCAGTGTCGAGCACGTCGTCGCCGCGCTCCGTCTGGTCGTCCAGGGGGAGGACCCCCTGGCGCTCGATGACGAGGGAGGTGACGGCGCTGCCGTCGCCGGTGACGAGGATCCGTCCGATGGGGCTGTCCATGCGACGGAGGGACTGGGCGGTGGGTGCCGGAGCGAGCATGCCTCGACTGTAGCCCGCGGCGCCGACGTCGACTGGCGGGTATCGGACGCGGGGGATTCCAACCCGCCCAGGCGGGCAGTGGAGGATAGGACCATGGAATTCCGCACCGTCGGCCGATCCGGCCTCAGAGTCTCCGCCGTCGGCCTCGGCTGCAACAACCTGGGCCGCTCCGGCACCGCCACCGAGTCGAGAGAGGGCTCGCAAGCGGTCGTCTCGGCCGCTCTGGACGCCGGCATCACGTTCTTCGACACGGCGGATGTCTACGGCAAGGAGTACGGGCTGAGCGAGACGATGCTCGGTCATGCACTCGAGGGCAAGCGCGACCAGGTCGTGGTCGCGACGAAGTTCGGGCACGCGGACATCCCCTCGCCGCTCTCGTCGTGGGGTGCCGGAGGCTCCCGACGCCACATCCGCCTCGCCGTCGAAGGGTCGTTGCGGCGACTGCGCACCGACTGGATCGACCTCTACCAGCTGCACACGCCGGACGCGGTCACCCCGATCGACGAGACCCTCGAGGCGCTCGACGAGCTGGTGAAGGAGGGCAAGATCCGCTATCTCGGCAACTCCAACTTCACCGCATGGCAGGTGGCTGAGGCGGAGTTCACCGCGCGTGCGCGCGGCACCGAGCGGTTCATCTCGGCGCAGAACGAGTACAGCATGCTGCGGCGCCATGGCGTCGAACGAGAGCTCCTGCCGGCGATCGAGCGGTACCAGATCGGCCTGCTGCCGTACTTCCCGCTCTACAACGGCCTGCTCACCGGGAAGTTCACCCGGGAGGGCGGCCCGGACGACTCCCGCATCATGCGGCAGCGGCGCCAGCTGCTCGAGAGCGCGCCTTGGGATGTGCTCGACGCCTACGAGTCGTTCTGCCGGAAGCGCGGCATCCCGATGCTCGCCGCCACGTTCGGCTGGCTGCTCAGCCGCCCGCAGGTGCCGAGCGTGATCGCCGGGGCGACGACACCGGAGCAGGTGAGCACCAACGCCGAGGCGGGCGGCTCATGGAGCCCGGGCGCCGACGACCTGGCAGAGCTGGACGAACTGTTCTCGGAGGACGCTCCGGGGCTCTAGCCGGCAACGACCTCGTTCAGGACGCCGAGGAAGATGTTGTTCGACAGGGCGTATACGCACCACGCCAAGTAGGGCAGCAGCATCAGCGCCGCGCCCCGGTTGATGTGCCAGAACTCGCGGATCATGGTGATCACCGTGACGATGAGCAGCGACATGATGACCGCGGCGAGCCAGATCGCCGTCTCCCCGAGCCGCACGGTGAGCGAGAGCAGCACCGGGCGCCACAGCGCGTTGAGGACGAGTTGGGTGAAGTAGAGCGACAGGGCGCCGGTGACGCGGCGCCGGTGGCGCTCGCGCCAGACCAGCCACGCCGCCACCGACGTGAGGATGTGCACGATCGTCCAGAATGAGCTGGCCGCCCAGAACGGCAGCACCAGCGGGGACTTGCGGGCGGTGGCGTACCAGCCCTCGACGGCCGGCTGCGTGATGATGTTGCCGAAGAGCACCACGGCGAACGAGAGGATGAGCAGCCCGGCGAGCACGATCGCGGAGCGCCGGCGCTCTGCCGGGTCGTCTGCATCGGCGGGCTCGACGCCCGCCGCCGTGTTCTGAACGCTCACCCGCATCCCTGTTTCTCGCTGCGGGCGGAATAGCCCGGTGCCGATACTACCTGTGCGGCGGTGTCGTCCAGACAGGACGCGGGTGTCGCGCCGTCCAGTCTCCGGGCTGCACCCGGGGCTCCGCTGCGGCTACTTGCCGACGAGCGGCCCGATCAGCCGCGCCGCGACGGAGGGCCGGCGGGTGATCCGCTCCTCGACATCCGCCGCGGCCATGCCGACGAGTCCGGCGTTCGCTCCGATGAAGCGCAGCGGCTCGGGCTCCCAGCGTGGTGACGCGTGGTTCACCCAGGGGAGGCGCGTGAGGTCGCTCTCCGTGCCGCTGAGCAGATCGGCGAGGGTGCGGCCGGCGAGGTTCGTGGTGCTGAGGCCGTCGCCGACGTATCCGCCCGCCCGGCCGATGCGTGTGGCCGGGTCGAAGGCGACCGACGCGTGCCAGTCCCGCGGGATGCCGAGCGGGCCGCCCCACCGGTGCGTGATCGCCGCATCCGCGACCGGGGGGAAGAGGTCGACCAGTGTGTTCCACAGCCGGCGGAACACACGGTCCACGCGGTCGTAATCGGCACGGATGTCGCTGCCCCAGTGGTACCTCGCCCCGCGGCCACCGAAGGCGATCCGGTCGTCTGCGGTCCGCTGACCGTAGATGAGGAGGTGCCGGTAGTCGGTGAACGTCTGCCCGTGCTCGATGCCGATCTCGTCCCAGACCTCCGCAGGCAGCGGCTCGGTGGCGATCATCAGCGAGTACAGCGGCAGCACCGTCCGACGCGTCTTCGGAAGCGCGGCGCCGTACCCCTCCGTCGCCACCACGACGGATTCCGCGCGCACGATGCCGCGGGTGGTGCGCACCGCGCCGGGCCGCCAGTCGAGCACCTCCGTCTGCTCCGCGATCCGCACGCCCCGCTCCTCGAGGGAGCGGGCGAGTCCACGCACGAGCTTGGCCGGATGCAGTCGGGCGCAGTTCGGGTCGAAGACGTGGGAACGGTCGCTCAGACGCTCGAATCTGTGCAGCTCCGGCAGCTCCTCGACACGTCGAGGCCGCCGGCGGCCGGAGCCTGCGTCATGCAGCTCCAGCGGGTCGACCCCGTACCGCTCGGCCTCTGCGACGTCGGCCCTCGCGGCCGTGAGCTGCGCCTGCGACCGCGCGAAGGCGAGGGTGCCGCCCTTCACGAAGTCGCAGTCGATGCCGAGCTCTCCGCTGACCCGCCCGACCTCGTCGACGGTGGCGATCGTCGCGCGACGCATCGCCAGCGCCTGCTCCAGGCCGTGCATGCGGGCGAGCGCCGCGGTCGACTTCGGGAAGAGCGCGCTGCACCAGCCGCCGTTGCGTCCGGAGGCGCCGAACCCGGCGATGTCGCGCTCCAGGATGAGGATGCGTGCGCCGGGGGAGCGTTCGAGCAGATAGTGGGCCGTCCACAACCCGGTGAGGCCGCCGCCGAGAATCGCGACGTCGACCGCGGTCTTCCCGTCGAGCGGGGCGCGCGGGGTCAAGTCGTCCGGCACGGTGTCGTGCCAGAGGCTCAGCTGCCGGTAGGGGGCGGCCGGCGCGCGGTCCGCATCCCGGGTGGCGGCGTGCGGGCTGCTCAGAGGTGTGTCCACGCTTCGGTGAGCACCCCGCGGAGGATCTGCTCGATCTCGGTGAATTCGGTTGGTCCGCAGGTCAGTGGTGGGGCGAGTTGGACGACGGGGTCGCCGCGGTCGTCGGCTCGACAGTAGAGGCCGGCGTCGAACAGGGCTTTGGAGAGGAACCCGCGCAGCAGCCGCTCGGACTCGTCGTCGTTGAAGGTCTCCTTGGTGGTCTTGTCTTTCACGAGCTCGATGCCGAAGAAGTAGCCGTCGCCGCGGACGTCGCCGACGATGGGCAGGTCGAGCAGCTGCTCGAGGGTGGCGCGGAACAGCGGCGAGTTCTTCCGGACCCGCTCGTTGAGCTGCTCCTCCTCGAAGATGTCCAGGTTCGCCAGCGCCACCGCTGCGGAGACCGGGTGCCCGCCGAAGGTGTAGCCGTGGTAGAACGAGGTCTGCCCGTGCTTGAACGGCTCATAGATGCGGTCCGAGACGATCGTCGCCCCGATCGGGGAGTAGCCGCTGGTCATCCCCTTCGCGCAGGTGATCATGTCCGGCACATACCCGTACTCGTCGCAGGCGAACATGTGCCCGATCCGGCCGAACGCGCAGATCACCTCGTCGCTGACCAGCAGCACGTCGTACTGGTCGCAGATCTCCCGCACCCGCGCGAAATACCCCGGCGGCGGCGGAAAGCATCCCCCGGAGTTCTGCACCGGCTCGAGGAACACCGCAGCGACCGTGTCCGGGCCCTCGAACAGGATCGCCTCCTCGATCCGGTTCGCCGCCCACAGCCCGAACGCCTCCAGGTCCTCGCCATGCTCGGGTGCGCGGTAGAAGTTCGTGTTCGGCACCCGGAACCCGCCCGGCACCAGCGGCTCGAACATCTCCTTCATCGCCGGGATCCCCGTGATCGCCAGCGCCCCCTGCGGAGTGCCGTGATACGCCACCGCCCGCGAGATCACCTTGTGCTTGGTGGGCTTGCCCTGCAGCTTCCAGTAATACTTCGCCAGCTTCCACGCGGTCTCCACCGCCTCACCACCGCCGGTGGAGAAGAACACCCGGTTCAGATCCCCCGGCGCGCCATCGGCGAGCCGGTCGGCGAGCTCGATCGCCGACGGATGCGCATACGACCAGAGCGGAAAGAACGCCAACTCCTCCGCCTGCCTCGCCGCGACCTCCGCAAGCCGCTTCCTGCCATGGCCCGCGTTCACCACGAACAACCCGCTCAACCCATCGATATACCGGCGGCCATGCGAATCCCAAATGTGGTGACCCTCACCCCGCGTGATGATCGGCACACCGTGCCCATCCTCCATCACCGACTGACGAGCGAAATGCATCCAGAGATGATCCCTCGCCTTCTGCTGCAACGCCGCATCACGCGCGTCGCTCGAAAAATCGGTCACCGACTGTTCCGTTGTTGTCATCGTGTTCCCCAGTTGTAGAACTGCTTGTGGAGCCGCAGGTAGACGAACGTCTCGGTCGAGAGCACGCCCTCGATGGCGCGAATGCGCTTGTTGAGCAGCTCGATGAGGTCGTCGTCGTTCTCGCAGACGACCTCGGCGAGCACGTCGAAGCTCCCGGCCGTGAGCACGACGTAGTCGACGCTCGGGATCCGGCCGAGCTCCTCTGCCACGGCGGTGGTGTCGCCGGTGACCTTGAGGCCGATCATGGCCTGACGGTAGAAGCCGAGCTGCATGGGGTCGGTGACCGCCACGACCTGCATGACGCCGGCCTCGGTGAGCTTCTGCACCCGCTGGCGGACGGCGGCCTCGCTCAGTCCGACCGCCTTGCCGATCTCCGCGTAGGAGCGGCGGCCGTCCTCCTGGAGCTGCTCGATGATCGCCTTCGAAACGGCGTCGAGCTGCTGCGGACGGGACCCCGGCGAGCGTGGGCTCGAATTCGTCGGGGCGGCGTTCATCCTCCGATTCTGTCAGCGCGGAGCGCTCCCGACAAGCGATTCCGCACCAATCCACGCCCAGAGATGCGGAAAACGATAGTGGCGGGATGTCTGGGCGTAGGTAGTCTGGATGCATGACTGCGACGTCCACCCAGGAGCTGAAGAACTTCATCAACGGCGAGTACGTGCCGGCGCGCGCCGAGCGCCACTTCGACGTGGTCGACCCCGCGACGGAGGAGGTGTACGCCACTTCGCCGGTCTCCGGGTCCGAGGATGTCGACGCCGCCTACACGGCAGCGGCGGCCGCGTTCGAGGTGTGGGGCGACTCCACGCCGTCGGAACGTCAGCTCGCCCTCTTCCGGATCGCCGACGAGATGGAGAAGCGCGCCGACGAGTTCGCCGACCTCGAGTCCAGAGACACCGGTAAGCCGCGCGCCTCCCTCATCGACGACGAGATCCTCGTCTCGGTCGACCAGATCCGGTTCTTCGCCGGTGCCGCCCGCAACCTCGACGGCAAGGCGGCCGCCGAGTACATGAAGGACCACACCTCGGTCATCCGGCGTGAGCCGATCGGGGTCATCGGGCAGGTGACGCCCTGGAACTACCCGCTCAACATGGCGGTGTGGAAGTTCGCGCCCGCGGTCGCCGCGGGCAACACGACGGTGCTGAAGCCGAGCGACACGACCCCGTCGAGCACCTTGCTGCTCGCCGAGATCGCCGCGGGGTTCCTGCCGCCGGGAGTGCTCAACGTGATCACCGGCGACAAGACGACCGGCGCGCGGATGATCGAGCACAGCATCCCGCAGATGGTGTCGATCACCGGTTCGGTGCGCGCCGGCATGGAGGTCGCCCGCGCTGCCGCATCCGACCTCAAGCGGGTGCACCTGGAGCTCGGCGGCAAGGCCCCTGTGATCGTGTTCGACGACGCCGACATCCAGCGCGCCGTCGAGGGCATCGCGATCGCCGGCTACTTCAACGCCGGTCAGGACTGCACGGCCGCCACCCGGGTGCTGGTGCACGAGAGCGTCCACGACGAGTTCGTCGCGGAGATGGTGAAGTACGTGCGCGCCAATGTGCTCACGGGTGACCCGCACGACGAGAAGACCTTTTACGGACCGGTGAACAGCGAGACTCAGCTGACCCGTGTGAGCGGGATGGTGGACGCGCTGCCCGACCGGGCCAACATCGAGATCGGCGGCAAGCGGCAGGGCGACCGGGGATACTTCTACGAGCCGACCGTCGTGACGCGCCTCGAGCAGACGGACGACATCATCCAGAACGAGGTGTTCGGCCCGGTGGTGACGGTGCAGTCGTTCCGTGAGGAGTCGGACGCGCTCGCCCAGGCGAACGGCGTCGTCTACGGGCTGTCCTCGAGCGTCTGGACCCGGGACCACGGCCGCGCGATGCGCTTCGCGAAGCACCTCGATTTCGGCTGCGTGTGGATCAACACCCACATCCCGCTGGTCGCCGAGATGCCGCATGGCGGGTTCAAGCACTCCGGCTACGGCAAGGATCTCTCCGCGTACGGCTTCGACGACTACACGCGCATCAAGCACGTCATGTCGTACATCGGCGAGTAGCCGGGCTCCCGCTAGCGTTGGCGCCGGGGCGCGCCAGCCCCGGAAACGGGGGAGCGGGCGTTGACGGAGCCGGATCAGCAGGACACGATTCTTCGTCCTGACGCGATGTCGGTCGCGCTCGATTCGCCCGTGCCCGACGATGCGGCGTTCTTCGACCCCGACGATGAGCACACCGTCGTTCGCGACCCCACCGCGCCGGCGATCGCCGGCTCTGACGAGGCGGACGACGACGAGGAGGACGAGCCGCATCCCACCGAGGCGCTGCGCTTCCGCGTCTCGAACGGCGCGGCGCAAGTGCTGCTCGACGAGGACGTGCACATCGGCCGGAACCCGCGGCCGCCGCGCCTCGACCGCGGAACGCCGGTGCGGCTGCTGCGGGTGGACAGCCCGACCGGGGTGATCTCGTCGAGCCATCTCGGCCTCCGCCGCGTTGGATCGACAGCGGTGGCGGCGGACCTGATGTCGACGAATGGCACGGTGGTGTTTCTTCCCGGCTTCCCGCCGCGAAGGCTTCGACAAGGCGAGTCGGTGGTCGCTCCGCCGGGAACGCGCCTGGAGATCGGCGAGGGAATAGTGATCGAGGTCATCAGACCCAGCGCGCTCGGCTAGGCTCGGCTGTCGGAAAGGGAGCATTTTGACTCGACTCGGCCGCGACGCGTCGCGCCATATCGTGCGCATCCCTGGCAGCTCCGGCGGCCAGTTGGTGCTGTCGTGGGCTTCGTCGACCGATACGGGACACCGCCGGTCCGCGAACGAGGACAGCGTGCTCGCCGACTCCCCGATCTTCGCCGTCGCGGACGGCATGGGAGGCCACGCCGCCGGAGACCTCGCGAGCGCCGCCGTGGTGAACCGGCTGTCGGAGGCGCGCGAGGGCGAATTCGCCGAGCTCGGCCGGCTGATCGAAGCCCTCGAGGCAGCGACCGCCGACATCGACCGGGTGGCCGATGACAACGCCCTTGGAGTCGGCACCACGGTGACCGGCGCCGCACTCGTGATGCTGAACGAGGTGGCATCCTTCGCGGTGTTCAACATCGGCGACAGTCGGGTTTACCGCTTCTACGGCGGCGAGCTGTCGCAGATCACCGTCGACCACTCCGTCGTGCAGGAACTCGTCGACTCGGGAATCATCCACCCCGACGACGCGGAGTTCCACCCGGACAGCAACGTCATCACCCGCGCCGTCGGATTCAATGCGTCGCCGCATCCGGACTACTGGATGCTCGCCGCGGTTCCGGGCATGCGGCTTCTGCTCTGCTCCGATGGCCTCACCAAGGAAGTCGGCCGCGAGCGGCTGCGGCTGCACCTGGCTGCGGGCATGTCGCCGGAGGACACCGTCGCGGCCCTGATGGATGCGGCGCTCGCCGCGGGAGGCCGCGACAACGTGAGCCTCATCATCGTGGACGTGCTCGAGGCACCCGGCGCCGATCCGCAGGACACCGCGCCCCTGCGCTGACCTCTCCTCTCCTCCACAGGTGGCGCGAATGCGTCGCTGACCGGCAAATCTGTCGAAAGAAGCTCTCCACATTCGTTAGAACAAAGCTTCGATTCGTGGGAGAATGGAGGCATGCCCCGACTCCTCGAGACACTCGCCGAAGCGAGGTCGGTCACGTCTCGGCTGCCGGTCCAGGGGCGGAGTTCGGGCCGCTTGCGGACGACGAGCTGATGGAGGCGCAGCGGCTGCTGGCCGATATCGAGAGAAACGTCTCGGCCAGTGCTGCGGCGACCGCGGGTGAGATCGCGTGGCGGTCTCGGCCGGAGCTCGGGTATGCGGGTCTGGCGCAGCGCACCGGTGCTCGGACGCCGGAGTCGTTGGTGCAGCAGCTGACCGGCTCGACCGGTCGGGAGGCGGCCACCCTGGTGCGGGTGGGCAAGGTGATGCAGGAGGCGGAACTGTTGCCTCCGGCTCCCGATGGCGACACTCGGACGGAAGGGACGCCAACGGCTGAAGCGGCGGCGACGCCGTGGGATGGGACCGGCACGGCGTGGCTGGCACCGGTGGGGCGGGCGGTCGCGGCTGGGGCGCTTCCGGTGGTGGCGGCGGATGCGATTCGAACCGGGCTGGGCACTCCGAGCGAGGCGGTCACGATCGCGATGCTCACCGCGGCGGCGGAGCGGCTGGTGGCCGAGGCGGCCGGGTTGAATGCGGACTTGTTGCTGAAGCGGGCGCGGGCGGTGCGGGACGAGATCGACGCGGAGGGCATCGCGGTGCGGGAGGCGCAGCGGCATTCGCAACGGTATTTCAGAGTGGTCCGGCGGTCGGACGGGATGATCAAGGGCGACTTCCTGCTGGCACCGGAGTCCGGTGGTGCTGAGGTGCTGGAGACCTTCCAGTCGATCACCTCACCCCGGCGCGGTGGCCCCCGGTTCGTGGACCCGGCCGAGCAAGAGCGGGCGCAGCGGATCCTGGACGACGAGCGCACCCCGGAGCAGCAGCAGGCCGACGGGTTCGTCGAACTCCTCCGGCTCGGGGTCGCCGCCGACCCGCGGAATCTCTGCGGGGTGCGAAAGCCGGCGGTGCGGGTGCTGACCACCACCACGCCGGAGGGAACCGAGTTCGGCCGGATCGAAGGGCACCCCGACCCGGTATCCGGTCAGACGGTGGACCGGCACGTCTGCGAAGCCGGGATCCTCCCGATCCGGTTCGACCACGACGGGCAAGTCCTCAACGTCGGCCGCGAGCAGCGCCTGTTCACCACGGTGCAGCGAATCGCACTAGCCGCCAGGGACGGTGGCTGCCGGTTCCCCGGCTGCGACCGGCCACCGTCCTGGTGCGAAGCCCACCACATCAACGAATGGGAACGCGACGGCGGCCGAACCGATCTCGCCGACGGAATCCTGCTCTGCCGGCACCACCACCTGCTCATCCACAACAACGCCTGGCGCATCGAACGCGACCGGGCGAACTACTTCCTCATACCGCCACGGGAACGCGACCCCAACCAGACCCCCATCCCGATGCCGCCCAAAAGCCTCGCCCTCGCCGACCTGCAACGACGCAAACGCGCCGGCTGAACCGCCGGTCCAGGGGCTCGTGTACCTCCGTGCACGCATCAGGGGCACGTCACAGAACGAAACACGAGCGCGGAATGACACCTGTTTGACCGTTCACATGGCGCAATCCGGGCGACACGTCCCCCTTTAGGGGGGCCGGGGTGGACCATTCCGGTACTCTGCCCATGCCTACAATTGGGGTCAACCGGCGGGCGAGGGGGGTTCGGTGGCACGACGACTGCCATCCCGGCCGCCTGTGCTGCCCGGGTTCTCACACATGCACGTCCTCGGCTCGGGCGGATTCGCGGATGTGTTCCTGTACGAGCAGAACATGCCACGTCGACAGGTCGCTGTGAAGGTGATGCTGAGCGAGGTCGTCAACGACCAGGTGCGGCAGATGTTCCAGGCAGAGGCCAACCTGATGGCGCAGCTCAGCGCGCACCCCTCGATCCTCACCGTGTATCAGGCCGGGGTGTCCTCCGACGGGCGGCCCTACCTGGTCATGGAGCTCTGCTCGGCCGTCCTCTCGGACCGCTACCGCCGGGAGCCGCTCCCCGTGCCGGAGGTGCTCCGCATCGCCGTCCGCATCGGCAGCGCCATCGAGACGGCGCACCGCGCCGGTGTGCTGCACCGCGACATCAAGCCCTCCAACATCCTCACCACCGCCTACGGGCACCCCGTGCTGTCCGACTTCGGCATCGCCGCAACACTCAGCGAGGCGAAGCGTGAGGAGTCGGTGGGACTGTCCATCCCGTGGTCGGCGCCAGAAGTGCTGATGGACGAGACCTCCGGCACCGTCGCGTCCGAGGTGTGGTCCCTGGCGGCCACCGTCTACTCCCTGCTCGCCGGACGTTCCCCGTTCGAGATCCCGGACGGCAAGAACAGCTCCTCCGACCTCATGGCCCGCATCAACCGGGCGAAGCCGCAGCCCATCGGCCGGCCCGACGTGCCGGCGAGCCTTGAGAAAGTGCTCGCCACCGCGATGTCGAAGAAGCCGGAGCACCGCCCCACCTCGATCCTCGAGCTGGTCCGCGAGCTGCAGGCCATCGAGACGGAGCTCGGCGTGCCGCAGACCGCGGTCGAGGTCGCGATGGACGACTGGGCCCTCGGCGGTGTGGCCGAAGCCGAGGAGAAGACCCTCCTCCGCGGTGTCCCGGGTGCCGCACCCGTTCCAGCCGCCCGCAAGCGCCGCCGCGCCGCAGCATCCTCCGGTCACACCGGCGGTCAGGGCGGCGCCGTGATTCTCGAGTCCGAGGCGAGCTCGCCGAACGGACCCGTCGAGCGACCGGCGGCGAAGGGCCCGATGCCGCGTGCCACCCTGTGGGCGGCCATCGCGGGGGCCGTGCTGGTGCTGTCGCTCGCCGCGGTGACCACGATGCTGCTCCTTCGCGGATCGAGCAGCGACATCCCGGTGGTCTCCAACATCGCGGCCACCGAGACGGCCGGTGGGACCGTCGAGTTCTCCTGGGCCGACCCGGGGATCAGCGCCGCCGACACCTACCAGATTGCCGTGACCGGCGGCGCCTCGAGCATCCAGCGGAGCCCCGACTTCGTCGTCGACGCAGAGGCCGGCGACCGGGTCTGCATCACGGTCACGGTGAATCGCGGCGGAAAGACCGGGCCGAGCAGCACCGAGAAGTGCGTCGATGTCCAAGGCTGAGCCGCGCGCGTGATCGGTCGCTGGATCTCGGCCAACAAATCCATCGTGACGAGTGTCACGAGCGGATCGCTGGTTGCGGCGCTCGTCGCCACCGCCGCCGTGCTCTCGAACGGCTACACGGCACAGCGCTTGGACCTGAACGACGCCTCCGTCTGGGTGGCGAGCGGCACCCGGCAGGCTGTCGCACGCGCGAACACCGAGGTGCGCACCTTCGACACCGTGGTGGAGACCACCGGCAGCGACCTCGAGGTGGTGCAGGCGGGCACCCGCGTGCTCGTGCTCGACCGCGGCGCCGCCAAGGCCGATGTGCTCGACCCGGCGACCGCCCAGGTCGTGGAGACCGTCTCACTGCCGCCGGGCCGCCCCACGCTCGCGCTCGCCGGCGACAACGTCGTGGTGCACGAAGAGGACACCGGCCGCCTGTGGCTGGTGCCCTTCGCGCAGTTCCCGAGCTTCGACCCGGACGCCGAACCGGACCTCAGCCTGGGCGTCGGGGCGCTCGTCAGCGTGGACCCCGTTGGCGCGATGTTCACCTTCTCGCCGTCGGTGGGCACCGTGTCGCGGGTCGACGCGGGCACCGCCTCCGCCGTGGAGTCCTCCACCGCGGTCGACCTGGGAGAGGAGGGCGACGAGTTCCAGCTCACCAGCGTCGGAGGCCGATGGGCGCTGCTCAACCTCACCAGCGGCACCCTCCAGCTGGAGGGCTCGTCGCACGACCTGGCCGACGCGCTGCCGGACGGCCAGGCGGAGCTCCAGCTGCCGTCTTCGGACCCGGGGAACGTGCTGCTGGCCCATCCCGCCGGTCTCCTCTCGGTGCCGTTCGACGGGTCTGCCCCCACCGAGCTGTCCTCCGGCCTCACCGGCACCCCCGCGCGTCCCGCCGTGGTGGACGGCTGCGCGTTCTCGGCGTGGTCCGGCGGCGACCTCTGGAGGCAGTGCGGCGGCGACGACGGGCCCGGTGAGGAGCTGCGCCTCGACGGTGTCTCCGCCGGGGCCCAGCTCGTGTTCCGCGCCAACGGCTCCCGCGCGGTCCTCAACGACTCCCGCGGCGGCTCCACCTGGGCGGTGCAGTCCTCGGCGGAGCTCATCGACAACTGGGAGCAACTGATCCGCCAGGAGGAGACCGACGAGCAGGCGGAGGAGAACGATCCGGACAACCCGCCTGAGGTCGACAAGCTTCAAGAGCCCCCGGTGGCCGTCGATGACGAGCTCGGCGCCCGGCCGGGTCGCACCAGCGTGCTGCCCGTGCTCCTCAACGACTACGACAGCAACGGCGACGTGCTGGTGATCAGCGATGTGGAGCCGCTTCCGGTGTCCGTCGGACGCGTCGAGGTGATCAACGACAACCAGCAGCTGCAGATCACCCTGGACTCCGACGCGGAGGGCGAGCTCAAGTTCGCCTACTCGATCAGTGACGGCCGCGGTGGAGCTGCGACGGCCACCGTCCGGGTCACGGTGCGCGGCGGTGACGTGAACGGGCCGCCACGGCAGGTGCGGCAGACCCGCACCGTGGTCGAGAGCGGCGGCGTCGTCTCGACCCAGGTGCTGGGGGACTGGGTCGACCCCGACGGCGATCCCATGTATCTCGCGAACGCGGCGGTGGCCGAGCCGGATTCCGCCGCCTACGAGCCCGGCGGCGAAGTCGTGTACACCGACGCCGGCTCCGGGGCAGGCCCGCGGACCGTCGCGCTCACCGTGAGCGACCTCCGCAGCTCGGCGAATGGTCGCCTGACGGTCACCGTGAGCGACGCCGGCGACGTGCCGATCGTGCCCGACGCGTTCGTGGTGCTGGCATACGCCGGGCAGGAGGTGCGGATCGATCCGCTCCCGCACGTGCGCGGCGGCACCGGCGCGCTGCGGCTCACCTCCGTGCCCGCGAAGACCGGCGCCACCATCACCCCGAGCTACGAGAAGGGCACCTTCCGCTTCCGCAGCGACGAGGTGCGCACCCACTACCTGGAGTACGTCGTCTCCGACGACGAGCGCAGCGCCACCGGTCTGGTCCGCGTGGAGGTGCTGAGTCCGCCGGAGGCCAACCTCACCCCCATCACGGTGCCGAAGACGGTCTTCGTGCGGAGCCTCGCCAGCGAGACCGTCGAGGTGGCGGAGACCGACATCGACCCGGCCGGCGGCGTTCTGTCGGTCACCGGCGTTCGCGACATCCCGCCGTCGGCCGCCGTGCGGGCGGAGATCCTCGAGCAGAGCGCTGTGCGGGTGACGCTGTCGGCGCCGCTCGACGAGCCGCTCACGTTCGGATACCGGGTGAGCAACGGACTGGCGGAGGCGGACGGCACCATCACGGTGATCGAGATCCCCCGGCCCGAACGGGTGCAGCCGCCGATCGCGCGGGACGACAGCGTGACCGTGCGCGTCGGCGACGCGATCGACATCCCCGTGCTCGCGAACGACGAGCACCCGGACAACGAGGCGATCCGACTGGTGCCTGAGCTGGTCTCGTCCGTGCCGGACGGGGGAGGGCTGCTCTTCGCCTCCGGCAGCCGCCTGCGCTACCTGGCGCCGGAGCGGACGGGCATCTACACCGCCGTCTACTCGATCGAGGGTCCGGGAGGCGAGACGGCGCAGGCCGAGGTGCGGATCACCGTGAACGAGGTCAACGAGGCCGCGAACACCCCACCGGTGCCCCGCGGGGTCACTGCGCGGGTGCTCGCCGGCGAGCGGGTGCTCATCGACGTGCCGCTGAACGGCGTCGACCCCGACGGCGACTCGGTGCAGCTGCTCGGCCAGGCGACCAACCCGGAGAAGGGCGCCGTCGTCTCCGTCGCCGGGAACGTGATCGAGTACGAGGCGGGCAGCTACTCGGCCGGCACCGACAGCTTCACCTACACGGTGGTCGACGGCCTCGGCGCCCGCGCGACCGGCACGGTGCGGGTCGGGATCATGCCGCGCATCGAGGGCACGCGGAACCCGGTGGCGATCGAGGACGAGGTGCACGTCCGGCCGGACCGCACCGTCGCCGTGCAGGTGCTCGCCAACGACAGCGACCCGGACGGCGGCGCCCTGCGCGTGACGAGCGTCGAGACCGGCGACGACGAGTCGCAGACCGAGATCATCGACGACGCGGTCGTGCGGGTGACGCCCCCGACGAAGCCCGGCCGGTACGGCTACGTCTACTCGATCGAGAACGAGTCGGGTGGAACAAGCTCCAACTTCCTCACCGTGGTCGTCGATCCGGATGCGCCGCTGGCGTACCCGCTGGCCGCAGACACCGTGCTGACCCTCTCCGACGTGCTCGACCGGCAGAGCGTCGACGTCGACGTGCTGCGGAACGTGTTCTTCGCGGAGGGCGACTCGTCGGAGCTCGGGCTCTCCGTGCTGCCCGGGTACGGAACGGCGGAGGTGACGGCCGACCGGCGCATCAGGGTGCAGATCGGCGAACGCAGCCAGGTCATCCCGTTCGCGGTCTCGCACCCTGAGAACGAGGACGTGCGCTCCTATGCGTTCATCTGGGTGCCCGGGCTCGAGGACGCCATCCCGCAGCTCGACCGCACGGCCGAGCCGCTGGTGGTGACGAGCGAGGAGACGCTCACCATCGAGCTGAACGACCATGTGCTTGCGGTCGCCGGCAAGCGGGTGCGGCTCACCGACTCCAGCACCGTGCAGGCGACCCATTCCAACGGGCAGGACCTCGTCGTCGACGAGGACACCCTTCGCTTCACGTCGGCCGCCCGCTACTTCGGACCCGCGTCGATCTCGTTCCAGGTGACGGACGGGGCATCGGCGAACGATCCGGAAGCGCGCACCGCCACCCTCGTGCTGCCGATCCAGGTCGAGCCCCGCAACAACCAGCCTCCGCAGTTCCTCGGCGGGGTCATCGACTTCGAGCCGACCCAGGAGATCGAAGTCGACCTGGTGAAGCTCACCAACTACCCGTATGCCGACGACGTGGACGAGCTGGAGTTCCGGGTGCTGGCCCCGTCCCCGGAGGGGTTCAGCTACGACCTCGACGGTCAGATCCTCACCCTCCGCGCCGACGAGGACGCCGAGAAGGGCTCCCGCACCGGCATCAGCCTCAGCGTTCGCGACGCGCAGGCCGCCGGCGCCGGCGGGCGGATCGAGCTCAGAGTCGTCCCCTCCACGCGTCCGCTCGCCCGGCCTGCCCCGGACCAGGCTCTCGTGCGGCGCGGGTCCGCCGAGACGGTCGACGTGCTGGCCAACGATGAGGCGACGAACCCGTTCCCGGGCGCAGGTCTGCGCGTCGTGGCGATCCGCGGACTGGACGGCGCCTCACTTCCGGCGGGAATCGAGGTCGAGCCGAGCAGTGACGACCGGCGGCTGTCCGTGCGCGTCGACGAGGACGCCGAGCCGGGCGACGCCCACCTGCAGTACCAGGTGGAGGACGCCACCGGCGATCCGGACCGCCGCGTCTGGGGATCGGTCACCATCTCGGTGCAGGACGTGCCCGACGCTCCGGTGGCGGCGGAACGGCAGGGCGGCTTCGTCGGCGGCGAGCTGAGCCTGCGGATCACACCACCGAACTCCAACAATTCGGCCATCACGAACTACCGGGTCACCAGCACCACCGGAGGCGCCGAGTACTCGTACGACTGCGGCCTGCAGACGATCTGCCGGCTGGAGGGACTCGAGGTGGCGAAGCAGTACACCTTCCGGATCGTCGCCGAGAACGGGATCGGCGAGAGCGCCCCTGGGGCCCCCAGCGCGCCGCTCAGCGTGGACTACCTGCCGGATGCGCCAGGGAACGTGCAGGGCCAGCCGATCGCGGACGACCCGGCCGGCGGTGCCCTGCGGATCACCTGGACCCCGTCCCAGGTGCCGTCCGGTGGCAGCCCCGTCGTCGACTACGTCGTCGCCATCAACGGCAGCGTCGTGGCGACGGTCGCTCCGGAGACCACCGGGATCAACACGGCATCGCGCGGGATCCCGCTCCAGCCGAACACCGTCGCGGAGATCAGCGTGCACGCCCGGAACAGCGCTCAGGCCGGTGAGTCGGCCTGGCTGCGCAGCGGCGCGAGCGTGCGCACGGTCGGTCCTCCCGGCGCCCCGTCGCCCGCCCCGTCGGCCGTCGTGGAGGGCAGCGGAGGCGACATCCGCGTCAGCTGGGGCACCAGCGACCCGAACGGCGCCGGCTCGGTGACCTACGCCGTCGCACGCGTGGACACGGCCGGATCGGTGCCCACCAGCTGCTCCGGCGCCGAGGGCAGCCGTGTCTCGCCGCAGGGGGTGTCCTCCGGCTGGCTGGACACCGACACCCGCGACGGCCGGAACTACGTGTATCTGGTGATCGCCGACAACGGGCTGTTCTGCCGGGTGTTCGCGTCCGGCTCGGTGGAGGCCAAACGGCCGCCCGGCGAGGCGAGCGGCACCGCGTCCATCGCCTACAGCGACTCCGGCCAGTACGACATCTTCGCGAACGGCAACGTCACCGCGTCGGGCATCGTGGCGAAGTACCAGTACCGGCTCTCCACCGACGGCACCTGGCGCGACCTGCCGGGCAGCCGCCAGCTCACCTCGCTCGCCGACTCGTCGGTGTACGGGCAGAGCATCACCGTGCAGTTCCGCGCGTGCCGGGACAGCAGCACCGCGTTCTGCGGGGAGCCGAGCAGAGCCGGCGACCCGCTCACGCCGGTCAACACCCGGGTCGCCGCGACGAGTTGCATCCCGGACGAGCGGCCGCAGATCACCGCACCGCGCTCCGGGGCGAGCCTCAGCTACTCCTACCGGGTCGCGTACCGGGTCGGATCGGGTGGCTGGAGCGATTACGACGAGTATTCGCCCGCGAACCCTGTACCGTCAGACGCGGTGGGGATCCGGGTCAAAGCCAGAGTCACGATCGGCTCCGAGACCTATGAGGACAGGGGATATGGCGAGTTCGCGTGTCGATGAGGTAGATCAGGTCCGCGCGTTCGGCGCGCCGGCGGTGCAGCAGGATGCGCTCCGCGGCTCCCGGGCGACGATGACGGCGGAGCAGGCGGCCCGGTTCTCGGCGACGTTCACCCGCCTGGTGGAGAACGTCGAGCACGTGCTGCTCGGCAAGACCTTCGTCGTGCGGCTCGCGTTCACGGCGCTCCTCAGCGAGGGGCATCTGCTGCTGGAAGACGTGCCAGGGACCGGCAAGACGTCGCTCGCCCGCGCCATCGCGCAGAGCGTGCAGGGGACGAACAACCGCGTGCAGTTCACCCCGGATCTGCTTCCTGGCGACATCACCGGCGTCAGCATCTTCGACCAGCGGAAGGGCGACTTCTACTTCCACCCCGGCCCGGTGTTCGCGAACATCGTGCTGGCGGATGAGATCAACCGTGCCAGCCCGAAGACGCAGGCGGCGCTGCTCGAGGTGATGGAGGAGGGGCACGTCACCGTCGACGGTGTGACCCACCCCGTGGGTGCGCCGTTCATGGTGATCGCCACGCAGAACCCGATCGAGCAGGCGGGCACGTACCGGCTGCCTGAGGCCCAGCTGGACCGCTTCCTGATGCGGACCTCGATCGGCTACCCGGACCACGCCTCCACGCTGCGCATCCTCGAAGGATCATCCGTGAAGGCGCACGAGACGATGATCCCCCCGGTGGTCACAGCCGAGGTGGTCATCGAGATGGCGGAACTGGCACGGACCGTGCACGTGGACCCCGCCATCAACGACTACGTCTCCCGCCTCGTGGACGCCAGCCGGAGTGCCACCGAGGTGCGGCTGGGCGCCAGCGTGCGCGGCGCCCTCTCCCTCATCCGCGCGGCGAAGACCCACGCGGCCGCGGCCGGTCGTCACTACGTGGTGCCCGATGACATCAAGCAGCTCGCCGAGCCGGTTCTCGCCCACCGGCTCATCCTCGACGCCGAGGCGGAGTTCGACGGTGTGACCGCCGGCAGTGTCGTCGCGCAGATCCTGATGGAGACCCCGCCGCCGAGCGATCGGCAAGCCGTGTGAGCTCGCCCGACCGGAGCCGGCGTTCGCCGCAGCAGGCCGGCCAGCCGCGCAGCAGGACGGTGCTGACGCGCAGCAGGACCGGCGTCGCCGGCGGCACGCGGACGTCCGCGACCAGCCGGCGGTCGGAGCTCGACGCGCACACCGCGATCGAGGGGCTCACGAACGCCCGCACCCGGATCGTCGGCACGCGCACCGGCTTCCTCGCCGACCTGGTCGTCGGCGTGGTGCGCCTGTTCACCTCCGTGCGCGGCGGCGTGGCGGCGGTGTTCCGGGCGGTCTCGACCGTCGTCACCCCGCTTGGCTGGACCGTGCTGGCGGTCACCCCGCTCTGCTTCCTCGCCGGCTACGGCCTCGGCTGGACCGAGCTCGTCGTGGTGGCCTGGACCCTCACCGCGCTGCTCGTCGCCGCCGGCGTGTACCTGCTCGGCCGGACGTCGCTGCAGGTGGACCTCGAGCTGCCGCGCAGCCGTGTCGTGGTCGGGCAGCCGGCGGCCGCGCGCATCCGGGTCAGCAACCCATCCGCCCGGCGCAGCTTCGGCATGGGCGTCGAAGTGCCCGTCGACGAGGGGCTCGCGGCACTTGCGGTGCCGGGCATCCCGGCCGGGGGCGCACACGAGGCCGAGTTCGGCGTTCCGACTGCCAGGCGCGGCGTGCTCGCGCTCGGTCCCGCGCGCACGGTGCGCGCCGACCCGGTGGGCATGGTGCGGCGGGAGCTCGAGCTGACCGAGACGACCGAGCTGTTCGTGCACCCGCGCACGATCGCCATCCCGAGCGCGAGCCTCGGCGTGGTGCGAGACCTGGAGGGCACGCCCACCCGGGACCTGACCTCGAGCGACGTCTCCTTCCACTCTCTGCGGGAGTACGTGCCTGGGGATGAGCGGCGCCACATCCACTGGCGGTCCACGGCGAAGACCGGCACCTACATGGTCCGGCAGTTCGAGGAGACCCGGCGCAGCCACCTGGTGGTGGGGTTGAGCCTCGCGACCGCCGACTACGCGAGCGAGGAGGAGTTCGAGCTGGCGGTCAGCGTCGCCGCGTCGCTCGGCATCCGCGCGATCCGGGACGGGCGCTCCCTTTCGGTCGTGGTGGGGGAGCGCACCCCGGCGTTCGCGAAGCGGAAGGTGTTCGAGGTGCGCTCGCTCTCGACGCTCAGCCGCAGCCGGCTGCTCGACGACTTCGCGGGCCTTCAGCGTGAGGAGTCCAGCCTGCACATCCCGGACGTCGCCCGCGTGACGGCGGCGAAGGTGCCGGCCATTTCCGTCGCCATGCTGGTCTGCGGCTCGGGCGCCACCGCGGCGCAACTGCGCGGAGCGGCGAACCAGTTCCCGCTCGGTGTCGAGGTGACCGCGGTCGTCTGCGACGCGACCGCCGTGCCCGGATACAAGCGCCTTGCCGGGCTCACCGTCTTCACCGTCGGGTATCTGGAGGATCTGGCGAAGGCGCTCGCCCGATCGGCGGCCGCGTGACCTCGCACCGCACCCCGGGCACCCGCAGCGCCAGGGTCCCCGCGCTCGGATTCACCGTCGTCACGACCCTGCTCTTCTGGGCCACCATGGCCGCGGCGGCGGTCGCGCTCTGGCCCCTCTATCGGGATCCATCCTTCGTGCTGCTTGCCGCCGCCACGATCCTCGCCGGGTCCGCCGTCGCGATGGGCGGCGCCTTCACGCGCGCCTCCGGCGGCAGCGTCATGGTCGCGACGCTGGCCGTCTTCCTGGTGCTCGGCGTGCCGCTTGCCGTGCCCTCGAAGGCGGCGCTCGGCATCCTGCCGACCGTGGACGGGCTGCTCGACCTGCTGGCCGGGGTGGCCCTCGGCTGGAAGCAGCTGCTCACCATCACGCTGCCGGTCGGGAACTATCAGGCGCTGCTGGTGCCGGCGTTCGCGCTGCTGCTCACCGCCACCGTCACCGGCCTGTCGGTCGGGCTCCGTGCCAAGTACGGCGAGCTCGGCGTGATCGCCCCGGTTCTCGTGTTCGTGCTGGCGGTGCTGTTCGGCCCTGAGGAGGCCGTGGCGCCCGCCGCGCTGGCGCTGGCGCTGCTCGCCACCATCCTGCTGTGGGTTGTGTGGCGGCGGTGGTACCGCAGGCGTGAGGCGATCCGCACCCTCTCGGCCGGCACGGTTGGCGCTGAGCCGGCCCCGCAGGCCGCCCGGGATCACCGCTTCGTCGGCGCCCGAACCCTTGCCGCCGCCGCCGTCCTCCTGCTGATCGGCGGTGCCGCCTCGCTCGGCATGACGCTCGCCGTGCCACCACCGGCCGAACGCAGCGTGCTGCGGACCACCATCGAGCAGCCGTTCGATCCCCGGGACTACGTGAGTCCGCTCGCCGGCTTCCGGCGGCACCTGCAGGAGGGCTCCGCCGAAGAGATCCTGTTCACCGTCGACGGGCTGCCGACGGGCGCACGGATCCGGCTCGCCACCCTGGACACCTACGACGGCGTCGTCTACGCGGTCGGCACCGCCGACGCCGACACCGCGTCGGGCACCTTCACCCGGGTGCCGAACCGGGTCGCCCAGGCCGCCGGCGACGGAACGCCGGTGGATCTCTCCCTCACCGTGCAGGGGTATCGCGGGGTGTGGGTGCCGACGGCCGGCTCACTCGTCGCGGTCGACTTCACCGGCCGCGGCGCCGCCGACCGTACCCTCTACGTCAACGAGGTGACCGGCACGGCGGCGGTGGTCCCCGGGCTCGAGGAGGGTGCGGCGTACCGGCTCAGCGCCGTCCTGCCCGACCAGCCGACGGAGGAGCAACTGGCGGAGGCGACCCCGGGCGCCGCGAGCGTGCCGCGCACCGTGCCGCTGCCGGAGGCGCTCGCCGACCGGCTGGACGCTTATCTCGCCGGCTCCGCGTCGGCACCCGGGAGCCAGCTCTCGGCCATGCTGGCCGGGCTTGCCCGGGACGGCTACATCAGCCATGGGCTATCGCCGGAGGAGCCGCCGAGCCGCTCCGGCCACTCGCTGGACCGGCTCAGCGAGCTGTTCACCGATCCGATCATGATCGGCGACGCCGAGCAGTACTCCGTCGCGGCGGCCCTGCTGGCGCGGGAACTCGGATTCCCGGCGCGGGTCGTGTTCGGGTTCGCTCCCGATCCGACGGACGCCGCCCGGGTGGCGGTGCGCGGCAGCGACGTCGCTGCCTGGATCGAGGTGAACACCGCGGAGCACGGCTGGGTGGCGCTCGACCCGACGCCCGCCGAACGGCAGATCCCCGACGCCCTCCCGGAGGAGCCGACTCCCATCTCGCGCCCGCAGACCGTCGTGCCGCCGAACCTGGCGGAGCAGGAGCAGCGGGACGACGCCCCACCGAGCGAGACGAGTCAGGACGACGCGCCGGTGCCCGATCCGCTGCTCGAGCTGCTGTTCACCGTGCTGCGCGTCCTCGGCTGGACGATCCTCGTGCTGGCGCTCGTCACCTCCCCGTTCCTGCTCATCGTCGGCGCGAAGCTCCGGCGCAGGGAGCTGCGTCGCACCAGCGGCACACCGCGTGACCGCATCCGCGGTGGCTGGGACGAGTTCCAGGACGCCGCACTCGACCGCGGCATCGACGCTCCCCCCTCACCCACCCGCAGCCAGTTCGCGGAGGTGGTCGGCGGCAAGCGGCCCCGCCTGCTTGCCGTCGTCGCCGACCGGGCGGTGTTCTCCCCCGACGACCCCGCGGACGCGGACGCCGACCGTGTGTGGCTCGCTGTGGAGGAGTTGCGCAAGACCCTGGATTCCCGCCGAACTCGCTGGGAACGCGTCCGCGCCGCCGTCTCACTCCGCTCACTGCGTGGTTATAGTTTGCGGAACCTCTTGCCCCGCCGGAACGGAGAGCCATGACCGCCGACGACCACGCCCAGTCGCCAGGCTCCGTCGGAGGCGGCGACTCGGACGCGGCCGGCGAGCCCCTCGGGCAGCGCTGCTGGAACTGCGGCTCACCCCTCCCGGAGGGCGCCATGTTCTGCGGGGAGTGCGGCAGCGCCGCCGGCCAGCGCACCGTGCGCCCGGGCGATGCCGACGTGCCCGGAGACGACACCCCGAGAGCCGAGCCTGCCGGGCCGCAGTCGTCGACCGGCGAGAACGACGCAGGGACACCCCCGCACGGCGACGCGCTGGTGGAGGCACCCACCCGCGGGCACGGCGCCGAGCCGGAGGAGCCCGACGCGGAGGACGACTCCGCGGAGCGCTCACCCGACCAGGACGACGCGGGCACACCTCCGCACGGCGACGCCCTGATCGGTTCGCCGGCGGCGGACGCACCGGGGGAAGCACCGAGGGAAGCGCCGGGGGAAGACATCCCGGACAGTGCGCCGACCGAGGTGCAGCCCGTTCTCGCCGACGCCGAGCGACCCGTGCCGGATCCCGATGCGGATGTCGACGTGGACGCTGACGCTGACGCTGACGCGGGGGCGGACCCTCTGGCGCCGCTCACCCCGGAGGAGCGGTTCGCGGCCGAGCGTCTGCTCGACCCGGAGTCTCAGGCAGACAAGTTCGTGCTGCAGTTCAGCACCGGTGAGAGCGCCACCGTCTACGGCTCCGGACTGGTCGGCCGGAACCCGATCGCCGAGCCGGGGGAGTACGTCGACCACTTCGTCGTGATCCGCGACCCCGGCCGGTCGGTGTCGAAGACGCACCTCGAGTTCGGGCAGGACAACGGCGCCTTCTGGGTGCTCGACCGCTTCTCCGGCAACGGGTCCGTGCTCCGCGAGCCGGACGGCCAGCCGAAGCGCTGCGAGCCGGGCCGCCGGTACTTCGTGGTGCGCGGCACCCGGATCGAGATCGGCGACCAGTTCTTCGTGCTGAGCTGACACCCCTCCCTCAGACCATCGCCGCTCGGGTCCGGCATCCCGGACCGGTGACCTTCTGGGTCGCCGGCCGTGGTCCAGGGTCAGAATGCCGTCGTGCGCGACGATCCGCCCCCGCAGCCTGTGCCGCTGCCGTCCCCGCCGGAGGAGCGGCGGCCCGCACCGCCGTCGGTGCTCTCCTTCCTGGTGCCGGTCGCGGGGTCCCTGGTGCTGTGGGCGGTCACCGGCTCTCCGGTGAGCCTTGCGTTCGCCGCCCTCGGGCCCCTGCTGCTCGTCGCGGGGCTGCTGGACGGTCGATGGCGGCTGCGGCGTGACCGCCGGCGGGACGAGCTGCGGTACGCCGAGCGGCTCACCGAGATCGAGCAGCTGATCGAGGAGCGGCACCGGGAGGAGCGGCGCCGGGCGGCGACCCGCGCACCGTCGGTGCGGGAGCTGACGAGGCAGCCCGCCGGCTGGCGGAATGCGCCCACTGCGCCGCTCCAGGTGCGGCTCGGGCTGGCGGAGCTGCCGAGCGGACTGCGGCTCACACCGGAGCCGGCGGGTGCCGAAGCCGGTGTCGTGGATCGGCTGCGGGCGAAGGCGCGGGCGCTGCCGGACGCACCGCTCACGGTGGATCTCCGCGGCGGCCTCGGTGTGGCGGGGAGCGGCGCCGGCGCCGACGCGCTCGTGCGCTCGGTGCTGCTGCAGGCGCTCTGCCGGATGCCGCCGGGCGCGACGGTCGAGGTGACGGGGCAGGCAGAGGGATGGCTCGCCGTCTTGCCGCATCAGGTGCGAACGGTGCCGTCCGGCGTCGACTCGGCTGCGAGATTCGGAATCGACGATGGCGGGGCGCCGGCGCTCGTTCGCCGGGTGCCGGAGGCGGCGCGGTGGCCGCCGGACTGCGCCACGGTGGTGACGGTGGGTGCAGGCAGCGGGCGGGTGCTGCGGCATCCGGTGCTGCCGCCCGGGGCGTCATTCGTGCCGGACGCCGTCTCGTCCATCGAGGCGCTGCACGTCGCCAGGTCCCTCGCCGCCGCCGCGCCGAGCGCCGGTGCAGGCATCCCCGACCGAGTCGGGCTGGGGCAGCTGCTGCACGCCGGAACGGGGACCGCGGCCGAGGTCCCCGTCGGCCGGGCGGCCTCCTCTTCCCTCCGCTGCCCGATCGGCGGGGCACCCGGTGGCACGGTCGCGGTCGACCTTGTCGCGGATGGGCCGCATGCGGTGATCGGCGGGACGACGGGCAGCGGGAAGAGCGAGCTGCTGCGGAGCTGGGTGCTGGCGCTCGCCGCCCTGCATCCGCCAAGCGCGGTGCAGTTCCTGCTGCTCGACTTCAAAGGCGGGGCGTCGTTCTCGGAGCTGGAGCGGTTGCCGCACACGGTCGGCGTCGTGACGGACCTGGACGGTGCCGCGGCGCACCGGGCGGTGGAGAGCCTCCGGGCGGAGCTGCGGCACCGTGAGCGGGTGCTGGCGGCGGCCGGATCGCGAGCGATCGACGACGGCGCAACGGGCCTCGCCCGTCTGGTCCTGGTGATCGACGAGTTCGCCACCCTGGCCGAGCAGCTGCCCGAGTGCCACGCGGTGCTGGGCGATGTGGCGGCCAGGGGCCGCTCGCTCGGCGTGCACCTGATCCTCTGCACCCAGCGACCCGCCGGGGTGGTGCGGGACGCCCTGCTCGCCAACGCCGGTCTCCGGCTCTGCCTGCGGGTCACCGCGGACGAGGACTCCAGGGCGGTCGTCGGCGTCCCCGACGCGGCCCGGCTGAGTCGGCCCGGGCGGGCGATCCTCGCAACCGCCGGAGCGCCGCCGCTGCAGCTCCAGGTCGCGGAGGCGGAACCCCGGCTGCCGTCAGAGGTCACGGCGATCTGGCCGGCAGCGCAGACCCGTCGGCCGTGGCTGCCCGACCTGCCCGAGCGGATCGAGCCCGCGGAGCTCCCGGCCGGGCACGGGCTCGTGTTCGGGCTGGCAGACCGTCCGGAGGAGCAGTCACAGACGCCTGCGGCGTGGGACGCCCGGCGCTCCGGCGGGCTGCTGGTGCTCGGAGGACCCGGGTCCGGCCGCTCGACGGCGCTCGCCGCGGTGGCGGCCGCCGCAGGAGCGCCCGCAGTGCTCTGGCCCGCGTCGACCGTCCCGTGCGTGTGGGATGCCGTCGCAACCGCGCTCAGCCGCCTCGATGCGGGCGACCGGACCCCGCGGCTCCTGCTGCTCGACGACATCGACGGGGTGCTTGCGGCCGCGGGCGGCGAATACGCTCACGAGCTTGCGGAGCGGCTGCTGCGGATCCTACGGGAGGGGGCTGGCGCCGGCATCTCGGTCGCGATCACGGCATCGCGGCTGCCCGCGGCGCTGAACGGCGCGACGCCACTCATCGGCTGCCGGCTGCTGCTGCGAGCCGCGTCGCGGGACGAGCACCTGCTCGCGGGCGGCACTCCGGCACTGTTCGACCGATCCGCGCCGCCCGGCCGCGGGGAGCTCGCCGGCCTCCGGGTGCAGGTCGCCGACGCGCGGCGGGGGTCGCTCCCACCCGTCGAGGCGTCGGTGACGGTGGAGCCGGCACCGGGCCTCGTCGTGGTGACGACCGGCCCGGCCGCGTTCGAGGCTGCCTTCGGCTCGCGGCTGGTGCAGCGGCTCGCCGTTCGGGACCACCAGGATGCCGGGCGGGCCGGCGGCGTGCTGGTCGGCTCGCCGGACGAGTGGCAGGCCCGCTGGAGCGTCCTCCGGCAGCTGTCCGCCACGCAGCCGGTCGTGTTCGACGGCTGCGGGCCGGCCGAGGTCCGGTCCCTGCTCGGGCGGCAGGAGCTGCCGCCGCCGTGCTCCGGTCGCGCCCGGTGGCTGTTCCCGCCGGGCGGGCCGGCCGTCCGCGCCCGGTTCTAGTCGATCACCCCGTGAGCACGGCGTCCAGGCGCGCATGGTCCAGGCCGTGCGCCGCCGCGACCGCGTCGTTCACCACCGAGCCGTCATGCACGTTGAGTCCCAGCGCGAACGCCGGATCTGCGGCCAGCGCATCCCGCCACCCGTGCGCGGCCAGCGCCCGGACGTACGGGAGTGTGGCGTTCGTGAGGGCATAGGTGGAGGTGGCCGGCACCGCGCCCGGCATGTTGGCGACGCAGTAGAACAGCGACCCGTGCACCCGGAACGTCGGGTCCGCGTGGGTGGTCGGATGCGAGTCCTCGAAGCAGCCGCCCTGATCCACGGCGATGTCGACGAGCACACTGCCCGGCAGCATCCGCGACACCAGGGCGTTGCTGACCAGCTTCGGCGCTCTTGCGCCCGGGACCAGCACAGAGCCGATCACCAGGTCCGCGTCGAGCACCGCGCGCTCGATGGCGTAGGCGCTCGATGCGAGCGTCTTGATCCGGCCCGCGTACAGGGCGTCCAGCTCGACCAGACGCTGCAGGTTGGTGTCGAGCACCGTCACGTCGGCGCCGAGCCCGACGCTCACCGACGTCGCGTTCGCACCCGCGACACCGCCGCCGAGGACGACGACCTTGGCCGGCCGCGTGCCCGGAACGCCCGGCATCAACAGCCCCGGCCCGCCGTTGGGTTTCAGCATGGCGTTCGCGCCGACGAGGGGTGCCAACCGCCCCGCCACCTCGCTCATCGGCGCGAGCAGCGGCAGCACCCGCGAGGGCAGCTGCACGGTCTCGTAGGCGATCGCGGTGACGCCGCTCCGCGCCAGGGCCCGAGTCAGGTCGGCCTCGGCGGCGAGATGCAGGTAGGCGAACAGCACCAGTCCCGGCCGGAAATGCCGGTACTCGCTCTCGATCGGCTCCTTCACCTTCATCACCACATCGGCGTCGCCCCAGACGGCGTCGGCGTCCGGCACCAGGGTCGCACCCGCCTCCGCGTACGCCTCGTCGGGGATGGAGGAGCCGCCACCGGCGCCCGTCTCGACGAGCACCTGGTGGCCGTGCTCGACCAGGTCGTGCGCGCCCGCGGGAGTGATCGCCACGCGGAACTCGTTGTTCTTGACCTCACGGGGCACGCCGATCCTCATGGAGCAAGCGTACGGTGGCGCACAATGGATTCCGAAGGGATTTTGTGCGCAGACCGCTGATTTCGCGAATTTCGCGTTTCGGAATGGGCGGAAAGGCCGCTTTCGATATCGCACAGCGCGACCGTGTGCCAATATCGGTTCACACCCTCACCAGGTCTGCACCGCGTTCCGAAGGAGCACTGACATGCCGAGACGACTGCCAGAAGATCCACTCATCCGAGCCCTCGTCCAGCAGGCCAGACGCGCACAGCTGAGCCGCCGCGGCGTGCTCACCGGTGCGGGGCTCGGCGTCGCGGCGCTCACTCTCGCGGCGTGCGCACCGAGCGGCAGCACCGCACCGACGGCCGCCCCAGACCGGTCCGACGAAGACAAGACGCTCAAGTGGGCGAACTGGCCGCTGTACATCGACGAGGACGAGAGCGGCGGCTACCCGACGCTGGTCGCCTTCGAGGAGGAAACCGGAATCGAGGTCGACTACCTCGTCGACGTCGACGACAACAACACCTACTACGCGCGGGTGCGCGACCAGCTGCAGCTCGGTCAGGACATCGGCGCCGACACCGTGTGTCTGACCGACTGGATGGTGGGCCTGTGGATCCGGCGCGGGTTCACGCAGGAGCTCGACCACGCCAACATCCCGAACATCTCGAACCTGATCCCGTCGCTGCAGGATCCCGACTTCGACCCCGGGCGGAAGATGTCCCTGCCGTGGCAGGGCGGCTTCGCGGGCATCGCCTGGAACACCGAGAAGGTGCCGAACGGTCTGAAGTCGGTGGAGGACCTCTGGGCTCCGGAGCTGAAGGGGCGCGTCGGGGTGCTCTCCGAGATGCGCGACACCATCGGCCTGATCATGATGGAGCAGGGCACCGACATCTCGGGCGAGTGGGGCGACGCGGAGTTCGACGCCGCGATGGAGGTCTTCAGCGAGCAGGTGGAGTCCGGCCAGATCCGCAACGTCCGCGGCAACGCGTACGTCGAGGACCTGCAGAACGAGGACACCCTCGCCGCCATCGTCTGGTCGGGCGATGTGACGGGCCTGAACGCGGAGGTGGGCTCCGAGAAGTTCGCGTTCGCCATCCCGGAGGGCGGTGGGACGCTCTGGAACGACAACTTCCTCGTGCCGATCGGCTCACCGCGGAAGAAGAACGCCGAGACGCTGATGAACTACTACTACGACCCAGCGGTGGCGGCCGAGGTCGCCGCCTGGGTCAACTACATCACGCCGGTCGCCGGAGCGAAGGAGGCGATGATGGACATCGATCCGGAACTCGCCGACAACCAGCTCATCTTCCCGGACGAGGAGACCCTCGCCAAGGTGAAGATCTTCCGCGCACTGACCGGGCAGGAGGAGTCCAAGTACAACTCGGCCTTCCAGAGCGTGCTCCTGGGTTCCTGAGGCGGGGCGCGAATGGCACATGCAGAGTTCGCAGACTCCGGCGCCGACCTGGAGCTCCGCGGCATCACGAAGCGCTTCCCCGGCTTCACGGCCATCGAGAACCTGAACCTGACCATCCCGGCCGGCTCGTTCTTCGCACTGCTCGGTCCGTCCGGCTGCGGCAAAACGACGACGCTGCGGCTCGTGGCAGGCCTCGAGAACCCGACGGAGGGCCGCATCCTCCTCGGAGGTGACGACGTCACCGACACGAAGCCCCACCAGCGGCCGGTGAACACCGTCTTCCAGAGCTACGCCCTCTTCCCGCACATGACGGTGCTCGAGAACGTGGCGTTCGGCCTGAAGCGCCGGGGGATCGGCGACGCCGAGGCGAAGGCGCATGAGGCGCTCCGCCTGGTGGAGCTCGACCACCTCGCCGCCCGGAAGCCCGCGCAGCTCTCCGGCGGCCAGCAGCAGCGGGTGGCGCTCGCCAGGGCAGTGGTGAACCGGCCGGCGCTGCTGCTGCTCGACGAGCCCCTCGGCGCGCTCGACCTGAAACTGCGCAGAAGCATGCAGCTGGAGCTCAAGCACATCCAGGGCGAGGTGGGCCTCACCTTCCTGCACGTCACCCACGATCAGGAGGAGGCCATGACCATGGCCGACACCGTCGCGGTGATGCACCGGGGGAGGATCGAGCAGATGGGCGCCCCGGAGGAGCTCTATGAGCTGCCGCGCACCTCCTTCGTGGCGAGCTTCCTCGGCCAGTCGAACCTGCTCACCGGCCCCGTGGTGAGTTCGACCGCCACCACGGTGATGGTCGAAGCGGGCGGACAGCGGATCGAGGTGCTGCGCTCCCGCGCCCAACGGCACTCGGGCACGGTCACGATCGGCGTGCGGCCGGAGAAGCTGCTGCTGCACACTGCCGAGCCTGCCCGCACGGCCGGTGCCAACATCCTCGGCCCCGGCCGCGTCACCGACGTGTCGTTCAGCGGCGTCAGCACCTCGTACACCGTGACGGTGCCCGGCATCGACCCGCTCGTCGTGTTCGCTCAGAACATGGTGTCCGGGCCCGTGGTGCATGAGGGCGCCCGGGTCTGGGTGAGCTGGGCGATGGAGCACGGGTTCGGGCTCGCCGACGGGCCGGACGGCGCCGACAAGGGCGCCGGGGCGGACACGGTCGCTCCCGCGGAGGGAGTCGGGGCGGACACGGCTCCTGCCGGACAGCAGAGCGGAGCCGCCTGAGATGGCGTTCGGCGCCTTCACCGCCGCCCCGCCGGCCGCAGAGGTCGCCCCGCGCAAACGCAGCCGCGTCGCGCTCTTCCTGCTGCTGCCCGGCGTCGTCTACCTGGCGCTGTTCTTCCTCGCCCCGCTGATCTCGCTCATCCTCACCAGCCTCCAGGCGCCGAGCGAGTTCGGCGACATCGGGCAGTACCAGACGGCGTTCCAGTGGCAGAACTACCTCACCGTGCTCGAGACGTACTGGCCGCACGTCGTGCGGTCGTTCGCCTATGCGGCGGCCGCGACGATCCTGGCGCTGCTCTTCAGCTACCCCCTGGCGTACTTCATCGGCGTGAAGCTGCGTCGCTTCCCGCTCTGGCAGGCGCTCGGGCTGGTGCTCGTCATCGCCCCCTTCTTCATCAGCTTCCTGCTCCGGACGCTCGCCTGGAAGCAGATCCTGTCCGACGAGGGGCCGATCGTCGGCGCGCTGCAGGTGTTCGCGTTCGTCCCGGCGGACCTGCACCTGACCGGAACGCCGTTCGCGGTGATCTTCGGCCTGACCTACAACTTCATCCCGTTCATGTGCCTGCCGATCTACGCGAGCCTCGAGCGCCTCGACCTGCGCTACGTGGAGGCGGGCAGCGACCTCTACGCGAGCCCCGCGACGACGTTCTGGAAGGTCACCCTTCCGCTGTCGATGCCCGGCGTCATCTCCGGCACCCTGCTGACCTTCATCCCGGCAGCCGGCGACTACGTGAACGCCAGCCGCGACTTCCTCGGCAGCACCGACACGCCGATGATCGGCAACGTCATCGAGGCGAACTTCCTGGTGCTGCAGAACTACCCGGCCGCCGCGGCGCTCTCGATCCTGCTGATGGCGGCGATCCTGATCCTCGTCAGCGGCTACGTGAAGCGGAGCGGAACGGAGGAGCTGCTGTGACCCTGCAAGCCGGTGCCGCCCTCACGGATGCGGCGACCGCGCCCCCGTCGCCGCAGCGCCGGCAGTTCCGGCTCGGCGTCGGACGCTGGGGGCTCGCCGCGTACGCGATGGTCGCCTTCGTCTTCCTGCTGATCCCGATCGTCTACACGATCGTGTTCTCGTTCAACGACTCGCGCCGGACGAATATCGTCTGGCGGAGGTTCACCTTCGACAACTGGATCAACGTCTGCTCGTCGCAGGGTGTGTGCGAGGCGTTCGGCAACAGCATCCTGGTCGCCGCGGTGGCCACCGTGGCCGCCACCGCGCTGGGCACGGCGATCGCGCTCGCGCTCGTGCGCTACCGCTTCCGGTTCCGGTCCGCCACGACGCTGCTGCTCTTCCTCCCGATGGCCACCCCGGAGGTGGTGCTCGGTGCCGGACTCGCAGCGCAGTTCCTGACCGCCGGCGTGTCGAAGGGGCTCGGGACGATCATCCTGGCCCACATCATGTTCTGCATCAGCTTCGTCGTCGTGACCGTGCGGGCACGGATCGCGTCGCTCGACCCAGCGCTCGAGGAGGCGGGACGCGACCTCTACGCATCGCCTTCGCAGGTGTTCTGGCGGATCACCTTCCCGCTGCTGCTGCCGGGCATCGTCGCGGCGGCGCTGCTCTCGTTCGCACTGAGCTTCGACGACTTCATCATCACGAACTTCAACGCGGGACCCGCGGTCACCTTCCCGAAGTACGTCTACACCGCGGCAGCACGTGGCATCCCGGCCGAGGCGAACGTGATCGCATCGGCGGTGTTCCTGGCCGCGATCGTGCTGGTGGTCGCCTCCCAGCTCCGCGGCGCGGCGAAGCGCAAGCGCCTGGCGGTCCAGGGCCGGTGATGTTCGAGGATCGCGCGCTCCTGGCACGGCTCTGGCGGGAGGAGATCGACCGCTTCCGGGACACGCACCGCGAGTCGGAGCGGCTCTGGCGGGAGGCCTCGGCGCACATGCCGGACGGCGTGCCGATGCTCTGGATGGCGAAGTGGCCGGGGCCGTGGCCGGTGTTCGTGGAGCGGGCCGATGGCGCCCATTTCAGATCCGTGGACGGCATCGATCACATCGACCTCTGCCTCGGCGACACCGGCGCGATGGTGGGCCACGCACCGGCGGCGGCGGTGGCGGCGATCACCGAGCAGCTGCAGCGCGGCTCCACCTTCATGCTGCCCACCGTCGACGCATCCGCGGCGGCGGCGCTGCTCGCCGGGCGCTTCGGCCTGCCCTCATGGCAGTTCACCCTCTCCGCCACGGATGCGAACCGCGCGCTGCTGCGCTACGCCCGGCAGGTCACAGGCCGGCGGAAGGTGCTGGTCATCGACTACTGCTACCACGGCTCGGTGGACGAGGCGTTCGCCACCCTCGCGGAGGACGGCGCCGTCGTGCCCCGGCGCGGCAACATCGGACCGCCCGTGCCGCTCGCGGAGACGACCGTCGTCGTGCCGTTCAACGACGTCCCGGCACTCGAGGCGGCACTCGCCACCGGTGAGGTCGCCGTCGTGCTGGCGGAGCCCGCCATGACGAACATCGGCATCGTGCTGCCGCAGCCGGGCTGGCATGACGCGGTGCGCGCCGCCTGCGACCGCACCGGCACCGTGCTGATCCTCGACGAGACCCACACGCTGTGCGCCGGTCCCGGCGGCATGGTGGCACGCGACGGGCTGCGGCCCGACGCTGTGGTGGTCGGGAAGACCATCGCCGGCGGCATCCCCGCAGGCGCGTACGGGATGACCGCCGAGTTCGCCGAGCGTGCCCGGACGAGCCTGGAGCTGGAGGACATCGACGTCGGGGGAGTGGGCGGCACCCTCGCCGGGAACGCCGTCTCCCTCGCCGGAATCCGGGCGACACTGTCGGAGGTGCTCACCGCGGATGCCTACCCGGCGATGATCGAACGGGCGGCGGAGTGGACGGCCGGCGTGCAGTCGGCTATCGACCGTCACGGCGCCCCGTGGCAGGTCACCCAGCTCGGTGCACGGGCCGAGTACAGCTTCCTGCCGCGTCCGCCGCGGGATGGCCGGGAGGCGGCGGAAGCGGACGACTTCGAGCTGCAGCAGTATCTGCATCTGCACGCCCTCAACCGCGGCATCCTGCTGACGCCGTTCCACAACATGGCGCTGATGAGCCCCGCGACGACCGCGGCGGACGTGGCCGCCCACACCGCCGCGTTCGGCGAGGCGGTCGCATCCCTCTACGCGTAGCGACGAGGACGGGCCGCTTCGGCGTGAATGGGCCGCCGCGGCGGCCTGGATACGCCGAAGCGGCCCGCATCCGGCAGCGTTACAGGGCGGCGAAGGCCTCGTCGAGCACCGAGACGGCGTCACGGATCAGCTCGTCGCTGATGGCGAGGCTCGGCAGGAACCGCAGCACGTTGCCGTAGGTGCCCGCCGTCAGCACGATGACGCCCTGCTGCGCCACCGCGGCTGCGATCGAGGTGACGGCTCCGGCCGCGTACTCGCCCGTCTGCGGGTCGATCAGCTCGATCGCCATCATGGCGCCGCGGCCGCGGACCTCGGCGATCAGCGGATACTTGCGCTGCAGCTCCTCGAGCGCCGGCCGCAGCGCGCGCTCGATGCGCTCCGCCTCCGCCAGCAGCCCGTCGCTCTCGATCCGGTCGAACACCGCGACCGCTGCCGCGGCGGCGACCGGGTTGCCGCCGAACGTGCCCCCGAGCCCGCCGGGCTGCGACGCGTCCATGATCTCCGCCCGGCCGGTCACGCCGGCGAGCGGCAGGCCGGCCGCGATGCCCTTGGCGCTGAGCACCAGATCGGGGACGAGACCGAAGTGCTCGCTGGCGAAGTAGCGCCCGGTGCGCGCCATGCCGCTCTGGATCTCGTCCGCGATCAGCACGATGCCGTTCGCGGTGCACCATTCCTGCAGTGCGGGCAGGTAGCCCTCCGCCGGGACGATGAATCCGCCTTCGCCTTGGATCGGCTCGACGACGAGGCACGCGAGGTCCGCCGCTCCCGCCGTCTTCTCCAGGTACTGGATGGTGCGCTTCGCAGCAGCGGGGCCGTCGAGTCCGTCGTGCAGCGGGTAGGAGTTCGGCGCGCGGTAGATGTCGCCGGCGAACGGGCCGAACCCGGCGGCGTACGGCGCGGCCTTGAAGTTCATGGCCATGGTCATGTTGGTGCGGCCGTGGTATGCGTGGTCGAGCACCGCGACGCCCCGCCGGCCGGTGAACCTGCGGGCGATCTTCACGCCGTTCTCCACCGCCTCGGCGCCGGAGTTCACCAGCACGGTCTTCTTCGCGAAGTCACCCGGGGTGTGCTCGGCGAGGAGCTCCGCGACGCGGACGTACTCCTCGTACGGGGTGATGGTGAACAGTGTGTGCGTCACCTTCTGCAGCTGCTGTGAGGCGGCGGAGACCACGTTCTCCACCGTGTGACCGACCGTCGTGACCCCGATGCCGGCCCCCAGGTCGAGGAAGGCGTTCCCGTCGACATCGACGACGATGGCGCCCTGCGCGCGCTCGATGTAGACCGGCAGCACGGAGAAGACGCCGTCCGAGACCACCGCCTTGCGACGCTCGTGCAGCGCCTGCGACTTCGGGCCGGGGATCGCCGTGACGATCTTGCGCTCCTGGGGGACGACGGCGTGCGGTACGGCGAGCGTGTCGGTCATGATGAGTGAGTTTAGTCGTCCCTCCTCGGCACCCAGAGAGGATCTCCGCATGCGGCACGAGCACAACTACGCCATCACCGTCGAGTGGCTCGGCAACCGGGGCACCGGCACCAGCGGCTACCGCGATTACGGCCGTGAGCACGTGGTGCGTGCCGCAGGCAAGCACGAGCTCGAGGGCTCGAGCGATCGGGTGTTCCACGGCGATCCCCGCCGGTGGAATCCCGAGGAGCTGATGCTCGCCGCGCTCAGCCAATGCCACCTGCTGAGCTACCTGCACGTCGCCGCGAGCGCCGGCGTGATCGTCACCGGATACACGGACGCCGCGGTGGGCACGATGGTGCAGACGGCGAACGGCGGCGGGCACTTCACCTCGGTGACGCTGCGGCCCAGGGTGACGATCGCCTCGGGGGACCCTGGTCTGGCCCGCACGCTGCACTCCGAGGCGAACGCCAAGTGCTTCATCGCCGCATCGGTCAACTTCCCGGTGCACCACGAGCCGGAGATCCTCGTGACAGCCGGCGTGGAGGGAGCGTCCGGCGAACTCTGAGACACTGGAGGCACGCGTTCCGCGTTCTCCCCACAGCTCTCGAGGTCTTCTCCGTGCGTTCCCGTCTCGCTCTCATTCTCGCCGCCGGCGTCGCCGCGGCATCCCTCGCCGGCTGCGGCGCACAGGCTCAGCCGGAGCCCGAGGAGACCGCCTCTGCAGCCGAATGCACCCCCAGCGGCGAAGCCTCCGACGCCATCGAGGTCTCGGAAGAGCTGGGCGCCAAGCCCACGGTCACCTTCGAGGCGCCCCTGGAGTTCTCGGAGACCCAGCGGACCGTCGTCGTCGAGGGCGACGGCGAGCAGGCGGAGGCCGGCGCCGCTGTCGAGGCGGAGCTGACCCTCATCGACGCGAGTTCGGGGGACGAGCTCATCACCACCGAGCACGACGGCAGCCAGCCGGTCGCAGTCACCCTCGACGAGACCTGGCCGCCCGGATTCGTGAAGGCCCTCACCTGTGCCACCGTCGGCACGCGCGTCGTCACCACGATCACTCCGGAGGACGGCTACGGCAGCGCAGGCAACCCGCAGCTCGGCGTCGCCGCCGATGCGCCGCTGGTGCTGGTGGCAGACCTGGTGTCGATCCCGGAGCCGCCGCTCGCCCGTGCCGACGGCGAGCCGCAGGAGCTGCCCGAGGACTTCCCTGCCGTCGAGGTGGTGCTCGCCGAGGACGGCGCCCCCACCGTCACGGTGCCCGACGAGGAGCCGCCGGCCGAGCTGCAGATCGGCGTCCTGCAGAAGGGCGCGGGCGCCCCGGTCGCCGAGGGCGACAACGTGACCGTGCACTACGTCGGCGTCGACTGGGCGACCGGCGAGATCTTCGACGAGAGCTGGGCGAACGGGGCGCCGGCGACCTTCAACACCGCTGGAGTCGTCCCCGGCTTCTCCGCGGCGCTGATCGGGCAGACGGTCGGCTCGCAGGTGGTGGCGGTCCTTCCGCCCGACCAGGCGTACGGCGATGACCCGGAGGCCCACGAACTCGGCGGCAAGACGCTCGTCTTCGTCGTCGACATCCTCGCCGCCAGCTAGCCGAGAGCCGCACGTGCGCAGGGTACTTGTTCTCGGCTCGACGGGCTCGATCGGTGTCCAGGCGCTCGACGTGCTCGATGCCAACCGGGACCGGTTCCAGCTGGTCGGCATCGCGGCCGGGCGGAACCGCGAGCTCGCTGCCGATCAGGCCGCGCGGTTCGGCGTGGAGCACGTGGCGTTCGGCGCCGACGAGGCGGTGCAGCTCATCCGTTCCGTCGACGCGGATGTCGTGCTGAACGGGATCACCGGCTCCGTCGGCCTCGCGCCGACGCTCGCCGCGCTGGAGGAGGGCCGCACCCTGGCGCTCGCCAACAAGGAGAGCCTCATCGTGGGCGGCGAACTCGTCACCTCACGTGCGAAGCCCGGCCAGATCGTTCCGGTCGACTCCGAGCATTCCGCGATCGCGCAGGCGCTCCGCTCAGGGTCGTCGGAGGAGGTCCGCAGGCTGGTGCTCACCGCGAGCGGCGGGCCCTTCCGCGGGCGGAACCGCGCGGAGCTTTCGGCGGTCACGCCGGCCGAGGCGCTCGCGCACCCAACCTGGAACATGGGACTCGTCATCACCACCAACTCGGCGACGCTCGTGAACAAGGGGCTCGAGGTGATCGAGGCGCACCTGCTCTTCGGTGTGCCGTACGACCGGATCGAGGTGACGGTGCATCCCCAGTCGATCGTCCATTCCATGGTGGAGTTCACCGACGGCTCCACGATCGCGCAGGCATCGCCGCCTGACATGCGGCTGCCGATCTCGCTTGCGCTCGACTGGCCGAACCGGGTTCCCGAGGCGGGCGTTCCGCTCGACTGGACCAGCGCGCAGGCGTGGACGTTCGAGCCGCTCGATGAGAAGGCGTTCCCCGCCGTCGCGCTTGCGAAGCGGGTCGGGGAGGCGGGCGGCACGTACCCGGCGGTGTTCAATGCCGCGAACGAGCAGGCGGTCGCCGCGTTCCACGACGGGCGGATCGGCTACCTCGACATCCTCGACGTGGTGTCGGAGGTGATCGACGGTCACGAGGCGGGTGCGGTGACCCTGGAGCGTGTGCTCGATACGGAGCGGCGAGCGAGGGCGGATGCGGACGCCTGCATCCAGCGGCGGCAGCAGGCGTAGCGCCCGTCAGCCGTTCTTGCCCTTGCCCTTCCCTTCGTTCTTGTTCTTGCCCTTGTTCTTGTCGTTGTCCGTGTTCTTGTCGTTGCCCTTGCCGCCGCCATTGTTGTCGTCGTCGGCCTGCTGCCGAGCGGCGGCCTCTGCCGCCTCCCGCTCAGCTTGGGCTTCGGCAGCCTTCTGCGCCTCTTCCGCGGCCTTCGCCTCGGCGGCTTCGCGGGCTTCTGCCTCCGCCTTGCGCTTGGCTTCCTCTTCGGCTTTGAGGGTCGCCTCCGCGATCAGCGCCTCGAGATCGGCCCGGACGAGCGCGATGGCGGAGAGGATGCTGTCCTGACGGGCCTCGCTGAGCTCACCGCGCGCGTGTGCGACTTTGGTCGCGACCTCCAGCTCCTGCAGCCGGGTGAGCGCCGCAGCGTGGTCGCCGCCGACCGCCGACTCCGTCACGTGGAGCACGCTCTGCTGCAGGTCGGCAGCGGTCGCGCTGGCATAGGGGTTCGGTGGTGGCGTCGAGGCGCACCCGGACAGGAAGAGCATCCCGGCAAGCAGCGCCGAGGCGATCGGCCCTCCAGCGGTCGTCCTCAATTGCCCCCTCCGCTCGCCGTGGGCTTCGGAGTCGGAGCGGCCGTCGGCTTCGGAGCGGTGGTCGGCTTCGGAGCGGTGGTCGGCTTCGGAGCCGTGGTCGGCTCGGGCTCCGGTTCGGGCTCGGGCTCGGGCTCCGGCTCCGGCTCCGGCTCGGGCTCTGGTTCCGGTTCCGGTTCTGGCTCGGGCTCGGGTTCCGGCTCGGGTTCTGGTTCCGGCTCGGTGTCGGCCCCGCCGCCGCCGCCGGAGCCGCCCCCGCCGGTTCCCGACCCGCCGCTCCCGGTTTCCCCGGAGCCGTTGCCGGAGTTCCCGGTGTCCGTCTCGTCCGGATCCACCTCCGGCGCCTCGGGGTCGGCGGCGGCGATCATCGCCTCCAGGTCGGCCCGCACGAGTTCGATCGCCGACGAGATGCTGGCGTGCCGTTCATCGGTCACGGTGCCGCGGACCCTGGCGTCGTCGGTGACCGCGGTGAGCTCGTCCAGTCTCGTGAGCGCGACCTCGAGGTCGCCGTCGGCGGCCGCCTCCGTGACCTCCAGCACCTGCTCCTGCAGCGCCGCAGCGGTCGCCGCGGGATACCGCACGCCGCCGCTCGCGCAACCGGAGACCAGGAGCGTGGCGGCGGCGAGCACCACCAGCACCCGGTTCATGGCTTGACGCTCTCCTGCAGCTGCTCGAGGTGCCGGCCGAGGTCACCCTCGACGCTGGGGTAGTCGACGGCCGGAGCGGGCGGCTGCGGCTCCGGGGTGTTCGCCGCGACGGCGATCCACACCGCGGCGCCGGCCGCGAGCAGCAGCACGACGATCGCCACGAGCAGTGCCGTTCCGCGCCGCCGCCGAGGAGTCGCCGCGACGTGGGTCGGCGCCGTCTGGACCACCTGATCGGGCGCGGCCTGGATCGTCTGGCTGGTGCTCGGCGCGAGCGTCGAACCGGGTGCGGTCGAGAAGCCGGGGGCGGTCGCGAGCGGTGGCGCGCCCACCGCGGCCGGCAGGATCTGCGACGAGCCGGTGATGGACTCGATCCGCCGCGGCGCTGCGCCCGTCACATCAGTGCCGGTCATGCTTCCACCGTCGAGGCCACCCGGCGGCTGCACCGGCGGAAGCCTGAGCGTGGGGTCGGCGCCCACCTCGCGGCCCGCGACGATGTCCCGCAGGCGCTGGGCGACCTCCCGCGCATCCGGACGGGACGCGGCAACCCGCTTCGTCATCTCGGTGAGCAGCTCGCACCAGGTCTGCCCGAGATCCTGCGGGATGGCTGGGTCACGGATGAGCCGCGCGGCGGCCGCCTCGATGCCCGAGCCTTCGAACGCCCGTTGGCCGGTCAGGCACTCGAGGAGCACCAGTCCGAAGCTGTAGATGTCGCTCGCCGGCGTGATCGGCTCACCGGCGGCCTGCTCCGGGCTCAGATAGCTGGCGGTGCCGAGAACAGAGCCGGTGGAGGTGATGCGGGTGCCGTCGACCAGCCGGGCGATGCCGAAATCGGCGAGCTTCGCGCGGGGGCCGGTCTCCTCGCCCGTGCGGTCTGGGACCAGGATGTTGCCCGGCTTCACGTCCCGGTGCACCACCCCGCAGCCATGGATGTACGCGAGCGCTTCGGCGATGTCCGCACCGAGCATCGCGGCCGCCCGCGACTCCAGCGGACCCCTGAACAGCACCTCCCGCAGGTTCGGCCCGTCGACGTGCTCGAGCACGAGGAATGCCTCGCCGTTCTCGTCGGCGACCGCGTCGTAGAGGGTCACCAGCGACGGGTGGTTCAGCCGCGCGATGACCTGCATCTCCTCTTTCTGGCGTCGCACGTCGTCCGCGTCCGCCAGTTCGCGGCGGAAGACCTTGAGCGCGACGGTGCGTCCGAGGTAGCTGTCCTCGGCGCGATAGACGACGCTCATACCGCCCCGGCCGATCTCACCGTCGATCCGGTAGCGGTTGCCGAGGATGCTGCCTTCCTCGTCGTGGGCGAGCTTGGCCTCGCCGGTGTCAACCGTCATACGCTTCATGCTAGATATGAGCTCGCTGGGAGAACATAGAGACCGCCGTACTCACACCGAATGTCCACGATCCCGTTATCTCCGGTCCCGGCGGCGGTGGCGCGAAGTCACTATTCTTTGCAGGTGGAACCCACGCTGCTCTATGTCCTCGGGATTCTCGTCGTCGTAGTCGGGATCGCCGTGTCGATCGGGCTGCACGAGATCGGCCACCTGGTGCCCGCCAAGCTGTTCGGCGTCAAAGTGGGGCAGTACATGATCGGCTTCGGCCCCACCCTCTGGTCCAGGCGGATCGGCGAGACCGAATACGGGGTGAAGGCGCTGCCCCTGGGTGGCTACATCTCGATGGCGGGGATGTTCCCCCCGCTGAAGCCGGGCGGGACGGCGCGGACGGCGAGCACCGGGTTCTTCCAGACGCTGGTGCAGGATGCGCGTGATGCGTCAGCCGCGGGAATCGACCGGGGGGACGAGGACCGGGTCTTCTACAAGCTGCCCGTCTTCAAGCGCGTGCTCGTCATGTTCGGCGGGCCGTTCATGAACCTCGCCATCGCGGTCGTGCTCTTCGCGGTGCTGCTCATGGGGTTCGGTCTGCCCCAGCTGAGCACCACGATCGGCTCGGTCTCCCAGTGTGTCCTCCCGGCGACGAGCGAGCGCCAGGAATGCGCGGCGTCCGACCCGCTCGCCCCGGGTGCCGAGGCGGGCATCCGTCCCGGGGACCGGCTCGTTCGCATCGACGGCAGCCCGGTCGAGAGCTGGGAGCAGGCGACCGCGAAGATCCGCGAGTCGCCTGGCGACCCGCTCGACGTCGTCGTGGATCGCGGCGGCGAGGAGGTGGGGCTCACCATCGAGCCGCTGCTCACCGAGCGCTATGTGATCACCGACGACGGCGAGATCGCGACCGGCCCGGACGGCGAGCCGCTCACCGAGGAGGTGGGTTTCGTCGGGATCGGCGCCGCCACCGAGACCGTTCGGCAGGCGCCTGCCACCGTGCTGCCGATGATCGCGGAGAACGTGGTCGGCGTCGCGAACATCATCCTGAACCTCCCGCAGCGGCTCGTCGATGTGTGGAACGCCGCGTTCAGCGAGGCCGAGCGCGACCCGAACGGACCGATCAGCGTCGTCGGCGTCGGGCGGCTCGCTGGGGAGATCGCGAGCATCGACACGGCACCCGTCGCGGACCGGGTGGCATCGCTCGTCGGGCTGGTCGGGTCGCTCAACGTGGCACTCTTCGTCTTCAACCTGATCCCGCTGATGCCGCTCGACGGCGGCCATATCGCTGGGGCGCTCTGGGAGGGGCTGCGGCGCCGGGTGGCGAAGCTGTTCAGGCGTCGCGACCCCGGTCCGGTCGACACCGCCAAGGTGGTGCCGCTGACCTTCGCCGTCGTGGTGGTGCTCGGCGGCATGAGCCTGCTGCTCATCTACGCCGACATCGTGAAGCCCATCTCCGTCTTCTAGGGTCAGCGCCCTGCGAGGTCGTCCAGCGCATCCGCCTGATGCCGGTGCCCGACGGTCTCGAATCCCACGATGACGATCAGCGGGGCGAGCACGATGAGACTGAGCGACACCGTCATGGAGACGCCGGCGGCGGATGCGAGGATGCTCGCGATCAGGACGATCATCGCAGCGACGACGAGCGGAACGTGGAACAGGTCGAACCGTCGGAAGAGCAGCGAGTAGAGCGCGATGTCGGCGACGGTGAGCACCAGCACCGGGACCGCGATGGTGAGCACGACACCCACCTCGTCGATATGCGCCTCTCCCTCGAGCGCGTACGCGGCGACGTGCAGTCCCGCTCCCGTCGCGACGATGGCGGCGAACACCAGGATGTGCCCGTAGCCCCAGACGAACGCGCGCTCTCGGCGCACGGAGAGGACCCGGCCGGAGGGGGTGATGAAGTACACCCACCAGAGGCCGAACGCGAGCGCGGTGCCGGCGACCGCGAGCACCGCGGCGTCCACGGTCCATCCCTGCTGATGCACGACGGCCGAGATGGTGGTGATCGTGCCGATCACGACCTCGCCGAGCGTGATGATGACGAGGAGTCCGTACCGCTCCGCGATGTGGTGCGGGTGCCACGGTATTCCGCCGGTGCGGCGGTTCGCGATCACCGGTCCCGAGAGCTCGAGCAGGTAGAGCGGGAGCACGAGCGCGACCGTCGCGGGCAGGGGGAGGGAGAGCACGGCCACGAGGACCCAGCCGACCTGCGCCAGACCGATCGTCGAGGCGAAGGTGAGCGCTGCGCGCCGGTGCTGCGGAGCCTGCGCGGCGGCACGCAGCCAGAGGGCGACCATGCCGAGCCGCATGATCACGTACCCGGCGACGACGACGCGGTTGTCGAGCGCGCCGCCTTCGTCGATGCTTGCGAAGACGTCCGGGGTGCCCAGGGCCAGCACGAGCACCCCGACCATCTGCACCATGGTCGCGACCCTGAAGAACCAGTCGTCGGTGTCGAATGCCGACGCGAACCATGAGTAGTTGATCCACGCCCAGCTCACCGCGAAGACCATGAAGGCGAAGGAGAGGACAGCCGACACGACATGCCCGTCCGCGAGGTAGTGGGCGAGCTCGTCCGCGACCGCGCCGAACGCGACCACGAAGACCAGGTCGAAGAAGAGCTCGAGAGGTGTCGCCCCGCGATGGCGCTCATCCGGATCGCGTCCGGTCATGCGGGTCATCGAGTGGTTGAGGCGCGGACCGAGCGTCGTCACGGCGAGAGGGTACACCCGCCATGTTTCGAAGGCGTGTCGTCGCTGTTCTCCGGCGTGCACGGTCGCTCTGGCGTCGCTCCAGCGGCAGGCTCAGCCGCCGGCGGCGCCCAGCGTCGCCACACGCGCCCGAAGTAGGCTGGGAGCGTGCCTGCAGTCAACATCGGAATGCCGAAGAAGCCCGAGGTCCTCGCCCCTCGGCGGAAGACCCGGCAGATCCGCGTGGGCAAGGTGCTCGTCGGCGGCGACGCCCCGGTGAGCGTGCAGTCGATGACCACGACGCCGACCCCCAACATCAACGCGACGCTGCAGCAGATCGCCGAGCTCACAGCATCGGGCTGCGACATCGTCCGCGTGGCGGTGCCGAGCCGCGACGACGCAGAGGTCCTGCCGATCATCGCGAAGAAGAGCCAGATCCCGGTCATCGCGGACATCCACTTCCAGCCGAACTATGTCTACGCAGCCATCGACGCCGGCTGCGCCGGGGTGCGTGTCAACCCGGGCAACATCCGCAAGTTCGACGACCAGGTCGGTGAGATCGCCCGCCGGGCGAAGGCCGCCGATGTCAGCATCCGGATCGGCGTCAACGCCGGATCGCTCGACCCGCGGCTGCTGCAGAAGTACGGCAAGGCCACGCCCGAGGCGCTCGTCGAGAGTGCGGTGTGGGAGGCGAGCCTGTTCGAGGAGCACGACTTCCACGACTTCAAGATCTCGGTGAAGCACAACGACCCGATCGTGATGGTGAAGGCCTACCGGATGCTCGCCGAGCGGGGCGACTGGCCGCTGCATCTCGGTGTGACCGAGGCCGGGCCCGCGTTCCAGGGCACCATCAAGAGCGCCACCGCGTTCGGCATCCTGCTGGCAGAGGGCATCGGGGACACCATCCGCGTCTCCCTCTCCGCCCCGCCCGCGGAAGAGGTGAAAGTCGGCCTGCAGATCCTGCAGTCGCTGAACCTCCGGGAACGCAAGCTCGAGATCGTCTCCTGCCCGAGCTGCGGCCGCGCGCAGGTCGACGTCTACACGCTCGCCGACAGCGTCACCGAGGGGCTCCAGGGCATGACCGTGCCGCTGCGCGTCGCGGTGATGGGCTGCGTCGTGAACGGACCGGGTGAGGCGCGCGAGGCGGACCTCGGCGTCGCGAGCGGCAACGGCAAGGGCCAGATCTTCGTGAAGGGCGAGGTCATCAAGACCGTGCCAGAGTCGGAGATCGTCGCGACCCTGATCGAAGAGGCCAACCGCCTCGCCGCCGAGATGCCTCCCTCCGAGTCAGGCACCGTCCAGGTCGTCACCGCCTAGCTGGGCACTACACCTAGCTCCTCCGCGACTCGGCGGGAAAAGGGCGGGGCCGCGGCTCAGTACGATGGAGCGCGTGCCAGCCCGACTCTCGACCTTCTTCGTCCGCACGCTCCGCGAGGATCCCGCCGACGCCGAGGTGACCAGCCACCGGCTGCTCGTGCGTGCCGGCTACATCCGCCGTCAGGCGCCCGGCATCTTCGCCTGGCTGCCGCTCGGCCTGAGGGTCAAGGCCAAGGTCGAGGCGATCATCCGCGAGGAGATGACCGCGGCGGGTGCGCAGGAGGTGCACTTCCCGGCGCTGCTGCCGCGCGAGCCCTACGACCTCACCGGCCGGTGGGAGGAGTACGGCGACGGCATCTTCCGGCTGAAGGACCGCAAGGACGGCGACTACCTGCTGGCGCCGACGCACGAGGAGGTCTTCACCCTGCTGGTGAAGGATCTCTACTCCAGCTACAAGGACCTGCCGCTGACGATCTACCAGATCCAGGACAAGTACCGCGACGAGGCCCGCCCGCGCGCCGGGATCCTCCGCGGCCGCGAGTTCACCATGAAGGACGCCTACTCCTTCGACTGGAGCGACGAGGGGCTGGAGGAGTCGTACCAGGCGCAGCGGGCGGCGTACGAGCGGATCTTCGCCCGGCTCGGCCTCGACTACGTCATCGTCGATGCGGATGCCGGCGCGATGGGCGGCTCGAAGAGCGAGGAGTTCCTGCACCCCACTCCGATCGGCGAGGACACCTTCGTCCGCTCCGCCGGCGGCTACGCCGCCAATGTCGAGGCGTTCACCACGCTCGCGCCGGACCCGGTGCCGATCGACGGGCTGCCTGAACCTGTCGTGTTCGACTCCCCGAACACGCCGACGATCGCAACGCTCGTCGAGCTCGCCAACGCGGAGGTTCCGCGCGACGACCGCCCGTGGACCGCAGCCGACACACTGAAGAACGTGGTGCTCGCCCTCAGGCACCTGGACGGCACGCGTGAGCTCGTCGTCGTCGGTCTGCCGGGCGACCGCGACGTGGATCTGAAGCGACTCGAGGTCGCCTTCCAGCCGGCCGAGGTCGAGGCCGCCACGGAGGCGGACTTCGACGCGACGCCCGCGCTCGTGAAGGGATACATCGGCCCGTGGTCGCCGACCGGCCCGATCCTCGGCTTCGACTCGGCCAGCCGGATCCGCTTCCTGCTCGACCCCCGCATCGCCGACGGCACCCAATGGATGACCGGGGCGAACATCCATGAGAAGCACGTGTACGGGCTGGTCGCCGGCCGCGACTTCACCGGCGACGGGTTCGTCGAGGCGGCGGAGGTGCGCGAGGGCGATCCGGCACCGGACGGCTCCGGTCCGATCGAGACGGCACGCGGCACCGAGATCGGCCATGTGTTCCAGCTCGGTCGCAAGTACGCCGACGCGCTCGGCCTGCAGGTGCTCGACCCCAACGGCAAGCTCGTCACCGTCACCATGGGGTCATACGGCATCGGTGTGACGCGCAACATCGCGCTGATCGCCGAGCAGTCGAGTGACGAGAAAGGCCTTCTCTGGCCGGAGGCGGTCAGCCCGTTCGACCTGCACCTGGTGGCGACCGGCAAGGACCAGACGGTCTACGAGATCGCGGACCGTCTGATGGAGGAGCTCGGCGCCGCAGGCATCGACGTGCTCTACGACGACCGGCCCAAGGTGTCACCAGGGGTGAAGTTCGGCGATGCCGAGCTGATCGGCATTCCGACCATCCTGATCGTCGGCCGCGGCGCCGCGGACGGAGTGGGGGAGCTGTGGGACCGGCGCACCGGCGAGCGGCGGGAGATCGCCCTCGACTCGGTCGGCGCCGAGCTCGGACGGCGGTAGCTCCTGTGGGCGGCGCGGGTGAGGACCAGCGCCTCGCGCACGCCGCCTCCCGCAGGCTCGGCCGGGGTCGATGGCCGGCATCCGGAGCGGTCCGGTGATCGGCGACCGGGTCCCCGCCCGACTGCCGGCGGGTGAGACCGCACCCGAGGGGTTGATCGAGTCGTTCTGGGCGTCCGAGCGGGCGCTGCTGGACGACGACGCCGACGAGCTCGATCGGCTGATCCAGCAGGGGGAGTGGACGCTCCGCGCCGACGCCGCGGGCGTGGTGACGGGAAGCGACCGCGTCCACGCCTTCCGAACCCGTCGCGGCAGCGCTCCGCGGCGGCGCATCGAGGTGCTGCATGTGCGGCCGGTGGACGACGACGCGGCGCTGGTCCTCGCCGTCACCCGCACCCCCCACGGCGGCAGGGGCGTCGAGACGCAGCTCTGGCGCCGAAGCGGCGGCGCATGGGCGGTCGCGGTGGCGCACATCGCACCGCCGCCTGCCGCGGCGGACCAGGCGGTGTGGCGACTGGTCGGCACCCCGCTCGTGCCGGCCACCGGCGCGGGGCCGCTGCACCGGGCCACCGTCGCGGTGAAGGACCTGTTCGAGATCGAGGGCGAGCGCGTCGGCGCCGGAGTGCGGGAGTACCTGGCGGAGAGTCCACGGGCGGCCTCGACCGCGCCGGCCGTCCGGGCGCTGCTCGACGCCGGAGCGAGCGTGCTCGGCATCGCGCAGACCGACCAGTTCGCATACAGCATCACCGGGGCGAACCCGCAGTACGGGATCCCGCCGAATCCCGCCGTTCCGGGCGGCCTCCCGGGCGGCTCGTCGAGCGGTCCGGCCGCCGCGGTGGCGCTCGGCCAGGCAGCCATCGGTCTCGGCACCGACACGGGCGGTTCTCTCCGGGTCCCCGCGTCGTACCAGGGACTCTGGGGCCTCCGGACCACGCACGGTGCGGTGAGCCGGGAGGGTCTCGTGCCGTTGGCCCCACGATTCGACGCGGTCGGGTGGGTCACCCGGGACCGCGCGACGCTGGACGCCGCCGCGCGCGCCAGCCTCGACCCGGAGCGTCAGGTGCCGCTCGCCCGCCGGTTCGCCCGTGCGCCCGCCCTCGACGGACTCGCCGAGCCCACCCTGCGGATGATGTTCCGGAACGCCGTCGCGCACCTGGACGCGCGGGAGGTCGACCTGGGGCCGATCGACCGGCTGTTCGAGCTGTTCCGCACGGTGCAGGCGGCGGAGGCATGGCGCAGCCACGGCTGGTGGGTCCGGAAGCATCCCGGCGTGCTGGCGAGGGATGTGGCCGAGCGGTTCGAATGGGCGGCCACCATCGACGCCGAGGCCGAGCGCGACGCCCGTGACGGGCTGGAGGCGGCGGCGAGCGACCTTCGCAGGAGGCTCGCCGGGCGGGTGCTCCTGCTGCCCTCCGCCTCATCCACCGCGCCTCAGACGACGGCGAGCCGGGCAGAGATCGAGCGGATCCGCGCCGCGACGATGCGGCTCGCCTGCGTCGCGGGAATCGCGGGGCTGCCTGCGCTGTCGATTCCCGCGTTCAGCGTCCCGTTGGGCGGCGGGGTATCTGCGCCGGCGGGTCTGAGCCTTGTCGGCCCGCGGTTCACCGACCTGGCGCTGCTGCGCATCGGGGCGGCGTTGGTCGACCAGCTGCCCCGGACGGAGGCGGACGAGCTCACCGGCTGAGGGCCTGGTATCGGCGATCTCCGCGCAACCCGTACCCCTTTGAACCCCTCGCGCGATGTCAAGGGTGAACGCGCACGTGGCACCGCAGGCCGGTCCACGGGCGGAAACGAACACCCGCGGCCGATGTCGCGGGCGACAGGGGGAAATCATGATCTTCACTTGGCTGGCGAGCCTCGGGCTCGCATCGAAGCTTGCGATCGGCGCGAGCGCGGTCGCGGTGGGTGTGGCCGGCGGCGGCGTCGCAGGCGTGCTGCCGCCCGTCGCTCAGGAGGCGTTCGACGAGGTCGTCGCCATTGCGGAGGAGACGCCGGACGTCGCCGAGCCGGTCGAGGAGCAGCCGCCCTCGGACGTCACCGACCCGGAGGCCGGCGACGACACCGAGAGCGACACAGACACCGATGGCGGCGATCAGGCCGGCGACGAGGAGGACACGGAGACCGGGGGCGACGAAGCGGGCGAGGACGACGGCGCCGATGACGGGACCGATGAGGGCGGCGCCGAGCAGCCTGCGACCGACGAGACGCTCACCCACGGCGACCGGGTCAGCGCCGTCGCGAAGGACAAGACGCTGCACGGCCGGGAGCACGGCAAGGCCGTCTCCGCGGCGGCGCACGACAAGCAGCCGAAGCACGAGCGCGACGCCGATGAGAACGACACGGACGAGAACGACACGGACGAGAGCGACACCGACGACGCGTCCGAGGACGAGCAGCCGGTCGACGTCAAGCCGGCGAAGAAGAGCCAGTCCAAGGACAAGCAGTCCAAGAACAAGCACAACCGCTGATTCGCAGGCTACGCGATTCGGCCCGCTACCCCGGTGGCGGGCCGAGTTCGTGCTTTCCGGGCAGGGTCGCGCCAGCGGAGCGACCGTTCAGGGCGTCAGCCGAGGGCGCCGACCCACTCGGCGGAGCCGTCGTCGAAGAACTGCTCCTTCCAGATCGGCACGCGCGCCTTCACCTCGTCGACGAGGGTCGAGCAGCTGGTGAAGGCGGCAGCCCGGTGGGGGGACGACACCGCACAGGCGAGTGCGACGTCGCCGACGGCCAGTTCGCCGACGCGGTGCAGCACCGCGACCCGCACGCCCGGATCGGCCATGGCCACCTCCGCGGCGACCGCCTTCAGCACCGCGTCGGCACCCGGATGTGCGGAGTACGACAGCCGCTCGACGCCGCGCCCGTCGTCGTGATTCCGCACAACCCCGGCGAACGTCACGACCGCGCCGCGGTCCGCACCCTGCACGGCGGCGGCGCACTCCTCGACGGAGATGGCCGACTCCACCACCGCCGCGATCGCGACGGGGCCCGCCGGTTCAGTCATGCCGCTCATGGTCGCCTCCTCGCAGCTGGTCCACGACGTGGTCGACGATCTCGTCGAGCACCTCGATGCCGGTGCGCACCGCACCAGGCGAGCCCGGCAGGTTGATGACGAGGGTGCGGCGGGCGACACCGGCGAGCCCGCGGCTGAGCACCGCCGTCGGAACTCGGGCGGCACCGCGGCGGCGGAGCTCTTCCGCGATGCCGGGCAGCTCCCGGTCCAGCAGCGGCGCCGTGACCTCCGGTGTGCGATCCCGCGGCGAGACGCCTGTGCCACCCGTGCTCACGACCAGCGCGACCCCTCTGCCCACCGCGTCGCCGATCGCTTCACCGATCGCGTCCCCGTCCGGAAGCACCACGACCTCGGCCGTCCAGCCCCGGCCTTCGAGCCAGTCCCGCAGGATCGGCCCGGTGGTGTCGTCGTACATGCCGGACGCCGCGCGAGTGGAGGCGACCACCACGACGGCTTTCGGCGCGCTCATCGCCGCCAGTCCCCGCTCTTGCCGCCGCTCTTCGCCAGCACTTCGGCGTCGGTGATCCGGGCGGCGCGGTCGACGCCCTTCACCATGTCGTACAGCGTGAGTGCGCCGACGGTCGCCGCCGTGAGCGCCTCCATCTCCACCCCGGTGCGCCCGGTCGTGCGCACGGTCGCGGTGATTCGCACCGAATCCTCTGCCGGCTCGAAGTCGACCGACACCGCGCTGAGCGGCAGAGGATGACACAGCGGGATGAGGGCCGAAGTCTGCTTGGCGGCCTGGATCGCCGCGATCCGTGCGACCGCCAAGGCCTCGCCCTTCGGCAGGTCGCCGGTGACCAGCCGCTCGACCACATCCGGCCGGGTCCCGAGCACCGCCTGCGCGGTGGCCTCCCGGCGGGTCTCCTCCTTGTCCGACACGTCGACCATGTGCGCAGCTCCCCGGTCGTCGAGGTGGGTGAGCCGTTCGCCGTCCTCCGTCATGCCGTGCCTCCGATCCGCCAGACCTCCACCTCGTCGCCTGCGGCCAGCTGCCGTGCCTCGGGCGGCAGGTGCACCAGCAGGGTGGACCTCGCGTAGGCGTGCAGCAGGTGGGAGCCGGGTCCTCCGATGAGGGCAACCCTACCCGCGGCGTCCAGCTCTCCGCGGCGCACCTGATGCTTCGGCGGGGACTCCACCGGATGCGCGAGCGGCGCCCGGAACCGCTCGCGGTCTGCCGGCTCGAGTCCCGCCCGGTGGCGCAGCAGCGGACGGAGGAACAGCTCGAACGAGACCAGGGCGCTCACCGGATTGCCGGGGAAGGCGACGACCGGCATCAGGCGCCCGTCGTCGAGGTGGGCGATTCCCAGTCCCTGCGGTCCGCCGGGCTGCATCGCGACGCTCCGGAAGCGAACGCCGCGGGGCTCGAGGGCGAGCTTCACCACCTCGAAGTCGCCGGCGCTCACACCGCCGGTCGTCAGCACCAGATCCACGCCCGGCTCGTCGGCGATCATCCGGTCCAGCGCGGCGGGATCGTCGTTCGAGAGCAGCCGTGAGATCACCGCGACGCCGCTTTCGGCCAGAGCGGCGGCGAGTGAGACGCCGTTGGCGTCGTGGATCTGACCCGATTCCAGCGCGCTGCCGGGGGCTCGCAGCTCGAGGCCGGTGGAGACCAGCAGCACCCGGAGCGGCGCCTCCAACTGCACGGTGCCGATGCCGCTTGCCGCCAGCACGCCCCACTGGGCCGGTCCCAGTCGCGTGCCTGCGGCGAGGACCAGCGCTCCCGCGTCGAGGTCGCTTCCGCGTCGTCGCACGAACCGGCCCGGCTCGACCGGGGCGGGAAAGCCGACCGGTTCGCCGGGGGTGCGCGGGAACCGGCCCGACTCGGTCGCCTCGACCGGCACCACGGCGTCGGCGCCCGCGGGGATCGGGGCGCCGGTCATGATGGGGGCTGCCGTGCCGCCGGGCAGCTCGCCGATCGGGGCGCCGGCGGGGATCGTGCCGGACGACGCGAGGAGGACCGGCCGGTTCGCCGCCGCGCCGGCGAGCTCGGCCGACCGGACAGCGAATCCGTCCATCTGGGAGTTGTCGAACGGTGGCAGGGCGTTCCCGGCGTGGACGTCCTGCGCGAGGATCCGTCCGAGGCCGACGGCGGCCGGCCCGGCAGCGACGGCGAGCTCCTCCGTCCCGACCGGGATCCCGGCGAGCAGCTCCGCGACCGCTCGGGTGTGCTCCGCGACGCAAACCGCCCCGGTGGCCGTCGGTCCGCCTCCGATCGCCGTTCCAGGGGGAGGCGGCGCAACCGCCGCGGTCACTGGCGGGTCCGCGATCCGGCCATCCCGGATCCGCACCGTCCGTGACGCGAGCTCCTCGATCTCCGACGCGTCGTGCGAGACGAGCAGTGCCGTCCGGCCCCGCAGCACCCTGCCCAGAAGCCCGCGCAGCTCCTCCGTTCCCGGCGCGTCGACCGCGGAGAGCGGCTCGTCGAGCAGCAGCACCGCAGGCTCGGCCGCGAGGGCACGGGCGAGGGCCACCCGCTGCGCCTGCCCACCGGAGAGCCGCCCCGGCAGGCGGTCTCCCAGCTGCTCCGCGCCGACCTCGGCGAGCCAGCGCTTCGCCTGCTCGTGCGCCTCCCGACGCGATCGGCCGGCGCTGCGCGGCGCGAACGCGACGTTCTCGAGCACGCTGAGGTGCGGGAACAGCAGCGGCCGCTGGCCCAGGAGTGTCACGGCCCGGGACGCCGCGGGCATCCAGATGCGCCGGGCTCCGCCGTCGAGGTCGAACAGCACCTCGTCGCCGAGGGTGGCGCGGCCGGAATCCGGAACCAGGAGGCCGGCGATCACCTCGAGCAGAGTCGACTTGCCCGCCCCGTTCGGCCCGACGACGCCGAGCGTTGAACCCGGCTCGACCTCCAGGGCCAGATCCACCCTCCGCACCGCCGAACGGAACCGGACCGAGAGCGTGCCTGCCGTCATGATCCCCTCCGAAGCGAGCCGGCCGTCGCCAGCAGCACCGCGAGCGCGACGCCGATCAGCACAGCCGACAGCGCGAGCGCAGCATCCGGGTCGATCTCCCGCTGCAGGTAGATCTCGAGCGGCAGCGTCCGGGTGACCCCCTGCAGGCTGCCCGCGAAGGTCAGCGTCGCCCCGAACTCCCCGAGGGCCCGGGCGAACGCCAGCAGCGCGCCTGCGGCGATCGAGGGCACCGCCAACGGCAGGGTCACACGGCGCAGCACCGTGCCCGGGCGCGCGCCGAGCGTCGCCGCCGTCCGCTCCAAATCCGTGCCGGCTGAGCGGAGGCCCGCCTCCAGCCCGACGACGAGGAACGGGAGCGACACGAACACCTGGGCCAGCACCACCGCCACCGTGGTGAACGCGATGCGGATGCCGAGCAGCTCCAGCTGCGCGCCCAGGAGCCCCTGCCGTCCGAACGTGAAGAGCAGGGCCAGGCCGCCCACCACCGGCGGCAGCACGAGCGGCAGCAGCACGAGCGTGCGGGCGACGCGCTGGCCCGGGAAGGTGCGCCGCGCCAGCACGAGCGCGATCGGCACGCCGAGCAGCAGCACCAGCAGCGTGCTCACGGCGGACGTCTGCAGACTCAGGGCGAGCGCCGCGAGGGAGCCCTCCGACAGCAGCAGCTCCGGCACCCGCGGCCATGGGACGCGGGCAAGCATCGCGACGACGGGCACGAGGATGACCGCCGCACCCAGGAGAGCCGGGATCAGCACCCAGCGGGGGAGGGCTCCGGGCAATGCCCCGATCGCCGCGCGCCGGGCGCCGTTCATGGGAGCACCTCGAAGCCTGCCGCGGCGAGGGCGCTCCGCCCGGCGCCGCCCAGCACGAACTCGAGGAACTCCGGCGCGAGGGTCCCGTCGTCCTCGACCAGCGCGATCGGGTACGACGTCGTCACATTCACCTCGTCGGGTATCTCCAGGGCCTCAACGCCGTCTACCGCGCGCCTCAGATCCGTGCGGTAGACGATGCCCGCATCCGCCTCACCGCTTCCGACCTTCGCCAGCACATCGGTGACCGACGACTCCTCACTCACCGGGGAGAGCACGATCCCCGCTCGCTCCTGGAACGCCAGGGTCGCGGCTCCGCACGGGACCTGCGGGGCACAGACCACGACGAGGGCATCCCCCGCGAGGTCCTCCACCGACTCGATCGCGGCCGGGTTCCCCGGCGCCAGGGCGACCGTCAGCGAGTTCCTCGCGAACACCACCGGCTCCGACGCCAGGAGGCCGGCGTCGGCCGCAGCGTTCATCGTGGGCTCGTCCGCGGTCGCCAGCACATCCGGCGAGGCGCCCGCCTGCAGCTGGGCCAGCAGATCCGACGATCCGGCGAAGTTGAGGATCACGGTCGCGCCGGTGGCGGCCTCGAACTCGTGGCCGATCTCGGTGAACACCCCGGAGAGCGACGCCGCGGCGTGCACGACCAGCCGCGACGAACTGCCCTCTGATGCGCACGCCGGAAGCAGGGCCACGGCGGCCGCGATCCCGGCCGCCGGCAGCAGGCGCGCGGACCGGACGCCGGGGAACATGCTCGAACTATAACCGCGAGGCAAAGGTGCCTAGGCTGGGGCGATGACTACCGCGCTCGGGATGCCGGCGACCGCTCCGGCCGGTCCGCGCGCCGGCGCCGGGCCGCGACCGCTGGTGCCGGGGCTCGTCGACACCTACGGCAGGGTCGCGACCGACCTGCGGATCTCGCTCCTGGACCGCTGCAATCTGCGCTGCACGTACTGCATGCCGGAGGAGGGGCTTGACTTCCTCCCGGCGGACGAGCTGCTCTCCTTCGACGAGCTGGTCCGGCTCGCTCGTGTCGCCGTGACGCGGCTCGGGGTCACGAAGATCCGCCTGACCGGTGGCGAGCCGCTGCTGCGTCCGGAGCTGATCGACCTGGTCGCCGTGCTGGCTCAGCTCGAGCCGCGGCCGCAGCTGGCGCTCACCACGAACGGCATCGGCTTGAAGTCCCGGGCGGCGAAGCTGCGCGCCGCCGGCCTCGACCGGCTGAACGTCTCCCTCGACACGGTGCACGCGGACACCTTCGCGCAGATGACACGCCGGCCGTTCCTGCGTCAGGTGATGGCAGGCATCGACGCCGCGATCGACAGCGGATTCCGCTCGATCAAGATCAACGCGGTCCTGCTTCGCGGCGTGAACGACACACAGGCGGTCGACCTCGTCGAGTGGGCGCTCGATCGCGGGGTCGAGCTTCGCTTCATCGAGAACATGCCGCTCGGCGGTGACCGGGACTGGCAGCGTGCGGAGCTCGTGACCGCCGGCGAGATCCGTGCCCGCATTCGCGAGCGGTATGAGGTCGTAGCGGACGCGGCGCCGCGGGACGGCGCACCGGCCGAGCGGTACCGGGTCTTCGGCGGTGGACGCGAGCTCGGCTCGATCGGCATCATCGCCTCGGTCACCGAGCCGTTCTGCGACGACTGCAAGCGGACCCGGCTGACCTCCGAGGGGCGGGTGCGCAGCTGCCTGTTCTCCCACGACGAGACCGACCTCGCCGGCCCGATGCGCGCCGGCGCCGGTGACGAGACGATTGCCGAGCTGTGGCGGGGAGCCATGTGGGCGAAACCGGCCGGCTCGGGTCTGGAGTCGCCCGGCTTCGCCCAGCCGGAGCGCTCGATGAGCGCGATCGGCGGGTGACCTCGCCGGTGGAAGACGTGCAGGTGACGGTGCGGTACTTCGCTGCCGCTCGGGCCGCGGCTGGGCGCGCCGAGCAGCGGTTCACCGTGGACCGCGGTGCCACCGTCCAGAGCCTCCTCGACCGGGTCGAGGAGGCCCTGCCGGATGCCGGATCCGGACGCCAGGTGATCGCCCGGTGCTCCGTGCTGCACAACGGCGAGAGCGGCTCGGGGGCGAGCGCCTCGCTCGCCGACGGCGACGTGATCGACCTGCTGCCGCCGTTCGCCGGCGGTTAACCCTCCCGCGCGAGGAGCCCGCCCTCCACGGACACTGCGCGGGGGAAGCCGGCTGCGGAGAGCCGTCGCACCGCGAACTCCGAGCGGGCGCCGCTTCGGCAGTAGACGACGAGCGGCACGGCGGGGTCGACGCCCGACAGAGTGACCGTGGGATCCGCCAGCGCGTCGTGCGACACCCGGAGCGACCCGGGCAGGGGAGCCGGGTCCAGCTCGTCCGCTCCGCGGACGTCGAGCAGGGTGACCGGGGAGCCGGAGGACAGCAGCTCGTCGACCTGAGGCCAGCTCCATCGCGGCACGAGCGGGGCGGGCGGCGGCGCGGCCGGGCGCTCGGCGCGCCGGAACGGCACCTCGGCGCGTGTGCCGTCGAGCGCGTCGACCACCAGCACCCGCCCGAGCAGCGGCGTGCCGGCGCCCACGAGGAGCTTGATCGCCTCCGTCGCCATCACCGAGCCCACCGAGCCGCACAGGGCGCCCAGCACGCCGGCGACGGCGCAGCTCTCGGCCGAGTCGGTGGCGGAGCTCTGCGGGTGCAGGTCCCGCAGGGTGACACCCGGGCGCCCCGGCGGGGCGTCCCAGAACACGCTGACCTGTCCGTCGTACCGCAGCACCGATCCCCAGACGCATGGGATGCCCGCTCGTGCGGCGGCGTCGCTCAGGACATAGCGGGTCTCGAAGTTGTCGGTTCCATCGATCACGAGGTCGTAGCCGGAGAGGATCAGGTCGGCGTTCCGCGCGGAGAGGAATTCCGGATGCGCGACGACCCGCACCAGCGGGTTCACCGCCGCGAGCGCCTCGACGGCGGAGTCGACCTTCCCGCGGCCCACCGCATCGGCCGGGTGGAGCACCTGGCGCTGCAGGTTCGACACGGCGACGGTGTCGCCGTCCGCGATGCCGAGCGTTCCGACGCCCGCCGACGCGAGGTACAGCAGCACGGGGGAGCCCAGCCCGCCGGCGCCGACCACCAGCACACGGGCGTTCTTCAGCCGTCGCTGACCGTCCGTGCCGATGCCGTCCAGCACCAGTTGGCGTGCGTACCGGCGCTGCTCCTCGCCGCTGAGCTCGGGGCCCACCGGAACCAGCGGAGGGAGTGCGGGTGCGTCCACCCTCCAAGTGTGCGCCACCGCCCGCGGATGCCGAAGCCCCGCACCTCGACTAACGTGTATAGGTACGCCTCCTCGCTCGGAGGCGGCGATCTCAATACTGGAGGCCTGACGTGGACATCGACCTCAGCGTGCTCCGACTGATGGAGCGCGAGCGGGAGATTCCGTTCGACGAGCTCGTGCGCATCATCGAACAGGCCATCCTGACCGCATACCTGAAGCACACCGGCCAGACCGAGCACAAGCACGGCGAGCACGGTGAGGCCCCCAAGGCGCGCGTGGAGCTGGACCGCAAGACGGGTCATGTGAACGTCTACGTCCCCGAGTACGACGAGAACGGCGAGCAGATCGGTGAGGCCATCGACTCGCCCTCCGACTTCGGCCGCATCGCCGCGTTCGCCGCGAAGCAGGTCATCAACCAGCGCCTGCGCGACATCGGCGACGACAAGGTGCTCGGCGAGTTCCGCGGCAAGGAGGGCGACATCGTGGCCGGGGTCATCCAGCAGGGCCCCAACCCGCGGATGATCCACATCGACCTCGGCACCATCGAGGCGATCCTCCCCCCGGAGGAGCAGGTGCCGGGCGAGGACTACGCGCACGGCCGCCGCATCCGCGTGTACGTGACGAGCGTGTCGAAGGGACTGAAGGGTCCGTCGATCACCGTCAGCCGGACGCACCCGTCGCTGGTGCGGAAGCTGTTCGCGCTCGAGGTGCCGGAGATCGCGAGCGGCGTCGTGGAGATCGTCTCGCTCGCCCGCGAGGCGGGGCACCGCACCAAGATCGCGGTGCGCGCAACCCAGCCCGGCGTGAATGCGAAGGGCGCCTGCATCGGCGAGCTTGGGCAGCGGGTCCGGGCGGTCACGGCTGAGCTCGGCGAGGAGAAGATCGACATCGTCGACTACTCCGAAGACTTGGCGACGTTCGTCGCGCACGCCCTGTCGCCCGCGAAGGTGTCGAGCGCGTTCGTGATCGACGAGTCGATGAAGGCCGTCCGGGCGCTCGTGCCGGACTACCAGCTCTCGCTCGCCATCGGCAAGGAGGGCCAGAACGCCCGCCTCGCCGCGAAGCTCACCGGCGCCCGCATCGACATCCAGCCGGACTCCATCCTCGAGAGCTGAGCTACATCGGTCCCTTCGACAGGCTCAGGACCGAGGTACTGGTTACGCTGAATGCGGACGTGCGCACTCGGCGGTCCCGCGCTCAGCCTGGAGGCAGTACACTGGAAGCCGTCAGAACCTGCCTCGGGTGCCGGCAGCGCGACTCACGATCCTCACTTCTGAGGTTTGTGGCGCGCGACGGCGAGGTCGTGGCGGATGCCGCGGCTGCGGCACCGGGTCGCGGCGCATGGGTGCACCCCACTCCAGAATGCGTCGAGTCGGCTCTGAAGCGCAGGGCCTTCGGGCGAGCGCTCCGGGCAGACGGACCCCTGCGGACCGACCAGGTCCTGACAACCATCAACCAGCTGACAGAACAGGCTGAACGGCACATGGACAAGTAATGAGCGGCTCGAAATGAGACCCGTCCGCAATTGATGGTTCACTCCTGTCCGGGGTGAACCCGAGACAGGAGAACTGTGGCAAAACCACGCGTGCACGAGATCGCGAGCGAGCTCGGCATCGACAGCAAGACCGCCCTTGAGAAGCTCAAGGAGATGGGCGAGTTCGTCAAGGGACCGTCCTCCAGCATCGAGCCTCCGGTGGCCCGGAAGCTGCGCGCCGCGCTCGCGGCCGACGGCGTGAAGGCGCCCGAGAAGCCAGTCGCTTCCGCACGCCCCGCGGCGGCTCCGGCAGCCCCGCGCGCGGCGGCTCCGGCTGCAGCCCCAGAGGCTCCCGCCGAAGCGCCGGCACCGGCCGCGGCCGCACCGGCG
>NZ_JBHLTG010000015.1:0-95970 GCF_042434515.1 Lysobacter korlensis
TCGTACAGGTAACATCGGCCCGTCGCTGTCAGGGTCCGGCGCGACCTCACGCTTTCTTCCGGGCCAGCGAGTGTCCAGGTGCTTCGGACCCTTTCGGTCCTAACTACGCGTTCAAGCCGAAACCGCTTCGCGGTTCGGCTTAACTTGGGTGTTAGGCGGCTGATGGAGCAGCAACGGTGATCGAGGTTTTGGCTTTAGCCATCGTAGTTGCTGCCGGGTTGTTCTTCGTCACGCTCGGAGGCGTTTCGCTCGTCAGGCCGCAGCATGCGAGTCGGTTCTTGCTCGGTTTCGCCGGCTCGCCCGCGAAGCACTACGCAGAGCTCGCTGTGCGGTTCCTCGTTGGCGCAGCCTTCGTACTCACCGCACCCCGAGCACTTGCCCCCAGCGCGTTCAACCTGTTCGGCTGGGCTCTCTTGGCCACTACCACCGCCCTTCTGCTCGTGCCCTGGCACTGGCATCATCGCTTTGCCCAACGTGCCGTGCCCGAGGCGCTCCGGCTTCTCCCGGTCGTTGGCCTGTCCTCAGTGGTGCTCGGCGGCTTGGTTCTGTGGGCGGTGTTCAGTGGCAACGCCGCCTAACAATTCGTCTAAGCCGACGCCGCTTCGCGGCGCGGCTTAACTCAGGTGTTAGCCGCCCGTGGAAGAAATCCTGCTTCTGTTGCTTAAGCTCACAGTCCCGGTCTGGCTGGTTGTGGAAATCGTTTTGGCGGTCGTCCGGAGGCGCTGGTCGCTGACCCGGCGGTATGTTCTTTGCGCTTCGGCTTTCCGCGCCGTCGCAGTCGCGCCAGTTGCGGTTGCCGGCGGGCACGGCGGCGCACTTTTACCCCTTCCAGTAGCAGCGTGGTATTTGCTCAAAGATCCACAGGGCGTTTCTGTGCCCGGCTCCTTCGCTGCCGCAAGCGTGGCGTTAACCTTTCTAATCGCCGCACTGGCTGCGTCGGCAGTACATGCCGCTCGGACTCGTCGCCGGTCGGCTAACAGTTCGTCCAAGCCGACGCCGCTTCGCGGCGCGGCTTAACTCAGGTGTTAGCCGCCAAAGGAGAGTCTCGCTTGACCAAGAAGAGCATCACTGAAGTCGCTGGAGAAGTCGCATACGAGCTTCTGGTGCCAGGCTACGTAAAGGTTATACGGAACGCGATGTCCGAATCACAAGGGGACATTCGTACCGCCGAGTCAAAAGGCATTGCAGAGCTGGAACTTGAAGCCGCGAAACAAAAGATCATCATGAAGTATCAGGCACATCAGGCCCGCGCTTCGCAGGAAATCGCCATTGCCGAGCGCATCGCGACGTCTGAGGTAGTGGAAATAACCGAGTACTACGACGCTTCAGGAAAGGGCCATGCCGGCCTGACGGCCAACGAGTCATCTATTACCGCAGGCTTCGGCGGCGAAGGGCGTAAAGTCACCCACCGTGTGATCAAATTTGTGGGCGTCTCAGGCGCTATCACGAGCCCACGCGAGGGCTAACAATTCGTCCAAGCCGACGCCGCTTCGCGGCGCGGCTTAACTCAGGTGTTAGGTGCGTGATGCAGGTTCCTAGCCGCTGGCAAGTTCTTTCTGCGCTGCTTCCGCTCCTCACCTGCCTGGCGCTGTGGGCTGCCTTCTGGATAGTCCTTACCGCCTTGGAGCTATCAGGCATCCCGACGGGTTCGCGCAGGGACACGCTGTGGTTTCTGGCAGTTGCCGGCTGTTCTTCGGCGTTTGTGCACGGCGTAGCGACACTCTTGTGCCGGGGTCTCCGTTTCGGTCCACTCGTGGTTGCGGCCGCCACGGGCGCTACAGCATCGGTAGTGGCCGTGCTCTTGGCGTCTCAGCGCGGCATCTCATACGGCGCCCTGCCGGTGCTCGTATTCGCTATCGTGTTCGCCGGTGTGGCATGGGTCGTAGGCGGCCGGGCACGCACCTAACAATTCGTCCAAGCCGACGCCGCTTCGCGGCGCGGCTTAACTCAGGTGTTAGACCGCTATGAAAGTCATCTCGCGCTTGTTGGCAATCCTCCTGCTGCTCCTCGCGCTGCCATGCGCTGCTCAGTCTGTGGTTGAACAGCAGGACGCTTCAGTCATTGAGAACCTTCGGGCAGCAGGCTCGGACCTCTCCAAGCCCCATGACGTGGACTTCTTCTACTTCCCCGGCAAGGCCCAGGCAGAGGCGGCCGCAGCTGAGCTTTCAGCTGCCTCATATGAGGTAGTGGCAGTCGAAAGCGCGCCGAAGAGTACGCTGTGGCAGATTCACGCCAAGCGGAGCATGGCGCTGCAGCTTGAGGCCATGAACGCCACCACTCGCGCGCTCGAGGCATTGGCCTCTCGGTACGGCGGCGACTACGATGGCTGGGGCACCGCCGTCGTCGAGTAGCGGCCTAACAATTCGTCCAAGCCGACGCCGCTTCGCGGCGCGGCTTAACTCAGGTGTTAGGCCGCTATGCAAAGTTCGCGAATCGCCTTGGAGACTCCCCTTGGCCGCCTCGATGGCCGGGACTGTATCCACTTGGATGCGTGCTTGGCCGACCACGCCAACGCGACACTTCAGCTCGAGGGTGACATCAGCGGAAATGTGCCGGATCCCGCCATGCTTGGCGTGTGGGTTCCGTACGTCCTCCGGTTCCAAGGGGTCGCGGCCTGGAAACGAGAGGACTTGGATGGCTCGGACTGGCACACTTGGGCCTCAAGCCTCGACGAGGTTCAAGACTCCTCGTGGGCGCGGGCGATCGGCGAGCCAGATCTGCGCCATATCGCCATCCAAACCTACGACGATGTCTTCAATGTGGTCTGCGTCGGCTTTACCCTGGAACTCGGTGAACCGTACGCGGCCTAACAGTTCGTCCAAGCCGACGCCGCTTCGCGGCGCGGCTTAACTCAGGTGTTAGGCGGCGGACCTGACGCTCGGCGCGGACCCGGCAAAAGATCCGCAGGGCATCACCAAACTCGTTTACATTCGCCAGCTGTATGAGGAGGCACTGATGAAACACTCACAGATGCAGGCCGCTTTTATATCCATCGCAGCTTTCGGCGCGGTCGCGGGGCTTGTTCTCATTGGCATTTCGTTCGTCCAAGCCTTCGCCTCGGACGCGCAGGTGTCACTGGCCCAGCATCCGCTTCTAGTCCCTGGTGTTGCGTGTCTCGTGTCGAGCATGGTCGCTGGCTTGCTGTTGCGTCACCAGCGGAACACGCGCGAGGCTAGCTCACCCGGCAAGTCTGCCGCCCCCTAACAGTTCGTCCAAGCCGACGCCGCTTCGCGGCGCGGCTTAACTCAGGTGTTAGCTGCTTTGGGGAGCAATGACGCGCATGTGGACTAAGCATCTACCAGCTTTTGCAGCCGTAGCGACGCTACTGACCGGCTGCGCGAGCACGCAGCCTCGCGGTGAGCCTTTTCGGGCATTAGAGACAGCGCCGTTAGACCGCGCTCTCGTCTACGTTTTCCGGCCAAGAACGTTCACTGGCGGCGGCGTAAAGCACGACGTTCGTCTGGACGGCTTGCCTATTGGCTCGCTGGTCAACTGTTCCTTCCTCTCAGCCGCCGTTTCTCCAGGTAGCTACAGCCTTACGGCTGCCGCCCGGCCCAAGTTCTCAATGTCTCCGCCGCAGGCGGATATAACGCTGCGCCCGCAAACTCGCCACTTCCTACTTCTGGACATCGACGGGTCCTTTGTGGTCTTCCCTGGCGCCGGAGTGAGCTCGACAATCACCATGGGGTGGAGGGAAACTCCTGAGACTGAGGCGGTTGCCCTGATGCGCGAGTGCAGCCGAGCGCCAGCAGCTAACAGTTCGTCCAAGCCGATGCCGGTTCGCGGCACGGCTTAACTCAGGTGTTAGGCCCTTCAGAGGCACTTCTGTGTTTGGAGTAGGTGCAGCAATCGCATACTTGTGCGCTCTCGCCCTCCTGGCGAGCCCGCTGCTTGCGACTACCTACGGCTTCGATCTGTACTTCGCGCTCGCTGTCATCGCAGTTGTGGTAGCGGCGACCGTCGCGGCAACAGTCTCTTGGGCAGCCTTCCGCACAGGCTGCGCTGTGTTCTCACGCACCGTGCCTGCCATCACATCCGCCATACTCGGCTTCGCGTCGGCGCTCGTGAGCTCCGTTGCTCTAGTGCAGCTGTACGTGCACGGCCGTGGCAACTCCGGATGGATCGCATTCGGCATTGGAGTCGCGGTTGTGCCGTTTCTTGCTGCTCGTATAGGTCGGAGTTCAGGGCCTAACAGTTCGTCCAAGCCGAAACCGCTTCGCGGTTCGGCTTAACTCAGGTGTTAGGCGGCACTGGGAGCCCCTCGTGATCGACAAGGAAAAACACCCGGTTGGCTGGGCGTTGCTCATGTACGAGCTGGAAGACGCGCACGAGCATTTGGGCAACCTGATCCGCAAAATGGCCTCGGACCCGGCTTACGGAGAGGGGAACTTCCAGGTTGATCTCGGCCATGTGTATGCGCACCTAAACATGGCGTGGCACCGCCGGAACACCGAAGAGGATCTGTCGGACGAGGAGCTCGAAATCGCTGATCGTTTTCCCGCGGACCTCAAACCCCTATAGTGCCGCCTAACAATTCGTCCAAGCCGACACCGCTTCGCGGCGCGGCTTAACTCAGGTGTTATGTCTCAGAGGCGTGTATGTCGTCACTTGAAGAAGTCTGGGAGTTTCGGGAAGCGACCCTGTACCCGTCGCTGTTCGGCGAGGTCGAAAGCGGCATCTACGTACTCGACCCGGAAGACTTCGTAGCGCTAGGCGCCACTGAGTACGACCCACGGTGGCTACATCTCGGCGTCTTCGTCTTTCGGCCGACCGAGAGTAGGAAGAGCTGGCTGTACGTGACCTCAGGCGGATCCACTCCTTGGGAGACGACGCCCGACGAGTACAGCCCAGAGGAGTACTCCTGGCTTGGGGTCGAGCTTGTGCTGGAGGCCCCAAGCAAAGCGGAGTGGCCCATCAGAGTCCTGAAGAGGATGCTAGCGTTCCATGTACTGGCGGCGCGCGGTCATTTCGGCGACAGGCCTGGGCTGGACTATGGAGCACGGCTGCCTCTGGGAGGCCCCATTGCCCCCGGCACGGACTCGGCTCTTCAGTTCGCGATGGTTGCCGCACCCGAGCACTACCCGGCGACCAGCTCACTGGCTTCTGGCAAATTCGACTTCCTGCACGTCGTCGGCATTTCAGAGTCCGAGCGGGACTTCGCCAAGGATGCCGGACATGAGGAACTAGTCAGAAAGCTCAGTGCGGCGGCGGCGTTCCCGGTCACCGACCCACAGCGCGCGTCGGTCACGGGCTGAGACATAACAATTCGTCCAAGCCGACGCCGCTTCGCGGCGCGGCTTAACTCAGGTGTTAGGCGGGCAGCAGTGGCTGTCCTGGTCGGTGAGGTTCTGCGCCGCTTCGCGCTGCCGTCGCTCGCAGGCAAAGGTGCCGTGGTTTTCGTCACAGCGCCCGCGGCTTCGCTCGGGACGGCTGACTGGCTTCGGACGCATCGGGCCTCGCGCTCTTTCTGCCCGCGCCCGGCAGGGTTCTCGGGCGTAACTTCGTCACGCTGTGGCGGTTCTCGGCGGGCGCTTCTCACGCAGTCGCCGCCGGGTGGGCTGCCTTCGGCCACTGCCGGCTGACCGCTCTGCCTGTTGCTGTGCCGCCCTGCCCGGCCTCTAGCCTTGGTCTCGGCCCTTGTCTCTTTTACGGCTCCGGCCGGTATGCTGCAGCCTAACTATTCGTTCAAGCCGACGCCGCTTCGCGGCGCGGCTTAACTCAGGTGTTAGGCAGCAATGGCAGCTCTGTCGCTAATCCGTAGAAACAAAGGCCGGCTGATCGCGATCGAGGTGGTCGCGGTCGCTGTCTTCGCCCTTGAGTTGGCGCTTCTGCGGAGCGCTGAAGGTGTTGGCGCGACTGGACCACTGCTGGCTCTTGGGTTACTACCGCCACTGGTGGCGACTGCGGTCTTCTTCCCGCTGCTCTACCTGGCCTGGTTCGGGAAGGGTTGCTCGGGCTGGTACCAGCAGCTTATGCGGGCTTTCTTCTGGCTTGCTGCGTTCGGAGCCGCTGCATTCTGGCTGGCTTTCTACTGGGCCTTTGTGCTGCAGCCAGCTACAGTTGCTGCCTAACAATTCGTCCAAGCCGAAACCGCTTCGCGGTTCGGCTTAACTCAGGTGTTAGGTGCCGCAGACACGACACCGAGGCCTGAAGGAGCGGCATGAGCACCACGGGTATCCTCGACAAGACCAGTAGCTTGGGCGCGCTAATTGCCGCCATGTCCTGCGCAGGCTGCTTTCCCGCACTGGGTTCGCTGGGTGCCGCGCTGGGCCTGAGCCTTCTTGGGCAGTACGAGGGCTTTCTGTTCCGCAAGCTTCTGCCAGGGCTTGCGCTCCTCGCGCTCGTCGTGAACGCCTGGGCTTGGTACAGGCACCGACAGCTTGGTCGTAGCCTTCTCTCGGTTACCGGGCCAGCCGCCGTGCTAATGGCCCTGCTGGTCGTGTGGTCCCGCGGTGGGAGCATCTACCTGTTCTATGCTCGCATCGGACTCATGCTGGTCAGCTCGGTCGCGGACCTGCTCCACCCCTTAAAGGCTCCTCAATGTCAGCCCTTGAACTAGAGCCACTGATTACCTGCCCCAGGTGCGGCGCGGCCACGCAGGAAAGCATGCCCACCAATGCCTGCCAGTGGTTCTATGAGTGTCCCGGCTGCCGTGAGGTGTTGCAGCCGCTCGCCGGGGACTGCTGCGTCTTCTGCTCGGACGGGACCGTCAAGTGTCCGCCTATCCAGCAGGGCACGTCCTGCTGCGGGGGCGGCACCTAACAATTCGTCCAAGCCGACGCCGCTTCGCGGCGCGGCTTAACTCAGGTGTTAGGCGCTGCATCCAGCATGGAGGCGACTTTGGAAAACAGAATCAAGCTAGCTCGTGTGTTAGCGGTAGGTAGCGTCGGTTACGCGATCGCTTTCTACATGGCGGGCGGTGCGCTGAAGCCCGGATACTCGCACACGGCAAACTTCATCAGCGAGCTCAACGCGACCGGCACGCCGTGGGCCCAAGAGCTCGGCCTTTTTGGGTTCGTCCCGCTCGGGCTGCTCTTGGCTGCCTTCCTGTGGGTGGCCTATCCAGTTGGCCGTGCTGCCGGCGCAAGTCGCTCCGGTTTTCTACTCCTGTGGTCGCAGCCACTCGCGTATATCGGCGTTGCAGCTGCACCCTGCGACCCGGGCTGCCCCGCGGACGGCTCTTCGCTACAGCAGGTCCACAACCTGCTCGGGCTCGTCACGTACTTTGCTGCGGCCGCCGGTTTCTTTCTATTGTCGTTCCATCCCCGCCTTGCCATAGGTGGCAGGTGGTTCTTGCGCACCGCCGCAATTGCCTGGCTCGGCCTGTTCATCGTTATGCTGGCGCCAGAGTTCTCGCCCGTCAGGGGCCTTTTGCAACGTGTCGCAGAAGCCATTCTCTGGTCCTGCGTCCTACTAGTCGCTTGGCGCATGCTGGGGCGGCCGGACCACGCGTCGGCAGCCCCTAACAATTCGTCCAAGCCGACGCCGCTTCGCGGCGCGGCTTAACTCAGGTGTTAGGCGCCATACAGAGAGACTCAACTCTTGAAAAGAAAAACACCAGTCGCATGCTTAACGATACTTTTCAGCTTGGTCGCTTGCGGCCGAGACGAGCCGCCTCGTGAGCGTCTGGAAAGGGCCAGAGCTCAGGCGTATGCAGATCACCCCGATGACGCAGTAGAGGGCTCTAGAGCGTTGAATCGCGCACTTGATGGGGAGGCGATCAATATTGCACCTCAAGTAGAGCCAAAAGTTCGAGCTGCAACCATTTTTGTCGGCTATTACACAAAGAACGCCATGGCGGTTCCCTTGGTGTGCCGAGAGTACGGAGTTCAAGAGGTTTCTTACTCGAGTAGCTTCAAGTCAGCGAACGCCCGTCTGCTTGAAACGGCCAGTGCAGTGGTAGACGCTTCCTCCTTGATGGATCGAGCGCTACCGGGGGCTATCGAGGATGCGCGGAGCGAACTGCAGAGGATCGCTAATGCACAAGGCACCGACCTCGCAGGCGCTTGCCGCTGGGTTGAGGCTGGCGGGGCCGACTTAGCTGACAGCGCTCAGCTTGCGCACGTGCTACCGGGCGTACATGCGGATCTCACAAGGACGCAGTAGGCAGCAGTCACTGTGCTGGCGCCTAACAATTCGTCCAAGCCGACGCCGCTTCGCGGCGCGGCTTAACTCAGGTGTTAGGCCCTAAATGAGCGGCTCTGCAGACTGGAAGGAAGTGCCAAAAGCCTACAGCGGGCGCTGGAGCCGCGCGTTCCGTTCGGCACTGGATGGGCAGTTCCTCAGTTGTCCCGTTTGCGATGGAGACAAGCTGCAGATCTGGTACTGGGCGTGGGATCCGGCACCGCTAACCATTGGTCGCCGAAGCTTTCTCGGGCGTGGCTTCCTTTGGGAGTGGTGCCAGGACTGCTGTACCTATTCGATGACCAGCTGCGCTGTCCCGTCCGAGTGGCCCGCGCTGGCCGGCAATCACTCCGCGCCCCCAGAGGAAATATACTGCTTAGCGGATCGCATGGTCGGCCCCGGATTACGCGGTTAGGGCCTAACAATTCGTCCAAGCCGACGCCGCTTCGCGGCGCGGCTTAACTCAGGTGTTAGGGGTCAGGTGCAGCATGCTCGCTCTCGATAGCCCAGTTTGGTCAGAGCTGCAGCATGCTTATGGCCCGGCGTCGAACATCCCGGGCATGCTTCGGCGGCTGCCCGAGTTTCCCGACGAATCAGAGCACCAAGCAGAGCCCTGGTTCAGCCTTTGAAGCTCCCTGTGCCACCAGGGCGATGTCTACCCGGCATCGTTCGCTGCGGTTCCGCACATCGTCGCAGCTCTGGAAGCGGATCCGGGCCGAGCCACGATGAGCTTTTTTCTTCTTCCGGCCAGCATCGAACTCGCTCGCCATGAGCACGCGGCGGCGCTTCCGGCCTCCTTGTCCGCCGCCTACCTTTCTGCGCTGAGCAAGCTACCAATGTTGGCGGGCCTCGCGTCGCGGCCGGACTGGCCCGCTGATGTCTGCGCCTCCGCTCTCGCAGCTGTCGCCGCGGCCACTGGCAATCACCTGCTCGCGCAGCTCATCATGGAAGTGGAAGGGTCAGAAATCCCGGAGGTCCTAGAGTGGCTGGAGGATCGCTGACCCCTAACAATTCGTCCAAGCCGAAACCGCTTCGCGGTTCGGCTTAACTCAGGTGTTAGGCCGCATGGGAGTTGTCTGAATGGCATGGAAAATCTACTTCTGGCTCGTCGCCGCACTCATCGTGCTGCCGTTGCCATTTAAGCTTTTCGAGTACGCGACCGGGAGAGACGGCAGCCCGACGTCCATCAAAGCCGAGGAATTGATCAACGCCGCGTTTTTTGGCGTCGGCTTAGTCGGCCTGTACGGTTTCGCATACGAGCGGCCACATCTTGTTCCCCCGTTGTTCTGGGCAGGCTGGGTCGTCGTGGCCATCGTATTGTCGGTGGGCGGCCTTTTCTGGTCACCGAAGGTCAAGTACGGTTCGGGGGTTATGGGCAAGTCGAGGACTCGCATCGTCTTGGCAGTCGGCACGCTCTTTCTTGCCCCTATGCTGGTAGGCGTGTGGCTTTACTCGGCTGCTGCCTAACAATTCGTCCAAGCCGACGCCGCTTCGCGGCGCGGCTTAACTCAGGTGTTAGGCGGGCAGCAATGGCTGCCTTGGTCAGTGAGGCTCTGCTCGGCTTCGCACTACAACCACACTCAGGCAAAGGCACCGCGGTTCTCGTCGCAGCGCCCGCAAGTTCGTCCGGGACAGCGGGCTGCCTTCTGCCGCATCGGGCCTCAGGCTCTTCCGGCTCGCGCCCTCGCCGCTCTTTCGGGCGTTACTCCGTAACGCACTGTCCGCTCGTACCGGGCGCTTGCCCGGCACCGCCGCCAATTTAACTGCCTTCGGACGCAGGCGGCCACCGCTCCTACCCGTTGCTGTGCCGCCCCGCTCGGCCTCCGGCTTCGGTCTCGGCCGTTGTCTCTTTTCCGGCTGCGGCCGGTATGCTGCAGCCTAACTATTCGTTCAAGCCGAGCCCGCTTCGAAGCTCCAGAACTCCATAGCGGTTCTCGGGCGGGCCGGCTTAACTCAGGTGTTAGCTGCCTTGGAGGCATGCGTGGCAAGCGATGTTCAAACCGAAGTGGGCCGACTTGCCGATGAAGCGATCGGAATGCTCCAAGACCGGGCAGAGGGCCTGCTGGACTTCAGCCCGGCCAGCCTGCACGTCGTGGAAGAAATCCTTGAAGAGGCATCCCGCTTCAGAGACGAGCTGCCGGAAGCGCAGATCACCGCCATAACCCAGCGGGTGGGCTGCTACATCTTGGAGATAGCGCACCGGCAATTCGGGGGCCAGTTCTTCTGGCATCAGGACTTGGGAGCACCAATCCTCGTCACCGGGGAGCCGAAGAAGCATGTGGCACTTGCCACTTGGGCCAAGGTGCGCAGCCGCATTGCGGGCGACCTCGGAGACAACTTGCCGTTTTTCTACGAGGGCTTTGCGGCTCGCGCAGCGACGGCCCCAGCCGGTACGCACGCGCTGTATGTCTAGGGCGGCAGCTAACAATTCGTCCAAGCCGACGCCGCTTCGCGGCGCGGCTTAACTCAGGTGTCAGGCCGCATGGAAGTTGCCGTAAAGTTTGTTGCACTGATATCGGCGATCGCTATCGTGCCGGCCTTTGTCGCTTCATTTATCGCGTCGTACCGTCTCGACCGCTACGTACGGCAGAAGCACCCTGAAGTGTGGGCCGAGATAGAGGCCGTGCCCGGGGCCGAGCCGTCGCTGTCATCGCCAGGCACAAGGTGGGTCACGCAACGCACCTACCGGCACATCCCGGATCCGCAGCTCCACCGGCTAGGCGATAAGGCGTACCACTGCCTCTACGTTGCCGTCTTCACGCTAGTCGTCCTCATTCTTTCCATGCTGCTGGCTGGCGCGCTCGGCTGGTAAGTGCGGCATGATGCGGCCTAACAATTCGTCCAAGCCGAAACCGCTTCGCGGTTCGGCTTAACTCAGGTGTTAGCCCTCAGAAGCCATGATCCCCGAAGACATTAGAACCGAGATCCTGCGCCGCCTTCGCAATGCTGAGGCGGAGCACGGCGTACGCATCCTGTTCGCGATTGAGTCCGGTAGCAGGGCCTGGGGCTTTGCCTCTCCGAACAGCGACTACGACGTGCGTTTCATCTACATGCGGGAGCCGGAGTGGTACCAAGCCGTGGACCTCGAAGAGCGCCGCGACGTCATCGAGTATCCGATCGTGGACGACATCGACCTGAACGGCTGGGACGTCAGAAAAGCGCTCCGGTTGTTTTGGAAGTCCAACCCGGCGTTTGTGGAGTGGATCCAGTCGCCCATCACCTACATTGACCAGAGTCTGTTTCGGGAGGCGGCGCTCGCTCTGCTGCCCGAGATCTACTCGCCGGAAAAGGGCATCTACCATTACCGGAGCATGGCTAAGACCAACTACCGGGGCTATCTCCGGGAGCCCGTGGTCCGGCTGAAGAAATACTTCTACGTGCTCAGGCCACTGTTGGCGGCCCGCTGGATTGCCAAAACAGGCTCTGCCGCTCCAATCGAGTTCGAGAAGCTTCTGTCGCTCCTCCAGCAAGAACCAGCCGTCCTCTCCGAGGTGCATTCACTCCTGGAGCAAAAGCGAGGCGCACCAGAGTTGGGGCTCGCCCCCGCCGTCCCGCCGCTCAACGCCTTCATCGAGGCGGAACTCGAGGGCGGCTCCGTGGAGATTCCGCAGAAGTCCCGAAATCCGAGAGTCGTGAACCAGCTGAACGAGCTGTTTCATCGTGTCCTTGAAGAGTACAGGGCTAACAATTCGTCCAAGCCGACGCCGCTTCGCGGCGCGGCTTAACTCAGGTGTTAGGCGCCGGAGGGGGGCTGCGTGGCAAGGTCATACTACTTTCTCAAACCGTCCGATCTGCCGCTATCTGCAGCTGATCTCGATGAGTCAAGCGCCTCTCCGATCGATCCTGAAGAGGCTGTCGCCAATCTTAAGCAGGCCATGCCATCTCTGGTCTGGTCCTCGGCTACGGAAGCATCAGGCGAGGCCGCGGAAGGCTGGGTTGAGTTCTCTCAACCTGGTGAGGGCGCCTCCCGATCACTCGCTCTGCGTTGCTCGCTCCGCTCGGACTACACTTCCTTGGTCCAGAGCCTGTGCGACCGCTTCGGGTGGGTAGCGTTTGATGAAACGCCCGCTCTTTTCCAGCCCTACCGTCCGCCCGAGGCACTGTAACTGTGGCGTTCGCAGCCCGCTCGCCTAACAATTCGTCCAAGCCGAAACCGCTTCGCGGTTCGGCTTAACTCAGGTGTTAGATTTCTTTGGGGAAGCCTATGCGTCGTCTTGGAGTAATAGCTGCAGTTTTTCTAGCGCCGGCTGTCTTAGGCGCGTCCGAAGCGGAGCAGGTCACGATCGAGGTGTTTCGCGAGCCGCCCTTACTCCTGCTTCAGGTAGGCGCTTTAGCGGGAGATGGCCTGATCGAACGGATGACTCAAGCTCAAGGCCCCGTGCCTAAAGAAGTCAGCGTATCCCACCAGCTGGCTGATTCATTGCTTGTAGAGCTGGCTGCCCGTGACATGCCGCTCGGTCCGGTGCCCACGGAAGCTCAGCCCCAGAAGCGCGGTCGCTCTCTCAGCGGAGACAAGCCTAGTTCGCTCCAGGTATTCACCGATTACAGCGCCATTTCTTACCTCCCGTTTCGCTGGGGCACCTATCAATACGGCATGAAGGGCCGTGCCCGATTCATCGACAGCAACGGCAAGGTTGTCTGGGAAAAGAAGTGCTACATCAAGCACACAAAGGAAGATCCCCGGTTTCAGATCACCAAGGAGGGCTTTGACAGTGAAGGCCGCCGCATCCAAGAGGTGGTGCAAGCTGCTGCACAGGAATGTGCACGTCTCATCGCCAAAGAAATCTAACAACTCGTCCAAGCCGACGCCGCTTCGCGGCGCGGCTTAACTCAGGTGTTAGGGCGCACACATGCATCGTCTCGGCGTGCTGTTCGGATTCTCGGCGCTGTGCATCGCGGCAGCGGTGTGGGGCTGCTCCGCGCTGGAGAGGCCTGAGTATTCGTTCGCCACTTGGCCCGACGCAGTTGCATCCGGGCAAACCGGCCACGGAAAGTGGATCCCTGCGGATATCCCACCTGCCGCCGTAAATATTCGCGCCACCTACGCGATTGATTCAGAGCACACACTCGTGGCCTTCGAGCTGCCGCTGGGCGCGCCGATCCGAGTGCCTTCTCGGTGCAAGCCTACGCCTGCAGCTTCGGTCGCGCTTACTGGGCGCCCTGCGACATGGTGGCCCGAGGAACTGAGCGGCCCCGGCCAGCCGGAAGCTGGCATGTCCTTATTTTCGTGCGGCGGCGGCCAGTACTATGCGCTAGCGGGCGGTCGCGGCTACTTCTGGCGGCTGTAGGTGCGCCCTAACAATTCGTCCAAGCCGACGCCGCTTCGCGGCGCGGCTTAACTCAGGTGTTAGGCCTCATGTTCAACCTCTTCGCAACGTGCGACGAAAGCCTGGGCCGCGCCGGCTGGCTTCTCATCCTCATGCTTGGAAGTGCTGTTGCGCTCGGGCTGGTACTTCCTGAGCTAGGAATTGCCACGGATTACGTTTTTGCGGGTGTCTGGCTTTTCAACTTGCTGCCTGCTTGGTACAACGCAAAAGCAGCTCGAGCTCTCGGTAAGAGCCGGCTCACTTGGGGCCTCGTCTCGGAATTAGCTCCTATGGGTGCTCTGGGTGTGTGGGCTTGGCTGCATTCAGAAGATGCCTTGCATCAGCTGGCGCGCAGGCATGGTCAGCCCGACAATGAGGCCTAACAATTCGTCCAAGCCGAAACCGCTTCGCGGTTCGGCTTAACTCAGGTGTTAGGCCTCATACCGACATGCGCCGACTCCTCACCATCACACTCATCGTTGCCGTAGCAGCCTTACTGGGCGGCTGCAATGACATAAGCAGTAGTCACGCCACCCGTGCGGATGCAGTAGACATCATCGACCGCGGCTGGGTTCCGGCCGTGCTTCCCGATTCGTCTACGAACATCCGGGAGACACACAACCTGGACTTGAACGTCGGCCATGGCACATTCATGTTCGGAGCGACCGACGCAGCTTCTTTTAGGGCTAAGCTCACTCCGGCCCGAGCTCCTCGGACGCGGGACATCGAGGCCCGGGCCTCCCTTGAGAAGTCCGGTTATGTCTTCTATTCGTACGAGGATTTCGAGATCGCGGTGAACTGGAAGCACCGTAAAGGGAAATTCTGGCTGGGGCTCAACCGCTGAGGCGTAACTATTCGTCCAAGCCGACGCCGCTTCGCGGCGCGGCTTAACTCAGGTGTTAGCCCTTGAAATCACTCTTCTCGCTGCTTGTTGTGCTTCTCACGCTTACACCGGGCCTCGCAGGCGCCTGCTCGGTGAATCGGCCTCTATCGAAGTTCATTCCTTCACTAGGGGCATTTGAGAAGGCCCACGAGTTCTACATCGCACTAGACGTGCCTGCCCCGACCCTAAGAGTCAGATCGCTTGAGCGAGCGACGTCCACCGTGGGTGGCGACTGCAGACGCATGGCTTGGGTCTCTCTTGAGGTCTCTATTCCAGAAGGCTCGCGCTTTACCTTACGAGAGCTGGGCTTCGTGTTCCGGGCGCCAAACGGGCCCGCGCAAAGCCGGTTCTTGGCTTTCCCCAATTTCCCCATAGTTTCCTCCGAACTGACACCAGACGGGAAGGCAGCCATCTTCGCTTTCGCGCTTCATGATCCGCCCGAAGGCTGGGACCAGCCTTTTTCGCTTGAGCTTGAGGCATTTGCTATCAATGGCGGGCTTCAGGTCGGTCCAGCTACACGTATCCGTATTGGCCCGGTCAAGGGCTAACAATTCGTCCAAGCCGACACCGCTTCGCGGCGCGGCTTAACTCAGGTGTTAGGCCGCGCCAAACGGAACATTGATGTGAGCCCGCTCTTCGGCTGCATCAGCGGCGCTGGTTGCTCCACGCCTCGGCTGGTCAAGGGTGCTCCGAGGGCTCCCGGCGGCTCGGGTCCGGCAGCCGTGCACTGCTGTCGCCTCCGGACCGATCAGCCGCTACTCTTCCGCGAAAGGCCTGCAGCCACTTGGTTGTCGCTGCCTAACAATTCGTCCAAGCCGACACCGCTTCGTGGCTTCGTTGAAAGGTCCGGTCGCTCAGCCATCTGAGTTCCGGCTGCCCTTGCGCAGCGGCGCGGCTTAACTCAGGTGTTAGGGCGCTATGGACAGCCAACCTGTCTCGACAAAGCGAAAGCTGGCGCTGGCGGCGTGGCTCCTAGCACCCGTAGCGCTCGCAGTTGCCCTCGCGATTTCGATGGTGGAGGCCCGAGCCACATTTGGCGGCGGCGCGGAAGCGCTGTCGCTCCTCATCATGGCTGCCGCGTTACCGGGGCTGGCTGCCCTCCTGCTTACCCGACGCTGGTCGATCTCCGTAAGAATATTCCTCGCGCTTTGTTACCTTATCGTCGCAGGGGGCGTAGTGGTCTTGGCTGCACTGTTCTTGTCGTGCTCATGGACCGGTGCTTGCCTGTAGCGCCCTAACAATTCGTCCAAGCCGACGCCGCTTCGCGGCGCGGCTTAACTCAGGTGTTAGCCGTGCAGGAGAGTGCCGTGGAATTAGCAATATGCGAACTCGTCGAACTGGACGGAGATGACCTCTACGACCAGATGATCTGGATCGACTGGCGTAGCTTTGAGTCTGAGGTTATCGACTCGTTCTCAGAACGGCTCCCAGCCGAAGATCGTCTGGGGTACACCAACGAGGAAACTCCAACTGCAATCACTTACCGCGGGAAAGCCTACCGAAACCCGCTAACTTCTACTCCAAGTGACCGTTACGTCACAATATTCTCAATCGCCGAAATCCTAAAGCCCGAATACCACATCTACACGGAAAAAGAATCTTGTGACGGCGACACGCACGGGTTTTTTCTGTTCACAGATGCCGAGTTTTCCGAACTCTGCACAGAGCACGCAGCGTGGGTAAAGGATCGACTGAGGCCGTTGGCGCTCGGCATAGACGGATTCAGCGGGTTCAACATTCCTTACTTCGGCAATGAATCGCACGGCGACCCGGATCTGGCGCAAAAGTTCGAGCGGCTCCACACTAAGATGCACGCCCGCCACGAACGGCTGTTGAAAAAGATCACAGAGCAACTTGAAGGCAAACGGCCGTTCTGGAAGTTCTGGTGAGCGCGGGCACGGCTAACAATTCGTCCAAGCCGACGCCGCTTCGCGGCGCGGCTTAACTCAGGTGTTAGAGCCGTGCAGCAGTTTGGTCGCTATCTGACGTATTCACTGCTGGCCACCTTACTGGCTCTTCCAGCCGGGGCAGTGGCCGCTGGTCTTGCCGTCGGCCTCTTCGGGTTCTTCTCTGCGCCCGACAGTGCGCTGGGCCTCGCCCAGAACATCGGCATCGGTCTCTTCTCGGCCATTCCCGCTGTGCTGCTGGGTTTAGTGCCTGCCCTCGTCTGGGGAGCACCTGCTTACGCGGCTCTGGCAGCGCAAGGGCGCGAGAGCTTCCTTTCCGCCACCATCGTCGGCGCGCTACCTGGACTGCTTATCCTCCCCGCAGAGAGGCAGTTGGGCGTTCTGTTTATCCTTTTTGGCGTTCCTGTGGCCCTCTGCACACATGCGCTGGCCCGGAGGCGCGTCCGAGCCTTGCGTAACCACGGCTCTAACAATTCGTCCAAGCCGAAACCGCTTCGCGGTTCGGCTTAACTCAGGTGTTAGAGCCCGCATGCAGCATCGCCAGCTACTGTTTAGATCCGCCTTGGTATTCGCCGTGGTCGGGCCGCTTGTGGGCAACATCTGCGCTTGGGCATATCTCGTGCTCAACGATCCAAGCGGCGGCTCTTCCAGTCCCGCCGAGTACTTCAGTCCACTCATGCTACTGCTCGTCATGGGGAGCCTCGCAGTCGCTTACGTTGGCGGCGCCGTACCCGCCGCGCTATCTGGGGCCCTATTCGGCTGGTGCCTAGCGCGCTACCGGCTGTCCTACGTGTCATCAGCAGCCGTAGGTGCTGGTGCGGGTTTCGCATGCACGCTTGCAGCAACCTTTGTACTAGCTAGCTTCGAGGTCTCCGCCGTACAGTCCGCCACTGGCCTGGCGGTTATAGGGGCGTGCGCCGGCCTGGTGTCAGCGTGCGTGGTAAAGCACTCGGCGGGCTCTAACAATTCGTCCAAGCCGACGCCGCTTCGCGGCGCGGCTTAACTCAGGTGTTAGGCCTATGCACTCGGCATTCGCTGCGGCTGTAGTGCTAGTGGCGGCAGCCGCGCCAAGTGACGACCAACCGATGCCGAGGGCGGCTGCGCCGTTGGTTGCCGCGGTACATGCTGCGGCAGCTGCTCGTGACTCTGCGGCCCTGCGTTCACTCATGCCCCCAGACTTCGTCTCGAGCTTCGGCCCTGCCAGTAGCCCCGAGGAAGCCCTGGGCCTGTGGCGTTCGGATCCCGGCCAGCTGCAGCATCTGGCGCAGGCCACCGCGGGTGTTTGCCAGTTTCACCCTCCGGATTACATCGAGTGCCCGCGCAACGCCGGGACTGGTCACCGGGCCGGGTTCAGGCTCGTAGGTGGCAACTGGGTCTTCTCGTCTTTCGTGGCCGGCGATTAACGGGCAGCATAGGCCTAACAATTCGTCCAAGCCGACGCCGCTTCGCGGCGCGGCTTAACTCAGGTGTTAGCCGCATTGAAGACCTTCCTCGCGTTTGCAGTTGGCATACTTCTCGGCGCGCTGGCTTGCACACTCGCGTTTCAGTACCGCATGAACGCCGAGGATGCGGCCCTCGCTGACGCTGCTGCAGCTGAGGCGGTTGAGGCCGAGAGGGCGGTAGCGCGTCTCGACGCTATAGAACGGAACCATGACCTCGGCGGTACGTGGGCAGGCTCGCTGCGTTTGGTATCCCCTGGAGAACCAACGGTCAGTTCCAATCTTCAGCTCTGTCTGCTTCTGAATGGGCAGCAGCTGTCGAGGGTTTTAGTCCGAGAAGACGGCACTTGGCGCGAACTCAAGCCAGGTTCCTTCAGTACCGCGCGGCTGGGTCCAACAGCGGTGCTCTCCTCGGTCACTGCCGGGCAACCCAATGGCGGCAGCGAATGGGTGGAGGCGTGGGCGGTGACAGTGACGAGATCGGGGCCGAAGACGGCTAAGGTGGCCGTGTCGCGCCTGGTCAACAATCTGCAACTGTCCGCCCCATCAGAAGATACGCAGTTCACGTTCCAAGGGCAGGGAGAACTGAAACATGCGCAGGAATGCGGCTAACAACTCGTCCAAGCCGAAACCGCTTCGCGGTTCGGCTTAACTCAGGTGTTAGGCCGCATTGGAACAAGCCATGTTGTGTGCGGAAGGCGGGCTAGCGAGTAAGCGCGCCCCGGTTTGTCGCTCGGCTGCTCACGCTCTTTGCCCCGGATCGTTCACGGCGGCGGCTGCACTCGATGTCACTTCTTTCGGCTGTTGCAGGCCGCTCGGGTGCAGCCCTTCCGGTAAGTCCCGGCTCCAGGTGTGCTCGGCCCGGTCTTGAAGTAGTGTCTCGGCTGTCGGCCGTATGGTGGGTGGCTCGGGCCAGTTGCCCGAGCATTCTCACCAGTTCGGCCTAACAAGTCGTCCAAGCCGAACCCGCTTCGTGGCTGTAGGGCTCCAGATGGGTTCTCGGGCGGGTCGGCTTAACTCAGGTGTTAGGGCTCATGATGAAGCGGTTCGCAATCTTGTTGACGGCTCTCGTGACATCGGCAGTGGCTGCGTCTGAGTGTTTCCCGCCCCTGTCTATCCCGGACGCGCGCGCCGCAAGGTCTGCATTTGTATTTCAGGTCGTTTCGGCTGAGTACCGGCGCGGCGCCGGGTCGCCACTCGGAGACTTCGCACTTGCTGAGTTGCGGGTTGTAGACACGCTTCGCGGGCGGCCCGCATCCCACATGGCGTACTACCTAATGCCAGACTGCGGGCCGCGCATCGCCGTAGGCTCCTATTACGCGGCCTTCCTGCCGGAAACGTCTGGCGGCTTCGTGGGTAGCGCTGGCAACCTCGTGGTGATTGGCCTGACCTATTCGCCCGGAAGGAATCGCCCAGTTCTTGAAAATCTGCTGCGGGGCCAAGCAGTAAGTCAGAAGCTGTTGGATAGTTCCCAGGCGCTCCTTTCCCAGATCCCTCGTCCTCCCAACCCGTGTTCCTCTAGTGGATCGCGGCATGAGCCCTAACAATTCGTCCAAGCCGACTCCGCTTCGCGGCGCGGCTTAACTCAGGTGTTAGGCCCTTGCAGACAGATCTTGAGCGCTCCGAGTCTCCAACTGGCGCCTTCGTCGTCGAGGCGGAACCTTGGGAGGCGCGCAATTCGCTGTGGGTCTATCGCCCTCGCGTGGTCGGCCGAGCCGACGGGGATGTCCTCTGGGCACCTGCAGACAGCAACTGGTCGTTGGACGGAGCGACTTGGCGCTCTTCCACGACCGTGGATCTGGCTCTCCGCAAGTTTCCAGGCAATCACCGTCCGCCCGGCGTCTCCGTTACCCTCGACTGCGACGCGAGAACCGCTCAGGTAGGTGAGGCGGTTTGCTCGTTTGCGGACCTTGAGGGCACCCTAGAGGCGGCCCTAGCCACCCGGCCAAGGGCCTAACAGTTCGTCCAAGCCGACGCCGCTTCGCGGCGCGGCTTAACTCAGGTGTTAGGCGGGCAGCAATCGCCGTCCTGGTCGGTGGTGTGCTGCGCAGCTTCGGACCGCCGTCGCACCGAGGCAAAGGCACCACGGCTTATGTCGTAGCGCCGGTAGTTCCGTTCGGGACAGCTGGCTGCCTTCGGCCGCATCGGGTCCTCCGCTCTTTCGGTTCGCGCCCCGGCTAGTCTTCCGGGCGTTACTCTGTAACGCACTGTCGCCTGGTGCCGGGCGCTTGTCGGGCACGGCCGCCGAGCTGACCGCCTCCGGATGCCACGGACCGGTAAGATCGCCTCGTTGCTGTGAGCGTCCGGCGCGACCTCTAGCTTTCTTCCTGGCCAGCGAGTGTCGAGGTGCTTCGGACTCTTTCGGGCCTAACAACGCGTCCAAGCCGACCCCGCTTCGCGGGTCGGCTTAACTTGGGTGTTAGGCCGCTTGGGAGGCCTCCGTGTGGATCCGGAAATCATCCTCAGCGTGGTCGGGCTAGCGTCGTTATTGCTCGTGATGGTCGGCTGTTGGACACTCCATCGACGCCTGCGCACTCGAGCCACGACGGGACTTATCGTGTCAGTGGTAGGCCTGCTCGCGTGGCTGCCGCTATCTCAGATCGTTGAGTACCTGGTAATGCGGCAGGTAAGCCTTGGCCGCGACTCGTCTGCCTGGAACTGGATACTCGTCGTCACTGACCTTTTTGCGCCCATTGTCCTGCTGTTCGGCGCCTCACTAAGCTTCTGGCTGGCGGTTCGCAGCGTCGAGCCGCGGCCGCGGCCTAACAATTCGTCCAAGCCGACGCCGCTTCGCGGCGCGGCTTAACTCAGGTGTTAGGAGTCAAATTGAGAACGTCGCGATTCCAACGTGAAATTGATGCTCTGGTGGGCTCTGGAGAGGCCAAGACGATCGAGCACGCGGTTGAAATCATTAGAGATCGGTGGCTTGCTTCCGGCGAATACTACGAACTCGTAGCTGCAATCATTGGGAATTGGACTTCCGGCAACTGCATTCCGTTCATTCTGCCTGTGTCGAGAGAATTACTTGAAAGAGGCGAACTCTATCTGCACCATCAGCTCTGGGCCAGATCAATCAAGCGGCAGGTGAGCACGCTTTTCCGCGAATACTCTCACTTACGCAAGCTGCGGCTAAGTTTTGAAGACCTCGTATTGACTGACACATCCGGCTTTGATGAGTTCGACTGGCAGTGCTACAGCGACAAACACGTTGCATCTGCTTTCCTCCTCAACCGCCTTTTGGCGGATCTGAGCACATGGAAAACTGAGCTTGAACGTTTCAGCATGGACACGCGAGAGGTCGAGCAGATAGGGGATAGCCTGAGGCTACTCAAACAGCCGAAGATCGAGATTGGTCGGTTGACTGGTGAATTAACACCCCAAGTGCAACACCGGGCGTAGTTCTTCGTATCGCTCGATCGGTGTCTTGTAGCCATAGCGCTTCCGGGGTCTTGAGTTGAGTTTATGTGCGATGGCATCGCAGTGATGCTGTCGGGCGCTGGCCAGGCTTCGGCGCTTAGGAAAGTACTGTCGAAGCAGGCCGTTGAAGTTTTCGTTGCTGCCCCGTTGCCAAGGTCGGTGCGGGTAGGCGAAAAAGCAGCGGATGCCTGTTGCCTGTTCCAGCTCGCGGTAACCATGGAACGCGGTGCCGTTGTCCCATGTGATCGTCTTGAACGGCAGACCGCTTTCACGAACGAGCTTCAGCGTTGCGCGGTTCACCGCCGTCACCGTTCGCTGCGGCAGCTTTGCCACCAGGGCGATGCCGGTGCTGCGCTCGACGAGAGTCAGCAGGCAGTCGCGCTCATCGACGGCGCCCATGACCGTGTCGCCTTCCCAATGCCCGGGTTCGCTGCGTGTCTCGATGATTTCCGGGCGGGTGTCGATCATCGGCTTTCCCTGCAGACGGCCGCGCTTTTCCACGCCGAACGTCCGCTTGCGCCGCCTCTTCCGGCCTTGTCGCAGCGACGCGCGCAGGCTGCCACCGCGACGCTGGTCTTCCCGGACGTGGCGGTAGATGGTCATGTGGCTGATGCGCGCCAAATCGTTCAGCGCGAGCCAGCGGGCGATCTGCTCCGGGCTCCACTGCTCTTCGGACAGCAGGCCTTCGATCGCCTCGTAGACGGACACGTCGTGCTGCCTGACTCGCCTCGATCTTCGGCGTCGGCCGTTCGTGCGCTCCTGGGCCTTGCTGGGTCGGTAGGCACCGTCGGTCGCATGGCAGGCGTTGCGTCGGATCTCACGGCTGATCGTGCTGGGACTTCGGCCCAACAAGCCGGCGATCGAGCGTCCGGACATGCCTTGTCGCTTCAGAACGCCCACGGTGTATCGTTCCTGCTCGGTGAGCTGGCTGTACAGAAGGGATCTCCTCTTGCCCGAGTGATCTCCTTCAGTCTGCCGGCTCACCGTCCCAGATTTAGGTGCCGCGGGTGTTGCACTTACTTTGTTAACCCGCCGGGCCTAACAATTCGTCCAAGCCGACGCCGCTTCGCGGCGCGGCTTAACTCACGTGTTAGGCGCTCGCCGAGCGACACGGGAGCCGCGCGGTCGCACTGTACACAATGGACCGCCCCGCACGGTCCGCAACAGCGCCGCCCCGACAAACAGCACGCGCCCACGTCTGCCGAGCGCACCCGTCCGTCTGCATGCTGCAGGTGGTTCTGGCATGCTGCTTCAACACTGACAGGAGGTCACATGGAAACTGCCACGGAAGTGACATCGTCCACGCTTGCGGAGGTACCAGCCGCGTCGCTCTGGGAGAAGGTACGGGGGCACGCGATCACGCGCCTCGTGCTGGGTGCGGCGATGCCGTTCGCGATCCAGATAGCCGTTATGGCCGCCCTGCACGGGTCAATGGCGATTCCGGCGTTCGCTCAGTGGATAAACGCGTCCTCGCGCGTGTCGGACGTGCCGCTGCCAATCGTCGTGATTTCCGGTCTTGCAGTGGCGTTGCTGGCGATTCCTGCATACCGTCTGCTCGTGCGCTGGACGGAGCGCCGCGAGGCGACCGAGCTCGGTGTCGCGGGCGCCGGTCGTGGGCTTCTTTTCGGCGTGGGGATAGGCGCGGGCCTCATGGTCGTCGTCGTCGGCCTGCTGTGGGCGCTCGGCAGTTACCGTGTGATCGGTTCGAACCCGGCGAGCGTGATGCTCGCACCGCTGATGATCGCTATCTCGTCAGGGGTCGCCGAGGAGATACTGCTGCGCGGCGTGGTGTTCCGCATCATCGAGCAATCGCTGGGTTCGGTCCTGGCCCTGCTGGCATCGGCCTTGCTGTTCGGCTTTGGGCACATGGGCAATCCGGGGGCGACCGTGTGGTCGTCGCTTGCGATCGCGGTCGAGGCCGGTCTTCTGCTTGCCGCGCTTTACATGCTGACCAGGAGCCTGTGGGCGTCGATTGGCGCGCACTTCGCGTGGAACCTGATGCTCGGCGGGGTGTTCGGTATCCCGGTGTCCGGCCTGCAGATGGACGGCTGGCTGCGTTCGACCGTCAGTGGACCAGAGTGGCTCACCGGAGGAGCATTCGGTGTCGAGGCTTCGGTACCTACGCTCGTGCTCGCTACCACGGTTGCGGTCGCGTTGTTGATGCGTGCGAAACGAGCCGGGAACTTCGTGCCGTTTCGTTGGCGTCTGGGCGGCGCCCGTCGACAACGCCTACAGGCGGGCTGACCAGGCGCGCTGCCGCGCGGTCCGGGTGCGCGTCAGACGGGCGCGCAGGGGCTGCGTGCAGCGGCCTGGGCGCTTGGCACAACCGCCGTTCGGGCTCCGGCCGATCTCACCGGACGTGAAGTGCAAGCCGCTGCGCAAGCTCGTCAAGGGTCGTGGCTTCGTGGTCGACAACCCGGCCCGCCAGTTGCACGGATGCGCCCGCAGTGGTGTCGGAGCCCCGTCGATCAGACCAAGCCCGCCAGCGGTGAACCAAGGCGAGCGCATGTCCGCTTTGGGTCGACAGCGGACATCGGCTCTGCCTCGCTATCCGAAGTCCGCTTTCGGCCAGGAGCGGACGCCGCAACCTGCTCCGACTACTGCCGCGGCGGCCAAGCACCTGGGGCTCCACCGCGGGGAATCACCTCAGAACCGGCCGGACCCGCCATCGGCCGGAACGCGCGTGCTCGCCGGGGTCCATGTTCTGCTCCGCGATGAACTCCCGCAGTCCCTGCGCGCTCGACTCGCATGGCTCACCGCGTCCATGTGCACGCCGACCACGACGGCATCCAAGGCGATGCGCCGCGCACGCACGAAGTTCTCCTTGCCCGTGATGATCGCGCCATCGGTACCGAGAATCAGCGCGTAGCCCGCTGAGAACGACCACGTCGGGGCGATGCTGTTGGACGGCCGCTTCTACCTCGGGGCGGCAAATGGTGTCGCGCGCGCCGGAGACCGTCTCGTGACCCGGGCACTCGAACACAATGCCGGACACCGCGCCCAGGGCCGCGCCGAGCTTCGCCATGTGCGCGCGTGCCGTGCTGGCGCGGGCGCGGATCAGGCGGGTGCCGTTGAACGTGGTGTCCGCCGCGATGATGCACGCTTCGGCGAAGCCCGCCGTGCGATCGGCGGCGGCGTCCTGCGCGCTCCGCCCGAGTGGGGTATGCTCCGTCCGATCCTAGGGACAGGATCGCGACCGATAGGGAGAGTCGGCCATGCCTACGAACGAAGGCGTCGTCCGCGAGTACGCGGCTGAAGTCGCCAAGCAGCACGAGGCCGAAGAGGCCATCCAAGCCGACCGATGGACTGCCCACTGGTGGGACGTGCCCAACGACGCTTGTCGCAGTGCACTTTTCACAAATCAGGCAGATCTAGCCGAGAGCGGAGTCCCGCAGAGCAACGAGCACTGGATCATGGCCGGACGATCGGGATCCAAGCCGCGTGTATACCGGCGCGCAGCGTGTGCCTTCGAATGTGGAGAAGCGGAGTGTTCCCGGCGATCGCGGGCCCCGGCGGCACTCCTACGCGAGCGCGTGGCGTTCTTGCTGAGTTCCTCCTCGATCGTCCCGCCAGCAACGTCACGCGCGGCGATGCTTTCCAGTGCCGCGACAACCGGAGCAGCCGAGTCACGAGGGCTCCCCATCCGCAGTGCATCGCTTCTCCGTTGCCCAGGACAGGCTCCACACATCCGGCGCGGATAGAACGCCTCGTTCGCGCTTGATGCGTGCGAGCCGCATGCGAGCGCACATCTTCAACGATTTTGCGCACCGGGGAACATTGGCCAAAGTGCGAGCCCGCAAAGGGCGCAGCTGTAGGCCAGCACGGTGTACATCTCGGGAACTCTGCAGACCAGGTGTCGAGTCACATTTTTCCGCTTGGCTACCCCGTCGCCAAGCGAGGTTCATGACGCTCCGTTAGGCACTTCGCTCAACTATTGACCCATGTTTTCGCCTCGCGCGAAATTTTAAAGGACGGGTTCACGTTTCATCGTGCAGCACAGGAGTGTTGGGAATGAAGGGGAATGGAATATGAGCGTTTTCGCGTCAAGGAAAACGGCTGGAGCACTGTTGTTATTGGCCCTGTTCGGGCCGGGAATCGCGGAAGCGCAGGCACCGCTGCCCGCGAAAGTCGTTGCTGCCGGCGAGCTTCCGGGCAGTGTAGGCTACGTCACGGTTAAGAGGTCGCCGAACGACGTCATCGACGCGAACGTCGGCCGGTGGGATACGCCGTATCCGTACCCAGACACGGGTGAGCGGGCACCGGGTTTACAGCCGACCGGTTTCAGCACGTTTTATGTCGACATTGATGTAAACGATGGGGGCACTGCAGTCCTCTCGTACCTCATGCAGACGTACGACGCGGGGGTATGGGACTGGTACGACATCTACATGCAGACGCCTGACGGCGAAGTTCAGCTCGTGACGCGACTCGGAAAGCCGGGCAGACAGTACGGCACGTATTGGACGAGCCCGCGCGTATCGTTGTCTCAGTCCCTGAACAAATGGCGGAATCAGCGTGTCAGGTTTGTCTTTCGGGTCCAGCAAGATGGCTGGGGTGACCAGACCCAGGGGCAAGTGATCGGATTCAGCCTGTCCAATTGCCCGGTGCCGCCCCTGTCTCCCATCACGGACCCGGCTGCGATCAGCTTTGAGAGCGGCAACAGGATCGTGATCGACAGGCTGGTGCCCGCGGCCCAGACCGGCTTGGCGTGCATGAAGCAAGCTGTGGCTCAGTTGGGCGGAAGCTGGTCCTTGAGCTCGGCGTATCGCCCGCCGAGCTACCAGACCCACCTGAGAGAGGTGTGGGACCGCTGGAAGCTCCTCCGCAACAACACCAACGCCGAGTGCTCGGCACTGAAAAGCCAAGTGCGAAGCGAATTCCAGGGTCATAGCCTGCTTGTGAGTCAGCGACCGGCTGCCGGCAACCCCAACGCGCCGCATGCGAGAGGAATCGCCTTCGACGTCAGCATTCGCGGGTTGCCCGCAGGCCATACGGTCGATACGGTGGCGGCGAGCTGCAATATGTACCGACCGTGGCCCGTCAACGATCCGCCCCACTATCACCCGCGGTAACAGACGAGGAATGCACCAATGCGAAAGAGACTGAAAGTTTGTGCGCTTCTCGCCCTGCTCGGCTCGCTGCTGGGCGCGGGGATGGGCGTAGCCGCGCAACGCGATCGGGATGCCGCCGAAGTTCACGTGTACAAGGAGGTCACGCCGGACAAGATCCGGTACATCTACGTCGTCACCAATAACGGTGACTCGCCGATCACAGGGCTTGAAGTCGGGTTCGACCATTACATCGGAGAGCCGACACTGGAGGGCGACCATCCTCAAAGGCTGCTTGCGCCGCGTGGCTGGGTATCTACCGTGACGCCACTCGAAGAGAGCGATATGTACAGCGTGGCCTGGGAGGTCGAGAGTCCGGCAGCTGCTATCCAACCGGGGCAAATGAGGGTTGGCTTCATCATTGAAACCGAGTCGGATCGTGCACCGCTGACGTCCACCAACTGGACGGTAACGATTGACGGGCCGATGACGACGGCCTCTGAGAAGCTGGTGCATATTCAAGGTCCCGCTCCAAACGTTGACACTTTGCCGCCCACGATCGTGGCCCGGGCGACACCGGAAACGATCTGGCCGCCCAACGGCAAAATGCGCCCGATCCTTATCGAGCTTGAAGCATCGGACGAAACAGATCCGAGCCCGATCGTGCGCCTTGTCTCCGTGGAGTGCGCAGAGTGCTCGCCCGGCGACATTGCCGAAGCCGTCATTGGCGAGGATGACAGGGAGTTCAAGGTTCGAGCTATGCGGTTGGGCAGCAACAAGGTGGGTCGGGTCTACAGAGCCACTTATGTAGCCGTCGATCAATCCGGGAATTGGGCAGAGGCAGCAGCAGAGATTGTGGTGCCCCACGATCAGCGGAAGTAGTGCGCTTCAGGCACATTTAGAACAAAAGAAGAAGGCGCCTTTGGCGCCCTCTTCTTTTCAGTACATAACGATAGCTCCCCAATGCAGCTGGGCTCAGGCTCGCGCTGGATCGCTATGGCCGGCTACGGCGAGTCGATCATCCCCTCGCTAGGCAAAGAAACCCGTGCGTGCAGAAAGCTATTCGCCCGCACATGCCGCACATGCCGCACATTCGCTTCCTTGCCATCACCGCCCCTCCTGAGTGGACCGGCAGGATCGGATCGGCTTGTCTCTCAGGCTGCGACACCGGCCGACCTGTCAACGCCGGCCCTTTGACTCAGCTGGAAGCGGGCATGTCGGCTTTCGGCCAGAAGCGGACCTTCCTGAAAAATCGGGCGCGTGTTGTCTTGCCCGTTCGCGTCGCTGCGCATCCGTGCTGGAGCGATCGCGCGCTACGGAACGCTAGTAGCGGGGCTGGCGTTGAAAAGCGTTGCACATGCCGCGGGCGGCCGCAGTAGTCGCAAGACTATCGCGCACCGGGCACAGCCTAGTTGCCGCCAGGCACGACGGAAGCCAGCCTCGTGCCGGCTCTGCGCTGGCGACCAGATGACCTCACTTCGAGTCTGGTTGTCGGTCGTGCCCGGGCTCGACCTGCTCCCATCGATGTCCCATTAGTTCGGCGAACGCCGACGCCGCACCGATCCACTGCCCTCTAAGCGCGCGGTACTTCTCCTCAGCCTCACTCTGATCTCCCACGAGTTGCGCGCCAGCGTCTTCAAGCTGCCTACAAGCCAGCCTGAAGTGCGACCGGTCGGCCGGGTCCGGCCCATTCAGTGCCTGCCGATCGAGTGGCGATTGGCCTGCCTGCCGCAGCAAATCAATGCCCCCACCCCACAGCATGCTTGCATCAGCGGCTAGTTCGTTCTCGCGTTCGGACGCTGCCAGGACGCTTCGCGCCAAGGTCAGCGGCTGAAGGACGAGGACAGCCATCCTGGCCATGGAGTAGCGGGGGTCGCGCATGCGGAAGTAGTGCAGCACGGGATAGGAATGATGGGACTCGAGCAGCCCTAGTACCTCAAGCCCGACGTCCATGAAGCCGCCCTTGCCTCCGGTCAGCCAGCCGCTGCGCTCGACTCGAATCAGGAGCTGTACCGCATCGCCCGTTGCGCCGGACAAATGGTGCAGCATCTGCGCTAGCGTATTACGCCTGACAAGGGAGGAGTACACGGCCATAAAGTACGTGACCGCAAGCGTAATGATCGAAAACCCAACCAAGGATTTGACCACCATCAGCAGGCGGTAGGCTGCCGTGCGGGGGACAAGATCGCCAGTACCTAGCGTGGTCAGCGAATATCCTGCGTAGTACACCGCACTCCACCAGTCGGTGGGTGTCGGCCCGCTGCTCTTGACGATCGCATCGCCCAGCGCCGGCCACACGAGCAGCGAAAAGCCGACGAGCAACAGCAGGAACCACATCGCAACGGTGAGCAGCATCATCACCGGGCCGGAAAACGACAGCACAGCCTCTCGGCGCTCGCCCGCGAGTCCGCCCACAAACCGGAGCAGACGCCACGTTGCGCGGTAAAGCCGGGGCGTTAGTAAACCCACACCTGCACGGCTGTACAGGACTGTCAGGAACACGTCGAGCAGTGCCAGCCCGACCAGCACTCCGCCTAGACCAATGGCAAAACCGTCGACCATGCTGGATATCTCTTTGACGGCTTTTGGCCGGCGGGCAGGGAATTTAGCGTGCCAAGCTCGCGCGGCACTCGCGCGAGGCAGTCATTAAAAAGCCCCGGCATAGCCGGGGCATTAGCCGTGGAACCTGGCCGAGGTGTGCGCTAGGGTTGGGCCCTGTACCGCGGCCAACACGCGGCGGTTGTTATTTTTGCTGATCGGCTCGATCAGAAGAACCACTGCAGGCCGAACCGGAACGAGCGCCCCGCGGCCGGGTATAGGTAGGTCTGGCGCGCGAACCCGCCCTCCAGGGTCTGGTAATCGAAGGTATAGCCGGTCGATGCGTAGCGCTCATCGAACAGGTTGGCAGCTTCGAGAAAGAGCAGCACGTCGTCGAAGCGATAACCTACCCGGGCGTCGACGACGGTGACGTTGTCGAGGCGCTCGGTGTTCGCATCGTCTAGATACGCCCCGCCGACGTACCGGGCCACCGCGCTCGCGGTTAGTCCCCGCGCGCGGCCGTAGCGCCAGCCGATGTTCGCGGTGTCGAGCGGGATTGCCTTGACCTGCAGACCGGTTTCCGCGTTCTCGACGTCCTGCCGCGTGTAGTTGGTAAACACGGTCGAGGCACCCCACCGGGCTTCCACGCCGGCTTCCACGCCAGTGTGCAGGCTGCGGCCGATATTGCCGTAGCGGAAGATTGCAAGGTCCAGGTCGATCTCGTTGCGCAGCTCGATCCGGTAAGCGGCCAGCGAAACAGCGATGGAGCCCTCCTCCCCGGGGCCGCCGAAGGGCATGCGGTGATTCAAGCCGACCTCGAAACCGGTGCCGACCTGCGGCTCGAGGCCGGGGTTGGACAGGGTGATGTCGCCGAACGGCGTCGGGATCGGGCGCGGGTCGAACAACTGCACCAATGTGGGCGCGCGGAATTCGCGCGAGACAGCCGCGTACGCCGAGCCAGCCGCATGCGCAGTGTCGAGATATTGCCAGCTCAGGCCGGTGCGCCCGCTCCAGGCGGAGAGCGCGTCGTCGGCTCCGTCCGGACTGCCGTCGATGCTCGAGTTGTCGACCAGCCGATCGCCGCGTACGCCTACCAGCAGGCGCACGTCCGGCGTCAGCCACCAGTCGCGCTGTGCGAACAAGGCCAGCGCGCTGCGCGTGACTTCGCCCTCGACCAGCGGCGTTAGCGCCGGCGCCGCACCCGTACCGTCGTACACGGATGCCGGGCCGCGCAGCAGCAGCGCATAGTCCGAGTCCAGCCACGTCCGACCCACCTCCGCTCCCAGCAGCCAGTTGCCTTTGAATCGCCCGCCGGCGTCACGGGTCCATTGCGTGACCAGCTCGATCTCGCGGCTGGTCAGGTCGTTGCGCTGGGTATCCGCGAAATATGGCGCCAGCGGCAGCGTCCGCACGGTTTCCGCGTCGCGATATGTGGCCGTTACCAGAGTCTGGATCGTCTGTCCGGGCGCAGGCTGCCAGGCGACGTCGAGGGTGCCGGAGTACCGATCCTCGTCCTCGGCGTCGAAGCGGTAGAACACATCGCTAGCCGCGGGGTCGATCACCGCGACGTCCGCAGGCAGTGCGCCCGGCAACTTCGCCTCCGCCGAGTAGGAGGACGTTCGCAGGTAAGCTCGGCCGCCGCTCCACTCCGCGAGTTCGGAAACCGAACCCGTGGTCAACGCGCGTCGCGCCGAGTGGTCGCGGAAACCGTCCGTTTCTTCGTAGGCGGCGTATTGGCGACTGAGGAACGAGTCACGGTCGCCGAGTGAGAGCCGGGCCGAACGCTGCCCGAAGCTGCCCACTTCAGCCCCGATCAGCGACCAGTCGCCGTCGCGCGTGATGATGTTGATGACGCCGCCCACCGCCGCGTCGCCGTACTGGGCGGAGCTCGCGCCGCGGACGACCTCGACGCGTTCAATGGCTTCCAGCGGCACCGCGTCCCAGACCACGACGCCGGATTCCGAGCGGTTGATGGGGATTCCGTCGACGAGAATCTGCAGGTAGCCGTTCTCGCCACCGCCGTAGAAGCCACGCGTGATGGGCACCGGGCGTCCTGAACTGCCTCCGAGGCTCACGAAGCTCATCCCCGGCATGCTTGCCAGTGCCTCGGCGAGGTCGCCGGCCGGCAGGCTGCGCAGCACGTCGCCTTCGATGACCTGGACCGCGGTGGGCGAAGCCGACAGCGGGGTCGCGATGCGATCGGCGGTGACCACTACCGCGTCCAGCGTTTCGGCCGTGAGCTCATCAGCCGGAGCTGGCAGGGAGAGGGCCGCCACCACGAGCGATGCGCAGCCCGCGGCAGTACCGGCTGCTCGCCTCGGGTGGCGGAGTGCCTGTCTTGTCATCACGGGTTCCGCTGGGAAATTCCAGGCGACGCTAGGTACCTGAACGTAGTCAGGTGGTGAAACCTGGATCCGAGCGATGGGCCGGCGCCGACCGCTGCGTCGCGTCCCAGCGTCGCGCTTGAGGGCTCCCGGCGCACAACTTTTCGCCACGAAGCGCAAAGAGTGCGATCACGATCGGTTCACCGCGCCGGATTAAGGATGGATACAGCACCCATCTGAAGCGTGCCGGCGCGGGAGCCCAAACCGTTCGCGCTGCCGGCGCGTGAGATCGAAGGAGATCGACATGCGAGCCCAATCCCGCGTGCTGTCGCGCGCCCCTCTCGCCAGCGCCCTGGCGGTGCTTTTGTTCGCTGGCGCTGGATGCGTGGGGATGCAGCCGAATGACGACGACCCCGCGCAGCTGGGCTCGATCCCGGCAGCGGGGCCGTCCGGCGGCGGTGCAACGATGGAGGCGCAGACGAGCCCCAGTCCAGAGCCGCCCGACGGTTTCGACTACGTCGGGACGGATCAGTCGGCGCGCGTGCGCAATCCCGGTCAGCAGCCCGAGCACAGCGAGCCGCAGAGCCTCCCGGCGGATCCCTCTGCGATCAAAGTGCCGACCGGATATGCGGTCGAGGTCGTAGCGCAGGGGCTCGATTACCCGACCGACATCACCTTCGGACCCAAAGGCGAGATCTACGTTGCCGAAGCCGGCGGGCACACGTACGGAACCGCGCCGCCGAACGCGCCGGAAGCCCGTCTTCTGCAGATCATGCCCGGCGGCGCGCATCGCGTCGTGTATGACAAGACCGTACCGCTCGACGTGCTGCGAAAGGTCGAATTCGGCCAGCCGGTCCCGGCCGAAGGCATCGTCCCGCCGTTTACCGGCGTGACGTTCAATCCTGCGGACGGGCTGCTCTATCTCGCCAGCCGGCAGCGCTACGCGACGCTCAACCCGCAGACCGGTGAGTGGCGCACGATCATTGACGGGCTGCCATCCTGGGGCGAGTTCCTGAACACGAAACCGGTGTTCGATCGGGAAGGAAAGATGTGGTTCGTCCAGTCTTCCCAGGGAAACAGCGGCACGGTCGAGACACACTGGATCAAGCTGGTCGACATCTTCAACAAGCCCGACGCGCACGAAGTCCCCTGCGAGGACATCACCGTCACCGGCGTCGATTACTTCGTAAAGGATAAGCTCGAGCAGTATTTCCCGGGCAAGGACAAGATCCGGGCCGAGGTGTATGCCCCGCTCGGGGTGGACACCACCGCTGGCCAGGTGCTGCCAGGCAAGTTCTGGTGCAACGGCGCGGTGTATCGCGTGAATGCGGACGGGACCGGCGCCGAACGGATCGCATGGGGCCTGCGTTCGGTATTCGGACTTGGCTTCAGCCCCTCGGGCCGGCTGATCGTCACCCAGAACAGCGCCAACATCATGAAGCCACGTCCGCTCTACGACGACTGGGAGACCATTCTCTCGATCGAGCCCGGGCGATGGTATGGCTGGCCGGATTACTACAGCGGTCTTCCGATCACCGACGAGCGCTTCCGGCGGCCAAACGATCCGGAGTGGAAGGGCAATCCGGAAAACCATGCATTTGCGCTCACCGAGGGAACCCGGAAGCGCTTGCTGAAAGGCGGGCAGCCGCCGCAGCCGCTGGTCCGTATTCAGCCACATGCGGCAACTCAGGGCTTCAGCTTCGGCCGCCCTGAGTGGGGAATGGACGGAGAAAACGAGCTGCTCGTTGCCGAATGGGGGGCCATCATTCCCTACTACAAGGACCCCGAAGCCTGGCCCGGCTTTCGTGTTTCGCGTGTCAACCTGCAAACGGGAGAGACCGAGCCATTCCTCATCAACAAATGCGGGAAGCCGGCCTGGATCAAGGGTTGTGGAGCTGGGCTACGTCGCCCGATCACCACTGCCTGGGGGCCCGATGGCGCGCTGTATGTCGTCGACTTCGGTGTCGTCCAGTTCACTCCCAAGGGAATGAACGCGCGGCCCGACACGGGCGTGATCTGGAAAGTCGTGCGTCGGCCATAGGGAGAAAAAGAGGGGTAAACCGTCTCGACGTTCTCGGAGGCTCCTTACCTTGAGAGGACGGCGCCATGGGCAAAGCAAGCCAGTATTCGCCTGAAGTCCGGAAGCGTGCGGTGCGGATGGCGCTGGAGCACCAGCTTCAGCACAGCTCACAGTGGGCGGCGAGCGGATCGATCAACGCCGAGATCGGCTGCAAGCCAGAGAGATTGCGGTCGGGGGTCCACGCGCGCGCGCAGCCGCCTTGGCACTCAACTATTTTGCTACGCCCCAGACCTCTTCCAGCCGCTGATCCCGCCCGCAGTTCCAGCGGTAGAGCTTGTAGCGCTTCGGATTCTTGACGTAGTAATCCTGATGGTAATCCTCGGCCGGGTAGAACGTCGTTGCGGCGATGAGTTCAGTCGCAATGGGCTGGTCGAAGCGCCCCGATGTCTCCAGCTTGCGCTTGCTCGCCTCGGCCAGCTGCTTCTGCTCGGCATTGCCATAGAAGATCGCGCTGCGGTACTGAGGGCCGGCGTCGCAGAACTGACGGTTGACCGCGACCGGGTCGATGTTGCGCCAGAACACGTTGAGCAAGGTCTGGTAATCGACGTTGCGCGGGTCGTAACGCACCTGCACGGCTTCGATGTGGTCTGTGTTGCCGGAGGAGACCTGTTCGTAGGTCGCGGTGGCGGACTTGCCGCCGATGTAGCCCGACGTGGTCGAGATGACGCCGGGTAGCTTGTCGTACGGCGGCTCCACGCACCAGAAGCAGCCGCCGGCAAACACCGCAACCGCGGTGCCCGGCGCCGTCGATCTGGCGTTTTTCGAAGCCTGTGCGCCATTGCTTTGCGCGCAGGCGCCGAGCGTGGCGAGCATCAGTGCCGCGCCCAAGGCGGGCGCAAATCGAGGTAGGTTCCGCGCGGAGCGCAGCGCAGTTGTTTGCGTGTTCTTGAACATGATCAACCTCGCAATGCAGGGAGTGGTTCGCCCTGGGGGACGAAATTGAGCGCGACACCGTTGTTACACCAACGCTCGCGACGTGGCGGTGGACCGTCCTCGAAAATGTGGCCCTGATGGCCGCCGCAGCGCGCACAGTGATACTCGGTGCGCGGCAGGATCAGCTTGTAGTCGGTGCTGATGCCCATATGGCCAGCGATCGGTTGCGTAAAGCTCGGCCAGCCCGTGCCGCTGTCGAACTTGAACTCACTCAGAAAGAGCGGCAGGTAGCAGGCCGCGCAGATGAAAGTGCCCTCGCGCCATTCTTTATCCAGCGGACTGCTGCCGGCGAGCTCGGTTCCGTCTTCGAACAGCACCTCGAACGCGGCCGGGCTGACCTTGCTGCGCCAGAAGCTGTCCGGGTGGTCCAGTGACACGACGGCAGGCCCCGCGGCGCCCGCGGTCGTCACCGGGTCGACCGCGCGCGAGCAACCACTGAACAGCGACAGGGCAGCCACCGAGGCAAGACCCTGCAGAACATGACGGCGGTTCATTCGCGTGCCCTCTACGAGATTTGTCGATCTGACCGAGATACTGGCGCGATCGTTCCTACTGATCCCACCTTGCGCCTCCGTATCGTGTGCTTGCGGTGAGTGCGATTCAGCCTCACACGGGCTGGCGGCAGCGTCTAAGGCGCATCCATACGCAAGGCAGCACGCAAGCATTCGACGATGCGTGGCCGCTACCTGAGAGGTACCGACGGCCGCTGAGGCCGCTGCGTTCGAGCGTGGCGATTGCGCGGCGTCCGGCGTGCGACTGCCTGGCCAGACGCTACGCGACACGCCATCGGTACGAGGCGCAGACGAGTTTCGGATCGCGTCGGCACGCCGGAGCGGTTGCAGGGGTTTCCGCATCGAAGCGCTACCTCTTCGGGTCCTGACGCCTGTGTGCTCACGCGTCACTCAGCGCCCAAGGGCCTCAAAGAGAGGCGGCCGGCTCAACCGCGCGGCGCACTCTCGCTCGACGAGCAGACGGCGCAGGCCCTGAGCCCGGGAACGATCGCCAAGTTCCGGGTGGAGCTCGCCGCCGCAGTGGAACGGGCGTCAGTAATCCCGCGATGCGCCGAGTCGTGGCGGCCGGCCACTCGGCCGCGGGGCGCCTGCCTTGGCCCCGCTCTGTCGCCTCTGGTGCCGCTATGGCGCGTAAGGCCTCAACGTGGCGTCTGGCTGAAGGTCCTTTCAAGCTCGCCGCAATTCTCAAGCGTGGAAAGCGGGCGATCGAGCTCCTTTTTGACGTCGGGCTTGTGGGCGCGCATCGCCATTGCGAAGTCCCTGCGCGCCCCCGCTTTGTATCGCTCGTCAATGTCGACGTCGGACCGGCCACGCAGGTCGCATGCTGCGACGCGAATCACCGTGCCCGAGTGCCGCGGGCTCGGCGACGCTGCCCCAGAACGGCATGCTGCGGCGGTAGAACGCCTGGAGCGGTATACCGCGCAGTTCTCGATGGCCTGGACCTGAGTCCGCGTTGCAGCGGGAACTGTCGTCGTCACGACTTGTTGAGCTGCACGCCAAGAACCTGTGTCTATTTGGGGGGGGCAGGACATGAGCGTTGCACCGACACCCAGCGAGATCTTTAAGCGCGCATCTGGCGAAGGCCGCCGCCGGATCTGCCAGTCAGTGCTGGAGTTGACGGCAACGGGGTTCATTGCGGGTTTCACCATCGTGTTCGGTATTGCCGCGATGGGCATCGTGCATTCGGCGTTTCTGCCCGAAGGGCGCGAGGTGGCAAAGCTTGCGGGGGCCGCGGCGTTCGCGCTCGGCCTGGTGCTGTTGGTAGTCCAGCGGGCTGAGTTGTTCACCGAGAACTTCTTCGATCCACTTGCCTCCGTGTTTGACGATGGGCACGGGCGGCTGGCTGGCGGCGTGGCCCGCCTGTGGGTGCTGACGTTGCTGTTCAACGCGCTGGGCGGAGCCATCCTTGCATGGCTGGTCACGACAGACGGCGTGCTGCCGCATGGCGCCCGCGAGTCGCTCGCGAGCATTGCCGAGGAAATCGCGCGCCGCGGGCACTTGGCTGCATTCGTTTCGGCGATCATCGGGGGCGCGCTCGTGGCCTCGCTTTCCTACGCGTTGCTCGGGACCGACATGGTTTTCGGACGGATCCTGATGGCGTGGATCGTCGGTTTTCTGCTAGCGGCCGGGCCGTTCGACCATGTCGTGGTCACCGGGTTACACCTGGTCATCGGCGTTCTTGCAGGAGCCTCGATCGACGGCGTGCGGATACTCGAGATCGTGGGGATCGACGCACTGGGCAACCTCGTGGGTGGAGTCGGGCTGGTTACGCTCAGCCACGTGGCACAGGCGAAGGGCTGACATCGATGCGGGCACTGATTGCTGGGAAGCCAGACCTCTCGACGCGGCAAACGCTGCTAAGCGTCCGTCGTCGGCCGTGGGAACGCGCGGCTCGACTGAGCCGAACAGCCGTCGGCGCTCCAGCGCTACCCTGGTGACCTCTGCGCTGAAGCCCCGAAGGCGATGCGCAATCGCATCAACCTCGGCCGACACCTTTGCCTCGAGCTGGACCTTTCCGGCGTCGCCGATGATGCAGATCGACACCGAGCGCAGCGAGACATCCAAACCGGCGTAGTACGCCATCTCGTCTCTCCTGCCAGATCATAGTGCTCTGGATTTTTAGGGAGAGCCGACCTGATCCTGGCCCGCCCGATTACCGATGCTTTGGGTCGGAAGCGGACGTCGGCTGGTCACCGCCAGCAGGTGGTCATCGTCTAGCCCACCGCCGGCGCAACAGTACCAGCGCGCTTTCGAAAGGTTTGGATCACGGCCTCGCCGAGTGCCCACCGATGGTCGCAGACTACTGCGTCGTTTTTTTCGAGCGCGCGTGATCAGCAAGTAACAGAGCTAAAGCCGCCTGGTCCAGCGGCTTGGCAAAATGATCGTCAAACCCGGCCTGAATTGCCCGATCGCGATCCTCAGGTTGTCCGTACCCGGTCACGGCGACCAGAGTTAGCCGCCGCCAGATGGGATGCATGCGGATTGCTCGGGCAAGCTCATACCCGTCCATCTCGGGCATGCCCACATCAAGCAGGCAGATATCTGGCCTCTCCACGTCAATGCGCTTGAGTGCGTCGACCGGACGTCCCTCGATGACGGCGTGGTATCCCATCGCCTCGACCAGCATGCCAAGCATCTCGGCGGCGTCTTCGTTGTCGTCCACGATCAGGACCTTCAGGCGCTCACCCGCACGACCGTGCTGCTCGGCCGCGGGTGACAGGAGCGTTTTCGTGTCCTTGCCGCCCGCGGCCCGAGGCAGCGATACGCTGAAGCGACTGCCCTTGCCGATGCCTGGGCTCTCAGCACGAACGGTTCCTCCGTGCAGCCCAACTATGCTGCGCACAAGGGAGAGACCTATCCCCAGGCCGCCGCCAGCGCGCTCCGAAGTTCGCTCACCTTGAACAAATAGCTCGAAGCATTGCTTGAGGAACTCAGGCGACATGCCCGGGCCGGTGTCAGTCACCGAGACCTCGACCGTTTCCTGCTCCACGCGCATTGACACCGTGATGCTGCCACCCTCGGGCGTCTACTTAGCCGCATTGATGAGCAGGTTGCTAAACGTCTGCACCAGTCGTTTCTGATCGCCATCGACCAAAGCCGCCAGCGGCGGCGCGTCCAGAGTGAACTCATGCCCTCGCGCCTTAAGAAGGGGACGCACCTGCTCGATGGATTCGAGCAACACCTGATGAAGGTCGACCTCCGACAGGTTGAGGTTGACCTCGCCACGCGTCACCCTCGACACGTCGAGCAGATCGTCCACCAGGCCCGTCATGTGGCGCACCTGACGGGCAATGACCGCCCCGGTTTTCTTCACGCGCTCGGCGTCGCCGCTGACCATCTCCAGCAGGCTGGCGCCTGCAGCGATGGGTGCCAGCGGGTTGCGCAGCTCATGCGCCAACATCGCTAGAAACTCGTCCTTTCGCCGGCTTGCCTGAGCGAGTTCCTGCTCGACCAGCCGCGCCTGCGTGACGTCGCGAAATAGCAACCCCAGGCGCGTGCTGTTCTCGGCGCCGTAACGGAAGGCGAAGCAGTCGTACCACTTGCCTTGCGAAGCCAGCTCCTGTGTAAATCGGGAGCTGCGGCCCGTGCTCATCACCTGGCCGAATATCTCGATCCAGTTACGTTCGATGTCCGGAAAAACGTCCCTGACAGTGCCGCCGAGAGGGACTGTGGCGCCGAGTTGAGCCTCGAACGCTGGGTTGGTCGCAAGGTAACGGAAGTCGTAAGCGCGTCCTTCGTCATAGAGGGTCTCGAATACAACGAAGCCCTCGTCCATGGATTCCACCAGCGACTTGTCTGCAATCACCTTTTCCGTGGTTTCCGTGGCGACACAGAAAACACCCTGGACGCGTCCTGACTCGTCACGCAGAGGGGTGTAGGAGTACGTGAACCAGCCGATCGGGCGCGTTGGTCGCCCAGCAATCGGAATGGCCTGATCTTCGAAGTAAAGCGCCTTCCCGGCCATGACCTCTTCCATCAGAGGTCGAAAGTCTTCCCAGACCTCGCTCCAGACCACTCCGAACGGCTGGCCGAGCGCCCACTCCTGCTTCTCGCCCAGGATGGGGAGGCTGGCATCATTGAATAGGACGAGTAGGTCCGAGCCCCAGTACAGCAACACCGAGTGGGGATTGGCGAGCATGAGGTCTACGGCCGTTCTAACGCTCTGGGGCCAATGCTCGATCGGGCCGAGCGGGGTCGATCCCCAATCGAACTGCCGAATACGCGCACCCATTCTTCCGCCGTCTACAGGCCAGACCATCGTGTGCCCAGTGGGTGCTTTGGACCTGCCATCTTAGCGAGGCGACGTCGCCTCCGTCGCCCGGGGGCGGCGGCCGGATCGTCGATTTTGGAGACAGGGAGAGCCGGCTCCTAGGCGCGTCACTGGGGTGCAGTGCCCGCTGGCACGAACGGATGGGCCTCCTTGGACCGCCGGCTTCGCATCGCACACGGACCTTGGCTGATCAACAGCGGCAAGCTGGTCAGCGGCGACCGGAACGCCGATGCGCCGATATCGGCGTACCCATCAATCAGGGCACCCGCGCGTGCGGGGTCTTCCGGCTCGGCCAGACTTCCTCCGCCGTCGCGGTCCATTTGCGCAAGGAACTAGGCAATCGCAGTGCAGCCGCTACCATCGGTTCCAGCTTGGAATCGACTGCCCAGATGAACCGCACTTCGTTCCTGTTCTCCGCGGGCACCCCGATGGCGGCACGTTGCCGTGAGTATCCGTGGGCAACGTCACCCCTCGGGGAACCGCATACGTGGGACTCGGCTTTGCAGACCCTGGTGCCGATCATCCTGGCGTCCAACCAGCCGATGTTTGTCGCTTGGGGCGATTCCCGGACGCTCATCTACAACGATGCGTATGCCGAGATCCTTGCAGATAAGCATCCTGACGCGCTGGGGAAGGATCTTCTGGATGTCCTCCACGAAATCAGGGACGCCATCCTCCCGATCGTGCAGCAAGCGTACGCAGGCGTGCCTGTCCAGATGGACGAGATCGAGGTGTGGCTGGAGCGGCGCGGGTACCGCGAGGAAACTCACTTCTCGTTCTTCTATTCCCCGGTCCGGGACGCGCAAGGGGATATCGGCGGCTTCTTCTGCGCGTGCAATGAAACCACCGCGCAAGTTTTCGCGGAGCGGCGGATTGCGCAGAGCGAGGCCCACCATCGTGGCGTCCTGGAGAACATGGACGAAGGGTTCACCCTCTTCGATCGCGACTTCACGATTCTCGAGGTAAACCCGACGGCCCTGCGATTGGTCGGACTGAGCCGCGAGCAGATGGTCGGCCAGAACCATTGGGAGCTTTTCCCGGGCACTCGGGACGGCGTCGTCGAGACGCTCTACCGACGGGTTCTCGCCGAGCAGCGACCGCTTCTGCTGGAGCACCTCTACAGCTTCCCGGACGGCCGCGAGGTCTGGTTCGAGCTGCGCGCGTTTCCCGTCGGGGACGGCTTGGCGGCCCTCTACCGTGACGTCACGGACAGAAAGCTGGCCGAGCAGGAGCTACGGGAGGCCAATAAGCGCAAAGACGAGTTCCTCCCGATGCTCGCCCACGAGCTGCGCAACCCACTGGCACCGATCCGCGCAGCCGCGGACGTGCTTGCGATGCCGTCCACCGACGAGGCGCGCATCAGGAGGACCAGCGAGATCATTTCGCGCCAGGTCAAGCATATGACGAGCCTGGTCGACGATCTGCTCGACGTCTCACGCGTCACGCGCGGCCTGGTGGTGCTTGAGAAAGAGCGGCTGAGCCTGAAGTGGGCCGCTTCGACCGCGATCGAACAGGTTCGCCCGCTGATCGAAGCCCGCAAGCACCATCTGACCTTGCAATCGCCCCCCGGCAACGCGGACGTCTCCGGCGATCCCAAGCGCCTCGTGCAGGTGCTGACCAACCTGCTCAACAACGCCGCCAAGTTCACGCCCGAAGGCGGCCACATCGTGCTGACGATCGAGGCCGAGGCCGATAAGGTCTCGATTAGCGTCGCCGATGACGGCATCGGCATGTCGCCAGACATGGCTCGCCGAGCGTTTGCGCTGTTCTCCCAAGCCGAGCGGACCTCCGACCGCAGCCAGGGCGGTCTCGGCATCGGGCTGGCCCTGGTCAAGAGCCTGGTGGAGCTACACGACGGTACCGTGACGGCCACCAGCGCGGGGTCGGGTACTGGCAGCCGCTTCACCGTCTGCCTGCCAAGGCAGCCGGACGAGCCGAGCCGGGCACGTCACGTGGACGATGGGACGCCTAACGCTCCATCCGAAAAGCTGCGCGTGCTGATCGTCGACGACAACCAGGACGCGGCGACCATGTTGGAGATGTTCCTGGAGGCCTCCGGACACACTGTGATGACCGAGCATGGATCCCGGCAGGGACTCGAACGCGCACTGGCCGACCAACCCGATGTGTGCCTGCTCGACATCGGCCTTCCCGACATGGATGGCAATGAGCTGGCGCGGCGGCTGCGGGCTAGACCGGAGATGGAGGACACCGTGCTCATCGCCGTGACGGGATACGGCCAGGATTCTGATCGCCAGAGCACGGCGGCAGCCGGGTTCGACCATCACTTGGTCAAGCCGATTGATCCACTGGTGCTGACCAGGATCCTCGCCACCGCAAAGCCGCGATAGTTGGGGCGACGTCCGCTTTGGGTCGGAAGCAGACCCATTCCCCGCCAATCATTCTGGCTCGCCCGTCCCTATCGGCAGACAGAGTTCAGCGGTGCGGGGCCATCGCCCCCCGCACGATCGCCCTGCAGCGTCTACAAGGCTCTTGACATGCCCAGGGCGCGGCCCAACGCTCAGCGCGATGAAGATCGATATTGAGAGCCTCAGCCTTCGCGAGCTGAATTCCCTGCTAGCCGCGGCCGAGCAAAGGAAAAAGCTGTTGGGCACCCGCCGACCTCTCGCCGTTGTTCGCAAAGAGCTAACCGCGTTTGCCGTCTCTCAGGGTTACGCGATCGAAGAATTCGTCGAGTTTCACCCTGCTTCCCCGGTCGCCAAGCATTCCCGACGACCGCGGAAGCGATTGAAGGTCCCGGCGAAGTACCGCGATCCCAACAACAAGCGAAATACCTGGTCTGGCCGCGGCCGAATGCCGCGATGGCTCGCCGACCGGACGAAGCGCGGCCAGAGTGCTACAGACTTCCTCATACCTGGATTGGGTCAGCCGACTGCAAAGAAGAGCGGCACAATCGGCAGAAAATCTGTATTCAAACAAGGCGGAGGTCCGGGCACCTAGCTGTCTGTCACGGCGACACCGAACGGTCTGACTGCAGTGCAGGGCTATGAATCGCAACCGCTTTCGGCCAGGAACGGGCGCGGAGCGAACTAATCCCGAAATCGCGCCTGAAAGCCAGCCCTCTAGGAGGAGGCCCCTTATGTTTCAGGTAATCCCTTGACGGACAGCGACGCCGCGCTCTGCTGCGCTATTCTGCGGCGATGACCGCTGCCCATTCGCTTCGACTTTCGATGCTGCTTGTGCTCGGTGGCTGCACCGCCGCGACACCCGCCCCAGTGGCTACCGAAATTCCGCCCGCGACCGCAGTTGTCTCGCCCGCGACGAAAACGCCCGCTGTTCCCGAAACCTGCGTCGATCTCGATGCCTGCGTAAAGCGGTTGCGCTTTCTCGCGCTGAGGGCCGATGAATACAACTCCCTCGACGCTTCCGATCAAGCGTTGATCGAGCGTATGAGCACGGTAAAAGGCGCGACCGCTCGACTGGTTTCCTTGCTTGCCGATCCGGACAAAGACGTCGCAGAACTTGCTGCGGCAGCCCTGAGCAACACTCCCAACATCGATCCCGTCTATCTGCCGCAAGTCAAAGCCGGACTGGATCGCAAGCTCGGCTGGCTGCCCCGGGCGCTCGGCCGCATGGACAGCGACGAGGCCGCTCGCGAGGCAGTGGCGCGCTTCCTCGTGTCAGAAGATGCCCCCGCCAATCAGGAGAACTTTGCCGTTAAGTTGTCCGGCCGGCGAGCGCTCCCGTGGATCGTGAAGCATGCACGCTGCAAGCCTGCCTGTGGCGAGAACGACATCTACTTGCTTGCGGCCGCGCTCAAGGAAATGGGCAACGAGCGCGGCGAGGCAGCGCCAGCTTTGATGGATATCGCCGAATCGCCGTCGAGTTCGACGACGGTGGCCCAGGGTGCACTCCAACTGGTCGCGGCGTTGGAGAAGGATGGCCTCGCCGCCGAAGCGCGGCTCGTGGCGCTATCGCGCACGCGTCCCGAGCTGAAGCACAGCGTCGACCTCGCGTTGATTGGCACTCACTCTGAACTTGCGGGAGACATACTTGCGTCGTCCCTGGGCCCGGAAAGTGACCCTGTCGCCCTCCGCGATGTGGCTGTCTTGGGCCGAGCAGGCCGTTCGGCCGGTCCCAAGGTCGTGGAGCTGCTGCACGCCCCCGACTGGGAGCTGCGCATTGCAGCAGCGACTGCGCTTGGCGAGATAGGCTACGAACCTGCCATCCCGCTCCTGGCCAAAGTCGCGCAGGATCCTACCGACGTGCGCCTTCAGTGGGTCGCCGTGCGCGCGCTTGGCCGGTTGCGCGCGATCGATGCGCGACCGGAGCTCGCGCGATTGGCCCGCGACCATTGGTATCCACCGGTACGCGAAGCGGCAGTCGCGGCGCTAGAAGAGCTTGCCTTGCCCCCAGCCGCGCCCGATGCGGACAACGCCGAACGCCGCGCCATCGATCGGTTCTGGAGCTGGTCGCATATGGGATCAACTGCCGCCGAGTGCGAACGCGTGACCGTCGAATCTCGCGAGATGCCCGGCACGCTGGATGGCAGTACTGATTCCGAACGCATCCAGCTCATGTCGCTTGCGTACCCGAAACTGGCGCGCTATGCGCCTCCGCCGCCACCGCCCGAACCGGGTCTCAGGCCAACGGAACGCGCGAAAGCGCCGACCACGGAAATGACGGTGCCGGACGTCGCGCTACGCCTCGATGACGGCTGGCTGGTTGGAACCAGCGAGGGAGAATGGGGCGGCGATCTGGTGTTCGTCCAAGACGGAAACCGAACCAAGGTGATCGCCACCCACAACGTAACGGGCATACACCGGCTTGGCTCACGGGTGGTGGTTTTGTCCGGCCTCGCCCATCTGACGGCGAACCGCGGCGCGGCTTTCGAACTTGTCCGTAAGGATAAGGATTGGAGACTCCAGCCCTGGCGTGGATTGCCAGCGGCTCCGCTCGGAAATTCGATGACCGCATCCGGCGAATTGCTCGTGCAGACTGCCGGCGGTGGCACGCTCCTGATCGCGCCAAATGGCACGATGCGCATGGCGCCCTGCTCGCGCTAGTGGTTGTGAATTAGGGCGACAGAGAACAGGTTGAGCCTTCAGCACTAGGCGTGACTTTGGTGCGCATGCTGCCACTTCGGTCGATGTCCGCGTCGGGTTGGAAGCCGACGTCGACCGGTGAGCGCCCGCGGGCTGATCAGCCACAATTGGAATCGTGACGCAGCGCAATTAGCGCAGGCAGTGGGTCACGACGAGCACGCGTTTCGCCAGCTCGAGTGCCTTCTGAGCTGACTGGTCGATGTGATCGTCAAACAGTCAACATGTGCTTTTAGTGTCCAGTAGCTTCAGATGCGACTGCCCCGCAAGATCACGCACGAGGTGGAATGCGCCGTTAGCTAGCCGGCCACACTTGACCTCGTCGAAATCGTGTTCCTTCGATCTCTTCTTCCGAAGATTTTCAAGCTCATCGCACTGCTCCCCGCGCATCAGCATCGTGGCCGGGAGGTTGCTCGTGCCGCGCTAGAAGGAATCTAGGTTCGCGTCGGCATCGCCGGTGGTACCTTCCCCACGGGGGCGTGCCTGGCACAAAAGGATGTCGGTGACGCGTAACGCAGTGAAACGGGGCGAAGAAGGAATGAGCGAGAACTGGTTTTACCAGGCCGGCGGCAAGGCGCGTGCGTCCACATTGGACGGGCTGATCGGCCTGATGCGAAATGGCCTCATCGATTCACACACCCCTGTCTGGCAGGAGGGCTTTGCGAACTGGAAGCCGCTGGGCGAAGCGCTGCCCGAGATTGCGGGGAGCGGTGCCGCGGTACCCCCGCCGCACATGCCGCCGGTGGACCGGCCGGCCCGACTCCCGCACGAGGACCCGTTTCGGTCAGAGTCTGTCACGGCAGCGGCGAGTCCGGCGTTGCCCAAGCTTGCGGTCGAGGACGATGGTTGGCAGGACACGAGCCCACATCCGTGGCGCCGCTACTTCGCGCGCATGATCGACATTACAGTCTTCAGCGCGTCGGTGGGCCTGCTGCTGGGCTCGGTGCTCGCGACGGTGGCCCCTGCGCTGCACGAGAAGATCTTCTACGACATGATCGGAGACAACCGCGCCGCCGATGCGATCTTCTCGACGCTCATCGTGGTTCCGGTTCTGGCGCTGCTGACGGGGCTGTTCGGCACTTCGCTGGGCAAGTTCTTCATGGGCGTGCGCCTGACGCTCCTCGACGGCCGGCCGATCGGCGTTCCGGCGGCATTCGGACGTGAGTTTTCCGTCTACTTCCGCGGCCTCGGCCTCGGCATCCCGCTGGTGGTCCTGTTAACCCTCGTGTCGAGCCACAACCGGCTGAAGACCGACGGGGTCGCTCCGTGGGATCGCGACCGGCCGTGGGTGGTGACCTATCGCCCGGACGGGGCGGTCCAGGTGCTGCTCGTGATTACCGGGCTCGTCATCTGGGCCGCGGTTTTCGGCTTCATTTTGACGCTGTAGTGGCAATGTATCTGCGAGGCGAGCAAGGCCCGCGCGATGCCGCGGAAGTGGAGGCTGCGTTCTGTCGAGGCGAGCTCAGCCCACGCACGATGTCCTGGATGGAGGGCGAGCCGCGCTGGCAATCGCTGGAGCGTCGTTTCGTGCCGGTTAGGCGCGGCAGTGCTCGCGGCGTGGTCCTTTCGCTGGCGCTGGCCTTGTTCGCGACCGCCGGCCTGCTCGTGCCGTCCCACCTCGGCGACCAGCTTCCGTTCGAGATGCAGGGCTTCGATGCGTGGGCTGCTACAGCGGCGGTGACGGGCGCGATCGCGATGGTGGCGCTGCTGGCCTACATGCGAAAGCCTGACGCCCAGACACGGCCGAGGACCGCGGCCGCGGGTGGACTGCTGGCGCTACTCATCGCGGTTGATGCCATTCTGCTGCTGAGTGCACACGAGCTGCAGTCCGCTCGTGAGGCCATGCCCGACGCAGAGATGTCCGTCCAGGACGGCATCGTCACCATCAGGGGCGAAATTGGGCCGAACTTCGCCCGCGACCTTCATCGCCTGCGCAAGGGCGCCGGACCCATCGAGCGCATCGACATCGACAGCCATGGCGGCCTCGTCGACCAGGCGCTTCTCGTGGCCGATCAGCTGAAGGCCTGGTTGATTCCTGTCCGGGTGACCGGCACCTGCGCGAGTGCGTGCGCGATCGTCTGGTCGGGCGCTCGCCAGCGCGAGATGGTCGCCGATGCCGTGGTGGGCCTGCACTTGGGTTCACTGATCGACGGGGTCTCCACCGAGTTCCAGTCGATGTCTCTGCGCACGACCGAGCCGATGACACAGGCGGCGCTCAAGGAAGCCGGCTTCAGCGCCCGGCTGCTGAAGGCGAGGAGCGACACGCCGGCCGACGGCATGCACTGGGTTTCAGCTTACGAGCTCATGCAGGAGGGCGTGAGGTTTCGCCCGGTGGACGCGCGCGGGCTCGATGCCTCGCACGAGGCGGTCTTGCTGATGGGCGATGCCCTGCGGCGCGACGAGAGCATGCCCGCTGTCAGACGCCTGCTCATGGCCTATGCGCAGGCGCGCCCCGAGGATGTCATCGATACGGTCAAGCGGCTGCGCGCCGCGCAGCTCGAGGGCGATGCTGCTGCGGTCGCCCGCGAGGGCGCGGAGCTCGTAGTTGGCGCGCGGCTGCACGCCTTTGCCCACGCTCCCGGCGACGACGTCGTCCAGTGGGGACGCGAAATCATCGGACAGCTGGGCAAGGTGCTGGACGAACGCGACGAGAATGCCTGCAGCACGTATCTGGCAGTTTCCGAGGAGCCGGACCCGGAGGCCAACGCCCGCAGGTTCGCTGCCATTGCCCGGCTAATGGAGTCGGCCGTGGACGGGATCGCTGATGCGCCGAGTGCGTGGGATCGCAGTAGCACGCAGGCGGTGGTAACACCGCACTATGCGCGCCAAGCGCTCACGGCCCGCACTGACGACATCGAAGCCTGGCCGCCGCTGTCGAGGTGCCGGATGCTCCACGACGTCTACGTCGAGCTCGTGCAATTGCCGACCGATCGTGCGGCAGCGGGCATCCGGCTCATGGAAGGCGTGCAGTAGGCGCAGGCGCCGCGGTGGGCCCACCACCGACCGCGACGGGCCCTTCTCCGGCCCACTGGGACTTACGGTGCTCTCGCCTGCGCGTCCCGATCGGGTTAATCGTTAATACCTGTCTGAGCTGACCGCTTCGCCGTTGCTAACCAGATCCGCTGACGAGCGCTTTCACTCAGTGCTAGCGGAAGCGCGCGCACTGACGTTCAGAGGTTCGACGGTTGAGCGTACTCTGGGCAGGGCGACCAGCAGTCGCCGGCTCCTGTGGAACATGACACCACGCTCCAGCGGACGTGGCGCCTACAACCTCGGCTGATCGGACCAGCGATGAACGGCAATTCGTGCTCCAACTGCTCCTCGGCCGAGGATCTGTACTTCGTCACTATCGGGAGCCCAGGCGGCGACTTACCGGGGCGCGCCCTCCTCTACTGCCCCCGCTGCCGGGCCACGAATCAGCATCAGGTCGACATCAGCTGGCCCCTGGCGCTGCTGACGCCCGGCACGTTCCTGCAGCTGTACAGAACCGGCAAGACCGAGTCCGATCCGCGGCAGGCCGTCCGCATCGTGTTTGGCCCCGGCCACGACTGGATCTCAACCGAAGCTGGAGACATCCTCGAGCGGCGCAGACTCGGCGAGTAACTCGTTCTCGGCCCAAGTGCTGAATCCCTGCGCGTGACGATGCAGTGCACTGGTCCTTTAACCCCGCTCGGCTTCCAGCTACGTTCCGTATGTGGACTCCAAACGGAACTGGAACATGCGCGCCATCCTGGCTGCTTTAACTCTTGCCGCCCTGATTCCATCGGCCGGCCTTGCGCAACGCACGCAGCTGATCGCTGTACCAACACTTATGCAGGTCGAGGGGGACGAACGACCCGTTGAACTGGAGTCGGCGCTGCTCACCGTGGAGCCGGCGGCAGGCATGGCCCGCACGACGATCGAGATGGAATTTCGCAACCCGAACTCGCGGGTGCTCGAAGGCAACCTGCAGTTCCCGCTCCAGCCCGGCCAACAGGTGGTCGGTTTCGCACTCGACGTCGGCGGACGCATGCGCGAAGCCGTCCCGGTCGAGAAGGAACGCGGCCGGCAGGTTTTCGAGGCGATCGAGCGCGAGGGCGTCGACCCGGGACTTCTGGAGCAGACCCAGGGCGAGTTCTTCCGGCTGCGCGTCTACCCATTCGCTCCCGGCGGCACGCGCCGGGTCCGAGTCGAACTCGTCGAGCCACTGAAGCAGATCGAGGGCGCTTCCGCCGTCACGCTGCCGCTGGCCTTCGCCGCTCGCTTGGAGAACCTCGAGTTGCGCGCGCGCAGTGCGCAGGCGCCGCGCGTTGACGGTGTGCCGGGAAACCCCAAGGCCGCGCCCGCCTCGGCCGGCCTGCATCGTTTTGTGCTCAGCCGCGCATCGATAGGCTCCAGCCGCGGTGTAACCCTCCTCTTTCCGTCCAGCCCAGCGCCTGCCGTGCAGGTGCAGTCTCATGGCGGCGAGCGGTACTTCGTTGCCGAGGTGCCCGTGGACGTAAAGTCCCGCCCGCGCGCCCTGCCCGCCCGCATCGGTCTGGTCTGGGACAGCTCCATGTCCGGCGCCAAGCGCGCACACGATCTCGAGCTCGCATTGCTCGATCGCTATTTCGCGTCGGCACGCACCCTCGACGTGGACCTCATTCGCCTGCGCAACGTCGCCGAGCCCGCGCGCCGCTTCCGAATCGAGGGCGGGAACTGGTCCGAGCTGCGCCGCGAACTGGAGTCCACCGTTTACGACGGCGCCACGAGCACCGACGGCTGGGCGCCCGACGCGTCGGTCCCCGAATACCTGCTCTTCAGCGACGGGCTCTTCAACTACGGTCAGGCGCCCTTCCCGGGCTTCGGGGCAGGTCAGCGCCTGTACGCCGTGCAGGCCGGCGCGGCGGGCGACAGCACGCGTCTGGCTGGGCTCGCACACGCACGCCACGGGCGGCTGGTGCGGCTCGACAGCCGCAAGGACCTCGACGACGCCGCGCGCGACCTACTGCACGAACAGACGCGCCTGGTTGCTGTCTAGGGTGCGGGCGCCGCCGACCTGCGGGCCGAGTCGCCTTTCCCAATCGGTGGGCGCCTGCGCATCGCAGGCCGCCTTCTCGAGGCCGATCCGCGGCTGGTGCTGCTGATGAGCGGCCCGGACGGTCGAACGACGACCGAGGTCGCCCTCCCCGCGCCGGTCGAGGGCAGCATGGCCGCCTGGCTCTGGGCGCACTACCAGATGGCCCAACTGCAGGCCGACCCCGAACGACGCCGCGCAGCGATCAGCCGCCTCGGGGTCGAGTTCGGCCTGGTCACGCCGCAGACGTCGCTGATCGTGCTCGAGAACGCTAGCGACTACGCCCGTCACGGCATCGCGCCACCTGCCGAGCTCCGCGACGAGGTGGCGGCCCTTACGCGGGAACTCGAGAAGACCAAGGTCCAGAGCCAAACGGCGCGGCTTGAACGCGTTGCCGAGCAGTGGCGCGATCGCATCACCTGGTGGGAGACACGCTTCCCGAAGGACGCGCCGCGGGCGCGCGCCAAACCGGTCGCCGCCTTCGCCATGCCCCCGCCGCCCGCCGCATCGCCAGTGATCGTCGACGACCCGACTTCGATGGACGGGCCCGCGCCACAGCGTTCGCTCGCACCCGCAGCCCGTGCTGCGCCCCCGCCGATGGAGATGGCGGCCGCCGCGTCAGCGGATGAGTCGACCACGCTGGACAGCATCCAGGTGACGGGCAGCCGGATGTCTGATGAGGAAATCGCAGCGATGCGCGCTGACGCCGGCGTCGCGACGATCAGCCTTCAGCCTTGGCAGCCAGACTCGCCGGTCGCGCGGCGACTCCGCGCTGCGGCTCCGGACACCGTCTACGCACTGTACCTGGACGAGCGGGAGCGTGCGACGCAGGGGACGGCGTTCTACCTCGACGTGGCTGACATCCTCTTCGCGAAAAAGCAGCCTGAGCTCGCGCTGCGGGTGCTCTCCAACCTTGCGGAGATGCAGCTCGAAGACCGCCACATCCTGCGCGTACTCGGCTACCGGCTGATGCAGGCAGGCCGCGCCGATCTGGCGGTTCCCGTGCTCGAGCGGGTGCTCGCGATCGGCGGCGAAGAACCGCAGAGCTATAGCGACCTCGCGCTCGCCCACGCGGCGCTCGGCCACCACCAGCGGGCGGTCGACCTACTGCACGAGATCGTGCTCCGCGACTGGGATGGTCGCTTCGAAGACATCGAGATCACTTCACTTGCCGAGCTCAACGCTCTGGCAGCGACTGCGCCGGTGGCCGTCGACACCAGTCGGGTCGATCCGCGGTTTCTGCGCAACCTGCCAGTGGGGCTCCGCGCTGTGCTGTCGTGGGACACAGACAACTCCGACATGGACCTGCACGTCACCGACCCCAACGGAGAGGAAGCCTTCTACAGCCATCCGGACACCTATCAGGGGGGGCGGCTGTCGGATGACTACACCGGCGGGTACGGCCCGGAGGAGTTCGTGCTGCGCGACCCCAAGCCTGGGAAGTACAAGGTGGAGGCGGTGTACTTCGGCGATGACCAGCAGATTGTGACGGGCGCGCCGACGCTCAGTCTGTGGCTGAGCACCGACTTCGGCACCGCACGCCAGCAGGATCAGCGCGTGACCGTCCGGCTGCTCGAGAAGAAGGACAAGATTCTCGTGGGTGAGTTCGAGGTGCGCGCACCTAGCGCCGCCCCGTAAGCCGGGGGACATGCTGCGAGCTGCACGGCTGTGCCGCTGAGCGCGTCCGCGTGCTCTCGCGCCTAACAGGTTGATCGCGCACCAGCCCACGCAGTCCGCTGCGGTGGGAGCGTATCGCGGCTATGCACGGCCCGAGGTCTGTTAGACGATCGGGTTATTGGGACGGATCAGAACCACAGCTCGGCACAGCTCCTGACGGACTGAGCTTGAACGAGGCGCTGCTCGCCCGGTCCCAGAACGCCTTGAACACAGCGTGCTCCGTATCTCCGCGCAACAGCTCGCCCGGCTCCAGGAAACGATAGAGCGCCGCAAGCGAGCGGACTTCAAAGGGCGATACACGGCGCAGGACATGCTCCGGCCCGAGTTGCTCGGGGCCATCGAGGCCCGCCGCGCATAACAGGTGCTGCAAGGCATGCAGCGTGTTGTAATGAAACTGGTAAACCCGTGTCGCTTTGTCGGGCACGTCCAGTGCTTTGGACCGCGACGCATCCTGCGTCGCCACACCCGTTGGACAGCGGTCCGTGTGGCAGCTCTGCGCCTGGATGCATCCGAGCGCGAACATGAAGCCCCGTCCGGAGTTGCACCAGTCCGCGCCCATCGCCAAGGTGCGCGCAATGTCGAACGCGCTGACGATCTTGCCGGCGGCGCCAATGCAGATCTGGTCGCGTAGGTTGAGCCCGACGAGGGTGTTGTGGACCAGCATCAGCGCCTCCTGCATCGGCAGGCCGACGTGGTCGATGAACTCCACCGGGGCCGCGCCGGTTCCGCCCTCGGCACCATCGACAACGATGAAGTCCGGCAGCAGCCCCGTCTCCTGCATCGCCTTCGCAATGGCAAACCACTCCCACGGGTGGCCGACCGCCAGCTTGAAGCCGACCGGCTTGCCGCCTGTGAGATCGCGCAGGCGGTCGACGAACTGGAGCAGGCCGACCGGCGTTGAGAACTCCGAGTGCCAGGCTGGCGACACGCAGTCGATGCCGACCGGCACGCCGCGCGTCGCGGCTATTTCAGGGCTGACCTTCGAGCCAGGCAGCACGCCGCCGTGCCCGGGCTTCGCGCCCTGCGACAGCTTCAGCTCGATCATCTTCACCTGCGGAAACTGCGCGTTCGCGGCGAAACGCTCGGGACTGAAGCGGCCTTGCTCGTCGCGACAGCCGAAGTACCCCGAGCCGATTTCCCAGACCAGGTCGCCGCCGGGCCTGACGTGGTACGGCGAGATCGAACCCTCACCGGTGTCGTGGTAGAAGCCGCCGCGTTTGGCGCCCTCGTTGAGCGCGAGGATCGCGTTCGAGGAGAGCGCACCAAAGCTCATCGCCGAGATGTTGAATACGCTCGCCGAATAGGGCTGGCTCGTGCGGGCGCCGCCCACGTTGACGCGAAAATCGTGCGTTTGGATTGAGGTGGGCATCATCGAGTGGTTGATCCACTCGTAGTCGGTCGCGTACACGTCCTGCAACGTGCCAAACGGGCGCGTGTCCAGCACGGACTTCGAGCGCTGGTAGACCAGCGCGCGCTGCTGACGCGAGAACGGCACTTCGGCCGTGTCCGAGTCGATGAAGTACTGCCGCATTTCAGGGCCGATTGCCTCCAGCCCGTAGCGGAAGTGTCCCAGCAACGGGTAATTACGCAGCAGGGTGCTCCGGCGCTGGAACAGGTCATGCGTTCCGACCAGTGCCAAGCCTCCGAAAGCTGCCGCTCCCCAGAACCACGCGGGACTCCAGATCGCGAGTACCACGCACGCGAAGGTGAGCACGATGCTCGCGATATAGGCGGCGTAACGAGACATCTGATCCCCGACAGTGCGTATGCAACTCCCGGAATCCCGCGGCGCCGAGCGGCGTAGCTCGACCTCTTGACCCGGTACGCCGGAAGAGTAAAGTGATCTCAGGCGAACGGACAGACCGACCGCCACTCAACCGTGAGGGATTCTCATGGACTTCGATTACCTGGTCTTCATTGGCCGTTTCGAGCCGTTCCACAACGGCCACGCTGCCGTCGCCCGCCATGCATTGGCCCGCGCCCGCAAGTTGATTTTCCTCGTCGGCTCGGCCGACACCCCCCGCACGACAAAGAACCCCTGGACGGTTGCCGAGCGCGCCGTGATGATCCAGGCCGCCTTGCCTGACGTCGGCGAGCGCATTGTCATTCGACCGCTGCGTGACCGTCTCTACAACGAGGCGCTCTGGGTTGCGGACGTCCAGCGCACTGTTGCTGAAGCGATCAAGGCCGATGGCGGGGACACCACGGCCCGGGTAGGCCTGGTCGGCATGGACAAGGACGCCTCGAGCTACTACCTGCGCGAGTTCCCGCAGTGGCCACTCGTGGATGTGCGGCATGTGGAGACCCTCTCAGCCACCGAACTGCGCTGCTACCTGTTCGAGGCGAACCAGGTCGATAGCCACGGCGCGCTGATGCTGATTCGCGGCAACGTGCCCGGCCCGGTGTACGACATGCTCGACGCGTTCCGCCGCAACTCCCCGGCGTTCCGCCAGCTGGTGGCCGAGCACGAGTTCATCAAGACCTACCGCGCCGCGTGGGCCGATGCGCCGTATGCACCCACGTTTGTGACGACCGATGCGGTCGTCGTGCACAGCGGCCACGTGCTGCTGGTGCGCCGCCGGGCCGAGCCAGGCAAGGGTTTGTGGGCGCTGCCAGGCGGGTTCGTCGGCCAGCACGAGGCGATCTTCGATGCCTGCCTTCGCGAATTGCGCGAAGAGACCCGGCTCAAGGTGCCGGCTCCGGTCCTTCGTGGCTCGCTGAAGGGGCAGCAGGTGTTTGACCACCCTGACCGTAGCCAGCGTGGCCGGACCATCACGCATGCGTTCCACTTCGACTTCCCTGTCGGGGACCTCCCGCCCGTGAAAGGCGGCGACGACGCCGACAAGGCCCGGTGGATCCCGGTCAGCGAGGCGCTGGAGATGGGCACGCAGCTGTTCGAGGACCACCTGCACATTCTCGAGTTCTTCCTGGGCCGCGGCTAACCGGCCTACCCCGCCGGCGGACAGACCGCCGGCTTCCCACGACGCGAAGGAGCTTCCGTCATGCGCCACCTCGACAACCTCATCCTCAACACCGACAGCTACAAGGCCAGCCACTGGCTGCAGTACCCGCCCGGCACTGACGCGACGTTCTTCTACGTCGAATCGCGCGGCGGGGTCTACGACCGCACGCTGTTTTTCGGGCTGCAGGCAATCATCAAGGAGTTCCTCGAACGCCCGGTCACCCACGCCGACGTCGACGCCGCCGCGGCGCTGCTGGCCCAGCATGGCGAGCCGTTCAACGAGGCTGGCTGGCGCCGCATCGTCGACCTGCACGGCGGGCGCATGCCCCTGCGGATCCGTGCCGTCCCCGAGGGCACGGTCGTTCCGACCCACCAGGCGCTGGTGACCATCGAGTCCACCGACCCGGACGCGTTCTGGCTGCCGAGCTACCTCGAGACCCTGCTGCTGCGCCTGTGGTATCCGGTGACGGTCGCGACGATCAGCTGGCACGCCAAGCAGACGATCCGCCGCTACCTGGAGCACACAAGCGATGACCCGGAAGGGCAGCTGCCGTTCAAGCTCCATGACTTCGGCGCCCGCGGCGTTTCCAGCCTCGAGTCCGCCGGTTTGGGCGGCATGGCCCACCTGGTCAATTTCCTGGGCACCGACACGCTGGCTGCGCTGCTGACGGCACGCGCGTACTACGACGAGCCGATGGCCGGCTACAGCATTCCTGCGGCCGAGCACAGCACGATCACGAGCTGGGGACGCGAGCGGGAGGTCGACGCCTACCGCAACATGCTCCATCAGTTCGGTAAACCAGGCAGCCTCGTGGCGGTGGTCTCCGACAGCTACGACATCTACACGGCGATCCGCGATCACTGGGGCAGCACGCTGCGCCAGGAGGTCATCGACTCCGGTGCCACGCTCGTCGTGCGACCCGACTCGGGGGACCCGGTCGAGGTCGTGCACGAGTGCCTGCTGTTGCTAGACGAAACCTTCGGCAGCACGGTCAACCGCAAGGGGTACAAGGTGCTCAACCACGTGCGCCTGATCCAGGGCGACGGCATCAACCCCGAGAGCATCCGGCTGATCCTCGAGCGCGTGGTCGGCGCCGGCTTTGCCGCGGACAACATCGCGTTCGGGATGGGCGGGGCGCTCCTGCAGCACCTCAATCGCGACACGCAGAAGTTCGCGCTCAAGTGCTCGGCGGCGCGGATCGACGGCGAGTGGGTCGATGTCTACAAGGATCCGGTCACGGACCCCGGCAAGCAGAGCAAGCGTGGCAGGCTGATGCTGGCGCACAACCCCAGCAGCGGTGAGTTCCGCACCCTGGCCGTTCCGCCGGGAGCGGCGAGCGCAACCGACCTGGCGCTGCCCGACGGGTTCGAAGACGCGATGCTGACCGTCTGGGAAGACGGGCAGTGGGGTGCCCAGTGGCGACTCGCCGAGGTTCGCGAGCGGGCCAATGCCGCCCGGCTTTAAGCCGGGCACTGGGAAGACGCCCGGCTGCGTTTCGGGACGACGAGGTTGCTTCAAGATGATTGCAGGTCTTGCTCCAACGGACGCCGCCAGCTTGCCGCTGGCGGGTCGGTCCCCGCTGTTCGATCGGCTGTGCACTGCGGTGCCCGCGCTGGTCAGGCGCGCGCCGCCACCACACGATGAGTCGCGGTGGCACCGGGCGACCCTTGGTGACCACGTCCGTCGATTCGCGCAGCCCATTACGCTGACGCCTTATGCCTCCGCGCGTGCCTGCTCGGCACGGTGCCGGTTCTGTTCGGAAACGCTCAGGCCGGCTCATGGCGGCACGATGGCGGCCCGGTTGCGCCCCGGCGCGGATTACTTCGCGCTGCTCAGGAAGGCGCTGTCGCAGGTGCGTGGCATACCGATGTCGTGGTCGCTGTCGGGCCTGGAGGCGAGCGATGACGAAGACTGGCTGCTCGAGCTGCTAGACACGCTAGCGGCCGAAGAGCGCGACGGCGGGGTGATCCACGATCGCGTCCTCTACAGCAACGGCGCGGGGCTCGCTCGTGCCCGGGGCGACGAACTCGTCGCTGCGCTCGAGCGCTTCGGGTTGTCGTGGCTCGAACTGTCGCGGCACGATTCCGAGCAGCACCGCAACCAGGCCATCATGCGGTTCCGCATCGGTGAGCCTATCGCCGACCAGGACGTGTTTGCCCGAACCGCCGCGGCCGTCGCGACGCGCGTGCCCGTCAAGCTGGTTTGCATCCTGCAAAAAGACGGCGTCTGCGACGCGGCCGGGCTGCGCGCCTATCTGCGCTGGGCCGCGGAGCTGGGGGTCCAAGGCGTGATCGTGCGCGACCTGTCGCGGCTCGATGACCACTACCGCTCGACCACGAGCCGGCGCTACATCGACGGTGCCCGGGTCTCGATCGAAAGCGTGCTCGTCGACTGCATGGCCGCCCCGTGGTGGGACTCGCTGATGCCCCTGCGCATGACCGAGGGCTATTACTTCTGGAACCTGGTGGCGCGGACGCCCGGCGGCATGGAGGTGACATTCGAGGTCTCGGACTACGCGGCCATGCACCAGCGGCACCAAACGGGCGACGTCTACAAGCTCGTCTTCCACGCCAACGGAAGTCTCTGCGCCGGGTGGGAGCCGGACCGCGATGTGTTGTGGACGGCAGCCTCGTGAACAATGCGAGCTGGCTGATTCCGGACGCCGACCCGCCCGAGTGGTCCCTTCCTGCGGACATTCGTGCCCGCGACGCGCTCGGCGGCCGCGACTGTGGATGGGTCAACCAGATGCGACCGTTCATCAGGCACTTCTCGTCGCCCGGGCACCGCGTGCTCGACCCGTTCTGCGGCTTCGGCACAACGCTGCTGGGCGCACACCTGGAAGGACGGCACGGGCTTGGCTTCGAGATCGATCCGGACCGCGCGGCGCTCGCGCGCGAGCGCCTGCAGCGCCACGGGCTGCACGCTGACATCCGCGTTGGGAGCATCAACGGACTGGACGCAGGGCGCGCGAACCTGTGCCTGACAAACGTGCCTTACTTCGGATGCGGTTGGACAGGGGCGACGGTAGACGGTCAGCTGTACCTGCAGCCTACCTACGCCGACTTCCTGTCAGGCATACGAGGCGTCTTCCACGCGGTGCGCCAGACGCTCGAGGATGGCGGGTTCTGCATTGCCATGGCCCAGAACCTGGTCGTTGCCGGCCGACGCTTCCCGCTTGCTTGGGATGTGGCGCGGATTCTCGACAGCTTGTTCGTGGCGCACGAGGAGCGCGTGCTCTGCTATCCCGCCGCAGCCCTACCAGCCAACCCGGGCAGCACCAAGACCAATCGCAGTCACGAGTACGCCCTTGTCTACCAGAAACGCAGAGAAACGGTTGACCTGAAGGGCACCGCGGAGGTGCTGGAAGCCCTACGACTAAGTGGGTTCTCCTACGAGCTATTCGGCAGTTTCCAGCAGTGGCAGGAACAGGGACAACCCATCGCGGCGCGCCTTCCTGCTGACGCTGATCTGTTGCTCCCGCTTGAGCAGGATCAGCTCAATGCGCTGCTACGGTGGCTGAGTGCTCGCGGGTTCCAGCTCACCCTGTGGGGCGAGCCCATTGCGCCTTCTCTTCCTCTGGAGACGTGGCAGTCACACCATTATGTGCGGGCGGACTGTCGCGGGCGAGATGGGTCATTGATCCGTCTCGATCTGTGCTGCGAGCCCAAGAGCACAAGCGCGCGCGGCTGAATCCACGTTTCCACCCGCCGCGAAGCGGCGTCGGCTCGGACGAACTCCAAGGCGTCCGAATGGTTTCAGGAGGGCCGCTTCTGCACGCCGCGCATGAGCATGGCGCCCAAAGCGACCGTCGGAAGCACCGCAGCTGCTACGAGCCCTGTGAAAGTTAGCCGGGCTCCCCTACTTAGGACTCTACGTATTGCACAAAGGCGGGCCCGGAGACGCCGCCAATGAACAGTGCGAGACTTGCGTAGGCAGTGTGGCGAAGCGAAGCAATCATCGAATTTCCTTTTCGAGATCGGCATGTATGACGTCACACCCTTGCGAACCGCCACATCGGGGTGCATCGGCGCCGCTGCCGTGGAAGCCCAGCCCGGCGATGTAACAACCTGCCGGCAAGGACGTGCCTGCAGTGCGGGTGCAGCAGCATCGAACTACAGCACGCTTGTGAGGCGGTAAACGGTTACATCGGTGCTCCTGAGGGAGTACTGGCGTCAACCTGCCCGTCAGAGGGCACAACAAGGCGGGAACAGGTTGAGCGCCGGCCTGGGGGCGGCAGCGTTCCAACCACTGGGGCTGCAGGGCTGACCTAGTGGCGCCGCTCGGCGGCGGGCACAGGACTGCAGTATTCGGCGGGTACTGTCCAAACCAGGCTGCAGTGGATCCTGGCCCGAAGACCCGGCCACGGGTCCGAACCACAGCGCCACATGTTCCTCGGGAATAAGGTCCTCGCCCTCCAGCGCACCCCGAGTGGGCCGCGCCACAGATGCGAGTTCCAACGGGCGCCAGCCTGCGTGCGCCGATGCCGATGCGTCACGGTTCCAGTCGTGGCTGACCAGCCTGACGGCGCCGACCAGCCGAGGTCCGCTTCCGACCCAGAGCGGACGGTCGCGAGGGACAGTTCACTGCGAGCTCGATCTTTCAAGAATGTCCGCCAGCACCGTTGGATCGACCGGCTTGACCAGGTGGTGATCAAAGCCTGCCGCCGCGGTGTCGGACCGATCGGACTCCCGGCCGTAACCCGTGACGGCGATGAGGGTGGACGTCTGTGTTTGCGGGTGCGAGCGCAACTGGCGCGCAAGCTCGTTGCCATCCGTGTCAGGCAGGCCGATATCCAACAGGCAAATATCCGGCGGTTCGGCCAATGCACGAGCCAAACCAGCGCGCGCGCTGTATTCCGTCATTACGGTGTGCCCCAGCGTTTCAAGATAGAGCGCGAGCATGCTGGCGGCATCTTCGTTATCGTCAACCACGAGGATTCGCAGGTTCGACGAGCGCGGGCTGATCGGCGAGCGCGCGGCGGCATCCGGCCCGGCTCGCTCGGCAAGTCGCGGCAGGCAAACGGTGAATCTGCTGCCTGCGCCTTCGCCAGCGCTTTGTGCTTCAACCGAGCCACCGTGCAGCTCGACCAGGCTCTTGACCAGCGACAGTCCAATGCCGAGGCCGCCCTGGGCGCGGTCCGGCGTCCTCTCGGCCTGATAGAAGAGCTGGAACGCGCGCTTCACCATCTGTGGTGACATGCCGATGCCGTCATCGCTGACGACGAGGCAGACACGCTGCGCTTCGATCTCCATCGACAGATCGATGTGCCCGCCCTTGGGTGTGTATTTGGCCGCGTTATTAAGGAGGTTCGCCACCACCTGTACGAGCCGCTTCGAGTCACCCCGCACGTAAGCGTGGCCTGGCGGCAGCTGTACGGTCAGGTGATGGCCCCGCGATTCGACGAGCGGCCCGACCTGCTCGACCGCATCGGCGACTATCCGCTTCAGGTTCGCGTTTTCCGTCTCCAGCACTGTCAGACCACGCATTACGCGCGAGACGTCCAGCAGGTCATCGACCAGCTCCGTCATATGACTGACCTGACGAGAGATTACAGCGCTCGTATTCCTGACGGTATCCTCGCGCAATACCGCTGCCGCCAGCACGTCGGCCGCGGCGCGGATCGGAGCGAGCGGGTTTCGTAGCTCGTGCGCCAGCATCGCGAGGAACTCGTCGCGACGCACGACGGCTTCGCTCAGCTCCTGCTCGCTTCGCTTGCGCTCGCTGATATCGCGGAAGAACACTGCGATCTGCCCGTTCACGATCGGGAACGCCCGCAGCTCCTGCCACCGCGGAATACCCCCGACTGGCTCGTGGATGTACTCGAGCGTTTCCGGAACTCCGGTGACGCGCACACGCATGTACGACCTTTCGACTTCGCTGCCGACCACTTCGGGAAAGGCCGCCCAGTGGTTGCGCCCTACCAGTTCGGCGCGCGTACGCTGGGCCAGCTCGGCACCGACCTCATTGATTTCGACGATGTTCCACTCATCGTCCAGTATCACCAGGCCTTCGTGCATGCCTTCGAGGATGGCCCGGCTGAGATCGCGTTCCGCGCGCAGGGCGCCCTGCGCCAGGGTGGTTTCCGCCGCCAGCAGGATCTGCTGGCCGACAGCCTGCGCCACGCCGATTTCCGTCGCCTGCCACTGGTGGGCCGTCGCCATGTGGATCGCCACGAGCAGCTTCAGCTGGCCATCCCGCAGCACCGGCACCACCAGCTCCGCCCGGACACCACGCTCGATGAAGGCCGCCGAATGGCTGGCGGTACGCTCGTCGGTTGTGACATCGTGGTTTACGACCACGTGCCCTGCTCTGAGATCGTCGATCATGACGGGGCCGAAATCCGACATGGTCAGCACGACGCCCGCGAGGCTGGCTTCGGGCAAAGCGGACCAGTCGCGCCTGATGAGCGCACTGTTGGCACCCACGATATCCGCACAGATGACGCGGATGGCCCCGAGATGAGCACCCAGCATGCCAAGAGCTACGCTGGTGATGTCACCTGGCGACTCCAGCTGACCGATTGCAAGCGAAAGATTGATCTGGAGCGCTTGATCAGCCGCAACCTGCTGCAGGCGTTGTTCGGCCTCGACGCGGTCATGGATGTCCACCGAGGCACCCAGCCAACGCACGAGCGCGCCGGTCTCCGCGTCGAACTCGGGTTCCGCTCGCGCCATGAACCAGCGGTACTCGCCGGACGCCGAGCGGATCCGATGCTCTGCATAGAACGTAGTCTGGGTGTCGATCGCGGCGCTGAAGCGCGCCATGGTTTCGGCGATGTCATCCGGATGGACCGCGGCATTGGCGACTTCACTGGCAGTTTCAGGCAGATGCTGAATTCCGGTGTATGCCACCCATTGCCGGTTGAAGAACTCCACCCGGCCCTGCGCATCGGTGATCCAGACGATTTGCGGAACCGCGTCCGCCATCGTCCGGAACCGGGCTTCGCTTTCGCGGATCGCAACGTCCGCGCGCGCGCTCGAGTTTCGAGAAGACCAGGCGGGCGAAGGACTGGAGCAGATCCAGTTCTTCGCCCGTCCATTGCCTCGGCCGAGCGTCGGTCACGGCGAAGAAATGCGTCCACACACGACCCGCGTAATACGGAATAGTTACGAAAGCTCCGATGTTCAGTTCGGCATAGGCGGCCGCATCCGTCCTCGAGTCAGTTGCGGTGTCGGCGACCGCGACCGTCCTACCGGCGCGGCTGTCGTCCAGAAACTCGACGCTCAGATAATCGGAGATCCTGAACGTGCGAATCAGCGTCGGCTCGCCCTCGCGCGTCCAGCCGAAGGACGTGGTGATCGTGTCAGCTTCTTCATGGACTTCGCAGAACAGGCAACTGTTCGTGCCCATGTAATCGCCCAGCTTTCGGCCGACCGAGGCCATGATCTCGGCCAGCGGCATCTCGCTTTCGAAAGCGGTCGAGACTTGGACTAGAAACGCACTGTTGTCCTGGCGGGCACGCTCGGCGGTGACATCCTCGAATAGCAGGCCGACCAGGTGCGCGTCGGCGGGCCCAACCGGAAAAGCGTGCACGTCGAAAAGACGATCCATTGCCTCCGAGCGCTGCTCGAAATGGATCGGCTTCCGCGAATGGGCGACCTGCGCATACCGCTCGATCCAGAAATGCTCGAGGCCGGGGACGAGCTCCCGTGCGGATCGGCCGACGGCATTCTCAAGCCCGCTATGTGCTTCGAACAGCGCGTTCGTCTCGATGAACCGATAGTCGATCGCGGTGCCCGCAGCGTCGAACTCCACTTGCAGCAGGCAGAAGCCTTGGCTGATCGCATTACTCAGGGCCGAGTAACGATCTTCGGCCGTGAGGACATGAGGGGTCATGGGAGCACTGGAAAGTGACAGCGGCGTACTTTACTTGACTTAGTCAATAACAGCGATCTGGTCAGCTCGGACTGGTACTCGTGACCAACGTGACCAGTGCACACAACTGCGCGTTGGCGTTCGTGTTCTGGCTGACCCCGCTACCCATACTGACCAGCGGATGTCCGTTTCCGACGGTGGTTTCATACGATCGATGCAACACATGGCTAGCTGCCCAGGCAGCAGGAGTGTTGCGGTTGAAGCGAAGAACCCGGATCCAGTCACCGATGCCCAGAAGGGCCTGATGTGGGATCGCTGGCAGAAAGGCGAGTCGCTGCACCAGATCGCCAAGCTGTTCGACAGACACCACACGTCGGTGCGCGGGATTCTTGCTGCGACCGGCGGTATCCGCCCTGCGGCTAGACGCCGGTCGGTCCGGGCCTTGACCCTGGCCGAGCGTGAAGATGTCTCGCGATCGTTGGTCGCCGGCCATTCGATCCGTTCGATCGCGGCGGCGCTGGGCCGGGCGCCGTCGACGATCAGCCGGGAAATCAGGCGCAATGGCGGCGTTGAACAGTATCGCGCCAGTCATGCGGATCAAGCAGCGTGGGACCGGGCGCATCGACCCAAGACTTGTAAGCTGGCGCTGCATCCCGCGCTGGCGAAACGCGTGGCGGACAAGCTGCAACAGCAGTGGTCGCCCCAGCAGATCGCCGGTTGGCTGATGCGTACCTTTCCCGACGATGCGATCAGCCAGGTGTCCCACGAGACGATCTACCGCACGCTCTTCATCCAGTCGCGTGGAGCGCTGAAGAAAGAGCTGCTCGAGCACCTGCGCCGCACACGGGCCATGCGCCGTTCCCGCCACCACACCCAGAAGACGGCCGACCACGGGCGGATCTGCGACACCGTATCGATCCGCGAACGGCCTGCCGACGTCGAGGATCGGGCGGTTCCAGGCCACTGGGAAGGCGACCTGCTGTTCGGCAGCGCCAACAGCCAGATCGCGACGTTGGTCGAGCGCAGCACGCGCTACGTAATGCTGGTGAAAGTCGAGCGCAAAGACACGAAGACAGTCGTGGATGCGCTGATTGAACATGCACGCCAGTTGCCGAACCAGCTGTACCAGTCGCTGACCTGGGACCGCGGCAAGGAGCTGGCTGACCATCGCCGTTTTACCGTGGCGACCGACATCCAGGTCTACTTCTGCGATCCGCAGAGCCCGTGGCAGCGCGGTTCAAACGAGAACACCAACGGCTTGCTGCGGCAGTACTTCCCGAAAGGCATCGACGTGTCCGGCTTTACGCAGGTCCAGCTTGATGAGGTGGCCAAACGCTTGAACGAACGGCCACGCAAGACGCTGAACTTTGAAACGCCAATCGAGCGCTATCGACAGGCTGTTGCACTGACCGGTTGAAACCGCCACCCGAAGCGGACATCGGCTCTAGACCAGGCGGCGCGCTGGACAGCGTCCGCGTTGAGGGCAGCCCGTTCCGCCACACGATGGGGCTGTCCGCCTTCTCATGCCGCCAAAGCTAGTCGGCAATCTGCCCCTGTAACACCGGGCTTCTCAGCGCACCCCACAGCAGTTGCAGGTTGGCGCGAACGCTGCCGGCCTGCTGCTCTGCAAACGCCAGTAGTCCGTCCAACGCGGCGCGATCAAGGTATTGCCCGTTGAAGAACAGACCCGCAATTTTCCCGGTGTTACGGATATCGGCGAGTGGGTTGGCGTCGAGCAGGATCATGTCGGCGACCTTCCCCACTTCGATCGCACCGTAGTCCCGGGTCTGGCCGGTGAAACGCGCCGCGTCAATGGTTGCGCTTCGCAGCGCGTCTGCAGGCGAAAGACCGGCGCGGACGAGTTCGGCAAGCTCGTCGTGGATGGCAAACCCCGGGAATACGTAGGTTTCTGGGGCATCGGTTCCAGCCACTATCTTGACGCCAGCCGCGTGGGCCTGGCCCACGTTGGCCAGCATCAGTCGATACAACTCCGTGTGCACTTCGCGACCGGATTCCCGCGCAGCTTTCGCCGTCCGATCCGCCGTCCGATCAGCATCCATTTCCCACAAGGTTTGCATGACGATGAACGGGACGTACCGCCGGCGCGGATCTTCACGAAACTCACGGTTGCCGGCGAGCGCGCGCACGCGTAGCGCCACCAGGGTCGGCGTCCACCAGGTGTTGGATGCCGCCATCGCCCCCATGAGCTCGGCGCAGCGCTTGGGATCATGCTCGTCGATGAGCCGAGCCGGCACGCCGAGTTGGTAGGCGGCCGTGGGATCCTGCAACGCGCGGATCGCCGCAGCGTCTCGTTTGCATACGCGCAGGAAAAGGCCCGCGTGCTCGATGCTGTGCTGGCCCGCAGCGATTGCTTGTTCGAGCGAAATCCGTACGGGGAGATGCCCCGCCAGCAAGAGCCCGTGCTTTGGCGCTTCCGCTGCCAGTGCCTCGTATCCTGCCATCGAGAGTTGGTCGTAAGTTTTCAGCAGATCGGCACCATCGGCGGCATGATGCGCCACCAGCGCTCCGGCTTCGTCCGCGTTTCGCGCCTTGAAGAATGCAGGTGCGGAAGGGGATAACCCGTTCATCTGATGACTGCTGCGCTGGATATATCGGGGCGCGAGGACACTGTGATCACCCAGTCCCTTGCGCCAGCGTTCAATGTCTTCGCCGCAGGCAGAAAAACTGTCCGGCAGGGGTGTGCAGCCCCACATTTCACGCACGCCGGTAACACCGTTGGCAATGAACAGCGGATGGGTGTACTGCGGTGAAATCTTCAGTGAATGGACATGCATGTCCCACAGGCCCGGGGCCAGGAACTTGCCGGTGCCATCCACAACGACGAGACCGCTTTTCCCACTTGCGGGTGTGCTCGTGCCGATGGAATCAATGCGACCGTCGCGGACAACGACATCACGCCCTGTCACGACCTGGTCGTTCCGCACATCGATCACGGCGACATTCGTGATCAGGAAATCACCGCTGACGCCGGGCCGCGGCGTGTCGGGCAACGGCCAGTTGAGCAGAGCCGTCAGTGCGATCGCCAAAGCGATGCCAAGCGCCGCGAGTATCGCGAAGAGCTTTTTGATCATGACGCAATCATCCTGGTGCAATAGGTGCAGGCTGGTTCGGGTGTGCGGCTGCGGCCGTGCGTCGGCGCTGCACTCGGGCGCGCGCTGCATCAACGCCTGCCATGCAAGGTGCAGGTCTCTTCATTCGTCCCATCCGATGAGGCCCGAGCGGCCGCCATCGAGGTAACGCTCGGTCGACGACAACGGTCTTAGCCGGCTTTCAAGGTGGACGCCCTGTGGGTGGGTCGAGGAGGATCCGCACGGTCATTGAGCCGTCGGCCTGCACGACATCGATCGACCATCCGATCCGCTGCCCGAGGCGGCGAACGATCTGCAGGCCGAAGCCGAAACCGCCCCGCTCCGCGTCGTGGCGTCGCACATTGGTGATCGTGAGTTCGCCTGCATCGCCGTGGATCACGACCGGCCCGGCGCCGCCATGCTGGATGGCGTTGAGCAGTACGTTCGCGACGATTGTTTCAGCGATCTCATCCGGGCCGCCGGTTGCGAGCGAGGAGGACATGTCCACGTCGATGACCTGCCCTGTCTGTGCAGCGAGAGGTGCGAGCTCGTTCGCCAGCCGGCGAACCAGAGGCAGCAGCGCTGTCGTGGTCGAGAGATCAGGGGCGCGGTCGGTGGCCAGCCAGAGCGCGGCGCGGCTTGCGCGTGTCAGCCGCGCAAGCGCGCGCTGGAGGCGCTCGAACGCGGCGCAGTCGTCGCGCTGCTCGGCAAGCAGCGCAAGGCTGGTCTGTGCGGACTGCAGCGGCGTGCGCAATTCGTGGCCGAGGTAGGCCAGCGTCTGGCGTTCGCTCTCCACGGCGGTCAACTGCGCCTCCCAGACATCGGCATGCAGGCCAAGAAGGCGCTGGAACTCGAGGATCTCTTGCGCCTCCGACAGCTCACGCAGATGCCCGGGGTGAGGCGTACGGCGTACGTCCTCGACAAGGTGCTCGGCCCGACGGGCCAGTCGACCGACAAACGCCCGCGCAAGGACGGCCGCGGCGAGCAATGTCAGGGCTGTAAGCCCGAGGACGATCAACAGCCCGGTTCCAAGCCGCGGAGTGACCGTGAGCTGGTCGGTGACGTCATACACCACGGCCAGGCGTCCTCTGGTCGGTGTATCGACGAGCAGGACATGCACGTAGCGGCGATCGGCACGGCGCATCTCGAACGGTCTGCCGACCTGGGCGAACGGAAGCTGCGCATGGATGTCGAGCGGCACGCGGGACGCGGGATACACGGAGAACTCCGGAGGCAGCCGCGTCATGGCGGGCGCCGCGGCTGCGACCGAGCGTGCCGCGGCCTTGAGCTGGCGATCGATGAAGCTGTCTTCCAGAAGGAAGAGCAGAAGCAGGCCCGCCGAGGCGAACAGCACCGCAATGCAGGTCGCGAACAGCATCCACTGGCGAATCAGGAGCGACTTGAGGCTACGCGCCGACATGGCCTGCACCGAAGCGGTAGCCGAAGCCGCGGACGGTCTCGATGAGCGGCGAGCCGAACGCGCCGGCGAGGCCCTGGCGCAGCTCGTAGATGTGCATCCGCAGCGGATCACTCGCGGGCGGGGTATCGCCCCACAGCAGCGCATTGAGGTCTTCGCGCGCCACGGCTCCCGGGCTGGCCTCCATGAGCCGACGCAGGACGAGCACGGCCGTGGCGTTGAGTGCGAGCGCGCCGCCGGGGCCTGTCACCAGTGCTGCCTGCGGGTCGAGACTGAAGTCGCCTGCCCGGATCGCGAAGCCACCGGCCGCGGGGATGTGGTGCGCCAGTGCCTTGATCCTGGCGAGGAGCTCGGTGGGCGCGAACGGCTTGACCATGTAGTCGATGCCGCCCGCGTCGAAGCCGCGCAGCTTGTCCTCCAGTGCGCCGCGAGCGGTCAGGAAGAGAACCGGGGAACGCAGCCCTCGGTCCTTCAGTTCCCGGCACAGGGCGACTCCGTTGCCGTCCGGCAGTTGCACGTCGAGCACGAGCACGTCGAAGGTCGCATGCGATACGAGGCTGCGTGCCTCGCGCGCGGTGTAGGCGAAGTCGACGCTCACACCGCGCGGCTCGAGAAACGCCCCGAGGCCGGCGGCGACGTCCAGGTCGTCTTCCACCAGCAGGACTCGAACGGGCGCGGGACTGAGGGTCATGGCGGGATGATCAATGAGCGAGGCGCTGCAGACGATAGGCTTCGCCGAGACGGCCTTCCATGACCGCGACCACGGCATGCATCAGGACCAGTCGCTTGTCGGTGCCGCCGAGACGGTCGCGGACCTTCGCTGCGGCTTCCGCGCCGTCGCGATGAAACGCCGCGAGCACGGCGACTCCTTTCTCCTCCCGCGTCTGTTCGCGCAGCACCGGCTCGTGTCCCAGAGCCCGTACCATGCCTTCGGCCACCGACCAGGTCGACCACGGGTTCTGCCCGGTCACCAGTCGGCCGTCAACGACCGTGTTTTCCAAATACTTGGGGCCTTCACTGAATGCGCCTGCCTGGGCCGTAAGGGCCTCTTCGAGCAGGAACGGGAATACTTCCCGCGCATTCTCGATGAGGAAGAGCTCTTCCTCGTTCGTGAAGCCGGTGACGCGCTTGCCGGCCAGCAGTTTCCGGCCGCTGCTAAGCCTCACGTTTACCAGTGCGGCCGGCCCATGGCACACCGCGCCGATGACGCCGCCCGCGTCGTAAACCGCTGCGACGATACGCTGCACCGCCGGATTGCGCGGAAAGTCGAACATGGCGCCTTTTCCACCGACGAAGTACACCGCCGCATACCGGGAGGCATCGACGCCGTCGAGGGGAAGCGTGTTTGAAAGACGCTTCTGGGCGTTCGCGTCGTTGAGGAACGCATAGTCGACGTCGATGAGCTCGTCGTCCATCCGCACCGGCGGGCGGCCTCCTTTCGGGCTCGCGATCTCGACCTCGAAGCCGTTGGCGATGAATGTGTAGTACGCCCGGGAGAGTTCGGTGAGCTCCAGACCCGCTGCGATCTCGCCCGCCTTCGCGGTGCTGGTCACGACCGCGAGGATGCGTCCGCGCGAAGCCGGGCGTCCACCCCTGAGCATCTGCAGATCGTTCGGGGTCGCCGTCGGGTCGGCAAGGCGCTGGCTGTCCAGGTCCAGGCTGTGGACGTAGCCGGTTCCCAGGCAGCCCAGCAGCAGTACGGAGACGACCAGCCCACCCACTACCCGCGTCGTTCGCTTGCCCATGTCCCATCCTTACCGTTGTCGATAGCGCAACGGTAGGACGGCTCTGTAAAGCCAATATCAGGTCGTTGCGTGATCTCCGGCCTGGTTCCTTTCGGCTTGTCCGTCGATGTCCGCTCCTGGCCGGAAGCGGACCTGACAAATAATGGCGAACCGGTCTCGCTGACCGGTGCCCGCGACCATCCCGAGTGCTACGCACGCTTCTCCCGCAGTCCAGCGGAAGGAACTCCCAGGAGGCGGCCGGGCCGCTGGCCCAGGTCGCCGACTGGCTCGTCTTCGCAGCTCCAGTGGTCTCCACGACGACGGCAAAGGCACCTCGTCGGAACGCAAGGGTTTCAATGCAGCAACGTTTTTTGCACAAGGCCACAGCAGCCTTTAGGCCGTCTGATGTTGCACTGATGAGCTTCGAAAAATGAGTTCATATCGGTGTCCGTGAAAGGCATCGATACGCGTGTGGATCAACGTGGTCCCATCTATGCGGTACTGCATTGGGCAGGATGCGGGGGCGACAGAGGGCTCCTTATGTCTAAGCGATTCTCGACGCCCGGATGGCGCGGGACGGCAGTGTCTGTGCTCCTGCTTGGCCTCGGTCAGGCTTTGGCTTCTGATTGCGCAACCGGCACGGTCTACACCACTTCGGTGCAGGGTTGGCCCATCAAGGTCGGAAACACGCGGGCGCAAAATGGTGCCCTGTACCTGGCAGCCGGGCCGATTCAGGCCCCCGAGTGCAATAGCAAACTGCTGAAAGACGGTAGCTACTACTTCCAGGTCACGGACTCCCACACGAAGGCATTGGTGTCGACCCAGACTCTGGGCAACCGCCGCTTCGAGGTGCACAACGGCCGGATCTTGGATCCCCGTTCGTATGGCGGGGCCGCCACGGCGTGTGGCAGCGCCACCCTGCCCCTGTTGCCGCACACGCACGAGCCGACCAGCAACCAGCTGCTGAAAGTCTCCGTGACGCGGGTCCAGGACTACGAAAAGGTCTGCGGTCGCAACCGTGACTGCGGAACCCGCGGCTTCGTTCCGTCCAGGAGCGTGACCGTCAACGCCCAGCTGCGCGTCGACAAGATCGGCGTGGGTGCCGTTGAAATTTTCCGGTTCTACGACGCCAATGCCAACGGCGAGTACGACGTCGGCGAGGTGGAAATGCCGCACTGGTACGTGCGAATGAATGCGCCGCACATGCACAGCACGGGGAGGACGGGTCTGGACGGGACAGCGATCTACAGATTACTCCCTGGAACCTATGGTTTCAATGTCACTGGCCAGAAGGAAGGCAACTGGTATGAGTCTGCGGCCCTCGTTAACGGCAAGCAGGCAAACGACCTGCTTTCGCCGGACATCCCCATACGTTCGGCGAAAACCACGCTGGTCGCGACAGGCGCCTACTGCACCGTTCCTGCCGGGCGCGGCATCGACTACTGGTTGGACGATGGCGCGGCACTGATCGACTCTTCGGACATCGCCTCACTTCGCTCGCTACCCTTGGTTAGCTCCAATGGCCTGCGCTTCAAGCCCGTCAACACCGAACAGCTTCTGCAATGGTTCACCGACGGCGGGACCTGGGACAACCTGAGCCATACCCTCTCCAGATCACTGGCGCTTGCGGCGCTCAACGTCCGCCACGGACTTGATCCCAAGACGGTGATCTACCCGGCTCGCAAGACAGTCGGAACACTGATGGCCGAGGCCAAATCCCTGATCGTCAGCGATCCGCTTGTGCCTTATGGGTCCAGCAACTCCAACGCATACATGGAGCAGCTTGGCTGGCTTGCAGGGGTCAGCGGCGAACCGGATGACGACGTATCGGCCGGCAGGCTCTCGGCGAAACCGTGCGGGTACACGGCCGTTTACTGATCAGTGCGATGTGACAGCCCGGCAAGGGGTCTTCACACCGCAGGCCCCGGCCCCTCCCAAAGAACTGGAGCAAGTATGGAAAGGTCCCTCTCGCGGCTCGCGTCGGCCGTTGCGTTCGCTCTCGCGTTGCCCTCACTGCCGGCCATGGCTGCAAACCCCAAGATGTTTTACGAGCTGATGGATCTGGACGCCGGCAAGCCGCACATGATGGAAGCGGAAACGCTGAATCTGCGCGTCGGCGCCGATGACAAGGGCATTGGCATCACCGCGACGGACCAGTGGAGCAACTGGCACCGGACCTACATGCGCGTGCCTGAAGGTCAGGTGCTGGGGCCTGGCATCTACCCGGAGGCAGCCTGCACGCATGGCCGCCTCGCCCGCATCGAAATCACGCTAGACAACCCTGCCTGCCTGTTTCGAGGACGAGGCATCAGGGGCTGGTTTACTGTCCGGCAGCTCACGCGCGGGGCGGCGGGCGAATTGACCTCGCTGGAAGTGGTCTACCAGATGTCCCCGGGTGAGTCTGGGCCAAAGGGATTTCTGGGTACGGTGCGTTGGAATGCATACCCCATGTACATCACGGTGCGCAGCAGCGCGGACTCTAAATGGGGCGCCATCAGCGACAACTTCCATGGCGACACGAGCTTTTTCAAACTGACGGGCAACGGGTCTGAGTTCGAGTACGAGGCTTCTGTCCCGTACAACAGCTACATCATCCGGGCCCACGCGCCTACGGGGCAGAAGTTCAAGGTCGGCACCTACCAGACAACGGCTGAGCCTTCGGGGACCAAGGCAGGCCTGCAACTCTGGGAGCGCGATGTAACGTCAGACCTAGACTTCATCAGCAAGTGCGAGGCTGAAGGCATGGGCACAGGCACTCTGAAGGTCAGGAAGGTGCGCTACGACAGCACCGGCAAGCTCCTGGGCTTGCATGCGTCTTTCGAGGGGCGGTGTGCGACGGACAAGGGGGCAGCCGAGCCGGCACTCTCGGGCGATCTGCGGATCAACATTTAGCGAGCCAGTTCCGGCACTACCAGTCCAAGGAGAGTTCGAAGCGGACCTCACGGGGTCCGCGGCGAACTGACCGGCGTTGGAGCATCCGACTGCTCACTGCCTCGCTGACTGCATGGGTCGACCCTTAGGTTTTAGCCGCCGGCGTAGTGAATGGCTGCAGTGCGTGTGCCGATCCTGATGCTTTGCTGTCCCGGCCGCCCCTGGCCAGCATGCCCGTGCTGATCAGCCCAGGTCCGCTTCCGACCCGAAGCGGACATCGACCGAGTTGTTAGGAGCCACAAGGAGTTCCCGGGCGTTCATGACAGTAAGGTCGTCGCGTACCCGATGGACTCGCGCTCCGCGGAGCTAGTGCTTGTATGTGCACCAAGCACTGGCTCAGGACAAAGCGAGTTCCGGCTGGTGTTCCGGGGAGTGCTCGCTCATCAGTTCGTATACCCGCAGCTCCCGTCCGCAATCCTGGAGCCGATGCGGGTCCCGGTGGAAGACCTGCTGGCCCGTGAGGCGGAAAATCTCGCGGAGGGCACGCGGCTGTCGGGTTGGCCGGGCCCTTGGCATACCTCCATCGAGGCAGCCGCCGCTCATTACCTGGCAGCCGGGCTGAAAGGCTACGATCTGCTTGAGTCGTCGTGTCGATGACACCTAACAACTCACGCAAGCCGACGTCATTTCGCGGCACGGCTCAACTCGGGTGTTAGGGCGAACAGCCTGAGCACGGAGGCGTGGAAGATGGAGATGGCGGTAACCGCGGCGCAGAACGACATGCGCCGTGCCTACTACAGCGGCGCCGCGGGCATTCTGGCCTCCGCACTGGCGTGGTCGGTCGCAACCGGTGTTGCCGCTTTTGCTTCCCCGCAGCGGGCGATCTGGGCGTTGCTCATCGGCGGCGCCCTTATTCATCCGATCGGCGTGCTGATCTGCCGTCTCATGGGCGCTTCGGCCGCCCATACCAAAGGGAACCCGTTCGGGCAACTCGCAGGAGCCAGCACGTTCTGGCTCGTATTTAGTCTACCGTTGGCCTACGCACTGGGGCTGCGCAATCCGGCTTGGTTCTTCAACGCCCTGCTGCTCATCATTGGCGGGCGCTATCTCGTATTCGCCACGCTCTACGGCATGCAGCTTTACTGGGCGCTGGGTTTGGCGCTCGCGGCTGCCGGATTTGCGCTGGCTGCACTGTCCGTCTCAGCGGTAGCCGTCGTGACGGCAGGTGCCGCAATCGAGCTGGTATTTGCAATGGCGGGCATCATCCTTCACCGCAAGTGGGTGCGCGCTAACAATTCGCCGAATCCTCAACCGCTTGGCAGTTCGACTTAACTCAGGTGTTACGCCGGATGGGTACGCTCGTCGTAGTCGCATTGTCGGCAGCTTGCCTCATCGGGTGCGCCAGGAGCTCTGCGCCGGCGGCTCCGGTGTGCTTTGAGAAGGACGTGTCCACCAAGCAGTATTGTTCCCATGTTCTGACGGCTTTGGACGCGGCAAGAGCTCGCCTTAAAGACCGCTGCGCACGGGAAAGAACGCAATGCAGCTTCTCGGCCCGGGAAAACACAAATGGCCAAGTCAGCGTAGTGGTTGCGTTCGCCACGGTATTCGGCCATCCGCCTCGCTGCGCGTATGCGCCGGGAGCTCATGAGGTCCACGTGTATTCAAAGCAAGGGCACCATGTTCGCGCCATACCCGGGCTTTAGGACTAACTATTCGCCCAAGCCGACGCCGCTTCGCGGCGGGTTAACTCAGGTGCTAGGCACCAAAGGAGGGACAAATGTTTCAGCTCAAGCGCGGTGATATTGTCGTAATAGGCGACAGGGTGGCTGTGGTCGTTGCGCTAGAAGGCGAGGACGATGTGCCTGAAGAACATGTGGCGCTGTGGTTCGGGCCCGAGGAGGCATCCAAAACGGAGGATCGATTGCGGCCTATCGTCTGGACGGCTCCTGCCGAATATTGCAGTCTCGCCGCCCCCGCGGAGTGGCGCCACTAAGCGCGCCCTGCGGCTCCCAGTAGTTAGCCGTATGAAGCTGCTCGCATGCGAACAGGTGCATTGGCACGACTGCGTCATTCAGTCCGTTCTCGTGCTGCCGGAGGCTTCCGAAATTGAGCTTCGGGTGGAGTACCCGATGGACTGGGAGGCCAATCAGTTCGAACTCGCGACCATCCGGCTCCTGAACGCTTTCGGGTACAAAGAGTACGAGGAACCTTTCGCCGGTGCTCCGACTATCCTTAGGGCTACCAGCGAGCCGCAGGCGGGCGGACACCATCTGCTGCGTATTGAAACCAATGCGGGCTACAGAGAGGTCTTCTGCTCCGCGATTTCTTTAGAGCTCACTGCAGAAAGTTAACAATTCGTGCGGGCCGAAACCTCCGCGGTCCGGGTTAACTTGGGTGTTACAGGGCTCAGGGAAGAATGCTATACGGCGCAGCAATCCTCGTAGCGCTCCTAGGGCTCGCCCATTCGGTACTAGGCGAGCGGTACATCCTCATCCGGCTGTTGTCAGGCGGAATTGTGGTCAATCGCCTGCTGCCTGAAGCGCAGGAACGCCAGCCTGTGCTGGCATTGATTGCAGTACCCGTCCTGACTCAGTTGAGGATTTTCGACAATGCTTACGAGGTCTAACGGGTAGTCAGGAAGCGGCCCCTCGGGCAGACCCCAATAGTCTGGGAAGTACGAACCGAAGTCTGCGTCGCAGAAGTCACATAACACGATGTCCTGTCCCCAGATGCGGTAGACGCGATACTCATGCTTGCCGTGCGCCCAGTCCTCTAGCTCCCTCTGAGCGTGCCCGCAGTCGAAGCAAGGGGCGACTTGGATGGGTGTCAGCGCGGACGAGCAAATCGGGCAGTTGCAGACGATGTCTGTCACTTGGGTGGGTTCCATCGGGGAGAAGTTGCGGGTTCGTCGAACCGTTAACGTGCACCCGGTGTCTGCGGGCTGCACGTTGCGCCCGGTACGGATCGGATTTGCCCGTCGATGATTACGCACCTGAGATCGGCGAGCGTGGATAGCGTCTTGGTTGGATCACCCTCAACGGCTATCAGATCCGCCCGCGCACCAGGTTTTAGCTCTCCGACGTCAGCCCCCTTCACGGTCCGGCCGGCAACAAACGTGGCAGATCGCAGCGCTTGAGCAGGGCTCATTCCAGCTTCCACGAACGAGTCCAGCGCGAGACGCGCCGCCTCGCCACGCGGGACGCCGAAGTCCACATAAACGTCTGACCCAAACGCGATCTCTACGCCGGCAGATCGCGCTGCAGCGATACGGCCGCTGCTTTCAGCAATGAGACCTTCAATCCGAGATGCGGGCGGCCGTTGCGACTCTGGCAGTTGCGCGAGCTGAAGATCGATCAGTCCTCTGCTCCACTCGGTCGCGACGAAGGTTGCGTCCTCGCGCTTCATCCGTGCCAAGGTCGCGGCGCTCGCGCCACGGCCGTGCTCGATCGTCCGAACCCCGGCATCCAAGGCTGCACCAATCGCCCGATCGCTCGTCGCGTGCGCAGTGACCGTCAGCCCCATGCCTGATGCTTCTTCAACGGCCGCCCGCATTTCAGCCACGGTCAGCGAGGTCGGGTTCGGTGATGCATTCGCGTAGAGCTTGATCTGGTCGACACCCTGTACCGCTCCCTCGCGAACCGCTGACCGCGCGTCGTCGGCGCCGGCGACTTCGCGGTACTCGTGCGCGGCGATGTCACCATGACCGGGGCCGATGCCATCCAGTTGACCGCCGTGCGGCGCGAGCCCAGGACCGGAAACGTAAAGACGCGGGCCAGGGAGAACGCCTTCACTGATTGCGCGTCGCAAGGCGACGTCCGCGAAACGCCCGCTATTGCCCAAGTCGCGGACCGAGGTAAACCCCTCCTCGAGGTAGCTGCGTGCGCGGGCAGCACCCCGCAGGGCCCGCAACGCATCACCCTCACGCACCACTTCCCGGATGCCTGTCTCCCCAGCACCTTCATTGCCGGGATGCTCCATCAGCAGATGGGCGTGTGCATCGATCAAACCAGGAAGCACTGCGTACTGCGACAGATCGACAACACGCGCATTCGGGGGCGCATCAATCTTGCGAGCGACCTGCACTACCCGACCGTCTTCAATCAGCAGGTCATGGCTGCCTCGCATCACGCCATCCTTGCTGTCGAACAGGTTTCCGGCGCGAACAATCAGAACGTCCCTGGCTTGGGCGCTCGATGGCGAAAGCGCGAAGCCCAGTCCGCAGGCAAGAGCGAGTGCCGCGCAGCTGATCCGGTTTACCGGTTGCATTTGAATCCTCGTGTATTGCGTCGGATCAGACCGCTCGTCGCGTTGACCCCCCTTTAGCCTAGCCAACTAGGACCGCTGGCGCTAAAGGTAGAAGTCGATCATATCCCCGGCTGGGCCGTGAGCAGGCGCCCCGGCCGGATCTGGCACGACGGTGTGAAACGGCGTCCGCAGTGGCTAAACCGCGGTGCACAGATCCAGCGCACGCATTCAGAGTTTCCTTACGCTCCCGACTGGATGCCGCTGACAGTCACCGGCTTAGTTAGTCGCCACTCTGGCCTCGCCCCGGACGCCAGCCCCTACCGACAGGGACAAGGACGTCATCGACGAGTCGGCCGATGAGGTATGGCGTCCGGGGCACCCCTCTCCTGTCGGATAGGCGCGCCCCGGATGGCTGTCCGCGGAAGCCTGGCAGCCCCGGCGGCGTCAGCCGCTTCCGCCAGTTTTAAGACGCCGCCTGCTCCAGCGTACTAGCGCACGGGTTCACCGCATGACGCGCTCGAGTCGCGTGCCTATCGCGCGCCGCTCGGCGTCCGCTCCTGGCCTATTCCGTTGAAAAACTTGGTTCGCGCGGAGGCCCGCTGAAAAGTGAGCCACGAGAGTTCAGTTCTAACAGATATTTGGACGAAATTAGCTCAGGAAGTGCCTCTATCGCAGGTCTTCTGGGAGCCACCAGAGTTTTTCAACGGAATAGGTCGGAAGCGGACACCTGCTGATCAACATCAGCGAGCTGGCCTAGGGTCGAACAAACGCGGCGTGGCTTTCACCCGAGGCAGCTCCCAGGTTTGGTGCTGTTGACACGGGACCCACGCGCGGTAGTATGCAGTTAACGACTTAGTTAACTATTGCCATGGATCGTGTTTTCGAAGCACTCGCATCTACTGCCCGCCGACAGATCCTCGCCTACCTCAGCGCAGGCGAGCTCACCGCCGGGGAGATCGGGGAACGGTTCGACTTCAGCAAGCCGGCCCTGTCGAGTCACCTGCGGATCCTGGAGGACGCCGGACTGATCGAACGCGAGAAGCGCGGGCAGTACGTCTACTTCCGCCAGGTCCCGGAGCGACTGACGAACACCCTGTTCGCCTGGGCTGCCGAGGTCTGCCCCGTGGCCGGGCCACTGAAGCGCGAGAGCCGCGCCAAAGCCCGCACCAAGCGGGTGGACTGATCCCCATGGCCATCGCGACCCGTTCGGTTCAGTCCTTTCCTTCCATTAGCCTGGCGTCCGCCCACGGCGGAGCGCCGGTGGAGGTGTCACTGATCTCCCAGCTCGGCATCGGTGCGGGCGACCGGCTCGTACAGGACGCCGGCAGCCGCCAGGCCGCCCATGTGCACTTCGTCGATGCACTCGACGAGCCGTCAACGCGGATAGGCGGCATGCACCTGGAGCATGGGGATGCCTCTTCGCTCTACACCTTTGCCGTGGGACCGGGTGGTCACCCGTTTCACCGGCACGGGACCCCAAGAACCTTCACCGCGATCTCGGGCAGCGCCGGCGCGCAACTGCGATTCTCGACGGCGTCGGATGACGATGTCGAACGCGACGCCGCTACCTTCGTCGCTGCACTGCGACTGGTCGAGATTCCACCCGACTGCCTCTTCACTGTCCGCTTCGGTGGCGGGACCTGGCACCAGTTCGTGCCCCTGCGCCCCACCCACCCTGCACTGTTCGCGCTTTCATGCCACACCAATGAACTCGGCGGCGCATTGAGCACGCTGGAGCGCGAGCAAGTAGAGGCGAATGCGGCGAGCATTCCGGTACTCACGACCGTGCTGCCTCCGGCCGTGCAGCAACTGCTCGACACGACCGACCTTGCGAGCGTGCCGAGCGTAGCTCTCTCGCTGCATGCAGCTCCCTTGTCTGCCGCGCAGCGAGCGTGTGCGGTCACGCGGGAGCTTGTCGGTGGAATGAGGGCGTGGATGGGCAGCCTGCGATCCGTCGGTGGTTTCATTGGGCGGCTCGAATCAAGCCGGGTCGTGCGCGCATTGCATCAGCAACCGCCTGGCTCAATGCTCGAGCGCGCTGTGGCGCAGGACATTGCTCACGACGACTGCGTCGAAGTGCGGCTGCCGCCTGATGCGGTCGGCACTCTGTCAGCCACCGAGCTGTTGTCGCGCGTGCTCGAGGGCGTCCTGGACAACCCGCCAGCGGGCGTCGGCCGACTAATGGCACTGCGTAACCTCGCGGTCGCACCGCTGAAGCTGCGGACCTCGCCTTTGGGCTGCCCCGTCTCGTCCTTGCTGTCGACCGATCGCCGCTCGCTGTTCGCCGGACGCTTCCCGGTCCTGGATCAGGCAATCGAGCCGTCAGGCAAGGGAGCGCAGGTCCTGCTCGGTGCCCATGACCGCCATCTGATCTTCCGGTCCTGCGTTGCCGTCTTCATCGACCCGGATGGATCGGCCCGCGTGAGTCTTGGAACCCGGGTGCAAACACGCAACGCTTTTGGGCGGTTCTACATGGCCGCCATCGACGCCGTGCATCGGCGGTACGTCGGCCCGACCATGCTGCGCATGGCAGTCGATCACGCCATGGCACCTGAACTCAGCCCCGGTACGCAGTTGCGAGGGCGCGTTGCTGCTGCGTCTTTGCGTTGATCGTTGTAGTGCGCCGCCAGGCGCCGTGTGAATTCACCTGTGGATGCGTTCCATCCGTCTGTTCGAACGCTTTCATACGTCAGGCCCATGCATACTTTCCAAAGGCCCGGCGCATCGCGGGGCTTTACATGATCGGGATGCAGACGCGATGGGCAGACCCCGCAGCAAGTTCGCTCTTCCCCTCGCCGTCCTCCTAGGACTTTTCGGCGTGTACCGCCTCTACGGGTTTACCGAGACCGGCGAATTGGCCGACCTGCTCTCGGGCTTCGGTTTTATCGGGTTCGCACTGAGCTACTTCCATGGGGCGGGCTACAAGGCAGATCCAAGCCAGCGCTATCCATGGCATTACGCCACGATCGTGGGCACCGCGCTGATCCTGGGCGCGCTGATGATGCGGCTAGTCGCCGCCCCTGCGTAGGCCGATTAGCTGCGCGCGATCGTGCCGGTTCGTCGCGGTTGCAGTCGCGGCTGACCAGCCTGACGGCACCGACCGGCCGAGGTCCGCTTCCGACGGCGGGCCCCGCAGCTGCGAGTGCAGGCAGCGGGACATCGAAGCGGGATCCAGCAGGAGGAGCTGCATCTCTGCCGGTACCGGCCGATAACCCATGCCATGGACATCGCCGCCCTCCTCCCTGCCCTGCTTCTCGCAGTCGGCCTCGCCTCCCCAAGCACTTCCGACGCTGCGCGCAAGCTCACAAGGAAAGCAGCGCCGCCTGTCGCCGAGACCGCACTAGCGCCCGCGTTCGAGGCAGCCATCGTCTCAGAGCCGATGGCTGCCGACGAAGGTATCAAAGACGCAGCCACGTCGCCGGCGATTGCCGAGCCCGAGCTGCAAGCCGGCGCGCGACAGATCGTCGACGCACTCAAGAGCGTCGAGCAGCTACGTCTCCACAACCGGAACGGTCTGGCGGCGATCACCTTGCTGCCTGAAGGCTCCAGCTGCACCGCGGGCCAATATCCTGCCAGGACATTCGACGCGCGCTATGAAGTCGTCGAGGGCTGCGCGCAGTTCGTCGAGCGCGGGCATGCGCTGCGGGTCGTCTGGACCCGTCACGGCACGAAGGTCTACAGCCTCGATCAGTGGCAAGCGCCGGTTGGCACGGACCCCGACTTCGCTCCGCTCGGGTCCTAAGCGCCTGTGAAGGCGCCGACTGGTCTAGGCGAACTGACCGCGCTCGATGCCTTCCTGCCATGTCTCGGGGTTGGGGTCCCAAGGGCCTTCGCCGAGTACAGCTTCGATTAGGTTCCGTAACGGGAACCCGAGCTCCCCCTCGGCGGCGGCGCCGGCGTTTGCGCCTTCAGCGCGCAGAACGAACCGGCGAAAGGCGTTGAAGTCTCCCGCGGCAAGCTTCGTGATCTTAGCGGCCAGGTCATACGACAACATGCAGCCGTCGTCAGGCCGAACAAATGATTTTCCCGACCAGAACTCTTGAATCGTGTCTCGGTTCCAGAACGCCGCATGCTTAGCTGTCATCTCATGTGGGAAGTATTGCTGGGCGTGAGGATGGGCCAAGGCTGGGAAAAAGTGATGCTCGGTGTTCACCGCAATACCTTCGTTGAGCCAAGCCGGCAACGGAAGATGGCGCACCAAACAGTGTGCCAGCTCGTGCGCAATTACCGGCTCGATCTCTTCATAACGAAGGCCTTCCTGCGTAAGGAAGTGCCCGTAACCGGCATCGATGAACATTCCACTCGACATGGCGAACTCCCCTGACGGGTAATAGTTCGACACGTAGTCGTAGTAGTCGTCTTGGTCACCGAATGTGATCAGCACGTGCTTGCCATGCCCCTGTCGCGAGGCGATGCCGGGCAGGAACTGCAGAATTCGTCGACGTGATCTCTCGCAGAATGCCAAGGTGACTTCGCACTCGCGTCGCGACCCGCCCGAGAGCAATAGAAAATGCTCCGACTCGTACACGGGGAGGTGTGGCTCCCACTGCCTCCCCATCTGTTCCAGCCACCGGTATGCGCCTCCCGTCCAGTAGTCGTCGAGCGTGCGTTCGGTCCAGTCGGACTGCTGCGCCTGAGCCATCGCCTGCCAATCCGGAATAGGCCAGGAGACGTCAGCTATCCAGCGCATCTCAACGGGTGGGCGTTGCACACGTACGGGAGTGGGCTCCGGCTTGTCGCCGGCCCACATGGTCTTCAGACGGGACAGCATCGTCACCCCCCAGTGACTGGCTCCGGTAGAGCTTACTCAACCGCGAAGCCGTGCGGAATCGTTTTCAGCGGAGGCACCCGTCGTTCAGGCGTACCCTGCGGACGCCTAGTCTCGCTGTTTTTGAGCTTGTTGCCCGCGTCTGTGCTCCTTGCTCCGATAGCGCCCTTGTCTCTACGGGGCTTGCTTTCCGTGCGAACCGGTTTTAACGACCGATGGCGACGTCGTTCGGCGAGATCGATCAGAACGCGCAAAGGATCCCGGTCCGGCGTGCCATTGCGGCGATCCTGTCGCTCGTCGGTTCATCCGGGCGCGGAAGGAGCCGATCGCGACGATCGGATTGCCCAGACAGATAGCGTCGCTACTGACCGCATCGCGCTGGGGGGCTACGAACTGCGGGTGGCTCTGGATCCGGCTGTTAGGGCACGGACGAACGGCCTAGCGGCGGACAGCTTTGCAGCGGAAGGGACCTAGGTTCCTTCCGCCCCGGCCTGTCGGATCGCCGACCACTCCAGCCCGAAGCGGACCAAGTACTTCCTGAGCAGGTCCACATCGTTCGTGCTTGCCTTCTGCGTTCGCGATGTGGAGAAGAGCTCACGCCCGGCGGCGGAAAGCGACTTGGCCCGCTGGCAGGTGCGCACCACGGCTTCGAGCTGGACCCGGTTGAACGGATCCTGCCCATCGGGGTTCTCAAGCAGCCCGTCCAGTGGTGACGGCGCTGACCCGGTGCGCCACTGCCGGCGCAGCCGGCCGATCTCCTCGTCGACGACGTCGAGCTGGATCCGCCCTGATGCTGGTCGCCTACGCGCCCGAGCGATTGGCCTGCTGCTCCCTGCGTTCGCAGATACGCGCGGCCCGCCGCGACGGTGCGCCTCCCGTCACCGCTGGGTGATCGGTCCTCGTACTTTGCCCAGAACATGAACTGGGCGCCCATGCCTTTCGTCAGGGGCGCACGGACCGGCGCTCCCTCTAGGATCGTGACCGGCGTCGCATTGCGGTCACAGGCGACCTGACTACCCCACGGATTGTCTCTAGGAGCACGGATGATGTTGAAACGCACGCTTATCAGCAGCTGCCTCGCGGCCGCACTCACGATCGGCCTCGGCAGCGCGGCGGCTGATGCCGCTGCCGCCACCCCAGCGGCTTCCGCAGCCTCGTCGACGCGGTATCCGGAGCTGGTGGCGCGGGCCGATGCCTTGCGCGCACAACTGCCGCAGAAGTCTCAGGCGGCAGCAGCGCTCGATCGCATCGTCGGCGCGACGCAGTGGTCGGAGCTTGCGGATAACGCACTCAACCCCGGCGATTACGCGTGCAGCGGCACGGCACTCGGCCAGTACCTGGATGCGGAGATCGACAAGATCGATTTCGGCAGCCTCTACATCCTGTCGGTTCTCGGCGGACTCGACCTTCCGAGCTATGACGCGCTCGTCTATGGCAACAGCGCGGCAACGAATACCTATGGCGCAAACGGCGAGTTCACCCTGAAGCTGACGCATGACTTCCGTGACCAGAAGAAGTTCTGGGACGTCAACAGCAGCAGCTTCGATATGCTCCCGATGCACGGCGCAGACGTGTTCAGCAGCATCGAGCGCACCGAGCGTGCCGCCGAGATCCTGTACGGACCTGGCCCGACTGCGCGTGCTGTTGCCGAGCTCCTGTACACCGTCGTGCACTCCGACCCTGCGCTGCAGAAGGGTGCGCACCCGCTGTTTACGTTCAACGCTTTCGCGTTCCCGGGCTACGCGCCGCTGGGCATCCCGGAGCGGATCGTGATGGGCGACGGCATCATGCAGGGCATGCAGGCAGTTGGCCTGGGCGAAAATGGCCCGCGCGCGATCCTTGCGCACGAGTTCGGCCACCAGGTGCAGTTCAAGAAGAACCTCTTCGACTCGCCGCTCACAGGTGCCGAGGCGACGCGCCGGACGGAGCTGATGGCCGATGCGTTCGCGACGTACTACCTCACCCACAGCCGTGGCCTGTCGCTCAACGCCAAGCGGCTGCTGCCTTCGCAGAAGTCCTTCTACGAGGTCGGCGACTGCGGCTTCGCATCGGACGGCCACCACGGCACGCCGACCCAGCGCCTGCGCAGCGCAAGCTGGGGCGCAAGCGTTGCCGACTCGGCACAGAAGCAGGGCCACATCCAGCCCTCGCTGTCGCTGGCTGCTAGGTTCGACGCAGCACTGCCCGAGTTGACCCGGCCGGACGCGCCGTAACCCGGCTGACCAGCAGTGACTCGCGGCCGCCGCTCACCCCGGCGGCCGCTTTGTTTCTCGCGATCACTTAGGGTGAGCAGATACTGCCCGCACGACATCGCAAGGGAGGGGCGCGCCGTTTGTACGCACCCGACGTCGGACCTAGCGTGGGTAGCGGTGACTTCGGGCCATAGTCGGTTGCTTGCCGTTGACGCCCGGTCCGACTGGCGCACCTACGCGGTAACGAGGTACGGCGACGCCGGTGCCTACAGCAGCAGTGCGTGGCGGCCGCGGTCACCGGGCTCCGCCCCTTCGAAGACGACCGCTCTCTCGGCCTCGTTCCACGAGAACGGCTCATCGCTATAGGGATCGCGCAGTCCGGCGCGCTTGATCGCCTCATCTGCGGCGCTGGCGCTCACACCGGCCGCCCTCAGTTCCGCAGTGAGCACCGCAGCACGTCGCAGACCTTCGATATCGCTAGTACGAGCGATGTACCGCGAGTAGTCGGCGCCCGCCGCGATGGAGTCCAGAACGCTCCCAGCCGGGTTGTAGAAACGGAACGCGCTGGCCTCGCGATCGACGCCCGCGTGCGCAACCGACATCGCTTCCCGGAGGTCCGGGTATGGCGCCCGTGCGGCTTCGGTCAGACGCGCCATGCGTTCGGCGCTGAGGTTCAGCGTTGCCTGGGGCTTCAGCAACGGGCGGCCGAGCCGGTCACCCAGCCAGGCGATACCGGTGGGTTTTGGACCCAGCCCCTCCTGCGAAAGCGCTGCCGAAATCGCCGCCGCGCCGAAGTGCCACTCGCCAGCGAGCGCGCGCTCCATCGAGCGCTCGTTTGCGGTCAGCGGCGTCAGCCATGACACCGGGACGGCGTCAGCTGCCACGTCAGCTGGCAACTCACGAAGCGCAAGGTTCCCGAGCACGAAGTGCCGTTTCACCGCGGCCGTGGCGATCATCTTGGAGATCAGCAGGTCCGACGAAGCCAGCACCTGGCGCCAGAACACGAGGTCGCGCTCGAGAAGGTCACGCACGACCTCGGCCTCGCCGGCGATCGCGTGCTCGCGCACCGCAAGCAGGTGCAGCTTCTGCATCTCGATCGGGTGGTGGTAGCTCGGCAGCGGCGCGCTGATGTGGCGGGGGGTCGTTTCGCGCCAATCCGAAAGGGCGATCATCGTCCGGTACCGGTCCAGCAGCCACTGCTCGCCGGCAAGCCATTGGCCGAGCACCCCCGGCTTGGCGTTCAAGGCGTTCAGGCATTCCACCCCTTCCGAGCACGCCTTTGCGAGGGCGGCCACTTCCAGGGAGCGCGACGCGCGATAGTCGGCATCCTTCGTTGGGAACTCAGTGGAGCCGTACCCGCCCGGCGGCGCGACGTATGTGTCGAGCCAGCGCTTGCGCTCGCGACCGAAGGCGACCGGGTCAGCGTCTTCGGGCGCGGCCAGACCCAGTGCGTGCACGAACCCATTGGCCTCGTCTGCAACGGCCGGTCGCCCGCGCTCGAGGGCGACCATGCGCTCGGCGGCCGCGGAAGGCGCCTCGTCTTTCCAATTGATGACCAGCAGTGCTGCGTACAGCAGGGCCGCCAGCGCCAGCAGCCCGCCCACGACCCATGCGCCCGCGCGGGCGGCCTTTCTGATTTCCATATCGATCCCCAGGACGCCAGTCAGGTGCGTCCGCATAGGTGAGCCTAGCAGCGCGGGCCGTCGACTCGCGACCGCCGTCGCAGCAAGCATGCTGAACCGGTGGCGGACCCGACCGGGGTGCAGAAACTGAGACGCGAGCGCCCTATAGTCCGCACACAGGAAACGCCTTGGGGAAGGCAATGTTGAAATGGATTGAGAAGTTCATCGGTGGTGCGTCGGTCGAAATCCCGGAGGGCTTGCCGGAGACCTGGACCAAGGAACTGAGCACGCTGCTCGCGGAGGTCGACGAGACCCGCAAGGGAGCGCGGTCGGGCCTCAGGCGCGACATGCTCAGCTACGTCCTGCACGGAGAGCCGTGGTCGGTGCTTGGCGAAGTCGCCCAAGTCTCCAACCTGGCCACCCGCCTTCGACTGATCTCCGGAGGCTCGGGGGACCGGCACGGTGCGCCGGCGCTTTACGACGCATTCGATGAAGTGCCCACCGAGACGATGCTGCGCTGGGCCAAGCTGCTCGTGGCAAGCGCAGGCGCGTCCGCCAACGGCAATCTGGCCTCGTGGGGCTTTGTGTTCGAGGGCGGCATCCGCTGGCCGGAAGCGCTTTTGATGCACGCGACCGGCCGCCACCTCAATGCCTGGTACGGCAGTCCAGAGGCATCGGACAAGCTGTCGGCTTTCGGGGTGGAACAGATGCTGATTGCGGACGGGCTCGCTCCATCAGCATTGCTCGTCTCCGCATTCGCAACGCCGATTAGCAATTACGGGCCGACACAGCGCCTGTCGATGGTGACCCAGTTGCGCGGCTATGCCGATGCCCTCGAACGTCACCATGAGGTACTGCGCCCGCTGCTTCTTCAACCGGTGGCCGCCCAGCGCGTCCATGTGTTGGGGCTGCTCGCGGAGGTCGAGGGGCGCGTGCTGGAGCGATACGTCGACGAGCTCGTGGAGCTTGCGGTATCGAGCAGCAAACTCGTCCGGGCAGCCGCCGAGCCCCTTGTGATGCGGTGCGGCATGGGCTCGGTTGAACCCCTCAAGCGCGCTGCGCTCAGTGGCAAGCCGGACCAGCGTCTGAACGCGCTCCGGCTCCTGCACGCGATTGGCCGCCAGCTGGACGACGCCGCGATACGTGACTTGGCCGAGCAGACGGCGGCCGCCGACAAGGCCCCTCTGGTCCAGGCCCTCCCCAATGAGTGGCGCGGCATCGCCGAGATCGCGGACAGCGCTCCGTCCTTTGACTACACGGTTCCGCGCATCGACTGGACCGGCGGCATCAGCCCATCGCTGCAGCAGGCGATCGAGCGTGCGTGGCCGCAGATCAACCAGGCGATCGAGAAGAGCAACAAGCAGTGGCGCGAGTACCACGAGCGCAATCTGGCCGAAGGACGCAACTACCCGCTCCACCAGGCCGCGCCCTTCGAAGATGCTCATTTGCGGATGCTGCTCCAGTACCTCGAGACCGACGGTCAGGCGGCGGCTCGCAAGCCCAGGTACGAGCACCGGACGAACTGGCAGTTTGCGGCGCCGGCCATCGGCACGCTTGCAGCTCATGAGGCCATGACGCCCGTCGCGCTGCTGAAGATTCTTTCCTTCTTCGACCTGCTGTCCGTCCAGAACGGAACTCTCACGAGTGTCGTTCCCTCCAGCTTCAACGCGCTTCACCGCAAGACCGGGCGCCCCACGCTGCTCGAGCTGTCCGAAATGCTCACCGAGATGGGCCTCGACGGTCGTACGCAGGTCATGCGCAGTTACTGCGCGGGCTGGGGCGATGTGCTGGCGCAGGACTGGTCGGACGAAGCCGTGTGGCCGTTCTTCGCCCACTGCATGGATCGCCTGATCCAGCTGATGAACCCGACGCAGACGCGAGACTACTCGTTCGATCGCCAGGGCATCTACCGGGCGATCGCCACGCTGCCCACCCCGCCCGCCGAAGTCGTCAACGCCCTTTTCGACCTCGCACTTGGAAGCGGCAAGACCGATCGCCTTCCCGCTCAGAAAGCGCTCGACAACCTGCCCGGCAAGGAGGTGCGCATCATCAGCGCCCTCGCAGACGGCAAGGCTGACGTCCGCACGGTGGCCGCGCAATGGCTCGGACGCCTGCGGTGCGAGCAGGCCATTCCGGCGCTCGAGAAGGCGGTCTCCAAGGAAAAGCAGGACGTCCCGAAGGGCGCAATGCTCGACACCCTCGAGCTGCTCGGCCAGCCGGTCGAGAAGTATCTCGATCGCACGGCGCTTGAAGCCGACGCAGCCAAGACCCTTGCGAAGGGACTGCCCAAGGACCTGGAGTGGTTCCCGTGGGCCGCCCTGCCGACCGTGCGCTGGAACGACACCGGAGCGCCAGTGCCGGCGGACGTGCTGCGCTGGATGCTCGTGCAGGCCGTCAAGCACAAGTCGCCCGAGCCCAACGCGGTGCTGCGCAAGTACTGCGCGATGTTCGCCCCGCGCGACCGCGAAGCATTCGGGCAATTCGTGCTCGAGGCTTGGCTGGTCGAGGACGTGCGCCCGATTTCGCCGGACGAGGCGATGTCGCTGGCGAAGTCGACGGCCACGTCGACCCACAGCTCCATGGCCAGTTATCCGAAGTACTACAAGGACGATCCGAACTTCGGCAAGTCGGTCGAGGAGCTGACCGCGAAGTTCCTGCCGGGCTTCATGCGCCAGCCTGCCGGTTCGGCCATCGGCAGCAAGGGCCTGCTCGCCATCGCGGCCGCCTGCGCCGCCGAGCGTGCGGCCGCGCCGGTCGCGCGCTATCTGAAGGAGTACTACGGCACTCGCGCGGCGCAGGGTAAGGCGCTGATCGCGATGCTCGCCTGGATCGAGCACCCGAGTGCGACGCAGCTGATGCTCTCGGTCGGCAGCCGCTTCCGCACCAAGAGCTTCCAGGAAGAGGCCACGCGGCAGGCCGAGGCGCTCGCCGAGCGTAAGGGCTGGACGCTGGCCGAGCTCGCCGACCGCACGATGCCGACCGCTGGATTCGACGAGACCGCAACGCTGGAACTCAGCTACGGCCCGCGCGTGTTCACCGCGAAGCTGCAGCCGGACCTGAAGGTCGAGCTGTACAACCCGGACGGCAAGAAGATTGCCTCGCTCCCCGAGCCGCGCCAGGACGATGACGCCGAGCTCGCGAAGGATTCGAAGAAGGCGTTCTCGGCTGCGAAGAAGGAGATCAAGAGCGTCGTCGATCTCCAGACGAGCCGCCTCTACGAGGCGCTGTGCACCGAGCGCGACTGGCCGTATGAGGACTGGGAGCGCTATCTCAATCGCCATCCGGTCGTGCGCCTGCTGACCCAGCGTCTGGTCTGGAGCCTCGTGGAAGACGACCGGATCACCGCAACCTTCCGGCCGCTCGACGACGGCACGCTGACCGACAACGACGACAATGCAGTGACGCCCGCCGCCGCCGCGCGCGTGCGCATCGCCCACGACTCGAACCTGCCTGCCGCCGACGTCGAGCTCTGGCAGCAGCACCTGCTCGATTACGAGGTCACGCCGCTGTTCCAGCAGTTCGGCAAGGGCACGTATACGCTGCCGGCCGATAAGAAGAGCGCCACCAGCGTCGACGACTTCGAAGGCCACCTGATCGAGGCCTTCGCCCTTCGCGGCCGCGCCCTGAAGCTCGGCTACACCCGTGGCGCCGCCGAGGACGGGGGCTGGTTCATGACCTACGAGAAGCGCTTCCCGACGCTCGGCCTGCTCGCCGTCATCGAGTTCACCGGCAATCCGCTTCCCGAGCAGAACCGCACCGTCGCGCTGCTCAAGCTGTCGTTCGTCAGCACCCAGGACGAGCAGTCGCGTTGGAACCTGTCGGGACTGCCCCTCTCGCAGGTGCCCGCGGTGCTGCTGTCGGAGTGCTACAACGACATGCGCCTGATCGCGAAGGACGGTGCGGGCTTCGATCCGGACTGGCAGAAGAAGAGCGAGTACTGACGCGATGGACATCTCTTCTGCATCAGTGCTGCGCGCACCGGCCGAACATGTGTACGCAGGCGACCTCGAGCGCCTGCGCAGCAGCGACCAGGGACCGAAGCCGCCGGGCTGGCGGCTCTCGCCACGCGCGGTGCGGGCCTTCATCCTGGGCGACGACAAGCTGGGCGTCGGTCGCAAGTTCTACGGCGACGATGCGCTGATTGACCGGTGCATCGTGACGTTGATGAGCAGCCGCGCGTTGCTGCTCGTTGGCGAGCCGGGCACGGCGAAGTCGATGCTCTCCGAGCTGCTCGCGGCTGCGATCTCCGGCGCCTCGATCGGCACGATCCAGGGCACCGCCGGCACGACGGAAGACCAGATCAAGTACTCCTGGAACTACGCCCTGCTGCTCGCCGAAGGCCCCTCGCCCCGGGCGCTCGTGCGCGGACCGATGTACGACGCGATGCAGCGCGGCGTGCTGTGCCGGTTCGAGGAGATCACGCGCGTCCAGCCGGAGATCCAGGACAGCCTGATCAGCCTGCTGTCGGACAAGGTGCTGCACGTACCCGAACTCGACGGCGACGACGCCACCGTCTTCGCAGCGCCCGGCTTCAACGTGCTGGCTACCGCAAACATCCGCGACCGCGGCGTGCACGAGATGTCGAGCGCGCTCAAGCGCCGCTTCAACTTCGAGACCGTGCGCCCGATCAGCGATCGCCGGCTCGAGACGCAGCTCGTGAAGAGCCAGACTGATGCGCTGCTCCGGCACTCGCAGGTCGAGGTCGACTTCAGCGACGACGTTCTGGAGCTGCTGGTGACCGCGTTCCAGGATCTGCGGCATGGCGTCACGACCGAGGGCCTGGTGGTCGAAAAGCCCACGGCGGTAATGTCGTCGGCCGAGGCCGTAGCAGTCGGCTACGCGGCGAGCCTGGACGCGCACTACTTCGGCGACGGCACGGTCGGCGGCCAGCACATCGCGCGCCAGCTGATCGGCACGGTGCTCAAGGACAACGCGGACGACGGCAAGAAGCTGCGCCACTACTTCGACGTGGTGGTGAAGCAGCGTGCGCAGCGCCAGCCCGAGTGGAAGCGCGTGCTGGAAGCGCGCAGAGAACTCGAGCGCTGATCCGCGAGTCTGGCTGATGCAGATGGATGTGGCCCAGCTCCGCGCGCTCGGCGCCCGGCTCATTACGCCTGAGCTGGTGGTCTTTCCCGTGCGCCACCACAGCCCGGGGTGCGCCTGGCAGCTGCGACGCCTGATCGCGCAGACGCCGCCGAGCGCGGTGCTCGTCGAAGGCCCGCGCTCGTTCACCCCGATGGTGCCGCTGCTCGCGAGCCCCGAGGCGCGGATGCCGCTGGCGGTCTACGCCTATGCGGTGCACAAGGCCGAGGGCGAGCGCGCGGAGCAGCGCCGCTCCGCCTACTACCCGTTCTGCGATTACTCGCCTGAGCTCGTCGCGCTGCGTGAGGCGCACCAACGCGGTATCCAGGCGCGCTTCATCGACCTCGACTTCTCCGAGCAGAGCCTGCTGGAGTCCGCTGGCGACGACGGCGAGGGTGAGTCGCTGCTTGAGGAGCGCCACTACCGGCGCAGCGAGCACCTGCAGCGCCTTGCGCAGCAGCTGGGCTGTCGCGACCACGAGGAGCTGTGGGAGCACCTGTTCGAGGTGCCTGCTGCCAGTCTTTCGCTCGAGGAGCACGTCGCGCGCGTGGCAGCGTACTGCCAGCTTGCGCGCGTCGATTCTTCCGAGCAGGAGCTGCAGGCCGACGGCACTTTGCAGCGCGAAGCCGAGATGGCATGGCACGTTCGGGAGGCGCTCGCACAGCGACCGGAGGGCGCCGGCCCTGTGGTCGCTGTGGTCGGCGGTTTCCATGCGGTCATCCTGCCCGATTTGCTCGCCAGCCCACCGCCGCGTCCGCGCATCTCGCGCTCGGCGATCTCCGACGAGAACGCCGCGCTGATCCGCTACAGCTTCGAGCGGCTTGACCGGCTCAACGGCTATTCGGCGGGCATGACCTCGCCGGCGTGGCACCAGCGGCTGTGGGACCAGATGCTGCGCCTCGACAAGCTCGGCACCGCCGGGACGCCGCAGGCGCGCGCCGCGGCCGCGCTGGACGCGCTCACCGACGTGGCACTCGAACTACGCGGTAAGCCGGCCGTGCCGCTGCCGACGCCTGCGCTCGCGGCCGCCTACGAGCAGACCCTGCGGCTCGCGCAGCTGCGTCAGCGCCCCGCGCCCGTGCGCGACGACGTCATGGACGCCGTACGCAGCTGCTTCATCAAGGGGGACGCGGATGCAGACGGCGCGCTGGTCCTGGCCGCCACCCACCGCGTCCTCTGTGGCACCGCCATGGGCACCGTCCCGCCGGGCGCGCACACGCCACCGCTGGTGAACGATGTCGCGTGGCGCCTGCGCCGTCAGCGGCTGAAGGTCGACGACTCACAGCCGCGCCGCGCCGCGCTGGATCTGTACCGTCGCCCTGCCCACCGCATGACCAGCAGGCTCCTGCACGGGCTGCTGATGCTCAACGTGCCCTTCGGCTTCCGCACGGCCGGCCCGGACTTCGTCAACGGCATTGGCCTGGACAAGCTGCAGGAGCACTGGGAATACAGCTACTCGGCTGCGACTGAAGCCGCGCTGGTGGAGGCGTCCGTGTATGGCCCCACGCTGCCCCTCGCCGTGGCCAATCGCTTTGTCGAACGCCTCGATCGGATGCAGGCCGACGGTGAGGCCAAGAGCGCGAGCGCGGCGGCGAAGATGCTCACCCAAGGCTGCGTGCTGGGCCTGCACGACCACTTGCCCCGCGTCATCGCGCTGCTCGCCGACGCAGTGGCCGGCGACGCGACCTTCGAGTCCGTGGCGGCCGCCGTGGCCAACCTCGCCGTGCTCTTAGAATCGCGTGAGCCGCTGGAGGCGCGCGGTCTCGACGAACTGCCGGCGCTGCTGACGGCCGGGTACCGGCGTGCGGTCTACCTGGGACACGAACTTCCGGACAAACCGGCGGATCCCGCGGCCACGGTGCAGTCGCTTTCGCAGCTGCGCGAGCTGCTGGTCAGCGAGGCAGGTCGCGATCTCGACGCCGCGCTCTACTGGCTGATGCTCGAGCACCTGCAGGCGCGACATGCGGCCCCATTGATTCGAGGCGCGGCCGCAGGGCTGCGGTATTCCGCCGGTCGCCTCCCGGAGGCCGACTTGCTGACCGCGCTCGACGGTCACTTCCGCGGCGCGCCCGAGCCGCACCAAGCGGTCGCGTTCCTGCGCGGCCTGCTGCAGACGGCGCGCGAGATCGCATGGCAGGAGCCGCGCCTGCTCGAAGTCGTCGACGAGCTGCTGCAGCACTGGGACCAGGATGCGTTCATCGCGGCGCTGCCGGAGCTGCGGCTCGCGTTCGCCGGCATGACGCCGAAGGAAACCGACCGTATCGCGCAGGCGGTTGGCGGCCTCCATGGTGCCGATGACATCGGCCCGCTCGTACACCGCGCGCTCGATGCGAAAACCGTGCAGCGCAACCTCGAACTCTCGCAGGCACTGCGCGCCGTGCTGGTCGAGGACGGGCTCGGCGAATGGGTGGGCGCATGAGCACCGTCGAGCGGTGGCGGCTGGTGCTGGGCAAGTACGCCCAGCGTCTGGAACCGGGCGCAGGCGGCATGCGCAGCGACGCCGCGCGCATGGACGCTGCGCTCGAGTACCTCTACGGCCGCGAATACGAGGGCCGGGGCCTGCGTAATGAGACAGGCCCGGGCTCGCTCGACGCTTCACAGGTGACGCTTGTGAACTGGCTTGGCGAAGTGCGCGCGCTGTTTCCGCGCGACACCGCCGAGGTGATCGAAAAGCATGCGCTCGATCGATACGGGCTGACCGAGCTCGTCACCGACCCGCAGACGCTCGAGCGCCTGGAGCCGAACCAGCAGTTGCTGCGCACGCTGCTGACCCTGCGCGGGCACCTGCAAGGGGACGTGCTGCACGTCGCGCGCCGGATCATCAGGCAGGTCGTCGAGGAGATCCGCCGGCAGATGGAGCCGGACATTCGTCGCGCGATGTCGGGGCGGCTCAACCGAAATCGGCATTCGCCTGTGCAGATCGCACAGAACTTCGATGCGCTCGGCACCATCCGTCGCAACCTCAAGAACTACGACCTCGAGCGACAGAAGCTGGTCGTCGAGCAGATGCGCTTTTTCGAGCGCAACACGCGCCGGCTGCCGTGGGACATCATCCTGTGCGTCGACCAGAGCGGCAGCATGGCCGACTCGGTCATCCACAGCGCGGTGATGGCCGGCATCCTGGCCGGGCTTCCCGCCTTCCGGGTCAAGATCGTCGTCTTCGACACGAGCGTGGTTGACCTGTCCGACCACGTCGACGACCCGGTCGAAGTGCTGATGAAGGTCCAGCTGGGCGGCGGCACCGACATCGCGCAAGCGGTGCGTTACTGCGCGCAGCTCGTCGAGAACCCGCATCGCACCGTGCTCGCGCTGGTCACCGACTTCTGCGAAGGCGCGCCGCCCGGCGAGCTCGTGCGCGCGGTCCGCAAGCTGGCCGAAGCGCGCGTGAAGCTGCTGGGCCTCGCCGCGCTCGACGGCGAGGCCAACCCGCACTACGACCGCGAGATGGCCGGCCGCCTGGCCGCATGCGGCATGGAGATCGCCGCGCTGACGCCGCAGCGCCTCGCCCAGTGGCTGGTCAAGGTGACCTCGTGAGCCTGCTCGCCGTCCTGTCCGAACAGCTGCAGCGCTTCGACGAGGAAGCGTTCGTCGCACTGGCCAACCGCGGCCTGCTCAGGCGCGCTGGCAAGGACCTGGAAGCCCAGCCGCCTGAGATCACGGAAGCGACCGGGGACGCCGTAGTGGTCGCGGCCGGCGGACACACCGTCCGCTTCGACGCGCGCGGCCCGGCCCAAGCCAGCTGCTCGTGCCCGAGCGCCGGCGTGTGCCAGCACATCCTGGCGGCATGCCTGTGGCTTCAACGCAGCGCACCGACGTCGGCACAGGCCCCGACACCGGTGACGTCCGCCCCTGATCCAAAGCAGGCGGCGGAAGACGCGCCTGCCGCAGCTGAATCACCTTCAGGGCCGGAGCCGCTCGAAACCCTGCATGCAGCGCTGATGGCGTTTACGCCGGCGGCGTTGAGCAAGCACGCCTCCCTGCCCGGCTATCGATGGGCACGCGACTTTGTGCTCGATCTCGATCCGGAGAGCGGTGTCCAGATCGGGGGCGAGAGCCACGTCGTCATCCGCTTTTCGCATCCGCGCATGACGTTCCGCTACCTCGGCGGCCAGCTCGAAAACCTGCTCTGCGATGCGACGGTCAGCAAGCCGGAGAAGTACCGGGTTGCGGCGGTGCTCGCCTACCAGCGTGCGCATGGCATCGAACCGGCCGTCGTGGAGGCGCGCGGCAAGCCGCAGACGGCCGCGCTCGATTTCGGCAAGGACCACGCGCTGGCCGACGCGCCCGACGCCACGCGCGAGGACTCGCGCGCACGCTTGCGCGCCTCGACGCGGCAGCTGATCGGCGAGTGCATCGAACTTGGGCTGTCGCACCTGTCCCAGAGCATCCATGAGCGCTACTCGACGCTCGCCGTCTGGGCGCAGGGCGCCGAGTATTACCGTCTTGCCCTGCTGCTCCGACGCATTGCCGACCACGTCGAGCTGCTGCTCGATCGCGCCGGCTCAGCCGACGAGCACCGGCTGTTCGACGAACTCACGCTGGCGTACGCGCTGACCGGTGCTCTTGAGTACACGGCCAAGCGCGGCGAGGCACCGGTCCACCTCGTGGGGCGAGCGCGGAGCCGATACGAGACGGCCGGTGCAATGGAGCTGATCGGACTGGGCGCGATGCCCTGGCGCGCAGCATCGGGGTATATCGGTCTGACCATGCTGTTCTGGTCGGTGGCCGATCAGGCGTTCGTGTCCTGCACGGATGCGCGCCCGGAGCTGCAGCGCGGATTCAATCCGGTCACGCGCTACAGGAGCCCGGGACCTTGGACCGGCCTTTCGTCTCCACAGGACGCGACCGGCCGCCTGGTCACGCTGCGCGATGCACAGATCAGCGGAGTCGGACGCCTGTCGCTTGCCGAGCGCACCAGCGCGACGGTGCAGCCGGTCAGCTACGAACGCATCCGTGAGGCGCTGCCGATCTGCTCGAACTGGCAGACGCTGCAGACGCGCGCGGACGAGGCCCGCCGCAGCCTCCTATCCGAGCCGCAACCGATGCAGGACTGGGTCGTGCTCGCACCTGCGCGCTTCGGTGCGCCGAAGTTCGACGCCGCGCGGCAGACGCTGGTCTGGCCGCTGCATGATTCGGACAACCAGCTGCTCAACGCTGAGGTGATGTTCTCCGACTACGCGCACGCCGCGATCGACCGCATCGAGTCGCTCGGCGACGTTGGCGCCCCCACTGGCACGGTCGTGATCGCGCGCATCCAGCGGCGGCCAACTGGACTGGTCGTCGAGCCGTTGAGCCTGCTCCGGCCTGCCTCGACGTCTTCGAACACCGCGGTCGATGCGCTCTACTTTGATCCGGCGCCAGCTGAAAGCTTTGCTGGACGTGCACTCGGTGCCTTGAAGCGCGCAGTGAAGCGGTCCGCCCCTGACATGGCAACGATGTCCCCCGGTGCTGGCTTGCCAGCATCGTTGCGCGAGCTGCGCACGTGGCTGGTGCGCCAGGCCGAGCGGGGCATCCCTCGCGAAAACCGCGGGCTTTTCGAGCAGGAGCACCGCGCACACGCGCAGCGCCTGCGCGACAGCGGCTTCGACGCCTTCAGCCTGAACCTCGGCGAGACCAACCCCGTAGATGTCCTGCTGCGGATGCAGTACGTGCAGATGCAGTTTTCGCGCCTGGCGGGGGTCGACGCTGGGGCGTGAGTGCAGTCCGCCGGATGCTGCGTGCGCTGATGCGGCTGCGTCACGGTTCCAGTTGCGGCTGACCAGCCTCGCGGCACCGACCACCCGGGGTCCGCTTACGACCCGAAGCGGACGTCGTCGGGCCGCTGAGTTCTGACCTATAGCAAGTCCAGCGGGCTGGTCGTCTGGCGAACCGGCTGCTCCACATGGGTATAGATCATGGTGGTCTTCAGATTTCGATGCCCGAGAAGGAGTTGAATTGTTCGGATGTCGGTGCCGCCTGCCAGCAGATGCGTAGCGAATGAGTGGCGCAGGCTGTGGACGCTCGCGTGCTTGTGGATTCCCGCCAGGGCCAGCGTCTGCTTGAACGCCTTTTGCAGCCCCGTTTCCGCTGTGTGCCAGCGCAGCCAACGGCCGGTTCCATCGCACTGGCGTACCACCCTCGACGGGAACAGGAACTGCCAGCCCAGCGACTGGCTGGCAGTTGGGTATTTTCGATCGAGGTTGCCGGGAAGCGGGGCATGGCCGCGGCCGCGTGCAAGGTCCGCCTTGTGAAGCTGCGCCACCCGCAGGAGTTGGCGCTTCAAGGGTTCTCGCAACACCCGGGGCAATACGGCGGTCCGGTCCTTGCCGCCCTTGCCGCACCGGACGTTGATGGCGCCGGCCTCCAGGTCCACGTCCTTCACCCGTAGCGTTATGCACTCGGTGATGCGCAGGCCCGTCCCGTATAGCAGCTCGGCCAACAGGCGCGGATAGCCGTCCAGCAACGAGAGCACGCGACGGACCTCGTCGATGGTCAGGACCACAGGCAGCCGCGAGAGGCGCTGGATGCGGTTGAGGCCGGAAAGATGCTCCACCTCGATCCCGAGCACGTCCCGATACAGGAACAGCAGGGCGTTGAATGCCTGCGACTGGGTCGAGGCGGCGACGCTGCGCCCAATGGCCAGGTGGTTGACGAAGGGGACAATCCCGGCCGTCCCGACGTCTCGTGGATGGCGCCGACCATGGAAGGCGATGTACTGACGGATCCAGAGGCGGTAAGCCTCCTCGGTCCTGCGGCTCAGGTGCCTGCGGCGGCAGGTGATGCAAACGACATCCATGAGGCGCAGTGGGGCGGGGGTGTGCTCACCCCATGACGGTCGCTCCTTTCAGTGCTGGAAAGGCCCAAACGCTACCGTGGAATGTGTGAAGATCTGCGTCCGGGTTTGCGCCGGCTGTTACGCGGACCCAGCTTGCGACTTTTCCAATCCGGAAAAGGGGTTGCCCGGCAAACCGTGAGGGAGCCTTAGGATGTATAGCCGGACCCACCGGTCCGCATAATAGGTAGTTAGGTGCCGCATGCCGCTCACTCGCCCTCGATCCATAAGCGTGCGCCTCGCCGTCGCCGTGGGAGCGCTGTGGTTTGCGGGCGTTGTCTGCTTCGTCCTTTGGAATCGCTACCGCTACGGGTCGGACTTCGATTCAATCCCCGACCTGCTTTTGCTTGGCCTAGCGCTCCCCGCAGCAGCGGTGGCGCTCGTCGCCAGCTTCTGGGTCTTGGGCGCCCGCGGATCAAAATACCTGCTGTCGGCCCTGGCCTTGGTGTTGGCTTGCTCGGGTGGGCTGTACGCCTATAACGGCTATCAGGCTCGCCAGGAAGCGGAACGCGAAAAGCAAGAACGTGCCGAGTACCGTGCCAGCTTGGAGCGCCAATTCGGGGCAGAGTGTGAGGCCGAACGTCGGAGGCCGGTGGCTGGTGTCGTAGACCCTTACACAATGTGCTTGGTGGCCCGCGAAATGGCCCAAGAGCAAGGGCGCCGCAGGTGAAGGGGGCGGCACCTAACAATTCGTCCAAGCCGACGCCGCTTCGCGGCGCGGCTTAACTCAGGTGTTAGAGCCCAATGGATGGGATTAGGCGACTCGTCGGAACAGTTCTTGTAGCTCTGTTCCCTATCCCAGCCATGGCCTCGGG
>NZ_JBHLTG010000016.1:0-93860 GCF_042434515.1 Lysobacter korlensis
ACCCTGGAACGCGCCAAAGACCACGGGCCCACCGCGTTCGACAACCTCGCCCATCTCTGTGTGAAGCACCACAAGCTGAAAACCCTCACCGGGTGGACCTACCGGCACCTGGACCGGTTCGGCACCCTGGAATGGACCACCCCACTCGGCGAGCACTACATCAACGAACCCGCCGTCAGAATGCGCGGTGCACCCCACTTCGACGACGCCATCCGACAAGCGCTCCTGGAACACGACCCACCACCACCAGACAACCCCGACCGGATCCCCGACGACCGCTACGGCGAATCGCAAGCCGCATCCGACGACGAACTGAAAGCCCACCACGAACGACTTCCCGATGGTGTCTGGACGGCCGCCGGTCGACGGGTGTAGCAAGGACCCACGAGACGCTCGCGGGGGTCGACGATGAGGATTCGAAGAGGAATCGCAGGGCTGACGCTCGGGGATCCGGCGGCGGCGAGCACCGAGCCGTGGCATGAGGTGCTCGACACGTACGCGCGGGGCGTGCAGCTCATGAAGGATCTCGACGAGGCGGGGCCACCGACGCCGCAGTCGTGGATGTGGGCGGCGAACACCCACGGCATCGACCAGTCCACCCAGTGGCGGCCAGCGTGGGCGCAGTGCGCCCACCAATCGCTCTTCTTCCTGCCGTGGCACCGGGCCTACCTGGCGTGGTTCGAGCGCACGATTCAGGAGCTCACCGGCGACGCAGGCTGGGCGCTGCCCTACTGGGACTACTCCGACCCGGAGTCGAACCGGGTGATCCCGCCGGAGTTCACCGTGGAGACGCGCACCGTTGACGGGAGCGTGCAGCAGAACCCCCTCTTCTCGCCGAACCGTTCCAGGGACCCGCTTCCGGAGCAGGACGTGAACGTCGTCTTCGCGCTGGGGCAGCCGCGGTACGTGCTCGAGCTCGAGCGGGGCTTCGGCGGAGTGCTTCCGGACCAGTACGACGGCGCTGTGGAGCTGCTGCCGCACAACTTCCTCCACGGCGACATCGGTGGCGAGGACGGCGTCATGCGGTCGCCGGCGACCGCGGGCCGGGACCCGATCTTCTGGCTCCATCACGCCAACATCGACCGGCTGTGGGAGGTCTGGCTGTCGCTGGAGGGCTCTGTCCGGCTCACCGACCCGGATGCCGCAGCAGGAGCTCCCGTGGCGGAGTGGCGATCCGCGCAGTTCTGGTTCGGCGACGAACAGAGCCCGGCCGTGTACGCCATGGCCGACGTCGAGAACCTCGACAGCGCCAAGATGGGCTATCGGTACGAGTCCATCGAACTGCCGGCCGCGATCCTCCAGCAGGTCACGGGCACCCGCGCGGAAGTGCTTGCGGCGACAGGAGGGCGGATGACCTTGGACGAGACGGCACCCCGGTGGAGGCCCGTCGCAGCCACCTTCGATCTCACGTCGGGTGAGGAGCGGGACGTCCGGTTCGAGCGAGGGCCGCGCGGCCTGGACGAAGCCCCACCCACCCGGCTGATGCTCGACCTGGGCGCGACCACAGCCCACGATCCGCACAACGCGTACGTCGTGGAGGTCCGGACCTCGCCGACGGCGGAACCGCACATCGTCGGGCGGTTCTCGACGTTCGGCCTCGCCGGAACGCCCGACGACGAGGTGCGCAACTATCTGGTCGACGCGTCGGCGGCGCTGCCGGCGCTCCTAGCGGAAGGATGGACCGGCGCCGAGCTCACCGTCCGGGTGATCCCCGAGGCGGGCCGCAGTGACAGTGCGAACGCGGACAAGGCCATCCACATCGGTCAAGTCACCATCTACGTCCAGTAGCCATGAGCGTGCTGGAGCTGGTGCCTCAGTCCCTCCGACCCGGAGCTCCGCGCGCCGGCCGCGCCGGCCGCGGCCTGCTCGCAGGGTCGGCGCTGGCCTGGGTCGCGCTGCTGTTGCTCTGGCTGCCACTGGGCGTGAGCGGCGCCGATCCTCACGCGCATCACGCTGTGCCTGGTCCGTCCGGCGGCGCGCCGGCTCTCGATGCGTGGTCGCCGGCCTGGGCAGGCGGCTGGATGCTGATGGTCGCGGCCATGATGTGGCCCTTGCTCGTGCCCACCGTTGATCGGGTCGCGCGATCCGCGTATCCGAGCTGGCGGGTCGGGCTGGCGGCGACTGCCGTCGCCGCCTCGACCGCTCTCTGGCTCGCGCTCGGGCTTGCTGCCGCGTCGGTGGCGCAGGTCGCCTCAGTGCCGGCCGGAAGCGTGTGGTGGCAGCTGGCATTCGTCCTCGTCGCAGCGGGAGCCTGGCGTTCGGCGCGGCGCACCCGCCTGCTGTGGCGGTGCGTCAAACTGCCGCCGGTCGCTCCGGGCGGCCTCCGCGGTGTGCGGGACGCCGCCGGGGCGGGTGTCGTCGCGTGGCGACGCTGCGCCGCGCTCTGTGGACCACTCATGATCGCGATGGTGGTGGGACACGATCCGGTCGTCCTGGTCGCAGCAAGCCTCTCGGTCTGGTGGGAAGCCAGGCATCCGCGCGCCTGGCGCGATCCCGTCCCGCTGCTGTTGATCGGCGTGGCCGCCCTCGGCGCGGTCGGTGGGGAGTTCATGACGCCATGAGCCGTTCGGGCACGGTCGCGGAGGTGTCCCTGCTCATCCAGGACGCGGGGTTGCAGGTCGAGCATGGGATCCGCGGCGGTGCGATCCGCGAGACCAAGCTGCTCGAGCTGCCCGACGGGGCGAACGACCGGTTCCTGGACGGCCCGGCGTGCCGCCGAGTCGCCGTCGTCGACTTCGACCCGGCGACGTCCGCCCCGTTGCCCGCGCCTGCGCGGTTCGTCCTTCCGCAGAACCCTGGCACCACACGGGGATCGTTCCCGATCGGCGAAGACCCGTTGTCTCCCGCCACGCTGGCGGTCAACGCCTTCGGCATTGTGTTCCAGACGATCAAGATGTTCGAGGGCAAGGACGCGCTGGGCCGGCAGGTGGACTGGGCATTCGGCGGTGAACAGCTCCTGATCGTGCCTCGGGCGGGGGAGTGGGCGAACGCGTTCTACGAGCGGGCGACGAGGAGTCTGCAGTTCTTCTGGTTTCCCGGCGACTCGGGATCGACCGTGTACACCGCCCTGAGCCGCGACATCGTGGCGCACGAGACCGCGCACGCCCTGCTCGACGCGGTCGTGCCGTCCCTGTACGACAGCGCGACTCCGGAGTCGATCGCGATCCATGAGTCCGTCGCCGACATGGTCGCCGTGCTGATGGCACTCGACAGCGACGAGTTGCGGACCAGCGTCCTCGCACGCTCGGGGAACGACCTCAGCGAGGCGAACGCGTTCAGCAGGATCGCAGAGGAGTTCGGCACGTCCCGGCTCGGACCCGGAGGGGTGCGGCGCACCGAGCTGCGTGAACTCGCCAACGATGCAACCCGCGCGAGCCTCGCGACGGCGCCCCCACACCTCCTGAGCACGTTGCTCTCCGCGATTCTCTACGACAGCCTGGCGCACATCTTCGACGCCCGCTTCCACAGCGAGCTCGACCGCCTGCGGGACGACGGCGAGCGTCAGACGCCGGCCCAGGCCGCGAATCGGGCGCTCGGCACCGCGCACCTCATCTTCCGCAGGTTGCTGCTTCGCGCGATCGACTACCTCCCACCGGGGGAGCTGTCCTTCGCCGACGTGGGCCGGGCGACGCTCGCCGCGGACCGCGCGGCCCTGCCGGATGCGGACGCGGACGACGAGATCCGCCGGCGCCGTCAGGACTTCGCACAGCGGTTCGTCGATCGTGGGCTCCTTCCGGAGCGGGATGCCCTGAACGGCCGGGTGCCAGGGGAGCTGGACGTCCCGGCAGCGCAGTTGCCCGGGCTGCGGGACAGCGACTACCTCGCCTATGAGTACGTCGGCCGGCACCGCGGAACGATCGGGATTCCCGACGGCATCCCATTCACGGTGCTGCCGCGCGTCGATGCGACGAAGCGTGTCGGCCGGAAGGACACCCCGCCGCAGCGGGAGCTGATCCTCAAGGTCGGGTGGAGCCACGTGGAGCCCGCTCGGATGCCGAACGGGACCTCGAAGGACCGGCTCGTCCCGACCGGCGCGACGGTGAGCTTCGCCTGGGGAACCGGCGAATGCCTCGCTCTGGTCGTGAGCGACATCGCAAGCCGGCAGCACCAGCACGCACGCGACCAGCTGCTGGTGCAACTGGAATCGGACGGACTGCTCGACGAGTCCGCATCAGGACCGGCAGAACGGCTCGGAGTCGACGACTCCGGCGCGTTCGTCACGCTCTCGCGTACCCACCGGCTGCTGCACCTCGAGGGGTGGGACGATTGAGCGAGCTCGTGGTGCGCGCCTACAACGTCGGGTTCGGCGACGCCGTGCTGGTCTCCATCCCGGAACGGAACGGAGGTCGGGGTGAGACGATCCGGCATCTGCTGATCGACGTGGGGAACCTGTTGACCGGGGCGGCGAACGCCGACGCGGTATTCCTCGACGTGGTCCAGGACATCATCGACCGCACCGGGGGCGAGGTCGACCTCTACGTGATGACGCACGAGCATCTGGATCACGCGCAGGGCCTGCTGTCGGCCTTCCGGAAGGGGATCAAGCTGGGAGCGAGGTACGCCTGGCTCACCGGTTCGGCGCATCCTGAGTACTACGAACGCAACCCGCAGGCACGCAAGCGGAAGCTGGAGACGGAGCGCACGCTCGAAGACGCCGGCAGGGCGCTGGAGGCGGCACCCGACCCCGAGCTGGAGCTTCTGCTGCGGAACAACTCACCCCTGCATGCCTCCGGCAAGCTCGGACTGACCACGGGGGACTACATCGACCACCTGCGCACGCTCGCTCCGGCCGACCGCACCCATTACGTCGACCGCGCGACGGCGATCGGGCGGAAGCATCCGTTCCGTGAGGCGAAACTGCGAATACTCGCCCCCGAGCCGGACACCACCACGTACTACGGCCGTTCATTCCGCGGCGGAACGCTCACCGCCCACGCGGATCAGCCGGCGCAACCCAGGACCGGTCGCGGCAACGTGCCTGAACTCCACGAACCGCCCGCCGGTGTCGACCCGGGGGCGTACTTCGACCTGCTGCGGTCCCGGGCCAGCGGGCTCCGGGCGAACCTGCTGGAAATCGACGCGGCGAACAACAACACGAGCATCGTGCTGCAGATCGAATGGCGCGGGTGGCGACTGCTGTTCCCGGGCGACGCGGAGCTGAAGTCTTGGCGCACCATGAACACGCTGGGACTGCTCCAGCCCGTCCATCTGATCAAGGTCGCCCACCATGGCAGCCACAACGGCACATTCGAGGAGCTCTTCGATCGTCTGCTGCCACCGCAGACCCCCGACGATCGCGACCGATTCGCACTGATCTCGACCAGCGACGGCAGCTGGGAGTCGGTGCCAGACGAGGAGACCCTGGACTTCTACCGCAGCCGCTGCACCCTCCTCGACACTCGGACGGTGCCGAGGGGAGAAGCGATCGAGGTCGTGCTGCCCGGCTAGTCGTGCGGGCCCGTCGGCATGCTGATGAAACGGGCGCGCCCGCACCGGTGGCGACGAATTCCGGACACGCACGCGCGACTTTCAGCCGGAGGATCGGAATCATCGACTTCGGGCTTGACCTCAACTGAACTTCAGGTTTTAACGTCCTTCTCGTGCCCTCGCCAGAGCGGCATCACCGGCGGATCAGCACCGCCGGGCGAGCGGAAGGAGAACGGTGTCACGCCCCACATCGGACGCTGAGGTCGTCGTCGTCGGCGGGGGTCCTGTCGGCCTCGCCACGGCAGCCCTGCTCGGGAGGCTCGGGCACGAGGTGATCCTGGCGGAGCGACGGCACGCTCCCACCGGCCTTGACGAGTCGCGGGCGATCACGTGGATGCCCGAAGGGCTGCTGTTCGCCGACCACATGGGCATCACCGGCGCCCTTCGGGCCGACGCACTCGTCCGGACCGCTCACGAGTTCCGCACCAGCCCAGACGGCCCGGCGATCCTGGATCTTCGGCTCGACAGGCTTCGCCACCGGCATCCGTATTCCCTGAACCTGGCTCAGCACCACTCGGAGGTCGCGCTCGAGCGCGCCGTGCACGAGACGCCCGGGGTGACGGTGCTTCGCGGGTTCACCGCCGGGGGAATCGACCAGGACGAGAGCGGAGTGACCGTCGAGGGCGTTGCTGCAGACGGGCAGCCGACGACCCTTCGGGCGCGCTTCGGCGTGGCCGCCGACGGAGCGGGGAGCACCAAGCGCGGGGCGGCACGCCGGCTCGGCATCGACCAGGACTTCCGTGACTACGGCACGTTCAGTGCGGTGGCGGATGTGGAGTTGACTGCGGACCCGGACCGAGCCGATCGGTCGTGGGTCGCGCTCGACCCTCGGCGGCCTATCGGTGCCTTCGCGTTCGGGCCCCGCCGATGGCGGCTCATCTACCGGGTCAACGAGGGCGACGATCGTGCTGACGTGGTGTCGCCGGCGTTCGTGGAGGAGATCCTCCGCCAGGCATATCCGCACGCGACGGTGACACGTCACCTGTGGGCGAGCACCTTCCGGCTCGGACAGGGTCAGGCGATGCACTACGGCTCCGGCCGGTGGGTGCTGGTCGGCGACGCGGCCCATGCCATGGGTCCGAGCGCGGGTGCGGGCATGATGGTCGGGCTGCTCGGCGCCTGGCGGCTGGAGTCGGCGATCTGCCGGCACGGCATCCCGGACTGGGGAAACGCCGTGCGGGAGTACGAGGCCGCGCAGCGCCAGGCGTCACTGCGCGTGCAGCGCGGCAACGCCATGATCTTCCGCAACATCGCGATGCGCAACGGTGCGCTCGCATCCCTGCGGTCCGCAGCGCTGACCGCGGCCGGCCGCGTGCCGGCCGTCGCCGACCGCATGGCGCGGAAGGAAACCCTGGCGGGGCTCGCACCGGCCGAAGCACCGGCCCCAGCCCGGACCGACTGACCAGCGCCGCCGTTGGCGCGAACCACCCGATCGGCGCACCGGCGCCGGCGGTCGATCCTGCGCGAACGAACGCGCTCGATGAAAGGAAAGAGGAAGAGATGAAGGTCATGATCACGGGCGGCTCCGGCTACATCGGTTCAGCCGTACTGAGCCGGCTCGTGGAGCACGGGCATCAGGTGCAAGCCGTGGTGCGGAGCGCACGGTCCGCCGAGGCGGTGACCAGGAAGGGCGGCACGGCGCTGCTCCATGACGTCACCGACGTCGAATGGATGACCGGGCGGCTCCGGCAGACGGATGCGTTCGTGCACACGGCGTCGCCTCAGGACAGCGGAAGCGCTCAGTTCGACGACGCCATTCTGGACGCCGTCACAGCGGCATACGCCGGCACCGAGAAGCCGTACCTGCACACCGGCGGGGTCTGGGTGTGGGGCGACTCGCAGCACATCACCGAGGCGAGCGAGCGGCGACCGGCGCGACTCGTCGCCTGGCGGCCGGAACGTGAGGCGCGGGTGCTGACCTCGGGACTGCGGGCCAGCGTCATCGCACCGGCGGTGGTCTACGGCAACGGAGGCGGCCTCACCAATCTGATCGTGCAGCGGCCCACGGCGACCGACGGGGTCGCGCTCCTGCTCGGGAATGGGGAGCAGCACTGGACCACGGTGCACGTGGATGACCTGGCCGACCTCTACACGCTGGCCCTGGACCGCGCGCCGGGCGGCGAGACCTACATCGGCGCCAGCGGCGAGAATCCCACCGTCCGGGAAATCGCCGAGGCGGCCTTCGCGCCGGGCACGCCGCTCCGCGGTGAAGGCGCTGCGGCGACCCGCTTGTGGCTCGGTGCCGACTTCGCCGACGCCCTGCTGCTGGATCAGCAGGCCACCGGCGCCCGGGCGCGCTCCGCGCTCGGCTGGAGTCCCACACGTCCGAGTCTGATCGCCCAGCTCACCGCAGACCGGGCGCCCGCCCACGCATGAGCGGCATGCGGTCCGACGACTCGAAACACGAACCGGAGTGAAGCAATGACCATCTCGACTCTTCAGCGCGCCGAAGAACGCGCAGCCACCGGCCGGCCGGCCGACACGCCGCAACGGATACAGGGGCATGCGATCGGATTCTGGCTCGTCGCTTCCGCATACCTGGCGACCATGGCCTTCGCAACAGTGCCGACACCGCTCTACCCGCTCTATCAGCGGGAGCTCGGATTCTCGACGCTGACGATCACGGTCATCTTCGCCGTCTACGCAATCGGTGTGCTGGCCAGCCTGTTCCTGGCCGGGCATCTCTCCGACTGGATCGGCAGACGAACGGCGCTCCTCACCGCGCTTGCCATCCAGCTGATCGCCGCGGTGCTGTTCCTCTTCGATCCGGCTCTGCCCCTGCTGATCGTGGCACGTCTCATCTCCGGCGTCGGGGTGGGGATGCTGACCGCGACCGCCACCGCCTACCTGCAGGAGTTGCATCGGGCGAGTCGTCCGCACGCCGGCCCGAAGCGGTTCGAGGTGGTGTCGACCGCCGCCAACCTGGGCGGACTGGGGATCGGTCCGCTGTTCTCCGGCGTCCTCGCCGAGCACGCCGCGTGGCCGCTCTTCACGCCGTACCTGTCGCTCGGACTCGTGCTGATGCTGGCGGCCGCAGCCGTCGCGTTCGTGCCGGAGACCGTGGCCACGCGAAGCCTCCGGGGCTCGTACCGCCCGCAGCGGATCAGCGTCAATCGCGAAAGCATCACCGGCTACGCCGCAGCCGTCGGCGCGGGCTTCGTCGCGTTCGCGGTGTTCGGCGTGTTCAGCTCTGTCGCACCCGGGTTTCTCGCCGGCGAGCTGAGGCTGACATCTCCGACGCTCGCGGGGATCGTGACGGTCGTGGTCTTCGGCGGAGCCGCCGCGGCGCAGACACTTCTCGCCGGGCTCACCCCGCGTCGGCAGCGGAATCTCGGTGTGCTGGCGCAAGCGGCCGGACTCGTCGGGTTCGTCGCCGGGATGCATGTGGCGAGCTTCGGCGTCTTCCTCCTCGGCGGTCTCCTCGCCGGAGCCGGCTCGGGCATCCTCTTCAAGTCGGCGGTCGGATCGGTGGCGGCGATGGCGAGGCCCGGACGACGGAGTGAAGCCCTGGCTGGGCTGTTCCTCTTCTCCTACCTCGGCCTCGCCGTGCCCTCCGTCGGACTGGGACTCGCAACACTCGCTCTCAGCGCCACCGTCGCGATGAGCTGGCTCGCCGCGCTGCTCCTCGCCGCTCTGACGGCGATCGCGGTGCTCGGGAGAAGCGGCGCCACGCCGGTCCGGTCGTCCGCGGGATCCGCTGACCCGCGCTCGCCTGTCCAGGCAGCGACGCGTCCCTTCGGTGAACCCGGCTTGCGCCGGCAGACGGTGCTCGCGCTGACCGGCATCCGGCCGGAGGCCGTGCTCTTCTCGGTCTCGAGCGACCAGTCGCAGACGCGCCGCTCATGAGAGCGGGCGGACGGGTGATCCGGCGTCGCCTACCCTGTGTGGGTGGATCGGCAGCGAAACAGCGTGGGTGACCTCCCCGGTGGCCTGAGCGCCTTTCCCATCACTCCGGTGACCAGCGCCGGTGTGGACCTCGAGGCGTTCCAGCGGATCGTGGTGCGTCTGGTGGCCGCTGGTGTCGACTCCATCGGGGCGCTCGGCAGCACGGGCAGCTCCGCGTATCTCTCTCGCGAGGAACGGCGTGCCGTGGCGGGTGCGGCAGTGCGAGCCGCCGCGGGCGTGCCGGTTCTGGTCGGGATCGGAGCACTTCGCACGGACGATGTGCTGCGGCACGCTGATGACGCGCAGGTCGCCGGCGCGGCAGCGGTGCTGCTCGCGCCGGTCTCATACCAGCCGCTCACCGACGACGAGGTGTTCGGCCTGTACGAGGACGTGAGTGCCCGATGTGCTCTGCCGCTGTGCGTCTATGACAACCCCGGGACCACGGGATTCACCTTTTCCGACGAACTGCACATCCGCATCGCGGCACTGGCGACCGTTGCCGCAGTCAAGCTGCCGGGGATGGGTTTCGATGTCGCAGCCGAGCGTCTCCCGCGCCTCCGGGAGGCCTTCCCCCACGGGGTGTCGATCGGCGTGAGTGGCGACTGGCTCGCCGCCGACGGTCTCTTGGCAGGCGCGGACACGTTCTTCAGCGTGCTGGGCGGGCTGTTGCCGCACCCGATGCGTGCGCTCACGCGCAGCGCGCAGTCCGGGGATGCGCAGACCGCACGGGCGATCTCGGCAGAGTTCGAGCCGTTGTGGATGCTGTTCCGCCGGTACGGCAGCATCCGCGTGGTGTCGGCAGCGGCGGAGCTCCTCGGCCTCTCAGCAGCACCGAACCTGCCGCGTCCGCTGCTGCCGCTCCCAGCCACCGGCCGCGAGGCGCTGGCAGCCCTCCTTCCGTCCCTGACCGAACGGCGCTGAGGCAGGCGTTCACCCCCCACTCACGTCGGCGCCGCCCGTGCACGGGGACGGGACCTTCGGCACTTGGGGGCATGGCGATGCCGGGCCAGGCTCGGGCGCATGACATCGACAACGGCACCCAGAGATCCGGCAGCAGGGCCCGCCCCGTCCCGCGGCGGCGTGGTCCTCGGCGCCATCCTGCTCGCGCTCGGCATCCTCATCTCATTCGCCGGAGGCGCCGTCCTCACGGCCGGCATCCTGGCCGCGTCGGCCGATTCGCTGCGCGACGACGACGGATTCTTCACAGCGCCCAGCGAGACCTTCACCACCGACACGTACGCGCTCACGTCTCCGTCGGTCGGCCGGCTGACGGTCGACCGGGGAACGGTGGACCTCCCATTCGAGCTCGCGACCATCCGGCTGCAGGCCACGGACGCCGGCTCGGAGGTGTTCCTCGGGATCGGCCCGCAGGCCGAGGTGGACCGCTTCCTCGGGAACGTCGAGCGGACGGAGATCCGCGAGCTGCGGTATTTCCCGTTCGAGGTCGAGTATCGCGACCTGCCCGGCGATCAGCCGGCCGGTGCTCCGCTCGAACAGGACTTCTGGGTCGCGTCTGCGACGTCCGGCGACGGTGCGCAGCCGCTCGAGTGGAGCATCGCACCGGGAGACTGGGCCATCGTGATCATGAACGCCGACGGCAGTCCCGGGGTCACCGTAGACCTTCAGGCGGGGGTGCGCAGCGACCTGTTCGCACCCGCCGTGACGACGCTCCTCGTCGTCGGCGGTCTGCTGCTGCTCGTCGGCATCCCTCTGCTGGTGATCGGTGCCGTGACCCTGGGTCGCGGTCTCGCGCAGGCCGGGTCCGGTCCGGCCGGGACCTCTGGGGCGGAGGGCAGGGCCGGAGCGCCGGCGGCGCTTCCCGGCCGGTATCCGGCGGAGGTCGTCGGGGTGCGCGACCCGCAGCTCTCTCGCTGGCTGTGGCTGGTGAAGTGGCTGCTCGTTCTGCCGCACTACCTGATCCTCATTTTCCTCTGGCTCGCGTTCCTCGTCACCACCGTGATCGCCGGATTCGCGATCCTCTTCACCGGGCGCTACCCGCGTTCCCTCTTCACCTTCAACGTCGGCGTGCTCCGCTGGGGCTGGCGGGTGGGCTTCTACGCGTATTCCGCGCTCGGGACGGACCGGTACCCGCCGTTCACGCTGGCGAAGGCGGACTACCCGGCCGATTTCGACGTCGTGTACCCGGAGCAGCTCAGCCGCGGTCTCGTGCTCGTCAAGTGGTGGCTGCTCGCCATCCCGCATTACCTGATCCTCGGCGCGATCAGCGCCGGCTCGACGAGCCGGTGGATGGACGGCGACGGATGGGGCGCCGTCAGCAACGCCGGCATCTCGCTGGTCGGGGCGCTCGTGCTCGTGGCGGGCTTCGCGCTGCTCTTCGCCGCACGATATCCGCGCGGCGTGTTCGATCTCCTCGTCGGGATCAACCGGTGGACCCTTCGCGTGATCACTTACGCGGCGCTGATGCGGGACGAGTATCCGCCGTTCCGTCTGGATCAGGGTCCGTTCGAGCCGGCCCCCACCGACCTCGTCCCACCGGACGACGCGACACCTGCCGGCGCCGCCGTCGGGAACCCGGTGGCAGACCATCGGCAGCCGGTGGGCTGACCGCTCGCACCGGGAGCTTCGCCAGGTCGGTGCGGGGCCGCGACCCGTGCCGGTCGCGGCCCCGGGGGGCCCGCAGGTCAGCGCGCGCTGCCGGCGCGGCGGGGAACCGCGATCAGCGTGAACACGGCGAGCACCAGCAGCACCCCGGTCAGGGCGGTGAAGGCCTTCGGGTATGCGGTGAGCAGCCCGGCGGCGGTGGTCAGGTTGCCGCCGACCGTCGTCAGCAGCGCGACCCCGAGCGCCGCACCGACCTCGTGACCGGTCATCATCAGACCGGACGCAAGACCCGCCTCCTCGCCCTTGATGCCGCCCATCGCGGCGACCGAGATGGCGACGAACATCGGGCCGACACCGAGCCCGAGGACGACGAAGCCGGGGAGGACGTCGGTGAGGTAGCCGGAGTGCTCGCCCACGTGGATGAGGAGCGCCGCACCGAGCGCCGTGACGGCGAGCCCGGCGGCCATCATGCTGCGGGGGCTGACCCGGCCGAGCAGTTTCCCGGCGGTGGCTGCCGAGACGGTGATGACCAAGGCCAGGGGCAGGAACTGCAGCCCGGTGACCAGCGGAGAACCACCGAGCACGCCCTGCAGGAACAGGGAGTTCAGGAAGATCGCTCCCACGACGGCGCCGGTGACGCCTGCCATCACGGCGGTGGCGGAGACGAGCGAACGGACCCGCCAGATGTGCGGGGGCACCAGGGGAGTCGTCGCCCGCTTCTCGATCCATGCGAACGCGGTCAGCAGCGCGGCCCCGGCGGCGAGTGCGAGCAGGGTCATCGGCGAGGTCCATCCCTCGGCGCCGGCGTGCTCGATGCCGAGCACCAGAGCGACAAGACCCAGCACGGCCGTGATCGCGCCGGGCAGGTCGAGGCGGCGGATGCTGGTGAGCGTGGTGACACCTGCGGGAACCGCGCGGAGCGTCAGCGCGAGCACGACGACGCCGATGGGGATGTTGATGAAGAACACGCCCTGCCAGCCGAGCAGGGTGGTGAGCGCGCCGCCGAAGAGGACACCCGCCGCGATGCCCATGCTGCCGATGGTGCCCCAGACGGCGAGCGCGGTGGTGCGCTGCCGGCCGGCGTAGGCGGTCATCACGATCGCCATCGCCGCCGGCGTGAGCATCGCGGCGCCCATGCCCTGCGCCGCCCGGGAAAGGATGAGCATGAGAGGCGAGCCGGCGAGGCCGCTGAGCAGCGAGGCGGTGGTGAACACGCTGAGGCCGATCACGAACATCCGCCGACGGTCGATCAGGTCGGAGAGCCGGCCGCCGAGCAGCAGCAGTCCGCCGCTGAGCAGCACGTAAGCGCTCACCGTCCACTGGTAGTCCCCGCTGCTGAAGCCGAGTGCGGCGCCGATGCTCGGCAAGGCGACGTTCACGACGCTGACGTCGAGGATCACCATGAACTGCGCGAGGAGCATGAGGCCGAGCACGAGCCAGGAACGGCGAGGTGCATCGTCGCCGGACGGGCGCGCGAGGTGAGTAACCTGCGGGCTCTCCGGCGTGCGGTGGCCGGAGGAGGGCGGCGCGACGTTCGCGGGTTCGACGCTGCTTCCGTGTGACATTCGTGCTCCTTCGAGTGGTCGGGGTGAGCGGACGGTTCCCACACTCCGCCTCCGGCCGGGAGCGTCGCGTCGGCGAAATCGCCGGGGTCGCGCAGCCGCCGGCGCGGTCAGCGCGGCTGCGGTCGCAGCCCGTTCGGAGTGCCCTTTCCGGCGATCACCGCGGAGAAACCCGGCGATTCGGCCGGTGCGGCGCAGTGCCCGCTGCCCGGAACATCGATGCATGCCCAGCCGGCACGACCCGGTTCGCAGCATCCGGGCATCCAGACGATCCAGCAGGAGAGGACGAAGCAATGAACGCAGTCGGTGTCAACCCGGATGCCTGGCTCAGGGTCCAGTCGGTCCAGGGCGCGCAGCTCGCCGCCCGGAGGAGCGCCGCCACGCGCACGAGCACCGGCCGACGCCCGCGCCCGGGACTGCGCCGGCGCCGTGCGGCCGCCGGCTTGTGACCAACCAGAACCAACGGAACGAAAGGGAATCGATCGTGAAGCAACCAACCGCCCGCCGACCGCGACTGAACGTCGCAATCGAGGCTCGCGGCCTTCAGAAGGCGTACGGGACGGGGGAGACCCTCGTCCGCGCCTTGGACGGCGCCTCGCTCGCCGTGGAGAGAGCGAAGTTCACCGCCATCATGGGGCCGTCCGGCTCCGGCAAGTCCACACTCATGCACGTTCTGGCTGGTCTTGACACCGCGGATGCCGGTCAAGTCCTGCTCGGCGACGTCGACATCACCGCCCTCAGCGAGCGGAATCGCACGCTGCTGCGCCGGGAGCGGATCGGCTTCGTCTTCCAGAGCTTCAATCTGGTGCCGTCCCTCACGGCCGCCGAGAACATCGCCCTGCCGCTCGCGCTGGCCGGGCGGAAGCCGGATGCCGCGTGGCTGCGGGAGCTCGCCGCGGTGCTCGGCATCGAGCACCGGCTGACGCACCGGCCCGCCGAGCTGTCCGGCGGGCAGCAGCAGCGGGTCGCGGTGGCGCGGGCCCTGCTCGCCCGGCCGGCCGTCGTGTTCGCGGATGAGCCGACCGGGAATCTCGACTCCCGCCGGGGGGACGAGCTGCTCGGGCTGCTCCGCCGTGCGGCGCACGACTTCGGGCAGACCATCGTCATGGTGACGCACGATCCATCGGCGGCCGCGCACGTGGACCGGGTTGCGTTCCTGGTGGACGGACGCGTCGTCGACGAACTGGCCGACCCGACGGTGGGCGCCGTGGTGGCCACGCTGGCGAGCCTCGAGGCACCGGCGCTCGGGAAGGGTGCGTGATCCGGATGCTCCGGTTGTCTGTCCGGCAGGTGCTCGCCAAGCCCCTGCGACTGGTGCTCACCTTCCTCGCCGTCGCGCTTGGGGTGTCGTTCATCTCCGGAAGCCTCGTGCTGACGGAGACCTCGCAACAGCTCTTCGACGAGCAGTTCGGTGTCGCCACCGGCGGCTCCGACATCACCGTGCGCAGCGCCGCCGCCTTCGGCTCGGCCATGGGTGTCGAGGTCGAGCGCGATCCGCTGCCGAGTGATCTCGCCGGCCGGGTGGCGGCCGTCCCCGGTGTGGAGCGCGCCGTGCCAGTGGTCGAGGGGCAAAGTCTGCTGGAGTTCCGCGGCGAGCCGATCGTGCCCCAGGGCGCGTCGATCCTCACGTCGTGGTCGGGGACCGCAGGCGCCTACACCGTTCAGAAGGGGCGCGAGCCCCGCGCCGACGGCGAGGTGATGATCGATTCGGCGACCGCGACCGATGCCGGGATCACGCTCGGCGACTCCGTCCGCATCCTCGCCGGGAGCCGTCCGGCCCTCACGGTGGTCGGTCTCGCCGGCTTCGGCGACGCGGACGGTGTGCCGAACAGCACGGTCGCGATCACGACCCTCCCGGTCGCCCAGGACCTGCTCGAGGTCGGGAACGACGTCACCGACGTCCTCGTCGCTGCGTCGCCAGACACACGCACCCAGGAGCTCCAGCGGAACCTGATCACCGAGCTCGGCGCCGGGTTCGAGGTGGTCTCGAACCAGGACCTCGCGTCAGCCAGCGCGGAAGCGGCGAAGGAGAACCTCGGCTACCTCCAGGTGGCGCTGCTTGCGATGGCGGGTGCTTCGCTGCTCATCAGCGCGTTCCTCATCGCCAACACCTTCTCCATCGTGATCACGCAGCGGACCCGGGAACTGGCGATCCTTCGCGCCGCCGGAGCGACCGGCCGCCAGGTCACCGCCTCCGTGCTCGCCGAGGCGGCACTGATCGGGGTCACCGCGTCGCTCGCCGGCGTGGGCCTCGGCCTCGGGATGTCGCTCCTGCTCCGGGACCTCGTGTCCGCGGCGGGCATGCCGCTTCCGCAGGGACCGCTCGTGATCTCGTTCACGACCGTCGCGGTCGCGCTGGCGACCGGTGTGGTGGTCAGCGTGCTGTCGGCCCTGGCCCCGGCGCGGATGGCCGCCGGTGTCTCCCCGGTGACGGCGCTGCGGGACAGCAGCGCCGAGCGTCCGCGCATCCGTCGGATCCGTCTGGCGGTCGGGGGAGTGCTGCTGGCGCTCGGAATCGGGTCGCTGCTCACGGTCGTCGCGGGCGCCCCGGAACTCACGATCGCGGGCGGGGCGATCCTGATCGTGATCGGGGTTGTTCTGGTCGGTCCCGCTGTGGTTCCGGGTCTGGCCCGGCTGCTCGGCGCCCCGCTTCGTGCGCTTGGCCCGGCGGAGCGGATGGGGTCGGAGGGGCTCGCCCAGTCGCCGCGCCGGACCACGAAGACGGTCGTGTCGCTGGCGCTGAGCCTGGCCGTCGTGGTCTTCGTGCTGCTGGTGGGCAGCTCGATCACCGGAGCGATCCGCGAGACCTTCCACGAGACGATCACCGCGGACCTGACCATCGAGAGCACGCGCGGCGAGATGCTCGGCGGGCTCCCGATGGAGGTGCACCACCACGTCTCCGAGTCCGACAGCGTGGCGGTCGCGTCGCGCCTGCAGTACGGGCACTGGAAGGACGGCGAGGTGGTGCGCGCCCTCACCGCGGTCGACCCCGACACCATCGGGGACGTCACCGACGTGCAGATGACCGAAGGCCGACTGCAGGACCTCGGCCTCGGTGAGATCCTGCTGGCCGAGCACCTGGCGGCGGACGAGCGCCTGGCGGTGGGCGACGCGTTCGAGATGACCTTCGCGAACACCGGGGAACAGCACCTCACGGTCGCCGGGTTCGTCAGCGACGCCGACGCTCAGGTGCTGAGCACCGACTACATCGTCTCGCTCGACACCTACGACGAGCACTTCGCCGAGCACGTCGACGCCAACGTCTTCGTGGGGCTCGCCGACGGGGTCGTCGTGGCGGACGCCAAGGAGGAGATCGAGGAGCTGCTGAGCGAGTTCCCGACGGCCGAGGTGCGCGACCAGGATGCGGCGGCATCCGGCCGGGCCACCATGGTCGAGCAGATCATCGGCCTTGCCACCGTGCTGCTGATGCTGGCCGTCGCCATCGGGCTGATGGGCATTGCCAACACGCTGGCGTTGTCGGTGAGCGAGCGGAAGCGTGAGATCGGCCTGCTCCGCGCGGTCGGCATGACCCGCGGGCAGCTTCGGCGGATGCTCCGTGCGGAGGCGATGCTGATGGCGCTGCTCGCGGTCGTCGTCGGGTTGCTGCTCGGCGGGGCGCTCGCCCTCACCACGGTGTCGGCGCTCTCCCGCTCCACCCCGATCACGCTCGAAGTGCCGCTGGCCGCTCTCGCCCTGCTGGCTGGCGGAACCGTGCTCGCCGGCCTCGTCGCCGGTGTGGCGCCGGCGCGGCGGGCGGCCAGGCTCGACGTGCTCGACGCCATCGCGGAACGCTGACGGAACGGAAGGGGCCGCTGCCTGAGCAGCGGCCCCTTCCTGCTGTCCCATGCCCCGCATTCTCCGCGGTGCTCCCCGTTTCACGCGCGCTGGGACGGCCCCTGCTGCGGGGAGCCCAGCGACCGGATGGCGGCGACGACGACCCTCGCCATGCGCTTGCGGATGAGATGAGCCTCGCCGTTCACCCTGTGCACCGTGACGTGTCGCATCCGCTCCACGATCCGAAGAGCGCCGGGTACGAGGAGCGGGTCGAAGGTGCCGTACACCACATGGATCGGTGCATCCGTGGCCGCCACATCGGTGATCACCGTCTGCGTCTCGATGGCGTGCTCCAGGGAAAGCACGAACGCGTCCCAGTTGTGCTCATTCACCTCGAGCACGTTCTTGATCGGCGACATGCGTGCGAGCAGGGCGGCGTTGCGCATGGTGAAGGTCTTCTTTCGCCGCAGGAAGTCATACACCCGGCCGTACACCGTCATCGCGGCCCGGTCCTGCGGATCGCCGACGATCTCAGGCGGCAGGTAGATCGGCGGGCTCACCAGCACCAGGCCCACCAGGCTCGACGAGTGTGTGGAAGCGTAGCGGCTCGCGATGAGGCTCCCCATGGAATGGCCGACGAGGACGAACGGCTCTGCGATCCGCAGGCGACTGAGCGTGCGGGTGAGGTAGTCGACGTGCTCTTCAAGGGTGAAGGTCGAGGTCGGCGGCGCGGCCGAGCCCCCGAAGCCGAGAAGATCCACTGCGACGACCCGGTGGTCGGTCAGCAGCGGCACGACATTCTCGAAGGTCACGTACGAGGAGGCGATGCCGTGGAGCAGGACCACAGCCGGCCCGCTGCCCTGATCGACCGCGACGTGAAGCAGAGGCAGTCGCCGCCTCCGGATCCAGCTGGTCACGCCCACACGCCATTATCCCGGCGAACGCCGGAAGCGCCGCCCTGGCGACGCTTCCGGTTTCAACGGATCGTGGAGAGGGCGACCGCCCCGCGGAGATCGTTCGCGAACGCCTCCGGCTGCTCCCACGCGGCAAAGTGGCCGCCGGCCGCGTGCTCCTCCCAGACCCGCACGTCGAAGATGCGCTCGGCGAGCGCGCGAGGCGGCGGCAGCAGGTCGCGGGGGAAGACACTGACAGCAGTGGGCGCCTCGACCCGGCCGGCCTTCGGCGGTTCGCGGTGCGCGTACGGGCCGAATGACGTGCCGATCGCCCCGGTCACCCAGTAGAGGGTGATCCAGGTGAGCAGGTCGTCGCGCGGGAACACCGTCTCGACGTCACCGCCGCAGTCGCTCCAGCTGCGAAGCTTCTCGACGATCCAGGCCGCGAGGCCGGCGGGTGAGTCGCCGAGCGCCACGGCAAGCGTGTTCGGCTTCGTGGACTGCTCAGCGATGTAGCCCCCTTCGGCAGCCCGCCACTTCACGACCGACGCGACATAGGCCTGCTCATCGGCGGCCGACCGGCTGGGGTCCATGGCTGCCAGGTGGTTCAGCGGGACGTCGGTGAGGTGCAGCGCGCCCACGCGGTCCGGGTGGGCGCGGGCGATCGCCTCCGCGACGCCGCTGCCGATGTCACCGCCGGACACGACGTACCGTTCGCAGCCGAGGTCGGCGAGCATCTTTGCTATCGGTTCCGCCATCGCCTCCCGGGACAACGCGGCCGAGTCGGAGTACGGGTATCCCGGAAGACACGGCACCACGACCTGGACATCGGTGAGGAGGGGCAGCACCCGCGAGTACCGCAGGAACGAATCAGGCCACCCGTGCAGGAGCACCACCGTTGGGGCGGCCGGATCCTCGGCCCGCTGATACACCGCGCGGACACCGTTCGCGGCGCGCACCCACGGCAGCGCCAGCAGACGCGCCTCGGCTGCTCCCCAGTCATACTCGTCGGCCCAGTAGGCGATCAGCTCAGCGAGGTAGGTGGGATCGGTGCCGAGCTTCCAGCCGCCCGGCAGGCCGGCGACCAGCCGCGTCTCGCGCAACCGGGACCTGAGCCGGTCCAGCAGCCGGCCATCGGCAGGGTCGGGCGCGTCTCCCATCGATCCACCTCCACGCTTGGCGGGATCTTCCCCGAACGGTCGAGTCGTGTCGACCGTAGCCCTCCCGTTCCGCAGGGGCTACAGCCCCTCCGCGATCTGCCTGATCACGGCCAGGCGGCGGTCCCACTCACTGCCGATGGCATCGAGTCGACGGGCGGTGGCGCTGAGCTGTGATCCGATCACCCGGTATTGCACCTCTCGGCCCACCCTTACGGATTCGACGAGGCCCGCCTCCTGCAGCACCGCCAGGTGCTTTGCGATCGCCTGGCGGGTGATCGGCAGGCGTCCGGCGAGGGCGGACGCCGAGGCGTCGCCCTCGCCGAGGGCGGCCAGAATGCTCCAGCGGGTCTCGTCCCCGAGTGCCGCGAACACCGGCACCAGCGTCTCCACCGTCACGAGGAGCCGTCCTCGAGCAGGGCGACCAGCTTGTCGAGCTCTTCGTCCCAGCCGGTGCGGTGGCTCTCGAGGTTGGCGGCCGGGTCTGAAGTGGTCTCGAAGCCGGTCTCCACGACGGTGAGCCGGGTGCCGTCGGGCACCGGCTCGAGGGTGAAGGTGAATACCGTCGAGTGGTCGTCGTCGACCTGCGCGGGAAGCCCTTCGCCCGCGTCGTCGTTGCTCCAGCGGTACGACACCATCCGCTGCGGTTCGAGCGCCTCGATCCGCAGCGGGACGGCGCCGTAGTCGGGAAACGTCAGCGTGCCGCGGGTGCCGACACCGGCACCGTCGAAGGTCGCGTGGCCGAACCATCTGGAGATGTGCTCCGGCTCGGTGACCGCTGACCAAACCTTCTCGATCGGGGCGGCGATCCGGATGGTGCGCCGCACGGTGAATTGGCTCTCGTCGATGACGGAGGACTGGTTGGGGGTCTCGCTCACGATGGTTCCTTTCGTTGGATTGTCGGCATCACGAAGCAGGTGTCGGTTCCGCCACGCCGGAAGATCCGGCAGTGATCGCAACGGGCCGGAGGAGGCGGGTCGCCCACGCGACGGCGACGGCGATCACAGCGACCCCCGCGCCGGTCAGCACTGCGGCGGGCACCCCGGCTGCGCCGATCGCCGCCCCGCCGGCGAACGAGCCGAACGCGATCCCGGCGTTGACGGCGGACGCGGGCAGGGAGGACGCCAGCGGCGCGCCGGGGCCTGACAGCGCGACGACGCGGTGCTGCATCGACGGCGCCATGCCCATTCCGAACAGCCCGATGCCGACGATGGCGAGCCCCGCGACGAGCGGGTGTCCGCCGAAAAGGAACAGCGCCGCCAGGGACCCGGTCAGGCCGATGGTGCCCAGAAGCAGCGAGCGGGCTGCGCCGGAGTCGGCGAACCGGCCGCCGCCGATGGAGCCGATCGTGGTGGCCAGACCGTAGGCCAGGAGGAACACGCTCAGCGCCGGGCCGGAGACACCCGTCGCGTCGTTGAGGAACGGCACCACGTAGGTCAGCGCAGACTGGATCGCGACGAAGATCAGGCAGCTGAGCACGAGCATCGCGAGCACGCGCGGCGCGAAGGCGTGCCGCGCCTGGCCGATCGCACGGCTTCCGGCAGAGGCAGGCACCGATGGCAGCACGACGATCGCGACCACCAGCAGAACAGTGCCGACTCCGACGACGGCGACGAACGATCCCCGCCAGCCGACGGCCTGGCCGAGCAGCGTGCCGACCGGCAGCCCGAACGCGCTCGCCGTGGCGAAACCGGAGATGACCAGGGCCATCGCGCGACCCGTCCGCTCGGGCGGCACGATCGCCGTGGCCGTCACCATGGCCGCCGCGATGAACAGACCCTGCACCGCACCGATTCCGACACGGGCGGCCAGGAAGAGCGCGTAGTCGGCGCCGAACGCCGGCAGGAGGTTCGCCGACACGAACGCGATCGTCGCGCCGAGCAGCACGGTCCGGCGATCGAGGCGCGTGGTCGCGAAGGTCAGCAGCGGGCCGCCGATCGCGATGCCGAGGGCGTTCGCGGTCACCAGCGCGCCGGCAGCAGGGACCGGCACCTCCAGATCCGCGGCGATCCGGTCGAGCAGCCCGACGACGAGCATCTCCGCGCAGCCCATCGTGAACGCCCCGGTGAACAGGACGGCCAGCACAAGGCGCGTGCGTGCCGGGGTGTACCGCGAACCCATCATCCGCCTCCGAACGTCGTTGCAACCCGATAGTTGCATATCCGGGACAACAGCGCAACCTGAGGGTTGCACATGGCTGTTGGGCGCGTGCGGGCTGTCCGTTCACTCCGCTCTGATGCGAGGGTGGGCGGCTGGGAGTACATTTCCGGCATGCCGGAGCCGATCGACGCGTGGTGGGCCAGGCGGCAGTTCTCCCGCGGCCGCGACGTGCCGTACGAGGTGGGAGCGTACCGGGCGGCCTGGGCGCCGTTTCCCGTGCTGATCCGTCAGTACCACCCGGATCTGAATCACGGCATCGCGCTCACTCAGATCCCGCCGGCGGCCGAGGTGTGGCTGCAGTGGCAGTGCGATGCGGGGCACATCTTCGTCGCGACCCCGGAGGAGCAGCGCATGCGGCCGGGCCGGGAACGACGGCGCTCGTCCTGGTGCCCGGACTGCGCGGCCGCGGCGAAGCCCCTGCCGGTTCGTGCGGCCGCCGGGGCGGCACCGCCGGCCAAGCGGCCACGGCCCACCGTGGAGCTGTGCGGGCGGACGCCCGATCTGCCGGTGGGGGAGCCATTCCGGAGCGAGTGCGCGCCCAAGCCCGCGTCGTCGGTCGAGGCGGAGCTGCGGCTGGAGCTCGCGGAACGGATCGCCTTCACCCCTGGACTCAACGCCGTCCGGGTGCGCCGCCCGTTCTTCGAGCACCTGGAGGTCTGGCCCGACATCGTGATCCCGGAGCTCCGAGTGGCGGTGGAGTACGACAGCACCGGACGGCACGGGCTCGAGCACGTCGGGAAGCGGGAGGCAGCAGACCGGCGCAAGGACCGGACCCTGCGTGCCGCCGGCTGGGAGGTCGTCCGCATCCGCACCGGCCGCCTCGAGAAGCTGGGCCCGCACGATCTGCAGCTGGCCGGGCTGAACCGGCGCGCGTACGAGCGGATCCTCGAAGAGTTGAGAGACATCCGCGGCGCCCTGTTCGTCGACGCGTACCTGAGGTGACGGCCTATCCGCGCAGGGCGAGTGCCGCGCTGACCCAGCGGGCGTGCGCGTCCCACGGGTCGTCGACTCCGGCCGCGACCACGGCGATGTGCTCCCGGACCGGGATGGAAAGGCGGAACCACTCGCCGCCCAGCCGGTCGGCCGCGAACTGCGCGTGCCGGCGCTGCTCCACCCTTCGGTCGCCGCGCTCGAAGGCGAGCAGCTGATCGTGCCAGATCGCGGCGAGGCGCTGACGCGGGTTCGCGGTCGTGCCGATCTTCACCCGGTCGCCGGAGCGCAGGTAATAGACGACATCGACACGCGGTGGAGGCAGTTCCGCGTCGACCACGTCGCCGACCCGCCACTCGCACACCCCGCAGATCCACCCGGACGGATAGCGCACCCCGATCGATGATCCGCAGAGCCGGCAGGGGGACGGCAGCAGGTCGGTGATCCCGACCGCGCGCTCCGCCCATTCCGCGGCCATGGTGAGGTGGAGCTCGCAGAGGGGGAGCGGTGCGTCCACCGGCACGACACCGCGGCACGATGCCGGGCCGGCGAGGCACGGGGCGAGTGAACGAGGCATTGTGCTGGCTCCCATCGAGAAGGAGCAGGTCCGGCCACCCGCACGAAAATGGTACCGGGCACCTGCGACCGTGCCGCAGGACCGCTCGAGAGGTCACTTCCCGCGCTTGGCGCGCCGCCGCTCCCGCCACGACATCGCCTCGCGTGTCGCCTGCTCGCGTTCCCGCTCCTGCTCCGCGGTTCGCCGGCGGATCTCCCGCCGCTCGCGCCAGGCTGCGACCTCCGCGTCGATGTCGCGGGTCGGGGTGATCACCGGCGGTCCGCCCTGCAGTTGCCGCCGCGCCTCGCGGACCCGTGTGTTGAAGTCCTCGAGCAGCTCGCGGACCGCCGTCTCGCTCGCCATCCGGTCCAACCGCTCGGAAAGGTGCGCGTCCTCCGTCCGCAGCGTCAGTGCAGGCGGCCCAAGTCCGGTGAGCCCCTCGCGCTCGATCTTCCGGCGGATCCACCAGTCCGGGTCGTGCACCCGGTCGAGGCCCGGGATCGGTCGCCCGGCTCCCGGCAGGTCGTCGAAGTCGCCGCGCCGCATGGCCTGCTGGATCGCGATCTCCACCATGCCGGCACGCTCCTCCGGAGTGAGCCTGCCGGCCTCCGAGGCGTCCTCGGCCTGCTCCTGATCCGACGGCACGACGCGATCCACCTGATACCGTGCCGCTGCCAGGCGAGCGTCGTTGCGTGGTCGGTTCGTCGTCATGAGCTGGTGCCGTCACTCCCTTGCCACACAGTAACCCGGGCCCGCTCCGCTCTCGGTGGGAGCCAGGCACGACACGCGCTGGCGGGCCGCTTGACACTTTTGTCACGCCTTGTAGTAAGGTTCGAAATAAGCCGCCGATCCGTGCGGTACGCGACCCCGGCGCCTCCGGGACTCCCCAGGATCGCACTCGATGACGACCGTCACCCAGTCGCTGCCGGCAGTGCAGCTGCCCGCAGTGGATTCGCTCGACCGGTTCCCGGCCGACTTCCGGTGGGGGGTCGCAACCGCGGCGTACCAGATCGAGGGCGGCGCCAGGGAAGGCGGACGCGGCCCAAGCATCTGGGACACGTTCTCACACACGCCCGGCGTCAGCTTCCACGGCGACAACGGCGACATCGCCTGTGATCACTACAACCGGTGGGAGTCGGATCTCGAGCTGCTGAGCTCGTTAGGGGTGTCGGACTACCGGCTCTCCGTGTCGTGGTCCCGCCTCCAGCCGCTGGGCGCAGGAGCACTCAACCCCGACGGCGTCGCGTTCTATCGTCGGCTCCTGTCGACTCTCTGCGACCGTGGTATCCGTCCGCTGATCACCTTGTACCACTGGGACTTGCCGCAACCGCTGGAGGACGCCGGCGGGTGGCCGAACCGGGACACCGCGCACCGTTTCGCCGAGTACGCGGGACAGGTGCTCCGCGCCCTGGGCGATCTCGCTGACGACTGGATCACGTTGAACGAGCCGTGGTGCAGTGCGACCCTAGGCTACGGAACAGGCGCTCACGCGCCGGGCCGGCGCAACGACGCCGATGCGCTCGCGGCGGCGCACCACCTGAACCTCGCACACGGTCTGGCGGTGTCCCGGATCCGGTCGGAGCGGCCCCACGCGCGCGTCGGCATCACCAACATCGTGACCGACATCGTGCCGCGCACCCGTACCGCGGACGACCTCGGTGCCGTCCGGCGCCTCGACGCCGGCAACAACCGCCTGTTCCTCGACCCGGTGTACACCGGCGACTACTCGGCGGCCGTCCGCGAGACCTTCGCCGGCCTCGGCCTCGACGATCTGATCGAGCCGGGCGATCTGGGCATCATCGCCCAGCCGACCGACTTCGCCGGCATCAACCACTATCAGCGCGTGGTCGCGTGGCACGATCTCGAGGCCGGCTACCTCGAGGTGGGGGAACGGCCTGCCGAGCCGGCCACCACGTCCTTCGGGTGGTCGGTGATCCCCGAGTCGCTGACCGCGGTGCTGACGAGGGTCGCGCGTGAGTTCACGACGCTGCCGATCTACGTCACCGAGAACGGCGCCAGCTTCGCCGACTACGTCGATCCGAACGGGCACGTCATCGACACCGAACGCGTGGAGTACCTGCGCGGCTACATCGATGCTGCCGGCGAAGCCATCGCCGACGGCGTCGACCTCCGCGGGTACTACGCCTGGTCGTTCCTCGACAACTTCGAATGGGCGGAGGGCTACAGCAAGCGCTTCGGCCTCGTCTACGTCGATTACCGCACGCAGGAACGCATCCCGAAACTCAGCGCTCGGTGGTACCGACGCCTGATCGCGGACTTCACGACCCAGGGCGACCGCCCTGAACCGAGAGAGCGGACAGCTCGTCCGCTCCCAGCTCCACCAACGCAAGCACCTGACAACCACTCATGAGAGAAGGAATCTCGATGAAGAGAACAGCAAAGTCGCTCCTTGCGGGCGCGACGCTCGCCGGGCTCACCCTGAGCGTGGCGGCGTGCTCGTCCACCACCGCCGACGCAGACGACGCCGACCGCGGACCCGTGACCGTCTGGGTCATGGGCGACTCAGGAGCCAACTTCGAGGAGCTCGTCGCCCCGTTCGTCGACGAGAGCGGCACCGAGGTCGAGGTCGTCGCCGTGCCCTGGGACGGCATCGACGAGCGCCTCACCACCGCGGTCGCATCCGGCTCCGGACCCGACGTGCTCCAGGTGGGCTTGTCCAAGCTGCGCACCTACGCGGACGCCGGCGCGCTGCTGCCCCTCGGTGAGGAGCTTGCCGACTACCCCGGGCTCGCACCGGAGAACTTCGCCGAAGGCGTCGCAGGCGACGCGACCGCCGTGGACGGCGAGATCGTCAGCATCCCCTGGGTGAGCGACACCCGTGTGCTGTTCTACCGCTCCGACATCCTGGAGGAGAACGGCATCGACGCGCCGCCCGCCACCTGGGAGGAGTTGCGCGAGGACGCCAAGACGCTGGCCGGGCGTGGCGACGGACAGTACGGCTACTACATCCCGCAATGGGACAGCCCGCTTCCGGTCGTGATGACCTGGAGCCACGGCGGCGACATCATCGACGCCGACGGCAGCGTGAACTTCGACACCCCGGAGTTCGAGCAGGCCGTCGACCTCTACACCGGTCTGTACGCCGACGGCAGCGTGCCGACCAACGCCGACTTCGACCAGACTCAGGGCTTCATCTCCGGTGTCGCCCCGATGCTGATCAGCGGGCCGTACCTGGCGAAGTCGATCGCGGAGGCGGCGCCGGAGCTCGAGGGCGAGTGGGGTGTCACGACGGTTCCTGCGGCGGAGTCCAGCACGTCGCTCTTCGCCGGCTCGAACCTCGCCGTATGGCACAACACCCAGCGCAAGGACGCCGCGCTGTCGCTGCTCGAATTCCTCTCCGAGCCGGAGACGCAACTGAACTGGTACGAGATCAGCGGTGAACTGCCGAGCGTCACGGCCGCGCTCGAGGACGACAGCCTCACGAGCGACCCTCTGGTCGCGGTCTACTCAGAGCAGCTCGCGAGCTCCAAGGTGCTGCCGATGGTGCCGAACTGGGACGGAGCCGTCGGGCCGGAGCTGCTCAACGCGCTGAACTCGATCGTGCTGACCGGCGCGGACCGCGACACGGCGCTCGCAGAGTTCTACGCCAAGACCGAGGGCATGTCGATCAACTGACACGGTGGTGGGGTGCCGTTCTCCGGCGGCACCCCACGGCTGCACCACAACGATCAAGAAGGGGGAGAGCTATGCGAGGAAGCAGTCGCCTGGCGCCCTACGTCTTCGTGTCGCCGGCGATGATCCTGCTGCTGGCGTTCGGTGTGCTGCCCATCGCCGTCGCGGCGGTCGTGAGCCTCACCGACATGAACATCTCGGGTCTCGCGAACTGGGGGAACGTCGAGTTCGTCGGCCTGGCGAACTACGAGCAGCTGTTCGCCGACCCCGACTTCTTCAGGGCGCTCGGGAACACCGTCTTCTTCGCCGCCATCGGCGTCCCGTCCGTGGTCCTGGTCTCGCTCGCGGTGGCGCTGCTGCTCAACCGCAGCGGCGGCCGGTTCTTCCAGGCGCTCCGCTCCTTCTATTTCATCCCCGCGATCACCGGAATCGTCGCGATCTCGCTGGTCTGGGGGTACCTCTACAACACCCAGTTCGGGCTCTTCAACTGGCTCCTGTCACTGATCGGCGTCGAGCAGGTGCAGTGGCTGTCCGACCCGACGCTCGCCAAGTTCTCCGTCGCGTTCGTCGCCATCTGGCGCGGCACGGGGCTCAACATCATCATCTTCCTCGCGGCCCTGCAGGGCGTACCCAAGGAGTATCTCGAGGCGGCGTCGCTCGACGGAGCCGGCCCCTGGCGGATGATCCGGTCCATCCTTCTGCCGCTGCTCGGGTTCGCGATCTTCTTCGTCACCGTCACGACGGTCATCGCCTGGCTGCAGTTCTTCGACGAGCCGTTCGTGCTGACCGACGGGGGACCGCTGGGCAGCACCACCTCGATGTCGATCTTCCTCTACAAGGAAGGGTTCCGGCTGAACCAGTTCGGGTATGCCAGTGCCGGGTCTCTCGTGCTCTTCGTGATCATCGCGGTCGTCACGCTGGTCCAGCTGCGGGTGAGGAAGGCCGACGTTGAGTACTGACACACTGCCCGGGACCGACTTCCTGCCGAAGCCCCTCGCCGGGCCGACGCCCACGGTGCGGACGCCCAGCCCGCGGGGGGCACGAGCCGGCCGCAATCTGACGATCGTGATCGGTGTCGCCCTCGCTCTGGGGGCCGTGCTGACCGCATTCCCCTTCCTCTGGATGCTCTTCTCGTCATTCAAGCCGCAGAGCGAGGCGATCGACTTCCCGCCGACGCTGCTGCCGCAGACGCCAACACTCGACAACTACCTGCGACTGTTCACCGAGCTCGACTTCGGCCGGTACCTGGTGAACACAGTCATCGTGGTGCTGATCGGCGGTGTCGGCCTGCTCCTCATGGCGATGGCCGGCTACGCGTTCGCCAAGTTCGAGTTCCGCGGGCGCCGCTGGATGTTCTTCCTCGTCCTCGCCACCATGATGATCCCGGTCCAGGTCACGATGATCCCGACCTACCTGATCCTCAACGGCTTCAAGCTCACCAACACGCTCGTGGGAATCGCGCTGCCGACGCTCGTCAGCGGGTTCAGCATCTTCCTGTTCCGGCAGTTCATGCTGACCGTGCCGACGGAGATGCTCGAGGCGGCACGGCTCGACGGAGCGGGCGAGTTCCGCACCTTCTGGCAGATCGTGCTGCCGATGTCGAAGCCGATCCTGGCCGTGCAGGCGGTCCTCGCCTTCATCGGCGGCTGGAACAGCTTCCTCTGGCCGCTCATCATCGCAAGCGACCAGAACCTCTACACGCTGTCCGTCGGCCTCGCGCTCCTCAACCAGCAGCTCGCGGTCAACCCAGGCCTGCAGATGGCGGGCGCCACCTTGATGATCGTCCCCATCCTTCTCGTCTTCATCGTCTTCCAGCGCTATGTCGTGCAGGGCTTCGCCCTGTCCGGACTCAAGTGACCACAGGAGCCTCAACGTGACCATCCAGCAGCAACAGCTCGACCGGCGCTTCGCCGCCCGCCCCGCCCACTTCGACGGGTTCGTGCGCGCACGTGGCACCGCCCTGGTCGACGGCGGTGGCCGCGAGCTGCTGCTGCGCGGCGTGGGCCTCGGCAACTGGATGCTGCCGGAGGGGTACATGTGGGGCTTCGGTCCGGGCGCTGAATCGCCGCGGGAGATCGAGGCGCTCGTTTCCCGGTTGATCGGCGAGGACGCGGCGGCCTCGTTCTGGACTACGTTCCGGAAGGGGTTCATCGCGGAGGCGGACATCGAGCGGATCGCCGCGTCCGGCTTCGACCACGTCCGCCTGCCGATCAACTCCCGGCTCATCCAGACGGACGCCGGCGAGCCCATCGATGCCGGGCTCAGGCTGATCGACCGGCTGATCGAATGGTGCCGGATTCATCGGCTCTGGGTGCTCCTCGACCTGCACGGCGCACCGGGCGGCCAGACCGGCACGAACATCGACGACTCTCCGAATAACAAGCCGGAACTCTTCATGGAGCCCCGCCACCGCGCGAACACCCTCCGACTGTGGCGGACTCTGGCGGAGCGCTACGCCGACGAGACGGTCGTGCTCGGCTACGACCTGCTCAACGAGCCGCTGCCGAATGAATGGCAACACCGGTACGCCGTCGAGCTCGTCGACCTGTACCGGGAGCTCACGGCCGAGATCCGCGCCGTCGACCCGAACCACCTCATCGTCTACGAGGGGACGCACTGGGCGACGAATTGGGACATCTTCACCGAGGTCTGGGACGACAACTCTGCACTGCAATTCCATAAGTACTGGTCGTCTCCGGACACCGCGAGCATCGCGCGATTCCTGGAGGTGCGCGACCGGTTGCAGCTGCCGATCTACATGGGCGAGGGCGGCGAGAACACGCTGGAGTGGCTGTACACCGCGTTCCGGCTGTACGAGACCCATGGGATCGGCTGGAACTTCTGGCCCTGGAAGAAGATCGACACCCGCACATCGCCGGCATCGATCGACGCGCCGGGCGGCTGGGAACGCGTTGTCGCGAGCGCCTCGGGGACGCCGGGCCTCAGCCGGGAGGAGGCGCAGCTGGTGTTCGCGCAGCTGCTCGAGAACATGCGCATCGAGAACTGCCGCTGGCGGCACGACATCATCGCGGCGCTGCTCGGGGACGAGCCACCGGTGATGCCCGCGTGGGGCTTCGGGTTCCGGGGACTGGGGGAGTCGCACGACGTGGCGGCTGCCGGCGGGCGGACCCTGCCGGGGATCCGCGAAGAGGACCAGGTGCCGCTCCGCTTCGCGAGCGGAGCCGGGATGCCGAACCCGTTCGAGCAGACGAGTGGCAGGGAGTACCGGACGGATGAGACCGTCGTCGTCGACCTGGAACCGGGCGACTGGCTCGAGTACGAGCTCTTCTCGGCCCGGATCGCCGCGGCCCGGGCGCTCGGTCCGGACGGGGAGGAGCTTCCGGTGCGAGTGGAGCGTTCGCTCCGTGGGCTGCGGGTGACGGCGACCGCCCCGGTCACACTGGCGAAGATCGTGATGGTGGACGATGAGGCACCCTGATAGATTCCGGGTCACGATGACGGGGAACGGCGCCGACGCTGGGGGATCCGGCGCGCCGTCGCTGACGGTCACTTCCCTGCGACAGCGGAACACCGCGCTCGCTCTCCGGCAGATCATCATCGCGGGGCAGACCACGCGTGCCAATCTCGCCCGCGACTGCAACCTGTCGATGGCCTCCATCACGAACATCGTCGCCGACCTCATGGCCGATGGGCTCGTGGCGGAGACCGGATCGGTGGCGTCGCGCGGCGGCAGGCCGATCACCCTCCTCGAGCCGGAACCGGAGGGCAGCTACTTCATCGGCGCGGATGTCGGCGAGCGTGGGGTCGCGGTCGAGCTGTTCGACCTGCGGATGACGATGATCGACCGTGAGTTCCGTGGCGGCCGGGCCGAGGAGGATCCGGAGGCGATCGCCCGCGACCTCGACGACGCGGTCCGGAACCTCAGTGAGCGGAACCCGGAGGCGATGGCGCGTCTGGTCGGCATCGGGCTCGCGCTTCCCGGCGTGGTCGAGACGGCCGAAGGCGGCGAGCAGACGCTGTATGCGCAGAGCCTTGGCTGGCCCCCGGTCCGTGTGCGGGATCTCATCGACCGGGACCTGACCATCTTCGCCGAGAACGGCGCGAAGACCATGGCCCGAGCGGAGATGTGGTTCGGAGCCGCTCGAGGCGCGGACCATGCTGTGGTGGCCCTGCTCGGCCGCGGTGTCGGGCTCGGCGTCGTCAGCGACGGCGTGCTCCAGGGCGGGACGATGAGCAGCGCATACGAGTGGGGACACACGAAGATCGAGCGGCACGGGCGGTCGTGCCGATGCGGCGGAACCGGGTGTGTCGAGGCCTACATCGGTGCCGACGCGATTCTCGCCGCCTGGGCGGACGCGGGCGGCAGGTTCGAAGGCTCCGGCTGGGGCGCCATCGGGCGGCTCCTGGAAGCCGACGAGCAGGGGGACGCCGTCGCGCAAGCGGTCGTCGCCGACCTGCTCGTCTCGCTCGGGGCAGCGCTCGGCGGACTCGTGAACCTGCTGAATCCGCAGCGCGTGATCGTGGGCGGGTGGGTCGGCCTGCGCCTGATGGAGTCGCTGGCCCCGCGCATCGAGCAGGCGATCCGCGACGCGGCGCTCGTGCGAGCCGGCTCGCAGTTCGAGTTGCACACCAGCGCGTTCGGCGGTGACAGTGTCGCGCTCGGCGCTGCGCTGCTCCCGCTGGAGGCGCTGATCAGCCAGCCGCGCGCGGTGCTCGACCTCCGTCAGACCGGGCTCGGGTAGCGGCTCATCGCCCCCTCCCGGGGACGAGGGGCACGCGGGTACGCTTCCAGCTGTGCGAGCGGGGTCAGTGGAGCACCAGGCAGGCATGCTGCAGCTGCCCGACGGGCGGCAACTGGCATGGGCGGCGCACGGCTCCCCGGTGGCGAAGCCCGTCCTATTCGTGGCCGGAGCTGCCACCGGCAAGTCGATGACGTTCGCGGAGACGCTGCTGGAGCAGGGACGCATGCGGCTGATCACGCTCGACCGGCCCGGCATGGGGCAGTCGACGCCCGATCCGCGGCGATCGCTGACATCGACCGCGCAAGACATCGCGCACCTGATCCGGCACAGCTGCGGCGAGCCGGTGCTCGTGGTCGCCAACTCGCAGGGTGCGCCCTTCGCGCTCGCCCTCGCCGCAACCGGCGCTGCAGCGCAGCTCGTGCTGGTGTCCCCGGCGGACGAGGTGGCGGTGGAGCCCATCCGGAGCATGCTGCCCGAACCGCAGCAGGCGGTGGTGGAGCAGGTGAACACGGATCCGATCGGCGCCAGGCGATTCCTCGCCGGACTCGGTCCGGAGGGCATGCAGCGCTTGGTCCTCGAGGGCGCCGACCAACGGGACCGGGCCGTGTACGAGGAGCCCGCCTTCCTCGCCCGCTACCGCGCCGCGCTCGCGGAGGGGTTCGCGAACAGCGGCGCTGGATACGCGACGGACACGGTTCTCGCGATGCAGCCGTGGAACCTCGACCTGCAGTCGCTGCGATGTCGGGTCGACATCTGGGTGGGAGACCGGGATCACACCCATTCGCCGGATCAGGGCGCGACGCTCGCGTCTCGGATCCGGGGTGCGCGCCGGTCGGTGGTGAGCGGCGGGGGGTCGCTCCTCTGGACTTCCGGGGCCGCCATCCTCACCGATTGGGCCGCACCAGGATCGATGCCGCCACCCGAATGACCGCCGTGACGGCGAGAGTCATGCCGACCGCCCGGCGGGAACGGGACGGGAGTCCGACACGGTGTACTCGGCCTGCGTGAAGCCACCCCCGAGGTCCTTCAGCTCCGCGAGCTGCAGGGGGATCTCGTGGGGGAGCCGGTGGAACAGCGGGATGCCGGACCCGAGGATCACGGGTGCGGTGGTGAGCGTGAACTCCGAGATGAGCCCGCGCTCCAGGAAGGCTCCGATCAGCATGCCTCCGTCCACGTAGACGCTGCGGACTCCCGAGGCGTTCATGCCCGCGATCAGGTCGTCGACGGTCGGATGGACGCCGACCTTGGGGTCCGACGCCGGGTCGAGAGTCGAGCTGAGTACGAACGCCTGCAGGCCCTCGTAGGGCCACCCGCCGAACGTCAGAGTCTTCTCGTAGGTGTTCCGGCCCATCGCGATGGCGTCGACGGATGCGATGAAGTCGTCGTATCCGGTATCGCCGATCGCCTCCGCGCGGCCGGTCAGCCAGGCGAGATCGCCGTCGGGCGTCGCGATGAACCCGTCGAGGCTGGCCGCGATGAAGACGGAGCCCGTGAAGCTCGATGTGGGGGATTCGGTCATTGTTCTCTCCTTTTCGTGTTCGTGCGGGTGTGGATCAGTCGGTGTGCATCCGCGATGCCAGCCGTGTCCGCCGTGCCTCGTCGAGGAAGGCGGCGCTCAGTGCCGAGAGCTGAGTGTCGGCCCAGGTCCGCGCGGTCCACCCGAACTCGCGCTCGAGCAGTTCGAACTCGCTCCGTAGGGTCACCTGGGACACCGTGCGGGCGTCCGTCGAGATCGAGACCGGAACGCCGGCCATGCGGAACCGCTCGACCGGATGCTGGTGCGTCGACGGGACCGCCCCGGTCTGGACATTCGACGTCGGGCAGAGCTCCAGGGTGATCCGGTCCTCAGCGAGCCGCTTCACCAGCGCCGGGTCCGTGCTGCTGCGGACGCCATGGCCGATCCGCTCTGCGCCGAGCTCGTCGACGGCCTCCCACACCCGCCTGGCACCATCCGCCTCCCCGGCGTGCACCGTGATTCTGAGGCCAGCCGCTTTGCCGCTCCGGAACGCCGGCGCGTGGGGAAGCAGCGGCACACCAAGCTCTGGTCCGGCGATGTCGATCCCCACGACAGCGTGGTGGACCGCAGCTTCCTCGACGACCTGCCAGGTTCTCTTCGGGTCGCTCGGTCGCATGCAGGAGAGGATGAGGGACGTGCTGACCCCCGTGGCGCGGGAGCCGTTCTGGAGTCCGGTCGCCACAGCGTCGATGACCTCACGCACCGGGAGCCCGCGGCGGGTGTGGAGCTCCGGGGCGAAGCGGACCTCGCCGTGGACGACTCCGTCCGCGTGCCAGTCCTGCACCAGCTCGGTCGCCGCTCGGGAGAGAGCCTCCGGCGTCTGGAGCACTTCGAGCGCGACGTCGATCGCGGAGATGTAGTGCACCAGGCTTCGGCGTCCCGGACCGACCGTCGCAAGCTGCTCGACCGGCCGGGCAAGGCTGATGCCCTGCTGCCGGGCCAGTTCGGCGATGGTGGTGAGCCGCACACTGCCGTCGAGGTGGCAGTGGAGCTCAACGGACCGGAGCGGGCTCAACGCTCCGCTCCTTCGGCGAGCATGGTGAACAGCATCTCCTTGAATCTCTTCCCGTCGACACCCGTCACGACTCGGGTGTTGGCCGACCGCAGCGGCCGACGATAGTCCGCAAAGGTCAGGCCCCGCGTGGGAGGGTCCATCGACACCGCGAGGTGGCGCTCGTCCTGTTCGGTGATGAGCGTCGGGTCGATCGCGACCGCCATGGAGATCGGATCCGGCAGGTCGTATCCGGGCGTGCCGCTGATCTCGGTCGCGAAGGCGAACACCGCCTGGTTGATCTCGGCCGCGAACGCGCCGAGCCGGCCGAGGCTGCGCAGCCGCCGGTCCTCGCTCGGCGTGATCACCGCGTACTTCCGCGACACGTCCCAGCCGATCATCGTCTTGAACCCGGCGGCCTTGAACACCATCTCGGCGGCCTCCGGGTCGGCCCAGGCGTTGTACTCGCCCGCCGGCGAGACGTTCCCTCGCCCATCCGCGGCGCCGACCATCATGTAGGTGTGCCGGAACCTGGTGAGCAGCGACGGATCGATCGACAGCGCGGTCGCGATGTTGGTGAGCGGGCCGAGCGTCACGAGGTCGTGCCGCCCGGGCTCCGTCCTCGCGATCTCGAGGAGCGCGAGCACGGCGTGCTGGTCGGCAATCCGCAGGGACGGCTCCGCGACGGCCACCCCGCTCATTCCGTCCGCTCCGTGCACATGCTGCGCGGTCTCGAGGCGGCGCAGCAGCGGCTTCTCGCATCCGGCATAGAGCGGCACCGTGGCCCCGACCAGCTCGAGGGTGATCGCAGCGTTGCGGGTCCCATAGGGCAGCGGCACATTGCCGCCCACCACGGTGATCGCGCGCACCGCGACGTCGGGATGACGCAGCGCAAGCAGGATCGCCACGGCATCATCCGACGCGGTGTCCGTGTCGATGACGAGGCTGCGGGTCGCGGGCATCGCTTCTCCTTCGTTCTCTCTGATCGGTCGCTGCCGAGCATGGTCGCCGTCGGGCGCGCTGTGTCGCTAGCGGCGCCCCTGCCGGGCGCTGCGGATGCGGCCGCGTGCGACCCCCAGCCCGCGCAGGATACCGGTGATCTCCGCCGTCATTGCGGCCGAGCCACCGACGTAGAACACGGCATCGGGCAGCTGCTCCAGCCGGCTGCGGAGCAGTTCGGGGGTGATCCGGCCGTGATGGATGTTCGCGCCCCGCGACGTGCCCACAGGGGAGGTCTGCACCCATGTGATGTGAAGGTTCTCCCGCGCGCGCTCCTGCTCAGCCAGCTCGTCGCGGAAGGGGATCCACTGCCAGTGCCGGTTGCTGAACAGCAACTGCATCGGAGCGGGCGAGCTGAGCGCGGCGTTCGAGAGCAGCAGGCTCCGCAGCGGGGTGATGCCGGTGCCGCCGGCGATCAGCACGGCCGGCCGGCCGGGGTCGTACCGCAGACCGCCCATCGGCCGTGACACCTTCACCTCGTCCCCGCGCTCGAGGCCGAACACCGTCTGCTTGAAGGCGCTGGCGCCGACTCGCGTCGCGAACTCGAGCAGCTCGCTCTCCGGTGAGCCGGCGAGGCTCAGGGGACGGAGATCGGGTCCTGACGGGGTGGCCACGCGGAGCAGTGCGAACTGGCCTGCCGTGAAGGAGTAGCCGCTCGGTCGCTCGATCCGCAGGCGCACGGTACCCGGGGCGAGCGTGTCGATCGCCGCGACTCGCGCGGTGCGCGCCCCCGTGAGCCGATCGAGTGCCGGGAAGACCCATCCCGGTGCGACGGGCGCGCGCCCAGGCATCACCAGCGCCGAAGGGCGACCCGCGTCTGCCTGAGCGGGAGTTCCCGCTCGCGAATCGTTGGTGGCGGTTGCGGTGGTCATGCCAGTGCCATCTCGTCCTGGGACTCGCGCAGCGGCCGGGTGACCGCCGCGACCGTCGCGACCCGCTCACCGAGGTAGTGAGCAGACGCCAGGGTCACCTCGTTCGGGCCGCCGTTCGCGGCCATGTGGCTTGCGCCGTACGGGTTGCCGTGTTCGAACTGCACATCGGAGGTGTAGCCGGGAGGCACGATGAATCCGCCCCAGTGGTAGAACGCGTTGTTGAGGGCGATGAGCGTCGACTCGAGTCCGCCGTGCGCGGTGCCCGTCGAGGTGAACGAGGCGTACACCTTGTTCGCCAGGAGCCCCTTCTCCCACAGGCCGCCCGTGGTGTCGATGAACTGCTTGAGCTGCGAGCTCGGCAGTCCGTACCGCGTCGGCGTGCCGAGCAGGACCGCGTCCGCCCACACCAGGTCGTCATGCGTCGCGACGGGCACCTGCTCGGTCTCGCGTGCGTGGGCTTCCCACTCCGGGTCCCGGGCCACCACCGCGGGTGGGGCCAGTTCCTTGACTTTGCGGACCCGGACCTCCGCCCCGACGCTGGCGGCTCCGGCCGCGATCGACTGCGCGAGCGCGTAGGTGCCGCCCGTCGACGAGTAGTAGATGATGGTCACCTTCGGGCCGGAGCCTTTGATGTCCGTGATGCTTTCCGACACTGTGGTCGCCTTTCGCTCTGTTGCTGCCGGTTCGGGTGGTGATCGCCGGGGAGCTGTCCCTCGGCGGATCGCCGTGTGGATCTCACTGTGCGGCGCGTCGCTGTCCCGCGCCTTGCGGGTCGCTGTCCGGTCCGGGCGTCTTGCCGGTGCCTGCACAGGATGGGAGACTTCCGAGGGTGACGACCGAGGACCACTCGGCACGGGTGCCGGCGATGGAATTCAGGCTGCTGGGCCCGTTCGAGGTGCTCGTGGACGGTGCGACCGTGCCGATCGGCGGACAGGCGGAGCGAAGCCTCCTCGCTCTGCTGCTCCTGCACCCTGGGGAGGCCCAGTCGACGTCCCGCCTCATCGAGCAGCTGTGGGGAGACGACAGCGCGCCCGTCGACCCGGTCAACGCCGTGCAGATCCGGGTGTCCAAGCTTCGCAGGGCGCTCTCGCGGCTGGGGCCGACCCCGCCCGCCCTGGTCACGTCGGCCGGTGGGTACCGGCTCGAGGTGGATCCGGACGCCGTCGATGTGCACCGGTTCCTCAAGGACGTCGCGGATGCGCGGAACGAGTCCGATCCGGCAGCCTCGGAGTCGAGGCTCGCCGCCGCCCTGGAGCTGTGGCGCGGTGCCCCGCTGATCGACTTCCTCGATGAACCGTGGGCGACCGCTGAGGCGGACCGGCTGAAAGAGGTCCGGCTGGCGGCAGCGGAGGAGCGGATCGGTGCCGCGCTCCGCGGTGGACGGGCGAGATCCGTCCTCGATGAGGTCCGACGCCTCGTCGACGCCAACCCGTTGCATGAGGCACTGGCAGGGCTCCTGATCTGGGCGCTCTACCTGCTCGGCCGGCAGGCGGACGCGCTCGCGGCGTACCAGCTGATCCGGGAGCGCCTCGACGAAGAGCTCGGGCTGGAGCCTTCGACGGCCCTGCGGGAGCTGGAGGCCCGAGTGCTCCGGCAGGACCCGGCCCTCGGAACACCGGAGACGCCCGACGCCACGTGGAAGGCCGGTCCAGCCACGAGCACGGATTCGAGGTCGATCGCGGCGACCACGCCTCCGCACCCGCATTCGGCGTACCGCGGCCCGCGGAGGCTGCCGAATCGGCTCACCTCCTTCGTGGGCCGCGAGGCGGAGCTCCTGCGACTCGCGGAGCTCGTTCCGCACCGCAGGCTGGTCACCCTCCTCGGACCCGGGGGCGCCGGGAAGACCTCGCTTGCCATCGAACTGGCGCGGACGGTGGCGAGCCGCTTCGCCGACGGCGTCCGGCTGGTCGAGCTGTCGCATGTGTCCGATCCCGCCGACCTTGCGCCCCGGGTGGCCGAAGCGCTCGGGATCTCGCCGGAGCTCGACCCTGGCGAGCAGCTGGTGGACCGGATTCTCGGCTATGCGAGCGAGCGGTCGATGCTCGTCCTCCTCGACAACTGCGAGCATCTGATCGCCCGCTGCGCGGAACTGACCGCCGCGCTCCTGCAGGAGACCCCGGATGTCGCGATCGTGGCCACCTCACGGGAGCCGCTCGGCGTGCCGGGCGAGGTCCTCTATCGGGTCGAGCCGTTGAAGACCCCGGCGACCGCGGGTGGCTCGGACGAGACGCTCCTCTCGTTTCCAGCGGTCCGGCTGTTCGTCGACCGCATGTCGTCAGCGAACCCCCAGGCCGCCGACGAGCCCCTCGAGCTGGAGGTGGTCGCACGGATCTCCCGAGAGCTCGACGGACTGCCGCTCGCCATCGAGCTCGCCGCGGCGAGGACCTCGACGATGAGCGTTCAGGAGATCGCCGACCGGCTCGCGGACCGCTTCGGATTCCTCAGCTCGGGCCCCCGGACGGCGGACGAGCGGCAGCGAACCCTCCGGGCCGCCGTCGACTGGAGCCACGACTCGCTCCCCGCCATCGAGCGGGTGCTGCTTCGGCGGCTCGCCGTGTTCCGTGGTGGATGGAGCGCTTCGGGCGCGGAACACGTCGCCACCGGGCAGCAGCTGACAGCAGAGGCCGTTCCCGATGCACTCGCGAACCTCGTCGACCGGTCCCTGGTGCAGCGCTCCGCGGGGCCCCAGACCCGATACTCGCTCCTCGAGACCGTGCGGGCATACGCGCTCGAGCGGCTCATCGAGGCGGGCGAGCGAGAGGCGGTGGAAGCCCGCCACCGGCGGTGGATCCTCGATCTCAGCGTGGAATCGGAACGCGGGTTGCGCGGCCCCGCGCAACGAGCGTGGCTGGATCGCATGCAGGCCGAACTCGACAACATCCGCTCTGCGCTGAACTGGGCGACCCAGGATGTCGGCGAGCGCGGCGACTACGGGTGCGCACTGGCCGGCGCGCTCGGCTGGTTCTTCCATCTCGGTCGGCACATCGAGGGCCGGGAGATCCTCGGCCGGCTCGCCGGGGCCCGCGTCGAGACCACCGCCGCGAACGCCGCGTACCTCCAAGCCCGAGCCGTCCTCGAACGACCCGGCGCCTCCGTGGTGCATCCGGATGCTGCGTGCGGCCGGTTCGCTGCGGAAAGCGCTGCCCTTTTCGAGCAGGTGGGCGACACCTACCATGCCTCGCTCTCCCGCGCTCTGGAAGCCGTCGAGGCGGTCCAGTCCATGCCGCGAGCCCGCGCCGAAGCGCTGCTGGCGAACGCCGCTGGCGCGTTCGCCGGTCTGCCGGACGAGTGGGGTGTCGCCTTCACACACCTGGTCGGGCTGGCGATCGAGATCGCGCACGGGGGCCTCGAGACAGTCCGCCGCTCCGGTGAGGAGACCGCGGCGCGCTTCCGCCGGCTCGGCGATGACTGGGGCCTCGCCGCCGTGCTGTATCAACTCGGAATCGCATACCGGCAGGCGGGGGAGCATCAGGATGCGATCGCAGCCTTCCAGGAGGCGGCCGCTGTCGCACGACGCCTCGGGCTCTCGAGCGTCGTGCAGGGCGCGTTGAGTGGTGCCGGCGTGTGCGCTGTGGGGCTGGACCGGTTCGAGCTGGCCTCCGGATTCTTCGGCGAAGCTGCACGCACCCAGACCGAGCAGGGAGACCCGGGCGGAAAAGCGCAGGCAGCGCACGGGGCGGGTCTCATCGCCCGTGCCCGCGGCGATTACGCGGCAGCGCTGAACTGGTTCACGGCCGCACTCGAGGGATTCCGAGAGATGCGAGCGCCCCTCTCGGCGGCCGCAGCCCTCAGTGGAATCGGGCGGTGCCAGTTGAGCTTCGGGCGGGTCGCGGAGGCCGAACGAGCGTACGCGGAGCTCGAACAGATCGCCGAGCGGGGCAACGACCCCCTGATCGAGGCGTGGGCGTGTGAGGCGAAGGCGCAATTCCTCGCCCACGCGGGCAACGCCTCGGAAGCCCTCCAGATGATCGAGCGCGCGAAGGCGATCCGGACCCAGGCGCGCAGACCCGGGCTGGCATTCGAAGAGCGCGAAGTGGCCGCCCTCCTGGGTTCTCTCCGAGCCGGCGCGAACGCGTAGCCGTTCCGCTGCGCGCATCCGCCAGCCGGCGGACAGCGGCCGGAAAGGGCCCGCCCGGACGATGGAGGTCGGTTCCGGCGAACACGCGCCGGACGGGATGAGGACGTGGTCGACACCTTCATCCGGGGACCGATCGTGCGTCCACACGCAAGAGACAGGAGAGATCGTGAACGGCACAACCTTGATCAACGTCTTCCAGGTGCCACCCGCCAGGGACGAGGAATTCCTCAAGCTCTGGGAACAGGCCAACGACATGCTGCGGGCCGCCTCCGGCTATGCATCCACACGGCTCCATCGAGCACTGCAACCGGACGCGAAGTACCGGTACATCAACGTGGCGCAGATCGAATCCATCGAGCGGTGGCGCGGGGTGATCATGAGCGCGGCCTTCCAGGAGCTCAGCGCGAAGATGGCCGAGTTCCAGCCAGCGCCGGCCCTGTTCACCGTCGTTCGCGAGCACGAGCTCAGCAGCAGCACGGGCTGAGGGTCAGGCCCGCTGACCGCGGATCCCGGCTCCAGCGCGCGCAGGAAGGGTAATCGAACGAGGAGAAACGGGCGGGGCGGCGACCGGAGAGAATCGAGGGATGCCGTCCGATGTTCTGCAACTCACCGCCCGCGCCCTGCTCTTCGACATGGACGGCACGCTCGTCGACTCGACCGAGGTGGTCGAGGTCGCCTGGACGAGGTTCGCCGAGCGGTTCGGGATCGACCCGGCCGAGCTGCTGAGCGCCGTCCACGGCATCCGAGCCGAGGAGAGCATCCGGCGGTGGACGCCTTCGGGAACGGATGTGGCGACCGTCGCCGAGGAGCTGAACGCGTTCGAGATCCAGGAGGCCGGCCAGACCCGCGCAGTCGATGGGGCGAGCGAGTTCCTCGATGCGGTGCCGCTGGCTGCGCACGCCCTGGTGACTTCGGCGACCCTCCCGCTGGCGGTCGCGCGGATGAAGGGAGCCGGCATCCGGCTGCCGCAGCTCGTGGTCAGCGCCGAAGACGTGCCGCGCGGGAAGCCCGCGCCGGACGTGTACCTGCTGGCCGCTGAGCTGCTGGGTGTGACGCCCGGCGACGCGGTCGTGTTCGAGGACGCCGAGGCCGGCATCCGGGCCGGGCTCGCGGCGGGCATGCGGGTGGTCGTGGTCGGGAGTCATACCAGCGAATCGACGGCCGGTCTGCCGCGGATCACGTCGTATTCCGGGGCGTCCGTCGACGTCGACGGCAACGGGGCACTGCGCATCCGCCTCCGCGCGACCGGTTGAGCAACCGGGGGACACTTGACCAACGTTGAACGAGCGTTTAGTATACTGAACGTGCGTTCAGACACCGAGGACTTCACGACGCGGGCCCGCATCCGGGACGCCGCGGTGCTGCTCTTCGGACAGCGCGGGTTCGCGGGCACGTCGGTCCGGACGGTGGCGGAGGCGGCGGCGGTGAGCCCCGGCCTCGTGATCCACCACTTCGGATCGAAGGACGGCCTCCGGGCGGAGTGCGACCGGTTCGTGGTCGACAGCTTCCTCGGTCAGAAGAGCGAGCTCAGCGGCGCCGAGGCCGCCGCCGCGATCCAGGGCTGGCTCTCCGATCTCGACGCATTCCGGCCGCGCATCGATTACCTGGCCCGGATGCTCACCGACACCTCGCCTGCCGCCGACTCCCTCTTCGACGCGCTGCTGGCCGGGACGGCGGGGATGCTCGAGGAACAGGTGGCGGCGGGGATCATGCGCGAGCCGATCGACCCCCAGGTGACGGCGGCGTACCTGACGGTCTACGGCATCGTGCCGCTTCTCCTCCGCCGGCAGCTCGGTCGTGCGCTCGGCGAAGATGACCTCACACCGGAGCTGATCCGCCGGTCCACGCTGCCGATCCTCGACCTGTACACGCACGGCCTCTACGCCGACGACCGCATCCTGACGGCCGCTCGCGAGGCGCTCGACCGCACCAGCGGACCGCGCTCCGACAAGGGGCAGAACGACCCGAATCAGGACCCGGACCCTCCGGTCCGCGCCGCGTCCTGATCCATTTCGTTCTGTTCTGAAAGGAGCGGGGATGATCCCTGCCATCGAAACCAGAAAGCTGCACAAGCGGTACGGCACCCGTACCGCCGTGCAGGAGCTCGACCTGCGGGTCGAGCGAGGCACCGTGTTCGGCCTCATCGGGCCGAACGGTGCCGGCAAGACCACAACGCTGCGCATCCTGCTCGACGTCATCCGGCCGACTGCAGGCGAGACCCGAGTGCTCGGCGAGGACCCGCGCACCGCCGGACCGGCGCTGCGCCGACGGATCGGGTTCGTGCCCGGGGAGCTGCGGCTCGAAGGGCGCATCCGGGCCGGCCGGCTGCTGCGGCACTACGCCGACATCAGCGGCCCCGTGGCGCCGGGCGCCATCGAGCACCTCGCGGAGCGACTCGGGTTGGACCTGAGCCGTCCCGTGCGGAGCCTGTCAAAGGGCAACAAGCAGAAGCTCGGGCTCGTGCAGGCGTTCATGCACCGACCGGAGCTGCTCGTGCTCGACGAGCCGACCAGCGGGCTCGACCCGCTCGTGCAGCGGGAATTCCTCTCGCTGGTCCGGGAGGCTCGCGACTCCGGGCAGACCGTGCTGCTCAGCTCGCACGTTCTGAGCGAGATCCAGCAGGCCGCCGATTCCGTCGCGGTGCTGAGCTCGGGTGCGATCGTGGCCGAGGGGGACGTGGCATCGCTGCGTCTCGGCGCCGTCCGCCGCGTGCGGGCCGGCCTGCTCTCCGCCGACGCGATCGACGTGGAGGCCCGGCTGCGCCGGACCGGTGACCTCGGCGATCTCGAGGTGACCTCGGCGGGCGACGTCGTGCGGGTGGCCGGCACGGTGCAGGGCTCCATCGACGCGTTCGTGAAGGCGCTCGCCGAATTCCAGGTGCTCGATCTGGCGGTCGAGGAGCCGGACCTCGAGGAGTCGGTGCTGCGGCTGTACGGCGAGCCGGCGGAGCAGGAGGTGGCACGTGCTTAGGTCACTTCCCGTGCTGCGGCGCTCGCTGCTCGACTCATGGCGGTCCCTGCTCGGCTGGGCGCTCGGCATCACCGCGGCGCTCCTGCTCTACCTGCCGCTCTTCCCGAGCATCGGCGGCAACGGCCAGATGCAGCAGATCATCGAGGGCCTTCCTCCGGAGCTGGTGAAGACGCTCGGCTACGAGCAGATCGCCACCGGTTCCGGTTACACGCAGGGCACCTTCTACGGGCTCATCGGCTTCCTGCTGCTGGTGATCGCCGCGACGTCCTGGGGGTCCTCGGCCATCGCGGGCGCGGAGGAGAGCGGACGGCTGGAGCTGGCCCTGGCGCACGCGGTCGGCCGCACGCAGTATGCCGTCGAGTCCGCACTCTCCATCGCCGTGCGGCTGATCCTGCTCGGCGCGTTCGCCGCCGTGCTGGTCCTCGCCCTCAACGGACCTTCCGAGCTCGGTCTGGAACCGTCGAACGTGGTTGCCGTCACCGCGGCGCTCGTCGGCCTGACGCTGCTCACCGCCACCGTTGCGCTGGCCGCCGGGGCGCTCAGCGGCCGCAGGGTGATCGGCACCGCCGCCGGCGCCGGTGTCGCGGTGATCGGCTATGTGCTCAACGCGGTCGCCAACCAGGCGGCGGACGCCGAGGGGCTCCGCGCATTCTCCCCGTATGCCTGGGCCTACGCCGAAAGCCCGCTGGTCGAGGGAGCCGACTGGCGAGGACTCGCCCTCCTCTGGGGCACCAGCGCCGTTGCGGCCGCGATCGCAGTGATCGCGCTGCGTCGACGGGACGTCACGGGATAGCGCCGCCATTCCGCTCCGCGGGGGACCCAGGGCGTCGGCGCTGCCATAGCGCCGGCGTCCCTGGTCCTGCATCCGATCGCCTGAGGTTCTCCGTCAGGCGCCCAACTCAAGGATCGCCCCGAGAGCGGCAGCCGGAAGGGGGGTTGATTTCTCAGCTTCGGCCGCTTCGGCCGCTTCGGCAGGGACGACGACTGGGAGTTGGTCCGGAGCGCGGCGACCACGCAGGGCAGGACGCTACCGTCTGCAGAATGAGGCGCCTGTACTACTCGAGCGGGTACATCCTGATCGACGATCGAACCTGCAAGGCGGTACTCCGCTACGCGCGGGCGCTCGCCGTCTCGGGAAAATCCGACGTGGTCACCGTGCCCGTCATCACCGACGGCGGCAGCCGCGGCAGTGCCCACCTCCTCATCGGTCCGGCCAGCGAGCTGTTCAGCACCCCGGTCGACAACAGCCGAGACGCGGAATACGACCCGGCAGTCGTCGAAGAGCTGGAGCGGATGACCGCAGAGCTGCAGGAGTTCCGGCCGGCGTGGGAGACCGAGATGAGGGACGTCCCCGACTTCGACCTGTGACGCCGGCCGGAGGTGCGCGGAATGCGCCGCCGCGTCAGCCGAACAGCTCGCGGAACCCCTCACGCCACGACGGGTACTTCAGTGCCAGCCCGAGTTCGGACTTCGCGTTCGCGTTCGCGGCAGCGGGGAGCTGTGTCCCGTAGTAGACGGCCTGGACGCCGACCTGCTCCTCGGCCTCGGCTGCGGAGATGCGCTTCGGGGCCGGCGCTTGCAGCACCTCGGCGAGATACGCGATCCACTCCGCTTGCGGCGCGGGGTCATCGTCCACGATGTTGTAGATGCCGCGACGGCCATGCTCGACCGCGCGCACCGTCACGGACGCCGCGTCATGCACATGGATGAACGGGTAGCGGCCGGCGCCGTCCCCGACGATCGGCAGCGAGCCGGTCCCCACCGCGGCGGCCCAATCGCCTCCAGCGCCGATCGCCGTGCCGTCGCCGTAGAGGAAGCCGTATCGGAGCACGATGCCCTCGATCCCGGGGGTGCCCAGCACCAGCGCCTCCGCCGCGACGTTCGCCTCGACGTGGCTGCGGATGGGCTCGGGCGCATCCAGGTACAGGGGGAACGACTCGTCGGTCGGGCCGAATCCCGTCGGCTTCGTCATGAAGCTGGCGCTCTGCGCGATCACCCGGCTTGTGCCCGCGTCCCGGGCGGCAGCCATCAGGATCTCTGTTCCCTCCCGTCGAAGCCGGTTGGTCAGCGCCAGCCAGGTGGCGTAATCCTTCGCCGGTGCCGAGAGTGCCGTGATGAGGTTGATGATCACCTCGGGCTGTGCGTCGAGCACGGCCCGGTGCACCGCGTCGTCGTCGAGTCCGTCCATCAGCGCCGGCCGTGCACCGAGCGCCTCCAGCGCCGGGAGGTTCGCCGGCCTGGAGGTGGTGGCGGTGACCTCGTGGCCGAGGCCGACCAGTGCTTCGACGACCGGCCGGCCGAGGACGCCGGTTCCTCCGGCGACGAAGATCCGCTTGGCCGTCTGCTCCTGTGGATCGATTGAGAACATCGTTGCTTCCTCTCTTCACGAGTTCCAGGTTCCAGGTTTTCAGATTCGCGGTTCCCGGCGTAGACATCACACTCCTCCGAGCGCATCGCCGCCGCGCCCGTCGAACACCCGGGCCGGCCCACTGGCCGACGGGAACGCACGGCCGGCCGGCCCCACCGCCGCAGGCCCGGGAGTCGCGCCAGGGAGCTCCCCAGTGGGCATCCCTGGCGCCACGCCGGTCGGCCGGCGCCAGCATCGTCGCACCGGCATCAATCAGGTGCCGAAACCGAAAGGAAGCACTTCGAAATGACCTCGACCCACCTCCAGCTCCCGCTCGCCGAAGGCCCCGGCTCCGTCTCGCACGCACCGGGCCTTCCAGACGGGTTCACGGAAACCTTCACGAGCCGGTACATCTCCGTCGGCGATCTGCGACTGCACGCGGTCGTCGGCGGCGACGGACCGGCCCTGCTCCTGGTGCACGGCTGGCCGGAGAACTGGTACGCCTGGCGCCATGCGATGCCGGCGCTCGCGCAGGACTACACGGTCATCGCGGTGGATCAGCGCGGCATCGGCCTGTCGGACAAGCCGCAGGGCGGGTACGACCCCGCCAGCCTCGCCACAGATCTGATCGGGCTGATGGACGCGCTCGGTCACGAGCGGTTCGCAGTCGCGGGCCACGACACCGGGTTCGCCATCAGCTATGCGCTGGGCGCTGACTATCCGGACCGCGTGCAGCGCCTGGTGCTGGCGGAGATCCCCGGTGCGCCCGGGACCACGCCCGCGCCGCCGCTGTTCACTCCCGCACCGCTGAACGACCGTCTCTGGCACATCCCGTTCAACCGGGCGGAGACCCTGCCGGAACTGCTCGTCGCCGGCCGCGAGGACGTCTTCTTCGGCTACGAGTTCGCGATCCAGGGCGGCAACCTGCCCCAGGAAGCGATCGACTACTACGTCGGTCTGCTCTCCAACCCCGAGTCGCTGCGCGGCAGCTTCGGGTGGTACCGCGCCTTCGACGCGATGCTCGCACAGAACCAGGAACGCGCCACCCGTCCGCTCTCGATGCCGGTGCTCGCGATCGGCGGCGAGCGGAGCTGGGGCGGCCACGTCGGCGAGGGGGTTCAGGCGGTCGCGGAGAACGTGACCAGCGTGGTCATCTCGGGCGCCGGCCACTGGGTCGCCGAGGAGGCTCCCGGCCAGGTGCTCGCCGCGCTGACCGAGTTCCTCGCTCCCTACCGCGACGGAGAGACCGCCGTCCAGCACGCCGCGTGAATCACGGTCTCGACATCGGGCCGGCCCACCCCGGCCCGATGTCGAGCCGACGCCGCACCTGTGGCGGTTCGGTGTGAACCACTTGTGGGGTGCGATCCCGATCTCTACTGTCGGGGTAGGCGGTGAGTATGCCGAGTGGGAACGAGCGCCTGGGGCTGCTAGGCAGGCGCAGCGAGTGCGACGCACTGGACCGGGTGCTTGCGAGCGCGAGATCCGGCACCGGGCAGGTTGTGGTGGTCAGCGGCGAGGCCGGCGTGGGCAAGACGGCGCTGCTCGGGCACGTCCTCGCGCAGGCCGACGGGTTCGCGGTCGGTCGGGCATCGGGTGTCGAGTCGGAGATGGAGCTCGCGTATGCGGGCCTGCACCAGCTGTGCGGTCCATTCCTCGACCGCATGCCCCAGCTCCCTGAACCGCAGCGGCTCGCTCTCGCCACCGCCTTCGGAGCGCGGTCGGGGGAGGCGCCCGACCGGTTCCTCGTGGGCCTGGCGCTGCTCAGCCTGCTCGCGGAGGTTGCGGAGTCCAAGCCCCTGCTCTGCGTCGTCGACGATGCGCAGTGGCTCGACGCCGCCTCGTTGCAGGCGCTGAGCTTTGCGGCACGACGCCTCGGCGCGGAGCGGATCGCGCTCGTGTTCGGGCTGAGAAGCGGTGTCGCCGGGAGTGCCGGGGCGGATGCCTTCGACGGACTCCCGCACCTCGCGCTCCACGGGCTTGCCGACGCCGATGCAGGCGCGCTCCTCGACTCGGCGCTCCCGGGTCCGCTCGACGCGCGGGTGCGGAACCGGATCCTGGCGGAGACGCGCGGGAACCCCCTGGCGCTCCTCGAGCTTCCCCACGGGCTCGGCGCGGTCGAGCCGGGGCTGGCGCAGGATGCCGGTGATGACGACGATCTCGCCCGCCGGATCGAGCGTGGGTTCTTCGCGCGCATGGAGCCGCTCCCGCAGGCCACGCGAACGCTGCTGCTCCTGGCTGCGGCAGAACCGCTGGGCGACGTGGCACTGCTGTGGCGTGCCGCCGGGAAACTCGGCATCGGGCCCGATGCCGTCGCTCCGGCGACCGAGGCAGGACTGCTCGACCTCGACACGAGCGTGCGCTTCCGCCATCCGCTCGTCCGGTCGGCGGTGTACCGGGCGGCACGAGACGACGACCGGCGCCGCGTCCACGCTGCGCTCGCCGAGGCCACGTCCGCCGAGACGGATCCCGACCGGCGCGCATGGCACCGGGCAGCGTCCGCCGTCGGGCTCGACGACGACGTCGCGACGGAGCTGGAGGAGTCGGCCGGCAGGGCGCGCGCCCGCGGCGGCTGGGCGGCCGCCGCCGCATTCCTCACCCGAGCGACGGAGCTGTCGTCCGACCCGGGCGTGCGCGCCCAGCGCGCGCTCGCGGCCGCGCACGCGAAGCTCCAGGCGGGGGCGACGGGCGGCGCCCACGCCGTGCTGGCGGTTGCGGAGGCGGGGCCGCTCAGCGAGCTCGACTCCGCCCGGGCGCAGCTGCTCGGCGCACAGATCGAGTTCGCGGCGACCCGCGGCCGTGAGGCGCCGGCGATGCTCCTCGCGGCCGCCAGACGTCTGGAGCGGCTGGACGCCAGGAACGCTCGGGACACCTATCTCGAGGCGTTCGCGGCCGGCCTGTTCGCGAGCCGGCTCGGGACGTCCGGAGTCGTCGACGTCGCGGAAGCCGTCCGCGCCGCGACCTGGGTCGGTGAGCAGCGGTTCCCCGTGCGTGCCTGCGAACTGCTGCTCGACGGTCTGTCGGTGCTGGTCACGGACGGCCACGCCGCCGGCGTGGCGCTCGTCCGGGACGCACTGGACGCGTTCCGCGTGGACGACATCGAGGACGATGACGCCCTGCGCGGTCTGTGGCTCGCGTCGCGCGCTGCCCGGGCGCTCGGCGACGACCTGGCCTGGGACGACTTGACGATGCGCAACGTCCGGATCGCACGGAAGAGCGGCGCGCTGTCCGCGCTCGCGATCGCGCTGACGGAGCGCTTCCAGGTCGAGCTGCTCATGGGTCACCTGCCGGAGGCGCTCGCCGTGGCGGCGGAAGCTCAGGCGGTCATCACGGCGACCGGGAACGACCGCAGCCCCCACATCCCGTTCCTGCTTGCGGCCTGGCAGGGGCGCGAGGCCGAAACCCTCGAGATCCTCGCCGCGCGCACCGCCGAGGTCACCGCCCGCGGAGAGGGGCTGTGGTTCACCGGCACGGAATGGACGAGCGCCGTCTTCTTCAACGGTCTCGGCCGCTACGACGACGCGCTGGCCGCCGCGGAGCGCGCCGCAGAGCACCCGCACGAGCTCGGTCTGTCGACGTGGGTCTATCCGGAGCTGATCGAGGCAGCCGTCCGGACCGAGCAGCCCGAACGGGCAGGGGACGCGATGGCGCGCCTCACGGAGATCGCGGAAGCCAGCGGGACCGACTGGCTCCGTGGTGTCGCCGTGCGCTCCCGCGCGCTCCTCAGCGCCGAAGAGAAGGCGGAACCGCTGTACCTCGAGGCGGTCGAGCGGCTCGCCCTGACCCGCATCGAGGTCGCCTCCGCCCGCGCGCACCTGCTGTACGGCGAGTGGCTGCGCCGGCAGGGCAGGCGGGTGGATGCGCGGGGGGAGCTGCGGGCGGCGCACGAGTTCTTCACGCTCGCCGGGATGGAGAGCTACGCGGAGCGCGCTCGCCGTGAGCTGAGCGCGACCGGCGAGACGGTGCGGGCGCGCACCGTCTCGACGGCGAACGATCTGACCGCGCAGGAATCCCTGATCGCGCGACTCGCCGTCGAGGGCCGGACCAATCCGGAGATCGGCGCGCAGCTCTTCCTCAGCCCCAGAACCGTCGAATGGCACCTGCGGAAGGTGTTCACCAAGCTCGGCGTGACCTCACGCAAGGGGTTGCGAACTGCGTTGGCGGGGCCGGCGCAGCGGCAGCTCGCCTGACGCTGCGCCGGCACGGTCGGCGGGCGCGGCTAGACGGGGCGGTTGAACTCCAGAAGCTGGGCAGTGCCGGACAGGTCCGCGGGCGTCGCCGTTCCCGTCGGCAGGCGCAGCGTGGTGATCGCCGTGCCGGCAAGCCAGGGGAACACCCGCCGGTATTCGTTCAGCGGGATGCCGAGCAGCGAGCTGAAGAGCAGCCTGCCGACCGCCGAGTGCGCCACGACCAGAACACGGCCCCCGGGTGAGGTCTGAGCGAGCTCCCACACCGCCTCCACGGCGCGTGCGGCCGCGGCGGCGCCGACCTCGCCGCCGGGGAACGGGGAGGTCGCGGGCGTGCGGACATACGCGGCGCGTGCCTCCGGCAAAGTCCGCTCGGTCTCATCCTGGGTGAGACCCTCGGCCGACCCGAACCCCACCTCACGGAACCTGCGGTCGATCTCGAGCCGCAGTCCGAGCGCGTCCGCGGTGGGTCGTGCGGTGTCGACCGCCCGGCTGAGACTCGACGCCACGACACGGTCGAAGCCGGTGTCCGCCGCCCAGGCCGCGAGCTCGGCCGCCTCCTTCCGCCCATGGTCGGTGAGCGGGATGTCGCTGGTGCCGGCGTACCGATTCTCGGCGTACCAGATCGTTTCGCCGTGTCGTGCGTAAGAGAGGGTGAGCATCATGCGAGCCGTTCTGTCGTGGTCATGCCACCACAATGCGCCCGGAGCCACCTGATCGCGCCCGTGGGACTCACTGGCGGGTGCCCCGAGGGCGCGGTCGAAGCGCAGCTCGACTGCGTGACGGCAGACCGGGGCCTCCGGTAGGCGGCCCCGGGGGAGCACCAGGGGGGACCACGGGCGCGACGCGATCCGGTCGGCGCGATCGTTGGGTCGAGGTCGGGAGACACCCGATCACCGAAACAAGGAGACACCTGAAGTGGACTTGAAACTCGAAGGGATCGTGCTTCCCGTCACCGACGTGGACCGCGCGAAAGCCTTCTACGAGCGTCTGGGCTTCCGGCTCGACGCGGACTTCCCCGGACCCGACGGCTTCCGGATCGTGCAGTTGACCCCTCCCGGGTCGCAGGCGTCGATCCTGTTCGGCAGCGGGGTGACGGACTCGAAGGCCGGTTCGGTGCAGGACCTGCTCGTCGTCGTCTCGGACATCGAGGCCGCGCGGGACGATCTCGTCGCCCGCGGCGTGGCCGTGTCGGACGTCTGGCATGACGCCGGCGGCGTGTTCTACCACGCCGGGACCAGCCACCGTGTTCGCGGGGCGCACCCCGAGAACGCCTCGTACGGTTCCTATGCATCCTTCAGCGACCCGGACGGCAACGGCTGGGTCCTGCAGGAAGTCACGAAGCGGCTGCCGGGACGATGAGCTGGACAGTGAGCGAGACCGTCCCGCAGGTCGACACCGTGCAGGTGGTGCTGGACGTCCTGAAGCAGGCGGCCGCGGCGCACGGCGTCCACGAGGCGGAGGTGCTCGGCGGTCGATATGACGAAGAGTGGCCGCAGTGGTATGCAGAGCACATCGCGAGCACACTTGCAGACAGTGGCTACACGATCGTTCGGACCGCGTCATGAGCGAGTACTCGCCGGTGCTGCTCCAGTACCAGGCGCTCTACATGCAGTACGTGATCGCGAAGCGCGCTCGGGAGGCCGCACTGCCTCCTGAGATCTCCACCCACAACCGCAGACCACAGCGATGAGCGGACGGCAGCCGGCCGCAGCACCCGACCGGCTGCCGCCGTCCGACGGCCTTCAGGGTCAGAAGAAGAGGGAGACATGACAACGACCGAATACGACGTCATCGTGCTGGGCGCGGGGGCTGCGGGGGAGAACGTGGCCGACCGCGCCGTGCAGGGCGGACTGACCGCGGTGCTGGTCGAGGATGAGCTCGTGGGCGGCGAATGCTCCTACTGGGCATGCATGCCGTCGAAGACACTGCTCCGCTCCAGCCATGCGCTGCGCGTCGCGCAGAGCATTCCCGGCGCGGCCGAGGCTGTGACCGGAGAGCTCGACGTCGCCGCCGTGCTCGCACGACGCGACTACATGGTGAACGACTGGTCGGACGCCGGCCAGGTCAAGTGGGTGGACGGTGCGGGCATCTCGCTCGTCCGGGGCCGAGGCCGCATCACCGGCCCGAGGGAGGTCACCGTGACCGCCGCAGACGGGACGACGACCGTGCTCGCCGCGCGGCACGCCGTCACCATCGCGACCGGGTCCGATCCGCTTCTCCCGGACATCGACGGGTTGCGTGAGGCCGCGCCCTGGGGCAGTCGCGAAGCGACCAGCGTCAAGAGCGTGCCCGGCAGTCTCGCGATCCTCGGCGGAGGCGTCGTCGCCGCCGAGATGGCGACGGCTTTCGTCGGCTTCGGCAGCGAGGTCACCCTGATCGCGCGAAGCGGGCTGCTTACGGGGATGGAGCCGTTCGCCGGTGAGCTGGTCTTGGACTCGCTCCGCGAGCGCGGCGCCACGGTGCTTCTGAACACGACCACCACCCGCGTGACGCGCTCGGCCGACGGGGTGGCGATCCAGCTTGCCGACGGCACGACGGTGGTCGCCGAGGAGATCCTGGTCGCGACCGGCCGTGCGCCCCGAACCGAGGACCTGGGGCTGGACGCGATCGGACTGACGCCGGGGGAGTGGCTGAGCACGGATGACACCCTGCGGGTGGACGGATTCGACTGGCTCTACGCGGTCGGCGACGTCAACCGGCGGGCGCTGCTGACCCACCAGGGCAAGTATCAGGCGCGCGCGGCCGGCGACGTGATCGTGGCGCGGGCGACCGGTGCCACGGTCTTCGACGCCCCGTGGGGAACCCACGTGGCGACCGCCGACCACGACGCGGTGCCGCAGGTGACCTTCACCGACCCGGAAGTCGCATCGGTCGGGCTCACCTCCGACGCCGCGCGGAAAGCCGGCTATGACATCCGCGTCGTGGACTACGAGCTCGGGTCGCTCTCCGGGGCCTACGTCCACTCGGATGGCTACGCCGGAACAGCGCGGATGGTGGTGGACGAGGACCGCAAGGTGGTGCTCGGTGCGACCTTCGTCGGACCGGACGTCGGGGAGCTGCTCCACTCCGCGACGATCGCGATCGTCGGGGAGGTGCCGCTCGACCGGCTCTGGCACGCCGTGCCGTCCTACCCGACGGTGAGCGAGGTGTGGCTGCGACTGCTGGAGGCGTACGGGCGTCCAACGCCGGTGCGTTCCGGCGCGGAGGAATCGGTGGCCGCCGGCTGACCCGTCAGGGCCGGCCGGCCTCCACCTTCTCCTGCTCCGATGCGGGTGCTGCCTCGAGCTCGCCCGCGCGAACCGGCGGCACACGGTCTGCGTACAACCAGCGGGACATCACGGCGCGCACCCGGTTCCGGAACCGGATGCGGCCATCCCCGTCCGGACGGAGGACCAGCGGCGCCGGAGCCTCGTAGTCGACCAGCTCGGGTCGCCGGTGGACATCCACCGGGGTGTGCTTCTCCGCATACCCGCCGCCCGGAAGCCGCACGATCCGGCCGGTCTCGACACCATGCATCACGATCGCCCGATCCTTCTTCTGCAGCGCGAGGCAGGTGCGCTTGGTTCCGACGTAGGCGATCAGCGGACCGAGCAGGAGCGTGACCTGCAGCGCGAGCACGACGCTTTCGACGCTGAGCCCGAAACGCATGGCGATCACGTCCGAGCCGGCGGCCGCCCACAAGACCCCGTAGACCGTGACGCCGGCTGCGCCGATCGCGGTTCGTGCCGGCGCGTTCCGCGGCCGATCCAGGAGGTGGTGCGACCGCCGGTCGCCCGTGACCCACGCCTCGAGGAAGGGATACAGCGCCGCGGCCAGCAGATACAGGCCCACAAGGCCCACCGGGACGAGGATCGCGAGGGTCCAGGTGCGGTCCAGCCACACCAGCTCCCACCCGGGGGGCGTGAGTCGCTGCGCGCCGTCGAGGAAGGCGACGTACCAAAGGGCGCCCGCCCCCGCGGAGGCGTTCCCCGGGTCGGCTGGGCCGTAGGCCCAAACCGGGTTGACCGTCACCCCGGCGGCGATCGCCGTCAGGAGACCGGCCACCAGGAAGAACAGTCCGCCTCCCTTCACCGCCGCGACCGTGAGCGGCCGTCCGACGATGTTCGTCTCCTTCCGGCCGGGGCCCGGGAACTGCTCCGGCCCGTTCACCATGGCGAGCAGTCCGTTGAGGAGCATGGCGCCGGCGATGGCGAGTGGCAGCAGCAGGATGTGCAGCGGGTAGAACAGGGCGATCGCACCGCTCGGGAACTCCCCGGAGAAGACGAGGTACGAAGCCCACGTCCCGATGATCGGAATGGCCTTCAGCACCCCGTCGAGCACCGCCAGGGTGCTGCCCGAGAGCAGATCGTCGGGCAGCACCGCCCCGGTCAGGCCCGCACCCCAGCTCAGGAACAGGATCCCGAACAGGACGAGCCATCTCAGCTTGCGCGGCTTCCGGAATCCGCCGGTGAAGAAGATCCGCAGGATGTGCGCCATCAGCGCCGCGATCATGAGCGACGCGCTCCAATTGTGCAGCTGCCGCACCAGCAGGCCGCCTCGAACGTCGAACGAGATCTGCAGCGTCGACTCCAGGGCCCTCGACATCTCCACTCCGTGCAGCGGGGTGAAGCTGCCGTCGTAGCGCACCAGCGTGGTCGACGCGTCGTAGAAGAACATCAGGAAGATGCCCGTGACCGTCACGATGATGAAGCTGTAGACCGCCACCTGCCCGAACAGCAGCGACCAGTGGTCGGGGAACGCCTTGGACCGGGCGCGGCGAAGCGCCCGGTCGAACCACGACAGTTCCTGCAGCCGTGCCGACAGCCGCTCGGTCAGCCGGTCGCCATCGCCACGCCTTCGCCCGTTCACGTGAATCCTCCTCGCGCTGGAAACAGAGTCGCTCACCAGTACGACGATCCACGGCCGGGTTTTGTGACGCTCCCGGACGAGCTCGTGCCGACCGGCGGGAGGACCGGGTCGGCGCCGGTCCTCACCGTGCGCTGGTGAGCTGCGACGTCGTCGCCAGGATCCCGTCGATGAAGCCGTACTCGAGCGCCTCCTCCGCGGTGAACCAGCGGTCCCGGTCGGCATCGCCGAGAATTTCGGGCAGCGCCCTGCCGGTCTGCTCACTGGTGATCTCGGCGAGCCGCTGCTTGACGTGCAGGATCTGCGTGGCCTGAGTCTGGATATCGGCCGAGTTGCCGCCGAATCCGCCGGACGGCTGATGCATCACGATGCTGGTGTTCGGCAGAGCGAACCGCTTTCCCTTCGTCCCGGAGGAGAGGAGGAACTGCCCCATGGAGGCGGCCACCCCGAGCGCGACAGTGCAGACGTCGGACTGGATCGCGCGCATCGTGTCGTGGACGGCGAAGCCCGCCGGAACGGACCCGCCGGTCGACTGGATGTAGAGGGAGATGTCCCGGCCGGGTGCCACGGCGTCCAGCAGGAGCAGCTGGGCGCAGATCTCGTTGGCCGATGCGTCCGTCAGCTCACTGCCGACGAAGACGATCCGCTCGTCGAGCAGGCGCCTGAAGAGGTGGCGGTCTGCTGGTCCGAATCCGATCACGGGATGGGTCCTCTCTCGGGCTGATCTGGTGTCCACACCCTTTCGCGAATCCGGCGGGAGTGCCCATGGGTTCTGCGCTCGGCAGAGGTGCGGGCGCCGAATCTGCTGTGAGCAGAATCCGCCCGATCCAGAGCCCGAATCGGCGGATGGCGCTGCCGGGCTGGCGCACCGCGTTCTACAGTCGGAGCATGGACCGGCTGAGGAGCACACGATGCTGCTGAGACACGCGATCGGACACGTCCTGCGTGCGCGACGCAGGGAGCTCGGCAAGACCCTGAGGGAGGTCGCCGATGCGGGCAGGATCTCGCTGCCCTACCTGTCCGAGGTCGAGCGCGGCCGCAAGGAGCCGTCATCGGAGATCATCGAGGCGATCTGCCAGGCGCTGCGGATCGAGGTCGACGAGCTCCTGAGGAGGGCCGCGGGCACGCTGGCCGGCCGAGACGTCGCCGCACGGGTCCCGGCCGTGGTGGTGCTCGACCTCGTCGGCTCGACGGCGCCCCAGCCGTCGGCCGACGGGGCCACCCGGGGCAGCGTTCGGCTGGCGGCCTGAAGGCGTCGCCGACGGCGCGCGGGCGGCCGGCCGGTCACGAGGTTGGCTGCGCACGGACGATCAGCGGATGCTGACCGGCCAGGCTCACCGGGTGCACGCTGAGAACGTGCCACCCGTCGGACTCCCGGATCAGCCGACGCTGATGCGATGGGACGAGACAGACGAGCACACCGTCGCCGCGGAGCACCCGTCGCCACTCTGCGAGGAATCCGGCGAAATCCTCGTTCCCGCTCACCTGCTTGCCCCACGGCGGGTTCGTCACGATCCGGTCGACCGCTGAATCGCCGAAGGGGAGCTTCCGGGTGTCGGCGACCGTCCAGGTGATGCCAGGACGGGTCCTTCCGTTCGCCGCTGCGAGGTGGACCGAAGAAGGATCCCGATCGCTTCCGTGGACCCACGCTCCGGTCCGGAGGTCGGCCGCCTCGATCGCGAGAGTTCCCGCGCCGCAGCATGGGTCGAGCACCAGGTGCCCGGGCCCGATTCCCGCCAACCGGACCATCGCGGCGGCGACCGGAGGGTGCAGTGACCCCGCGACCGTGGCGGTCCTCCACGGGCGTCGATGCAGCGGGACGCTGGCGATCCGGGGACCGAGCAGGGCGGTCGCGGTGTCCATTGAGAGGCGCCAGTCCAACGTCGGCATCGGCGGCCGTGAGCCGCCGCGCCGGCTGACGTAGTCGGTTCCGAGGCCCTCTGCGATCACAGGTCCCACGGTGTCCTCGAGGTCGTACCGGGTGTAGCTGCGTCTCCCGGTGAACGACGCGGTGACGGTGACCGGACGCCGGCGATCCCCGGGAATCGCCGGAGCGGCGGGCGCCTGCAGGACCGCCTCGCTGAGATCGGCGGCGACCACGGCGGCGCGCAGCACGGCGAGGTCCCGCTTCCCGGCCCCGGGGTCGCCGAAAGCGAGAACGAGCCGGAACAGGTCGTCGATCGTCCGGAGCGCGAGCTCCCCGATCCGTTCGATCGGGGCGCGGATCACCAGCAGCCGCTTGCCGCTGGCGACCACCGCGGCTCCGCGCTCCTCGGCTTCGGTGGCCGCGAGCCGCTCGAGCCCGTGGGTCGTGCGGGCGAAGAGCAGGGCACCGTCGCGACGCGACGCGCCGTCGTCGGCGAAGGACCCCACCTCGCGGTGGCGGACAGGCATGACAGAGCTCCCGGTCGGCGGATCGGGGCGACCCATTCGCGCCCCGCTTCGCTAGCCGCGGGTGTGGCCTCGAACTGGCTAGCGGGAGGCTAGCCCTGTCGGAAGAACATGCTCGTCACGCCGTCGATCCTATGCGTCGAGGCGTGCTGTGGGAACGACAGCGACGTGGATCAGCGAACGCCATCAACGGTGCCTTCCTCGGCCGCAGCCCAGAAAGATCCCAGCAGGTCAGCCCTTGACCGCTCCCGCGGTGAGGCCGCCCACGATGTAGCGCTGCAGTGCCAGGAACAGCAGCAGCACAGGGAGGGCCGCGACGACGGCTCCCGCTGCGAACAGTCCCCAGTTCGAGTTCAGCTCGTTCGAGACCCAGGCGTACATGCCCACGGCGAGCGTCCAGTTGTCCTGACTGACGAGCACGATCCTCGCGAGGATGAAGTCGTTGAACGCGCCGATGAAGCCGATCAGTCCCACCACGGCGAGCACCGGGATGACGAGCGGCATGATGATCCGCCAGAAGATCTGCGCGTGGGTGGCGCCGTCGATCTTCGCCGACTCGTCGAGCTCATTCGGGATGGTGTTGAAGAACCCGTACATGAGGAACGTGTTCGAACCCAGCGCGCCGCCCAGATAGACGCAGATCAGCGCGATCCTCGAGTTGATCCCGAGAGCGGGGACCACCTCTCCGAGCGCGAGCAGCATCAGGAAGATCGCGACGAACGCGACCGTCTGCGGGAACATCTGCAGCAGCAGCAGCCCCGTCAGGCTGGCGCGGCGTCCGCTGAAGCGGAATCGCGAGAAGGCGTACGCCGCTGCCGCGGCCATCAGCACCGTCCCGACGGCCGTGACGCCGGCAACGATCAGGCTGTTCATGCCCCAGGTCCAGAAGCCGGTGCGGAAGAGCGCCGCGTAGTTGCTGAAATCGAGCGCACTGAACAGCGAGCTGCTCCCGGCGAGCGTGCCGCCCGGCCGGAACGCGGTGGACACGACGTAGAGCAGCGGGAACACCGCATAGGCGACGACCACCACGGCGACGGGATACTTCCACCCGACCTCCGCCATCCATCTCGCTCGTCTGGCGCGGCTGCGATCCGGAGCCCCCGGCGTCTGACGGAGCGGCTGCTTCGATTCGGTCGATGTTGACAGCACAGGGGCAGACATCACTGCATCTCCTCGAGCTTGCGGGTCTGGCGGAACGCCAGGGCCGAGATGGTGCCGATCACGATGAAGATGATGATCGACAAGGCGCTGGCGAGGCCGTAGTCGGACGAGCCGCCGGAGACGCCGGAGATCTGATAGACCGCGGTGATCAGCAGGTCGGTCGCACCGATCTGCTCACTGCTGCCCCGGAAGTTCGGCCCGCCTCCGGTGAGCAGGTAGACCAGTGTGAAGTTGTTGAAGCTGAACGCGAACGATGCGATCGCGAGCGGCGCCGTGGAGACGAGCAGCAGGGGCAGCATGATCGACCGGAACCGCCGGAATCTGCCGGCCCCGTCGATCTCCGCCGCTTCCAGCGTGTCACCAGGCAGCGACTGGAGGGCGCCGGTGCAGACCAGGAACCAGTACGGGAAGCTCAGCCAGAGGTTCACCCAGAGCACCGCGAGTCGCGCCAGCATCGGGTCGCCGAACCAGTTGATGTCGGCGCCGAGGAAGAACAGATCGTTGACGATTCCGAACTCCGCGTTCAGCATTCCCCGCCAGAGCAGCGCCGACATGAAGACCGGGAAGGCGTACGGGAGGATGAAGAGGGTGCGGATCACCTTGCGACCGCGGATCCGCGGGTCGTTGTAGATGATCGCGAGCAGAAGCCCGAGACCGAAGCTGGTCAGCGTGGTGAGGATCGCGAACGCGAAGGTCCACACGGTCACCTGAAGCAGCGGTCCGGCGAGTCGTTCGTCGGTGAACGCACGCACGAAGTTGTCGAAGCCGACGGGAACATACCAGCCGGCCGGCAGGCTGCTGCCGTCCTCGGCGACGAAGCTGCCGCGCTCGGTCGAGCGGTACACGGTGCCGGTCTCGGTGTCCGTGATGGTCTGCGTCTCGGGATCCCACTCGAGGGACGAGTTGTACACCGCACCGCTGGTGCCGTCGCGGGTGCGGATCGAACCGCGCTCGGGGTCGTCGGAGACCGGAACCCGCAGGTTCGTCACCCGCTGCTGGAGTTCGGTGTCGGACAGCACCTGGGCGCGGGGGATCACGGTCCAGCCGGGTACCTCCGTCGGGGCGCCGGAGTCGCCGACCTGCGCCCCGCCGACCGTGGCGAGCGGCTCCAGCTCGGTGCCGACTCGCACGTCGCCGTCGCCGTCGACGATCGCGAAGCCGAGCTCCCCGCCGCGGTCGACGACGCTGAGCGGGTAGGTGGGCGAGTCGGGCAGACGCTGTTCGTCCTGGATGAGTGCGGCCTCGACCGCTTGCTCCTGGGAGCCGGAGTGCCCGGTGCCGTAGTTGGTGAACGCGACGTAGCCGGTGTAGACCATGCTGAAGATCTGGAAGACCAGCAGGAAGATCAGGCCGGGGGCCATGTACTTCAGGGGCAGTGCCCGCTTGGTGAAGTAGATGACGTCCGCGATCAGCAGCAGCACGATCGACGCGCCGAGGATGAACCACGACTCCGCTCGGAATGCCGCGAGGATCACCGCGAGCCCGAAGGCGTTCACCAGCGCCATCAGGAGCAGCTTCACCACGAAGCCCCAGCCGAGGCCCCGCCAGCCGCGGGCGTGCGACTCCCGGCCCGGTGAGCCGTCCGGCCGCGGCTCGCTCCGCGGTCGGGCCTGTTCCTGCACCGACATCTGGTTCTCCTGTTCGACGGGTTCTTCGCGAGGGGGTGACCCGGGGGCGGGACGCTCACGTCCCGCCCCCGGGCCGGGTGCTAGCCGCCGAGCTCGTTCTCGAGGTCGGCGATCATCTGGTTCCAGGTCTCGACGGGGTCGGCCCCGCCGAGGATCTGCGCCTCAGCAGCGTTCCAGAACTCCCACACGGAGCCCATCTCCGGGATGCTCGGCATCGGCACGCCGTTCTGCGCGGACGCGAGGAATCCGGCGATGATCGGGTCCGCCGCGGCCTCCTCGGCGATCGCCGAGTATGCCGGGATGCGGGGGTCCGCCTCGTACAGGGCACGCTGCGCGTCCTCCGTGGCGAGGTAGTTCACCAGGAAGTCCGTCGCGAGCAGCGCGTTCTCGCTCTGCGAGCTGAGGTAGAAGCCCTGCACACCGACGAACGGTGCGGCGGTCTCGCCGCCGGCCGACGGGATCGGGTTCACGGCGATGTCCACGCCGGCCTCGTTGAACGCGTTGATGACCCAGGGGCCCTGGATCGTGTACGGCGCCTCACCCGAGGTGAACAGCTCGACGTTGATGTCGTAGGTGACCGTCGGCGGGATGTACCCCTCGCCGGCCTCGCCCTGCTCGTAGAGCCACTGCGCGAACGCCTCGCCCTCCGGACCGCCCATGCCGATCTCACTCGTGTACGAGCCCGACTCGTCCTGCACGAAGACGGGAGCACCGAACGAGGTCTGGATGCCGTACAGCGTGTAGGCGTCGCCGATCTCCGCGCCGGTGTTGATGGCGACCGGGCGCTCGGTGCCGGCCTCCAGACCGCTCTGGATCATCTCGTCCCAGGTCGCCGGTGCCTCGTCGCCGACGAGCTCGGTGTTCTGGATGAGTGCAACCGTCTCGAGCGAGTAGGGCAGCGCGTAGAGCTGGCCCTCATAGGTCATCGCCTCGATCGCCACCTCCTCGAACTCGCCGGCCTTGTCGGCGAGGTCCACCGTGTCGACCACACCGGCCGTCACGAGCGCGCCCAGCCAGTCGTGGGCGCCGACGGTGATGTCGGGTCCCTCACCGGTCGGCACCTGCGTGATGAAGTCGTTGCGCAGGTCCTCGAAGTTCTTCTGCACGAGGGTCACGGTCGCGCCGGTCTCCTCCTCGAACGCGGTGGCCGCGTCGGTGATGGCCTGCTCACGCTCGGCGTCGGTCCAGATGACGATCTCTGCACCGCTGCCGTCGGTGCCGCCGCCACCCTCGGTGGCTTCGGGTGCCGGGGTGGTGCCGCCGCCGCCGCAGCCGGCGAGCAGCACGGCCGACGTCACGGCGAGTGCGCCGATTCCCAGTTGCTTTCGCATGTTGTTCCTTCCAGAGTGGTCGCCGCTGTCCGACTCTGGCGAGTCGCGCCGTCACGACCAGAACGTGGGCGCCGGACCGGATGGTGCCGGCGCAGGGTTGCTTGTGTGGGTGTGTTGTGCAGGAGCGGGTCAGGTGCGGGGGCGACCACCCCCTCCGCCGCCGGGAGCGGAGCGAACCACAGCGACGCCGCCAGGGGCGACCTCGAGTGTCTCCGGAACGTCGGCCCCCGTGAACAGCTCGACGCCGGAGGCCGGGAGGGAGACCGCATCGTCCCGGTGGTTGATCGCCACGATGTAGTCGGCGTCCGTGCCCCGGCGGGTGACCACCTCGAACCCCTCGGGCAGACCGCTCGGCACGATGCCGGCGTCGGCGTAGACGGCGTCCATCAGGGTCCGCATTCCCGCATTCTGCACCCGCGTGCTGACATACCACCCCAAACCCGAGCCGTGTCGGGAACGCGTGATCGCCGGCTTGCCGGCGCCGGGCCCGTCGAGATAGGTCGCGATCACCTCGGCTCCGGTGGCCTCGAGGTCCTCCTGCCAGATGTCCGCGATGAGCTCCTGCGGGTTCTCGCCCCGCCAGTCGAGCGTGCAGGTTCCGCCTTCGCGCAGCGGAAGGAACTCCTCGACCCGCACGCCGAGGGCGCCGGAGAGCGGCGCACCGAAGCCGCCGTCATGCACCCGGTCGTTCTCGTCGACGATGGCGGAGAAGAACGACACCAGCAGCGTGCCTCCGCCCTCCACGTATCGGGTGAGGTTCGCGGCATCCGCTTCGGTCAGCAGGTACTGAGCCGGGGCGATCACGAGGCGGTAACCGGAGAGGTCGGCTCCCGGCAGCACGAAGTCGGCCGTGATGCCGTCGCGCCACAGGCGCTCGTAGTAGGCGCGGACGCGCTCCTTGTGGTCGACGTCCACCGATGGCCGCCACTCCAGGTCCTGCGCCCAGAAGGACTGGAAGTCCCACAGGATCGCGACGTCCGCAGTGACGCGCGAGTCGCGAAGCTCGGCCAGCCGGTCGAGCTTGGCGCCGAGGTCCACGACCTCACGCCACACGCGGGATCGCGTGCCCGCGTGGGGGAGCATCGCGGAATGGAACTTCTCAGCACCCGAGCGGCCGGCGCGCCACTGGAAGAACAGGATCGCGTCGGCGCCGCGCGCCAGGTGCGAGATCGAGTTGCGGGCCATCTCACCGGGCCGCTTCGCGATGTTGCGCGGCTGCCAGTTCACCGCCGAGGTGGAGTGCTCCATGAGGATCCACGGCTTTCCGCCACCGAGGGAGCGTGTCAGGTCGGCGGCGATCGCCAGACCGATCTCACCCTCCGGGTCGGCCGCCCAGAGGTAGTGGTCGTCGGCGACGACGTCCACCTCCTCCGCCCAGGCCCAGAGGTCCATGCCCCAGTGCTGATTGGCCATGAAATTGGTGGTGATCGGCTGCGAGGCGTGCGCCCGGATGGCGTCGCGCTCGGCGCGGTAGCACGCGCGCAGCTGCGAGTCGGTGAACCGGAACCAGTCGAGGCGCTGCGCGGGGTTCACGACCGATGCAGCGGCGGCGGGGGCGCCGACGTGCGCCCAGTCGGTGTAGTGCTGCCCCCAGAAGGCGGTGCCCCACGCATCGTTGAGTCCGTCGAGCGTGCCGTAGCGGCCGAGCAGCCACTCGCGGAATGCCAGCACCGACCGGTCGGAGTAGTCCTCACCGACGGGAACGCCGTATTCGTTGTGCACATGCCAGAGCACCACGGCGGGGTGGTCGGCGTAGCGCCGAGCCAGCTCGCCGGCGATCCGGGTGATCGCCTCCCGGTACGCGGGGGAGGCGTGCGAGGCCATGCCGCGGGAGCCGAAGCCCATCACCGTTCCATCCCGCTGAACGACTCGCGCGTCCGGGTGCTCGGCGAAGAACCAGGCGGGCGGTGATGCGGTCGGGGTGCCGAGATCGACGGCGATGCCGTTGGCGTGGAGGAGGTCGATCACCTCGTCGAGCCATCCGAAGTCGAACACGCCCTCGCTGGTCTCCAGCAGCGCCCAGGAGAAGATCCCGACGCTGACCAGGTTGACGCCCGCGTCCCGCATGAGCGCGACATCCTCGTGCCAGACCTCGCGTGGCCACTGTTCAGGGTTGTAGTCGCCGCCGTAGGCGATACCCGCAACAGCGGGCCACGGGTTCGTCGAGGCGGTATTCGTCAAGGTTCGGGACACTCCATCGGATCAGACTGGGACCGGTCACAGTTCTACCCCATACCCCCAGGGAACGCCAGTCGGAGATCGCGGACCGTTACCGCACTGTGACCGGTCCCAGGGGTGGGTTCCGGGGTAGAGTTCCGGTCGTGCAGGACCCAACGACGCTTCGGCGAAAGCCAACCATCCGCGATGTCGCGACGGTGGCCGGCGTCTCGCGCGGCACGGTGTCCCGCGTCATCAACGGGGGGCACTGGGTGTCGCCGGAGGCGCGAGTGGCGGTGGAGGAGGCCATCCGCGTGACCGGCTACACCGCCAACCACGCGGCGCGGAGCCTCGCGACCGGACGGGCGAACTCGCTCGCGTTCCTGCTGACCGAGCCGCACCACCTGCTGTTCGAGGATCCGACCTTCTCGCTGCTGCTGCGGGGCGCCGCGGAGGCGCTCGCGCAGCGGAACATGACCCTGGTGCTGCTCGTCGCGGGCACCGCGGCCGAGCGGGAGAACGTCGAGCACTTCGTCGAGGCCGGGCACGTCGACGGCGTCATGCTGATCTCGTCGCACGAGTCGGATCCGCTGCTGGACTCGCTGCTGCGGGCCGGCGTCCCCACCGTGTGCTGTGGCGTTCCGCTCGGCCACCGGGCGGACGTTCCGGCGGTGTCGGTGGACGAATCCGGCTCTGCGCGCATCATGGCCCGTCACCTGCGCGATCGCGGCGCACGCCGGATCGCGATGATCGCGGGCCCCCGCGACACACCCGGCGGGCGGTACCGGCTCGAGGGGTTCCGGGACGAGCTCGGGGCGGACTTCGTGCCCGAGCTGGTCGAGGAGGGCGACTACAGCATGGACTCCGGGGTCGCCGCGATGACCCGTCTGCTGGAGCGCACGCGCGACATCGACGCGGTGTTCGCGGCGAACGACCGGATGGCCGTCGGCGCCATCACCGCTCTCCGCAAGGCGGGCCTGCGCGTGCCAGAGGACGTGGCGGTCGCCGGCTTCGACGACTCGGGACTCGCCGGGAGGCACGAGCCGCCGCTGACCACCATGCGGCAGCCGTGGGACCGGATCAGCCGGGAGATGGTGGCGATGCTGCTCGACGTTCTCGAGGGCATGCCCCGGGACACCATGACGCTGCCCACCGAGCTCGTCGTGCGCGAGAGCGCCTGACCGGGAGCTCCTAGTACGTCGCGCGACCGCCGCTGATGTCGTAGACCGCGCCGGTGGAGAAGCTCACCTTCTCGGAGGCCAGCCACGCCACCAGCTCCGCCACTTCCTCCGGCTGACCGACCCGCTTCATCGGGATGAGGCTCGTGATGTGCGCGAGCACCTCCGGTGCGGTCGATTCGTTCATCGGCGTCGCGATCACGGCCGGTGCGATGGCGTTCACCAGCACACCGGTCGTCGCGAGCTCCTTGCCGGCCGACTTGGTGAGCGCGATCACGGCGGCCTTGGACGCGGAATAGGCGGAGAGGTTGGGGTTGCCGTCCTTGCCGGCCATGCTGGCGAAGTTGACGATCCTGCCCCAGCCGCGCTCCACCATGCCGGGCACGAAGACCCGCATCGTGGCGACGACGCCGAGCACGTTGACCTCGAGCACGCGCCGCCAGTCGTCGGCGGTGGTCTCGAGGAGCGGCATGTTCGGGCCGACGACTCCGGCGGAGTTGATGAGGATGTCGACCGGGCCGATCTCCGCCGCCGCCGACGCGAGCGCCGCGTCGTCGGTCACATCGACGTGCACGTCGGCATCGCCGGCGATGTCCAGTGTCACCACCTGCACACCATCGTCGCGGAGCTTCCGTGCGGCCGCGGCGCCGAGCCCGCTCGCACCACCGGTGACGACTGCGCTTCTCATGACGCTGCTCCTTCGCTGCTGGCGGTCCCGGGCGACCTCATCGAGGGCCGATCACGTTCTGCCGCTGCCGGCCGAGTCCCTCGATCCCGAGCTCCATGACGTCGCCGGGCTGCAGCCAGATCGGCGGCGTGAAGCCCATGCCGACGCCCGGGGGCGTGCCCGTGTTGATGAGGTCACCCGGCTCGAGCACGAGGAACTGGCTCAGGTAATGGACGAGAAAGTACGGGTCGAAGACCATCGTCGAGGTGCTGCCGGTCTGGCGGCGGACGCCGTTCACGTCCAGCCACATGTCGAGCGCCAGCACGTCGGCGACCTCGTCGGGCGTGACCAGCCACGGGCCCGCGGGGTTGAAGGTCTCCGCGGACTTGCCCTTGGACCACTGCCCGCCGCGCTCGATCTGGAACGCGCGCTCGCTGACATCGTTGACAACCACGAATCCGGCGATCGCGTCGCGCGCCTCTCCGACGGAGTCCAGATAGCTGGTGCGCCTGCCGATCACGATGCCGAGCTCGACCTCCCAGTCGGGCTTCGTCGACCCGCGCGGGATCCGCACGTCGTCGTACGGACCGATCAGCGTGTTGGGGGACTTGGTGAAGAGGATCGGCTCCTCCGGAACCGCCTGTCCGGTCTCCGCTGCGTGGTCGCGGTAGTTGAGACCGATGCAGAGGATCTGGTGCGGCCGCGCGATCGGGGCGCCGATGCGGGTGCCATCGAGCACTTGGGTCGACCCGCGCTCGATCCGCTCGGCGACGATGGGCCGGATCCGCTCCAGCCCACCGCTGCCGAAGAACGCCTCGTCGAAGTCGTCGACGACGTCGGACAGGTCGATGCAGCTGCCGTCGCCGACGAGTGCGGCGGGCTTCTCGGCGCCGGCTGCGCCGATGCGGAGGAGTCGCATGGTGTGGTCCTTACTTGTCAGGGGTGAACTCAGGCGGTCTGCACGTGGCCGGTCGTCTCAGCGAGGATCCGCCGAACCTCGTCGACGGCATCAGTGAGGGCAGAGAGCGGGGTCCGGTAGGCGAGAGCGCTGACGCTCACTGCGCCGGACGGCTGGTGCGCGGAGGTGAGGAACAGGGGGATGGCCAGGCAGTTGATTCCTTCCTCGTTCTCCTGGTCGTCCACCCCGTAGCCGCGCGCGCGTGTCTCGCTCAACTGCTCGAAGAGCTGCCGCGCGGTCGTGGCGGTGTGTGCGGTCCGCCGCTCGAGCGGCTCTGGTCCCGCCCAATCCTCGACGTCGGCCCGGGTGGTGAGCCGGTACGCGAGCAGCACCTTGCCGACGGCGGTGCTGTGTGCGGGGTTCCGTCCGCCGACGGTCGAGGTGAGGCGGACCGCCCCGACGGCGGGATCGACCTTCGCCCGATAGACGACGGAGCGACCGTCGAGCACGGCGTAGTGCGCCGTCTCGCCGAACCGCTCCGCGAGTCGCTGGAGCAGGGGCTGCACCCGGACATGCTCCGGACGGGCCTCGTGGTGGGCGAATGCGAGCCGGAGGAACTCGTCGCCCAGGATGTAATGCCCGCGCGCATCGCTGCCGGCGAGGCCCGCCCTGCGGAGCGCCCCGAGCGCGCGGTGCACGGTGGCTTTCGGGCTGCCCACCCGGCGCGCGAGCTCGTCGAGGGTGGCCCCGGCGGGATGACCGGCCAGCTCCACGAGCACGCCGAGCACCCGGTCGGCGCCGACCAGCTTCTCGCCGTCCTCGCTGACCGGCGCGAGCTTCGGTTGGGGCATGAGCGTGTCGCTCCTCTCGAGGGCATATGCTACCCACGTTTCAACTGTTCGATCGCAGTTCCGCAGAGCGGTAAACGATGGTCGTACGCCGCAAGGATTCGGGGCGGGATGTTGTAACGTTTCAAGTGCGGCCGCTGGTCGGCCGAGGACACGTCATCGATGGTGAGGACAGCTGCGATGTGCCAGAAGACCGACTGTGGCGGCCGGCGTCGGCGAAGCGAACAGAACGCATGACGCGCGCGACCGCCGGGACGACGACCCTGCCGGCCGTTCCGCCAGAGCTCATTGCCGCCCTCGAGGGCGCCTGCGCGCTCGTCGCGACCCGGGCCACCGACCGGCTCTCGTCCGCACACGACGCATCCCACTACCTGCTCACCCCGCAGGCCGTCGTCGCTCCATCCGATGCGGGCGAGGTCGCGGCGGTGCTCGCCGCCAGCAGGCGGCACGGGGTTCCCGTGACCTTCCGCTCCGGCGGCACCAGCCTCAGCGGTCAGGCCGGCACAGCAGGTGTGCTGGTCGACACGCGTCGAGGCTTCCGGCACATCGAGGTGCTCGACGGCGGGGCGCTCGTCCGCACCGGTCCGGGTGCGACCGTCCGTGCCGTCAACACACGGCTCGTCCGGCACAAGCACAAGCTCGGACCCGATCCGGCGAGCGAGATCGCCTGCACCATCGGCGGCGTCGTCGCCAACAACTCCAGCGGCATGGCGTGCGGCATCGAGGCGAACACCTACCGCACCCTCGAATCCGCGGTGCTGGTGCTGCCGAGCGGCACCATCCTCGACACCGGCGCCGAGGACGCCGACGAGCGCCTCCGTGCCACGGAGCCCGCGCTGTACGCGGGGCTGGAGCTGCTGCGCGACCGGGTGCGCGGGAACCCGGAGTCCGTCGCCACGATCCGCCGGCTCTACTCGATCAAGAACACGATGGGCTACGGACTCAACTCGTTCCTCGACCACACCCGGCCCGTCGACCTGTTGGAGCACCTGGTCATCGGCAGCGAGGGCACCCTCGCATTCGTCGCGGAGGCGACATTCCGCACCGTGCCGGTGAAGCCCTTCGCAGCCACCGGGCTGCTGATCTTCTCCGACCTCGCCGGCGCGACCAGCTCGCTGCCGGCGCTCGTCGCCGCCGGGTTCGCCACCATCGAGCTGCTCGACGCGACCAGTCTCCGGGTGGCGCAGCAGGATCCGGAGGCGACGGCGGAGCTGCGGGACCTGCACGTCGACGAGCACGCCGCGCTCCTCGTCGAGTACCAGGAGGACTCTGCCGACGCGCTGGCGCTGCGGATCGCGCAGTCGCCGGAGGTGCTCGGCCCGCTGCCGCTCGCGGCACCCGGCGTGCTGAGCACGGATCCCACGGCGCGGGCGCAGCTGTGGCACATCCGCAAGGGGCTCTTCACCGCCGTCGCCGGAAGCCGGCCGTCCGGCACCACCGCTCTGCTCGAGGACATCGCGGTGCCGGTGGAGCGGCTGTACGACACCTGCGTGGAGCTGACCCGGCTGTTCGACGTGCACGGGTATGAAGGCAGCGTCATCTTCGGGCACGCCAAGGACGGCAACATCCATTTCCTGATCAACGAGCGCTTCGACGAGCCGGAGCTGCTCACCCGGTACGAGGCGTTCACCGAGGACATGGTCGCGCTGGTGCTGTCGCAGGGCGGCACGCTGAAGGCCGAGCACGGCACCGGACGGATCATGGCGCCGTTCGTGCGCCGCCAGTTCGGCGACGAGCTGTACGACGTGATGCGGGAGCTGAAGGCGCTGGTCGACCCGGACGGCCTGCTCAATCCCGGGGTGCTCCTCAATGACGATCCCGACGCGCACATCCGGGACCTGAAGACCACCCCGACCGTCGAGGTCGAGGTGGACCGCTGCGTGGAGTGCGGCTACTGCGAGCCCGTGTGCCCCAGCAAGGACCTCACCACCACGCCGCGCGAGCGGATCGTGCTGCGCCGCGAGATGGAACGGGCGAAGCAGGCCGGCGACACCGTGCTGCTGCGCACCCTTGAGAGGGAGTACGAATACGACGCGGTCGACACCTGCGCCGTGGACGGCATGTGCCAGACCGCGTGCCCCGTGCTCATCAACACCGGCGACCTGGTGCGCCGCCTGCGCGCCGGGAACGTGAACTCCATCGAGCAGGCGGGCTGGAAGGCGGTGGCGAAGCACTGGGACGCCACCAGCCGCGTCGGCGGCCTCGCGCTGTCCGTGGCGAAGATCGTGCCGCCCGCGCTCCCCGGCGCGGCCACCACGGTCGGACGCGCGGTGCTCGGACACGACACGGTGCCGCAATACTCGGCGGAGCTGCCCGCCGGCGGGCGGCGCCGGAAGGTGCTGCAGAACCCCGACGCCGACGCCGTCTGGTTCTCCAGCTGCACGACCACCATGTTCGGGCCCGAGGGGTGGGAGGGCGTCGGCGAGTCCTTCCAGCGGCTCTGCGAACGTGCCGGTGTGCGGCTCGCGACCCCCGCTGACATCCCGTCGCTCTGCTGCGGCACCCCCTGGAAGTCGAAGGGCCTCACCGACGGCTACGACGAGATGAAGCGCCGCGTCCGCGACTCCCTTCGAACCGCCACCCGCGGCGGCGAGCTGCCCGTGGTCTGCGATGCGTCCTCCTGCACGGAGGGGCTGCACGTTCTGCTCGAGGCGGCGGACGAGCTCTCCATCCGCGTCGTCGACGCGGTCGAGTTCGTCGATGAGATCGTGCTCGGGAGGCTTCCGGCGGGACGAAGGGTCGGCTCGCTCACCGTCCATCCGACCTGTTCCTCGACCCGGATGGGGATCAACCCAGCGCTGCTTCGCGTGGCGGGCGCCGCCGCAGACGAGGTGCACGTGCCGGACGACTGGGGATGCTGCGCGTTCGCCGGCGACCGGGGCATGCTGCATCCGGAGCTCACCGCGTCAGCCACCGCGCGGGAGGCGGCGGAAGTGCGGTCAGCCGATGCTGCGATGCACGCGTCGCTGAACCGGACGTGCGAGCTCGGCATGACGCGGGCGACCGGGGAGCCGTACCGGCACGTCCTTCAGGTGCTCGACGAGGCGACGGCGACACCGCGCCGGTCACACCCTGCGACGCTCTGAACTTCCCGACGCCGAGTCGACGGGACTTCCAGCGGCGGGAACTCCGCGCCCATACTGAGCGTGTGGCACAGACGCTGCTCTTCGGGGTGATCGCTTCCAGCGCGCTGGTGATCGGCGCATTCGTCGGTGTGCGGTTCGAACTGCCGAAGCGCGTCCTCGCGATTCTGCTGTCCTTTGCGGCTGGCGCCCTGATCACCGCGCTGGCGTTCGAGCTGTTCGAAGACGCATACGAGCGCGGCGGCATCTGGAACGCGGCGATCGGCCTGTTCGTCGGCGCCCTGGTATTCACCGTGCTGAGTGCGCTCCTCGACCGCGCGGCCCAGCCGGGCGGTCGCTCGAAGCCGGCGGACGAGGTGGAGGGCAGCGCGAAGCTCGACACCGACGCCGCCGCGTCGGATGAGGCGCCGACGAAGGCGTCCACCCGCGGGGCAGCGGGACTGGCGCTGCTCGCAGCGGTGACACTCGATGGAGTGCCCGAGAACGTCGCGCTCGGTGTCTCGCTCGGCGAGGGAACCGGCGGGCTGGCGCTGCTCGCCGCGATCTTCGTCTCGAACCTGCCCGAGTCGCTGGTGGGTGCGGCGTCGATGCGGAGCTCCGGCAGATCGACCCTCAGCGTGTTGGCACTCTGGACCGCCTGTGCCGTGCTGCTCGTGATCGCCGTGCTGATCGGCGCCGGACCGCTGGCGAACACCGACCCGGCGACGATCTCGCTCCCACTCGCCTTCGCGGCCGGGGCGGTGATCGCATCGCTCGCCGACACGCTCATGCCGGAGGCCTACGAGCACGGGGGTCCCGCGGTGGCCATGAGCACCGCGGCCGGGTTCGTGCTGTCGTTCGTGCTGTCGCTGGCGTGAGCCCGGCCTCACCCGGCTGAGCGCAGCCACACCGTGGTCTCGCCCGGCAGCCGGTCGCCCTCGACCGGTGCGCTGGCGAGCAGAACCTGGCCGGTCGGAAGCGGCAACGGTTCTGGGCCGAAGTTCGTCACGACGTCCCATCCGCCCGGCCGCCGGAAGTGCACGAGGGGGAAGTCCGACGGCGCCCACTCCAGCGCTTCCCCGCCCAGCAGCTCATGCCGCAGGCGCAGTGCTTTCCGGTAGAGCGACAGCGTGGACGCCGGGTCCCGGTCCTGGACGGCCGCGGCAAGGCCGGCGAACCAGTCCGGCTGGGGCAGATGCGCATCCCCGCTGCCGAAGCCGAACGAGGGGCGCTCGGGCGTCCAGGGGAGCGGCACCCGGCAGCCGTCACGGCCGACGTCGACGCCGGGGTTCCGGAAGTACGCCGGGTCCTGCCGCCGGTCGGGTGGGATGTCGGCGACCTCGTGCAGCCCGAGCTCCTCGCCCTGATACAGATAGGCGGAGCCGGGCAGGCCGAGCAGGAACAGCGTCGCGGCGAGCGCTCGCCGGAGGCCTCCGGCGCGGTCGAGGTCGCGTTCCGGGCCGCCGGCCAGCAGCCAGGCGCTGCCGCGCTTCTCCGACGCGTCGTCCGGCGGGCGCAGGCCGTAGCGCGTGGCGTGCCGCACGACGTCGTGGTTGGACAGCACCCAGGTGCTCGACGAGCCGGATTGGGCGGCCAGGTCCAGGTTGTCGTCCACGATCCGCCGGAAGGCGCCCGCGTCGAAGTCGGCCTCGAGCAGGTCGAAGTTGAATGCCTGCCCGAGGCCCTCCGGGCTCGCGTATCGGGGGCGTCGCGCCGGCTCGACCCAGGCCTCCGCCACCGCGGTCCGCGGCGGGGAGTAGCTGTTGAAGACCGCCCGCCACTCGGCGTAGATATCGTGCACCTCATCGCGGTCCCAGAGCGGATGGCCGCCTCCGCGAGGCAGCTCGTCCAACGTCGCCTGGTCGGGGAGCTCCTCGCCGAGGTGCTTGGCCAGCCCGTGTGCGACGTCGATGCGGAACCCGTCGACACCGCGGTCGGACCAGAAGCGCAGCGTCGTCAGGAAGTCGTCGCGCACCTCGCGGTTGTCCCAGTTGAGGTCCGGCTGCTCGGTGGCGAAATAGTGCAGGTACCACTGCCCATCGCCGACCGGCTCCCAAGCCGGACCGCCGAACGCGCTCGTCCAGTCCGCGGGGGGCTCGGTGCCGCCCGGGCCGACGCCGTCGCGGAAGATGTACCGGTTCCGGGCGGGGGACCCCTTCGGGGCGGCGATCGCCTCGCGGAACCACTCGTGCTTGTTCGAGGTGTGGTTCGGCACGATGTCGACGATCACCCGCATGCCGGCGGCGTGGAGGGCCGCGACGAGCGCGTCGAAGTCGTCCAGCGTGCCCAAGCGGGGATCCACGTTCCGGTAGTCGTCGACGTCGTACCCGCCGTCCGCGAGCGCGGACGGATAGAAGGGGCTCAGCCACACCGCGTCCACCCGCAGGCTCCGCAGATAGTCCACCCGGGAGAGGATGCCAGGGAGGTCGCCGACCCCGTCGCCGTCGCCGTCGGCGAAGCTGCGCGGGTAGACCTGGTAGACGACGGCGTGCCGCCACCAGTCGGCGTCGTCGGGCAGTCCGCCGGGCGGACGGACGCCGGGAGCCTCGCCGCTCACCCCTTGACGGCGCCTTGCGTGACGCCCTCCATGACCCAGCGCTGGGTGAACAGGTAGACGATGATGGCCGGCGCCATCGCCATGAGATACGAGGCGAACGACACGTTGTAGTTGTTGCTGAACTGCGTCTGGAAGATGCTCTGCACGACCGGGATGGTCTGCTGGCTCGCGTCGGCGATGATCAGCGACGGCATCATGAAGTCGTTCCAGGAGGCCAGGAACGCGAAGATCGCGACCGTCGCGCTCATCGGGGCGAGCAGCGGGAAGATCAGCCGCCGGAACGTGACCCACGTCGTCGCGCCGTCCATTCGCGCACTCTCCTCGAGCTCCAGGGGGATCGAGCGCAGGAACGCGGTGAACAGCAGGATGCTGAACGACAGCTGGAACATGATGTGCAGGATCGTCACACCCACGGGGTTCGCGAGGCCGAGCAGGCCGGTCAGCTGGATCTGGGGGAGGGCGACCACCGGGAACGGCAGGAACATCGCCGCCAGCAGGTAGAAGAACGAGTACCGGAAGAACCGCTTCTCCCAGTTGCGCACGATGGCGTAGGAGGCGAGCGATGCGAGGAGCACCGTGCCGATCACGGTGAAGGCCGTGACGAGCACCGAGATCGTGAATGCCCTCGGGAAGTTCGTCAGCTGCCACGCCTGCGCGAAACCGGAGAAGTCGATCGGAGCCGGGAGGCTGAACGCGTTGCCGTCCACCGCCTGCGCCGTCGTCTTCAGCGACATCGAGATCGTGACGTACAGCGGCACGAGCACGGTGAGGGCGCAGAGGATCAGGATCACCATGGTGGTCCAGTTCGTGGTCTCCTGCCCCACGCGTCCCCGACGGCGTCGGGTCTTCGTCTGCACCCCATCCGTCATCTGTGCCGCTGGGGGCCGGGATACTGCCGTCTGCGTCATGAAGTCGCCGTCCTTCCGCGGGTGAGTCGGAGCTGCACCACCGAGATGACCACGGCGATGATGAAGAAGATGGTCGCGTTCGCCATCTGGTAGGCGTAGTCGCCGCCGGTGAAGCCGCTGAAGATCACCATCGCGATGCTGCGCGTCGATGTCCCCGGACCCCCGTTGGTGAGGCCGACGATGATGTCGTACACGTTCAGGAAGTTCTTGAACCCGAGGATCACGTTGATCACGACATACCCGGCCACGAGGGGGAGCGTGACGGAGATCAGCCGGTTCCAGGCGGTCGCGCCGTCGATGTCCGCGGCCTCGTAGACCTCGCCCGGAATGGAGAGCAGGCCGGCGATGTAGATGAGGAGCGCCCCGGGGATCGACTGCCAGGCGGCGACGATCACGATGCCGAGCCAGGCGAGATTGGGGTTCGCGAGGATCGACTCCGACAGCCAGCCGATCCCGGTCGTCGACCCGAACCGGGGCAGCGAGTTGGAGAACAGGAACTGGAACACGTAGGCGATCACGATCCCGGAGATCACCATCGGGATGACGAAGATGGCGCGCATGCCGGTCTTGAACTTGATCCTCGAGGTGAGGCCCAGGGCGAGCAGGAATGCGATCACGTTGACCAGGAGAACGGTCGTGATCGCGAAGCCGAAGGTGAAGATGTAGCCGGCCAGCACCGCCGGGTCCTGGAAGACGGCGATGTAGTTCGTGAAGCCCGTGAACTGCCACTCTCCGAAGCCGATGAAGTCGGTGAAGCTGTAGAAGATGCCGAGGATCGCAGGCACCGTGATCGCCAGCGTGAACAGGAGCAGCGTCGGCAGCAGGAACGCGTAATACACCGGATCCGTGCGGTTCCTGCCCTTCCTCCGCGATCCCGCCAGGTGGTCTGTGTGGCCGTGCTCCGCCGTATCGACGAGGGCGCCCGCGGATGCGGCGGCGGGGGCGATGGGGGTCGACATGTCTCTCCTTGGATCGGATCGGACGCGGATCAGCCGCGCAGGGCGAGTCGCGCCCAGTCGGCGTCGAGCCGCGCGAGCGTCGACTCAGGGTCGGCTCCCGTCGCGATCGCCTGGACGTAGTTGGCGGCGGGGATGGTGAGCGGCACGCCCTGTGACGCGCCCTGGTAGAACTTGGACGCGTCGTAGTACTCCTGCATCCCGAGAATGCGCTCGTCGGTCACCGGAGCGGCGTCGGTGGTGGTGCCGAAGCCGAGGAACTCCGCGTTGTATGCGTCCATGATCTCCGGCTGCATGAGGAACGAGACGAACTTGCGGGCAGCCTCCTGGTCGGTGCCGACCTCAGGGATCCACAGAGCGAGGTCCAGGTTCACGCGCACTCTGAGGTCGTCCGGATCGTCGGTGACCGGTAGCGGGAACGTGCCGAGCTCGAGGTCCGGCGCCGTCTTCGCGATCTCGCCGAGTGCCCACGGTCCCTGCATGTACATGGCGGCTTCGCCGTTCGCGAATGCGACGTTGCCGTCACCGTATCCGCGGCTCTCCGCGTCGTCGTTGGTGTACTGGGACAGGAGCTCCATCATGCGGTCCACGGGCTCATCCAGCGTCTCCTGGAACGACACGGGTGATTCGGGCCCCACCTCGGTGCCGAGCTCGTTCATCTCCTCATAGAACTCCGCGACGTCGATCATGCCGCCGACGGTGTAGTCGAACGGGCCCTGAGCGATGGTCCATGGATCGCGGAAGGTGCTGTAGAAGGGCGTGATGCCCGCCTCCTGCAGGGTTTCGCAGACCTCGATGAGCTCGTCCCAGGTCTCCGGCACCTCCAGGTCGTGCTCCTCGAACATCTCCACGTTGTAGATGACGGATGCCGCCGCGACGGAGTAGGGGAGCACGCTGGTCCGCCCCGGGTAGGTGGCGTACTGGTTCACCAGCTCCTGAACGTCCGGCCGGATCCGGTCGGCCGCCGGCAGATCACCGAGGTCGGAGAGCGCCCCGCGCTCCATGAACCTCGCCATCTCCATGTTGTAGTTGAGCAGGCCGACATCCGGCGGGTTGCCCCGGAGGAATCCGGCGGACAGGTTCGAGGCGATGTCCATCGTCACCTGCACCTCGTCCTGCTCGGCGTTGAACTGCTGCACGAGCTCCCGGAAGTACGGCACGGCCTCGGGCTTGCTCATGTGGAAGGTGATCTCGGCGGGTCCGCTGCCGGGGCCCGCGCACCCGCCGAGTGCGAGGGTCGCGCCGATCACTCCGAGCGCGAACGCTCCGCCCGGTCCCGCGCGGAAAGCTGTTTTCTGGGGCACGACGTTGTCTCCCTGCATGGACTTCTCGCCAGCCCAGGTATATATCTGGACTGTAGATTTAGTCGGTGATCTTATGATGCGACGGAGCGGAGAGAAGGTCAAGGGCGATGAGCACAAATGCGGCGGCGACATCGCCGCAACTGATGCGCAGCATCAACATGGGGCGGGTGCTGGCTCATGCGTGGCGGGGCGACGGCTTCACCGCATCAGAAGCGATGGAGACGACCGGGCTCACCCGCACCACCGTGATCGACGTGTGCGATGAACTCGTCAGGAAGGGCTGGCTCCGGGAGCTCAGGAACGCCCGGTCGGTCGGCGAGTATCGCAAGGGACGACCTGCTCGCCGCTATGAGCTGCGAGCGGAGGCAGGCGTCGTCGTCGGCGTCGATGCCGGGTACGAGCGGATGTCGGTCGAGGTCGCCGACCTGCGGGGCCGGTCGCTCGCCAGGACCAGCGCCGAGATCCCTGCCCCGACACCGCAGAGCGTGGAACGGCTGGCGGACGCGGGCGAACGACGTCGGCTCGCTCGGCGGCTCTACGACGACGCGCTCGCGTCATATGGGCTCGCCGCGACGGACGTCCTGGCGGTCACCGTCGGCGTGCCTGCTCCGGTCGATGCGCTCGGCGTGTCACCCGACGACGGCGTCGGGTTCTGGCGCCTCGTGAACCCGGGCATCGGAGCCGTCTTCGGCGACCGAGCACCGATCGTGACCGTGGAGAACGACGCGAATCTCGCCGCCATCGCCGAGGGATGCCGGCCGGACGGCGCCGGCCGGGACGTGGACTCGTACATCGCGATGCTGGTCGGGGAGGGCATCGGCGCCGGCCTGATGATCGATGGCCGCCTGGTGCGCGGACGCCGGGGAGGGGCCGGCGAGATGCGGTTCCTCGACCGGGTCAAGGGCGTCGGGTCGTCCGAGGGCCTCGCCCTGCTGGCGCGACTATGGGCGACCGAGGCGATCACGTCCGGTGCGCTTCCCCCGGACAGTCTGCTGGCCCGGCTTGATCCAGACTCGCTGCGGCAGCGCGATGTCGCCGACGCGGCGACCGCCGGCGACCCGGCGGCGGTGCGCATCGTCGAGCGGCTCGCCACCCGGCTGGCCCGGATCTGCCTGGTCCTCGGGGACGTGCTCGACGTCGATCTCGTGGTCGTGGGCGGCGAGGCGGCAAGATCCCTCCCGGCCGTGATCGAGGAGGCGGCGGACATCCTGAGACGCAGCGATGATCCCACCGCGCCGCGGCTCCTTCCGTCCGCACTCGGCGCGGAGGCGGTGTCGACCGGGGCCGTCGAGCATGCACTCTCGCTGGTGCGGCGCCGGGCGCTCGAGCTGACATTGCCCGGCGTGCGCGACGTCGCCTGATCGCGAGAGCGTCAACCGGCGGCGCGAGCCGGACGGCGGATGCCGCCCGCCACAGCTACCCTCTGTCCATGACGACCGCACCCTCGGCCGCGGCGACGGCCGCTCCGCTCCGCCCGCGCCGGACCTGGGACCTCGTGCTGTCGATCGTCCTGCTGGTGCTCGTCGCGGCCCTCGGGCTGCTGCTCTTCGCCTTGGCGCCGTTTCTCGTGATGGCGAGCGATTCCTGCGGCGCGTCGACGGTGTGCGACAGCGGTCAGATCGGCTCCGGCTTCCTGGTGGCGTGGGTCGGCCCGCCGGTCGTGATCCTGCTCGGCATCGTCGCGACCATCGTCCTCCTGGTGCTCCGGAGGCTCGCCTTCTGGGTGCCCCTGGCCGCGGCGCTCGCCGGCATCGGGGTCTTCGTCGTCGGAGCCGCCATCGTGATCGGCGGGGTTGAGGGCGCCACGTTCTGAGCTCAGGCGTCGAAGCTCTCGGCGTTCCGCGGGTACCAGGCCAGCAGCAGGCCCGACACGATCCAGGTCAGCCCGATCGCGACGACGAGTGCAGTCCCGCCGAGGCCGGCCGCGATGCCCGCCACGGCTGCGCCGGCTGCGGCCGCCGTCGCACGCAGCCCCGCTCCGACCGTGAAGACCTGGCCCCGCAGCCGCGGCGGACTCTGCTGCTTGCGGAGCAGCAGCATCGCGGCGGAGCTGGAGGCGGTGAAGAGGCCGGCCGCGCCGATCACCAGGACCGTCCAGACCAGACCCCAGTCGATCGCTGCCACCACGGTGAGCAGCCCGATCACCGCGAAGCCGACGCCCATCGACAGCTCCGGACGCAGCCGTCCCGGTCGCGCCGCCGTGGCCAGCGCCCCGATGAGCCCGCCGATCGCGAAGGCGGAGACGATCAGTGCGCCGCCGCCCGGACCCCCGGCCCGCTCGAGCGACAGGAGCACGGCGGCGATCGACAGCGCGCCGCCGCCGAACTGGCTGAGGGTTCCCGAGCCGGTGACGATCATCAGCGGGCGGTGCAGCGCGATGTGGCGGAGCCCGTCGCCCATCGTCCGCCACATCGAGCCGGTCGGCACCGGACGGGGCCGGAGCCGGGTGGCGAATGTCGCGATCACCCCGACCAGGGCTGTCACGGCCATGGCCGCCATCGCCTGCCGTGCCGAGCCGAGCGCCACCGCCGTCGCGACGATCGCCGGTCCCGCCACCGCGCCGAGGTTGTAGGAGAGGGCGTCGAGGGCGTACGCCCGCCGCTCATTCGGGATCTCGTCGGTCACGAAGCTCGACAGCCCGCCCATGAAGAAGGGCCCGGCCGCGCCCGCCGCGATCAGTCCCAGCGCGACCAGCGGCGTCGGCAGGATGCCGAGCAGCGCTCCGATGCCCAGCCCAACGGCGGCGATGGCACCGGCGCCGGCGATGAGCGCGCGCGGGCGCCGGGTGCGGTCGAGCATGGCACCGACGACCGGCGCGGCGATCACCGCCGGTCCGAGTGACGCGGCCACCAGGATGCCGCCGAGCGCCACGTCGGCGAGCTCCTCGATGGCGAGGATGGGGATCGCGACGGTGGCGCCGCTCAGGGCGAGGCGCAGCGGCGTCGCCGACGCCAGGTAGCCGGTTGCGCTCACCGCATCGGCGCGGCGGGCGTCGCGGAGGCAGGTGGGTTCGAGCGGTGCACGGTCCCATTCTCGACAGCTGCACCTGCACGGGGACCGCGTGCCATAGCGCCCAGGCGGTGTTCCAGACCCTCCCGCTACGCTCTCGCCGGGATGGAGAATGGAGGCGCCATGGAACCGCTGGATGCCGGATGAACCGTCTCTGCTCCCGGCTCGGGGTGGACGTGCCCATCGTGCTCGGTCCCTTCGGCGGGCTCTCCTCCGTGAGCCTCACCGCGCTCGTCAGCGAGCGGGGCGGACTCGGGTCCTACGGGCTCTACGGTTACACCCCGGAACGCATCGCCGCCACCGTGGCGGAGGTCCGCGCCGCCACCGGCCGACCCTTCGCCCTCAACCTGTGGCTGCCCTCGGATTCCCCGGGTCCCGCCGACATCGGAGGTGAGGAGTTCGAGGCGTACGTCGCCGCACTCCTTCCCCTCTACGACGAAGCCGGGATCGCGCCTCCAGAGCTCCCCGAGCGGTTCCTTCCCGACTTCGATGAGCAGCTCGATGCGGTGATCGCTGCGCGGCCGGGTGCGGTGAGCTTCGTCTACGGGGTCCCGTCCGAGGAGACGGTCGGGCGGCTCCACGCGATCGGGGCCGCCGTGATCGGAGCTGCGACGACCGTCGCCGAGGCGGTGGCGCTGGAAGCGGGTGGCGTGGACGCGGTCGTCGCGACCGGTGCGGAGGCCGCGGGACACCGGGTGTCGTTCCTCCGGGAGCCGGAGGCGTCGCTGGTGGGCACATTCGCGCTCGTCCCGCAGGTGGTCGATGCGGTCCGGGTGCCGGTGGTCGCCGCCGGGGGCGTCGGGGACCGGCGCGGGGTCGCGGCGGCGTTCGCGCTCGGCGCGTCCGGAGTTCAGGTGGGCACGGCGTTCCTGCACACCCGGCAATCCGCCGCCCCGGAGGCTCACCGGCGGGTGATTCCCGGAACGGCGTCGGAGGACATCGTGCTCACCCGCGCTCTGAGCGGCCGGCTCGCGAGAGGCGCCGGGAACCGTGCGATCCGCCACATCGAGTCGACCGGCCGGATCGCGCCGTTCCCCGTCCAGAACTGGCTCACGGCCCGCTTCCGAGCCGAAGCCGCCCGCCGGGACGATCCGGAGCTGCTGTCGCTGTGGATGGGTCAGGCCGCGCCCCTCGCCCGCCTCGACGACGCGGAGGCGGTGTTCTCGGAGCTCGTCGCGGGGCTTCCCGGACGATCGCCCGGCCACACCGTCGAGGGATGAGCGGCGATCCGATCGACGGGTTCGTGCACCGCGTCGCGTCCACGCCGGCCGGCCCGAACACCGCGAATCCGTTCGAGTTCAGCGGCGAGCCGAACGCGATACGCCGCCGGAACCTGACGCGGTATCTGCGGCAGCTCGCCGAGCGCCGGCCGAGGGTGCTGCTCGTCGGCGAGGCGCCCGGATACCGCGGAATGCGGATCACCGGGGTGCCGTTCACCAACACCGTCCTGCTGCGCAACGGCGTCCCGCACTTCGGGCTCTTCGGCGAGGCGTCCGGCTACGAGCTTCCGCCGGTCCCGCCCGGCGTCGCGCCCGAGCCGACCGCGACGGTGATGTGGCAGACCCTCGTGGAGCTCGACTTCCTGCCGGCGCTCTGGAGCGCATTCCCGTTGCATCCGCACCGGCCGGGCGTGCCCCTGTCGAATCGCACGCCGACCGGCGGTGAGGCCGCCGAATGGTCGTGGTCCTGGCGGGCGCTGCGTGAGCTGCTCGAGATCGAGCGCGTCGTCGCGGTCGGGAACATCGCCGCCGCCAGTCTCGCCAGGAGCGGATACGACGTGCCCCGGGTGCGGCATCCGGCGCACGGCGGCAAGGTCAAGTTCGCCTCGGGGCTCCGCGAGCTGCTCGACGCCGGGATCGACAGCCCCAGCTGACCCGGCTCAGGGGATCAGCGCCGCGAGCGAACCGAGCTCCCGCATCGGGTCGCTCCCGACGGGCAGCAGGACGCTGTCCGTGATCCCGCTCCGATGCAGCGCTGCGAGCCGCTCCCGCGCGCTCGCCGGCGTTCCCGCGACCGCGAGCCGGCGCACCCACTCGTCCGGGAGGCGCCGGATGAACTCCGATCTGGAGCCGCATTCCTGCCGAAGCGCGGCGAACGCGTCGGCGAACGGGAGCGGCGCGATGTGCGGCGCCCATTCCGGGTCGCCGACCCACTCCAGTCCCGGCCGCGCCCGCTCGAGCGCCCTGGACTCGTCCACGTCGACGGATGCGATGTTGTACCCGACCACCCGATGCGAGGGTGCGCCGATCTGCGCGAGCACCTCGGCGGTGTATTCGGGCGTGACCGGCTCGGCGAGGATCGTGCCGTCCGCGAGCCGCCCGGAGAGCGCGACCGACTTCGGCGCGCGCACCCCGAACAGGATCCCGGGCATCACCTCGGGAGCCGCGTCGAGGCGGACCCCGTCGAGCCGCACATATCGCCCATCCGACGTGACCGTCTCGCCTCTGAGCAGCGACCGGAGTGCCGTCGCGTACTCGGTGAGCAGCCCGAGCGGGCTGGCCGGCCAGGCGCCGACGGACCGCATCCATGCGGGCATGCCGTGGCCGACCCCGGCGTCCACGCGGCCTGGGAACAGCTCGGCGAGGGTGGCGAGTTCCATTGCGGCGAATGCGACGTTGCGGCTGGCGGCCGGCAGGATGCCGATCCCGACGCGGATGCGGGCCGTCGCCGCGAGCACGGCGGAGGCCTGGGCGATCCCGCCCCGGAAGCCGAGGTCTTCGACCGTCCAGAGCTCGCTGAAGCCGAGCTCGTCCGCCCGGCGGGCGTACGGGATCACCTCGCGTGCCGGCAGGTCACGGGGGAGCAGCACCCCGACCCGGGCATCCGGCGGAAGGTCGTCAGGGCTGGTGGTGTCCACCTTCCGAGGCTATCGGGGTCAGGTCAGCCCCAGTCGCTGGGCGCCGGCTTCCGGGTCGATGGCAGCGCGACGGCGCGGGCCCACTCGTGCAGCCACTCCGGGGCGGGGTGCGCGTGGATGTCGATCCCGACGAGCTCACCGACCTCCACCATGGGGACGACGCCGCCGCCGCGGCGGAGGAAGCGGCCCTGGATGTGCGCGCGGGCGTAGATCTCACCGTGCACCACGAAGCGCTGCTCCAGGTACACCGCCCGGGCGTCGTAGCCGAGGACGCGGGTCTCGATGCCGAAGCGCTGACCCAGCCGGAGGCTCTTGCGGTAGGCGATGGTCTGGGCGGCGACCACCGGGTAGAGCCGCGCCTGCTGCATCCGGCGCCAGACGCCCGACCGCTTCAGCAGCTCGTACCGCGCCAGGTCGAGCATCGACAGGTACACGCCGTTGTTCACGTGGCGCAGCTCGTCCAGGTCTCCGGGCCACACCCGCCGCCGGACCCGGAGGACGTCGTGCAGGTCCATCTGCTCGCCGCGGGCGAGCGACACCTGCAGCAGGCGGAGAAGGCGGCGTGGTCCCACGGGAAGGACCCTAGGACCCCGATGTGCCGGAACGCGAAACGATTGTGGAGCATCTACAGCGGTGTCCACCGACCCGCGGACATCTCATCCGGCACGGCGCCCAGTCGCGTGAGCAGCTCGCGACTCGGTGATGGGGGCGGGTTCTTCGGCCCGGACTCGGGCGGCTGCCCAGACGCCGCCGACGGCGATGGCGACCGGAAGTGCGAGGACCGCCGAGAAGATCGCCGGTCCACCGGCCAGCGCCGTGAACACGATGCCGGACAGCCCGAGCAGAAGACCCGGCCCGAGGGACTCGGACACCGACATGGACGCCGAGTTGAAGCCGCGCTCCGTCTCGGGCGAGAGCGCGAGGGTCAAGCTGGTCAGCCTCGGATAGGTGAACCCCATGCCCGCTCCGCCGATCGCCCATCCCGCCATGATCGCCGCCGTCGGCCAGTGGAGCGCCGCACCGGCGAAGACGGATCCGACCGAGAGCAGCACCGTGACGGCGCCGATCAGGATCGCCGGGGCGTGGGCGAGACGGGTGTCGAGCCGGGCCTGAAGGTGGGAGCCGGTCGCCCAGAGGATCGCGGCGACGGTGAGCGACAGGCCGGCGGTGGCGGGAGTCAGCCCGTGCTCCTCGATCAGCATGAACGGCAGGTACGCCTCTGCCCCGAAGTAGGCGGCGGCGATCAGCCCGCGTGCGAGCACCGCGCTCGGCAGCCCGCGCTCCAGCCGCAGCGCCCCGGTGGGCAGCAGCGGACGGACGGCCAAGGCGGTGAGCGCCAGCAGCAGCGCTGCGGCGGCAGACACGAGAGCCGGTCCCCACGGAACGCTCCACCATGCGGGGAGTGAGCCGATCGCCCAGACCGCGCCGGCGATGGCGATCGCCAGGGCCGTGTGGGAGGACCGGCCCTCGCTCCGCCCGCTCTCCGCCGAAGGGAGCCGGCGCGCGGCAGGCCAGACCGCCGCAAGGCCGAGTGGCGGGAGCAGAAGGACGCCGAGGAAGACCCAGCGCCAGTGGAGGTGCTCGGCGACCGCTCCGGCCAGGGCCGGGCCGACGAGGGAGGGGAGCACCCAGGCGGCCGCGTACATGGCGAACACCCGGGGATGGAGTGCCGCCGGGAACGCGCGGGCGACCAGCACGTACAGCGCAACCCCCATGCCGCCGCCGCCGAACCCCTGCAGGCCGCGGCCGGCGATCAGCGTTCCCATGTCCGGCGCCGTCCCGGCGACCGCGAGGCCGATCCCGAACAGCGCGATCGCGACGAGCAGCGGTTTGGCGGGCCCGAACCGGTCGGCCGCGCGGCCGCCGATCACCATTCCGATGATCGCCGCGCCGCCCGGGGCCGCGAACGCCAGGGCGTAGAGGAAGCGGCTGCCGAGATCCGCGGTCACCACCGGCATCACGGTGGTGACGGCGAGGGCCTCGAACGCGCCGACGAAGACGAGACCGGCCGCGCCGAGGGTGGTCAGCCGATGCCGGGCGGACCAGATCCCGGGCGCGGCGCCCGCGGGAACCCGCGGCATCGTGTCGGGCGAGTTCATCGTGCCGTCGCTGCGGCGGCAGAGCGGTGCAGGACGACGGCCGCGCCGGCGCCGTGCGGCAGCGGGCGGTCAGGGGAGGCGGATGCCGTCCGCACCCGGCATTCGGAATCGGTGGTCACTGTGCTCCTCAGATTCTTCCGGAGTGGGCACTCACCCACCCGCAGAGCACGCTAGGACCTCAACCGAAGTTGAGGTCAAGGACCGTCTCGCCGTTCCGCCCCGCATCCTCCGATGTCGTGTCCGTCCAGCGGCGCGGACCGGGACCGGAGCGGCCCAGGGTGTCGCCGGGGTTCTGCAGGGAGCACGTGGTGAGGCTGAGACAGCCGCAGCCGATGCAGCTGTCCAGGTCGTCCCGGAGGTGCTGGAGGTCGGCGATGCGCGCGTCGAGGTCTTCCTTCCAGCGGGCGGAGAGCCTCGCCCAGTCCTCGCGCTTCGGCGTCCGTCCCTCCGGGAGCGAGTCGAGCGCCGCGCGGATGTCCGCAAGCGAGACGCCGACGCGCTGCGACACGCGGATGAACGCCACCCGGCGCAGCGTGTGCCGCGGGTAGCGGCGCTGGTTGCCTGCGGTGCGCTCGCTGTGGATAAGGCCCTGACGCTCATAGAAGTGCAGGGCCGAGACGGACACGCCGCTGCGCGCCGCGACCTCGCCGACGGTCAGGGTCTTCGTCGTGTCCACGAACGGCTGGGCCATGCTCGTCCTCCTTTGCGGAACACGGTAGCCCCGAACCGGTGCGGAGAGAACCGCTCAGCGCGGGTCCGCCGCGCCCGGCTGATCGCTCAGGCTCTCGACGTACGCGCGGGTCACGGCCATGTCCTCGTCCCCGAATCCGCGTGCCGTGAGATCGCGGAACGCCTCGAGCAGGCACGCGAGCTGGCGTGCCTCCACACCGGTGCGGGTCGCCTCCTCCGTGGCGAAGGAGAGGTCCTTGACCAGGTATCTGGCCGCACCCGTGGGGCGATAGTCGCGGGCGACGATGCGGGATCCCCGCGTCTCGAGCACCCGGCTGCCGGCGTACCCCCCTCCGAGCGCGGTGAAGAGGGCCTGCACGTCGAGGCCGCTGCGGTCTGCGAGCACCGCCGCCTCGCCGAGTGCGTGCACCGTCGCCGAGACGATGAGCTGGTTGCAGAACTTGGCGACCTCGCCGGAGCCGAGCGGACCGAGGTGGTGCACTCGTCCGAAGGTCTCCAGCACCGGGCGCGCCCGCTCAACGGCGTCGGCCGGACCGCCGACGAAGAGGGAGAGGTTGCCCGCGATGGCACCCTCCTCGCCGCCGCTCACGGGGCTGTCGATCACGCGCAGCATCCCGTCGGTGAGCCGCGACACCCGCTCATCCAGCTCACGGACCCCAGTGGCGGATGACGTGGAGGAGAGGACCATCAGGGTCGGGCGGGAGATGCCGGCCAGGATTCCGGTGTCGCCGGGAAGCATCTGTTCGAGATCGGGCAGGTCGGGAAGCATGACGACGAGCACGTCGGACGCCTCGGCGAGCGTGCGCGGCGTGCCGGCCCACGTCGCGCCCCGCTCGAGGAGCGCTGCCACACGGTCGGGGGTGCGGTGGGTGACGTGGACGTCGAAGCCGGCCCGCAGTGCGTTGGCAGCCATCGGCGTGCCCATGATCCCGAGCCCGACGAATCCGACGGCGAGATCAGGGTTCCGCCGGGTCTGTCGCGCCATACCGTGCACCTTAGCGAACCACTACGTTCCCGGCGCACCCTGACATGGACGCCCCGGGAGGCGGTACAGTGCCTAGGCACACACCTCTGATTCGGCAAAACCGGTGCGAGCCGGTGACGCAAAGCCACGGGGCCCCCAGGGTCAGCCGGGTTGCCGGGAGCCTCGCAGGCAACCGCCGCACCTCTCCTGGAGCCCGAATTGCACGAGCCGAATCATTCCGCCCCCGAGACCGAGCGGCGCCCCCGCAAGTGCCCGAGCTGCGGAACACGTCTGGAACAGACCGGGGCCGGCGGCGACGAGCTCCTGGAGTGCTCGAACTGCGGTCTGGTGATGTTCGAGCAGCGGAGGGCCGAGTAGGCCGGCCGCGAGCCCTTCTCGGATGTGCTTGAATTCGTGCCGAAGGGGCAAACCCTGTGCGAACAGGGGACGCAAAGCCACGGGACCCACGCGGTTCGCCGGGTTGCCGATTTCCCGTTTCGCTATCGTCACCCGGAGTTCGGCTTGGGACTGTTCAGCTACGGCGTCGCGCCGGTCATCACCATCGAAGATCGTCTGCTCAAGCACCTTCAGGCAGTGATCGTCGCGAAGCTGCGTCGCCGGGAGAATTTCGCCTTCAACTGGGATCAGGAGCCAGGAGTGGGCACGGACGTGACGCACGAGAACGGCTCCCACGGTTCGGTCTGGATCTCCGAGAGCTCCTCGCTGTACTTCCAGTACGACGGCTCGCCGTCGATGGCCCTCAACCGGGCCTGGCTCGAGGACCTCATGCAGGCGGCCAATACGAGCACCGGGCTGCGGGCGGTTCCCGAGCCGGCCGCCCGCGGCGTCTGAGCCGGCGGAGTCCGGAGCCAGGGGCGCTCGCCCTTCCGGACGACCTCGATGACGTCGTGGCTATTCCCGCCCCGTGGCCCGACCGGCACACTGGAGCGGTGAGCAATGGCCGTCTGATGCTGCTGGACACCGCCGCGCTGTACTTCCGCGCCTTCTTCGGGTACCCCGACACGCTGAAGGCGCCGGACGGCACCCCCGTCAACGCGGCGCGGGGGCTGCTGGACATGATCGCGCGGCTCGTCACCGACTACGGACCGACGGACCTCGTCGCGTGCTGGGACGACGACTGGCGCCCGCAGTGGCGGGTCGACCTCATCCCGAGCTACAAGACGCATCGGGTCGCCGAGGTGATCGAGGCCGGCCCGGATGTCGAGGTGGTGCCGGATCCGCTCAGCATCCAGGTGCCGATCATCGTCGCGACGCTCACCGCGCTCGGGATCCCGATCGTCGGCAAGGCCGAGTACGAGGCGGACGACATCATCGGCACGCTCGCCGCGACCGCGGACGGGCCGGTCGACGTCGTCACCGGCGACCGGGACCTGTTCCAGGTGATCGATGACGAGCGGGACGTCCGGGTGATCTACACCGCCGGCGGGATGAGCAGACTGCAGATCGTGACGGACGGGGTGCTGCGCGAGAAGTACGGCGTCCGCGCAGCGCAGTACGCCGACTTCGCCGCCCTCCGCGGCGACACGTCGGACGGCCTGCCCGGGGTGCCGGGCGTGGGTGAGAAGACCGCAGCCTCACTGCTGGCACAGTTCGGCGACCTCGAGGGCATCGTCGCGGCCGCCGCGGAAGGTGCGCGCTCGCCGCTGTCGGTGAGTGCGAAGTCGAAGATCCGCGCCGCCGCGGAGTATCTCGCCGTCGCGCCCACCGTGGTGCGCGTCGCGTGCGACCTCGACCTCCCCGTCGTCGATTCCCGGATCGGCATCCCGGAGGGCGGCCGCGATGAGATCGAGCAGCTGCGGTCACGGTGGGGGCTGGGGGAGTCCGTGTCACGGGTCGTCGCAGCGCTCGAGGCCGCGACCGTGGCCCGCTGAGATCCGGAGCACCCGGACTCATGGGCAAGCTGATCTACACCGGACTCATCTCGCTCGATGGCTGCCTCGTGGACCCCGAGGGGAACTTCGACTGGGCGGCCCCGGACCCCGAGGTGCACGCCGCGGTCAACGAGCAGGAGCGTCCCGTCGGCACGTACCTCTACGGGCGGCGGATGTACGAGGTGATGCGGTATTGGGAGACCGAGCCGGGCGCCGCCGACGCGTCGCCGGCCGAGCTCGAGTACGCCGACCTGTGGCGGAAGGCCGACAAGGTCGTCTTCTCCAGCACGCTCGACCAGGTGACCACGGCACGGACGCGGGTCGAGCGTCGGTTCGACGTCGACCACGTGCGCGAGCTCAAGCGGTCGTCGGAGCCGGATCTCTCGATCGGCGGGGCCGGGCTCGCGGCATCCGCGCTGCGCTGCGGGCTGGTCGACGAACTCGCCATGTACGTGAGCCCCGTCGTGGTCGGCGGCGGAACCAGGTTCCTTCCGGATGGTGTGCGGCTCGACCTGGAGCTTCTGCAGGAGCGTCGGTTCACGGGCGGGGTGGTGCTCCTGCGCTACGCCGTCCAGCCGCCGCGGTCTGCATAGCGGCGATCACTCGGCGCCGCCCGTTCCTCTCCTCGGTTATATCAACTAAGTTGACTTGCGCGCGCGCCGCCCGGCGACGCGCACGGAGATCAGCATCGAAGGAGACGAAATGGCAACGGAGCCGAAGCCGCTCACCGCACACAGCACGATCGGGACATGGCTCGACCACCCGCAGGGCGGCCCGTTGATCCGCGGCCTGCTCGCGCAGAGCGGGTTCGACGAGAACGTGCTCGGGCCGGTGAAGGGCCTGCCGCTGCAGCAGCTGGTGACGATGAGCCAGGGGCAGCTGCCCCAGTCGGTCGTCGACGACCTGGTGCTGCAGGCCAACGGGGGAGTGGCGCCCACCGAGGATGCCGGCGCGAGCGGCGAGTGGCAGGAGCGGGTCACCCCCGGCCGCTTCGAGGGCCGGACGGTCATCGTGACCGGCGCGGCTTCGGGCATCGGCCGGGCGACCGCATCCCGCATCGCCCGAGAGGGCGGCCGCGTGATCGCGGTCGACATCTCGAAGGAGCGCCTCGACGAGTTCGCCGCCGCGGGGGACGGGGATGTGGTGGCGGTGGCCGGGGACATCACAAAGCAGGAGGACATCGACCGGATCGTCGCCGAGGCCGGCTCGCAGATCGACGCCCTCGCCAACGTGGCCGGCATCAACGACGACTTCTCGCCGGCGCACGAGACATCGGACGCGATCTGGGACCGGGTCATCGCCATCAACCTGACCGGCGGGTTCAAGCTCACCCGTGCCGTGCTTCCCGCGATGATCGAGGCCGGCCGAGGCGCGATCGTGAACGTCTCGTCGGAGGCGGGACTCCGCGGCAACGCGTCCGGCAACGCCTACACCGTGTCGAAGCACGGGGTCATCGGACTCACCCGCAGCGCCGCGTTCATGTACGGGCCGCACGGCATCCGCGTGAACGCGGTCGCGCCCGGCGGAGTCGCGACCGGCATCCCGATGCCGTCGGTCAATGAGAGCGGGATGGCGCGGCTGAGCCCCTTCCACTCGTCCATCCCGACCGTGGCGACGGCGGAGCAGCTGGCGGCGTCGATCACCTTCCTGCTGAGCGACGACGGCGTGAACATCAACGGTGCAGTGCTGACCTCGGACGGCGGCTGGTCGGTCCAGTAGTTCAGTCACGGGGCGTGAGGATGTCCTGCAGCAGCCGGCCGTAGCGGTCGGCGATGTCGGCGTGGTCGGTGGCGAGCAGCTGCTCGTCGCCGACCACCCACAGCGCGTATAGCAGCCCGCCGACGAGCGCGGCGGCGAGGCGGGCCCGAAGGTCGGCGTCGGGTCCGCTCAGCCGGTTCCGCAATGGCGCGACGAAGGTCTCGTTGTGCACGGTGGTCAGCCGCTGCGCGATCTCGCTCTCGGCGCTGCCCCGGACGAGCGCGAGGTAGGCGCCGCGGACGTCCTCGTCGGAGTCCAGCAGCACCTCGATGAATCGCCGCCCGAGCGACTCGATCGGCACGTCGAACAGCGGCTCATCGTCGAGAGTGACGTGCATCGTCTCGAGGAACAGCACCTGTTTCGCGCCGAAGTGGCGGATGACCAGCGCCGGGTCCACTTCGGCGAGTGCCGCGATCTCGCGCACCGACGTGCCCGCGTACCCCTGTTGCCGGAAGAGTGTCGACGCGGCCGACCGGATGCTCTCGCGGGTCGCGGAAGCGGTGCGTCGCGCCATACTGCGCATGCTATTGCACCGGTCGCCTACCGCTTCTGCGGGACGGGACTGATCACCAGCTCGTCGATGGTGACGTGCGCCGGGCTGTCCAGGACGAACTGCACGGACCGTGCCACGTCGTCGGGACTCAGCATGCGCCGGCGGGCGTCGCCGTCCGGAACCTCCGGCCGCAGCGAAAGGAAGTCCGTGTCGACTTCGCCCGGGCAGAGGTGGGTGCAGCGGATGCCGGCGGAGGACTCCTGCGCGTTGAGGCTGAGCGCCAGGGTCGACAGGGCCGTCTTGCTGGCCGAGTAGGCGACTCCGGCGTGCGGGGACGCGGTCCATGCGGCGTACGACGAGACGATCACGACCGTGCCGCGGCCCCCGGATCGCATCCCGGGCAGCACCGCATCGATCACCCGCACCGAGCCCATCAGGTTGACCTGCACGATGTCCTCGAACTCGTGCCTCGACTGGTCGCGCCAGTACCGGCGCTTCGCGTTCAGACCTGCTGCCGCGACCAGGTCGGTCACCGGACCGAACGCTTCCGTGAGGCGTGCGTGACCGGAGCGGACCTCATCGTCGGATCGGACATCGAGGGGGAGGGCGATCGCCCGGCCACCCGACTGCTCGACGAGCGAGACGGTCTCGTCGAGCGCGTCCGGCCGACGGCCGCTCACGCCGACCCGGTAGCCGCTCCGGCCGGCCGAGACGGCGACGGCCCGGCCGATCCCGCTTCCGGCGCCGGTCACCCAGAGTGTGCGCTGGTCCTGCCCCGTGACGGTCATCTTCCTCCCCGTGGTCGAGCCAATAGTAGGTTGTTCCCGTGCAGATCGAGTTCCGCGACCAGGTGGTGATGGTGACCGGTGGGGCGCGGGGGATCGGACGCGTGATCGCCGAGCGCTTCCTGCTCGAGGGTGCGACCGTCGTGGTGCTCGACCTTCCGGGAGCGGACCTCGACTCGGTCGGTGAGCGGTTCGCCGGGGGCGACCCGGGTGCGGCGCTCGCGGCCGACATCCGGGACGCGACCGCGGTCCGGCGAGTCGTCGACGACGTGGTCGAGCGCTTCGGGCGGATCGACGTGCTGGTGAACAACGCCGGCGTGAACGAGACCGGCAGCGTCGAGGACATGGACCCGGAGCGGTGGGACCGAACGTTCGACGTCAACGTCGGCGGGATGTTCCGCGTGTGCCAGGCCGTGATCCCGGTTCTGAAGCGGCAGCGCCGGGGGCGCATCCTCAACGCCGCCTCGTTCGCTGCCATCGTGCCGAGCGTGCACAGCGCCGCGTACGCTGCCTCGAAGGCGGCGGTGGTGCAGTTCACCCGGGTGCTGGCGGGTGAGCTGGGGCCGTGGAACATCACCGTGAACTCCTACGCGCCCGGAATGGTGCCGACCGCGATGAACGGGTTCGCCGAGCTGGCGGAGGCGCGCCAGGCGGAGCTCCTCGATCTGCTGTCGCTGCGCAGGTGGGGTGAAGCGGGGGAGATCGCGGACCTGCTCTGCTTCCTCGCGAGCGACCATGCGGCCTACATCACCGGGTCGCTGGTCGACATCAGTGGCGGGAAGCTCGCCACCCAGATCCCGAAGAAGGCGTACGAGGCGGCCGACGAAGCGCAGTAGTCCGCCGCTGTCAGAGCGACGCCACCGCGGCGCGCTCCACGTCGAGGCCGGCGCGGTAGCGGTCGAGGTAGGCCGCGAACCCCTCGACGTCCGCGGGATCGGGGTCCTTCGTGTCGAACGAGGCGCCGCGGAAGACCTGCTCCCGAAGGTAGGAGTCCAGGTCGGACCCCGACCCGGAGGCCAGGTAGGCCGCCAGCACGGCGATCCCCCAGGCGCCCCCCTCCGAGGCGGATTCGCCCACGGCGACGGGAGCATCGAGCGCACCGGCGAGGAACCGCTGGGCGACCCCGGCCGTGCGGAACATGCCGCCGTGTGCGAACATCCGGTCGAGTGTCACGCCCTCATCGGCGAGGACGCGCATCCCGAGGCTCAGCGTTCCGAACACCCCGTACAGCTGTGCGCGCATCGCGTTCGCCAGGGTGAATCGGCTGTCCGGCGTGCGGACGAAGAGCGGCCGGCCCTCCTCCAGTCCCGCGATCGGCTCGCCGGCGAGGTGGTTGTAGGCGATCAGGCCGCCCGCGTCGGGCTCCCCGTCCAGCGCCTCCGTGAACAGCACCTCGTACACCCGGTCCGGGTCGACCGGAAGCCCCGCCGCCGTCCCGAACCGCGCGAACATGCCGACCCAGGCGGCGAGCTCGCTCGCGCCGTTGTTGCAGTGCACCATGGCGACGGGGTCGCCCGCCGGGGTGGTGACGATGTCGAGTTCGTGGTGCACCCGCTCCAGCGGGCGCTCCAGCACGGTCATCGCGAAGATGCTCGTACCCGCACTGACGTTCCCGGTGCGCGGGGCGACGGCGCAGGTTGCGACCATGCCGGTGCCTGCATCCCCTTCGGGCGGGCAGAGCATCGCCCCGGGCGGCAGGGCACCGGACGGGTCGAGCAGCGCCGCCCCTTCCGCGGTGAGGTCGCCGGCGGGCTGGCCAGCGACCAGGACCTCCGGCAGAAGCTCCCGGAGGTTCATCCCCGGAGCCTTCTCGGCGACCAGCCGGTCGAATCTCGACACCAGCTCGGCGTCGTAGTCCCGCGTCGCGGCATCGATCGGGAACATCCCGGAGGCGTCGCCCACGCCGAGGACCTTCCGGCCGGTGAGCTTCCAATGCACGTAGCCGGCCAGCGTCGTGACGAACCGCACCCGCGGGACGTGCGCCTCCCCATCCAGCACCGCTTGGTAGAGGTGCGCAACGGACCAGCGCAGGGGGATGTTGACGCCGAAGAGCTCCGTGAGCTCCGCGGCCGCCGGTCCGGTCGTCGTGTTCCGCCAGGTCCGGAACGGCGCCAGCAGCTCGCCGTCGCCGTCGAACGGGAGATAGCCGTGCATCATCGCCGACACCCCGAGGGCGGCGAATGCCGACGGCCGCACCCCGTGCCGCCGCTCCGCGTCGCGGACGAGGTCGGCGTACGCGGACTGGAGGCCCGACCAGACATCGTCGAGGCTGTAGGTCCACATCCGGTCGACGAACCGGTTCTCCCACTCGTGGCTGCCGACCGCGAGCACCTCGGCTTTGTCTCCCGCGATCAGACAGGCCTTGATGCGGGTCGATCCGAGCTCGATCCCGAGTGAAGCACGGCCGGTCCGGATCCACTCGGTCGCCTGCGTCTCCTCGTCGACGGGGGGCGTGTCGGAACTCGTCATCAAGTCCTCCATTCGAGGTGGGTCGTCGAGCCCGAACGGGCCCGGGAGAGAACGCGGAAGCATCCGTTCGACTGCGGCTGCTCCGTTCGCTGCGACCGATGCTATCGAGTCGCCGGGAATGGCGGGTATGCGCAGCTCAGTGCCGCCGCGTCGACTCGCGCACCTTGAGCATCGGCTCCACCGGTGCCGTCTCGTGGTCGGTCCCGTCGAGCCGGCTGGTCAGCGTGAGCACGGCTTCCCTGCCGACGCGCTCGAGATCCTGGCTCACCGTGGTGAGCGACGGGAGGAGATACGCGGCCTCCGGCAGGTCGTCGAAACCGACGATGCTCACGTCGTCGGGCACCCGCACACCCCGTTCGGCGAGACCCCGGATCAGCCCGATCGCGCTTTCGTCGTTGGCGCAGAACACGCCGGTCGTGTCCGGGTCGAGCAGGGCAGCGGCCCGATATCCCGACTCGGCCGTCCAGTCGCCCTGGATCACCGGGAGCGCCGGGGCGCCGGCGGCCATCAGCGTCTCGAGATAGGCCCCTGCCCTGGCACGAGCCTCGAAGTACTCCGCGGGTCCCGCGACGTGCTGGATCCTCGTGTGCCCGAGCTCGAGCAGATGCGACACCGCGAGGCGGCCACCCTTCCGCTGGTCGACGCCGACACCGGTTCCGACATCCCGGCCGGTCGCCTGCAGCACCACCACGGGGAGACCCGGGTCGAGGTCGGAGATCGCATTCAGAATGTGCTCGTGCGGTGCGATGACGACCAGTCCCTCGATCCCCTGATCGAGGAGGAAGCGGAGCGCGCCGAGAGTGGCGCCGCGGTCCACCGCGGTGGCGGTGACCAGCGGCCGGTACCCGTACTGCCGCGCGGCGCTCTCGATCGCCAGCACGCTCCGTGTCGGACCGTGCTGCGCGACCGCCGGGGTCAGCACCCCGATCGTGCGAGAACGGCGTGTGACCAGCGTCTTCGCGGCGGCGTTCGGCCGGTATCCCAACTCGGCGATGGCGCGGAGCACGCGCTCCCGGGTCTCGTGGCGCACGTGCGGCTGGTCGTTCAGCACCCGGGACACGGTCTGGTGCGAGACGCCGGCCACCTCGGCCACATCGTGCATGTTCGGCAGTTGCCGCATCCGAGCTCCAACCGGCCGGGCTTTCCGACTTGTGAACGTTAACAGTGGGTGCCTAGAGTGTACTCGCCCGCACGCACAAGTTTCGGCGCGGGAGCTGGAGCGGGAGGCATTCGCATGGGCATGTTCGGCGCTGACACCGAGGCGGCGATCGATCGCACGCGCATCGAGGTCGCGGGCCTCCATGCCGAGCTGGTGCGGTATTCGCTGGTGATCTGGACGGGTGGGAATGTGTCGGGTCGGGTGCCTGGGGCGGACCTGTTCGTGATCAAGCCGAGCGGGGTCTCGTACGGCGATCTGGCGCCGGACAACATGATCCTCTGCGCTCTGGACGGGACGGTGATCCCGGACACCCCGGGGTCGGAGCGGAGCCCGTCCAGCGACACGGCGGCGCACGCGTATGTGTACCGGAACATGCCGGAGGTCGGCGGGGTGGTGCACACCCATTCGACGTATGCGACGGCGTGGGCGGCTCGTGGCGAGGCGGTGCCGTGTGTGATCACCGGGCAGGCGGATGAGTTCGGTGGGGAGATCCCGGTGGGTCCGTTCGCGATCATCGGGGACGACTCGATCG
>NZ_JBHLTG010000017.1:0-75752 GCF_042434515.1 Lysobacter korlensis
GCATAAGGTTCTGGGCGGCTAGGGTCACGCGCTTACGGCCCTAACAATTCGTCCAAGCCGACGCCGCTTCGCGGCGCGGCTTAACTCAGGTGTTAGGTGCGATTGACTGTCCTCCGCGACACCACATCAGTTGGGCCAAGCCACTGCGCAACCGCGTGCCCGGTAACGTATTCGTCATGCGCTTTTACGACGACTCACGACAGAACAGGATCAACCTCTTCGAGAGTAAGCAGCCCGAGGGCATTGTCGCGGTGAGGGTCGGGCTGTTGGAGCTCGACCAGCGTTGCGCGCCTCGCCCGGTGCGTACCCAAGTGCTGATTGACCAGCCGGGGTGAGCCCCTGGGATCGGACACGTTTTAGCTACGTTAGCCATATATCGCCGGACCTAACCGCCGCACGGAACTCGGGCGGCCATGCGCAGTCCAACCGCGCTCTTCCATTGCAGGATGCACCTATGGGCAGGTCCGGTTGCGCGTACGCGCGTTGCCTCACGCTTCTCGTCTCCACGTCGCTGCTCTTGCTGACCTTCTCGGGGCATACGAGCGAGCGCGACCTGCAGGCCGTCGAGCGGCAGGTCGTACGTGATGTTTGCGATCGTGACCTTGTACTCCTCGGAGAATTGCCCGGACACGGTGAGGCGGTCGGATTCGCCCTCAAGGCACGTATCGTCCAACGGCTGGTGGAACGCTGCGGATTCGACGCGGTGTTATTCGAAGCCGGTGATTACGACTTCATCGGCTTCGAGCAGGCCGTGGCCCGTGGGGACGCGAAGGCGGCCCGACTTGACAATGCGATCGGAGGGTTCTGGTCGAACGTGGAGCTTGCGGGTTTCCGGAGCTGGCTGTTCGATCAGGCGGTCCGGCGTCGCCTGGTGGTGGGCGGGATCGACGACCAGCCTGGCGCGACCTCGCGGCATGCGAGCGCGGTGATGCCGGCCCTGGTTGCAGCACAACTGCCGGCTACGGATGCCGCCACGTGCCAGCAGGCGGTCGCGCGCAATCTCGACTGGACCTATGACAAAACGCATCGCTTCGACGCACCCGAGCGTGAGCGGCTGCAGGTCTGCGCGCGGCAGGCATTGGCCCGTTACGCCGACAACGATGCCTCGTCCGACCGCCTGATGGTGGAAAGCCTGTTCCACTACTTCAGCCGGCAGAACCGCTCGCCCGAAGGGCGTGAACGTGATCGCTCGATGCACCGCATCCTGGACTGGTACCGTGAGCGGCTGCCCAAAGGCAGCAAGGTCGTTGTTTGGACCGCCACCTCGCATGCGGCACGTGAACAGGGTGCACTGCCGTGGAAGCCGCTCGGCGCGCTGCTTGCCGGTGCAGGCGAGACCGACATGGCGACCATCGGATTCACCGCGCTTTCTGGCGAGTCGGGGCGGCGTGGCTCCAAGCGTGCGCGGTTGCCCGAGCTGCCCGACGACGCGCTCGAAGCGCGTGCGCTGACGTCAGGCGCGCAAGCGCGGTATCTCAACAACCAGGCACTGCGGGCCCATGACGGCAGAACGTCGCGCCTGTTTGGAAAAGCACAGGTTGATCGATGGTCGAGGCATTTCGATGGCGTAGTTGTGGTGCGCGAGGAACGTGCCCCGACCTTCCCCGACGCCACGGAGCCGCCGAAGTAGCGCTGCCGGCTGCTGGCCTGCGGTACACAGGACGTCGCTGTCTAGACCTTACGCCGTATCGTGGAGCTAGCGCCTGAGCAGTCAGGTCTACTCAGGACCCCGGCGAACAAGACAGCCGATCGATCTCCGCCGCCTGGCGGGACCGAATCCTGATGTCAAAAGTGTGTCTCAATGGGACGAGGGCGCGTTACCACGGTCCGGTCCGGCGAATCCCACGCAGCCAACAAGCTCGATGATGCTGTAGTTATTGACGCCGAGCGGCCGCCCCAGGAACTCGATCTCTACAGGAAGCCGAAGTCCTGCTGTTGAAGATGAAGCAGCGAGGTCCAACAATTCGTCCAAGCGGACGCCGCTTCGCGGCCCGGCTCAATCAGGTACTGCTCCCATGGATGCCCTATCCGGTCAACGTTGGAAGAAGGCGCTTACGGTGTTGTTTGCCGTGCTCGCCGCCGTGCGATTTTTCGATTTCTCCAGGACGCACGATGCGCCCGACTTACTGGCAGCGATCGGCCTGTCACTACTCGCGGTTTCTTCCGGCCTGGAGCTTGCAGCGATCTCGCGCGGGAACACAAGCGGTACTTCCACCCGGACGACCCTGCCGCGCTATCTGGGCTATGCGGGCGGAGCTCTGGTGGTCGTCGCGATCATTTCCCGGGTCATCCGATGACCGCACACGACGTGGCCGGTCCGAAGGAAGGTCGGGGCTCGGCTTGATCCTCAGTCCGACTCCGTAGGCAATGGACAGGCGGCTCGAATCGAAGAGCAAGTTCCTCAGCCTGGTGCTTCGGCACGAGCCGGGGCGGATCGGCCTGGAGCTCGACTCCGCGGGCTGGGCGGACCTGGATGATCTCGTGCGGCTCGCCAACGCGCACGGGAGGGGCCTGACCCGTGCGCTGGTTGAAGAGATCGTGGCGACGAATGACAAGCGTCGCTTTGCCATTGACCCGTCGGGCACGCGGATCCGGGCGAATCAGGGACACTCTGTCGCGGTGGACCTGGGCCTTGTTCCGGCGGAGCCTCCCGAAGTGCTGTTCCACGGCACCGCGACACGATTCTTGCCGCTGATCCGCGCGACCGGGCTTTCGCCCCGCTCGCGGCAGCACGTGCACCTGTCGGCCAATCGCGCCACTGCCCTTGCGGTCGGACGCCGTCACGGCACGCCTGCCGTGCTTGTTGTGCACGCCGCGGACATGCACCGTGATGGTCACGCGTTTTTCTGCTCCGCCAACGGGGTCTGGCTGACCGGTGTGGTGCTGCCCCTCTACCTGGATTTCCCGCACGACGCCTGATTGCGGCACCAGGCCCGCCGCGCCCCTTCACGAAGGGCGGTGCGCGAAGCCAACGGAGAACGAGCCGCGCCATCTCCAGGTGCAGGGGCAACACGTTCGACGCCCGCTCCACCGGCTCGGCTCATGAGTCCGGCATGCACTGCAATCGGACAAAGGGACTGATGACGACTCGAGGCCGGCCACGTTTGCTGGCGAGGTTCGTCTCCGGCATGGTTCCGCGGCAGCGCTGGGTCGCCCTCACATGAGCTGGTTTCTGAAGGCGCTCATGCGGATTCGATCATCCATTCCGGCCCCCTCTGGCCGCGCAGTGACAAACGGTGATATCTAGAAGCCGGCAGATCAACTGCAACGGGACGGCTCTGCGCTGCCCGCCCGAACGGTAGGCCCCAAGGAGGGAGTCGTGTCAGAGCTGGTCAATCCGTTCTGGCTGGCCATATTGGGCGCGACGGCCGCATGGAGCGCGCTGTTCTCGCTCTCGAACCGCCCGCACATCCGGGGCTGGCGAAATCTGGGGCTCCTCGCCGGTTACCTCGCCGGGGTCGCCATGTTCATCGTGCTGCCCTGGCGCGAGTCGTTGTCGACGTGGGCCGTGCCCGGTGTGCTCGGTGGCGTGCTGTACTTCGCATACGAGCTGGTTTCCTATCTGCATACGACGCCACGCGAGCCCAATGCGCGCCCACGACCCGCCGCGCTTGTTCATGGGCTTTTTCTGTGGCCGGTCATGTTGCCCGAAGCAGTCGAGTGCCTACTCGCGGAGCTGGGCATCCTGAGAGCCCAGGTACGGCCGGTGGCTGACCCTTGACCGTCTCGGTCCCGCTGCGTGAAGCGGCTGCTTGCCTGATCGTTCCGGCGATGCGTGCCGTAGCGTCCCGGAACCCGGGTCTGCATCCGCACGGACTCACGACTAGCTCGCTGCCCTGGCTGGCCGTCCCTGACCGGTGGCGGCCCGGGGTACTGCAAGTTGCCGCAGGCCACCTGTGCGGCCGGTCCGCCCTCGTTTTCGGACACGACCCCAGCGTGCCGTGCGCACTGATCGGCCTGACTATTCCGCTGCGGGGCGTGAAGACGCTGCGCCACCCGCCGTTGCCGCCTCCGCCACACGGCGCGGCCTGAACCACGCGAGTGCACACAGATGGGGACACGCTTCTGGATACGCCGCTATCTGACCGTGTTCGCCGCAGCGTTCGTCGTCATTGCGGCATCGCATCTGGCCCGAGGGCGACCCGCCAGCCAGGCCGCCACGGAGGCCCTGCTGTGGGCCTTCCTGACAGCCGCGGTGTTCACGGGCGCCCGCCTTTACCAGTCGCGCCGCGGGCAGCATTGCGCACTGTGCCGTGACACGCCGGAGCCCCGGAACTAGATCGACCGCCGGCGGAGTCATGCACCTTGTCGGCCAAAAAGCCGCGGCGCAGCAGGCGCGTCAGCGGCGCAGCACGCGCTCGAGCACCGCCATCCGCACGGCGACGCCGTTCGCCACCTGGCGGAGGATCAGCGACTGCGGGCCATCCGCGACCTCGTCGGTGATCTCGACGCCGCGATTGATCGGCCCCGGATGCAGCACGACCGCATCATTCGCAGCACGGCGCAGGCGTGACTGCGTAAGCCCGTAGTCGCGGTGGTACTCATCGAGCGAGCTGATCAGCCCCTCCTCCATGCGCTCGCGCTGAAGGCGCAGCATCATGACCGCATCGACGCCTTCGAGCGCGGCATCGAGGTCATGCGAAACGATGCAGCCATCCAGCGTGTGGTCCTGCGGCAGCAGTGACTGCGGTCCGCAGACACGGATCTCGATGCCCTGCCCGCCTTCGGTCGCACCGAGCGTGCGCAATGCATGCAGGTCCGAGCGCGCGACGCGCGAGTGGCGCACGTCGCCGACGATCAGCACCTTCAGCCGGCTGAAATCGCCGCCCTTCGCCTGGCGCAGCGTCAGCATGTCCAGCAGGCCCTGCGTCGGATGCGCGCTGCGGCCGTCGCCCGCATTGATCAGCGCGGTGCCGGGCTCGGCCGACTCGGCGAGCGCCGCGACCGCCCCGTCGTCCTGGTGGCGCACGACGAAACCGCTCATGCCCATCGCTTCGAGGTTCCTCAATGTGTCTCGCGCGGTCTCGCCCTTACGCGCGGACGAGGTCGAGACGTCGAAGTTCAGCACGTCCGCGCCAAGGCGCTGCGCGGCCAGCTGGAAGCTCATGCGGGTGCGCGTGGACGGCTCGAAGAACAGCGTGCACACCGCAGTTCCGGCGAGCGCGGCGCGGTCGACGTGTCCGTCCGCGAACTGTTGCGCGCGGTCGAGCAGTTCGATCAGTTGCGCGCGTGGCAGGCCATCCAGCGTCAGCAGGTGTTGCATTCGTTCGGTTCCGTTCGTCTGGGTCATGCCGCGGGCAATGCGGCGAGGTCGATCGCATCGTCGGGCGAGGCAAGCCAGCGCTCGACGATAACCGCGGCGGCCACGGCATCGAGCGCGGCGGCATCGCGGCGGCGCTTGCGGCCTTCGGCACGATCGTTCGCGAAACGCTGGGCGGCTTCGATCGAGCTGGCGCGCTCGTCGATCAGCACGACCGGCAACTGGTAGCGCGCATGCAGCGCGCGGGCGAACGCGTGGGCGCGCTGACGGGCCGGCTGGTCGCCGCCTTCGAGCGTGAGCGGATCGCCCACGACGAGGCCCGCCGGGCGCCACTCACGCTGCACCTTGTCGAGCGCGTTCCAGTTCGGCTGGTCGTTATGGACATCGATCACCGCGATCGCGCGTGCGCCGTTGCCGAACGCGCTGCCGACCGCGACGCCGATGCGGCGCGAACCGACGTCGAAGCCCAGCACCGTGCCGTCGCGCCGGATACCGCCCGCGCCCGCCTCCGCGCCGCTCATGCGTGGCCGCTGTAGTCGGCCAGGAACGCGAAATCGACGCCGATGCGTCCCGCCGCGGCCTGCCAGCGCGCATCCAGCGGCGTCGCGAACAGCAGCTCGGCGTCCGACGGCGCCATCAGCCAGCTGTTCTCGGTGAGTTCGTGCTCGAGCTGGCCCGTGCCCCAGCCTGCGCAACCGAGCGCGACGATCGCGTGCTCGGGGCCTTCGCCACGTGCCATCGATTCAAGGATGTCGCGCGAGGTCGTCAGGGTAAGCGCGTCATTGATGCGCAGCGACGAGTCCCACTGCATGCCGCCGTCGTGCAGCACGAAGCCGCGCTCGGGATGCATCGGGCCGCCGGCCAGCACGATCTGCGTGCGCAGCCGCTCGTCCACGTTTTCCAGGCCCATCTGCGACAGCACCTCGCCCAGCGTGTATTCCGAGGCACGATTGACGACGATGCCCATCGCACCATCGTCGTCGTGCTGGCAGATCAGCGTGACGCTGCGCGAGAAGCGCTCGTCGGGCATCGCGGGTAGCGCGATCAGCAGCTGGCTCTTGAGCGGGGTAGGCATGATCGACATAACGGCATTCTAGCCGTCGAGCCGCGACGCGGTGTCGTCGTAGCGCGACCGCGGCACGCCCAAACCACCGCAGTTACCGGGCGCACTCTGCCTGGGACATGGCGCGCACCGTGGCCGCTCACCCAGGAATGCCCAGCTTCCGCCGCTTCGAATTCCGAAAACGCGAAAGGGGCGGTCGCCCGCCCCTTCCACATCACCTGGCCGTTGGCCGCGGATCAGCGCGCTTCGAACACCTCGACGCCCTCGAGCCCGGACGCGAGCGTCTTCGCATCGCCGCCCTGCGACAGCTTGATGCGCAGGCGCACCTCGTTCTGCGAGTCGGCGTAGCGCAGCGCGTCCTCATAGGCGATCTCGCCGGCCTGGTAGAGCTCGAACAGCGCCTGGTCGAACGTCCTCATGCCCAGGTTGGTCGACTCCTTCATGACCTCCTTGAGCTTGTGGATCTCGCCGTCGCGGATGTAGTCCTGCACCAGCGGCGTGCCGAGCAGGATCTCCATCGCGACGCGGCGGCCCTTCCCGTCCGGCGTCGGCACGAGCTGCTGCGCGACCACGCCCTTGAGGTTCAGCGACAGGTCCATCAGCAGCTGGTGGCGGCGGTCTTCCGGGAAGAAGTTGAGGATGCGGTCCATCGCCTGGTTCGCGTTGTTCGCGTGAAGCGTGCACAGCACCAGGTGGCCGGTTTCGGCGAACGCGATCGCGTGGTCCATGCCTTCGCGCGTGCGCACCTCGCCGATCATGATCACGTCAGGCGCCTGGCGCAGCGTGTTCTTCAGTGCCGCTTCCCAGCTCTCGGTGTCGATGCCGACCTCGCGCTGCGTGATGATGCAGCCCTCGTGCTTGTGCACGAATTCGATCGGGTCTTCGATCGTGATGATGTGGCCGGTGGAGTTCTGGTTGCGGTAGCCGATCATCGCCGCGAGCGAGGTCGACTTACCGGTGCCGGTCGCACCGACAAAGATGATGATGCCGCGCTTGGTCATCGCCAGCGACTTGAGCACCGGCGGCAGCTGCAGCTCGTCGAGCGTGGGGATCTTGCTCTCGATGCGGCGCAGCACCATGCCGACCTGGTTGCGCTGGTAGAAGCACGACACGCGGAAGCGGCCGACGCCGGCAAGGCCGATCGCGAAGTTGCACTCGTGCGTCTTCTCGAACTCCTCGCGCTGCGGCGGGGTCATGACGTTGAGCACGAGGTCGCGCGACTGCTGCGGGGTCAGCGGGGTCTGCGTGACCGGGGAGATCTTGCCGTGGACCTTCATCGACGGCGGCATGCCGGCGGTGATGAACAGGTCCGACGCCTTCTGCTGCGCCATCAGCTTGAGGAACGAGGTGAAATCGATGCCGCTGCCGGCCGGGGTGGTGCTCATGGGGGATGCTCCTGGGAGCGGATTTCGAGGTTCGGAACAGGACGCTCCCGGCGACCACGCGGGCAGTGCGTGGCAGGTGGAAGCGGGACCCGGGCAGCGGATGCGCCCGGATCAGGTCATGCAGGTCAATCGAACAGGCGCTTGTCCTTCGCGTACTCGCGCGCCTGCGGCTTGAGGATCAGGCCACGCTTGACCAGGTCCTGCAGGTGCTGGTCGAGCGTCATCATTCCGTAGTTCTGGCCGGTCTGGATCGCCGAGTACATCTGCGCGACCTTGTCCTCGCGAATGAGGTTACGGATCGCCGGAATGCCGGTCATGATTTCCCAGGCCGCGGTGCGTCCGCCGCCGACCTTCTTGAGCAGCGCCTGCGAGATCACTGCGCGCAGCGATTCGGACAGCATCGAGCGGACCATCGGCTTTTCGCCCGACGGGAACACGTCGATGATTCGGTCGATGGTCTTCGCGGCTGACGATGTATGCAGCGTGCCGAACACGAGGTGGCCGGTTTCCGCGGCGGTCAGTGCAAGGCGGATCGTTTCAAGGTCGCGCAACTCGCCGACCAGGATGTAGTCCGGGTCCTCACGCAGCGCCGAGCGCAACGCCTCGTTGAAGCCGTGCGTGTCGCGGTGCACTTCGCGCTGGTTGATCAGGCACTTTTGCGAGGTGTGCACGAACTCGATCGGATCCTCGACCGAGAGGATGTGGCCGTACTCGTTCTTGTTGATGTGGTCGATCATCGCCGCGAGCGTGGTCGACTTGCCCGAGCCGGTCGGCCCGGTCACCAGGATCAGGCCCTGCGGCTGGTTGATGAGCTCGCGGAAGATCGGCGGGCAGCCGAGCATCTCGAGCGTCAGCACTTCGGACGGAATCGTGCGGAACACCGCGCCGGCGCCGCGGTTCTGGTTGAAGGCGTTGACGCGGAAGCGCGCGAGGCCCGGGATCTCGAACGAGAAGTCGACCTCGAGGAATTCCTCATAATCGCGGCGCTGCTTGTCCGACATGATGTCGTAGACGAGCGAGTGGACCTGCTTGTGGTCCAGTGCCGGGATGTTGATGCGGCGCACGTCGCCATCGACGCGGATCATCGGCGGCAGACCGGCCGAGAGGTGAAGGTCAGAGGCTTTGTTCTTGACCGAGAACGCCAACAGTTCGGCGATATCCATGAGCGTGCTCCCCGCACTGCTGCGAAGCTGAATGTGGAACTGAACGACCCCTGCGCGGCAGTATATCCACCTGCCCGCGCCGTCTTTCCGGCGCGCCAACACAGGATTTGCCCGTGCCGACCGCCGCCTTCGACGAGGTTCTGGACCGTCTAGATACCGCAGCGCGGCAGGCGCGTCAGCCGCGACCGCGCCTGCTGGCGGTATCCAAGTTCCAACCTGCGACTGCGGTCGCACAACTGGCCGCCGCCGGCCAGCGCGCGTTCGGCGAAAACTACGTGCAGGAGGCCGCGGCCAAGCGCGAGGCGCTCGCCGGGCTGGACCTGGAGTGGCACCTGATCGGCCACCTGCAGACGAACAAGGCACGCGACGCGGCGGCGCTGTTCGACTGGGTGCAGACGGTCGACCGAATCCGAGTAGTCGAGGCTCTCGCCCGCCACCGGCCGACCCACCTGCCGCCGCTGCAGGTGCTGGTGCAGGTCAATATCGATGACGAGGCGAGCAAGCACGGCTGCCGACCCGACGATGTCGCCGGCCTTGCCGAAGCGATGGCCGGGCACGAGCGCCTCGCGCTGCGCGGGTTGATGGTGATCCCGACTCCACACGCCGACCCCGAGCAGCGTCGCCCTGCGTTTCGCCGCACGCGCGAGCTGTTCGAAGCGTTGCGCCGGCATCACCCGCAGGCCGATACGCTTTCGATGGGCATGAGCGATGACTGTGCGGTCGCGATTGCCGAGGGCGCGACGATGGTTCGCATCGGCACCGCGCTGTTCGGTGCAAGGCCGCCCAAGTCCGATGCCGACGCCGGCATGCCGGGCTCCGGCTGACCGTCGACGCGCGCCCTCCGCTATACCCGCCCCGTTCCATCCCTTCCCGCTGCGATACCGGCCCGATGACAGAACCGACCCCTTCAGGCTCCACCGACACGATCGCATTCATCGGCGGCGGCAACATGGCCCGCAGCCTGATCGGGGGCCTGGTCGCGCGCGGACACGACCCTGGCCGCATCCGGGTTGCCGAGCCGGTTGAATCGCTGCGCGCCGCGCTGGCCACCGACTTCGGCGTGCAGACGTTCGAACACGCACGCGATGCCTGCGACGGCGCGACGCAGTGGCTGCTGGCGGTCAAGCCGCAGGTGATGCGGCAGGTCTGCATGGACCTGGCCCCTGTCGCGCAGGCGCAATCGCCGCTGGTGCTGTCGGTGGCCGCGGGCATCACCGCAGGCCAGCTGCAGCGGTGGCTCGGCGGCAGCCGTGAACTTGCGATCGTGCGCGCGATGCCGAACACCCCGGCTCTGCTCGGCGCCGGCGTGACCGGACTGTTCGCGAGCGCGGCGGTGGATGCGACGCAGCGCAAGGCATCGACGCAGCTGCTCGCCGCGGCCGGCACGACGGTCTGGATCGACGACGAGGCACAGATGGATGCGGTGACCGCGGTGTCCGGCAGCGGCCCCGCGTATGTGTTCCTGCTCGCCGAGGCGATGCAGCAGGCCGGCGAATCCCAGGGCCTGCCACCCCAGGCCGCGCGTGCGCTGGTGCAGCAGACGCTGCTGGGCGCCGCGACGATGCTGGCGCGGCTCGAAGATCCGGCACCCGTGCTGCGCGCGCGCGTCACCTCGCCCGGCGGCACCACGCAGGCCGCGATCGAGACGTTCGAGGCCGGCGGTTTCCAAGAACTTGTGGGCCGCGCGATCGCGGCCGCCACCCACCGCGGCCGCGAGCTGTCGGCCACCAACGACTGAGGTTTCTATGACCGGTACAACCCATGCAAGCACGACCCTGCGCAGCGCGCCGCTGCGCGCGCTGATCGCCATCGCGGTCCTGTCGATGGCGGGCTGTGGCGGTGGCGGCGAATCGCCCGCTGCAGCTGGCGGCGCGGCGCGCCCGATCTCGGCCACACCCGGCGAGTCGGTCCAAGTGCCCGGCAGCAGCCAGCAGGTCGAGACGCGCATCGGCGAGACCACGGTGTACGCCGTCGCCATGCCGACCGCGGCGATCCCGACCGAGGTCGCGGCCGAGCACGGCATCGAACGCCGCCCGGACCTCGTGATGCTGCGCGTGTCGGGCCGGCGCGGCGATGTCGGCAACCTCGTCTCGGTGCCGCTGAAGGTGCAGGCGACGTCCACCGACCTGCGCGGCCGGCAGCAGACGCTCGAGCTCAAGGAAGTGCTCGCGAACGGGCTGGTCGACTACGTCGGCACCGTCGACGCCGATATTCCCGACACGCTGCGCTTCGATATCCGCGTGACGACGCCCGAAGGCGCCACCGAGGCGATGCAGCTCATCCGCGAAGTGTCGCCGGGCACCGGGCCGGCATCCTGATCGACGCCCGCTAGCGCTACCGCGACCGACAACTCCGTCGGTCGCGTATGCCCTGCATGCCCGGCCGCAGAGCCAAGCCGTTATGCGTAGCGCTGCACCCAGGCCTCGATCACGCGCGCGATCTCGCGCACGCCGTCGGTCAGCGCCGCCGGGCCAGGCTGAAGGATCAGCGGCGACTTGATCTCGTGCAGCTCGCCGTTGCGCACCGCAGGGATCGCATCCCAGCCGGGGCGCGCCGCAACCTTTTCAGGCCGGAACTTCTTACCGCACCACGAGCCGAAGATGATATCCGGCGCGCGCGCCACCACGGGGTCGGTCGTCGCGAGGATGCGGTTCTTGGCGAGTGACTCGTTCGCGAGCTCCGGGAACACGTCATCGCCACCGGCGATACGCATCAGTTCGACCACCCACCGGATGCCGGTGATCAGCGGCTCGTCCCATTCCTCGAAGTAGACCTTCGGCCGCCTCGGCAGCAGCGCCGCGCTCGCCTGGATCTCTTCGAGGCCCTGCTGCAGCGAATCGGCGTACGCATTGGCTTTGTCGGCCGCGCCGACCAGTGCGCCGAGGCGGCGGATGTAGTCGAGGATGCCGTCGACGCTGCGGTGATTGCTGATCCAGACCTCGACGCCGTGCCGGATCAGCTCGGCTGCGATGTCGGCCTGGATGTCGGAAAAGCCGATCACGAAATCCGGCTCGAGCTTGAGGATCTCGCCGATCTTCGCGCTCGTGAATGCGCTGACCTTCGGCTTTTCCTTTCGCGCACGCGCCGGCCGTACGGTGAATCCGCTGATGCCGACGATGCGGTGCGCCTCACCGAGTGCGTACAGCGTTTCGGTGGGCTCCTCGGTCAGGCAGACGATGCGGCGCGGGCCGTAGGCCGATGCGGCCATCGCCGCGCCTGGTATCGCAGACACGTCGACCTGGCTCATCGCCTGCACTCCGGAAGTACGGGTTGCAAGGGTTGCGCCACGTGAATCCACGACCGCCCGGAACCTGCACATCGCGCTGCCGCGTCGCGCACGCCCGGCCGCTGGCGATGCACGCTCACGGATACAGCATCCGCTTGGACCACTCGCCAGCCAGGCCGCCTTCGTACAGCCACCGCTCGTGCAGTCGGTACGCGGCGCCGTACCAGAACTCGATACGCTCGGGGCGCACGCGCAGGCCGGTCCAACGCATCGGTCGCGGCACGTCGCGCCCCTCGAACTCGCGCTCCACGTGCGCAAGCCGCTCGAAGAAAACCTCGCGCGATTCCAGCGTCTCGGACTGGATCGATGCCCATGCGCCGAGCTGGCTGCCACGCGGCCGCGTCGCGAAGTACGCATCGGCCTCGTCGTCGGAGACGATCTCGACTCCACCCTCGATTCGCACCTGCACGCCCTCACGCACGCGCGGCCAGTGGAACAGCAGCGCCGCATGCGGATTCGCCTGCAGGTCGCGTCCCTTGCGGCCGTCGAGGTGGGTGTAGAACACGAAGCCGCGCGCGTCGTGATGCTTGAGCAGCACGGTCCGCGCCGACGGTCGTGCGTCCAGCGACGCGGTGGCGACGACCATCGCAGTCGGGTCGGGCTCGCCGGCGGCGCGCGCTTCGTCGAAGAGCACGGCGAACGTGGCGAGGGCTTCTTCGAGCAGTTCGGGAGTCATCGGCCTATTGTGGCCCCGCCTGTGCGATGACGCATCCACCGGTGTTTGTCCGGCTTGTTAGCATTCGGGCATGAACCTCGAACGCATGCTCGTGCTGGTAGGCCCGATGGGCGCTGGCAAATCCAGCGTCGGCCGCCTGCTGGCCACGCGCTGGAACCTGCCGTTCCTCGATGCCGACGCGGAGATCGAGCATCGCGCGGGCCTATCGATCACACGCCTCTTCGAGCGCGATGGCGAAGCCGCGTTCCGCATGCTCGAGCGGGAGGTGTTGGCAGACCTGCTCGCACGCCCCGCAGGCGTGCTGGCGACCGGTGGTGGCGCGGTGCTCGATGCCGACAATCGCGAACGCATGCACGCGCGCGGCTGCGTCGTGCATCTGCACGTGAGCGTCGAGGCGCAGGTTCGCAGGCTGGAGGGCGACCACAGCCGGCCGCTGCTCGCGCGGCCGGACCGTGCTGCGGTGCTGCAGGCGATGGCCGCGCAACGCACTCCGCTATACCGCGAACTCGCGGAACTTTCGGTCGATACCGACGCCCTCGAGGCCGATGCGGTGGCCTCCGTGATCGAGACCCGGCTCGCCGTGCGCGAAAACACTCTGGAAGCACGCGCATGACGTCCATGCACACCGTCGACGTCGCGGGCGATCGCGCATATCGCATCTCGATCGGCCCGGACCTGCTGCACGACGGCCGCCTGCTCACCGGGCCGATGCGCGGTCGGCATGCATTGCTGGTCAGCGATGAACACGTCGCCCCGCTCTATGCACAACAGGTGGCCGATGCGCTGCAGCAGGCCCGCCCCGAGCTGGTCATCGACCGCTACGTGCTGCCACCGGGCGAGCACGAGAAGACGCTCGCGCGCTTCACCGAGTGCCTTGACTCGCTGGCACGGCTCGGTGCGACCCGTGATGCGACCGTGTTCGCGCTCGGCGGCGGCGTGGTTGGCGACTTGGCCGGGTTCGCGGCGGCCTGCTGGATGCGCGGCATCGACGTAGTGCAGCTGCCGACCACGCTGCTCGCGATGGTCGACTCGTCCGTGGGCGGCAAGACCGCGGTCGACCTGCCGGCCGGCAAAAACCTCGTCGGCGCGTTCCATCCACCGTGCGCGGTCATCGCCGACACCTCGACGCTGCGCAGTCTGCCCGCGCGCGAGCTGCGCGCGGGGTTGGCCGAAGTCGTGAAGTACGGGGCGATTTTCGACGTCACGTTCCTGGGCTGGCTCGAGCGCAACACGGACGCACTCGTGGCGGGCCAGGGCGACGTGCTCGCCGAAGCGATCGCGCGCTCGTGCCGCTATAAGGCCGAAGTCGTCGCACGTGACCCGTTCGAGCGCGGCGATCGCGCACTGCTGAATTTCGGTCACACGTTCGGCCATGCGATCGAAACCGAGCAGGGCTATGCCGGCGCGACCGGCGATGGCCTCAACCATGGCGAAGCGGTCGCGGTCGGCATGGTGCTGGCGGCCAATCTGTCCGCGGCACTCGGCATCGCAGCGCCCGAGGATGCACAGCGGTTGCGCACCCTGCTCGAGCGGCTCGGCCTGCCGACGGCGCTGCCGCCAGGCCTGGACCCGGCGGCGCTGCTCGCACGCATGCGGCTGGACAAGAAGGCCGACGCACGTGGCCTGCGCTTCATCCTCTGGCACGGCGCGGGCGAGGCACACATCGCCGCGGGCGTCGAAGACGCGGCGGTGCTCTCGGTTCTGGGCCCGGCCTGAGCGCTGCAGTAACGCAGGTGCGGCCGGTTGCGGGCCGCACCCACACCGCAGCCGCTACAATCCGCGCCCATGCGCCTGCTCATGCAACAACGGCCGGAAGGCAACGAAGCCCCGCGGTTCGTGCAACTGATGCTGCAACCCGACCTACTCGGCGGCTGCACGCTCGTGCGCGAAGCCGGGCAGATCGGCGGCCGCAGCACGGTGCGGCGCGAACAGTTCATGGACCGCGAATCGGCCGTGCGTGCGCTGGAACAGGCGCGCGACCAGCACCTCAAGCGCGGCTTCCAACTGATGTTCGCGCAGGGTGAGGAGGCGCGCCGATGACCCGCTGCAGCGGGGCATGCGCCTCCGAACGCCTGGCCGCAAGGCCGGGCCGGAACCAGGAGGCGCGCCGATGACCCGCTGCAGCGGCTCATGCGCCTCCGAACGCCTGGCCGCAAGGCCGGGCCGGAACGAGGAGGCGCGCCGATGAGTCGCTACAGCGGCTCATGCGCCTCCGAACGCCCGGCTGCAAGGCCGGTCCAGACCGCAAACGCACCGAAGTAACGCCCCACTCGCGCCGGCGCTTGTCCGTCCCGGCGTTTGAACCGCTGCACGCGGCCGGCAATCGCGGGTCGGTGTAGCGCCGGACGCCGATAAACCGAGGACCACCTGTGTCGACCCCGCTGAAGAACGACCGTTTCCTGCGTGCGCTGCGGCGCGAACCCGTCGACCGCACGCCGGTGTGGCTGATGCGGCAGGCCGGTCGCTATCTGCCCGAGTACCGCGCCACCCGCGCGCAGGCTGGCAGCTTCCTCAAGCTGGCGATGAACCCGGAACTGGCCTGCGAAGTGACATTGCAGCCGCTGCGCCGGTTTCCGCTCGATGCGGCGATCCTGTTCTCCGACATCCTCACCGTGCCCGACGCGATGGGGCTGGGCCTGTATTTCGCGGAAGGCGAAGGCCCGAAGTTCGAACGGCCGATCAGCTCGGCGGCTGATATCGCAAAACTCGCGGTGCCCGACATGGAAACCGAGCTGGGCTACGTGATGAACGCGGTGCGGACAATCCGCCGCGAGCTCGACGGCAGCGTGCCGCTGATCGGCTTCTCCGGCAGTCCGTGGACGCTGGCCTGCTACATGGTTGAAGGCGGCGGTAGCGACAACTACTCGAAGGTCAAATCACTCGCGCTCAATGATCCGGCCGCGATGCACCGGCTGCTCGAAATCACGACCGACGCGGTGATCGCCTACCTCGCCGCGCAGCACCAGGCCGGCGCGCAGGCACTGCAGGTGTTCGATACCTGGGGCGGCGTGCTGTCGCCTTCGATGTACCGCGAGTTTTCGCTCCGCTATCTGCAGCGCATCGCGGCCGAACTGCCACGCGGCGATGGCGCCGAGCGCGCACCGCTGATCCTGTTCGGCAAGGGCAACGATCCGTATCTGGAAGAGCTTGCCGCAAGCGGCGCCGAAGGCGTGGGCGTGGACTGGACGGTGGAACTGGGCGAGGCCGCGCGCCGCATTGGCGGACGCGTTGCGATCCAGGGCAACCTCGACCCCGTGACGCTGTACGCGCAGCCCGAGGCGATCGCGCGCGAAGTCGGCCGTGCACTCGACAGCTACCGGGACGGCAACGGCGGTTCGCGCGAGGGCCACGTGTTCAACCTCGGCCACGGGCTGTCGCCGGACATGAATCCCGAACACGTCGGCGCGCTCGTCGAGGCTGTGCACCGGCTCAGCGCGCGCTGAGCTGAAGCCGCCTCTCCGGCTGGTCCGCCTCGCGCGTCAGCCTTTTCCCGCGGTGGCCGGCGGAATGTTCCGCGTTGCCTGTTCGGCTCATCGGCCCGACTGCCTCAACGCATTTCCGCCGCCGAGACCGCATCCCGCAGCACGGCCGCAAGCATCGCGCCGGTGACCGGCTTGCGCAGGAAACGGTCGAAGCCGGCGGCAAGCGACTGCGCTTCGGCCCCGGCATCCGCACGCGCAGTCAGGGCGACCAGCGGCAGGTCGAACCCGAGCGTGCGCAGGTGACGCGCAAGCTCGATGCCATCGAGCCCCGGCAGATCGAGGTCGAGCAGCACGAGGTCGAACGTCGCGGTGGCGATCTCGGCAAGCGCTGCGAGGCCGTGGCCGACATGCACGACCTCGTGCCCTTGTGCGCGCAGCATCGCCGAGACGACCTCAGCGACGGTGGGGTCGTCCTCGACCAGTAGCAGACGCAACGGGCTCAGTGCGGGCAGCACGTCCTCGCACCGGGCCGGGATTGGAAGGGTTGCGGCCGCCAGCGGCAGGTCGACCTCGAAGCGCGTGCCCTGCCCCGGTGCGCTGACGACGCCGATGCAGCCACCCATGGCCGTTGCGAGCTCCTGACAGATCGCCAGGCCGAGCCCGCTGCCGCCGTACCGGGTGGCGGTGTGTGCACCGTCGGCCTGTTCGAAGCGGCGGAACAGCCGTTCACAGTGCTGCTCACTGAGCCCGGGGCCGGTGTCGCTGATCGCAAAGCGGATGACGTCCGCATGGGCGTCAACCCTGAGCGCCACATGGCCGGACTCAGTGAACTTGATCGCGTTGCCGAGCAGGTTCAGCAGGATCTGCCTCACGCGGCTGGCGTCACCGCGCACCGCCTGCGGCACGTCCGAGGCGATGTCGATGTGGAAAGCGAGCCCACGCCGTTGCGCCAGCGGCGCCATCAGGCTGTGCACTTCGCCGACGAGACCGCGCAGGTCGAACGCCTCGTCCGCCAACTCGATGCGACCGGCCTCGATCCGCGCAAGGTCCAACGCGTCATTGACGATGGTCAGCAGGTGCTCGCCTGCGGTCCGGATCGCACCGGCGTAGTCGCGCTGGCGCGGCGACAAGGGTGTCTCGAGCAGCAGCTCGCTCATGCCGAGCACCCCAGTCATCGGCGTGCGCACTTCGTGCCCGAGCGTGGCGAGAAACCGGGTCTTGGCCAATGAGGCTTCGTTCGCGAGCTCCCGCTCGCGCTCGGTCCGATACAACCGTTCGCGCCGCTGGATGCGTATGCGTTCCGCGCGCAGCACGCTCCAGCCCAACAGCGCGCATGCCAGCGCGAACCCGACCATGGCCCATGGCGTGCGCCACCATGGCGCCTGTACGGTGATACGCAGCGGCGCCATCACAGTCTCGTGCCCGGCTGCATCGGTCGCGCGCGCCTCGAGCGTGTACGTTCCCGGGGCGATGCCAGAAAACACCCGCTCCCCGGGGTCGCTGCCGCCATGGGTGACCCAATCGCGGTCGTGCCCCAGCAGTCGGCTCCGGTAGCGGTTGGCACGCGGGTTGTCGAACGCGAGCAGGCGCAAGACGACGCGCAGCTCCCGCTCGTCGGGCGCAAGCGTCGCGGCCTGCGGGTCGAGAGGCGCCCACGCGCCGTCGCGCCGGGTCTGCAACGCATCGAGCCGCAAGGGCGCCTGCAGCGGGCGCGGATCGTCCAGCATCGTGTCGAACTGGACTACGGCTCCGTCGGCCAATGTGGCGCTCAGCACGCCGTTCCGGTCCAGCACGAACGCGCGGTTGACGAACTCCTGGCTGCTCAGCCCATCGCCAAGGCCGAACTGACGCAGCCGCCGACTGTGCGGGTCCCACCGGAACAGGCCACGTTGGCTGCCGAGCCAGACCCGCCCGTGCGCATCGACCGCCAGGCCCGAGCCTTCGATGCCCGGGATGCCCTCGGCCACGCCCGCCCGGTCGACGAGCCGCCAGCGCTTGCCGGACGGCCGGTAATGTTCGAGCCCCGACAGGCGCTGCAGCCACACACCGCCGTTGTGGTCGAACGCGAATGCGAACACCCGGTCGCCGGCCACAATGCCCGGCACGGGCGACAGCCGTCTCGCATTGGCTTCCCATCGCGACAGCCCCGACTCGCCGGCGACCCACAGTGCGCCGTCCAGGCCGAAGCCAAGTGCGTGGAGGTCACCGGTGCCCAGGCCCTGCGCGGGACCCACGGCAACGTCGGTGAGCACGCGGCCGGTCGCAGGATCGCGCTGCTGCAGGCCATGGCCCGAGCACGCCACCCAGAGCGTGGCGTCAGGCGCCGTCGCCAGCAGCGAGACCGGGCCATTGCACAAACGGTCCTGCGGGCTGTCCGCAGCCCAGGCCCGCACGCTGCCTGCCGGATCGACCCGCAAGAGCGTCGTGGGCGTGCCGAGCCAGAGGCGGCCTGTACCGTCTTCAACCACCGAGATGAGGCGCCGCCCTTCCAGCGCTCGCTGGACACTCGCGGGCGCCGCCTCGACCAAGCCGTCGCGATGCAGGCGCTGCAGCTCCCCGCCCGTTCCGACCAGCCAGATGCCGCCACTGCGCGCCGGGGCGACGCCCCGGTACAGATCAGCAGTAAGGCCGCCCTCGCGGCGCGTGTGCAGCGAAAGCCGCCGCCAGTCCGCACGCAGATGACCGAGTCCCTGGCCGCCTACCGGCACCCACAACGCACCGTCGCGCTGAGCGGCAAGCTGCTGGATCGGGCGCGGCGGCCCGTGCGTTCCGAGCTCGACCGGCTCGGGGATGCTGCCCGGCACGACGCGCCAGAGTTCGCGCGCACCGGCGAGCCAGAGACGCCCACCGGGCTCTGCCACCACGTCGGCGACGACGTTCGGCGCTGCGAACATCGCCGACCACTCCGGCACCTGCCATCGGTCATCGGGGCCGAGCACGTACAGCCCGGTTGCACTGCCGATCCAAAGGCGATCGCCGTCGCGGCTGATCGACAGCACCTGCGCATCGGGCTGCGCGCCAGGCAACGGTACGCGCTCGAAGTCGCGCCCGGTCCATCGGGCCAGTCCACCCGTAGTCGCCACCCACAGCCGACCCTGTGCGTCGAACCGCAGCGCCAACACGGTGTCGGCCGGCAGGCTGCGGTCGTCGCCTGTCCGCGACGCATAGCGGGTGATCACGCCCTGGGCATCCAGGCGATGCAGGCCGCCTGCGTACGTGCCGAACCACAGCACGTCGCCCTGACTGGCAAACGCCCATACGTCGTCGCTGCCCAGTGCCGCGTGCGTCGCCTTCGAGTAATGGCGCAGCCGACGGCGATCGGCGTCGAGCATGCTCATGCCGCGCCCTTCGACCGCGATCCACAGCCGGTCACTGGCGTCGACATGGACGGTCGTGATGCCGTTGCCTGGCAGCGAAGCCCGATCGCCCGGGACGTGGCGCCAGATGCGCATGCTGACGCCGTCGTAGCGGGCAAGTCCGTCGGTGGTCGCCGCCCACAGGTAGCCGCCGCGATCCAGCGCAATCCCGTTCACATTGCTCGACGGCAGCCCGTCCGCCGGACCGATCACCTGGAAGCGTGGCGTTTCAGGCAGCGCGGCGATAGCCGCCGGCGGCGCGAGCAGGGCAAGCACGAACACCGCGGCGCACCGCAGGCGAGCGGATACAGGCATGAGCGCAATCCTTTGCAAGCGCACGCAGCGTGCGCATCCCCGGCCCCATGCTCGCAACGCGCCGTTCCGGGCGCAAGCTGTGCGCAGGCGATGATCGGCCTACCATGGGAAGCCCCACCACAGGAGCGCAGATGTCACGCTTGGCCACGACTGTCCTGCTCGCCCTGGTTGCCGCGCCCGTATTCGCAGGCGGCATCGACGCCTACACGCTCGACCCGGTGCACACGCGGGTGATGTTCACGGTCGGGCACGCGGGATTCTCGAACGCGATCGGCACCGTATCGGGCAGCACCGGAACGCTGCACTTCGAGCCCGACCGATGGCAGGACGCACGACTGGAAGTCGAAGTGCCGATGAAGCGCATCGACCTGGGCGATGCGCGCTGGAACGAAGCGACGCTGGCGCCGCGCCTGCTCGATGCCGCCCGCCACCCGACCGCGCGTTTCGTTTCGACGCACGTCGATCCGGTCGATGCGACGCATGCGAAGGTCTGCGGCGACCTCACGCTGCGCGGTGTGACGCGCCCGCTGTGCCTCGACGTCACCCTCAATGCGATCAAGCGCCACCCGATGCCGCCGTTCCGCCGCACCGCCGGGTTCTCGGCCACCGGTGCGCTGAGCCGCGCGGAGTTCGGCATCGATGCATGGCCGTCGATGATCGGTGACCGCGTCGAGCTGCGAATCGAAGCCGAGGCCGTGCGCTCGCGGGGCAATGGCCCCGACCGGCCGCCGGTCGACGAGACCCCGGCCGACGCACCTGCACCCGATCACCCCGATGCCGGAAATACGCCGTGAAGTTCAAGAACCCCGCTGATCGCTGGGGCCCGGTCAGCCAGCTCCTGCACTGGACGATCGCGGCGCTGATCGTCGCGATCAGCGCTATCGGTCTGTGGATGGACACGCTGCCGAATACGCCGCGCAAGATCGAGGTGTACGCGCTGCACAAATCGATCGGAATCACGATCCTCGTGCTCGCCTTGCTGCGGCTCGTCTGGCGGTTCTACGCCGGTGCGCCGGCAACGCTTGCGGGGCTGCCACGCTGGCAGGTGCGCACCGCGACGCTGACCCATGCCGCGCTGTACGCATTGCTGTTTGCGATGCCGCTGAGCGGCTGGCTGCTCAACGCCTCGGCCGGTTATCCGCTGCAGTGGTTCGGCCTGTTCAACCTGCCGCGGCTGATCGAACGCGACGAGTCCTTGCACGAGCTCGCGCAAACGCTGCACGAAGCCGGTTTCTGGATCCTGCTTGCCCTGGTTATCGCGCATGCGGCGGCCGCGTTCCACCACCACCTGTTCCGCCAGGACGAAACGCTTGCGCGCATGCTGCCGCGCAGCCGCCGTCGTGGCCCACTGGAGACTCCGCATGGCTCTTGAACTGCGCCACCTTGCTGCCGGGCTGCTGCTCGGCGCGGTTTCCGCCGCCGGTCCCGTGATCGCGGCCGACTACGTGCAGGCGCCGGGCTCGACACTCGCGTTTGCGACGAGATACCAGGGCGAAGTGTTCGTCGGAAAACTGCCGGGTTTCACCACGCGGCTGCGCTTCGATCCTGCAAAGCTCGACGGCTCGGTGCTCGACGTCACGATGCCGCTTGCGGGCGTGTCGATCGACAACCCCGACGGCACCGAGACCTTGAAAGGGCGCGAGTTCTTCAACATCGCCCAGTTCCCTCAGGCGCGATTCGTCGCGAACCGCTTCCGCAGCCTGGGTGGCAACCGCTACGCGGCCGACGGAACGCTGACGCTGCGTGGCGTCGCCAAGCCGGCGACGCTCGATTTCACCTGGACGCCCGGGCCGAAGCCCGTGCTGACCGGCAAGGCCACCGTGAAACGGCTGGATTTCGGTGTCGGCGCCGGCGAATGGGCCGATACCGACCTGATCCCCAACGAGGTCGCGGTCAGCACGCGGGTGCTGCTGACGCCGCGCAAATAGCCGCAGGGCTCAGCGCGGATCGCCGACGAGCGCGGTCACGGCGTCGGCATCGAACGGCCAGTCGAGCTCCACGTCGCGCGCGCTGTCGCGCAGCACCGGCACGCGCATGCCGTATCGCGCTTCCAGCGCGTGATCGTCATCGATGAACACGCTTTCGAACGCCGGTATGCGCGCAGCGGCCAGCACTTCGAGCGCGAGGTCGCACAGGTGACAGTCGTCGCGCTGGAACAGCACGTACTGCGGCGCATGGACAGCGGTCATCGGCGGGACGGGTTTGCAGGCAGCGGCCGTCTAGAATAACGGCCCCGCCTCGCGGTTCGCCGCGGGGCTTCCGTTATCCGACACAGTCGGTGGAGTTGCCCGCGTGGCCGTCAGCAGTTTCGATTTGTTCAAGATCGGCATCGGGCCGAGCTCCTCGCATACGGTCGGGCCGATGCGCGCGGCGGCGCGTTTCGTCGAGCGCTGGCTGATCGAGAACGGCGATCTCGAGCGCACGACGCGCCTTCGCGCCGAAGTATTCGGATCGCTCGCGCTCACCGGGCGCGGCCATGGCACCGACAAGGCCGTGCTGATGGGCCTGGAAGGCCATTGGCCGAACCTGATCGACCCGGACATCATCCCGGCCGCACTGGAGCGCATCCGCACGAGCAAGCGCATCCGGCTGTTCGGCCGCCACGAGATCGGCTTCGACGAGAAGCACGACCTCATCATGAACAAGCGCCAGAAGCTGCCGTTCCACACCAACGGCATGCGCTTCACCGCCTACGACGAGTCCGGCAACGTGATCGCGACGCGCGATTACTACTCCGTCGGCGGCGGCTTCGTCGTCAACCAGGACGAAGCGGCCGAAGACCGCATCGTGGCCGACGAGACCGACCTGCCCTACCCGTTCCACTCGGGCGACGAGCTGCTCGCGCAGTGCGCGCGGAGCGGGCTGAGCATCGCTCAGCTGATGTATGCGAACGAGCAGGCGTGGCGCACGCCGGAGCAGATCGACACGGGGCTGGACGAGATCTGGACCGCGATGCAGAACTGCGTCGCGCGCGGCATCCGCGAGGCCGGCACCCTGCCGGGTGGCCTGCGCGTCGCGCGCCGTGCACCGGCGCTGCATGCCGAGCTGTCGTCGAAGCCCGAAGCCGCGATGCGCGACCCGCTGACCACGCTGGACTGGGTGAACCTGTACGCGCTTGCGGTCAACGAAGAAAACGCGGCCGGCGGGCGCGTGGTCACCGCTCCGACCAACGGCGCGGCCGGCATCATCCCGTCGGTGCTGCACTACTACGACCGCTTCATCCCCGGCGCGAACATCGAAGGCGTGCGCACCTTCCTGCTGACTGCGGCAGCGGTGGGCATCCTTTACAAGGAAAACGCATCGATCTCCGGCGCCGAGGTCGGCTGCCAAGGCGAGGTCGGCGTGGCCTGCTCGATGGCCGCGGCCGGCTTGACCGCCGCGATCGGCGGCACGCCGAGCCAGATCGAGAATGCGGCCGAGATCGGCATGGAGCACAACCTCGGCCTGACCTGCGACCCGATCGGCGGGCTGGTGCAGATCCCGTGCATCGAGCGCAATGCGATGGGTGCGGTGAAGGCGATCAATGCCAGCCGCATGGCGATGCGGGGCGACGGCAAACACAAGGTCAGCCTCGACAAGGTCATCAAGACCATGCGCGACACCGGCCGCGACATGCAGGACAAGTACAAGGAGACCAGCCGCGGCGGGCTGGCCGTCAACGTCATCGAGTGCTGAGCGCACGCCGTTGAACCTCAACCAGGTCACGCTGCCGGCCACCGACGTGGTGGCCTCGGTCGCGTTCTACCGGCAGCTGGGCTTCGTGCAGATCGTCGACGCGCCGCACTACGCGCGCTTCGAATGCCCGACGGGTGACGCGACGTTTTCCGTGCATGCGGCAGCGCCGGGAGACGTCGGACCCGGCGTGGTCGTGTATTTCGAATTCGAGTCCCCGGACGCGCTGAACGCGAAAGTCGAGGGCCTGCGCACGCGCGGGATCGAATTCGAGCGGCTGCCGGCAGACGAGCGATGGCTGTGGCGCGAAGCGCGACTGCGCGACCCGGCCGGCAACCGGCTGTGCTTCTACTTCGCCGGTGCGAACCGCCGGCACCCGCCCTGGCGGATTGACACCGACGCGCCGGCACTCTCGGCATCCACGACGGGGTTCTGAGGCACGGATTTTGCATCCCTGGAATTGATGGGCCGGACGCGCGGATTCGCACCGCCGTCCGTCCCGCGCTATCGTCCATGTGACCAACGACTGGGGAGCGTCGGTGAGGAAACTGCCTGCACTGCTGATCGGGCTTGCGCTGGCCTGCATGCCAGCGGCGTCCATTGCGCTCGACCCCGAGGACGCGCTACATCAGCACGTGCGCGGCAGCTGGTCGATCCAGGAAGGCCTGCCGCAGATCAGCGCGATCGCGATCACGCAGGACCGCGACGGCTATGTCTGGGTCGGCACGCAGGCGGGGCTTGCCCGGTTCGATGGCGTCCGCTTCACCGCCTATACGCCCGAGTCCACCCCCGGCCTGGCCGGCATGTTCGTCCGTTCACTGCATACCGGGCGCGACGGACGGATCTGGATCGGCACGTACAAAGGCGTGACGGTTCGCGACCGGTCGGGCTTCACCCATGTTCCGGTTGCCGACCCCACGCGCTTTCCCAGCATCGACGTGGCTGCGATTGCCGAGGGTGCGTCGGGGACGATCTGGGTCGCGGCGTCCGAGGGCCTGTTCCGGGTCGAAGACGGACGCCTGCACCACGTCGAAGGCTCGCCATCCCCCGCCGCTTCCCTGCTGCCGCAGCGCAGTGGGCTGCTGGTGGGCGGCCGCAGCGCGGTGCATTACCGCACCGCATCCGGCTGGCAGCGCAGCGCGCTTCCGACGGAAGCCGAGAACGCGGCGGTCAACCGGCTGGTGCGCACCCAGGGCCGCCTGTGGGCTGCCACCGCGTTCGGCCTCTACCACTACGATGCGGCGACCGGCTGGCAGGCGTTCGAGGCGCCGCAGCTGCGGGCAACGCCGCTGGAGCTGCTGTACCCCGACAGCGACGGCAACCTCTGGGTCGGCGGCGACACCGGCATGGCGCGGATCCGCGATGGCCGCCTCGCCGAGTTCGTACCGGCCGATGGGCCGGGCGGCATCCAGGGCGCGCGTGTGGCGTACGAGGACCGCGAAGGCAGCCTCTGGGTCGGCAGCCAGTGGGAAGGGCTCACGCGCCTGTGGGACAGCTGGGTCCAGCGCTTCAGCGTTGCCGAGGGCCTGGACGAGCGCATTGTCTGGTCGGTTTCGCCCGACCCGGACGGCCGCCGGATCTGGACCGGTACGAACGACGGCCTCAGCGTGCTCGAAGGCGGCCGCTACCGCACCGTCGTGCCCGGCACGCGGTTGCCGCACCCGCAGGGCTACAACCTGCTCGCCGAGGACGACCGAATCTGGGTCGGCACACGCCGTGGATTGGTGATCGTGCGGCCGCAACCCGACGGCAGTGCCCGCGTCGAGCAGCCGGCGTTCCTGGCGCCGCTGGCGGGGCTGCAGATCAACGGCATCGTGCGCGAAGGCGATGCGTACTGGATCCCGACCTCCGACGGCCTGTTCGCGCTGCGCGGCGAGCGGCTGCAGCGCTACGGCAAGGATGAAGGCTTGACCGACGCGCGGGTGCGCTACCTGCACCTCGCCGACGACGGCCGTTTGCTGGTGGGCACGCAGAGCGGCCTGTACGAGCGGCGCGGCGAGCGTTTCGTCGAGATCGGCGAGGACCGCGGCCTGCCGCCGAACCTCGACGTGACCTCGATCGTTACGCTCGACGGTGGCCAGATGGTGCTCGGCACGCTCGGCGAGCGCATCCACTTCTTCGACGGACGCCGCTGGATCGAGTTCGACGAGCCACACGGCATGCCGCGTAACTCGCCGTTCTTCCTCGCCCATCACGACGGCTATATCTGGGCCACGGGCATCCGTGGCATCACCCGCGCACCGCTGGCCGACCTGCGCGCATTCGCGGCGGGCCGGATCAAGCGCGTGCGCGGCGAGATGCTGCTCAACGAGCGTGGCGACCCGATGAGCGGGCAGCAGGGCTATTGCTGCAACGGCGCCGGCACGTCGAAGGGCTTCCTGCGCGACGGCACGCTGTGGCTGCCCTCACGCGACGGCGTGGTCGCGATGGACACCGATGCGATCGTAAAGAACCGCACGGTGCCGCACGCCGTAGTCGAGCGCGTACAGGTCGAGGACCGCTGGCAGCCCGCCGTCGCCATCGCCGGCGAAACGCTGCCCGCAGGCGCGCGCGACCTCTCGTTCGAGTTCACCGTGCTGAGCTTCCAGGACCCGAAGAGCGTCGGCATCGAATACCGGCTCGTCGGCTACGACCGCGAATGGCGCCAGGCCGATCCGTTCAACCGCAGTGCGCGCTACACCAACCTGCCGCCGGGCGACTACGCGTTCGAAGTGCGCGGTGCGAACAACGCGGGCGTGGCCACGGCCAAGGCGGCGCGGCTGGCGTTCTCGGTGCAGCCAAGATTCCACGAAACCGCGCTGTTCTACGCATTGTCCGTGCTGCTGCTGGCCACGCTGGTCTATGCCGGTTACCGCTTGCAGCAGCACCGCTACCGCGCACGCCAGCGCGAGCTTGAGAACCTCGTCCAGCAGCGCACCGAAGCGCTGGAAATCGCGAACCACCGCCTGGAGGAAGCGAGCCAGACCGATCCGCTGACCGCGCTGCGCAACCGCCGCTACATGGCGAACCAGATCCCCGCCGACCTCGCGTACTACGACCGGCAGCGCCAGCAGGCCACGCGCCCGGACGACGCGATGGTGTTCGCGCTGGTCGATATCGACTTCTTCAAGGCGGTCAACGACAACCACGGCCACCGCGCCGGCGACCGCGTGCTGCAGCAGTTCGCGCAGGTGCTGGGACGGCTGGTGCGCAGCGGCGACTACGTCGTGCGTTGGGGCGGCGAAGAATTCCTGGTGGTGTTCCGGCCGATGCCGACGCGCAACCTCACGATGATCGGTGACCGCATCCGCGCCGCGGTCGCCGAGCACGAATTCGACGTCGGCACCGGCACGCCGCTGCGGCTGACCTGCTCGACCGGGCTGGCCGAGTACCCGCTGTTCCGCGATCACCGCACCCAGCTCGGCTGGGAAACGATGGTCGAACTTGCCGACCAGGCGCTGTACTACGTGAAGAGCCACGGTCGCGATGGCTGGGCCGCATTCCGCCCGACCCCGACGACCGACATCACAACGCTGCTGCAAGAACTGCAGCAGGGCGCCGATGCGGTGATCGAAGAAGGCCGGCTGCAGCTGCTCGGCACGAAGACAGACGCGGCGGCCGTGGACGACCACTGACCACGCCCGCCGGGCATACGCCCGGCTAAGCAGGCCCGGAGTATCCTCGGCGGCATGGGCACGCTTCGCCGCATTTTTGACGCACCGGCTGCGTCCTCACCGTGGACCGCGCTCGCCCTGGGCGCCGTGTACTTCAGCGCCTGCGCGCTGTCGTCGCTGATGATCTACAACGCGCAGTCGGTGGCGCTGTTCTGGCCGGCGGCCGGTGTCGCGCTGATCGGCCTGCAGCGCTTCGGGCTGCGCCACGTGTGGTTTATCCCGCTCGCGCTGCTGGTCTATCACGCCACGTTTTCGCCCGTGCCCAGTGCGTTCCTGCCGTTCTCGCTGGCAGCGAACACACTGTCGGCGCTCGCCGGTGTCTGGCTGATCCGCCGCGGCGGCCCGCTCCGGCTCGACACGCGCGGCGGCTTCCAAGTGCTGTTCGGCGGCGCGTTGCTGGCGATCGTCAGCGCGACGATCGGCGTGGCCGGCATGCGCGTGTCGGGCATGTTGCCGGTGTCGGCCACCACGAGTGCCTGGGTGCACTGGGCGCTCGGAAGTCTGCTGGGCGTTGCCGCCGTCGGCCCGGCCATGCTGCTCATGCCGCCGCCGCGGTCGAGCTCGCCGATCGCGTTGCCGGCCACCGACTACGCCCGCGAGCCCGAGCGCCTGGCCTGGCTGGTGGCGCTGGCCACCAGCTTCCTGCTGATGGCCTGGGGCGCGGCGGCCGGTGGCGCATACGTGCTTGGCCTGATCGCACTGCCGCTGGCGACGCTGATCTGGAGCGCGATCCGGTTCCGGCCGTGGTGGACCGCGATGGGCACGCTGGTGACCAGCCTGATGATCGGCGTGTTCGCCGGCTTCGGGCTGGCCGGGTTCTCGGTGCCCACGCGGGCGCTGGATGCGATGCAGCTGCTGGGCTTTCTGATCATGGTGGCGATCCTGCCGGTGGTTGTCGCCCTGTCCACCTATGAGCGCCGCGTGGCGACGCGCCGCATGCTGCACAACGCGCTGACCGACCCGCTGACCCGGATGCCCAACCGCACCGCGTTCGAGCAGAACGCACGTCGCCTGCTGGCCACCTCGGGCGCGACGCCGCGTGCTCTGGCCTATCTCGATCTCGACCACCTCAAGCTCATCAACGACACCGCCAGCCACACAGCCGGCGACAGCCTGATCCGCGGCATCGCCGGGGCGCTGCAGGCCGCGATGCGCCCGAACGACCTGGTCGGGCACCTCGGAGCGGACGAGTTCGCCGTGCTGATGCACAACGTGCTGCCGGCCGCGGCCGAGGACCGCGCGCGCCAGCTGCTGCGCGAGGTCGCGATCTACCGCTGTGACTGGGAGGGCCAGATGCTCAGCACGACCGTGAGCATCGGTCTGGTGCCGTTCTCCGGTGAGGAAATCGACTTCGCACGGCTGTTGTCACAGGCCGACGCCGCCTGCTTCACCGCAAAGGAACTGGGCGGCGACCAGGTCTGCCGCGCTTCGTTGGAGGCCGGGGGGCAGCTGGACCACACGCAGCCGATGCGCATGGCTGTGCGTGCGCGCGAGGCGGTCGAAAACCGCACGCTCGTACTGTATTCGCAGGCGATCGTGCCCTTGCACGACGGCGCGGCGAGCGGCCGCCACTTCGAATTGCTGCTGCGTCTGCGTGATCCAGCCAGCGGCGAGTTGCTGCTGCCCTCGCAGTTTTTCTCGGCCGCCGGCCGCTTCCGCCTGGGCGTGCGCATCGACCGCGAAGTGATCGAAATGGCGCTGGGCTGGCTCGAACGCCATGCCGACCCGCGCGATGTCGACCTGTGTGCGATCAACCTGTCGGCCGAATCGCTGGTCGACGAAGGATTCACGCGGTTCCTTGCCGAGCGCCTGCGCAGCACTTCGTTTCCGCCCGAAAAGCTGTGCCTGGAGATCACCGAGACCAGCGCGCTTCGCGATATCGCCCGCGCCCAGCGCTTCATCGGCCAGATGCGCGACCTCGGCTGCCGCTTCGCGCTCGATGATTTCGGCACCGGCTTCTGCTCGTTCGGCTATCTGAAATCGCTCGACGTGGATTACTTCAAGATCGACGGCAGCTTCGTGCGCGAGCTCGAGAGCTCACCGCTGTCGCTGCCGATCGTGCGCGCGATCACCGACATCGCGCACACGCTCGACAAGCGCAGCATTGCCGAGCACACGGAAACGCCACAGCAGCTGACGATGCTCGCCCAGCTCGGCGTCGACATGGCGCAGGGCTTCGGCGTGCACCGACCCGAACCGATCGAGCAGTATTTCGCACGAACCCAGCCGTCCGCAGGCATGGCGCCCGAACGCGTCGGCACGCGCCACTGAGCGCGCCGAGCGTCGGCGTCTGAGGACTGATCTAACCCGCGACCCGGTTGCCTTGGGCGATGCGCAATGCGTCGTCGAGCAGCGCGGCCGCGGTGACTCCCGCGCCGGCACCGGGGCCCTGGATCACCAGTGGCTGTTCCGCATAACGATCCGACCAGATGGCGATACGGTTGTCGGTGCCTGCGCCGATCGCGAGCGGATCATCGGCCGGTAGCGATTCGAGCCCCACGGTCGCACGTGGCCTTCCGGTGCGGGTGTCGAGTCGGGCGATGAAACGAAGCTTCTCCCCGTTCCGGTACGCCCGGGCGAAACGCGTGCGCAATGGTGTGTCGAGCAGCGCGAGCGAGGCATCCAGGTCCGCGACTGGCACATGCGCCAGTTCGTCCGGGACCAGTGACTCGACCGCCACATCGTCGACATCGAGCGGCACGCCGGCCGCGCGCGCAAGGATCAGGATCTTGCGGCGGACGTCCTCGCCCGAGAGGTCGTCGCGCGGGTCGGGCTCGGTGTAGCCGGCCGCGCGCGCTTCGCGCACGAAGCCCGAGAACGGCCGCAACCCGTCGAACTGCCCGAACAGCCACGCAAGCGAGCCCGACAGCACGCCGGCAATCGCGTGGATGCGGTCGCCACCGGCCTGCAGCTCACGCAGCGCGCGCAGCACCGGCAGTCCCGCGCCGACGGTCGCGCTGTCGCCGTAGAGCGTGCCGGCGGCAACGCGTGCATCGCGGATCGCCTGCCAGCGTGCCAACGGCCCGCCCTGTCCGAGCTTGCAGGCCGTCACCACGTGCACGCCTTGATGCAGCCATCGGGCATGCCGGGTGGCGACGTCCTCGCTCGCGGTCGCATCGATGACGATGCATGTGGCTGCGCCGTCGAGCACGGCCTCGAGTTGATCGAGCGTGCTCCTGCGCACGAGCGCGGGCGCCGCCGCAGTGCTACGTGCCGCGGGTTGCGAAGCAACTGCCGCCCCGGCGCTTGCGCACGCAGTGGATGATGCGCCGCTCGCCGCATCGCCGACACCGAGCAGCGACGCGGTCGCGGTCGGGCCCAGCCCGGTGCGGTCCGATGCTGCCACCCTCGAGTTCGCCACGTGCACCAGCGACAAACGGTTGGAGAGCGGACTGCGCTGCAGCGCTTCCAATCGCGCGAGCACCGCGCGCCCGACGGTGCCGGTGCCCAGCAGCGCAACGCGGGCGGACTCGCCCGACGCCGCGCGCGGATCAGCGGACACGTGGCGGATACCCGGCGCGGCGGCGCTCATTTCGCGACGCGGCGCTGGGCGTCGGACACGTGCCCGGCGCGGTCGAGGGCGGCCGACAGGTCGGCGATCAGGTCATCGACGTGCTCGATACCCACCGACAGGCGCAGCAGCCCGTCACCGATCCCGGCCTGTGCACGCGCTTCGGCCGACATGGCCGCATGGGTCATCGTTGCCGGATGCGCGACCAGGCTTTCGACACCGCCGAGCGACTCGGCCAGCGTGAAGCACACGAGTCCGTCGAGGAACGCACGCACGGCCGGCTCGCCGCCGTCGATCTCGACGCTGAGCATCGCGCCGAAGCCGCGCTGCTGGCGCGACGCAAGCGCATGGCCGGGGTGCTCCGGCAAGCCGGGGTAATGCACGGCAAGCACCGCCGGGTGTGCGTCGAGCAAGGCCGCAATCGCATGCGTGTTTTCCTGGTGCACGCGCAACCGCGCATCGAGCGTGCGCAGGCCGCGCAGGGTCAGGAAGCTGTCGAATGGCGAGCCCGTAATGCCGAGCGCGTTCGCCCACCACACGAGCTGCTGATGCTGCGCGGCGTCCTTCGCCACCACCGCGCCACCGACCACATCGCTGTGGCCGTTGATGTATTTCGTCGTCGAGTGCACGACGAAATCCGCACCGAACGCGATCGGCTGCTGCAGCGCCGGCGACAGGAACGTGTTGTCGACCACCGCGAGCGCACCTGCCGCATGCGCTGCCTCGATGACGAAGCGCAGGTCGGTGACGCGCAGCAGCGGATTGGATGGCGTTTCGATCCAGACCACGGCCGGTCCGGCCGCAAGCGCCTGGCTCAGCGCGCGTGCATCGGTGAGGTCGCAGGTGACCAGTTCGAATGCGCCCTTCGCCGCCAGCGCATTGAACAGCCGCCAGCTGCCGCCATAGCCGTCATGCGGCACGACCAGCCGGTCGCCGGGCTTGAGCAGTGCGTGCAGGATCAGCGTGATCGCCGCCATGCCGGTCGCGGTGACGACGCCACCTGCGCCGCCTTCGAGCTCGGCCAACGCCTCACCGAGCAGGTCGCGCGTCGGGTTGCCGCTGCGGGTGTAATCGTAGGTGCGCTTTTCGTTGAAGCCGGCGAAGCTGAAGTTCGACGACAGCACGATCGGCGGGGTGACCGCGCCGTACGCGGTGTCGCGATCGATGCCGGCGCGCACCGCCGCGGTGCTCGGGTGACGGGTGGTCGCTTCGGCCGGTGCCGGGACCGACGTGATTCCGTGCAGCGCGCTCATGCCGACACCTCCGGGTTTGCATCAATAAGGCACTCGCGCAGCACCGCGCCGATCGCGTCGACCTCCTTCAAAAACGCGTCGTGCCCGTACGCCGAATCCAGCACGCACAGCCGGGTTTCGCCACGCAGCCGCTGCGCAAGGGCGCGCGCATCCGCGACCGGCACCAGCCGGTCCTGCTCAACCGCCACAACGGTGACCGCGACGTTGATGGATTCAGGCTCGAGCGATTGCAGATCGATCGATTCGGACAGTCGCAGGAACGCGACCGGCGGGGTGTTCGACGCGTACTTCGCGCCGCAATGATCGAGGTAGTCCTCCGCGCCGACGCGCACGCGGCCGTGGGCCACCTCGACCGAGTCGAACCGGGCGTCGAATTCCTCCGGCGTGCGGTAGCTGAGGATCGCGAGCTGGCGTGCAAGCGCGAGCCCGTGCGATTCGTCGCACTGCAAGGCACCGAGCGCCACCGCGCGGCGCTGCAGCGCCCGCCATGCGCTGGCATACGGATGCGCGCGATGCGTGCCGCTGATCGCCACCAGCTGGTGCAGCCGCGCCGGATGCCGCGCTGCGAACTGCAGGCCGACCATCGCGCCGTACGAGCTGCCGACGAACGCATGCAGCGCTTCGACGCCCAGCGCGTCGAGCAGCGCGGCGATCGCGTCGGCCTGATCGGCCGGATCGATCACGACATCGAGCGCACCATCGGCACCGAGCCAGTCGAACGAGAGGAGGCAGTGCGTTTGCGGATCGAGCGCCCGGCCTTCGCCGACCTGCGCCTGCCACCAGCCGGGCTCGGCGAAACGGTCGTTCGCCGCCAGGTGCCGGTGTGCGGAAATGCCGCCGGCCACGAACACCGCCGGCTGCGCCGCATCGCCCGCCCATTCGTAACGCAGCGTCACGCTGCGGCGTCCTGCGTGGCGCAGGTCGAGCACGAGTTCGACCTCCCCACGCCCGGCCGCGACGCCACGGGGCAGTCGCGGCGATGAGTTGACGATGGTGTCGGCGAACGGGTACGGCGCAGTACAGCGCGCGGGCGAGTTGCAGGTAATCGGTTCGGCAAGGCTCATGGCAAGGCTCCGGGAAAGAAGGGCCATCGAGCCTGCGTTGCCGCATGCGCCAAGGCCGCACGCGCAACCATCTTCCGGTCGACCGCACAGCGGGTCACCGCAGGATTTGGCACCTGGCACGGCTTGCGCCGCACTGGCTGCCCCGGCTTCAAAGGGCCTGTCCCTCTGCCGGTCTCGATGGATGGCGCCAGTCTGCACGCAGCGGCGCCACGCATCAATCTCTTTATGCGCATGAAGCGATATGAAAGTTCGGCATGAATGATGCGGTCCGGGCATGAACCATCCCCGCGCCGGATGCAAGCGCGGCCTGCACATGGCCCGAATACACTTTCGCCATGACCACCCGCCTCACGACCGTCGTCCTCGCCGCAGCGCTGCTGTCGGCGTGCGCGACGCGTACGCCCGCCCCCGCCGACACGCCGGCGCAACCCGCGGCCCTGGGCGTCGTGCCGGCAACGGTCGACGAGACCTACGTCTCCGAGCAAAGCCCGACCGACGAGCTCGATTCACTCGCGACCTGGGTCGCCGAGGACGGCCGAACCTGGCTGATCGCCAGCGCGAAGTCATCGCATCGGCTGGTCGTGTTCGATGCCGACAGCGGCGAGCGCCTGCGCGAAGTCGGCGGGCGTGGCGACGGGCCCGGGCAGTTCAACCGGCCGAACGGGGTCGCCGTCCACGGCGATCACCTGTTCGTCGTCGAGCGCGACAATCATCGCGTGCAGGTGCTGTCGCTGCCCGGGTTCGAACCGGTCGCGACGTTCGGCGGCGCCGAGCTTCGCAGCCCGTACGGGATCTGGTTGCACGAGAGCGAGCCCGGCGAACTCGACGTCTACGTGACCGACAGCTTCATGTACGGCGAGCGCTTCGACCGCGTCCCGCCGCTGGCCGAGCTCGACCAGCGCGTGCGCCATTACCGAATCGCGATCAACCCCGACGGCACGGTCCAGACGCGCCATATCGGTGCATTCGGCGACACCAGTGAAGCCGCAGCGCTGCGCGTGGTCGAATCGATTGCGGGCGATCCCGCGCATGAACGCCTGCTGGTCGCCGATGAAAGCACCGCCCGCCACGGCGGCGCGTCCACTCTGGTCGAGTACACGCTTGCCGGGCAGCCGACCGGGCGGCGCCTACCGACCGCGAGCTTCCGCGCACAGGCCGAAGGCGTCGCGCTGTGGAGCTGTCCGGACGGTAGCGGCTACTGGGTCGCGGTCGACCAGCTTTCACCGCTGACGGCATTTCACCTGTTCGACCGTAAGACGCTGGAGCCACGCGGCAGTTTCCAGGGCCGGGTAACCGCGCATACCGATGGCGTCGCGCTGCATGCAGCGTCGACGCCGAGCTTCCCCGGCGGCGCGCTGTTCGCAGTGCATAACGACCGCGCGGTCACCGCGTTCGACCTGCGCCGCGTTGCGCAATCGCTCGGGCTTGCGCCGGGCTGCACCGGCTGAGGATCGAATGGGCCGGACCCGACTGGCGATGCTCGTGGCCGCACTCGCGGCAACGGGCGCGGCCGGGGGCACCGGCGCGACGCCGGTCTACCGCTGGACCGACGCCGAGGGCACGCGTCATTACGGCGACCGCCCGCCCGCCACGCAGTCCGCGGCCGCGCTGCCGCTTTCTGCGCCCCCCACGCCCGCGACGGCCGAGCCGATCGCACGGCTGCGCATCGAGCCCGGCACCGGCCGCAACTACGCCTGGGCCGACAACCTGCTCGGCGGGCCGGTGGAAATCCGGCTTCGATTCCAGCGCCGGCGCAACATCGTCAGCGACCCCGTCCTGCCAGCCCGCGCAACGCTGCCCGCCGGCGGCAGCATGCTGCTCGCGGTGCTGAGCGTGGCCGAGAGCGGACGCGGCGGCGGCGATTTCCAGCTGCAGATGGACACGCTGCCCGGCGACCCGGCGGCGCAGCCGCGCGACGTCGAGTACCGGCTGCCGGTGCGCCACCCGACGCCGCGCATCGACCAGAGCTACGACGGCCGCTTCAGCCATTCGGACCTGCAGAACCGCCACGCGATCGACTTCGCCGTCCCCATCGGAACGCCGGTGCTGGCCGCGCGCTCAGGCACGGTGATGCAGCTGGAATCGAAATACGAGGCGTCGGGGCTCGATGCCGCCCGGTACGCAGGCCGTGCGAACTACATCCGCATCGCCCATGACGACGGCACGATGGCGGTCTATGCCCACCTGAGGGCAAAGGGCGTGCTCGTACGCGTGGGCCAGAAGGTGCAGGCGGGCCAGCAGATCGGGCTGTCCGGCAACACCGGGTATACGACCGGGCCGCACCTGCATTTCGTGGTGCAGGTCAACCGCGGCATGCGGATCGAATCGATCCCGTTCCGGATGCGGGGCCCGTCCGGCCCGTTGCGGATCGGACCGGTGAAGTAAGCCTCGCTCAGGCCGGCTGGGCCATCGACTCGGCCATCTCGCGCCACTTCGGCAGTTTGTCGATCACGCCGACCTGGCGCAGGTATTTTTCGTCGACCGGTTCGCCGAGCACGAGCGCGGATGCGACGTGCACCGCGCCGACCACCCAGAAGCCCGAGCCACGCAGCCGCGCCGGTGTGCGGTGATACGCCACCGCCTCGACGATCGGCATCGGAAGGCCCCACAGGCCAAGCAGGTAGGCACCTGCCTCGGCATAGTGCGGACCGGACTCGTCGTCACCCGCGCGCACGCCAGGCAGCAGCCGGCCGACCTCGGCCAGCAATCCGGCGGTCGCCGCCAGTTCCGCGCTCGAACCGCCGAGCAGGCGCGCGGCAAGCCGCGAGGTCATCAATGCACGTTCCTGCATGGCATCGCGATCCACGGCATCGGACGACTGCACCGAGCCGAACGTCTCGCTTGCCAGCACCAGCCCGCGCAGCGACTGCATGCCCAGCCGCGTGACCGCGGTGCGCATGTCGGTGATCTGCCGCCCGCCGGAGAAAAACGCCGAGTTGCAAAGCCGCAGCACTTTGGCCGCGACGCCCGGGTCCTGCGAGAGCACTTCGGCCACTTCAAAATTGCTCGCGTCCGGGTCGCGCAGCAGCTGGGTCAGCTCGATGTAGATGCGGGGCGGCGGCGGCAGCGAGCCGATGCGGCCGATGGCTTGTTTGAGTTCGGCGTTGTCGAGCAACTCCCGCAGGTCGACCACGCTGTCGACGGCCTCGATCAGCTCAGATGCGTCCAGCGGCGTGTTGAGCATGCGGTGCGCGCAATCGAGCGCATGCAGCGCATGGCTTTCCTCATTCTTGTCGAGCAACACGATGCGCACGGCACCCGGATACGCGTTGCGCATCTGCGCCAGGATCTCGGCCCCCTGCAGGGTGCCGAGGCGCAGCGGGCAGACGAACACGTCCACCGGCGCATCTGCCGTCATTCCGTCAGGTCCGGCCGCATCGACCGCCGCGACCTCCCAGTCCAGCCCCATGCCCACCAAGGCCTGCTTCAACTCGCCGGCCTGGCCCGAGCCCTCACCCGCGATCACGATCCGCACTGAACGTTTCTCCGAAAACTCCCCTGCGAGCGATGGTAGACCCGTGCTCACGGCAGGCCTTCGCGCTGTGAACGGCAGATTGCCGAAATGCTGTCTCGCGCACATTCCCGATGGGCAGTCCGCACACCGCGTTGCAACGCGCATGCGGCGCGGTGTATGCGCGGGGCGCCGTGCGAACCGGACCGCCGCGACGGCCGAGTGGCGGGACAGGCGCCCGCATGGACACGCCGGCCCGCCGGAATTCGACTCTCACGCGGCTCGGCCGTCACGTTGCCACGCAGTGACCAGTGCAGCCCCGCCATGAAACCGTCACATCAAACCGGCGGCGGGGCGTCAACGCGCTGACGCGCCGGTGGCCCGCCGCAGTCAGGCGCGCTGCTGCACGGCGCCACGCCGCCTGCACCGGTCGCTCCGCCGCAGGTTTCAGATCGATCGGCGTGGGCCGTTAAACCAATTCAGTCGCAGCCCGTCGACCTTGGGCACAGAAGTTGCCTGAGCGTTGCAAAGGCCTGTGCTGAACGCGGGCCCGAGCCCGCCCAGTGGAGTGCAGCACCCGTGACCATCAAAACCGCCGCGCTCGCAATCTCGGTGCTATCCGTCTCGCTGGCGGCCTGCGCCCAGAGCGGTCCGGTCCGGTCGAGCCAACACCTCGACACGCGTGACCTGCCGCGCACGGCCGCAGGCGCACCGCCGCCCGTGGTCAGCCCCTCCGTGCGCCTGCCGCCTCCGGTCGCACGCGGCCCGGTCGAGCTCTACAGCGTGGTGGTGAACCGCGTGCCGGTGAGCGAGTTGCTGTTCGCGCTGGCCCGCGATGCGAAGCTCAACGTCGATGTGCATCCGGGCATCGAGGGGCTGGTGACGCTCAATGCGATCGACCAGACCCTGCCGCAGATCCTCGAGCGCGTGCAGCGCCAAGCGGACATCCGCTACACGCTCGAAGGCAACTCGCTCAGCGTGGTCCCGGACCGCCCCTTCACGCGCACCTATCGCGTGGACTACCTGCACATGGAGCGCGACACCACCGGGTCCATCTCCATCGCGACCCAGGTCGCCACCACCGGTGGCACGTCGTCCAGCCAGGGCACCGGCAACAACTCGTCCACCCAGATCGCAAGCACCACCAATCATCGCTACTGGCAGTCGCTCACGCAGGCGGTCGGCCAGCTGCTCGGCATATTGGATGCCAAGGGCGCAGTCAGGCCCGCCGCCGTGCTGCCCGCGGCCGCGGTGTCTGTGGGTACGACTCCCGGCGCCGTCGCGCCCCTGTCCCCCGACGCCAACGCAGGCAACGAACCGGCCGTCATCGCGCAGCCGGAAGCCGGCCTGCTGATCGTGCGCGGCACCGCGCGCCAGCATGCGCAGGTCGCGGACTTCCTCGACCGTTCGGTCACCTCCGCTCGCCGCCAGGTGATGATCGAAGCCACGGTCGTCGAGGTGCAGCTGTCAAACCAGTACCAGCAGGGCATCGACTGGCAGGCGCTGCGCCTGGGCAGCACTTCGCTCGGCTTCACCGTGCAGCCCGGCCCAGGCACCGGCACCCTGCCGGGCGGTACGCCCATGAGCGGCCAGGTGCCGGTGATGGGCGTACTGGAGTTCGCCAAGTCGCTTGCCGGCATCGATATCTCCGGCGCGCTGAAGCTGCTCGAATCGTTCGGCAGCACGCAGGTGCTGTCGAGCCCGAAGGTCAGCGTGCTCAACAACCAGACCGCGCTCATCAAGGTCGTCGACAACCTCGTCTACTTCACGTTGAAGGCGGACTACACGCCGCCCACGACCACCACGCCTGCGGTGTTCAGCATCAACTCGACGCCGAACACGGTGCCGGTCGGCTTCCTCATGAACGTCACGCCGCAGGTGGGCGAGGACGGCGAGGTCATCATGAACCTGCGTCCGACGATCTCGCGCCTCACGCGCTACGTCGAGGACCCGGGCGTGGCGCTGACGCTCGCGGTCGCGCGCCAGTCCGGCGCGGACGTGCCCGACATCAAGAGCCAGGTGCCGGAAATCCAGACGCGCGAGATGGAGTCGGTCATCAAGGTGCGCGACGGCCAAATCGCCGTGCTCGGCGGCCTGATGCGCGACTACACCGACAACGGCGAGGACGGAGTACCCGGCGTGAGCCGCGTGCCCGGCGTGGGCAACCTGTTCAAGTACAAATCGCGCAAGCGCGAGAAGAGCGAGCTGGTGATCTTCCTGCGCCCGATCGTGGTGAAGAACGCGAGCCTGCAGGGCGATTACCGCAACTTCCGAGACCAGTTGCCGGACGGTGAGTTCCAGCCGTCTGCGATGTCGCTGCCGGCGCCGCGCGATGCACAGCCCTCGCAGCCAGCCGCAGCGCCCGCGACGGTGAACTGACACGGCCATGAGCATCCTTCTCGAAGCCCTGAAGAAGGCCGAAGCGCGCAAGCGCGAAGCCGCGGCGACGGCATCCGCTCCGCGCGATGCCGTGCGCCCGTCCGCTGCCGGCGTGATCGCGCTGGCCGAAAAGACGTCGTCCTCGCGCACGAGCGAATCGCCCGATGCCGACGACCGGGCCACCGAAGCGATGCGCGACGATGCGCGGGAGCCGGGTGTTGCGACGCAGCCCGCTGGGGGCACCGGCTTCGGATCGCTTCCCGAACTGCTGTCGCTGTCGGCGCTCGATTCCGCCCAGACACCGGCGGCTGCGCCCGCGTTCGCGCCCATGTCGCTCGATAGCGCCCTGGGCCTTGCACCCGCTGACGACGCGTCGCCGCTGGCGGTGCGCGTCACGCACGCTGCACCGGGCGCGTTCACGTCGCTGTCGCTGGAGCCTCTGGCGCTTGCGCCGATGGAGGCCGAATCCGCGGTCGATGCCACGGTGGCAGGCTCGTCTGCCGAGGCAATGGAACGCATCGCGAACGACAGCACATCCAGTGCGGTCGACGAAGTCCATGCAGCTGCGCTTGCGCGCGATGGCAGCGCTTGCCCCTTGCCCGCGGCAGAGGCGCCATCCACGCCGACAGTCGATGCTCCAGTCGTGGACGCATTGCCATCGCCGGCATCTCGGACGCTCGAAGCGCCGACGCCCGCCGAGCCTGCGCCCTCCATTGCAGCTGCGCCTGTTACGGCAGCGGGCTCGATGGCAAATCCGACGCCTTCCGCGCCAGCCCCCGTTGCAGAGGCACCGGGTGCAGTGGCCGAGCCGGTGTCACCGCCGCCGTCCGCAAGCCCCCAAGTGGCCGCAGCGCCTGCGAACGCGCCTGCAGCGTCCACCGCACCTGTGACTGCCCCCGACGCTGCCGCTGCCGCTGCCGCTGCGAAGGCGAAGACTGCCAAGCCGACAAAGCTCGCATTGCCTCAAATACCCCGCCGCATCGCCTATGCGGCAATGGCCGTCGCCGTCGCCGGCGCGCTCGGTGGCGGTGCGTACTGGCTGCATCTCATGGGCGTGCCGCCGTTCGGCACTACGCCGTCGATGGTGGCGGTTGTCCCGCCGCCGTCCAGCATGCCTGCCGGACCGGCAGCGCCAACGCTGGAGGTCGCCGTGGACGGCACGCCTGCCACCGCGCCGGGCATGCCCGTGTCCGCGGAGCCTTCGCCGACCACGCCCGCGGCCGATATCGCACCGCCTGCGCCGCAGGCATCGCCCGCGATGCCGACTGTCGCACCTGTACTCGTGGCCCCCGCACCGCAGGCCGCACCGAATCTGCCGACCAGCGGCACGCTGGACGCACCGGAGCAGTCCCGACCCGCGCGCTCCGCGCTGGAAACGCCCGTGGACGAGCTGGACCTGCGTCCCGAGCCGCTCCGTGTGCAGCGCCGCAACTCCCCGTCACACCTGCTCGCCGGCTACGCCGCGCTCCAGGCGGGTCGTATCGATGATGCGGAAGCGTCGTACCGCGCCGCGCTGTCCGCGCAGCCGGGCGAACTCGACGCACTGCTCGGCCTGGCAGTGATCGCCGAAACGCGTGGCGACACCGCTAACGCGGAGCAGCTCTACCGCCGCGTACTCGCGCAGCAGCCGGAGCATCCGCAAGCGGTTGCCGGCCTGCTGGCCGTGTCCGGCTCCACGCACGCGGACGACGAAACCTCGCTGCGCCAGACGCTGTCGGCCAATCCCGACGCGGCCTCGCTGCACGCAGCCCTCGGCGCGCGCATGGCGGCCCAGGGCCGCTGGGCCGACGCGCAGTCGGCGTACTTCGAAGCCCACTCGCGAGAGCCGGGCAACGCAGACCACGTTTACAACCTCGCGGTCGCCCTGGACCAGTTGCAGCAGCCGCGCCTGGCCGCTGATCACTACCGCCGTGCACTCGGCATGGGCGACGGCGCCGCGCGCTTCGACCGCAATGCCGCAAGCGCACGCCTTGACGCCCTGACCATCGCCGGAGCCCACGCCCCATGAGTGGCAAGCCCCGCCTCGGCGACCTGCTGGTCGACCGCGGCCTCATCAGCGCCGACCAGCTCAAGATCGCCCTGCTCGAACAGCGTCGACAGGGCAAGCAGCTGGGCGAGACGCTCGTCAGCATCGGGTTCCTGACCGAGGACACGCTGCGTGAAGCGCTGTCGGAGAAACTCGGCAACGACAGCATCAACCTGTCCGGCATTCTCGTCGACGGCCATGCCCTCGCGCTGGTGCCGAAGGATCTCGCACGTCGCCATACGCTGTTCCCCGTTTCGTATGAGGTCGCCACGGGTGAACTCGTCATCGCGGTCAGCGATACACAGAACATCATCGCGATCGACCAGGTGCGCGCGCACCTCGGCAGCCGCGCGACGCCAGTGTGGCGCCTCGCGGCCACCGGTGAAATCCAGCGTGCAATCGAGACCTACTACGGTCACACGCTGTCGATCGACGGCATCCTCAACGAGATCGAAACCGGCCAGGCGGATGCAGCGCAGCTCTCGGCCGAAAACGCGGGCGAGTACAGCCACCCCGTCGTGCGCCTCGTCGATGCACTGCTGACCGACGGCGTGCTGATCGGCGCATCGGACCTGCACTTCGAACCCGAGCCGCAGTTCCTGCGCATCCGCTACCGCGTCGACGGTGTCATGCGTCAGGTGCGCGCGCTTCACCGCCGCTACTGGCCCGCGATGCTCGTGCGCCTGAAGATCCTGGCAGGCATGAACATCGCGGAGAACCGCGCGCCGCAGGACGGCCGCATCTCCACCACGCTTGCAGGGCGCGAGATCGACTTCCGCGCCGCCGCGCATCCGACCGCGCACGGCGAGAACTTCGTGCTGCGCGTACTCGACCGCAAGCGCGGCATCGTGCATCTGGACAAGATCGGCCTGTCGTCGGACCAGCTCGACACCATCAAGCTGATGCTCGCGCGTCCGGAAGGCATGTTTCTCGTCACCGGCCCGACGGGCTCGGGCAAGACCACCACGCTGTACTCGATCCTCAATTACCGCAACAGCGAGCAGGTCAACATCATGACCCTCGAGGACCCGGTCGAGTACACGATGCCGGTGATCCGCCAGAGCGCGGTCGGCGCCGGCACCAAGATGAACTTCGCCGAAGGCGTCCGCTCGCTGATGCGACAGGACCCGGACATCATCCTCGTCGGCGAGGTGCGTGACCGCGAGACTGCCGAGATGGCGTTCCGCGCGGCCATGACCGGTCACCAGGTCTTCTCGACGCTGCACTCGAACTCCGCACTGCGCGCCATCCCGCGCCTGTTCGACCTGGGCGTGCCGCCCGAGGTCATGAGCGGCAACCTGATCGGCATCGTCGCGCAGCGCCTCATCCGTCGCCTGTGCGCCGCCTGCTGCCAGGAGCGCGCGGCGGATCCGCTGGAAACGCAGCTGCTCGGGCTGGAACCCGACCAGCCGGTCAAGCACGCGGTCGGGTGCGAAGTGTGCAGTTTCAGCGGCTATCGCGGCCGCGTGGCCATCGTCGAGGTCATCCGCTTCGACGATGTGCTCGATGAGCTGATGGCGCGCCGCGCAAGCCTGCGTGAGTTCGAAGCAGCGGCGCTCGCGTCGGGCTTCAGGTCGCTCGCGCATGACGGCCTGCGTTACGCCCGTGAGGGCGTCACGACACTCGAGGAAGTCTCGCGTGTCGTCGACATCACGAGCCTGGTGTCGCTGTGAGCCTGTACCGCTACCGCGCGCTCGACACGGAAGGCCGCGTCGTCAAGGGCGAAAGCGATGCGAACAGCCCCGACGAACTCGAAGGCCGCCTCGGGCGGCTCGGGCTGTCGCTGCTTGTCGCCAAGCCGGTCAAGCCGGGCCTGACATCATCGATGTCGCGCCAGAAGATGGATCGGCGCGCGCTGATCGATTTCTTCTTCCACCTCGAATCCCTGCTGCGTGCCGGCGTACCGCTGCTGGAAACGCTGGTCGATCTGCGCGACTCGAGCGAAGTGCCGGCGGTGCGGTCGATGGTGGGAGACCTGGTGGATCGCATCGAAACCGGCACGCCGTTTTCCGATGCACTCGCCTGCCATCCCGACGTGTTCAACAAGCTGCTGGTGGGCCTGGTCCGCACCGGCGAGATCACCGGCAACCTGCCGGACGTGCTGCGCGAGATCACCGCCAACCTCAAGTGGCAGGATGAGCTGTCGTCGCAGACGCGCAAGGCGCTGATGTACCCGACGTTCGTGGCGGTCGTCGTCACGTCGGTCGTGTTCTTCCTGATGATCTACCTCGTGCCGCAGCTGGTGCAGTTCCTGCAGAACATGAAGCAGGAAATGCCGATCCAGACGCGCGTGCTCATTGCGGTGTCATCGTTCATCGTTGCGTGGTGGGCGGCGATCCTCGGCTTTCCCGTGGTTGCCGGCATCGGCCTGAAGGTCGGGCTGGACCGCAGTGCGGACCTGCGCCGCAAGCGTGACCACTTCATCCTGAAGATCCCCGTGCTCGGGGACATCCTGCGCAAGATCGCGCTGGCGCGCTTCGCCAACACCTTCGCGCTCATGTACGGCGCGGGCATCCCGGTGATGGACGCGCTGCAGCACTGCGAGGAAGCCACCGGCAACATCGCGGTCACCGAAGCGATGCAGCGCGCACGCACGCTGATCGGTCAAGGCATCCCGATCTCGCAGGCGTTCGAAGCCAGCGCGGCATTCCCGCCGCTGGTGCTGCGCATGCTCAAGATCGGCGAGCACACCGGGCGCCTCGATGAAGCGCTGCGCAATGTCAGTTACTTCTACTCGCGTGACGTCAACGAGGGCATCGGCAAGTTGCAGTCGATGATCGAGCCGATGCTCACCGTCGTCATGGGCGGCCTGCTCGGCTGGATCATGGTCGCGGTGCTCGGCCCCGTGTACGACACCATCTCCAACTTGCCGATGTGATGCCCATGCACGTGCTCTATCTCAGCGCGCAGCAGCTGCTCCGTCTCGGCAAGGACGGGGCGCTGCATCCGGTGGACCCCGCGTCACTGCGCGGCGACGTCGCGGTGGTCGCGGATTTCATCGAAACGACCATCACCCGGGTCACGGTGCCGCAAGCGAAAGGTCTCGATGCGCGGCGCGTGCTGGAGCGGCGTGTCGCGCAGGAGTTCCGCGACACGGATTACCGCCTCGGCGTGCGCCTGGGCAAATCCGACAAGGCCGGGCACGACGAAGTGCTCGCCATCGGCATAGGCGCGCAGAAGACGCTCGACGCGGCGCTCGCAACCGGGCTGGAACACGGGCTGCGCGTGCGCGCGGTCTGGATCCCCGCGATGCTCGTTGCCGAACTGGTGCGACGCGCGAAAGGGCTGCCGGACCACGTGCTCGTGCTGCTGGCAACGCCGTCCGGCGTGCGGCAGGTCATCGTGAGCCGCGGAAAAGTGCTGCTGGGGCGCCTGATCCCCGGTGACGCGGAGTCGTTCACCGTCGAGCACCTGATGACGGAAGTCGACCGCACCGTGCAGTTCGTGCGCAACACTCGCCTGTTGCCACGCGAGGAAACGCTGGGCGTGCTCTGCTGGGGGCTGACGCAGCCGCGCGACGCCATCGCCGCGGCGTTGCCGCGCGGCATGGAAGTCGTCGGCATGCCGGCGATCCGCGGCATCGCGCCGCCCGAGACAGGCGGCCTGCCTGCCGTCATGGGCGCGGCGACACGGGTAGCACCGAAACTCCAGCTGGCACCGCTGCGCATACGGATCCATCACCTGGGCCGCCGCTGGCGGCAGGGAATGTATGCCGCGACCGCCGCGGGCCTGCTTGTGATCGGCGCGATGTGGATGCCGCTGAAGTCGGAAACGCGCGAGCTGGACCGGCAGGCGGACGCGACCCGACGCCATGCCGCGCAGGTGCAGGCCCCACTCGATGCGCTGCAGGCGAAGATCGCCGAGCGCAACATCCCGCTTGCGGTCGCCGCAACGGCGCTCGGGCTGCACACCACGCGCCTTGCGTCCACCGAACGGTTCGCGCGCGAGGCCGAAGAGCTCTCCGCCGTGCTCGCCGGTGCGCAGAGCGTGGAAATCATCGCGCTGAAATGGCGGGAGGAGCCGCCCACGTCCACGCAGGCGAGCAGCTGCAAGGATCCGGCGACCGTGGTCACGCTGGAAGCGCACCTGGCCGCCGACGTGCCACAGGGCGAGCGCGAAGTGCGCCTGAAGATGTTCGAGGAAACCCTCGGCTCCGGGCCGTACTGGACGGTGCTGCCCTCGCAGGCGATCAACAACAGCCAGACGCTCTCGTCGGAGGGCCTCGAGGCTCAGCTCTCCGCGCCGGTCGCCTACTGCCTCGGGAGGAAGCCGCGATGATGGCCACCTGGCGCGCGCTGCTCGCTTCGAGCGAACGCAAGCGCATGTTCGTCACCATCGGCGTCTGCCTTGCGCTGCTGATCGTGGGCGGGGTCGTGCTGTCGTCGGCGCGCACCACGAAGGCGGAGGCGCAGAAGCAGCTCGGCGCCGCCAAGAGCGCCGCGGCGACGATCGAAACGCGAGCGGCCGATCTCGGCCCGCTGATCCGTGACCCGGACGCGGTCGTGCGCCTGCACGATGAGCTGCGCGACGCCGGGCTCGTGGGCGAAGCCGACCGGCCGCGATGGATCGCGGCGCTGCGCCAGTCGTTGCAGGACGGCCCCTGGCTGCGGGCACGCTATCTGCTTGCCGGCAGCGAGACCGTCGCCGTGCCGGAGGCCGCGCAGCAATGGATCGACCTGCTCGGCGAGGTTGCGCCCACGCTGCGCGGGCAACCACTGACCCTCACGCTGGAAGGCACGCACGAGGGCGAAGTCCTCGATGTGCTGCAGCGCCTGCGCGAGTCGCGCGCGGGCGGCTTCGAACTGCTCGACTGCGACCTGCGGCGTCGCAAGGACACACTCGGTCTCGACGCCACCTGCACGCTGCGCTGGCTGAGCCTGTATCCCGCGCCGCTTCCGGAAATGGCGCCACTGGCCGGTCCGCCAGCAGGCGCAGGGGCAGCTGCCAAGGGGGCGGCGCCATGATTGGCCACTTCATTCGATCCGGGCTGCTGGCGCTGATGGTGTTGGCGTGGGACGCACCGGCCGCCACACCGCTGGGCCCGCTCGTTCTGACCCCCGAGGAGCGACATGCCCTTGCAGTCGCGCGCCTGCGCAGCAAGGAAGGCGAGGCGACGGCCGCCGCGGCGGAGGTGTATGTCCCGCGATGGATCACGCTCAAGGGCGTCACGCGCCGCCCGGGCCGCGGCGACATCGCCTGGCTCGGGGACACCGCCGTCATCGACGGGCAGCAGTGGGGCCCATACCGCGTCCAGATCCGCGGTGCACGGGTCTTCCTGCTGGCCGATGACGGACACGTCATGCAGCTTTCCGTCGGCACGGCATTCGAGCCGCGCCTGCGTGAAGTGCAGACCGCGCCCGGCGTGCAGGTCCGGAGGCGGCGGTGATGCGCCGCCGCGTTCCCGCGTCGCCACGCGCGTCGCGCGGCGCGGCGCTCATCGTGCTCGTGGTGGTCGTGTTGTCGATCATCACCGGCCTGCTGCTATCGCAATTGCTGGAAATCGACCCGCGGGTTGAATCGCGTAACCGCTCCAGCCGCACGCTCGCGATCGCACGCGACGCCCTGCTGGGCCATGCCGGCGCGCGCTATTGCAGCACGTCGCCGCCGCCCGCCCAGCTGCTGCCCTGCCCCGCGGCCGACGAGACCGGTACCGCACAGGCCACCTGCACCGCGCCCGCATCCGGCCCGCTGCCCTGGCTGAGCCTCGGCCTGCCACCGGAACGCGACCACGAGGCACGCGTTCCCACCTACACGCTGTCGAGCAGCACAGGCGCGACGGTCACCGCCGGCCAGACCGAAGACGTGCAGACGCTCGCGCTCGCGCTCGATCTCGCGGCGCTCGCCGCGCGGTGTCCGGCGCCGGCACCGCCGCCGCAGGACCCGCCACCTCCGCCGCCGCAGGACCCGCCGCCTCCGCCTCCGGAGGACCCGCCGCCTCCGCCGCCGCAAGACCCGCCTCCTCCGCCGCCGGAAAACCCACCTCCGCCACCGCCGCCACCTCCACCCCCTAGGAATCCCGCATGCCAGCCGCCCGCAAACACGCTGATGTCGTACGTGCATCCGAGCAGCAAGAACAACGGCTGCCGGCTGTCGGGCGGCACGATCCGCGCGGAATGCCAGACGGCGTACAACCAGATCCAGACGTGGGCCTGCCCGGCCGAGTGCAAGACGGCCGCCACAACCTTCCTCAACCCGCCATGCATCAACAGCCTCAACGCCACCGAATGCGACGCCGCGATCGCCGCGCTGATCCGGTGCGGCCAATGAAGCGCCAGAGCGGGTTCTCGCTGCTGGAAGTGGCCGTCGTGCTGGTGATCATGAGCCTGGTGCTGGGCGGGCTGCTGCTGACGATGGGCAACTACCAGCAGTACCAGCGCAGCTCCCAGACCCGCCGCGAACTGGCCGCCGCGCGCGATGCGCTGATCGGATTCGCCGCCACGCGCGGCCGCCTGCCCTGCCCGGCCGACCCGGGCGGCAACGGCCTCGAGCGCACGCCGACAGCCAGCGGCTGCACCACCGGCCAGTTCGGCGAACTGCCATGGGCGACGCTGGGCCTGCCGCGCTGGGATGCCTGGGGCATGCCCGTCAGCTATGCGGTGTCGGCCGAATTCGCCCGCAGCGCTTCCGGGGGCACCTTCGCCAGCTGCCCGCCAGGACAGCCGTCGACCGCGCCCACGAACGCCGTCTTCGCACTGTGCAGTGCCGGCACGCTGGGGGCACGCGACATCACCAACCTGGTGGTTGGCCAGCAGCTTCCGGCTGTGTTCTGGTCGGGTGGCCCGAATGGGGTCGGCACCGGCCCTGCGGAAACCGAGAACCGCGACGGCGACGTGGACTTCGTCGCCGACACGCCGACAGCCACGTTCGACGACCTGGTCGAGTGGGTGCCGCCCACCGTGCTTATGAACCGCATGGTGCAGGCCGGGCGCCTGCCATGAGGATGGGCCCGCCGCTGTGGCGTGCGTGGCTGCTGGCCGCCGCGCTCCTGGTCACGTTGGCGGGCTTCATCTTCCTCGCCGTACCCGACTCGGTGCCGATGCACGACGCGCTCGATCGCGCGGTGACCGGCATCTTGCTGGCCATCGGGGGCGCCGCACTGCTCACGGTCTGGCTGTGCACGCGTCCGTGACCGGCACCTTCTGTGGCGGCAGTCACAAATGCGGAAAAACCACGGAAATCGCCCTTGGGCCCGGGCCATTCGTGCCGTTGATCTACTTCGAACCCTCATCACACAGGATCCACCACATGCGTCGCCAACCGTCATTCCGCCGCTCGCAGGGCGGCTTCACCCTCGTCGAAATCGCAGTGGTCCTGGTGATCGTCGGCCTGCTCCTGGGCGCGGTGCTCAAGGGTCAGGAACTGATCGAGAACAGCCGCGTGCGCAGCGCCGTCAACGACATCACCGGCATCCGCGCGTCCACCTACGGTTACCTGGACCGCTACCGCGCCACCCCGGGTGACGACGCACGCATCGCCGGCCGCGGTGACACGTGGACCGGGCAGACCGCCGGCAATGGCAACAACATGATCGGCGTGGCGAATGCCAATCCGTTCGATGCGACCGGTGAAAACGTGCAGTTCTTCCAGCACCTGCGCGCCGCCGGCTTCCTGACCGGTGACGCCGCGGCGGCCACCCTGCCCATGAACGGCTTCGGCGGCCTGGTCGGCGTCTCGACGCTCACCACCGCCCTCGGCAACATGAACACCCGCGCGATCTGCGTCAGCCAGGCGCCGGGCAAGGCCGCGATTGCCATGGACAACCAGATGGACGACGGCGTGCCGAACACCGGCAGCGTTCGCGCGACCGAAGGCTCCGCCGGCTTGGACACCGCGCCGGGCGCGGTTGCCACGGCCTATAACGAAGCCGCTGTGTACACCCTCTGCACCCAGCTGTAATCGCTTCACACAGCTGCCTGGCGCAGCTTTGCGTAATACCTGCACGCCCCGCCATCGCGCGGGGCGTGTGCTTTTGGGGCCACCGTATCGTCGTTCCCGCGGGCCCGGCCGCTATAATTTCCGGTCTTCCCGCCGATCCGCCGCGCCGAACGCGCGCCGCCGCCATGTCCGACGTTTCCCTGCAGGCGCTGCGCCGCCGCACCTTTGCGATCATCTCCCACCCCGACGCCGGCAAGACCACGCTGACCGAAAAGCTGCTGCTGTTCGGCGGCGCGATCCAGATGGCCGGCTCGGTCAAGGGCCGCAAGGCCGCGCGCCATGCGACCTCCGACTGGATGGCGCTGGAAAAAGAGCGCGGCATCTCGGTGACCAGCTCGGTGATGCAGTTCCCTTACGAGGGCCGCATCGTCAACCTGCTCGACACGCCCGGCCACGCCGACTTCGGCGAGGACACCTACCGCGTGCTCACCGCGGTCGACTCTGCGCTGATGGTCATCGACGTCGCCAAGGGCGTCGAGGAGCGCACGATCAAGCTCATGGAGGTGTGCCGCCTGCGCGACACGCCGATCATGACGTTCATCAACAAGCTCGATCGCGAGGGCAAGAGCCCGATCGACCTGCTTGATGAAGTCGAGTCCGTGCTCAACATCCGCTGCGCGCCGATCACCTGGCCGATCGGCATGGGCCAGCGCCTGAAGGGCGTTGTGCACCTGATCACCGGCGAAGTGCACCTGTACGAACAGGGCCGCAACTTCACGCGGCAGGACTCGACGATCTTCTCGTCGATCGACGATCCCGCACTCGAGCAGCGCATCGGCGCGCAGATGCTGCAGGAGCTGCGCGACGAACTCGAGCTCGTCGAAGGCGCGTCGAACCCGTTCGACGTCGACGCCTACCTGCGCGGCGAGCAGACGCCGGTGTTCTTCGGCTCGGCGGTCAACAACTTCGGCGTGCAGCTGCTGCTGGACTTCTTCGTCGAGCACGCGCCGGCACCAAAGCCTCGCGCGACCACTGCGCGCGAAGTGCAGCCGACCGAGAACAAGCTCTCGGGCTTCGTGTTCAAGATCCAGGCGAACATGGACCCGCAGCACCGCGACCGCGTGGCATTCATGCGCATCTGCTCGGGCGCGTTCCACGCGGGCATGAAGGCCTTCCATCCGCGCACCGGCAAGGAGGTCAAGCTCGCGAATGCGCTGACGTTCATGGCCAGCGATCGCGAGATCGCGGAAAGCGCGTACCCGGGCGACGTGATCGGCATCCACAACCACGGCACGATCTCGATCGGCGATTCGTTCACCGAAGGCGAGTCGCTGAGCTTCACCGGCATCCCGAACTTCGCGCCCGAACTGTTCCGCCGCGCGCGCCTGCGTGATCCGCTCAAACTCAAGCAGCTGCAGAAGGGCCTCGCCCAGCTGTCCGAGGAGGGCGCGACGCAGTTCTTCAAGCCGCTGATGAGCAACGACCTGATCCTGGGCGCGGTTGGCGTACTGCAGTTCGATGTGGTCGCGTACCGGCTCAAGGACGAGTACGGCGTCGAGGCGACGTTCGAACAGGTCAGCGTCGCGACCGCCCGCTGGGTGCGCTGCGACAACCCGAGAAAGCTCGAGGAGTTCCGCGACAAGAACGCGCAGAACCTCGCCGTCGATGCGGCCGGGCAGCTGGTCTATCTCGCACCGACGCGCGTGAACCTGCAGCTCGCACAGGAGCGCGCGCCGGACGTGCAGTTCCACGCCACGCGAGAGCACGCACAGACGATCGCGCTGGACTGAAATCCGCCTGCGGGCCGCCACCGTCAGGCGGCCCGCTGCGTACGCTCACGTATAGTCCCGCCTGCGATGGGCCCCCTGCCCGTCCTGAGGACAGGACGCCAACGTGGACAATGCATCCGACGCGACCGCGGAAACGCTTGCCAGCCGGTCGCGCGATACGCGCGGCGCGACGGACGCCGGATCGATTTCCCGCGAAGAACTCGCAAACGCGCTGACCCACGGGCTTGCCGCGGTGGCCGCGCTCGCCGGCAGCGCGGTTCTGGTCACGCTCGCGGCGCTGCACGGCGATCGGTGGCAGCTCGCCGGCGCGATCGTGTTCGGGCTCTGCCTGCTGCTGCTCTACCTCGCATCGACGCTGTACCACGCGGTCCGGCGGCCCGAGGCGAAGGCCCGCATGAAGGTGCTCGATCACTGCGCGATCTACCTGCTGATCGCCGGCACCTACACCCCGTTCACGCTGATCAGCCTGCGCGGCCCGTGGGGCTGGGGTCTGTTTGCAGCGGTCTGGACGCTCGCGGTCGCAGGCATCGTGTTCAAGCTGTTCTACGCCGGGCGCTTCCGGCTGCTGTCGACCGCGCTGTACATCGCGATGGGCTGGATCGTGCTGATCGCGCTGCGCCCGCTGCTGGCGGCCGTGGACGACTGGACGTTCGGCTGGCTGCTCGCCGGCGGAGTGCTCTACACGCTGGGGACGGTGTTCTATCACCGCCCGTCGCTGCCGTATTCGCATGCGATCTGGCACCTGTTCGTCGTGGCAGGCAGCGTCTGCCATTACATCGCGGTCGCGGCCCAGGTGCTCACGCGCTGAACCGGCCGCAACGTGTTCACCGACGCTTGACCGGCCGCTGCCGAAGGTGGCCGCGACCGGCCGGAGTGCGCCATGCGACCAAGATCGAATCCGCTGCTGACGACTGGCCGTAGATCGCCACGGCCTGTGCCCACGCACATGTCGGCGTCGCGCCCGGCAGGCTGAGCCGAGATGGCCGAATCGACCGGCACCGACGCGACTGACGCGGGCCACCGCGGCGACGGAGCCCTTCAATGGCTGCGACAGCACCGGCTCGTGTCGGCCGCGCTCATGCTGCTGGTCGCGGTAATCACGCTCATTGCGTTGTGGGACTGGAATTGGTTCAAGGGGCCGCTTGAACGCGTGGTCGAGCGCCGCACCGGGCGCACGTTCGAGATTGGCGGCAACCTGGATGTCGATCTGGGCACCGTGCCGGTCATCAGCGCCGAGCAGGTGCGCTTCGGCAACGCACCGTGGGCGAGTGAACCGCTGATGGCCTCAGCCGACCTGGTCGAGTTCGGCATCGAGCTGTGGCCGCTGCTGCGTGGCGACGTGCGTATCCCGGATTTGCACCTGCGACGGCCGGTCGTGTCGCTCGAGATCGGCCCGCAGCGGATAGGCAACTGGCGCTTCGGCGAAGACGACGGTGGCGAAGGCGCACAATTCCGGCGCGTCCGCATCGACCGCGGCCAATTGGGCTTTCTCGATCCCAAGCGCGACACCGCTATCAGACTCGGCCTTACAAGCGCGGCAGCCCCAGCCCAAGGGCCGGCGCCGATCCACCTGACCGGCGGTGGCCGCTGGGAAGGCAACCCGTTCGAGGTCCGCGGCCGGGCCGAATCACCGCTGGCGCTGCGCGACCGTGAAGCGCCGTACCGGATCGACCTCACCGCGCAGGCGGGCGCCACGCGCGCCCACGCGCGCGGCACTCTGACCGACCCCATGCGCCTGCGCGGGTTCGACCTGCAGTTCGCGCTCAGCGGCGCCAGCCTCGAACACCTCTATCCGCTGCTGGGCCTTTCACTGCCACCGACGCCGCCGTACCGGCTCGACGGGCGCTTCAGGCGCGACGGCACCCGCTGGCGTTACGACGGCTTCCGCGGTCGCGTTGGCGACAGCGACCTGGCCGGCAGCGCCAGCGTGGAGACCGCCGGCCCGCGACCGTTCCTGCGTGCCGACCTCAAATCGACGCGGCTCGACTTCGACGACCTGGCCGGCTTCGTCGGCGCGACACCGAAGGCGGAGGAAGGCAAAGGTGCGAACCACGGAAACACCGCGCAAGCCGCATCGCGCACGCGTGTGTTGCCGGACACGCCGTACCGGCTCGAAAAGCTGCGCTCGATGGATGCCGATGTGCGCCTGGGCGCGGCCCGCATCAACGCCCCGGGCCTGCCGCTCGACAACATGGATGCGCATCTGAAGCTCCAGAACGGCGTGCTGGTGCTCGATCCGCTCGACTTCGGCGTCGCCGGCGGCACGATCCGCGCGGTCGTGCGCATGGACGCTCGCAAACCAACCATCCGCACCCGCGCCCGCATCGCCGCGCGCGGCCTCAACCTCGACCGGCTGGTGTCGAAGGTCGAGCTCGCGCGCGATGCCGTCGGCAAGGTCGGCGGCGACATCGTGCTGGCCGGGCAAGGCAACTCCGTCGCCGACATGCTCGCGACGGCCGACGGCGACGTCGCGGTTGGCATGGGCCGGGGCCGCGTCAGCAACCTGTTGATCGAGCTCGCCGGCCTCGACGTCGCCGAAGCGCTGAAGTTCATGCTGACCGAGGACCGCAAGGTGCCGGTGCGCTGCGCATTCGGCGATTTCAGCGTGCGCAGCGGCGTGATGACCACGCGTGCGTTCGCGTTCGATACCACCGACACGATCATCCTCGGCGAAGGCCGCATCAACCTGCGCGACGAAACCCTCGACCTGCGCCTGCGGCCGCGCCCGAAGGACCGCAGCCTGTTCTCGTTCCGCTCGCCACTGCTGGTCGACGGCACGTTCAAGGACCCCGACATCCGGCCGGACATGAAGCGCGTCGGATTGCGCGCGGCGTTCGCGCTTGCGCTCGGCACGATCGCACCGCCGGCGGCCCTGCTCGCCACGCTCGAGCTCGGCCCGGGCCAGAACGCGGACTGCGGCGGACGCTACGCACGCTGAGCGGCGCAACACGCGCCGCTTTCGCTGCGGGTCAGCTTGCGATGTAGCGCTGCAGCTGATCGAGTTCGACCTGCTGGTCCTCGATCACCGCCTTGACGAGGTCGCCGATCGAAACCACGCCCACCACCTGCCCTTCGTGCATCACCGGCAGGTGCCGCACGCGGCGCTCGGTCACCGTGCGCATGCAGCGGTCGACGGTGTCGAACGGGTCGACGGTGATCACGTTGTCGGACATCACGTCACGCACCGGCGTGTCCCGGGACGAGCGCCCCTGCAGCACGATCTTGCGCGCATAGTCGCGCTCGCTGACGATACCGACCAACTGGCCGCCCTCCATCACCAGCAGCGCGCCAATGCCGCGCTCAGCCATTTTCCGAATTGCGTCGATAACGGGCGCATCCGGCCCGATCGAGTGGATTTCAGGCGCTTTCGCCTGCAACAGTTGCCGTACGCTGCGCATCGCCGCCATCTCCGCTGGGGACTGCGTCCGAGCATACTCCCCGTGCCGGTCGCCACTCGTCGATGAGGTAGAGCGGGCGCTGCTTGGACTCCTCGTACAGACGGCCGAGGTACTCGCCGATCAGTCCCAGCGCAATCAGCTGCACACCGCCTAGGAACAGGATCACCGACATCATCGTCGGATAGCCGGCGACCGGGTCGCCCCAGACCAGCGCCTTGACGATGACCCAGGCGCCGAACGCGAACGCCACGCATGCGGTGAGCAGTCCGAGGTACGTGGCCAGCCGCAGCGGCGCCGTCGAAAAGCTCGTGATGCCCTCGAGCGCGAAGTTCCACAGCCGCCAGAAGTTGAACTTGCTGTCGCCGGCCGCGCGCGAGCCGCGGTGGTATTCGATCCCCGAGCGATTGAAACCCACCCAGCCAAACAACCCCTTCATGAAGCGGTGCCGTTCGCGCAGCTGCCGGAGTGCTGCGAGTGCGCGCGACGACAGCAGGCGGAAGTCGCCGGTGTCGGCAGGGATCGGCGTCTCCGACAACCGGCCAATCACCCGATAGAACGCATGCGCCGTGGCGCGCTTGAGCCAGCCTTCGCCCTCGCGCTCGATGCGCGTGCCGTACACGTCGTCATATCCATCGCGCCACCGCTCGACGAACGCACCGATCAGCTCCGGCGGGTCCTGCCCGTCCGCATCGAGAATCAACGCGGCGCCTTCGTCGACGAGGTCCAGCCCCGCCGTCAGCGCAGCCTCCTTGCCAAAGTTGCGCGACAGCCGCAGCAGCGAGACGCGCGGATCGTCGGCCAGCGACTGCATCACCGCCCAGGTCGCATCGCGGCTTCCGTCGTCGACGTACAGCACGCGGCCATCGATACCGGACAACGCATCCAGCGCCGCGACGATGCGCGGGTGCAGCAGCGGCAGGCTGTCGGCCTCGTTGAACGCGGCGACGACGACGGTGAGGCGTTCGGTGCTCATGCGCGCATGGTACGGGCGCAGGCTGGGCCGTGAAGCGGCCGCATCCTGTCGTTACGAATTAATAGCTCGCGCTTCAATCGAGCGATCGCAGGTAGGACGCGCCACCGATCTGGCGCATCTGCCGCTGGATCGCGCGACTGCGCCGCTGCACGTACGGCCCCGGGCGGGCGGCGCTGTAGCGTTTCGGGCTGGGCAGCACCGCCGCCAGCCGCGCCGCCTGCGCCGCGCTCAGCCGCGAAGCATCGCGGTCGAAGTACGTGCGCGCAGCGGCCTGTGCGCCGTACACACCGTCGCCAAACTCGGCCACGTTCACGTACACCTCGAGGATCCGCCGCTTCGGCCACAGCGCCTCGATCAACAGCGTGTACCAGGCCTCGATGCCCTTGCGCACCCAGCTGCGGCCGCTCCACAGGAACAGGTTCTTCGCCGTCTGCTGGCTGATCGTGCTGCCGCCGCGCACCTTGCGACCGCGCGCGTTGTCCTTGCGCGCCTTCTCGATCGCCTTGAGGTCGAAGCCGAAGTGATGCGCGAAGTTCTGGTCCTCGGCGGCGACCAGTGCCACCGGCACGTTGGACGACATCGAATCGAGATCACGCCAGTCGTGCGCGATGCGGAATCCGAAGTCGCCCTCGCCCCAGGCCTCGACCTGCCGGATCGCCATGAATGCCGAAAAAGGCGGATCGATGAAGCGCAACGCCAATACCTGCACCACCGTCAGCACAACGAGCATCAACGGCACGCCGAGCAGCCAGCGCCGCCATCGACGCCGCGGGCGTGGCGCCCGCGTCGCACTCATGCGGTCACCTGCTTGCACCGGTCGATTCGAATCCCCATCTGCACCACACTCTCCGCCCTGTCTCAGGCGCATTATCCGTAATGCGCCCCGCCCTGCATGAGCCCGACGATGACCGACCCCCGCCCCGCCCCTGCCGGCCACGACCGGCTGACCCGTTTCCTCATCGAAGGCGCCGGCGTGCGTGGCGTGCACGTCCAGCTCGACGAAACCTGGCGCCAGATCTGCGAGCGCAGCGAATATCCGCAGGCGGCTGCCGAACTGCTCGGCGAAGCCGCGGCCGCCAGCGCGCTTTTCACCGGCCACGCCAAGGTGGACGGACGCCTGTCCGTGCAGCTGCGCGGCGAGAACGCGCTGCGTACGCTGTTTGCCGAATGCACCGCCGCCGGCACATTGCGCGGCATCGCCCAGATCGCTGACGGGGGCGAGGTCGAGCGGGACCTGCGGTCGATGGGCGAAGGCGCGGTTCTCGCGATCACGATCGAAAGCCCCTCGCGCGGCGGCCGCGACCCAATGCGCTACCAGGGCCTGGTCGCGCTGCAGGCGCAGACCCTTGCCGGCGCGTTCGAGGACTACTTCGTGCAGTCCGAACAGTTGCCGACCCGACTGCTGCTCGCCGCCGACGGCCAGCGGGCCGCGGGCGTGATGCTGCAGAAGCTGCCGGGCGACGCCGGCGACGAGGACGGCTGGATCCGCGCGGTTTCGCTGTTCGAAACGCTAGGCAGCACGGAACTGCTCACCACGCCGGTCGAGGATCTCGCCCTTAGGCTCTTCCATGAGGACGGCGTGCGCCTGTTGGACACGAAGCCGCTGCGCTTCGCCTGCTCCTGCTCGCGCGAACGCGTCGAGTCGATGCTCGTCTCGCTGGGCCAGGACGAGGCCACCGCCGCGATCCAGGACAACGGGTACGCTCAGGTGCGCTGCGAATTCTGCGGCCAGACGTACCGCTTCGACGCGCCGCAAATCGACGGCCTGTTCGCACCGGGCGCGAACGAGATGCAAGCCCCGGATCGCCTGCAATAAAGGAGTCACACGGCCTTCATGGATTGTTAAATAAATATAAACACCCTATAGTTCCGGCCACGCCCTCTTCGGAACTTGCGCCGACCTTTCCTGTCGTAGCCACACCATGCGCACCCTCGTCCGCCTCTCGCTTTCCGTCCTGCTCGCCCTGGGTGCAGCCACGGGCGCGTCCGCGCAGTCGAGCGCGAAAAGCCGCGACGCGGCGGTGCTCCCGGTGTGGAACCAGGCCAGCGGCAAGCTCGAAGCCGTGCTGCTGCTCGAGCCGACCGGCAACCGCGTCAACGCCGGCAAGTGGAAGCTCGGCAACAGCACGCTCGACACGACATTCGGCGTCGATGGCGGCAACAACCTCGGCCTGGTCTGCGACCGCAGGAGCGGACTGATTCGCGGCATCGGCAACCTGATCGACAACTGCATGGTCGCCGCGCTCGACACCGACAGCAGCCGTCAGGCCAGCGCCGGCGCCAGCCTCAGCCGCCCGGGCGGCAAGGTCGGCGTGACCACCGGCACCAGCCGTGACCAGATCCCCGGCTGGCTGAGCCCGACGAACCGCCCCGCACGCGTCGACCAGAACTCTCTGACCGTCTACGGCCAGAAGAACGTCGGCCGCGAGGCCACCGTCTCGATCGGCGGCACCTGGGCCCGCGCGCGGCTGATCCCCGCCGCCGACATGCCGGCCTCGGTCACCGACCGCTGGACCAGCAAGAGCTTCGCCGTCGGCGCCGGCCTCGGCACATTTGGCGCAAACGTCGTCGGCCGCGTACTCGACACTCCCACCCAGCCCGGCGACTTCCGCGGCCTCGACCTCGGCCTGACCTGGCGCACGCCGTGGAGCGGCCAGCTCACCGTCGGCGCCGAGAACGTCGTCACCCGCGGCAAGAACCCGTTCGCGCCGGTGGGTGGCGACGAGGATGACGGTACGGTCCCGTATGTCAGGTACGAACAGGACCTGTAGAGCGCGAGCGTATCCATCCGTCGCTTGAGGCCGCCCAAGAGGGCGGCTTTTTAGTTTTGCGCTCTTTTGTTAACAACACTTTAATTTCTCTCTCCGCGCGGCTACCATCGGGCCGGCCCTGTCTATATCGGCATCACCTTGATGCCTCTTGGCGGGCTCCCTTGGGAACTACCAAGCCTCACTTGGAGAGAGAGATGAGCATCAAGACCAGCAGACTCCGCGATGCGATCACGTTCGCACTCGTGGTGGGTGCGACCAGCGCAATCGGCACCGGCGCGGCGCTCGCGCAGGCGCAGGAAGCACAGACCGGGCAGGAAGAAGCCGCGACCCTCGACACGGTCGTCGTCACCGGTACTCGCATCCAGAGCCAGACCGTCACGGCTTCGTCGCCCGTCGCCGAGATCCAGTCCGAAGAGTTCCAGTACACCGGCTCGACCCGGGTTGAAGACCTGGTCAACCAGTACCCGCAGCTGTCGCCGAACTTCGATTCGTTCGAGAACAACGGCGCAACCGGCTATGCGACCGTCAGCCTGCGCGGCCTTGGTGCCTCGCGCACCCTGACGCTCGTCAACGGCTTCCGTCTGCCGCCGGGCGCGTTCGAAGTGCGCGACATCAGCATCGTGCCGGCCGCGCTCGTGAGCCGCGTCGACATCCTGACCGGTGGCGCCTCGGCCGTGTACGGCTCGGACGCAATCGTCGGTGTCGTCAACTTCATCCTCGATGACGAGTTCGAAGGCGTCAGCCTGAGCGCCGGCTATTCGGCCTACCAGCACGACAACGACAACGAATACATCCAGGGCCTGCAGGCTGCTCGTGGCTTCCCGTCCCCGGACGGCGATTCCGGCTTCGACGGCATCTCGCGCAACATCGACCTCGTGGTCGGTGGCTCCTTCGCCGATGGTGCCGGCCACGCGACCGCATGGGCGACCTGGCGTCAGAACGACCCGCTGTTCCAGGGTCAGCGCGACTACGCGGCCTGCGCCCTCTCGGGAAGCGGCCTGGCTTGCGGCGGCTCCAACACCAACGCGGCCGGTAACTTCTACTTCTTCCAGCAGGGTGCAGGCGTCCCCGGCGGCTTCCGCGGTACGAACGCCAGCCTCAACCCGGACGGCTCGTTCCGCACCGGTTACGGCGCGCCGTACAACTTCGCCCCGATCAACTACTACCAGCGTCCCGACGAGCGTTACACGTTCGGCTCGACGATCAAGTACGAAGTCAACGAACACTTCCGTCCGTACCTCGAGACGATGTTCGTCAACAAGCGCAGCTCGATTCAGGTCGCGGAGTCCGGTGCGTTCTTCACCGCGCTCACGCTGGACTGTGCGAATCCGATCCTCGGCAGCGCCTGCGCCGACCTCGGCTTCGTTCCGGGGGTGCCGCTCAACACGTACGTCGCGAAGCGTAACGTCGAAGGCGGCCCGCGCCGCACCGACGATGAGACCAATTCTTTCCGCGTCGTTGCGGGCGTCGAGGGCGACCTCGGTGATGGTTGGGCGTACAACGCGTCGTACCTGTACGCGGCGACCAGCTCGAACGTCCAGGGCTTCAACGACTTCCTGTCCAACCGCATCGTTTCGGCGATCCTCGGTTGCCCGGTTGGTAACACGTTCACGGGGTGCATTCCCTACAACGTGTTCGTACCGGGTGGCGTGACGCCTGAAGCGGCCGCCGCTTTGTCGGGCACGAGCTTCGACTCGACGCAGACCACGCTGAAGAGCATCAATGCGTTCATCAGCGGCGACACCGGCGTGAGCCTGCCGTGGGTGGCCGACGGCAACATCAACGTCGTGTTCGGTACCGAGTGGCGTGAGGAGACCTACAACACGATCTCCGACATCGACAGCCAGAACGGCAACTTTGCCGGCGCCGGCGGTCCGTCGCTGCCGCTCAGCGGCGAGATCAGCGTCTCGGAAATCTTCATGGAAGCCGCGGTTCCGCTGCTTCGTGACACCGCATTTGTCGAGGATCTGACGCTCGACCTCGGCTACCGTCTGTCGGATTACGACCGTTCGGGTCGCGCGAACACCTGGAAAGTGGGCCTCAACGCCGACCTGGGCGAGTTCCGCGTGCGCACCGGCTACAACCACGCGATTCGTGCGCCGGGCATTGGTGACCTGTTCGACCAGCAGCAGATCGCTCTTTACAGCGGCGTCGACCCTTGCGCTGGCGCGAATCCCATCCTGACTCCGCAGCAGTGCCTCAACACGGGCGTGCCGCTGGACCGATACGGCACTGTGCCGAGCAACACGGCTGGGCAGAACAACCAGTTCATCGGCGGCAACCCGAACCTCCAGCCAGAAGAAGGCGACACGTTCACGTTCGGCGTGGTGTACAACCCGACCGCGAGCCTGCAGCTGAGCGCCGATTACTTCGACATCAAGATCGAAGAGACGATTGGGGCGATCGGTGCGGATACCATCCTGCAGTTCTGCGCGCGAACGGGCGACCCGTTCCTCTGCAGCCGCGTCCAGCGTAATCCGGTTTCGTTCGACCTGTTCCGCGGCAACGACGCCACCTCTGGCCGGGTGGTCAACCTTGACGACAACTTTGGCGAAATCGTCTACCGCGGCATCGACCTCGGTGCAAATTACCGTTGGGAAATGCTCGGTGGTCGCTTCTCGACGTCGTTCAACGGCACCTACCTCATGGAAGAAGAGCGTGCGCCGCTTCCGGGCGTGAACGAGGACGCTACCTTCGACTGTGCCGGCAAGATCAGCCCGCAGTGCCAGTCCTACAAGTGGCGTCATATCGCGAGCCTGCGTTATGCGCGTGACTTCTACACGGTCAACCTCGGCTGGCGCTATTTCGGCGCGCTGGATTACGAGAATGACGCTGGCGTAGCGCTGACGACCGACAAGCTGATCTGCGAAAACGTCGGCACCCCGGGCACGGCGACGTGCCGTGGTGACGGTGAAGTCGGTGCGTTCAACTACATCGACCTTTCCGCTTCGGCCTTTATCGGTCAGAACACGGAAATCACCCTCGGCGTCAACAACATCGCCGACAAAGAGCCGCCGCTGGTTGGCAGCACGTTGGCGACCAACGGCAACGCCGTCGGTGGCTACGATCAGGCGGGCCGGTACTTCTTCGGTTCGATCAGCTTCAAGTTCTAATGTCGTAACCTAGCTTCGTCAGGAAGCATTGAGCGGCGGGCTACGGCCCGCCGCTTTTTTTTGCCTATTCCCGCGACGAAGCTGCAGGCCGCTCACGCAAGCAAAAGCGACTTCGCCAGCGGATCAAATCAAATGGGGCCTGGTTGGCTGTCTCGTCGCCAACGCGGGGACTGCCCGGTTTAGACCGCGACCGCGCCACAAGCTTGGCAGCCTCGGGCAGCGAACAAACGCAACATCCGTGCATTTCTCGCGGCGCAGCTTGCAAAAAAGCGTAATGCGCAGCGGCGGCTATTTCGCAACGATTCCGGCATCGACCAGACGCATCCTAAGCGGCTCTAAGCCGTTCGCGTGCCGACGCCATTTCTGCACGGAGGTCGTATATACCGCCTGCCTGACCTGGGCAGCGCTCGCAGTGGTCGAAGGCGCCTCGTTATCCGACGGCTCGACCACGCCGGATTGCCACTCCAGTCCGCACCAGTCGATGATGCGCCGCGCCTGCGTTTCGATATCGGTCACCACGTCCTCGTAGTGCACGTCGAGAATCGAGCCCGGCATGGCCGCATGCCAATGCGCCATGATTCGACGGTAGGTCGCGTAGTAGGTCGCGAGCTCATCAAGGTCGTACGAGAAGAAGTACGCCTGGTTGAACATCGTCTTGTAGATCGCGTAACAGCTGTCCATCGGATCGCGGACCAGGTGCACGATGCGGGCTGCAGGCAGGGCCTTCCTGATCAGGCCGCAATACATGAAGTTGATTGGCATCTTGTCGACCACGACCCGGCTGCCCGGCGCCGCCTGGCGTGCGGTCTCCAGATAGGCGTGCCCCAACGATTCGAAGTCCAGCGAGAGCGACGCTTCGACCGGCGTCTGCCCCGGCTTTTCGGCCAGTGCGCCGCGAACCGCCGCCGCCAGATGCTCGCCGAAGTCAGGCAGCTCACCCGCCGAGCGCACATCACTATGCCGGCCGAGCATGCGCTCGACGAGCGTGGTCCCGGTTCGCGGCATGCCGACGATGAAGACGATGTCTTCGCCCATCCCCTCCGAGCCCGGCCTCTCGACGCCGTGCATCGCGGGCGTCGAGTAAGTCGACCGGATTGCATCGATCGTAGAACACTCAGCACGGACGTCATATCGAAGCGTCTTCCGCTTGAGCGCGGCCGCTTGGCTCAACACCGCAAACGATCTGTCGTCCTGCGACAGGTCTTCAAGCTCCTTGGCGAGCGCGTAAAGACAGGCGGCGCGCGCAGAAGGGTCGGCAAACCCGGCTCGCAGACGGCTTTCGAGGTCGGCGACGTGGTTGTCGCGCGGTGTCTGGCGACGCAGCGTCGATCGCAGGTAGATCGCATGGCCCGCCTGCGGAGCGACCCGAAGCACTGCATCGAGATTGCGCTCGGCAGCGGCAAAATCGCCAGTGAAGAACTGCGCGCCGGCGAGATCGTAGAGAAGCGCGGGGTCGGAGGAGCCCGGCTCGATCACCTTCAGGAGCACATCGCGGGCGCTCGCCGGGTCGTCACAACTGCCATAGATCCGGCCGGCAGCAACAAGTGCCTGCGCATCGTCGCCGGCAACGGCGACTGCTTCGGCCGCCGTGTTCCGTGCATCCAGGCGGCGCCTGAGCAGTGCAAGTGCATGCGCTTTTCTGAGCAGCAGACGCACTTGCCCGGGCGCGACGTCTACCGCTCTGGAAATGAGATGCAGCGCCGCCTGCGGGTTGCCCTGGGCGAGCCGAACTTCGCAACCCAGGAGCAGCGCCTGCGGGTCCGTCGTGCCCGACGCGATGAGCGCATCGGCCAGGCGCGCAGCCTCCACGACGCGGCCCTGCGATAGCAGCCGGAACCCCGTCTCGACCTGCCGTTCAAAACTATCGGGCGGGGCGGCGCCGAAGGAAGATGCCATCACGATGTCCAAGCTCCGGTACGTTGCACTGCGTCAGTCCGCGACACGGCGCGCAGCCAGGCGCGGCCGGACCGACGGCGTCCAGGAGCTCCATTCGCTCCTCCATTGGCATTGTGCCTGCTCGAGCGCCAGCCGGCGCCGCTCACCGGACCGCGACTACCAAGTTTGCCGAAGCGATGCTTGGACTCAGCGACTCCGCATGCATGCGATCAGCGCAGCGCCTGGAACTCCCGGGTCGCGGCGGACAGTGCCCTGACCATCTCGCGCTCTCCCGCGGACAGCAAGGGGTTCCACACGTCGAAGATCAAGACCACGCGCAGTTCGTCGCTGTCATTGCGGGCTTCGTGCTCAATGCTGTCGTCGAAGACGAGCACCTCGCCCACCTTCCAGCGGCGCTCCTCGAACCCGACCCGGTACAGGCAGTGGTCGGGCACCACGAGGGGTAGGTGGACAATGACGCGCGCGTTCGTCTCACCCTGGTGGGGAGGAATACGGGTGCGGGGCGCAAGCGCCGAAAACATCGCGTTCGGACAGAGCCCGCCGATGTCGGCCATGTCGACGTCGGCGAGAGCCTGCGCGGTCTGCGGACACTTTTGCAGATGCTCGGTAATTGGCTGCCCATTCTCCCAAAGGAAGTAACTGCTCCAGCGCGTGGAGTGGTTGAGTTCGTGCCACTGGTTGACCGGCGAGCCCGGCGCGTATGCAACGTACGGCCTGAACGCGTCGTGCTGCGATGACAGCGCCGCGTGCAGCTCAGCAGTGATCGCCTCGGTCTTCGCCTCTAGCGCTTCCACCCAGTCGAATGCTTCGCGCTCGAAGAACGGAATCGCGGGCAATCGGGGCACGTGCAGCTGGTTGCACTGAGAGTGGTACGGCTGGGACTGCCCGGCGATGATCGCTCCGGCTTCGCGCCAGCGCTGCGCTTCGATCGGTGTGAGCGCTGACAGCCTAGCCCCGGTCCGGTCGGCTAGGAACTGCGCAAGCTCGTGGCCGTAGCGTTGTTTGAGTTCACGCCCGTGCTGCAGTTGGGCGCGTAACGCCGCCGGCCAGTGCGGTTCTGGGGGAGCGACCTTTAGTGCGTTGCCGTAGACCAGCGCCGCTGCTTTACCCCGGCCGTGGCGCTCAAGGTAATCAGCTTTCGCCAGCAGGCCCGACAGGAAGTACGGGTCCGCCGCAAGCGCCGCGTCGATCGCGCGGAGCTCACCTGCGCTGTCGCCCTGCTCGCGCAACACGACGCTGAGCGAAAGCAACACCACGGGGTCGCCCGGCGCCGCCTCGTGAGCGTCCTGCAGCAGTCGGCGTGCCTCGACCAGTTCCCCGCGCTTGAACGCGTGTACACCGAGACTGTAGAGCGCGCGCGGATGTTTGGGGTCCAGCGAAACAACCTGCCGCCACAAGCGCTCGGCGTCGCCCCACCTGCCCTGGTTGACCGCGGCCGACGCGGCGTCGGCCAGTGCACGGATTTGACTCATCGAAGCTCCTCAAGGGGTGACTGCGGCGGCACTGCTCTCGGCCACAGGTCGCTATTTCCCTTGGCTCGAGCCAGCATGTCGAAAGCGATCGTCGTTCGAGCGTGCGCGTCCTCGAACGGCACAGTGCCATGCCAGACGAAGGACGGAAACAGTGCCAACTTCCCCGCTTCGGGCCGGATCACGCGTCTCGGCGGTAATCCGAGCTCAAGTTCAATCGGAGGTTGCCCGAACTGGATCCAACCGGCTTGCTCATTCCGCGTCCCCGATCGGACGCTCGGCGGCAGGGCGACATAGAACGCCGAGCTGAGCCACCCTTCGGGGTGAATATGATTGGCGTGGCGACCGGAGGACTGCAGCTTCACCGACCACGACCCGCCGATCCGTACAAATCCTCTATTGAGGCGGAGGAACGGATGCCGATCGTCGACCGGCAGGCCCGACAGCCACCCCTCGACCGCACGAAGCAACGCGTCGCGCGTGGCAGCCAACAACGGCTCCGGCCGCCCGAACAGCCGGCCCGGCGTCTGTGAGCCGCCGCGTACGCTCTGCTGCAGCGGCGCTCTTCGCGCCTTGTGCAGAGTGTCGAGAACGTCTTCGAGCGACGCGAGAAAGCAGTCTGGGTCTGCGCAACCGGCCGGCGGCTCGACGTCGACGAGAGCGACGTGCCGCTCGTAGTCGCACAGCCAGCGCTCGCGCGGATCGTCGAGCAGTCGCCACGCCGTACCGAGATAGGCCCACGCCTCCTGATTTCCGGGGTCTTTTCCAGTCGCCTCAGTTGCGACCTGCGCGGCGGCGTCATACCGCCCGGTCCGTAGAAGATGGCGCGCGTACACGTTGAGGAAGTTCGCACTGTGCGTATCGAGGCTGCGATAAAGCTGTTCGTACAGGACGCCCGCTTTGTCGAGCTCGCCGAGCATGCCAAGAGCGTCCGCCTCGAGCAGTGCAACCTCGGGATCCGGCGACCTGGCCTGCATCATCCGGATGTGAGCGAGCGCCTCTTCGGGTCGACGCGCGGCCAGCAGGAACTGCGCAAAGGCCGCGCGCAAGCGCAAATTGTCGGGCTGCCGTGCGAGCGCTGTGTCGAACAGCGCCGATGAATCTTCTGCTTGCTCCGAGCCATACTCCCAGACCATCGTCGCGAGCGTCACCAGACCGGGCACGAACTCCGGAGATTCGGTTACGACGGCACGTGCCTGGCAGATCGCCTCATCCACGCGTCCACTGTCCAGCAACGCACCTGCCAGTGCGTCCGCCAACTCCGCAGACCAACCGTGTGTGCGAATGACGCTCTCGAAGCATGCAACCGCCTCCACGGGCCGTCCCGACAGGCGCAGCACGGCGCCAAGATTGACCATGGCCACGCGGTCGTCGGGCTGACGCGCGAGGACGGCCCGGAACGCGGCCTCCGCATCGTCCAGCTCGCCGGTCGTGCGCAGTGAATGACCGAGTGCAAGCCAGGCGGGCACCGCGTTCGGATCAAGGGCAACCGCGCGTCGGATGGCGAGGATGGCATGCTCATGCAGGTCGGCCGCGCGCGCGGTGATTCCCAGTTCCAGCCAGAGTTTCGGCGAGTCAGGGACTGCATCGACCGCGCGCTGGAGAACGACGAGCGCTTCGTCGAAGCGCCGGGTCTTGCGCAGCAGGTTTGCGTAATTCCCCGATATGAGCGGGTGGTGGGGAGCCAGCGCGAGTGCGGTACGAAACGAGGCGTCCGCCGCAGCCGGGTCACTCGCACACAGCGTCAGGGCCAGCAAGTGATGCGCATCGGGTGACGATGGCACCTGCTGAGCCAGACGTTCTGCAATCGCGCGGGCTGCGGTGTGGTGGCCTGACTGAAGCGCCGTAAACGCGCTCTGTAGTTCGCCCAGTTGCGCCGCGGTGAGAACCAGCGCGGTGGCAGGCGACGGCATCGGCTTACTTGATACGCCGCGCCCGCAGTGCGATTCGGTCGGGCGTCACCAGCAGGTAGCTGCCCATCGCCGCTTCCCGGATCACGACCTGGTCGCCGCGCTCCAGATGACCTTTCATCGTCACTTCCGTCAGTAACCAGATCTGCCCGTTTTCGAGATTGACCGTCCGCTTGCCCGTGGCACCGACACTCACGCCAGCCACGCGGCTCTCGATGCGGTCCGGCGCGACGGCCCGCATCCGCTCAGGCTCATTCTCACGCATCTGCACCTTGCTCAAGCCGAAGTCCTCAAGCCCGCGCTTACGTTCGGCCTCAAGATCCTGCGCACGGGTGCGGACGCCGGCCGCCGGCGGAAACGCCGCGTCGTAGCAGACCAGACGGTCAGCGGGGTCGACCACCGTGGCACATGCATGCGGCTCGGATTGGGAGGCCTGGGAGACCAAGGGCACGGCCAGCACAATCAGCACACACGCCACACGGACCTGCAGCATTCGACTCGGCACGGCGTTCCCTCTCTCGGCATAGCGGCACGACCCGGGATGCCGCGGTCGTGGCAGGCACTTATAATATCGCAACGCTTTCGAGAGTTGAGCAGCCTTGAGCCTGAAGCAGTGGGAAACCTATTACCGCGGCGGCGCGCTTGCGACCTGCCCCACCGCACCGGACGGCGGCTACGATTTCGAAGTCCGTGCCGCATGGGTCGAGTTCTTTTCAACGCAGCCCGATGGTGCGCGCATTCTGGATATCGGCACCGGCAACGGCGTGGTCGCACTGATCGCGTTGGAGACCGCAGCGCAACTGGGCCGGAATTGGGAGATCCACGGCATTGATCTGGCGGCGATCGATCCGCCCCGCTTCGTCGCCGACGGCGAGCGTCGATTCGCCGGCATCACGTTCCATGCGGGCGTCGCCATGGAACGACTGCCGTTCGACGATGCGAGCTTCGATGCGGTAGGCGGCCACTACGCGCTCGAGTACGCGGCCGACAGCAGTCGAGCCCTCTCGGAAATACATCGCGTACTCAAGACGGGCGGCGATTGCCAGTTCGTGCTGCATCACCCGGATTCGGTTTTCATGCGCAGTGCGCAGGCCGCGATGCGCGAGGCCGAGCTGGTGTTCACGCAAACGAAGATCTTTCGGCGGCTCCACAGGCTGGTCGCGATGGATCAGGTGGTACCAGGCGCTACCGAGCGCGCGTCGACAGAGTTGCGCGCGGCGATCCGCGCTCTGAAACAGGCGTTGCAGCAGGCCCAGGTATCGGGCGGCGGCCGGGTTCTCTCGGTCGCGCTCAATGCGGTGCAGACGCTTCTGGTTGCACGCAAGGAAATGCAGCCGCACGCCGCCGCGCTCAAGGTCGACCGCGCCGAGGCCGATCTGCGCGCATCCGTGCGTGGGCTGAGTGACCTCATCGAGCACGCGCGCGGGCCTGAGGACATGGACAAGCTCGAGCGTGAAGCGGCTGCAGCAGGTTTCAGCCTGATCGAGCACATGCCGCTCTATCACGCGGCGCAGAACCTCGTGGGGTGGCAGCTGCTGCTCCACCGCCCGTGAGGGCCAGACGGAGGTCATCGTGAGCGAGCGGAGCGAAACCCTGTTCCGGGATGCGGCGATGCTGCAGAGCCGCGGACGTCGTGCGGACGCGATCGAACTTTTTCAGCAGGCGTTGGCGCTCCAGCCCAGCCTGAGCGAACGCTGGTACGAGCTTGGTTACATGCTCAAGGCCGAAGCGCGATACGAGGAGGCGCTCGACGCCTACGGCCAAGCGCTTGCCTGTGGCGTCTCGCGTGCCGAAGAGGTGCATCTCAACCGCGGCGTGATCTACTCCGACCACCTGCGCCGCGACGCCGACGCCGAACACGAGCTACGCGCCGCCCTCAGCCTCGCGCCCGACTACCTGCCCGCGCAGCTCAACCTCGGCAACCTGCACGAGGAGCGCGGCGAAAAAGACGCGGCACTCGCGTGCTATGACCGGGCGCTGGTGAGCCCTGTGCCCGCGAACCGCCCCGAGGAAAACGAGCTCCGACTCGAGGCGCTTGCGCGTATTGCGAAACTGCGTCCGCCCGCGAATCTCAACGATCCAATTATTGCCCGGCTGCACGAAGCCACCGCGGTACCGTGCAGCAAGATGGTGCGCGCGAACCTGTTCTTCGCGCTGGGACAGGTCTACGACAGGCTCGGCGCGTACGAGCTTGCGTTTGACGCGTTCGCAAAAGCGAACCGGTGGCTCGTGCGCGAATCCGGACGCCAATACGACCGCGCGCACTCGACGCGTCTGACCGATGCACTGATCCATTCCTTTGGCGCACCGAGCGCAGACGACGGCGCAGTTCCTACCGCCGCGGGTGCGGGCGCGGAGCCGTTGTTCATCTGCGGCATGTATCGCTCTGGATCGACGCTGATCGAGCAGGTGCTCGCAGCACATCCACAGGTCACGGCCGGCGGCGAACTGGACTACCTGCGCCGGCTGGCGGCCGTGCGCCTCGCACCGTTCCCCTCGTCGGTGACTGCCCCGGATGCAGAGCGCGACGCTGCTCTTGGCGCGGAGTATCGCGCGCATCTCGCCAAGCTGTTCCCCGATGCGGTGACGGGCCGCTTCATTACCGACAAGCGGCCGGACAACTTCATTCTGGTCGGGCTCATCAAGCGGATGTTCCCGGCGGCGAAGGTGATCCACACGGTGCGCAATCCGCTGGACAATGGCCTGTCGGTATTCATGCAACACCTGAACTTACAGGTCGCCGGATATGCGGGGGACCTGGGGGACATCGGGCATTACTACGGCGAGTACCGGCGCCTGATGAGTCACTGGAAGGCTCTGTACGGCGACAGCGTGTACGAGTTCGACTACGACGCATTCGTCCGTGATCCGCGGCCCGAGCTCGAACGCTTGTTCGCGTTCCTCGAGCTGCCTTGGGATGATCGCTGCCTCGATTTCCACCGCCTTGGAAATACCGTCAAGACCGCAAGCTACTGGCAAGTCCGCCAACCTCTACACGCGAACGCATCCGGCCGCTGGCGTCATTACAGTGCGCATCTGGAGCCGTTGCGGCAGGCATTACTTCAGGGTGGCGTTGCGGTCAACGCAGACTGAGCTGCCTGCGGAAGCAACCCCGACCGTCTGCTGACACAAAAGCGCCACATCCGGACCGCCGGATGTGGCGCTTTTTTTCAGTCGCGGATTCGGCTTTTCCATCAAGCCGCTGAGGCGGGCCTACCGCCTCAGCGCGGCGCTGTCAGTACAGCGCTTGGGCAATTCGCCGCTGCTCATCCTTCAGCGCCTGCGGCATGCGCGGGCCGTACTCTTCAAGGTAGCCGCCGATGCTGTCGAACTCGGATTTCCAGCCGTCCTTGTCGAACCCGAACAGTACGCGCCGCGCCTCGTCGGACAGCTCGACGCCTTCCAGGTTGAGGTCGCTGTCAGAGGGCAGGTAGCCGATCGGCGTCTCGGTCGCGTTGGCCTTGCCGTCTACGCGGCCAATCATCCACTCGAGTACGCGCAGGTTGTCCCCGAAACCCGGCCACAGGAACTTGCCGTCGCTGCCCTTACGGAACCAGTTGACGTGGAAGATCTTCGGCAGCTTGACGTCGTCGCGGTCGAACGATAGCCAGTGCGTGAAGTAGTCAGCGAAGTTGTAGCCGCAGAACGGCTTCATCGCCATCGGGTCACGACGCATCACGCCGACCTGGCCAGTCGCGGCGGCAGTCGTCTCCGAGCCCATCGCGGCGCCGACCAGCACCCCGTGCGTCCAGTCGCGAGCTTCGAACACCAGCGGCACGAGTGACGCGCGACGGCCGCCGAACACGATGGCCGAGATCGGCACGCCTTCGGGATTCTCGGCCTCGGGCGAGTAGCTCGGGCACTGCTTGGCCGAGACGGTGAAACGCGCGTTCGGGTGCGCGGCCGGACGCTTGGCGGCGTCGTACGGCTCGCCGCGCCAGTCGAGTGCGGGCTCCTGGTCGTTGTCGATGCCTTCCCACCACGGCTGGTTGTCGGCCGTGACGCCGACATTGGTGAAGATCGTATTGCTCTGGATCGACTTCAGCGCGTTCGGATTCGAGCTCTCCGACGTACCCGGAGCGACGCCGAAGAAGCCGGCCTCGGGATTGATCGCGTACAGGCGGCCATCCTTGCCCGGACGCATCCAGCAGATGTCATCGCCGACGGTGGAGATCTTCCAGCCATCCTTGCGGTAGCCCTCCGGCGGGATCAGCATCGCGAGATTCGTCTTGCCGCACGCGGACGGGAAGGCGGCGGCGATGTAATGCTTCTCGCCCTGCGGGTTCTCGATACCCAGGATCAGCATGTGCTCGGCGAGCCAGCCCTCGTGCCGCGCCTGGTGGGAGGCGATGCGCAGGGCGTGGCACTTCTTGCCAAGCAGCGCGTTGCCGCCGTAGCCCGAGCCGTAGGACTTGATCGTCAGCTCTTCGGGGAAATGCATGATGAAGCGGCGGTTCGGGTCGAGCTCACCGATCGAGTGCAGACCTTTCACGAAGCGGCCTTCGCGCTCGATGCGCTCCAGCGCCGGCGCGCCAATACGGGTCATGATGCGCATGTTCGCGACCACGTACGGGCTGTCGGTAATTTCCACACCGCAACGCGAGAGCGGCGAGTCGATCGGGCCCATGCAATACGGGATCACGTACATCGTGCGCCCTTCCATGCAGCCGTCGAACAGCGCGTCCATCTTGTCGTGGCCGTCGGCCGGCGACATCCAGTGGTTGTTCGGACCGGCGTCTTCCTTCTCGGACGTGCAGACGAACGTCAGGTGCTCGACGCGCGCCACGTCATCGGGATGCGAGCGGTGCAGCCAGCTGTTCGGATGCGTCTTCTCGTTGAGCGGGACCAGCGTTCCGTCGGCCTGCATCAACGCGATCAGCCGGGCGTTCTCCTCGTCCGACCCGTCGCACCAGACCACCGCATCCGGGCGCGTCAGCGCGGCGACCTCGGCGACCCACGCATTGAGCGCGGGCAGGCTGCTGCCATTGAGGTTCGGGATCGGGGTGGGTGCAACGTCCTGGGTGATCGCGTTCATTGGTGCTCCTCCCGGCCCGGGCCGGTTACTTCAGATAGATGGGATCAGCGTGGCCATCACGTGCTCGACGTATGCCTCGAACTCGTCATGCTGCAGACGCGCGTGGTGCAACTGCAGGTTCAGCTGTAGGAAGCCGACATAAGCCGCATAGGCCAGGCGCGCGCGATGCTGTGCATCGGTGCGACCAAGGCCGGCTTGCCGGAACGACGCGGTCAGATAGTCCAGCCGGCGCTGCGAGACCCGTCCGATCACCGGCTGGACGGCCGGGTGGTCGAGTGCCTTGAGCAGTTCGGAATAGATGACGTGCGACGTGTACTCGTGGGCTACGAGATGGAATAACGCACGAAGCCGTTCGCGCGGGTCAGCTACCGCTTCGAGCGACCCGAACACCGATTCCTGTTCGACTTTTTCCCAGCGTTCCAGAGCTGCGACGAGCAGCGCATCGCGCGAAGGGAAATGCCAGTAGAAGCTTCCCTTGGTGACACCGAGCCGGCGTGCGAGCGGCTCGACGGCGACAGCGGCGACCCCCTGCTCGGCGATGAGGTCCAACGCGGCCTGAGCCCAATCGTCGGCATTGAGACGACCGGCACGGTCGGGCTTGGCGTTGGCTGCAATCGAATTCATGACGGGTGATTCTAACCATACGCACCCGCCCGGCACAGTACGCAGTCGGCGCAAAACCGGTTGACACGGAGCTTTCGCGATAAACATACTCCGGCGTATGTTAGTGTTTCCCACGGTTCGGACACTCCCTCAAGAGCTTCCCAGCCGCCCCCTTCCAATGTCCCGTCGGCCTATGCCGGAGCCCTTATGAGCATCGCAGCCCCCTTTCTCGCCCTCATTCTGATCGGTGCGATCGCGGCCTATCACCGGTTGCGCCTAGCTACCTGGACCGCCCTTTCGGCCTCCGTACTGGTCGCCTGCTGGCTTCTTGGCGCCAACGCCGTCGCCACGCTGGTGGCAACGGCGCTGCTGCTGGCGGTCGCGTTGCCACTGCTGCTGCCGCAGATCCGCATCCCGTTCATCACCAAACCGCTGCTGCGGGTCTATACGAAGATCTTGCCGCCGCTGACCGAGACCGAGCGCGTCGCACTCGAAGCCGGCACGGTCGGCTGGGAAGGCCAGCTGTTCTCGGGCAAGCCCGACTGGAATGTCCTGCTGAGCCAGCCAAAGCCGACCCTTACCTCCGACGAACAGGCGTTCCTCGATGGTCCGGTCGAGGAACTCTGCCGGATGACGAACGACTGGCAGATCACCCATGTTGAAGCCGACCTCTCGCCCGAGGTCTGGGACTTCATCAAGAAGAACAAGTTCTTCGGGATGATCGTGCCGAAGGAGTACGGCGGGCTCGGGTTCTCCGCGCTGGGCAACCACAAGGTGATCCAGAAGCTGGCGTCGGTGTCGTCGGTGGTCAGCTCGACGGTCGGCGTGCCGAACTCGCTCGGCCCGGCCGAGTTGCTGATGCACTACGGCACGCAGGAGCAGAAGGACTACTACCTGCCTCGCCTGGCAGATGGACGGGAAGTGCCCTGCTTCGGCCTGACCGGCCCGTGGGCCGGCTCGGACGCGACCTCGATCCCCGACTTCGGCATCGTCACGATGGGCGAGTGGAACGGCGCCCGCGTGGTCGGCGTCAAGCTCACGTTCGATAAGCGCTACATCACGCTCGCGCCGATCGCGACGCTCATCGGCCTCGCGTTCCGGATGTACGACCCGGAAGCCCTGCTCGGTGACAAGCAAGACGTCGGTATCACGCTTGCACTGGTGCCGCGCGAGACGCCTGGCGTCGACATCGGTCGCCGCCACTTCCCGCTCAACTCGACGTTCCAGAACGGCCCGATCCAGGGGCGCGAGGTGTTCATCCCGCTCAGCCAGCTGATCGGTGGCGAAGCCTACGCGGGCAAGGGCTGGCAGATGCTCGTCGAATGTCTGTCGATCGGCCGCTCGATCACCCTGCCCTCGACCGCAAGCGGCGGCGCGAAGATGGGCGCGATCGTGACCGGTGCCTACGCCCGTATCCGCAAGCAGTTCGGTCTGTCGATCGGCCGCTTCGAGGGCGTCGAGGAAGTGCTCGCGCGCATCGCGGGCAATGCGTACACGATCAGCGCGCTCGCCGAGGCCTCGGCCGCGGCAGTCGCGCGTGGCGAATTGCCGGCGGTGCCGTCGACGATCGCGAAGTACCACTGCACCGAGCTCGGCCGCGAAGTCATCAAAGACGCGATGGACATCCACGGTGGCAAGGGGATCATCCTCGGCCCGCGCAACTACCTGGGCCGCCAGTGGCAGGCATCACCGATCTCGATCACGGTCGAGGGCGCGAACATCATGACCCGCACGCTGATGATCTTCGGCCAGGGCGCGATCCTGTGCCATCCGTGGGTGCTGAAGGAGATGAAGGCGGCGGGCAACCCCGACCGCGAGCAGGGCCTGCGCGATTTCGATGCAGCGCTCTTCGGCCACATCGGCTTTGCGATTTCGAACGCGGTGCGCTCGCTGTGGTTCGGCCTGACGGCAGCCAAGCTCGGTGCCGCCCCGGGTGACGCGTACACCCGCCGGTACTACCGCAAGCTCAATCGTTACTCCGCGGTGCTCGCGCTGCTCGCCGACACCTCGATGCTACTGCTCGGCGGCAAACTCAAGTTCAAGGAGTCGCTGTCCGGTCGCCTCGGCGATGTGCTCAGCCAGCTCTACATCGCCAGCGCACTGCTCAAGCGCTACGAAGACCAGGGTCGGCCAGAAGCGGACCAGCCGCTGCTGGCGTGGTCCTTCCACGATGCGATGCACAAGATCGAAGTGGCGCTGTCCGGTGCGCTCCGCAACTTTCCGGTCCGGCCGGTGGGCTGGCTGCTTTGGGCTCTCGTGTTCCCGCTCGGCCGCCGCGCGGAAGCTCCGGGCGATCGCCTGAGCCATCGCGCCGCATCCCTGCTGATGGCGCCGAACGAGGCTCGTGACCGCCTCGCGGTAGGGGTATTCACGACGCCGACCGAGAACAATCCGGCTGGTCGCATCAACAGCTATTTGGCCAAGGTGATCGCGGCCGAACCGGTCGAACGTAAGTTCCTCAAAGCGGCAAAGGGCACCCAACTCCGTACCCTTAATTTCGCGGCGCAGCTCGACGAAGGTGTGCGCGAGGGGTGGATCACCAACGAGGAGCGCCGCCAGCTCGAGGAGTTGCGCGAGATGACGATCGACACCATCAGCGTCGATGATTTCGATGCCGAGCAGCTTCGCTCCACCGCGTACCGGCCCACACCGGAACAGGCAGCAGCGCGCGAAGCAGCCTGATCACGTAAGCCCCCCGTCAAGCAGACACTTCAAAAGTAGAACTCTCAGCGTGTTGGGTGCGGTACTCGGCAGGCGTCAAGCCGCCGAGCGCGTCGAGGGGTCGGGTCTCGTTGTAGTCGAGCATCCACCAGTGCACGGCCTCGCGGACGTCCTCAAGGCGTGCAAACAGGTGTTGATCCAGCACCTCTTCGCGGAACGTACGGTTGAAGCGTTCGATAAAAGCGTTCTGGTTTGGCTTGCCAGGCTGGATGTACTGGATTGCGACGCCGTTGGCCTTGGCCCATGCGGTAAAGGCTTCGCCCAGGAACTCCGGCCCGTTGTCCGAGCGCACCACCTGCGGCAAGCCGTGATCACGTTTGAGCTGCTCGAACACGCGCACAAGCCGGTTGGAGCTGATCGACGTATCGACCTCGATGTGCAGGACCTCGCGGTTGAAGTCGTCGACCACGTTGAAGGTTCGAAAGCGTCTTCCGCACGCCAATGCGTCGCTCATGAAGTCGACCGACCAGACGGTGTCGGCTAGCCGCGGCACGTACAGCGCCACCCGTTCGCGCTTTGGAAGGCGTCGCTTCGCGGCCCGCCGCAGGTTCAGTCGCATCGCTTTGTACACCCGGTAGATCCGCTTCGGGTTCCAGTCCGGCCGAAGTCGGCGCAACTGGTCGCTGCACTTCCAGAAGCCGCGGCTGGGCCGCTCCTCCACCAGCTTCGCGAGCGCCGCGATCAACTCCGCATCGCGCACCGTCCAGTCCAGCGGCGGTGCATACCAGGCGGCACGCGACAGCCCGAGGTAGCCACAGGACCGGCTCAGCGGCCGCGCGTGCACTTCGGTCAGAAAGCGCACCGCCCCACGCTTCTGGGCCGGCCCTACAGTTTTTTTGCGATCAGGTCCTTCAGCGCGGCGTTGTCCAGCGCCATCTCCGCGTACATGCGTTTGAGCTTGGCGTTCTCGGCTTCGAGCTCTTTGACCCGTCGCAGTTCGGACGCTTCAAGACCGCCGTACTTGCTCTTCCACTGGTAGTAGGTCGCGGTGCTGATACCGGCCTGTCGACACAGGTCCTTTACCGACACGCCAGCGTCCGCCTGCTTCAGGATCGAGATGATCTGGCTTTCGCTGAACTTTGAAGTGCGCATGGAACCTCCTGGCTGGGGAAACGATGCCAGAAAGTTCTAGTTATGAGATGTCTGCCTGCCGGGGGAGCTTACGGAGGCGTTCGACCCGTCGCTTCCCGCGTATCGCGACGTGATGGTCGTCACTTACACGGCCTTGGACCGCTGAGCGCGGGCAAGCGGGCGGATCGTCAA
>NZ_JBHLTG010000018.1:0-49262 GCF_042434515.1 Lysobacter korlensis
CCAAATCGATCGGCCCGTACCCGTCCAGGATCGCCAGCTCCTCGGAGTGGCCGAGCAGACTCAACGCCGGGACCACCACCTGCACGGTCGGGGTGATTCTCCAGGCGCCCGCTTCGCCGCCGAGGACGAACTCGGCGAACACGTCGGCGCGGACCTGCGGCACCGTGCGGGTCTCGTGCGGGTCACCGGTGATCCCGCGGGCGTACTCCTCGATCCGGTCGGCCGCGGCGACCGCGGTCGCCGCCGGCAGCAGCGCGCTCAGAATCGCCATCCCATCCGCGGCGGGATCCACCCACACATCACGCCGCTCGACGGCCGCACGGTGCCGTTCGATCGCGGCCTCCGGGTCAGCCGCTGCTGAATGTCGCGCAGCCTGCCCTTCAACCGGGCGGTGCTCAACCTCCGCGCCGCGACCAACGCCTGCTCCTCGAACCCACGCCGGTCGCCGGCGGGCACCAGGCAGGCGTGCTCCCAGATCAGCCGCGCGTGGTACTCGGAGATGTCCCCCACGGTCAGCGCATCCATCGTCGCGGTCAGCTCGGTGCACAGCGCTTTCGCGAACTCCAGCCGGGTCCCCGCCACCCGCTCGGAGATCCGCAGCGCCGCGGCGGCCTCAGCCCGCACCGAACGGCGTTCCACGTCCGACGATTCCCCGAACCCCACCCGCGCCCGCACACCCACCGCATCGTCCTGCGCGGCGGCTGAGCCGGCGTGCACCGCCTCAGCCTCGACCCGCAGGTCATTCCGGCCACGCAACCTCGCAGCGTCTGCCCGAGCCGCCGCCCGGTCCAGCTCCCGCAGACGCTCCACCACTCCAGCGCGACGCTCCAACGCCACCGCCCCAGGCGACAGCACCGCCACCCCCGGGCCCGGGCCCGGGCCCGGGCCAACGGTCGCGGTTTCTTCCATACCGTCATTCGAACAGCCGCCCCCGACACCAAGACCCCGAAACCGCCGGTCAGAAACAGTTATCCCCACCACATCGCCGGAACTCCCAGCGGACCCACAATGTCAGGAAGAGGTCGCCTCGCGGAGGCCGCTCAGGTCCCGGCCTGTTACCTGACTTCACCCGACGATCGAGACGGACCGTTCCAGGTGGGCACTGACCTCGAGAATCTCCGCCACATTGCCCCCGGGGACCACCGCGAGGGCGTGCGCGTCTTCCTCGTCATCCTGCAGCCGCGCAAGCCGGAAACCGCCACCGGCAAGCACCCGATCGGCGATCGCAATCGCGGCCTCGAGGTCGTCGGTGTCGTTCACCTGACCGAGATCGGGTTGCAGCCGGAATACGCGAGGCAGCTGCGCGAGCGCGTCGGCGAGCTCCATGCCGGTGTCCGCCGCGTCGAGGTAGGCGAGCGCACCGGCGTCATCCAACCCGTCGAGGAGCGCCTCCCAGGGATCCTGGTCTTCGCTCTGCAGCGCTTCACGCACCCGCGGCCAGAGAAGTGCGTCGTCATCCAGAAGAAGGGTGAGACGCTCCCATGCCGCTAGCTCGTCCACATCGGCCATTATCGAACCGCTTCCTGAGGTGACCGTGTCGAAGCACTCCAGAGCCCGGGTCAATCCGCCGGTGCGAACCGCGGTACCTCCCGCCCGCCCACGACGACCGTCTCCTGGAACATCGTGAGCGGCCGCACCCAGAGGCCGTGCTCGCCGTAGAGCGCGCGGTAGACCACCAGCGCCTCATCCGTCTCGGAGTGGCGAGCGACGCCGAGCACCTCGTAGAGGTTCCCCTTGTAGTGACGGTATGTACCCGGCTCCATTCCGGACACGCTACCCGCCCGCTCCGACGGCAGCGGACCAGTGCGTTCCGCGGGCGCGAGCACATCAGGGTCGGCTGCTCCAGGGCCGCGGGAACTGGAGTGAACCTGAGCGGTCCGGAGATGCCCAGGCCCGGTGCTGATAATCGCAGTGAAGACCACCGCGAGAGGACTCACCCGATGACCGTTCAGGACAACGGACCCGACCCCAACGCCTTCCACATCGAGAAGGCCACTCGCGAGAACGACACGTACCGCACGGTTGCCTGGACGGGCAAGTATTTGCAGGTCACGCTGATGTCCATCCCCGTTGGTGAATCGATCGGTCTCGAGGCTCACCCCGACACGGATCAGTTCCTCCGACTGGACGCGGGCAGCGGCCGATGTGTCATGGGTGCCGCCGAGGACGAGCTGACCTTCGAGCAGGAGGTCTCAGACGGCTGGTCGATCCAGGTGCCCGCCGGCACCTGGCACGACGTGATCAACACCGGCGACGAGCCGCTGCGGCTCTATGCCATCTATGCGCCGGTCCACCATGCCCCGGGTCTCGTCCAGCAGACCGACGAGGACGCCGAGCGGGACGAGGAGCTCGGCGTCGACGAGCCGCCCGCCTGGACGGTGCAGCCCGAGGAGAGCCAGCCGGACCAGCACGCCGGCTGAAGTCCGCTCACGGCAGGTATGCGCTTCCGCCGGACCCGACCAGCTCGAGGCCGACGACCCGCGCCTCGCAGAGCGCGGCGATCCGCGCGACATCCGCTGCACCCATCCCTCGCACGTCGATCCGCCGGCGGCCGCTGAGCCGGAAAGAAGCACCACGTGCAAGCAGAGCGGGAAGGAGCAGTTGCGCGTCCTCGGTGATCAGGCGGACAACGGTGTCGTCCTCAGGGTCGATCACGATGTCGTCCTCCCATCCGGCGTCTCAGCCCCTTTGGCGCGGGCTCGGCTTGCCCGGCATGAACAGGGTGCGCGATACCGCGCCCCCTCGCCCAGGGACAGAGCGGCAAATCGGGTGGGACACCAGTCACGGATCCGCAGCCCTGTCCGGGACCGGTCCGGTCTGGTCCGCACGAGTCCCCCTGCGACTACGCTTTCCACGCGTGAGCAGGATCTTCCGGACGAGCTTCTCTGCCGTCTATCCGCACTACGTGACGAAGGTGGAGAAGAAGGGCAGGACCACCGACGAACTGGATCAGGTGATCCGGTGGCTCACCGGATTCGACGATCCGGCGTTGCGTCGCCACCTCGCCGATGGCACCACGTTCGAGGACTTCTTCGCCGAGGCGCGAATCCACCCCGATGCGGCCCTGATCACCGGCGTGATCTGCGGCGTGCGCGTGCAGGACATCGAGGATCCGCTGATGCAGAAGATCCGCTACCTGGACAAGCTGGTGGACGAGCTGGCCAAGGGCAAGCCGATGGAGAAGGTCCTGCGCGGGAACCCGTAGCGGCACGCGCTACGGACTGGTTCTCGAGCATGCCGTCGTCGGCCCGCCACGCGCTCTCGGCACCACTGCCGAGGATGCGGCGGGCCGAAGTGAGATCGTACCTTCGCCGACTGCCCGGATCGGAATACCCCTGTTGACGACGGCGCGGGACACGCCAGACTGGTCCGGAGGACTTCCGTCGAGGAGGGCACGTGGACAAGCCCCGAATCTTTCTCGGGTCCTCGGGGGCGCAGGCGAAGCTCGTCCAGGCGCTGACTCGGGGTCTCGCCGACGTCGCCCACGTCGATCCGTGGACCACTTCGTTCGATCTCGGCATCACCGCCATCGACCGGCTCGTCGAGCTCACCCATGAAGTCGACTTCGCGGCGTTCGTCTTCGCGGGCGATGACTGGACGTCGACGAACGCCTCGGCTCCGGCCTCCGCGCCGGGTCAGCTGTCCCCGCGTGACAACGTCGTCTTCGAGGCGGGGCTCTTCGGCGGGGTGCTCGGCATGCGCCGGACGTTCATCCTGCATGCGCGGGCTGCGAAGCTGCCATCCGACCTGCTCGGCCTGACCGCCGTGCGGTACGACGACGCGTCGAACGCCGCCGAGGTGAAGGGCATGGTCAAGAAGCTCCGCGACGCCATCGAAGCGCAGGGCCATGTCGCGCGCGTCGAGGGCCTGTGGTGGCAGTACGCGCTCACCGAACGCACCAGGGAACCCTCCGCGGTGAGCCTGCTCCGGATCTCACGCGATCGGTTCCGGGCGCTGGAGCTGACCGGGCGCGGGTGGCGGGAAGACGGCAGCCTGTCGGTCCGGTATTGGAGCGAGGCGACGAAGGAACGCCAGGACCCCCCGGGGATCTTCTACTACTTCCGCGGTGAGCGCCCTCGCGATCCGGACGCGCCAGTTCTGGAAGGCACCGCCGAGATCCTTCTCGAGTCAGCCGATCGTGCGGCGGGGTACTACACCACCCATGCCAACGCGCACGGCGTCGTCGAATCCCGCACTTCCGGCGTCTACCTGCGGGCTGACGCCTCCGACGCACACATCATGGACTCCGGCGACAACGCGTCGCGGGCCGCGCTGCTCGCGGAACGGCTGAGCCGCTGGAGGCAGATCCTCGACTTCTGAGTCGATCCACCCCGGCTGAAGGAGCCCGCATGACCACGACCACACCGCCGCAGACGACGGACCGGCAAACGGATTCGTTCGCGTACCGCCCGATCGAGCCACTCGACGCCGAATCGCTCGCGCAGCTCGACGGCTGGTGGCGTGCGGCGAACTACCTGTCCGTCGGCCAGATCTATCTGCTGGACAACCCGCTGCTGCGCCGACCGCTGACCCGGGAGGACATCAAGCCGCGCCTGCTCGGTCACTGGGGCACCACGCCGGGACTGAACTTCATCTACGCGCACCTGAACCGGGTCATCCGTGAACGCAGTGTCAGCACGATCTTCATCACCGGACCGGGACACGGCGGCCCCGGGATGGTGGCGAACGCCTACCTGGACGGCACCTACACCGAGCTGCACCCCCGCATCGACCGCGACGAGGAGGGCCTGCGGCAGCTGTTCCGGCAGTTCTCATTTCCGGGTGGCATCCCGAGCCACGCCGCGCCGGAGACTCCGGGATCCATTCACGAGGGCGGTGAGCTGGGCTACGCGCTGTCGCACGCCTACGGGGCGGCGTTCGACAACCCGGATCTGCTGGTCGCTGCGGTCATCGGCGACGGGGAGGCGGAGACCGGACCGCTCGCCACCAGCTGGCACTCCAACAAGTTCCTGGACCCGCTCTCGGACGGGGTCGTCCTGCCGATCCTGCACCTCAACGGCTACAAGATCGCGAATCCGACGGTGCTCGCCCGCATCCCCGAGGAGGAGCTGCTGCAGCTGATGCGCGGCTACGGGCACACGCCGCACCTGGTGTCCGGTGGCTTCGACGGGGAGGACCCGGCGGAGGTGCACCGCCGGCTCGCGGAAACCCTCGACACGGTGCTCAACCAGATCGCCGAGATCAAGGCGGCAGCGGCCGCGGGCACACTCGACGGCCGCCCGGCGTGGCCGATGATCATCCTGCGCACCCCCAAGGGCTGGACCTGCCCCAAGGAGATCGACGGGCATCCCGCCGAGGACAACTGGCGGTCGCATCAGGTGCCGCTGGCCAGCGCTCGTGACACTCCGGAGCACCTGGCCGTGCTGGAGGACTGGCTGCGCTCGTACCGGCCGGACGAGCTCTTCGACAAGTCCGGCGCACCGCGGGCGGTCGCCACTGCGCTTGCGCCGGACGGCGACTTGCGGATGAGCGCGAACCCGGTCGCGAACGGCGGGATCCTGAAGCGCGACCTGGTGCTCCCCGACTTCCGCGGATTCGCGGTCGACGTCCCAGCGCCTGGCGCCACCGTCGACGAGGCGACGCGGGTGCTCGGGCAGTGGCTCGCGGAGGTGGTGCGGGAGAACCCGAGAAACTTCCGCATATTCGGACCGGACGAGACCGCATCCAACCGGCTCGGCGCCGTGCTCGAGGTCACCGACAAGCAGTGGAACGCCGAGTATCTGCCCACGGACGAACACCTCGCCCGGCGGGGTCGGGTCGTCGAGATGCTCAGCGAGCATCAGTGCCAGGGCTGGCTCGAAGGGTACCTGCTGACCGGCCGGCACGGCATCTTCAACACGTACGAGGCATTCGTGCACATCGTCGACTCGATGCTCAACCAGCACGCGAAGTGGCTGAAGGTCAGCAAGGCGATCCCGTGGCGGCGGCCGATCGCCTCCCTGAACTACCTGCTCTCCTCGCACGTGTGGCGGCAGGACCACAACGGTCTCTCCCATCAGGACCCGGGCTTCATCGACCATGTGGTCAACAAGAAGGCGGAGGTCGTGCGGGTCTACCTCCCATTCGACACCAACACCCTGCTCTCCGCCTACGACCACTGCCTCCGCAGCGTCGACTACGTCAACGTCGTCGTTGCCGGCAAGCAGCCGACGTTCAACTGGCTCACCATGGACCAGGCGATAGCGCACATGACACGAGGGCTGGGCATCTTCGACTGGGCCGGCACCGAGGTGGAGGGGACGGAGCCCGACGTCGTGCTCGCGTGCGCCGGCGACGTCCCCACCCTCGAGGTGCTGGCGGCGGCCTCGATCCTCCGCGAGCACATCCCCGACCTGAAGGTGCGAGTCGTCAACGTGGCCGACCTGATGCGCCTGGTCAGCGAGGGTGAGCACCCGCACGGGCTCACTGATCGCGAATACGACTCCATTTTCACCAAGGACCGGCCGGTGATCTTCGCGTACCACGGCTATCCCTGGCTGATCCACCGGCTCACCTACCGCCGCACCGGGCATCCGCACCTGCATGTCCGCGGGTACAAGGAAGAGGGAACGACGACCACGCCGTTCGACATGGTGATGCTCAACGACATGGACCGGTATCACCTGGTCATCGACGTGCTGGACCGGGTCCCCGGTCTCGGTGAGCGGTACGCCGGCTTCCGGCAGCGCATGCAGGATGCCCGTCTGGAGGCGCGTGCATACACCAGGGAGCACGGGGAGGACATCCCCGCCGTCGCGGACTGGACCTGGACGGCGGAATCGGAGCTGGATGCCCGCGAAGTCAACGTCGGTGTCGGGCAGGTGAACACCGGAACAGCCGCCACCGGCGGCGACAACGAGGCCTGACCGTCCGGCCGGTTCGCAGCGGAGTCAAGCGCCCTGGTCCCGGGCCGCCACCCCCGGGTCGTTCCCAGTGGATCGCACGGGCGCGACGGTGAAAGCCAGCCGCGAGGGTGGGGGCATGACCACAACGACCTGCTCCGCCGGTTACGCAGCCACCGCCTCCCGGAGCGCTGCCGCTTCCGTCGCCACCGTCGTGTCGGCACCGAACCGCGAGCGGTACGCCCGCATCCTCACCCTCGCCCACGAGCGTTCCGAGTACGCCAGGCTCGACCGGGCCGCGGTGATGGCCGGACGAGGCATCTGACCACGGAGACGGCAGAAGGGCGGGGACCTCACCCGCTCACTCGAGGAGCGCCGGCTCCGCTGGCTGCGTCAGCAGAGCGCGGGCGGCCATGCCGATCACCGCGCTGTAGGTCGGGTAGGCGAAGCGCACTCCTGCAAGCGTGGAGACGTCGATGCCGGCCGCCATCGCCGTCGTCACGGACTGGATCACCTCCACGGCGTTCTCGCCGACGGCGTGCGCGCCGAGGATCAGCTCACGACGGCGGTCGGCGATGAGCTTCAGGAAGCCACGCTCGCGATCGTCGATGACGGCACGATCGAGATCGCGGTACCGAACCGTCGCGACCACGCATGAGGGGTCCCTCTCCCGCGCCTGCTGTTCCGTGAACCCCACTCCGGCGTAATCCGGGTCGGTGAAGCCGCCGGCGGGGAGCAGATGGTGCGGCGTCCGGCGATTCGCACCGAGGACGGCATTCTCGGCTGCCGCTTCGCCCTCGAACTGCGCAGCCTGCACCAGCATGTCCCGGCCGTTGGAGTCCCCGACGGCGAAGATGTGCGGCACGATCGTGCGGAAGTACTGGTCCGCCGGGATCGCCGAGCGCACCGTTTCGACACCCGCCTTGTCGAGGTCGAGGTCCTCGACGTCGGCCGGCCATCCGGTGGCCATGATCACGGCGTCGAACTCCGCGGACCGGCTCTCGTGCTCCCGCCAGGTCAGCGTGATCGAACCGTCGGATGCGCGGTCGAGGCGCTCCACCGTCTGGATTCCTGTGCGCACGTCGACGCCGTGGCCGGCCAGCGAGGATGCGACGAGCTCCGAGATCGAGGCGTCGGAGGCCATCAGCACCCTCGGCGCCACATCGAGCAGGGTCACCTCTGAGCCGAACGAGCTGAACACCGTCACGAGCTGTGCCCCAGTGTTGCCGGCGCCGATCACCGCGACCCGCCGGGGCAGCTCCGGCAGGGACAGCACATCCTCCGGAACCGTCGCAAGCTCCGCCCCAGGGATTGGCAGCCGCTTCGAGTGCCCGCCGACGCAGATCAGGATGGAGCCGGCCGTGACCCGGCGACCGCTCTCGAGCACGAGGGTCCGGTCGTCCTGGAACCGGGCCCGGCCTTCCTGGATCAGTGCGACACCCGCCTGGGCGAAACGCTCGGCCTCTCGCTTGATCGACCGAACCGCGTCGACGCGCTCGTGGACCCGTGCGACCGTGGCTGCCCAGTCGATCACCGGGGTGCCGACCGCGATCCCATAATCGTCGGCGCTGCGTGCCTCACGGATGAGCCGGGCGGTCTTCGCCAGAACGCGGGTGGGCACGCACCCGGTGTTGACGCAGGTGCCGCCGACGCGGCCCGCTTCGAGGACAACCACCTTCGCACCGAGTTCGGCGGCACGCAGCGCCGCGGCGGTTCCGGCCGGGCCGGCGCCGATCACCGCGATGTCGTAGTGCTCGGGCTGCGAGTGGCTGCGAGTGTTCATGTCGAGCTGATCCTCTTTCGTCGCGTCGAAGTTCACCAAATCAATCACCACATGTGGTGATGTCCAGTCACCACACCGATCCGTAGCTTCTGACCATCCCCAGACCTTCGATGCGGGGACACGGACAAGGAGCACGGAACATGACCCTCACGACCTCGAAGCTCACCCGGGCGGCCGGCGTATCGGCCGCGCTGTCCGGACTGCTGTACATCACGGTCCAATTCATCCACCCGGCTGAGACGGTGGCCTCCATTGTCACGCCCGCGTGGGCGGTCGTGGCGTGGATGACCGTCGCGTTCGGCGTGCTGGGGCTGATCGGCATCACCGGCGTGTACCTGCGGCAGGTGACGCAGTCCGGTCTTCTGGGACTGATCGGGTTTCTGATCTTCGGGACGTTCCTGCTGACCGCTGCGGCCTTCAGCTTCGTTGAAGCCCTCGTGCTTCCCGCGATCGTGAAGGACGCCCCGCAAGTGGTCGAGGACATCCTCGGCATCTTCAGCGGCGCACCCGCCGACGGCAGCCTCGGCGCGCTCGAGGCACTCAGCACATTCGCATTCGGCGCCTATCTGACCGGCGGCCTGGTGTTCGGCCTCTCCATCTTCCGCACGCGGGTGGTGTCCGGCTGGGCGGGCATCCTGCTCGCGGCTGGATCAGTGTCGACACTTCTGGTTCCGCTGCTGCCGCACACCGTGGGGCGGTTCGTCGCGGTGCCGGTGGGACTGGCGCTGATCTGGCTCGGGTACTCCCTCTGGGCCGATCGGCGCGGGCCGGTCACCGTCTCCCCTCCGGGCAGCGCAGCGCGGCTCGACCGGGCCGCGGCCGAGTGACCGCGGACGGGGCCCGGCAATGAACGAGACCACCATTCCGCGGCCGGATCGAACCGCGCCGGCGGCCGGCAACCGGCCGGCCCCCAGCGCGACGAAGCCGGCGTGGCTCATCCCAGCCGGGCTCATCACGCTCGGGCTCATTCCGATCCTCGCGAACGCTCTCCGACGGGTGGCGCTGTCGATGGATGCCGGAGGCGCGGCAGAGTCTGCCGCTCCCCTGAGCCTCCCGGTGCTACTCCATATTCTCGGGGCGACCGTCTTCGTGCTCCTCGGCGCGTTCCAGTTCTCCGCCCGCCTGCGCCGGCGGAGGCCCGCGTGGCACCGCCGCGCCGGTCGGGTGCTGGTCGGTGTGGGGCTGCTCGCCGCATTCTCCGGTCTCTGGCTGGCCGCGTTCTCCTCCTTGCCTGCGGGCTCCGGCGAGTTGCTCTTCGTGTTCCGGCTGCTGGCGGGAATCGGAATGGCGCTGAGCATCGCGGCCGGCTTCGCAGCCATCCGTCGTCGGGACATCCGGCGCCACCGCGCATGGATGATCCGCGCCGTCGCCATCGGGCTCGGCGCCGGCACCCAGGTGTTCACCCTCGGCTTCGGAGAGGCGATCTTCGGGAAGACACAGCTCAGCGTGGCGCTCCTGAACGGCGCCGGCTGGGCGCTCAACCTCGCCGTGGCCGAGCTGGTCATCCGCAGGCGACCCCGGCGACGCGCAGGCTCTGCCGCCGCACGGATTCCGGCACTGCCATGACGACGAATCCCAGCCCTTCCGAGCCCGGCGGCTACGAGCTCCGGGTGGGCAGGCACCTCGACGATCACTGGACCGAATGGTTCGGGAACCTGGCGCTCACCCGCGAGAGCGACGGGACGACGACCCTTCGCGGGCCGGTGGCCGACCAGGCCGCCCTGCACGGGCTGCTCATCAAGGTCCGCGACCTGGGGATGACGCTCATCTCGGTGCAGCCCATCGGAAGTCCCGAAGCTGCGCTGCAACAACAACGGCAAGGAGAAGAGAAATGACGACCATGAACACTGGAAGCCAGGGCGGCACGATGAGGGCCGCCGTGTACCGCCGCTTCGGCGGCCCGGACGTCGTCCGGATCGAACAGGTGCCCAAGCCGTCGCCAGGCACCGGTGAGGTGCTGGTCAAGGTCCACGCCACCACCGTGAGCGCGGCGGACTACCGCTCGCGGACCAAAGACGTCCCGAAGGGCGTGAAGCTGCTCTCGTCGCTCACCCTGGGGTTCGTGCGCCCGCGCCTCCGGATTCTCGGCATGGACATCGCCGGCGTCGTGGAAGCGGTGGGGCCGGGGGTTTCCGCGTTCCGTCCCGGCGATGAGGTGATGGCGATGCTGGGCGGCAGGTTCGGGGGGCACGCGGAGTACGTGACCGTCTCGCAGGACAGCGCCATCACCCGCAAGCCCGCGAACCTCAGCTTCGAGGATGCCGCCACCGTGGTCTTCGGCGGCATCACCGCCCGCGCGTTCCTCGACCAGGCGACGCTCACGGCGAGCGCGTCCGTGCTCGTGAACGGTGCATCGGGAGCGGTCGGGTCCGCCGCGGTGCAGCTCGCACACCTCGCCGGCGCGCACGTCACCGCGGTGACCAGCGGCGGGAACGCCGGGCTCGTCCGCTCGCTCGGTGCTGACCGGGTGATCGACTACACCACCGCCGACTTCACTCGGGAGGCGGACCGCTACGACATCGTCGTGGACTGCGTCGGCAACGTCGAGTTCGGCCGACTCGAACCCCTGATCAAGCCCGGAGGAGCGCTGCTGTCGGTCATCGCCGATCTCGCCGGCGTCGTCCAGGCGCGCAGCCGCAGCCGTCGCACCGGCAAGCGGATCACTGCCGGCAACGTCCCGTTCACGAGTGAGCAGCTCGCCCAGGTGGCCAGACTCGCAGGCGCGGGACTCTTCCAGCCCGTCGTCGACCGAACCTTCGATCTCTCCGACATCGCCGACGCGCACCGGTACGTCGACACCGGACGGAAGCGAGGCAACGTCGTGATCCGAGTCGCCACCGCACCTGTCCAGCGAACCTTCGTCGAGTCGCGGAGCTCTCACACGACACGCCGCCCACCCGCATGAGAAGTCGCGCATGAGAAGACCACGACTCGAGCAAGAGCGGCACCACCCCACACGAACCCATCCAGAAAGGCACTCCCCATGACGTTCTTCCAGGCCATCAGAACCGGGTTCCGCAAGTATGCGGACTTCACCGGCACCGCCACCCGATCCGAGTTCTGGTGGTGGGTGCTCTTCGCCACCCTCGCCAGCGCGGCACTCACCGCGACCGCCAACGCGATCGCCGGTGGCAGCACCGACGTGAATGCACTGTGGTCGCTCCTGATGCTGCTCCCGAGCCTCGCCGTGACCGTGCGCCGCCTCCGCGACGCGGGCTACGGCTGGGGTCACACCTTCTGGCTGCTGCTCCCCTTCGCCGGGACCATTATCGTCGCGGTGCTGTGCGCACAGCCGGCCGATCAGAGGCTGACTGCGCAGCGCGCGGGCGCCGACCTCTCGTTCGCGGTGCGTTCATGAACGGCGCAGCAGGCGAGGCGCTTCTCGAGGCTCACGAGATCCGGCGCTCGTACGGACGCGGCACCGCGCGCTTCGACGCGCTCAAGGGAGTCTCGCTCCGGATCGGGGTCGGCGAGTCCGTCGCGATCGTCGGCAAGAGCGGCTCGGGCAAGTCGACCCTCATGCATCTGCTGGCGCTGCTCGACCACCCGGATGGCGGCTCACTGACGGTCGATGGCGGCGACGCGGCGAAGCTCGGCACACGTGAGCTCAACCGGCTCCGGAACAAGGACTTCGGATTCGTGTTCCAGCAGTTCTTCCTCACCCCGAACGCGACGGTGCTCGACAACGTCGTGCTGCCGCTGAAAATCGCCGGGGTCGGCCGCCGCGAGCGCAAGGCACGAGGGATGGCCGTGCTCACGCAGCTCGAGCTGTCCGACAAGGCGAGGAACAAAGCGGTGACGCTCTCCGGCGGTCAGAAGCAGCGGGTGGTCATCGCGCGCGCCTTGGTGAACAACCCCCGGGTGATCTTCGCCGACGAACCGACTGGCAACCTCGACTCCGCAACGGGCCGGCTCGTCGAGGACATCCTGTTCTCGCTGAACAAGGTGCACGGCATCACCCTCGTCGTGGTCACGCACGACTCCGAGCTCGCCGCGCGATGCGACCGTCAGCTCTTCCTCCGGGACGGCCGCGAAGTGCCCGCCCCCGAACTGGCAGGAGCCGCAGCATGAACACGGCAGGAATCGTCACCACCGCGGTCGGCAACAGCCTCCGCAGCAAGATCCGGACCACCCTGACCGTGCTCGCCATCTTCATCGGGGCGTTCACCCTCACCGTCACCAGTGCCATCGGCACCGGCGTCTCCGAGTACATCGACAGCCAGATCGGTGCCTTCGGCGCGAAGGACGTCCTCTCCGTCACCAAGTCGAGTGAGGAAGCCGCCGGGGCGGACGACGGACCGGCCGAGTACGACCCGGATGCGGCCGTCGTCGGCCCCGATTTCACGCAGTTCGAGACCGAGGCGCTGACCGAGGCCGACCTCGACACCATCCGCGCCGTCGACGGCATCGTCGACGTCAGCGCCGTGCAACAGGTGAATCCCCGGTATGTCGAGTTCGACGGCAACGGCAAGTACGTCCTCGACGTCAACGCCACCGCGAACCTCACCACACCGGACCTCGCGGCGGGCGAGCAGCTCGACAACACCGGCGAGGAGCCGCAGATCCTGCTCGTCACCCCCTACGTCGACGCGCTCGGGTTCGCCGACGAGGAAGCGGCGGTCGGCCGGACGATCCAGATCGGGGTCGTGGACCACGTGGGCGAGATGCACGAGGTGAACGCCACCGTTGCCGGGGTGCAGAACGAGTCGCTCCTGGCCTCGGGCGCAGCGCTCAACCAGGCGCTGCTCGACGAGCTCTACGCCACCCAGAACATCGGCCAGCCGGAGACCGCCTCGGAAGGGTCGATCCTCGCCACCGCCCGGTTCTCCCCCGATTCCACCGAGAAGCAGATCGACGACATCCAGGCTGCACTCGAGCGCGAGGGCTTCACGGCCGCCACCGTCGCTGACCAGATCGGGATCATCCAGACCGTGGTCGACGGCATCATCGCCGTGCTCAACGCGTTCGCGGTGATCGCGCTGATCGCCGCCGGATTCGGGATCGTGAACACGCTGCTGATGAGCGTGCAGGAACGCACCCGCGAGATCGGTCTGATGAAGGCGATGGGCATGGGCGGAGGGCGGATCTATGCGCTGTTCAGTGCCGAGGCGGTCTTTCTCGGCTTCCTCGGGAGTCTGCTCGGTGCGGCAGCCGCGATCGGGGTGGGCACGGCGGCGAACGGGATGCTCAGCGCGTCGTTCCTGGCCGACCTGGAAGGGCTTCAGGTGCTGCGATTCGAGGTCCTCCCCGTGGCGTCGATTCTCGCCATCGTGATGGGGATCGCGTTCCTTGCGGGCACGCTGCCGGCACGCCGCGCCGCTCGGCAGAACCCGATCGACGCCCTGCGCTACGAGTAGGCGCGAAGGGTGGGCGGCGGCGGTCGCTCCGCCCACCTTCCGGCGCGCCGGGTCGGGTCGTCGCCGCTCGGCCGCATCACCTGCCGCGTTCTTGCCCGCGGCGCTCGGACTTGGCCCGGACGTGCACCGCTTCACCGTGCCGGCCGAACAGGCTGAGGACTTCGGCGGCCTTCCCATCGGCGCTGCCGAACCAGTGCGGAAGGCGGGTGTCGAACTCGGCGAGCTCGCCGGCGCCGAGGACGAGATCGTGGTCGCCGAGAATCAGCCGCATCCGCCCGCTCAGCACGTACAGCCACTCGTACCCCTCGTGCGCGCGAAGCGAGGGCTCCGTCTGGCTCGCAGGGATCAGGATCTTCCACGCCTGCACTCCCGCGGAGTTGGGGGTGAGCGGCACGACGGTACGCCCGTGCACCCGTCGAGGTTTCAAGCGGACCCGCGGGTCGCCGACCTCCGGCGCACCGACCAACTCATCGAGCGGCACCCGATACGCGTGGGCAAGCGGGAGCAGCAGCTCGAGGCTGGGCCGACGCCCGCCCGTCTCCAGTCGGGAAAGCGTGCTCTTCGAGATCCCGGTCGTCTCCGACAACTCGGCCAGCGTGACTCCACGCTGCACGCGCAACCGCTTGAGCCGCGGACCCACCGCGTCGAGCGCCGCCTCGAGAACCGTGCTGTCGTCCATGCCTCATCTCATCGCCGTTTCCCGAAATCGGCAACAAATGTCCCCCAGACCGGTTCCGCAGGTCAGGGTTGCAGCATGAACGAATTCGACGTGCTGGTGGTCGGCGGGGGCGCCGCCGGCCTGACCGCCGCACTGGTCCTGCTGCGCGCTCGGCGCACCGTCGCCGTGATCGACGCCGGCTCCCCGCGGAACGCCCCGGCCGCCGAGATGCACGGCTTCCTGTCCCGCGACGGGATGCCACCTGCGGAGCTGATCGCGGCCGGTCGCGCCGAAGTCGCCGGATACGGCGGCACCCTGATCGACGACACCGTGACGAGCCTCGAGCCCGGCTTCCGCGCACGACTCGCGAGCGGTGTGGAGTTTCGCGCCCGCCGCATCCTGGTCGCCACGGGGCTCCGCGACGAAGTGCCGGACGTTCCTGGTGTCCGCGAGCGGTGGGGCCGAGACGTGCTGCACTGCCCGTACTGCCACGGCTACGAGGTCCGAGACCAGCCGCTCGGCGTGCTCGGCGGCAGCGCCGAAGCGGTCCAGCACGCTCTGCTCATCCGCCAGTGGTCGGCCGACGTCGTGCTGTTCGAGCACACCGACACCCTCGACGCCGATCAGCGGGAGCTGCTCGCCGCCCGCGCCGTGCGCGTCATCGAGGGCCGCGTCGCCCGGCTGACGGTCGAGAACGACCGGTTGCACGGCGTCGAGCTTGCCGACGGCACCGTCCTCACCCGGTCGGCGGTGTTCGTCCGGCCGAGGTTCGTGCCGAACTCGAGCCTGCTGAGCGAGCTCGGCTGCGCAGCGGACGAGAACGGCTGGGTGACGTCAGACACCACCGGCCGCACCACGGTGCCCGGTGTCCGCGTCGCCGGGAACGCCGCAGACCCACGCGCGCAGGTCATCACCGCCGCCGGCCAGGGATCGGCCGCGGCCATCGCGATCCACGCGGAGCTGGTCGAAGACGACGTGCGGGACGCCCTCACGGCTCACCGCACCGCCCGGTGACTGCCCCGAATCCCCAAGTTCCCACCTGTTCAACACCGATCGATCCGAGGAGTACCACCCATGTCCGCTACCACGACGGCCACTCGCACCACCCCCATCCCCCCGCCGACGAAGCACCAGCTCGCGCTCATGATCTGGATCGCGGTCTTCCCCACGCTCGCGGTGCTGAACCTGGCACTCGGCGCACTGCTCGACCCCCTGCCGACCCTGCTGCGCACCTTCGTCCTGGCCACCGTCGCGGTGCCGATCGTGATCTACGGCCTCATGCCGCAGCTGCACCGCATCCGCCGAGCGCTGATCAGCCGCCGCCGGCGCTGATCAGCCGCCGCCGGTGCTGATCAGCCGGTGCTGGCCGGAGCGGCGCTGAGATGCTCGTGGATCAGCTTCCATTCGCCTGCGTCGTCCAGCGTGAAGACGTTCGTCGCCCGCCCGTGTCCGCTGACGCGGGAACCGGCGTGCCAGCCCTCGTAGGTGTACGTGTACACGCATGATGCGGCGCCCTCGCCGATGGCGACCCACCGCACCTCCGTCGCCGCATAGACCTCCTGCTCCACGACCCGCCAGGCATCCTCGAAGTACGCCCCCACATCGTCGAGCGACTCGCACGTCGCGTCACCGAACCAGAACACGGCGTCCGGGTGCAGCACCCGGCCGACGTTGCCGAAGTCATGGGTGTTCGTCGCATCGATGTACGCACGAAGCGCCGCCTGAGGAGAGCCGAGATCCACGCTGCAATCGTAGGAAAGCGATGGCCGAGGCGACCATCGTGGCAGCGCGGCGGTCGCGTCGAACGCTACAGGCTTGCGACGTCGACGTAGGGCACGTCCTCGGCTCGCAGTCGAAGTCGGCGCAATTTCTCCAGCGTCGAGACGGTCGCCCTACATGCGAGGTCGCGCTGCATGAATCCGGCCGCCCACGCGAGCGCTGGGGAGGGAACGCGGTCGAGCTGCGCCGCCTGCGTCCAGCCGGCGACGAAGGCATTCCACGAGGGATCGCCTTTCATCGCCTGCACCGAGGGATCCAGATAGAGGATCGTGGCGGTGCGAGCACGATCAAGGCTGCTGGGCCCGGATGCCGCATTCGCCCAGTCGAGGACGGCCGAGACCTCATCATCGTCGCCGAGCAATATGTTCAGCGGGTGCAGATCGAGGTGAAGGAGCGTGACATCCTCCCGCTCCAGGCCCTCGACGGCAACAACCGGGACCTCGGGTGGCGCCAGGATCTTGGTGAGCACGGCATGGACCCGAGCGCACGCCGCACCTCGCCGCCACGCCCGGTCTGGGTGCAGTCTCGCCGGGATCCAAGCCGGTTCGCCCGGCATGCGCTCCAGCAGCGCAACGGATTCTGGGCCGAAGTCGAGACGGTCGAGCACCCTGGGCACCGGCACGACGGCGGCGGCAGCGGCCGATGCGGCAGTCTCCCGCTGCGCCACGGCGACGTCGGTCACCCGGAGAACGTGGCGCTCCGTGGCGAACACCTGGTTCGACCTCCCGCCGAGCGGGAGCAGGTCATCGAGCCGAACGCCGAACTGCGCTGCGGCCTCCCGAAGTACTCGCGGGGGACCTTCCATTTCCCCACAGTGGCACGGAACGGTTCTCCGACGGAAGCCGAGGCGGATCAACCCATGCCGCTCAGCCTGCACAGTCCGCTCAGGAGGGGCGCTGGCTCCCGCGCCCGAGCTGACCGAGGTCCTGGGCGCGGAGCACCGCGGCCCGGCGATTGTTCACCCCGAGTTTCGTGTAGATGTTCTTCGTGTGCGTCCGCACGGTGTTCAGCGACACGACCAGCTGACGAGCGATCTCGGGGCCGCTGAGGTCGGTTTCCAGCAGACGGAGCACCTCACGCTCGCGCTCGCTCAGCGGCTCCAGCAATATCGGTCCCGCCCCGGGTCGCTGTGGACCCGTGGGGTGGTCATCGCCGAATGCCACGAGCAGCCGGCGGATGTACTCGGGCGCGACGCCGCCGCCAGCAGCGGCCTTGAGCAGGACCTTCATCGGCGCACCCTCGTCGACGAAGGTTCGCACGTACCCTTCCGGTTCTGCCAGTGCGATCGCACGCTCCAGCACCGTCAGGGCCGCAGGGATGTCGCCGCCGAGCTGATGGGCACCGGCCTGCAGCACCAGGATCTCGAGAACGGTCCCGCTCCTGCCACCGGTCTCCGCGGCCTCGAGGACGCGATGAAGGAGCTCGACTGCTTCTGCGAGCGACCGGGGGTCCCGTTGCTGCCGGGAACGCGCGAGAAGAACCCTGGCCAGGGTGACGTGCTCGAACTCCCGGAGATAGCTGAGGTCGTCCTCCACCGAGAGCCCCCGCTCCCGCACCCAGGCCGTCGCTTCGGGCACCCTCCCCTGCGCGAGCCACACGCGCGCCTTCGACGCCGGGATCGGACGGACGATGGGTCCCATGTCGGCCACGAAGAAGCGCTCCGCCTCGTCCAGGAACTGCTCCGCGCGGCCCAGGTCGCCCTGCACCTGCAGAAGCTGAGCCATCGCCGATCTCCAGCGGTAGCGGTACTTCGGCAGTCCGGCCGAGTCGCCCATTTCGGAACTGCGTCGCAGGTGGTTCGCCGCGGCGTCGAGCTCCCCGCGCTCACAGAGAATCGAACTGATCGCCACATGCATGTCGGGGATCCCACGGCGGACCTCGTCCGTCTGCTCCTGAGCCAGCCGCAGGGCCTGTTCGCAACTCGCCAGCGCATCACTCATGCGGCCCTGCGTCAGCCGGATGTCTGCCAGGGTGACGGTGCAGCCCAGCACATCGGCGATATGACCGGAGCGGCGGAAGCTCGACACGGCCTGGGCGTACCCCTCGTACGCGCCTTCGAGATCGCCACTCCCCCACAGCGCGAGCCCCTGAAGGGCCGCGGCCGCCCCCCGCCGGTAATGGTCGTCCTCATCGAGGAGGTCGAGCGCTCGCCGGGCGTGGACGACCGTCGCGGCGCCGTCCCCGAGGGCCAACGCCTGTCCCGAGCGGTAGATGGCGATCGATCCGGGCAGTCGCCGGAGGTCCGCCGCATCGATGACGACCGGCTGGTCCGGTCCGTCCCGGACGCTGCCGGCGTCGTCCAGCCACCGCTCCGCGTCCCTGAGCCGAGGCTCCACCCCTTCGACCTGGCCGGTGGACAACATGGCCCCGACCAAACCGAGGCTGAGCACCGGCCGGTCGCGGAAGAGCCCGACGGGCAGCCGCTCCAGCCATTCCCGGAGCGCCGCCTCCCGTCTTGCCCGGCCCATCGCGGGGATCGCCGCCTCGATGAGGTTCGCTGCGAGCGGATGGTCTTCGGCGTCCAGTGCGTGCTGGATGGCTGCGTCCGGTTCGCCATGCTCGTCGTACCAGACGCTCGCCCGCCGGTGCAGTGCAGGCACCTCCCCCGGCTCCTCGTCAAGGAGTCGGGCCTGCAGCACCTCGGCGAAGAGGTGGTGGTAGCGGTACCAGCGGCGCCGGTCGTCGAGCGGGACCAGGAACAGGTTCGCCCGGTCGAGCGCCTCCAGCATGGCTCTGCCGTTCTCACGACCGGTCACGGCGTCGCACAGTGACGCGTTCATCCGGGTGAGGATGGAGGTCTGCAGCAGGAAGGCGCGAACCGGCTGGGGCTGGCTCTGCAGCACCTCCTCGACCAGGTAGTCGACGATGTAACGGTCGTCGCCCGCGAAGCCGGCGACGAAGCCGGCGATGTCGTCCCGCCCCTGCATGGAGAGGGCAGCGAGCTGAAGGGCGGCGATCCACCCCTCGGTCCGGCTGCCGAGGGTGGACACGTCCTGCGCTGTCAGCGGCAGGTCCATCACGTCGGTGAGATACGCCGAGGCCTCCTCCGGTGAGAAACGCAGATCGGCCGCGCGAACCTCCACCAGCTCTCCCCGGGCCCGCAGGCGGGCGATCGGCAGCGGCGGATCGGCGCGGCTCGCGATCACCAGGTGCAGCCGGGGAGGCATGTGGTCGAGCAGGAACGCCATCCCGTCGTGCACGTCGCGGGACTCGAGAACGTGATAGTCGTCGAGCACCAGCACCACGTCGCGCTCAAGCGCGGCAAGGTCGTTCAGCAGAGCGGTGAGCACCTCCTGACTCGGTGCGGATCGCGTCTCCAGCATGGCCAGTGAGACCGCGCCCACCGCCGGCGCCGCTGTCCTCAACGCGGCGATCACATACGTCCAGAACAGTGCCGGATCGTTGTCGCCGGCGTCGAGCGAAAGCCAGGCAGCAGAAGGCTCTCCGGTCGGCGCGGCCGGGCCGGCCGCCAGCCATGACGCGAGCAGTGTCGACTTGCCGAAGCCGGCTGGTGCGGACACCAGCGTCAATGCCGAGTCCATCCCCCGGTTCAGTCGCTCGATCAGTCGGGGCCGCGGCACCGCACGCCGCTGCGGCCGCGGCAGGTACAGCTTGGTCCCGAGGAGCGGACTGGGCGGCGCGGTGTCGGGTGGTGAGCCGATGACGGCAGGCGGCCGGCTCCCCGCGTCCTCCCGCGGTGCGTCGGTCGGGCCGCCCTGCGCTGGATCTGGAGCGGCTGCGGTTCCGCGGCGAAGGCCTTGGGCGGCGCGGGCCAGGTCCGCTGCCGAGGCTGGCCGGTCCGACGGGCTCTTCGCCATGCACCAGCGCACGAGCTTCCGCACGGGCTCCGGCACATCCGGGGGCAGCTCCGGCGGGGTCTCGTTGACCTGCGCCAGCGCGATCGCGACGTGTGACTCGCCGCTGAACGGGCGCCGCCCGGCGAGCGCCTCGTAAGCCACGATGCCGAGCGAGTAGAGATCGGTGGCCGGCGTCGCCGGGCGGCCGCTGACCTGTTCCGGGGAGACATACTGCACCGTCCCCATCACCTGGCCGGCCACGGTGAGCGGCACCTGGTCGGCGAGGCGGGCGATGCCGAAGTCGGTGATCTTCACCCGCCCTTCCGGGGTGAGCAGGAGGTTCTCGGGCTTGATGTCCCGGTGCACCAGCCCGGCCGCATGGGCAGCCTGCAGCGCTGTCGCGGTCTGCGCGAGGATGTCGAGCACGCGATCCACGGGAAGGGCGGACTCCCGTCGCAGCATCGCCGACAGCGACTCGCCGGGCACCAGCTCCATGACGAGGTACGCGGTGTCGCCCTGCTCGCCATAGTCGTAGACAGTGGCGATGCCCTCGTGGTTCACAAGGGCGGCGTTCCTGGCCTCCGCCCGGAACCGCTCGAGGAAGCCCGGGGAGCTGGCGTATTCGTCCTTGAGGATCTTCACCGCGACGATGCGGCCGATGACCGGATCGGAGGCCTGCCACACCTCGCCCATGCCGCCGACCGCGACCCGCTTCACGAGCCGGTAGCGGTCGCCGAAGACGGCGCCGGGGATTGGCCTCACCGCGATCTCCTTGCAAGGTCGTTTGACCGGGAACAGCAGGGGCCGGACGATCGAGAGGTCAACTCGCGAAGCCGCCGGAGCCTCCGCTTCGCCGCGGGCGCCCCTCGAGGTCGAGGAGCACGACCCAATGTTCCCGCGGCCAGGGCGGAAGGACAATAGACGCTGAGACGTGCCCGCTCATGCGGCATCACCGCGGAGGACGGCAGCTCGACGTCGTAGGCTCCTGAAACATGGACCCCGGCCGGTTGAACTCCAAGGCCTCCCTTGGAACACGACGCCAGACTCTCTTCGTCGTCTCGTCCTTGGGCATCGCCGCGCTCGTGACGCTCGCCAGCACGCTCGGCCTGCTCGCATCTTGGCCATACCGGGAGGAGACGGAGAACTGGGTCTTGCAGGCGCGCGGTCAAGACATCGGCAATCTGGTGGCGGTCGTGGTGCTTGTCGTGAGCGCGATCAGAATGGTTGCGGGCTCTTCCCGAGCAGCGCAGCTCTGGACCGGGACTCTGCTCTACATTCTCTACGCCTACATCGTCTACGCCTTCGCGGTGCACTTCAGCCGCTTGTTCCTCATCTACGTCGCTGTTCTGGGGCTGGTGTTCTACACCCTTCTCGCTGCGCTCCCCATGAGAGGCGATCCGTCCGCGAACCGACGTGGTCCAGCGCGGCTCTTCGGGGCGTGGGTGCTGATCGGCACGGGCGCGCTCTTCGCCCTGCTGTGGTTGAGTGAGCTCATTCCAGCCACCGTCACCGGGCAGGCGCCGCAAAGCCTTGAGGTTGCGGGACTGATCGTGAACCCTATCCATGTGATCGACCTCGCCGTGGTGCTGCCAGGCATGATCACCATCGGTGTGCTCGCGCTCCGGGGGAACGAGACGGGTCGGACGCTCGCGGTGCCGGCGCTGGTCTTCTCGGTGCTGATGGGATCCAGCATCATCGCCGCGATGGCGCTGATCCTCGCAACCGGGGACACCAGCGCGCTGGTCCCGATGGGAATGGTCGGCGCCGTCGTCGCGGCGAGTCTCGCAGCTGTCATCGCGAACACGCGCCCGATTCATGAAGCACCGCCTCACGCCGCGGAGGCCGAGCACCGAACATCGGGCAAGGAGGCATGATGCACACGGTGATCGTGTTCGAGTCGATCTGGGGCAACACCGAACTGATCGGCAGAGAGATCGCCGGTGGGCTCGGTGGGGTGCGCACGGACGTGGTGGATGCTGCGTCTGCGCCGACGGTGTTGGATTCCGAGGTCGACCTGCTGGTCGTCGGCGGGCCTACCCACGCGTTCTCCATGTCGACGGAGCAGACACGCGAGTCAGCGAAACAACAAGGTGCTGAACACATCCCAGCACGCGGAATCCGTGAGTGGATCCAAGCGCACCAGTCGCCGCCTCGCGCGATCGCCGTGGCGACCTTCGACACCCGGGTCGTCAGCCCCCGGTTGCCGGGCTCAGCCGCGAAGAAGGCGATGAAGCGACTGGTTGCGTTAGGGTACCGGCCACTGGCCAAGCCGGAGACCTTCGGTGTGCACGGGTACTCGGGTCCCATTGCCGACGGGGAACTGGAACGTGCGCGACGTTGGGGCGCCGACCTCAGGACACTCCTTCCGGCCGGCTGAGACGCGGTCACACCGGAGGGCGTTCCCCCGTCGCGGTTCGTGCCGGCGGAACGTCGTCCATGAGTAGGAGGCGGGGAGCCGCTGCGCGGAGTAGCTTCGCGAACGTGAGACGCTTCCTGCCCCTCGCACGGCGCCACGGGTTCGACGTGCTGATCGTCCTTCTGACCGGCGCCGCGATGCTGGAGCTCGTCATCAGGCACCCGGCGGATTCTCCCCAGGAACGGCTCTGGTTCCAGGTGGTGGCGATCGGGATCATCGTGTTGCCCCTGTTCGCCCGGCAGCGATTCCCGGTCGGCGCTCCGATGGCGTACTGGCTCCTGGCGGTCAGCGCGTCGTTCGTGGACGGCCGGCTGATTCCCGGTACGACGAGCGTCTTCGTGCTCACGATGGCGGCCGCGTTCCTGCTCGGAGGCGCCCGATCCGTCCGGCAGGCGCAACTGGGCCTGGCCGTCGTGGTCGGTGGCGCTGCGGTCGTCGTCTACAACCTGCCGACGCACACTGCAACCCAGCTCGTCTTCATCCCGCTGCTCTTCGGGGTCTGCTGGTTCGCCGGATTCGCGGTGCGGCAGCGCGGAGACCGGGCGGAGGCGGCCGAGGAGCGGGCGGCCCGTGCCGAGCGGGAACGCCAGTCCTCGGCGAGGATCGCGGTGGCCGAGGAGCGGGCGCGGATCGCCCGCGAGCTTCACGACATCGTCGCTCATGCGGTGAGCGTCATGGTGCTCCAGACCGGCGCGGTCCGGCACCGCCTGCCCGACGCCTTCCCCGAGGAGAAGGACGCCCTGCGTGGTGTGGAGGACACCGGGCGCAGGGCGCTGACGGAGATGCGGCACCTGCTCGGAGCCCTTCGCCGCGACGACGAAGCGGCCGAGCTGGGTCCTCAGCCCGGTCTGGCGGGGCTCGACGCGCTGCTCGAGGAGGTGCGGGGTGCGGGCTTGCCCGTCCGATTGGATGTGCACGGGGATCCCATCCCCCTGCCGGGGCCGATCGATCTCGCCGCATACCGGATCGCCCAGGAAGGACTGACGAACGTGCTGAAGCACGCGCGAGCGAGTCGCGCGGACGTCGTTGTCGGCTACGCCCCCGCCGAGCTGCGGGTGGAGATTCGCGACGACGGCGATGGGCCACAGCCCGGGGACGGACTCGGGCACGGCCTCATCGGCGTTCGGGAACGCGTCAAGATCTATGGCGGTGAGCTTGCTGCCGGGCCGGGTCCCGAAGGCGGTTTCGTGCTCAGCGCCCGGCTCCCTCTGGACGGCTGAGCCCGTCCGCTTCCTCGAACAGGTGGCTCTGATACGCCAGCACGATCGCCTGTGCCCGGTCGCGGACCTCGAGCTTCTGCAGCACCCGGGTCACGTGGGTCTTCACCGTGGTCTCGCTGATGAACAGCGCCTTCCCGATCTCTGCGTTGGAGAGTCCACGCGCGATCAGCTCGAACACGTTCAGTTCCCGGGAGGTGAGTGCGCCGACGGCCGGAGGCGGCGGCTGTCGCTGCATTCGGGTGAATTGCCGGATCACATTCTTGGTCACCGACGGGGAAAGCAGGGCGTCGCCCGCTGCGATGGTCCGGACCGCCGAGATCAGCCGCTCGGGCGGGTCATCCTTCAGCACGAACCCGCTGGCGCCGGCCCGCAGCGCTTCGTACACGTACTCGTCCAGGTTGAATGTGGTGAGGATGAGGACGCGCGCGCTCTCGTCCGCAGCGAGAATCCGCCGCGTCGCTTCCAGCCCATCCAGCTCCGGCATGCGGATGTCCATCAGCACGACGTCCGGCCGGAAGCGTGCCGCCTGACCGACCGCCTGCAGACCGTTCCCCGCCTCTGCCACCACCTGAATGTCCGGCTCTCCCGACAGAAGCATCCGCAGCCCCGCGCGCACCATCGACTGATCGTCGACGAGCAGCGCGCGGATGGTCTTCGTTTCCCCCGCATCCGTGGCCGGCGAACCCTCGGTTGGGTCGGATCCGGGCGGCGATGCATCCAACGCGTCGGGTCCGGTCTTCACCGCTGCACGCGGGTTCTCGGGTTCACGCCGGTTCACGGCGTCTCGCGGGTTCTCAGCGATCCCGCTGCGGAGCGCTCCGGCCATGCGAGCCAGCTCCCCCGCTGATGCCGGCCGGTCCGATGGGCTCTTCGCCAGACACGATCGCACCAGACCGCGCACCGCTTCCGGCACATGCGCGGGAAGGTCCGGCGGGATGTCGTTCACCTGCGCCAGTGCGATCGCGATCTGCGACTCACCGGTGAAGGGCCGCCGCCCGGCAAGCGCCTCGTAGGCGACGACGCCGAGGGAGTAGATGTCTGTGGCGGGCGACGCGGTACGGCCGCTCACCTGCTCCGGGGAGACGTAATGCACGGTTCCCATCACCTGTCCGGCCTGCGTCAGCGGAACCTGATCGGCGAGGCGGGCGATCCCGAAGTCGGTGATCTTGACCCGCCCCTCCGGTGTGAACAGAAGGTTCTCCGGCTTGATGTCCCGGTGCACGAGGCCGGCGGCGTGTGCGGCCTGCAGCGCCGACGCGGTCTGCGTGACGATGTCGAGGACGCGATCCGCCGACAGCGGGCCCTCGCGCCGAAGGACCGCCGACAGCGCCTCGCCGCGCACCAGCTCCATGACGAGGTAGGCCATGTGGCCCTCTTCGCCGTAGTCGTACACCGTTGCGATGCCCTCATGATTGACCAGGGCGGCGTTCCGCGCCTCCGCCCGGAAGCGCTCCAGGAATCCTGGGGCGCCGACGTACTCGTCCCTGAGGATCTTGATCGCGACAGTGCGGCCGATGACCCGGTCCGATGCCTCCCAGACTTCGCCCATGCCCCCGACCGCCACCGGTTTGGTGAGCCGGTAGCGGTCACCGAAGGCGACGCCGGGCGCTGCCCTCATCGAACCGGCACCGCCTGGAGCGGGTCTCGCGCTCGGACAGGCAGCGGGATGCCGACCTCGCCGAACGCATCGCGTGCGATCACCGCGCTGTCCTTCCAATGTCGTTGGAGCGGGAGGAGTATCCAATGTTCCCGCGGCGGATGGCGGAGGACAACAGCCATTCGGCCCGGTTCCGGAGCATGTCAGCTCTTCTGCCGCGGGGAACGAGCCGCGGCCGGTCCCGCGACGAACTCCGCCGGCGCGGAGTGCGCGTCCGGGTTGTTCCGCGCCAGACCGAGTCGTCCCCGGGTGAGGACGGCGACGGCGGCCATCAGCACGCCGGACGCGAGGGCCGAGATGAGGTAGAGCACCGCGACCGACGGCCCGCCGGTGGAACCCTCGAGCAGCTGCGCGACGAGCTGGGTCGCGGCGTTCTGCGCCCCATGGAGCAGCAGAACGATGAGGACGCTGCCGGTGGAGTTGTACGCCCATGCCAGAACGAGACCGTTGACCACAGTGACCACGAGGTGACTGAGGGTCTCGGTCAGGGTCTGTCCGAAGAGCGCGTTGGGGAGGTGCCAGCCCGCCCAGATCGCCGAAACCACAAGTGCCGCAACCATCGGCTGGAAGCGCCGATTCGCGGCGGGCAGCGCGAACCCACGCCAGCCGGGTTCCTCGGTTAATCCGGTGACCAGCGCCACGCCCACCAGCTGCAGCGGGAACCAGGAGTACAGCAGCGACCAGTCCGCGGTCAGGGCGGGAATCACGCTGTCGCCATAGAAGGCGCTCACCGTGGTGATCAGAAGCAGCGGGACGCCGAGGAAGATGAACGCGTACCAGAGGGGGTTCACCCGCCACCGGATCAGGCTGCGCGCCAGGCCCGCGAGACCGGCTCCTCCTCGGGTGAGCGCGAGCACGATCAAGGCGGCGATCAGCGGCCCCGCGGCCGCGACCTGGATCATGACGCCGACGAGGCTCCCGTCGGGATTGAGGAGCCCGGCTTCGCTGCCGAAGAAGCCGCCGATGAGCAGGGTCCAGCTGATGCCGTAAGCCATCAGGGTGTAGGCGAGGAGCGGGTGTCGGCTGAACCAGCCTCGAACACCGCTCCGGCGGCGAGTGGCTGCCGCCTGTCGTGGCTGGCGGGATGGGATGGTCATGATGGTGATCCCCTCAGTGAGTTGCGGATGGACGAAGCCGTGAGCCGGCGAGGGTGCCGCGCGCCGCGAACGCGTGCAGCGCGACCAGACCTCGGGTGACGAGCGGGAGGGTGAGCAGGAAGGCCGCACCAGCGGCAGCCCAGAGCAGATCGTCGGCTGCGGCAGCGTTGACCCAGCCGGCCGCATGCGGCTGCAGCCAGTTCGCAAGGACGGTCGAAAGCTCAGAGTCCCGTTCCGGGTCCGGAGCGTACTGCGACCAGATCCAGTGGCTCGCTCCCCCGAGCCCGACAGCGAGCCAGGCAACCGTCACGGTCCAGCTGAAGATGCTCACCATCGGGTTGAGGATCGCCCCGTGCAGGAGGCTCGACCAATACTGGCGGTCGGTCAGCACCCGCTTCAGCCGGGAGACGACTCCGGCTTCCGCGCCGTTCACCGCCGGAGTCGGCTGGGGAACGTCTCGCCGGCCGGCGAGCCGGAGGCGGGCGACTTCGACCATGCCGAACCAGCGAGCCGCGACCAACGCGCCGATCAGCAGGAACACACCCACGAAGGTGAGAACGGTTCCCACCCCGACGGCGAAGAGCGACACGATCAGCGAGCAGCCGAGAATGGCGATCGGCAAGGACGGCAGCAGGAACCCCAGCTCCGACAGCATCCGGCGCAGGGTGCGCAGCACGCGCCGGCCGATCTCGGGCCGATGCTCGGCGGGCTGGACGACGTTCGACACGGTGGTCCCTTTCAGTCTGGTTGCGTCCGTCGCTGCGGACGGTGATGACGTTAGGCGGCCGTCCGATCGCGTGTCGTCCGCCCTTCGTCGCAACTTCTGCCGGCGGAGGGTCATCCAGGAGTAGGAGACGAGCCGGCGCGGGTAACGGCCTCCTCCGAAAGGAGGACCGTGCCTCATCGGATGGTGCCGCGGCGTTCAAGGCCTTCCGACGACGCGGAGCCTGAAGGCTCGTCCATAGCGTCGGAAGCGTCAACTTCACCACCACTGGATCACCCGCAGCGGGAGCTCCAGACGCAAGCAATCGAGGAGTCTCATGTCCAGCACGACGCACAAGACCGTCACCACAACGGGCGACGATCGCAGCGGACCGGAACCCAAACCGCTCCCGCAGTATTCGCTGACCCGGATTCTGGGTGTTTGGGCGGGAGCCGCGCTCCCCATGGCGGCGATGGCCTGGCTGGGAGTCCCGTGGCTTGCCGCCGCTTTCGATGGTCCCGCTGCCTGGCCGCAGGCGATTCTCGTCGCGCTCACCGCGGGCCTCGTCTGGCAGTTCGTGTTCGTCCTGCTCCTCGTGCATCGAGAACAGGGCACGCTCCGCTGGTCCGTGCTCAAGGAGGCGCTGTGGCTGAGGGCGCCGCTGAGCCCGAAGACGGGGCGAAAAGGCGGACGGCTCTGGCTGCTGCTTGTCCCCCTCGTGCTGCTCGTGTATGCGCGGGAGGAGCTGCCGAAGCTGCCGGCACCGGACGGCCGGGACCTCGGCGACTTTCTGCAGTCGACGATCGGCCAGGAGTTCTTCTCGGGCAACTGGACATGGTTCGCCCTGGTGCTCGTGATGCAGCTGTTCAACACGGTGCTCGGTGAGGAGCTGCTCTTCCGCGGCCTGCTGCTCCCGCGCATGGAAGGGGTCTTCGGACGACGTGACTGGCTGGCCAACGGCGTGCTGTTCGCGCTCTACCACCTGCACGTGCCGTGGGCGATTCCGGGACGCCTGGTGAACACGTTCATCTTCTCCTGGCCGTCCCGCCGCTACCGCAGCGCGCTGCTCGGGATCTTCGCGCACAGCTCGCAGAGCGTGGTCTTCGGGGTGCTCCTGCTCATGCTGGTGCTGAAGTGAGTGGAGTCATCGCCGTGAACGTGCGGAGGTGCATCGGCGCCGGCACGACCTGACAGCAGATCGTGCGCTGACGAACACACGAAGGCCCGGAACCAGCGGTTCCGGGCCTTCATCCCGCTGCAAACGCAGCACCCGACGCGTTCTCGCCTCGGAGCGAGCGGCTAATCCAGTGGAACGAGCGGCGACCGTCGCCTGGGATAACGCCAGCCTGGGCGCCGTCTCGTCGGCTCCATGGAAGCGCTCACCACCAGACGTGCAGCGGCGTGGGCTCCATTCCAGCGCGTCGACGGGCAACCGGTTCGACGTTCCAATCGACCCGAGGGAACTGCGCCACGTTTCGGTCCTCCGAGCGCGCGACGCCGCGGCCGATCCAGCGGACGCTCTGCGTTCCCGCATTTCTGTTGACTCAAGCTGCTGACCGTGGAACGCTGTCGCCGTGCAACGGAGGGGGCCTCCGAGCACTCAACGCATCGGGCGGCTCACCCGTTGCCGTAACTGCATTGGTGCACTCGACGAGGAGGAACTGATGACATCGGACGCCGCTGCGGCCAGCAAGAACCTGGGAACCGGCATTCGGCTCAGGCTCTCGCTGATGATGTTCCTTCAGTTCTTCGTCTGGGGCGCCTGGTTCGTCACCATGGGCACCTTCCTGGGCCAGGGCCTGGGCGTCTCCGGGAGTGAGATCAGCCTTGCGTACCTGGCCCAATCCTTGGGTGCCATCCTCGCGCCGCTCATCATCGGTCTGATCGCGGACCAGTTCTTCTCGGCGCAGAAGATCCTCGGCGTCCTGCACACCGCAGGCGCCGTCCTGCTGTGGTTCGCGGGTGACGTCTCAGAGTTCGGGCTCTTCTTCCCGCTCATCCTCGGCTACATGATCTTGTACATGCCGACGCTGGCGCTGGTGAACTCGGTGTCCTTCCGGCAGATGCGGGATCCCGAACGGCAGTTCCCGTCGGTGCGAGTGCTGGGTACGATCGGGTGGATCGTCGCCGGACTGGTCATCGGCTGGCTGGGCTGGGAGCAGGGACAGCTGCCCTTGACCTTCAAGATGGCGGCGGTGGCATCGCTGATCCTCGGAATCTTCAGTTTCACGTTGCCGGCCACACCGCCCACGCGGCGTGGCGAGAAGTCGAGTGTCCGGGAGATGCTGGGGCTTGAGGCGCTGAGCCTGCTGAAGTCCCGGTCGTATCTGGTCTTCTTCCTGGCGTCCATCGCGATCTGTGTTCCGCTCGCCTTCTACTACAACTTCACCAACCTGTTCCTCAACGAGGTCGGGGTTGAGGGGGCCGCGGCCGTGCAGTCGCTCGGTCAGGTGTCCGAGGTGCTGTTCTTGCTCGTGCTGCCGTTCCTGCTCAAACGCTTCGGCGTGAAGCTGACACTCGCGATCGGCATGGCGGCGTGGGCGCTGCGGTATGTCTGTTTCGCGTTCGGTGACTCTGGCGGCATGTTCTGGCTGCTGATCGTCGGCCTGCTGCTGCACGGCATCTGCTACGACTTCTTCTTCGTCGCCGGCCAGATCTACACCAACAGGTTCGCCGGGGACCGTTTCCGCAGCTCAGCACAGGGGCTGATCACGTTGGCGACGTACGGGGTCGGGATCCTGATCGGCTCGCTGGTGTCCGGGCCGATCGTCGACGCCTTCGCCACCGCGGACGGGCATCAATGGCGCGACATCTGGGTGATCCCAGCGATCATCGCCGCTGTCGTCCTCGTCCTCTTCCTGCTCTTGTTCAAGGACCGGAGCACTCGCGCGTCGGCGACCGTCGGGCTTGAAGCGGAAGTGACGACGCTCGAGGCGCCAGGCACTTCTCTTCCAGTTCCGAGGGACACGAATCCCGAGCGCTGAGCACTGCTCTCGAACCACACTCGGACGGCGGCTCATCCCTGCTTCTCCCACCGTGTTGCCCTCGCCACGGCCCCGACGACGGAGGGTTCCGTCCGTGGTGGCGAGTGCCGACCACGGGAGAAGCCCCTGCGATGCGGGGGCCTATCCATTTCGTTGCGGGCAGGATTTGAACTCACGACCTCTAGGTTCTGGGTGGTCCTGCCGGATTCTGCTGAACAGTGATTGTCTTCCCCTGACCGGCCATCACGTCGAGAGCTGGGCTTTCACCACCTGCTTGATCGGGTAGAGCGATTGATGGACCAGAGCACCGCTCGATTCACCGGGCGACCCGCTGAGGCCCACCGCCCGTCAACCCGCCGCTGAGCGGCCTGAGTCGCTTGGCCGCATCCCGCCCCTTCGCACGCTCGATCCTGAGGGGGACGATGGCGAGCGCGCCTGCCACAGCGACGTCGTCGCGTGAGTGCCGTTCCGTGACGTGCAGGTTGAAGTCGACGGGCTGGCGATCGCGCGGACGCAGCGAGCGGTGTGCGTCCAGTTCCGGCTGATGGACAACCACGACCGCACCTGCTGGGTGTGGGCGAACACTGTCCGGCTGAAGCCGCGAATCCCGTGATCGAACAGAATCGCCCGTTATTCGGCGCAGGATGACCTCAACGACATGCCAAGCAGGGACGACGACCTCCAGGACCCCGGCGCTCCTCACTGCCCGCGCGACCTCGTATCCGCGCCTTGCAAGAGCCGCGGCTGCCGGGGCTTCACGTCCCGGATCTGCGCGCTTCGAGCCGGTAGACGATCACATCTAGGAGAAGACGCGCTGCACGACTCAAGGGAGAACCTATGGCGAAGTGCCGAGCGAGCGGCGGGCTGATCAGGTAGTAGCTGCGGATGAAGACCCGCCCGAATGCCGACCGCTCGAGCGTCTCGTCTCGATACCGCCGCAGGGTCATCACCGGAGGAGAGTCATAAGAACCGTACACAGCGGTGGCGATGTAGCACCCGCCGCTTGTCGACGGCCGCCCACCTTGGGCGAATGGGTTGGTGGCTCGCTTCATGAACTTGTCAATGTGTTGTTCGAAGACAGCGAGTTGCCCAAGGCGCTCGGTGTAATCGATGGTCATCTGCTGATTGAACGAGTTGGCGCGGGGCGCATAGGTCTCGCACGTCTCGTATAGGTCCTTCAGTTGCTCGATTCGGTCGAGAAGCTGTGCTCTGGAAACGTGCCCTTCCGGGGCCCTGCGCAGGAGGGCCATCAGCACGCTCATGCGAAGCGCCGCATCTCCGGCTGCTTCGCCCAGCTCGACGTCGGGGAATCCGTACTTCCTGGAAAGAACTCTCATCTCGCCGCCGATTGCGATGCACTGTCTCTCCCACTCGTAGATTTGAGCAACCGAAGCTTGCGAGCTCGATTCGGCCTCGAGCAGTTTCGCCTGCAACGGCTGCAGTTCGGCTATGCACCGTTGAATCTCTGGTGGGAACATCGGCAGCAGGCTCCTTCACGAGTGCTTAGGATCGTCGGGTCGACTGGGCGTGATCGCCTAGCCCCACACTGTATGGGCGACCGCCGCTCCTTGGCCCGCGCCGCCCGGGTCAGCTCCGTAAGTCGTCGGATTCCATTGCCGGGAACCACGAAGGCCCGGAACCATGCGGATCCGGGCCTTCGTTCTCCTTCGGTGGTTGGTGATGGCTTCTTCCGACCAGCCGGCTCGCGTGCGGCCTCAACTACCCTCACCTCTTCCAGTCGTGCCAAGCTTCCACATTTCAGCCCCATGTAAGTCCGGCCGAATCAGAGTGACGACTCCACCCAGGAGACAGACTTCTCCCCGGTCGGTCCTCCGATGAAGACCTGGCATGCGGCAGTGAGAAACTGGGGCAAGCGTTGAGGCCAACCAGATGACCAGACCGGCAGCGCCCCCGAACGTGAAGCCCCACGCCTCTTACCGGCGCGCCGGCATGGCCCTCCCGTTACAACTCGGCGGGGTTCTTGATCCGGCTTCGGAGCTCGCCGTCGTTGACCCATGCGCGACCAATACGCAAGTGGGCTAGTTGCCGCCTCCCCCACGGCCCTCAACCTTGCTTCGAGGTTGTGGGAGCCCGTGAGGCAGTGCCGGACGATACGGCCGCCCTTTGGCATCCTGACCGCGGTCCATGCGCCGCCACACGCTCTCATGAAGCTCATCGCCGGAATAAATGACGCGCGCCCGCCAGCCACCGAGTATCCACCAGTACATGCCGTTGCGATGGATGAGACCTAGCGCGCGCTCTTCGATTGGGATGCCGCGGCGCTGGAGAACGCGGTCGAGAACCTTGTCGTCGACAAGGAGTCCGGCCTCCTTTGCCTCGTCAACCATCCAGGCGAATGCGACATCCGACAGGGCGTGATCGTCGTCATACTGCCCGCCAACGTCGCTGTGTATGCCCGCAAACCACAACTCCTTGTAGCGGCCGTCCGAAGTGCGCACCGCATCGCCATCGAAGCGATAGATGGGGAACGTGAACCGTGTCTCGTCAATGGACATCGCGTGGCGCGCAATGCCGACGTTGGTGATGCGGGCCGTGAACGGCCACCGCGCCTGTTCGATGCGGGCCTTCCAATTGAGCCAGCCGACGGATTTCACTGTGTCCCACACCCCGAGGAAGTGAACTTGTGGACGCTGGCGGTCAAATGGGTGCGGGAAGTCTGGGTTGCCGAAACGGTCGGTGAACGAGTCCCGCATCCTCCAGAAGGCCTTCTCGGCGTCCGATGCGGCGGACTCAGGCGGCGGCCCGACCGGCTTTGCGCTGCGCTGCTCGGGAGGCACCGCAGCCCGCGGGCTATTCGCACCCTTCGTCTGCGCGTACAGCTTGAGCGCGTACGGGGCCAGGTTGCTCGTGCCCGGTCGGAGGAGGCCGACGGTGCGTAGCATCCCGGTTAGCGCGCGCGCCGTGTAGGCCCCGCGCGAGAAACCGAAGACGTACACCTGATCGCCGCGGCGGTAGTTGTCAGCCAGCCACGTGTACGCCTCCTCTATGTTGTCCTTGATACCGAACCCAGCGATGAGTCCCGCGAATCGTGTGAGCATCTTGCCCCATCGGGTCACCGCACCGCGCGCGCCCATGGTGCCGACGCCGGGGTCGTAGTAGACCAACTGCTGATCCGGTTGCTTCACCGCCACCTCGTAGAGCCGTGCGACGTTCGTGACGCCGGTCTCGGGCTCGTTGTTCGTGCCGTCCAGACAGATCACCAGATTGCGTCCGAGCACCAGCGAATTGCTCGAGCGCGCCGCTGGCTCGGGCGGCGCCTTGGGACCGGCGGTCGACCCCTCCGTCGGCTGGCCTTCACCTGGTGCAGTCATTCCTACTCCCTCCGCAGACTCCGAACCGTCAGGTCACAAGAATGAATGGCGCCCAGTACCTCGCGGCGTCGCCGCCGAGAGGCTTCGGCACCTCCTCGTCATCTCTGAGCTCCGGATCCATGTGCGCGTCGAGTTCCGCATCGAGTGCTGGCACTCCGCGCCGCACCCCCCGCGCCGCCGCGGGATCGCCGCCGAGCGCCTCGTATGCTGCCCGCAGATCATCGGCTGATAAGGCAGCAAGGCTTCGCTGTGCCGTCGCGAGAGCTTCAGCGGGCGGGATGTCGGCGACCAGTGCGTCGTAGAACGCCCGCACCAGAACCGGGGCGACCACGTCGTCGACGGGCCACATAGACACGATGGCCCGGCGCACGCCCGATCGCAGCAACGCACGGGTGAGACCCACGAGATCCCCCCCGAGCGTCGCCGCGCCACGCCCGGTGTCGCAACCTGTCAGCACGGCCAGGTCGGTCTCGAGTCGCATGCCCGCGAAATCCGCGACCGTGAGCTCGTCGGATCGCGCGAGCACCAGCGACGAGGCGAACGGCGACAGTTCCTCGAGATGACCATGGCTTGAGATGTGGACAAGATCCGCGCCGCCGAGCAGGGCGCCCACTGCTGCCTCGGTTGCACTGGTTCCCACGAGTGGGTCGGCCGCGCCCAACACCTGAGCCACGGCTCGGGCTTCGGCAAGCGACCCGGGCAACGGCTTCAACCCCGGCCGGGCGGCGGGATCGAAGGCGGGATCGCCAACCACGAGTGGGCGGGTTCGCCGCGCGGGCTGATCGAACCCGGCGGCGAAGGCTGTCGCCGCCCTCGCCGCGTAGGAGAGGGTGTGGGTGAGCCCGAGTGGGGTGCCATCCAGTTGCAACGCGTGAAACGGCACGAGCGTCAACGGACCGAAAGGAACGACGACTACGCGACTCCGGGTGCGCAGCAAGTCAGCGAACGGCGTGAGCAGCAGTTCGGCGAGTCTGGTGTCAGGCGCGCGGCCGGCGCTGCACCCGCTGTGGAACGCTCGCACGAGCGAGGTCAGATCCCGGGTGCGGATCCGGCTGTGATGCGGCCGAACATCGTCGCGCGTGACCGCCCACGCGAGCAGATCGTCGCCCACCGCGAGGTAGTCCAGCAGCAGCGCCTCCTTCGGCATCCGCGCACGCACCTCGGCAATCGACGATGGGAGCACGGGGGCCGCGCGACGCAGCAGGATGCCGGGGTTTGCCGCGTCGAGGGCGAGCTCGGCCGCCGCGAGGTCGTGGTCGACCGCGTCGAGCAGCGCGAAACGCTGCTCAGCCTCCGATGCTGTGGCGTTCGGGAGCACAGCAAGGATCCCGTTGGCAACGGCCGAGTACGAGGCCGCCGCCAGCCGCCAGGCCCGACCTCCGTCGGCTGCTGCCCCACTCACTGTGTCGGCGGCCGTCAAGTGCAGCAAGCGCTCGGCGGCATTGATGGACGCCTCCGCCGCATCGGGCCCGCCGCCCGCCAGCAGCGCCAGCGCGAGTGTGCTGTACAGGGCCGCGACATCCGGCCGGTCGCACGCGTCGATCCGCTCCGGGTCGCGCAGCAGGAGGCTCACCGACCCCTCGAGATCGGTGATCGCCGCCTCGATCGTCGAGCGCGCACGGTCGTGGTCGCCTGCGCGCAATTCGACCTCGGCCTCGGCCAGGAGGTCCGACCATCCCTCCGGCGGCGTGCCCGCGCCCACGAGCGCGTCCAACGCCGCGGTCGCGGCATCCTGATCCTCCGCGCGCAGCGCGAGAAGGAGCGCGAACTCGTCGGGCACGGTCCCCGATGCACGAGCGACAGCGAGTGCTACCCGGGCATCCTCGAGACGCTGAGCTTCGATCAGCGCGAGCGGCAGCAGGTAGCCGGCGATGCCCGTCTTCCGGGCTGCATCCACCGCCGCGTCGTTCCAAAGCATGGCCTCGTCGTCGCGCCCTGCCTGGCGGGCGGCGGAGGCTCGGCAGATCGGTCCCAGCACATCGATGGAGTCCAACTGATCCAGCGCGCCGCCGAGCTGCATCTGCCGCATGAGCTGGAATCCCTGCTCCGAGGCGGCTGACTGCTCCTCCAGGGAGTCGCCTACCCCCTTCGCCGCGATGGCGGCCTGCAGCTCGGCTAATGTCTGCGGCAGATCCACCTCACGGGCCGGCAGTTCGGCGCGCGCCGTTTCGATCGCAGTGGCAAGTTGCGCGCGCAGCTTGTCGAACCGGTCGGCCGCCAGGCCGGCGCCGGCGCCGCGCGAGCGTGCTCTGAGGGCACCGATCATGACGTACGACGCCTCCAGCCGCTGAGCGAATGCGAATGGATCCGGGTCGTTCGGGTCGCCGAACAGATCGCCCAGGCCGCGTTCGAGCCGCAGCAGGGCGTTGGTTGCGAGGTTGGATCTCGAATCGGCATCCGCGACGGCGGTAACGAGTGTGCGGGAGGGGAACGACCGATCCACCGACGCCAGCCCGAGCGCCGCCAGGTAGGCGATGCGCGCACGGTGGGCGCTGCCGGCACTGGTCCAGGCGCCGCCGACTCGTTCGAGCAGGCGGCTGAGCCCAACACACCAACTGCGGCTGCCGACCGTCTCTGCCCAGACGACCACATCCGAGACCGGGCCGCGTTCAGGAGGCCGCCAGCCGCCGCCGAGCTCCAATGCGAGGGAGCCGAGCCGCCCGTCATCGATGTCGGCGACCACCCGATGGATGGTGGCGAGCTGCACGCCGGCGCTGTCACCCGCGAGACGGTACCCCTCCGTGGCATCGTCCAGCGCCGAGCGCCGGGCTTCGGCGTCGCCGGCAGCTCGGGACAGGAGGGCTCGGCGCAGCGCCAGCGACGCCGTGAGTGCCGGGGCAGCCGTCCCGGGCGCGGCGACGAGCGCGGCGGCGTTCGCCCAGAGCTCCCCCGCCGCCGCGAGATCTCGTATGCCGAGGGGGCTAGGCCGGGTCATGGCCGCCAGGTCCAGCCCCATAGCCTCAGGCGACGAGCCGGGGGCCGCGCGCCAGTCACCCTCCACCAGGAACGTCAGGGCGAGCTGCGCCGGCTCTGCCGCCATCGCACGCGCCTGCTGCATCCACGACTGCCAGTCGGGCATGCCAGCGCGGCGCAGGAGGTCGGCACCGGCGAGCGTCGCCCACTGCCCGATCGCAGGGAATCCCACTCCCGCGGCGGTGTTCCCAAGCTGCTGCAAGCCGTTGATCCCCGTTGCGACGGCTTGCTGCACCCCGCCGAGATTGCCGGCACGGAGAGCCAACTCCAGCAACGTGCGGACTGTCGCCAGTCCGGGCGGTCCGTAGGCCGCAATGTGCTCGAGCAGTGTCTCCAGCGGCGGGCCGGGGGCTGGCGTGACAGCGGCGTCCACGGTGCCCGCAGTCTCCCCACCGATCCCGCCGGGGTAGCGGTTGCCGTCGAGCAGCCTCGCCCAGGCGGTCAACGCAGCCGTCACCCGGGGGTTCTGCTGCGATCGGCTCAGCAGCCCGAGGGCGCGCTTGGCTTCGCCTGCCAGCAAGGCCGCCAGGCACGCGTCGAGATGTGCCTGCTGATCTTCCGGTTCTGCAGCCATCTTCGCCAGCGCGTTCTCGAGCGCTGGCCCCGGCACGCCGCGGAGGTCCTCCGAGATGAGAGTCGTCAGGGTGATGGCATGCAGGGTCACGGATGTTCCTCCAGCTCGACGGCAATGCCCGGCGTAGGGTCGCCCGGAAAGCGCACCGCAAACCCGTACTGCGCGCGGAGCTCTGGAGCGTTCCACCGCTCGGCACGCGGCGTGCGGTAATTGAACGAGATCGTCGGCGACTCGGCGCCGGCGAGGACCGTCCGCGCGATGGCCGCGTCGTCCGGATGATGGAACGTGTCACCGTTCGTCGACACGATGTAGTGGCGCGCAGGCGCCAGCTTGAGCATCGCCCGCAGAACGTTGCCGCGGCTGCCGTGATGCGGAAGCTTTAAGGCGCCCAGCTCGATCGCCGCAGCGCCACGGGCCTTCGCAAGACCTGCGAGCGCAGCACCGAGAACGTTGCCGAACGCGTCGCCAGACAGCAGCGCGCTCGCGCCACGGTGCTCGACGAGTAGCGCGATACTGCTGCCATTGGGTGCCGAGGCATCCCTTGGGGAAGTCTCGTTCGCCATCGCGACGAGGTCTCCCAGCGGGGGCGGCACATCGGCCGTGTCCGTCTCGCCCTCTTCGCCGCGCCGGCCCTCCGAGACCGCCTCATGCCACTTCGCGCCGAGGATCTGGAGGCGCTTGGTCGTGGGCGACAGGACGGTGATCCGCGGCGCGCCGGAAATCGGCACCTCACGGAAGCCCCCCGCCTCGCCGGACTCGATCGGACCACCCCCGAACGCCACGTTCCACGGCAGCGGTGCGCCGCAGTCCTCGTCAGTGGAGGCGCTGGCCCCGCTATCGCGGCCGGCTAAGGTTTCGCCCTGCACGGTGTCGGGCGTCGCGGGTTTCTCGGGCGGCGCGAGGGCCGACAGCTCCGTCGCCAGGCTCTCGCCTTGGGGGATGCTGCGCGTGCCGTCGAGACCGCCAGGCAGGTGGGGGCGGGCGTTGAACCAGAAGTCGCCCACCTGATGTGCGAAGGGGCTCCGGACGAATGGGAGAAACCCGCCGATGTGGTCGCTGTCAATGTGTGTGACTGCGGCGACATCGATATACGGGTCGTCAAGCCGCTCCAAGCGGGCGCGCAGGGTGGGCCATGTGTCGGGTGGTCCGCCGTCGATCAGCATGCGCCATGGGCGATCGCCGTCGCGGAGACACTCCACAAGAAGACAGTCGCCCAGCCGCGCCGGCAAGGCCTCGATGCGGATCGCTGTACCCAACACGAACTCCAAATGTGGCGATCAACCTATGAACACCAGCGGCCGTTGAACAAGGTGAAACATCGTCGGTCAGGTCGTCCGTCCCCTTCGGCGTACGCGCATGAGGAACAATCACGCACCTCGAACGGAGTCGCAGCTTTCGAAGTCCTGGCTAGGACTGGCGCACGCTTCGCAGTACTTCTGCCATCGCGGTCCCCCTCACTTGGAACCCCTCGTAACTTCAGGCAAACACTCGGTCGGCGGTTCCGTCTAGGGTCTTTGGTCTGGCAGCGTCGGAGCCCAATCTGTTGGTGCCCGTATCCGAGGTGCAGAGCGGAGTGATGCGTGCGCGAACGGCGGGTGACAGGTGCCCTAAAAGTGAGTCGCCGACCGCAGGATACGCCTGGGTGACGGGTAGCTTGTCCCTTCAAAGAGGGTCATGTCTCAACGTTCAAGGTTGAATGACGAGCCTGGCGCATACAGGGTCGCCTTGCGTGCGTTTATGGCCTGGCACCGGCACCTGCCCTGCTCGGACTGACCGCGAAAGCGAGACGCTGGCGCCATGATGAGCCGAGCCGACATCCCCGACAAGAAGGCACCGCGGGAGTACTCACGCTGGAGCGTCGTGAGTTGGCGTCCTGGCTTTATTCTCTCGATACTGCTCCTCGAGCTGGTGGCGTTGATCATCTTGTTCCTCGCCTACCTCGCACGCGGAATAGATCGAGCCGTCCTGCCTCTCGCCATAGCCGGCGTCTTACCCATCGTCGTCCCATGGGGAGGCGCGCTGGGCGGAGTCACGAAGGCGATTGTGGGTCTTTCCTCCTACTGGCGTAACTTCGGCCCGGCAGGCCCATCGACACAGTCCAAGCGCTTCAACGCTTGGTACCTCGTACGATTACCGATCGGAGCGATCTACGGAAGCGTCGCGGCCCTGATTGTGGTCCTCTTTCTGGAAACGGTCGACCCGGCAAGCGATGCGAACATCGACACCTCAGCCAGAGGAAGCGCCACCCTTTTCGTTGTAGCCTTCGTCGTTGGCTACAAGCAGGACGTCTTCGCGCAATTAATCAGCCGCGTCACCGACGTACTTTTGGGTCCCGGGAACACGTCTGCGGAGGGCACTGGCGACACCACCGTCGGCCTATCCTTCGATCCTGCACGCGTCAAATTCGGCGCGGTCGCAATTGGGGGAGACCCCGGAGAAGCTGAGATTGCACTCGTCAATGGCAGCAGTCAAGAACTGACACTGGCTGCGACTTCCCTCGCAACTGCCCCTCCATTCGAGGTGGTGGGGCCCGCCCCAACGGGACAGTTGGCTCCGCTTGGCGGTCGCGCCTCCGTGCGGATCAGGTTCATGCCCACGGAGGCGAAATCCTACGATGGCGAACTTACAGCCACGATCGGTGACGAAACGGCGACGGCTTCACTGAGCGGAAGAGGCACCGTTTAAAGGCCTGCGGAAATCCAATGCGGAACCGATATAGAACGGGACCATAACGAGATTCGATCGCGCGACGGGTGGGCAACAGCCACGAGGCTGAACCTCCTCCGCGAGGCCGACGGCCGCCTTGGGGTAGCAGGAGGGCCCATTGGCCGCGACGTCGCCGACCGGGTGCACCGAAACGTCGACAAGAACCTGGCCCCGCCGTCATGACGCTCCCCGCCGGCGTGGAGGGTCAACTCGAAGTGCGCTGCGAGGTGTCGACGTGAGGGCCTCCCCTCATCCTCGTCCTGTTGTGTGGCACCCGGCCTACCCTTCCGGCACTCGGCAATGGTGCAGCCGCTCCTAGCGGCTCAGGCGAAGAGATGCCAAACTGCGCAAGGCACGTTCAGACCGTGACGCGCATGGAACGCTGTCGCGCCTTTGGGAACAGGAACGCAGCCCCCACAGCTTGGCCGCGCTCTTCCCAAGGGATCGTGCGTGCGGTGCGGTAGTTGCAGTAGAACGTCACCGGCGCCCCGGCCGAGACGATCACCTTGGCGATCGCCGCATCGTCCGGGTGGGCGAAGTTGTCGCCGTTTGTCGACACCAGCCACCGACGGCAGTCGATGAGCCCGAGCAGTTCCAGGGAGATGTTGGCGTTACTCCCGTGGTGGGCGAGTTTGACCAGATCGATCCGCGGGCGGGCTTCGCCAACACGCTCGGCATATCTCCTCATGCTGTCGGTCAGGATGCTCGCGTAGGCGTCGGCGGCGAAAAGCACCCGCTTCCCGTCGTACTCGAGCACGAACGCGATGGAGGTTGCGTTGGCCGGAGATCTGTCAGATGCGCGCTTCGCCGCCAGCTTCGCGATCGCGTCGAAGTCGAGCGCATCGGGCAACGGGTCGAACGTGCGGTCTCGCGGCGTCGGTATTGACGTGTGTCCGGCGTCGCCAAGGCCAGCCTCCTTCACGACCTTGACCCACTTTTTTGCCATTGCCCTCAGCTTTGGACCGGTGGGAGACAGCAGGACCACCGTCGCGCCCCCCGGTAGGTCGAAGGAGGGGAGATCACCCGCGCTCGGTACGACGACCGGACCCCCCACGTCGACGGACTTCCGCGGCATGAACCCCTCGTTCCAATGGAACCCACCCCTGGCGATGCGATACGTGAGCTGCTCGCCGTTCAGCGGCCCGAGCACGTTGCCGCCTGACGTGCAGTGGACGTACCCGTTGAACCAGACCTGGTCAATGCGCTGGTTGAGGTTGCCGTCGTCGAGCAGCGAGATGGCGCCGCCGATGTGGTCCTCATCGACATGGGTAACGACAAAAACCTCGTACTTGTCCCTTCGCCTTCGCATCAACTGTGCCTGCACGCCCTCCCAGGCGTGATAGGTCCCAGCGTCGATAAGCAGCTGGTGTGGATCCGCCTCCGCGCCATACTCGACAACCAACGCGTCGCCATGACCCGCCGGCAGCATCTCCACCGCGAACATCAGTAGCCGGCCTTCGTGTCCAGCTCACCGTGGGAGACGAGGAGGAGGCCGATTGGACATTTCTCGTTGACGAGCGAATAGCGCGCCCGGGCTACTGCGTCGCCCACGCTCTCCTCGCCGACTGCGTCGTGCAGCGAAGTGAGTAGGTGCATCGTCGCGGCAGCCCCTTGAGGGCCTACGATCTTCGAAAGCGTACCCACCACCGCCCCGGCGCCTGCTGCGGTGAGCGCCCCAGGAAGAGTGCCGAACGGATCTCCGATCGAAGCCGTTGAGCACGCGATCAGCAGCACTAGCGGTTTCGGGCTGTCAGCCGACCGCAGGAGGGCCGCGGAGATATCCACCCTAGAGACGGCCGAGTTCCTTCCGATGTAAAGCCTCGTCTCCATGCCAACCGTAGTGTGGCCCAACACCACGAGTAGGTTTGGTCGGCCGATCCTCACCGCCTTGCGCCATGCGGTCCAACTGGTGACCCGGGTGACGAGGGAGAACGCATTTCTTGCGGCGGCGAGAACGCTGTCGCTCGGCTTCGGGTCCACGGCTCCGTCGTCGGCGACGACCGTGGCGGCATAGAGGATTGAGAACCCCGGAGCCGGAACGAAGGGCACCGCCGAGCGGGAACGCCGCCGCGGTGGGCCCGACCAGACGGTCCTGGCGATCGAGCGGTGGAGTCCCCAGAATGCGTACGGGCAGACGGTCCTCGTGTCGGCTCTGTCGCATGCCTGCCCGAGCGACGGAGGGTCGGACTTCGTCACGTGCTGGCACAGTTTGGCGCGATTCCGGTCGGGCGGTGGTGCCGCGTACGCCAGTTCGAGTGGGAGAACGGGGGTGTCAACACCCACACTCACGTTGATGCTCTTCGCGTCATCAAGGTTGAGAGGCTCCAGAAGCCTGGCGAGTTCGGATCCTAGTCGGGCCAGATCGACCAGCAGTGTGAAGGCCTTCGAGTCTTCAAACGAGTCCGGTGCGCCGGGTACTCCGAGAACCTTCGAAACGCGCTCCTCGATCTTGTCGAGCATGCGCTGCACGTCGGTGATGAGGACAATCCCACCCTCCTGTCCGTCCAGGCGACGCAGTTCGGCACCGCGGCCGTTGAGCGTGACGTCAACCTGCTTGAGGTCATCGGTAGGCTCGTCGGGGCCGGAAAGCTCGAATGTCCTCAGAGTCGGCCGCTCGCCCGGTAGCCCAAAGGCTCGGATTGGGGACTCGTAGATCGCCGCTTGAAGCGGCTTGTCCTGGTAAAGCACCACGATCTCGACGCTCACCAGCTTGCCGGCATCGGGAGTGGTGAGGGGAAACACCGCCCAAGAACTGGGCTCGGACTTCCTGTCCTTGCGCACGGAGATCATCTGCGGTTGTGGTTGCACCGCCCACACGTCACTGCACACGCTCACCTTGAGCGGCACCGTGGGGCCGGGGGCCTCGGAAGGCATGGGCATCACCTCGTCAGCAGCAATGTCGCCCTTTTCCGGGATTGCGATGCACACCGCCAACTGAAGGTCGCGATTCGGCGGCAGGACTGTCTGGACGACAGACTCGCCGTCGTACACTCGCGCCACCAGTCGGCGCCCTTGCGCAGGCTGACGTGCGGGCAAGTGCTCGTCGAGGTAGTGCGGACCGGGGCCTGATATCAGTCGGCCGACGCGTTCGGGAATGAGGACCCGTAGTTCGGCGCCGGTGTACTCGGCCTGGCGCACCCGTTGAACGGCTTCCGTCGTGTTCTCGCCCTCTGACGACCACCGCCAAGGGGAATCGTCCAACAACACAGGTTCCAGCGCTGGAAGTTCGGGCGCGACGGATGCGAACCAGTGCGCAGAAGCCGTGATGTCGAGTCCCCACTCCGGGCCTGCCATCATCCCGTCGATGCCCTGGCGAGCGACGAGCTCGACCGCCACGTCGACCGGCAGGTCGTGGCATAGCTCGTGGAAGAAGGGTCTCCACCACGCGGCGGGGGTCCCACGGAATGCCACGGCGATGGACGGCTTGATGCGACTATCGAGCTCGCGCAGCACCTGTTCGACCCCGGTGTCCCCTGCGACGATGACACAGGCCACTTCGCTGAGCAGGCTGGTCCACTCCGAGGATAGAGTCGACAGCACGTGGGCATCCACGATGACGATGTCGTACTCGTTTGCTGGACTCCATAGCTCCGCGTCGAAGACCATGTCCAGGTGCGTCGAGTTCCGCACGTCCATGAGCCAATCGTCGGCGGACGGCGCGGGTACGACACCGACCCGCAAGGGCCAACGCCACTCGAATTGCCGCAAGTCGCCTCGCGAGTCGAGCGACGGCACGATCGTCATGCCGTCGATCTCGCCGGAATCCCGCAGGAGTCGGGCGTCCTCGGGGCTGTTCACGCGCAGCCGTAGGTAGTCCCCCATCCCCTTGCCCCGTTGCGGCAATGCGTTCTGCCACGCGGCGTCGAATGTGTCGACTTGGGCCGCTTTGAGCGCGCCCGAGCGCCATCGTGGAAGCGGGGCGCCGTACGCCTTCTCGCCGCGCAGCTCCTGCGGGATGTGGCCCGACTGCCACACGGCGGAAGCGGTGAGTGATTCAACCAGCACCCCAGTGACGTAGTCGGAGTCACGGCGGACACCGGGGGGTATGAGGTCCGTGACGATCCCAGCCGCCAGTGCAGCACGCGTGCTCCCGAGGCCATGGCTTTGGGGAATCACCATTCCACCCCTCCCGCGGGTTGGTGCCATCGCTCAACAGGCCACAAGGCCATCGAGGGTACGGTAGGTGGCCATTCCCAGCGACAATAGGGTCGAACGGCCCCCCAACTTCGCCGGCCTCCGCGTCAGATGACCAGTCACCAGCCGACGCGCCATCGACCGCAACGGCCCTGCCCCGGCCGAGTGTGGTGCTGTTCGTCGACGGCGTGCGCCGCATCGAAGCACGGGTTTAGATTGGTGCCACTTGGTTCACGTTCCATGACTCGTACCGAGGCGCCTGGTCGTCGGGTCAGACACAAGCGTTTACCGCTGCCGCTAATTAAGAGTCGGCCGGAGGCGTACCTCCCCCCGCCCAAGTAGGGCGGCTCTAAGCGTGAGCAACTACGGGCGCTTGCTCCGCTCTTTCGTCGACGACAACCGCGCCTACCTCACAGAACTCGGCATCGACGTTGAGTGCACCACGCACCTCTTCGGCGGACGACCGCTACCTCCTGGAGCAAGTGGCAGGCATCATCCTCGCCTGCCGCCTGCTCGGCCATGCCAACGAACAGGTCACCCGCTCGAGCTATGTGGTCAGCGCAGGACGGGTCGAACCGGTGACTGCGGAAATCCTCGATGGCGTGTTTCGCCACTGAATGACGCTGCAGGGCGCAGGTGTGTCGGCTAGTCGAACGGCGCTATGGCGTGGGCCTCGGTCCAAGCCAAGCGGCTGCGATCTTCCGCCGACCAGCCGGGGTCGGCTCTCAGGACTGCACTCATCGCTTCGCTGCCCAGAACAGGTCGGCGTCGGGGTAGCCGAGGGGCGAGGCCCGATGGCCGTGATCGCGCGAACGGTGACCCACGCTGACAGCCCAGGCAACGCTGGGTAATACCGGGACCGGTGGGGAACGTCCGAACAGGACCATGGGCCCTGGTGGGCATGTACGGAGCTGTCTACCGTGAGGCACCTGAGGCGTCCAAGCGAGGGGGGTCGTCCTGTTCCTTTGACCGCCGGTGTCTCTCGCCATCGGAACTACTGTGAGCGGAGCTTTGTCATGCCTACTCCTGACCTGAGTACCCCCGTCGTCGCTGATGTCGCAGCCTTCGGCGGCGGCGACGCCGGCAAGGCGGCGAAGATCAACTACAACGTGCCCCTGCCGGGCGCGTACTCCTGGCAACGCGTAGTTCCGCTGGAAATCGACCGCTCTGACTTCGTGGAGCAGGCCTTCAAAATCGGTGACTCCCTGCTCAAGCTGAAGGTCGTGACGGGAGACCAGGGTGTTCTGACGGGCATCGACGCCGGGCGCTTGGCGAAGTTCATTCGGCAAGCGCTGCCTGCGCCCGCGCGTCCTTCCTTGCGGCTGGTGGCGGAGGTGGGTGCCGATGTCCAGCCGCTTCTGTCGGAACTGAATCCGCAACCCCTGCCGCCTCAAGACTTAGACCGCGTGCGGTTTGCACTGCGCGACCGTCGCGCGGTCATGGCGGAGCCGGAAGATGTCGAGGTGCAGCGCCTGCGCATTGACTCCTACATCGACCGCCTGGCGAAGTTCCAAGTCGAGACGTTGGTAGAGGACGCATTACCCAAGCTCATTCTTCCGCTCCCGGGGATCGGCAACAGTATTCGGCACGTCCCCATCAATCCCGTAGCACCGATCTACCCGCGCTTGGCCCTCGTTGAGACTTGGGAGCTTCGCTCGTTCCTCGGCGACTACGGACTCGGGCGCACACTCCAGACTTTCTCGCTGCTGCCTGGTGAACGGACGACGATCACCGTCCACACGTGGCGCACGGAGGCTGCGACGCGCGAAGATGCTACCTCGATCTTCGACTCATCGGACACTGCGGCTCAAACCCGCTTCACCGACGCCCTTCAACGCGCGTCGGGTACTGCTTCCCAAGAGTCCGGCGGATGGGGCGTCTCTGTTTCAACGAGCGTTTCCGCCGGCGCAAGCTTCTTCGGGCTGGTGTCGGCGTCCGCTTCTGTCTCAGCCGGGTTTGCAGCCAATCACCAGGAATCGAGCCAGCGATTCAGCAGCCGAGCCAGTCAATCCGCGTCCGAGCATGCCTCACAGGTCAACAACAGCCGGAGGCAGGCGGTGGAGTCGACGTCAGCTACTCAGACTGCGGCCGGAGTGGAGACCACTACCGTGCGCGAGATCGCAAACACGAACCTGCGCCGAGTGCTCAACTTCGTATTCCGCGAACTGAACCAGTCCTACGACACGTACGTGGTCCTGCGTGACATCCAGGTCGCCTTCTATAACGGCAATGCTGGCTCAGCAGAGATAGTGCCGCTCCCCGAATTGGGCAGGCTGCTGGAGAAGCACGTCAAGGAGCCCTCGCGCGACCGGGTTGCTCAGCAATTGCTTACCCTGGCGGCCCAGCGCTTCGACGCCTTCTCGGAGGTGGTGACCACCCTGCAGGTAGGGCGCAATCCGAGGGGAATCAAGTACGACTGGCAGGACGCTGAGCTAGACGACGACGGCCTAGTGGCGGGCCCATGGCTGGGGCCGGACGTCAGGTGGCGCTTCAAGCAGGAGCCGCTATCACACGACCCTGCCGAGGGCAGCCCATCGATTCCCGGAGTCATCATGGACAAGAGCGCCGTAACGCTGCGCACGGACAACCTGGTCGTTGAAGCCCTGCTCGGCCAAGCGGACGCGCTTGACCCCTACGCCTCCTCGGTGCAGGCGCTCGATCTGATGGACCGCCAGGCACGCCTCGACGACCGCCTGGCGACCACGCGGGTGACCACGGACAGGCTCGATCTCGTGGCGGCCCAGCCGGACCCCGAGAAGGTGACCGCCTTCGAGCGGCTCTTCCCCGACGAGCCCGAAATCCAAGTGGTCTCAACCTCTGCATTGACGAATGGCGCACACCCGCCCCAGCAGTGAGCGGACGACCCCAACCTGCGGCGCGAGCGGCAGCCGAACACCCCATGCCCCGGGCGGATTCACCGGTCCGCCCGGGACCCACGACCCCATGCGCTAGCGGAGGAGCAGTGGCAGAGAAATGGACGAGGTAGTTTTCAGCGAGTCCGAAGCGGATCCGATCGTGGTGGGTAGGCAAACCGACATCATCACGTTCAGCGATTCGGAAGTGGAACCGATAGTAGGTAACCGCCCAGGACCCGGCGACGTCGCGCTCGATTTCGATCCCCGAGGCGAGTGGGAGGATCGAGACGACGCCGGATCGGCGGCTCACACGAGTGAGGAGGTCGAGCCCCTCGTGGGGCCCCCGCGCCACTATGGCAGCGTAGTCGTGTTCGACGAGTCGGAAGTGGATCCAATCATCGGACAACGCTCTCAAGGATACGATGCGATTATCGCACCGGGTCAGTCAGAGCTTGAGCCGGCAGAATCTCGATCGGATCACAGCCCATATCAAGGCATCGTGGTTCTCCAACCCGACAAGGGTCCACAACTCACCCAGACCCCCAATCCGGGTCCATACTCTGTAATCACGTTCACGGAGAACGAAGTGGAGGAGATCGAGGGCGAGCGGCAGGTGACCCCGTCATTCGCCACTGTTCTCCAGGCACTGGGGGTTGTCGCGCCGCAGCGCCAACATGTGCCCTTTCACGGCGACACGCCGCTCGGCCCCAGTGGCTCACCGCTCAGTCGGGGCCGCATCAGCTTTGAATTGGAAGATGCCTGGGGGCTGCCCACCCCGAGAGACGTACTGGCTGGCACGCTAGCGGAGTTGAAAGTTGTCGCTTGGCTTCGGAAGCACCTCCCCGCGATCGTCGCTGCGGAAAAGAGGTTCAGAGTGGACCGCCGGGCCATCGCTGGTGCGATCGCCTGGGAGGCCCTGGAGAACATTCGGCCGGCCTTGGAGTCAGCCAGGGTGCGCGGTTTAGGTAGCTCGATTGGTCCGGGCAAGGTGCACGTGTCTGCCGCCGCGATCCGGGAGGCAGAACAACGCGGCTACGTACCGGTTCGCACTGACGACGACAGGAGGCGTGCGCTCGCCACACCCGGGGGGGCCATCGAATCGATCGCCGGCATTATGGCATCGCACGCCGATGTCGCACAGGCACACGGGTATGACATTCGCTTGAATCCTGAGTTGCTGACGAACGAATATCACGGTCGGAGCGCATCGGCGTTCGACAAGGTTCTGACCGACAACCAGGTCGCAGCCGCCCGCGCAGGCCGGCGACATGTACCGCGCGCGGGGAACGAAATGGCGCTGTGGCTGGGTCGACGGAGGCATTACATAGAGACCGCTGTTGGCTTGCCCGACCCCGCTGTCCTTCCTGGATTCGTTCTGCCCGCTCCCCCCGAGTAGGGCGCCGGAATGCCGGCGAAATCGGCTCATCGCAGGCTGGGGGTGTAGGCGGCCCGGAAGCCGCCGGTCTGGAGCAGTGATCTGCGACGTTCGCGCGCGGTGATTGTCACTCAGAAAAGTGGTGAACAGTGACGTTACTTTCATTCAAGGAGCTGACTCCGCTGGAGCGCGCCATGGTGATGCTCGCCTATAAACAGCATCATGTGACTTTTCCTGCTCAACCGCAGCTCGCTAGCGTCACTGAATTGGATCCCGCGTGGCAGAAGACCGTGAACGTCGTGCGAGCTGAAGCCTTGATTCAATTGCTCGAGGGAAGTGGGCCGATTCCACCACTCGACCACCCAGTCCCGACGACTCTCTCCGGCTAGTCCGGCTCGAGAATTTTCGGATTACCGGGGCATTCGACGGCTGGGGCGCACGAATCCCTACGCAACTGGAACTGCTCAACTGCTGGCTTGACGACACCTCTGCGCCTGATTTCACTGCCGCCCACGTCGCCAGCATCTGGTGGCACGGCTGCTTGCTACCGTCCGGGTTTTCTGGGGCGCAGCTCAGGACAGACGGCCCCCTGGTTCTGTCAAAATGCTCCGTTCGAGGGGAAGTACAGCTGTCCGGCGCCGAGATTGGCGGCCGCCTGGTCATGTCTGCGACCAAGATCAATAACGTCGGAGCGACAGCACTGGACGCAAACCGGCTGAGAGCAGTCCTGATGAGTGGCGGGAGCCATCGGCCCGCCGCAACACGGATCAGCACACTGGGTCATCCCTCTCGATGCCGAGCGTGATGGACGTATGGGTAGAGCGAATGGGTATACCGAACTCTGGCACCCAGAGACTCGGGCAGCGTTCGAAGCATGAAGGCCCGAAACCTTGCGGTTTCGGGCCTTCGTTTCGTTGCGGGGGCAGTGTGTGGTCTCAGGACATAGGAAACGCATGTCTCAAGACATAGGAAACTCCGCGGCAGTCTCGGCAGGTGTCGAAAGCTCGCCTGGTCATCACC
>NZ_JBHLTG010000019.1:0-45204 GCF_042434515.1 Lysobacter korlensis
ACCCTGGAACGCGCCAAAGACCACGGGCCCACCGCGTTCGACAACCTCGCCCATCTCTGTGTGAAGCACCACAAGCTGAAAACCCTCACCGGGTGGAGCTACCGGCACCTGGACCGGTTCGGCACCCTGGAATGGACCACCCCACTGGGCGAGCACTACATCAACGAACCCGCCGTCAGAATGCGCGGTGCACCCCACTTCGACGACGCCATACGGCAAGCGCTCCCCGAACACGACGAGCCACCACCCGACAACCCCGACCGGATCCCCGACGACCTCTACGGCGAATCGCAAGCCGCATTCGACGACGAACTGAAAGCCCACCACGAACGACTTCCCGCCGGAAGCATCACCGGCTGAACCGGTCGGCATCGAAAGAGGGCGGAGCCAGACGTCGCGTCGACCGCGTGTGGGTCGCCCAAACCCCTGCGGCCGCTCGTCAGCCCGTGGGCACCGGCATGAAGTTGTAGAGCGCAGCCGCGACCAAGGAGCCCAGCAGCATCTGGCCGAACAGCACGCTGATCACGATCGCGGCGATTCCCCAAGCTCGTCCGCGGCGGGTGACGGTCGCGATGATGCCCAGGACCAGCGCCCCCACCATCCCGGCCAGGTGCACGAGGTATGCGATGTTGAAGAGGTTCGACCCCGCCGGCGTACCTGCGCCGGAGTCGACCCCTGCCGCGTACAGCAGGTTCGGGAGGTAGGGCAACGGGGCGCAGACCACGGCGAGGAGAACCGCGATCACCCCGAGCGTGCGCTTACCAGACCGTCTGACCGGCGCGATGCCGGCACCCATTGCGGTTCCCGTCGATTCCACGCTCATGGGGCGAACCGTACTCCCACATGACGTCCGGCGACAGGTCGTACGTCCCGCCGGGAGAACGAAGGGGCCGCGTCTCCGCGGCCCCTTCGCACCTCCTTGCGACCCTGCTAACTGCCGATCCGCACCCAGCCACCGCAGTTCGATGTCTCGAATCCCTTGTCGGTCGAGAAGATCCGGACGATCGGCCGAGCGCTTTCGCCGTAGTAGTTGTCCGTGATGTCGTCGAGCAGACCCGAGAATCCGGACAGCCTCGCCCAGTAACAGCCGTCGCTGCCGTCATTCGCCTGGTAGAGGCCGGGCCGCACCTGGGCATTGACGGCGACGACAGCCTCCGCAGCCACGGAGCTCCTCGGCGCGACGCCCAGGTCACTCAGCTTCACCCAGGAACCGCACCCTTCCGTCACGAGGCCGACGTCGCTGGGATACACCGTCACGATGCGCTGGCCTGCGCCGAGGTCATTCGCGATGATGTCGTCGAAGCTGCCGCTCCATCCGGACACGCGCTCCCAGTAGCAGAATCTGGTCGCGGTCGACGTCGCGTAGGTGCCGGCGGCAAGGTTCGTGCCGATCTGGTACGAGCCGTCCCCTGCGATCCGCTTCGTGATCGTGATGACGACGGTCGACTTGGACGTCTTCGTCAGCGTCGTGAAGCCGGACTTGGTACCGCGGACGGAGACCTTGATGGTCTTGCCGAGGTCTGCCGAGGTCAGCCGATACGTCTTGCTGGTCGCGCCGGTGATCTTCACGCCGTTGCGCAGCCACTGGTAGGTGATCTGCACTCCACTGGGGCTCCAGGTACCCGTGGCGGCCGTGAGCGTGGCGCCCGCGCGCGGCGTTCCGGAAATCGCCGGCGTCGGCGCGGAAAGCGTGCCGCGGACGACCGCGGTGCCCTGCGAGGCAGTGCGGGAGGTCGTCGTGTAGCCGGTGCGCCCCGCCGTCACCTTGACGGTCACGTACTTGCCGAGGTCCGCGGCCTGGAGCCGGTACGTCTTCCCGGTGGCGCCGGGGATCGCGACACCGTTTCGCAGCCACTGGTAGCCGACGGTCGACGGCATGGGCGACCAGGTCGCGGTGCTCGCACTGAGCAGACGCCCGACGGCGCGGGTGCCGCTCACCTTGGGCGCGGGGGAGTAGGTGAAGGCGTGTCCGGTCACGGTGGCCGTCTTGGCGGAGGTGAGACTCACCGACGTGTAGCCCGGCCGTGCTGCCGTGACGGTGACGGTCATCCGGCGGTTCACGTCAGCGGTGGTCAGCTTGTAGGTGCGGGCCGTGGCTCCCGGAATCGTGATCCCGTCACGCTTCCACACGTATGTGACGGCTGCGGACGGCGCCCAGGTGCCGGGAACGGCGGTGAGCGTCTGCGCGAGCTTCGCGGTGCCGGTGATCTTCGGGACGGGCTTCGTGGTGAACGATGCCTTCCCGACGACGGCGGAGGCAGAGGTGCGAGTCGCCGTCGTGTACCCGGCGCGCACGCCGGTGACCGCGACGGCGATGGACTGCGCCGTATCCGCGCTGGTGAGCTGGTAGCTGGTGCCGACCGCCCCGCTGATCGGATTGCCGTTCCGGAGCCATTGATAGGACAGGGCGGCCGCCGGAGCCCAGGTGCCCGCATTCACCGTGAGCGTCCTGTCCGTGAGCAGCGTGCCGACGACGAGCGGGATCGGTGCCGAGGTGAAGGCCCCGGCGGTGACCGGTCCCACAGTGCTCGACGACAGCGTGGTGGTGTCGTAGCCCTCCAGCGATGCCGTGACTTCGACGGCCACCTGGGCGCCGAGGTCGGCGGCGGTCAGGGTGTAGTCGTCTGCGGTCGCTTCGGCGATCGGTTCGCCGTCGCGCAGCCACTGGTAGCCGAGAGCGGTCGGTTCAGGTGACCAAGCTCCCGGATCGGCCGTCAGCGATCCCCCCACGACCGCCTCGCCGGTGATGGCAGGCGTCGGCGCTGAGTCGAACGGTGCGGCCGCATTCGCGACCCCCGGAACCGACACCAGTGCGGATACGAGTACGAGCGAGAGAAAACCCCCGAGCAAGCGTGGCTTCGCCATGCGTCCCCCTGTTGTGTTGATGTGCTGGAGCGATGAGCACCGCGCCTCCGTGTGGAGGTGACTCCCAGGGAGTGGGTGTAGGGCGCAGCGATAGCCAATTCTGGGACGGCTCCGCATCCGTCGAGCTGCGGCTCGCCGCGGCTGTGAGCGCTGACCGATACCCCAGGTTTGGGGGCGCGGCGTTCGGAGTGCTTCCCGAATACTGGTGCTCTGATGACCATCTTGGGGGCTGGCCTACGGGGGGAGACGTTTCCCGCCGTGCTCGTTGCGGCCCAGGCGGGGGCGTCCTGGGCGCTCAGCGACCTCTGGCTGCAGTTCGCGCCTGCGGTCACCGGATTCCTGAGATCGAAGGGTTCTTCCGAGCCAGAGGACCTGACGAGCGACGTCTTTCTCGCTGTGTTCGATTCGATCGCGGAATTCGAAGGCGACGAGTCCGCTTTCCGCTCCTTCGTGTTCACCATCGCGTACCGTCGCCTGGTCGACGAGCTGCGCAAGCGCGCCCGCCGCGGAACGGTTGTGGAGTGGACGGCCGAAACGGACACCCGCTGCACCGAGAGCGCAGAGCAGGAGGCGCTCGGCCGGATGGGGGAGGAGCGCGCGCGTGCCCTCATCGAGGAGCTGCCCATCGATCAGCGCAACGTCCTCTCACTGCGGATCTTCGGCGACCTGACGATCGAGCAGATCGCCGACGTCGTCGGCAAGAACCCGGGCGCCGTGAAGGCGCTGCAGCGACGTGGTCTCGAGGCGCTTCGAAGAAGACTTGATCCGACCCGTACCCCTGCGGCCCGCTGACGCGATAGCGGGAGTGAGATGAGAGACCACCGGATCACCGACGCGCACGCTGCGGCGCTGCTGGACGGACACGTGCCCGAGGACCGCGAGGACCTCCTCCAGGTGGCGGCCGTGGTCGGCGCCCTCCGGTTGGCCTCGTTCGACGCGCCCCCGCGACCGTCCGCTGCGCTGGCTGCTCGGCTCGATCTCGATCGCCTGGCATGGGTCTCCGCGGCGAGAGGTCCGGAAGTACCCGCATGCGAGGTGGCAAGGACGAATGTGCTGACCCAGCGGCCGGTGAAGGCGAAGGCCAAGCGAGCGCTCGGGTGGTTCACCGGCCTGGGTGTCGCCGCGCAGCTCGCGCTCGGTGCTGGTGCGGTGAGCGCGAGCGCCGCGGGCGTCGGAATCGCCGCCGCTCTGCCGCCGGTAGCGCAGCAGGTCTTCGATGCCGTCGTCGCGACCGTGGCGCAGGCGGAGCAGCTGCTGAGCGAGCCGGCTCCGTCGGGTGCCGATGGTGCGCACGGCGGGGTGACCGACGATGCGGGGACTCCCGTCGATGGCACCGACACCGATGGCACCGACACCGAGAGCGCCGAAAGCGAGGGCACCGAGACCGATCGCGGGAACGCGGATGGTATGGACGCTCCGCTCGCGGTCGAGCCGGAACCGGTGATCGACAGACCAGGCCCGCGCGACAGCACCGGCGATTCGGGCGCACCTGCTCCCGGGAACAGCGGAAAGGCGGCCGGCCCGGGCCATCTGGGCAACGGGCATGGCAAGGGAAACGCTGGCGCCGGATCAGACTGGGCTCCGAAATCCGGAAACGATCCGAGACCGGCCGAGGACGCGAGGGCGGTGAACCGGGGGGCCGAGAACCCGGAGACAGTTGACGATCCGCGGTTCTCGAAGGGCAACGGCGGCCCTGGCGACTCCCGGGCCGCCGCGCACGCGGCCGGGTCCAACGAAACCGGGCCGGGCAACAGCGACGCAGCACCCGCCAAGCCGGCCGGGGAGACCGGAAGCACGAAGAGCGGATCCTGACTTGATGCAGCTCGAACCCGACGAGGGAAGGGCGCGCGGGTTCCCACGGGTTCGAGATCGGCCGCGGAAAAACATCCAGGAATTTCGGCCCAGCCCGTAACCTTTCCGGGACCTCGGTCGATAGCTGTAGTGAGACGGCAACGGGAGTTCGGGAAACGACCGGCCGGATCAGACAATTCAATACTCCGTGCGGACTCGGTTCCGGGCGGGCGGGTCCTACTCCGGGGGCGGAGTCGGATCCGTGCAGCGGGACAGCTGGTCCGTTCGGGTCGGACCACCAGATCCCGTCGGGGGTTGCCGGTTCATTCGGGTTGAATCGGCCGCAACCGTATAGCGGGTGGTCATGATGTTCATTCCATGATCACCCGCTCTTCTTTTGCCGGCGCCATCTGGGGCAGCTGAGGATTCACCGGTAGGGCGTCAGCCCTCCGCGGCGCCCGAGAACCGGATGGGGACCCAGGCGGCCTCGTCCGCACCGAAGGGACGAGGCCCGACCCGGTACTCGTCTGCGCCGAGCGCTGGGCGCGCCATCGTCACCGCCCCCACCGCGGTCTGAACGATCGATACCGTGGGCTCGTACCGGTTCTCCCGCTGCGCACTCTCTCGCGGCATCGCGAGGAGTTCGTGCGCGATCCGCGCCAGCGAGGTCTCCACGGACCACGATCCGCCTGCCGTGCTCCGCCGGAGCAGCAGGTGCGCGACCGCTCCGGCGAGCAGGTAGCCGGCGCTGTGATCGAGCGCTTGTGCCGGAAGTGCGCCGGGGCGCTCACCATCCGGCGACTCCGCCATCGCGATCCCGCTCGCCGCCTGCACGATGCTGTCGAAGCCGCGCCTGCTCCCCCACGGACCCGCACCCCACGCGGTCAGCGACGCGACGACCAGCGACGGCCGGCCGCCGATGAGCTCAGCCAATCCCAGCCTGCCGAGGGCTCCGGGCCGATATCCGTGCACCAGCACGTCGGCGTGCGCCAGCAGCTCCGCGAACCGCACCCGATCCGTGCGGAGATCCAGCAGCGCCGAGCGCTTTCCGGGTCCGGTGTCGAGGTGGATCCATTCCGGTTCCGGGAGGAACGGCGGATCCACCCGCAGGACGTCGGCGCCCCACAGCGCGAGCGTCCGCGTGCAGATCGGACCTGCCAGCACCCGGGTGAGGTCGAGCACGCGGACTCCGTCCAGGGGGCGTGAGCTCGCGCGCCGGCGCATGCCGGCCTCCGGCAGTGCGGGCCGCTCGACACCGCCGGCCGCCCGGTCGAGGACCCGGAGCAGGCGCTGCTCGGCGACAGTGGAGCCATGCGGATGCGCCCGCCACTCCTCCGCGGTGCGCACCGCTGCAGCCACACCGTCAGCCGCGGCGATGGCGTCCTCCACCTCGGGTGCGTGCGCGGAAGCAAGCGCCTGCGCCACCGACTCCTTGACGAGCGCGTCCTCCGCGTCGGCGATCCCCAGCGCGCGCAGCATCGCGGCTCGGTGGTGCGGGTAATTGGCGTGCGTGCGGATCCAGCCGTCGGCCGTCTGCCAGAACCCGGAAAGCGGCGCCCACGCCACCGGCGCCTCGCCGTCCAGGCGGAACGCGCGTTCGCTGGTGAACGACGTGGCGATCCGCGCTCCGTCGAGGGGAGCCGTCGGGAGGCCAAGGTGCCGGGCGGCGAGGTCCGCGAATCGCACCGCCTCCTCCGCGAGCCGGCCCACCGGAAGTGCGGCGGCGAGCGGCACGGGCCGCTTGAGCGGGTCGAACCCCTCGGTGGTGAGCGCACCGTCGAGTCCGAGGTCGGCGAGCGCCGCGCGGAGAAGGCTCATGGCGGCACGGTACCGATCCGACTCGCCGTGCCTCAAGATCCGCCTCGATGTCGGTGGCTCGCGCTACGTTCGAATCCGGTCCGGGGGGAATCCCGCGACACGCCGGACCACAAGATGTTGGGTAATGACACGAGTGTGATTCCGGATATATAGTGGAACCACACCCCGAACCGCGGGGCTGAGAACAGTGGGGAGGTCCATCATGGACAACGACAACGACTCCGTCGGTGGCTACGCAGTGCCCGTCGACCCGATGGATCTTCTGCAGTGCGACAGCTGCCAGTAGGCGGCTGACGCACCAGTCAGCGACTTCCCGAAGCCCCGGCGCCGTACGGCCCGGGGCTTCGTCGCACCCAGGGGATGAAGGGAGACGCCGGGAGGCGCGGCCGTAGACTCGACGGCGTGCCAGTGAACCCGGATCTCGTTTCGCGGGAGTTCCCGCCGACCGCCCCGTACCTCGTCGGCCGAGAGAAGGTCCGGGAGTTCGCCAGGGCGGTGCTGGCCGACAGCCCGATCTGTCTGGACCCTGATGCCGCTCGGGCCGCCGGCTACGCCGACGTGGTGGCTCCGCCCACGTTCCCGGTGGTCGTGCAGGAGCACACCCTGGCCCAGCTGCTGGCCGAGCCGGATGCGGGCATCGACTTCTCGCGCGTGGTCCACGGCGACCAGCGCTTCGCTTTCACCCGCCCGATCGTCGCGGGCGACGAGCTCACCGCCCGCCTCCGGGTGACCGGCGTGAAATCGCTCGGCGGCAACAGCATGGTCACCGCCGAGTCCACCATCGTCGACGCGGCCGGAGCGCACGTGGTGACCGCCGTCTCGACGCTGGTCGTGCGGGGCGACGAGTGAGCGGGCAGCTGACGGTCGGCGAGATCGTCGCCGAGCGCACCTACAGCATCACGCGCGACACCCTGGTGCGCTACGCCGGCGCATCCGGGGACTTCAACCCGATCCACTACCGCGACGACGTCGCCTCCGCGGTCGGGCTGCCCGGAGTGCTCGCCCACGGGATGCTCACCATGGGATTCGCCGTGCAGCCGGTCGTCGAGTGGGCGGACGGTGACCCCGGTCGCATCCTCGACTATCAGGTGCGTTTCACCCGGCCCGTCGTCGTCGACCCGGACAGCGGACAGAGCGTGCTCGTGGTGGCGAAGGTGGGAGCCATCGAGGAGTCGGCCGCACGCATCGACCTGACGGTCACGGTCGGCGGTGCCACCGTGCTCGGCAAGGCCCAGGTGCGCGTGAGCCTGGCATGACGTTCGGAAGCGCGGTGCGGGCGCTGTCCGACCTCACGACCCTGCGCGTCGGCGGCCCCGCCGCTGAGCTGGTCGAGCTCGCCGACCGGGAGACGCTCGTCTCGACCGCCCTCGAGGTCTGGGGCTCGGGCGACGAGTGGCTCGTCCTCGGCGGCGGCTCCAACCTGCTCGTCGCCGACGAGGGATTCCCCGGCGCCGTGATGCGGGTGCTGACCCGCGGCATCGCGGAGCTGCCCTCACCGCGTCCGGGCGTCGTGCGTCTGCGCGTCGAGGCGGGGGAGTCCTGGGACGTGCTCGTCGCGTACACGGTTGAGCGGGGACTCGCGGGCATGGAGGCGCTGAGCGGCATCCCCGGCTCGTGCGGCGCCGCGCCGATGCAGAACATCGGCGCCTACGGGCAGGAGCTGGCGGAGACCCTGGTCGCCGTCGAGTTCCTCGACTACCTCAGCGGCGAAGTCGAGCGGCTGCCCGCCGAGGCAATCGACCTCGGCTATCGCACGTCGGCGCTGAAGCGCGGTCGTCGCGGCATCGTGCTGGCGATCGAGGTCGAGCTCGACGACGCGCAGGGGCTCAGCCGGCCGATCGGCTACGCGCAGCTCGCCTCCGCGCTCGGCGCGCTGGCGGGCGACCGTGTGCCGGTGCAGCGGGTGCGGGACGCCGTCCTCGCACTGCGCGCCTCGAAGGGCATGGTCCTCGACCCCGGCGACCCCGACACCTTCAGCGCTGGATCGTTCTTCACCAATCCGATCGTGACGGAGTCCTTCGCGCTCGCGCTGCCGTCGGAGGCGCCTCGCTGGCCTTTGGGGCCGCAGGCTGAGGCGCGCGTCGTGCCGCTCGGCGAGCAGCCGGCCGCTCCCGCGCCGACCGAGCCGGCCAGGGTCAAGCTCAGCGCCGCCTGGCTGATCGAGCATTCGGGGATTGGCCGAGGGTTCCGGCTGCCCGGGTCGCGCGCGGCCATCTCGTCGAAGCACACGCTGGCGCTCACGAACACCGGCGAGGCGACCGCCGAGGAGGTCGCGGAACTCGCCCGGTACGTCCGTGCGAGGGTGCTCGGCCGGTTCGGCGTTGCGCTGCAGCCCGAGCCGGTGCTGGTCGGCGTCGAGGTCTAGCGCGATCCAGGGGCGCGAAGCAGCCCCAGTTCCATCGCACGCGTGACGGCGCGAGTCCGGTCGCTCACCTCGAGCTTCTCGAAGACGTGGAGCAGATGCGTCTTCACCGTCGCATCCGAGAGGAACAGCCGCCGCGCGATCGCCGGGTTGCTCAGTCCCTCGGCGACGAGCTCGAGCACCTCGGCCTCGCGTGGACTGAGCGTCGGCGCGGACGGCGCCTGCACCCGGGAGACCAGCAGCGCTGCCATCCGGGGGGCGAGCGCGACGCCACCGGCCGCCACGGAGCGGATGCCGGCGAGGATCTCCTCCTCCGGCGCCGCCTTGAGCAGGTACCCGCTCGCGCCCGCCTCGATGGCGCCAAGGATGCTCTCGTCGCTTTCGTAGGTGGTGAGCACGAGCACCCGGACGCCCGGGGCGGCCTCCAGGATGCGGCGGGTGGCTTCCACCCCGTCCATGCGGGGCATCTGCAGATCGAGCAGCACCAGGTCGGGGCGATGCTCGACGGCCGCCGCGACCGCCTCGGCGCCGTCGCCGGCCTGCGCCACGACCTCGACGCCGTCGGCGGCCTCCAGCAACCCGACGATGCCGGCCCGCACAATCGGGTGGTCGTCCGCGACCACCAGACGCACCGGGTTCATGCGCGGACTCCGATCGGCAGAATCACGGTGAGGGTGGTGCCCGCGTCGCTGCTGTCCACCGCCAGCGTCCCCTGCGCCAGCGCCAGCCGGTCCCGCATCCCGCTCAGCCCGAAGCCGCCCGATGCCCGAGCCGGATCGAAGCCGCGACCGTCGTCTCGCACTTGGAGCCGCACTTCGTGTGCTTCGGCCCAGATGCGCAATCGCACCCGGCTCGCGCCTGCATGTTTGCGCACGTTGGCGAGTCCCTCCTGCGCGCAGCGCAGCAGCACCACTTCGGCGTCCCGCGGAAGCCGCGGCAGCGTGCCCTCCACCTCCAAGGCAGCGTCGACGCCCGACTCCCGCCCGAAGTTCTCCGCGAGCCGCCCGAGCGCCGACAGGATCCCGCCCTCCGGGAGCTCCACCTTGGCGTGCACCGCGACCAGGGCACGCGTCTCTGCGAGCGTCGAGCGGGCGGTGTCCTCGAGCAGCCGCAGCGTCTCGGCCCGAGCCGCATCGGTGCCGGGTGTGAGCTCACGCCGTGCGCGCTGGCTGAGCATCACAAGCGCGGTGAGGTCCTGCGCGATGGTGTCGTGCAGCTCGCGGGCCAGCCGCTCACGCTCAGCCACCGCGCCGGCCTCGCGCCCGAGGGCATCGAGCTGCTGCTGCGCCGCGGTGAGCTGCTCGACCAGCGCGAGCCGCTCCTCGCTCAGGGTGGCGATCCGGCTGATCCAGAGGCCCATGGCGAGGCTGAAGCCGAGAGAGACGGCCACGGTCAGTCCCGCCTCGGTCAGCGATCCCGGGGACGTGCCGTTGCTGACCAGGAAGCCGACCCCGACAGACAGTGCGAATGCGACGTTGGCGACCAGCGCGGACTTCACGGACGCGGCCAGCACCCAGACCAGCGGGAAGCCGATCGTCTGGATGATCGCCATCGTGGGGATGAACGATGTCGCGACCCCGGCGAGCACGATCGTCCCCACTACGAAGGTGCGCGCCGCCGAGCGGCTGCTCCAGCCACGGCGCCCGAAGATCACCCAGGCGACGCCGAACAGCACCACCGCCGTGGCGGCGCCGAGCGTCCGCTCCGCTCCCCGCCCGCTGAGCAGGGCGATAGCGAGCAGCACGGTGCAGACCGCCGCGACGGCGGCGCTCCAACCCCGCGTGGACTCCATGACGACACCTTCTCGCATCCGGTCGGCGCATGCCACCGGGCGGCCCCCGGAGGGACCGCCCGGGACGTGGGCGTGGTCAGCTGTCCTTGCGGATCCAGCGGAAGGTGAGCCGCGCGGCGATCAGCCCGGCCACCAGCCAGACGGAGAGCGCGATCGCGATGCCCGGCAGGTTCCAGTCGCCGCTCTGCTCCATCGCCGCGAACCCGTCCGGCAGGAACACGTGCCGCATCCCCTGCGCCATCCACTTCAGCGGGAAGACGGACGCGACGTTCTGCAGCCATTCCGGCAGCTGGCTGAACACCAGATACACGCCGGAGATGAACTGCAGGATCAGCACGATGGGGATGATGACGGCCGTTGCGCTCTTGCCGGATCGCGGCAGGCCGCTGAGCCCGATCCCGAGCACGGCGCTCGTCGCGACGCCGAGCACGAACACCCAGCCGAACGTGATCCAGCGGCCGGGGTCGGAAGGCAGGCTCACACCGAATGCGACGACCGCGAGCAGCAGGATCAGTGCCGCCTGCAGTGCCGCGGTCACGAACACCTGGCCGATCTTGCCGAGGAAGTAGCTCGCGACCGGCAGCGGTGAGCCGGCCAGCCGTTTGAGGGTGCCGTCGCTCTTCTCCATTGCGATGTCGACCGCAAGATTCTGCACACCGCTCAACAGGATGCCGGCGGCGAGCATCGCGGAAAGGTAGTAGTCCGCGGCGCCCAGCGTCTGTCCGCTCGCGTCCCGGCCGAAGTCCGCGTCGCCGAACGCCACCGAGAAGATGGTCAGCATCAGCACGGGGAAGAGGAAGGTGAAGAACACGGTGTCCCCGACGCGGAAGTACGACCGCACCTCGTAGGCGATGCGCAGCATGCCGAGGCGGATCACCCTGGCGGGGGAGGCGGCCCCGCGGCGGGCCCGTGTGGCGGTGAGGGCGGTCATGGTGCTCATGCCGCTACCTCCTCTCTGGATGAGTCGGACGGTGCGCCGATGTCGGTGGCGTCGGTCGTGTGGGCGATGAGGCTGAGGTAGACGTCCTCCAGGGTGGGGCGCACGATCTCCACGCCCTCCGGCTCGACGCCGTCTCCGGCCGCGACGAGCCGTGCGACGTGCGTGGCCGGCAGGTCCGTCCGGAGCTCACGCCGTTCCCCGTTCTCCCGCCAGCGCACGACCGGCACGCGCGCGTCCCGGCCGCCGATCTCGTCGACGCCCCCGACATCCACCATGCGGCCGCCGGCGATCACGCCGACGCGGTCGGCGAGCTGCGCCGCCTCGTCGAGGTAGTGGGTGGTCAGGACGATCGTGGTGCCCTCGCGCTTCAGGGAACGCACAAGCTCCCAGAACTGGCGACGCGCCTGCGGGTCGAACCCCGTGGTCGGCTCGTCGAGGAACAGCAGCTCCGGACGGCCGATGACGCCGAGCGCCACATCGACGCGGCGGCGCTGCCCACCGGACAGCTTGCGGATGAGCGTCTTGGCCTTCTCCTCGAGCCCGACCGCGGCGATCACCTCGTCCACGTCTCGCGGGTCGGGGTAGAGGGCGGCGAAGTGCGCGAGCTGCTCCCTGACCGTGGCGCTGCCGGACTCGCCGGTCGACTGCAGCACGATGCCGAGCCTCGTCTTCCAGTCGAGGCCCGCTGTGGCCGGGTCGGTTCCGAGCACGGAGACTTCGCCGCCGGTGCGATGCCGGTAGCCCTCCAGGATCTCGATGGTCGTGGATTTCCCGGCCCCGTTCGGACCGAGCAGCGCGAAGATCTCCCCGCGCTCGATGTCGAAGGTCACGCCGTCCACAGCGTGGAGCTTCCCGTAGGACTTGCGCAGCTCTCGCACACGCACGATCGGTTGGTTCATGCCCCAATGCTCCCGCCGCGGCGTGCCGCGCGACAGCGTCCGTCCGGTTGTATTCCGCCTCCACCGATCGGTGGATGCCGAACGTCCCGACGAAAGCGGCCAGGTTCGGCGCATCCGGGCCGCCGCGGCAGCCCGGATTCGCCGAACCCGGCCGTTCTCAGGTCTACAGGCGCGGCACCCCGCGCTCCTGCGACCGGCGGATCGCGGCGAGCGCGCCCCAGAGCAGCAGGAGCGCACCGACGACGAGCAGCAGCAGCAGCCCGGCGGCCCCTTCCGGGAGGCCCGCGAACCAGTTCGAGAATGCCCGTTCCCGCGCGGGATCGGTCGTGACCCAGAGGGTGAGCGCCGCGATGGCGAAGAGCAGCACACCCCAGACGATCGCCCCGACCCGGATGCGGGGGCGCGCGAGCAGGGCGGGGTCCGCGCTGCCGACGGGCTGGGTCGCGGTCGGGGCGCCGAACAGCTCGGTTGCCGGGTCGGTCGGGGTGTGAGGCTCGGTCATGGGGGAGTCCGTTCTGCTGAAGCCGGAGGGCTGAGAGGGAAGCGGTCGGGTGGGCTGCGGATCGGTCACTGCTCGGTCTCCGTGAGCTCGCGCACGGTGATCGAGCCGGCGCCCTGCCAGATGGTGACGACGACGTCGGGGACACCCGGCGCGCCGGCGGTCAACGCGCCCTCGATCCGTCGGCCGTCGCGGGTGGTCGCGATCGTCTCCCGATCGGACTCAGCCCCGGTCGTGAGGTCCTGCACCGTGTGCACGACATCGCTGCGCCGGTCGGTCTCGAAATCCACGCGCACGGTCTGGCCGTCGGTGATGGCGATGTCGACCTGGCCGGCGGCCTGCCAGAGGTCCACCTCCGCGACGGTGTCGTCCCCGTCGTCCCACACGTAGAGGCTCAGCTCCCCGGCCGGCATGGCATAGCTGCCGCTCCGGGTGGTGTCGACGCCGTAGTAGCCGGGAAAGAGAAGCTGGCGGCCGCCCGGTGCCACCAGGCTGACGAGCAGGGCGACGAGCGCGACGAAGCCCAGGAACGAGAGGAACGCGCTTCGCCTGCGCAGCGCACCCGCCAGCACGATCGCCGCACCGAGCACGAGCAGGGCGACCGCGAACCCGACGGTCGCATCGCCGCCGGTCCCGGTTCCGGCCAGCAGGGCGGCGAGGGCACCGGCCACGATCGCCGCGCCGACCGCGATGCCGACGAATGCGGCGCTCGTGCGGGGGCGGGTGAGCTTGCGGATCCGCGCACGCTCGATCGCCGCCTCGGCGTTCCGGCGGGCCTTCTCGCGTGCCGCGGCCTGCGCCACTTCACGATCCGTGCGCTTCTGCTCGGCGGCCCATGCCGCGCGCTGACGCTGCCACTCGTCCTGTTGCGCGCGCCAGGCGGCGAGCTCGTCGGCGGACGCCGCGGCAGGCGGTGGCTGCGGGGCGAACGCGGCGGGGGCGGTGGCGGCCCAGGTCCGGTCGGCGGCGCTCGCCGCCGTGGGCGTCGCGGCCTGCGCGTCGCCCGTGGTCGCGGTCGTCGGCGCCCCAGGCGGGGTCGCCGTGTCGCTGGAGCGCCGTGCCACCCAGATCACGAACAGCACGACCGCGGCGATCAGCACAGCGGTCCAGAACAGCCGCCCGAACGGGAAGTCCACCTGCGGCGCGCCCCAGTACAGCGCTCCGAGGTTCCAGAAGCCCTGGTTGAGCGGCAGCAGCGAGAGCAGGACGAGGGTGCCGATGCCGGCGATCGCGGGGCTGAACCGGCCCCGGCCGAGCTCCTCGGCGTGGATCACATCGTGCTCGTCCGGCAGCAGCAGCCACGCGGCGGCGTAGAGCAGCACCACGGGACCGCCGAGCACGGCGATCACCACCAGGATGCCGCGGACGAGCAGCGGATCGATTCCGAGCCGCGCGCCGATGCCTGCGGCGACGCCGCCGATCCATCCCCTGGTGCGCACGAGCCCGAGGCCCCGCAGCCAGTCGAAGAAGCGGTTGCCGCTCGGTGCGCTCGGCGCAGCGGGGGTCGCGCCGGGCGCCGTGGGACCTCCGTCCGGCGGAAGGGTCTGCTGTGTCGTCGGGTCGTCGCCCGCAGGAGTTGCCATGCTCCGATGCTCCCGCTCGCCGCGGACTCGGCGCCATGAGGGGAACCCCTGATCCGACCCTGACCGGGCCCGCCGGGAAACCCCCGGTCTGCTTTGATCGGAGCGTGACCACCCCGCCTCCAGGAGCTCAGCGGGCCGAGGCGCAGCCACCGGCCTCGGCGCGACCGCCGCTGCGGCGACCGCGCCGGATGCTGCTCGGTGGGGTGTCGGTGGCGCTCGCTCGGCACGTGGGCATGCCGTTGCCGCTGGCGCGAGCCGGCTTCCTGGTGCTCACCGTCTTCGGCGGTGCGGGCGCGCTGCTGTACCTCTGGCTGTGGGCGCTGGTGCCACTCGAGGACCGGTCCGCCGAGCGTGAGGACGAGCGCCCGGTACGCCGAGCGGCGCCCGTCGCCGCCGTCTCGGTGGTGCTCGGGGCGGTCGCCGGGCTGATCGCCGTGGCCTGGAGCTTCGCGGACGGCGGTGCATCGCTGACCCCCGGAATCCTGGAGTGCACCCTGTTGAGCTCCGCGGCGGTCGCATGGACGTTCCTGCTCGACACCCAGGATGCGGCTCGGCGTGCGGGCTACCTGAGAACCGTGCGCACGGGCGCCGCCGTCGTGCTGGTCGCGACAGGCGTCGGTCTGCTGATCTCCGATCCGTGGGTGGGCGTCGCCGTGCTCGCCGTCGTGATGATCGTGCTGGGGGCGGTCGTGCTGCTCCTGCCGCGCATCGCCGGCCTGTGGACGGACCTGATCACCGAACGGTCTGCCCGGGTGCGCGAGGAGCAGCGCGCGGAGATCGCCGCCCATCTGCACGACTCGGTGCTGCAGACCCTCGCGCTCATCCAGAACCGCGCGGACGCGCAAAGCGAGATCGCACGACTCGCTCGCGCCCAGGAGCGGGAGCTGCGCGACTGGCTGTTCGCCGGCACCGACCCCTTCGCCGGGGACCTCGCCACCGAACTGCGGCGCCTCGCCGGCGCACTCGAGCTGGAGCACCCGGTGCGGATCGACCTGGTCGTGGCAGGAGCCGCCGGCGAGCTGCCTGCAGAGGCGACCGCCGCGCTGCTCGGCGCCGCGCGCGAGGCCATGCTCAACGCGGCCCGGCACGCCGGCGGCGACGTCTCCGTCTACCTCGAGTCCACGCCGACCGGTGTGGACGTCTTCGTCCGCGACCGCGGTGCAGGCTTCGACCAGGCTGCGGTCCCGGCCGGTCGGCTCGGCATCCGTGAGTCGATCCACGGCAGGATGGCGCGAGCCGGCGGCGTGGCGACCGTCACAAGCGGGGACACTGGAACCGAGGTGCACCTGCACCTGGATACGGGAGGACGCTCATGACGCGGGTGCTGATCGTCGATGACCACTCGATCTTCCGCTCCGGGCTGAAGGCGGATCTCGGATCCGGGATCGAGGTGGTCGGGGAAGCGGCGAATGTCGACGATGCGGTCAGGCTGATCGGCGAGCTGCTGCCGGAGGTGGTGCTGCTCGACGTGCACCTGCCGGGCGGCTCCGGCGGGGGCGGCGCGGAGGTCGTGCGCCGGAGCGCCGCGCACCTCGGACGCGTCCGCTTCCTGGCGCTCAGCGTCTCCGACTCCGCAGAAGACGTGGTCGGCGTCATCCGCGCGGGCGCCCGCGGCTACATCACCAAGGGCAGCTCCGGGGTGGACGTGGCGAAGGCGGTGCAGAGCGTCGCGAGCGGCGACGCGGTGTTCTCGCCGCGGCTCGCCGGGTTCGTGCTGGATGCGTTCGGAGCCGTATCGGGGGAGCAGGCAGAGTCGAGCGACGAGCTCGACCGGCTGAGCGCCCGTGAGCGCGAGGTGATGCGGCTCATCGCGCGCGGCTACGCCTACAAGGAGGTCGCGTCCCAGCTCTTCATCTCGATCAAGACGGTCGAGACCCACGTCTCGGCGGTGCTCCGGAAGCTTCAGCTCTCGTCCCGCCACGAGCTGACGGCATGGGCCCTCGAGCGCAAGCTCCTCTGACTTTTCCGCGACTCGGCGGAGGGTCAGACGCTGCCGAAGAGGCGCTGCAGGCGCTGCACGCCCTCGAGGAGCGGCTCATCGCCGAGGGCGTACGAGAGGCGCAGGTAGCCGCTCGGACCGAACGCCTCGCCGGGCACCGCGGCGACCTCGGCCTGCTCGAGAATGAGGTCGGCGAGCTCCAGCGACGTGGTGGGCGTGACGCCGCCCCACTCGCGGTTCAGCAGGCCGGTGACGTCCGGGTAGACGTAGAAGGCGCCCTCCGGCGTCGGCGTGGTGACGCCGGGGATCTTGTTCAGCTCCGCCACGATCGTCTTCCGGCGGCGGTCGAACGCCTGACGCATCTGCTCGACGCTGTCCTGCGGACCGGTCAGCGCCGCGATCCCGGCCCGCTGCGAGATGTTCGACACGTTGGAGCTCAGGTGCGACTGCAGGTTCGCGGCGGCCTTGATCGCGTCGTCCGGGCCGATCATCCAGCCGAGCCGCCAGCCGGTCATCGCGTACGTCTTCGCGACCCCGTTCACCAGAATGGTCTGGTCAGCCAGGGCGGGCACGGCCTCGACGATCGACATCGCGGGTCGAGGGGCCTGCCCTGAGCCTGCCGAAGGGTAGATGAGGTTCTGGTAGATCTCGTCGGTGATCACCCAGATCCCGTTCTCGAGCGCCCACTCGCCGATCGCCTTCGTCTGCTCCGGGGAGTAGACGGATCCGGTCGGGTTCGAGGGGGACACGAACAGCAGCACCTTCGTGCGCGGCGTCCGCGCCGCCTCCAGCTGCTCGACGGTGACGAGGTAGTCCTGATCCGAGCCGGCGAACACCTCCACCGGCACGCCGCCCGCCAGGCGCACCACCTCGGGGTACGTGGTCCAGTACGGGGCGGGAAGGATCGCCTCGTCGCCCCGGTCGAGCACGGTCGCGAAGGACTGGTACACCGCCTGCTTGCCGCCGTTGGTCACGATCACGCGGGATGCCGGCACCTCGAGGCCGCTGTCGCGGGCGGTCTTCGCCACGATCGCCTCGCGCAGCTCCGGCAGCCCGGCCGCTGGGGTGTAACGGTGGTTCCTCGGGTCCTTCGCGGCGGCGACCGCCGCCTCGACGATGTGCTCTGGTGTCGCGAAGTCCGGCTCGCCGGCGGCATAGCTGATCACCGGGCGGCCGGCGGCCTGCAGCGCCTTCGCCCTCGCGTCGACCTTCAGGGTCGCCGATTCGCTGATGGATGCGATCCGCTGGGAAATGCGCGCCGAGTCTGCCACCAGAACAGCCTAGCCAGCGGAGGCCATGGCGCTCCGACTGCTGCCGTTCTGCAATGCCGTACACTGGATCCGGTAGTCGAACTCTGCCAAGCTTCGTCGCGCCTTCCGCTCAGCACGCGTCTCCGGTCGCCGCGCTTCAGGATTGCGCACGTGGCCGTGCATTGTTCGCTCAGAGGGCGGTGGCTCAATTGGTAGAGCAGCGGTCTCCAAAACCGCAGGTTGCAGGTTCGAGTCCTGTCCGCCCTGCAAGTCCCGTCATCCGGCGGGATTGATGTCGAAAGGTTGATGAGTGGCGAGGAAAGTCATCGACGAGCCCAGTGAGGATCTCGTCGCCAACGCCAAGAAGGAACGCGCGGCGCGCCGCAGTCCCTTCGCGCGCGTCGCCCTCTTCCTGCGGCAGGTCCTCGGGGAGCTCAAGAAGGTCGTCACACCGACCCGCAGGGAGCTGCTCAGCTACACGGGTGTCGTGCTGGTGTTCGTCGTCATCATGATGGCGATCGTCTCCGGCCTGGACTACGTCTTCGCCTGGCTGGTGTCGTTCGTGTTCGGCGACGGCACCTTCGCGCCGTAGGACCGATCTCGCGGCAGAAGCCGCGCAGCAATGTGAAGCCAACGAAAGAAGTGACTGTGTCTGATCAAGAGCGCCGCGACATCGACCTGTCGACCGCCGCCGACCAGGGATCCGAGGTCGAAGAGGCCCAGGAGGGCAACGTCTACACCGCGGACCGCCAGTCCGTGGAGCCCGCCGAGCACGCTGCCCTGCACATCGTCTCGGACGATGAGGCCGGCGAGGACGACACCAGCGACGTGCGCGACCTGATCGACGCGCTCGACGCCGCCGTCGACCCCGAGGCGGACGCCGTCGTCGACGACGCCCTCGACGTCGACTCTGCCGATGAGGCGCTCGCCGGTGAGGTGGCCACCAACGACGAGGCAGAAGAGGACGCCCCGGTCGATCCGTATGAGCAGTTCCGCAAGGAGCTCCGCTCAAAGCCCGGCAAGTGGTACGTGATCCACTCCTACGCAGGCTTCGAGAAGCGCGTGAAGTCGAACATCGAGAGCCGCCGCGGCTCCATGGGCATGGAGGACTTCGTGTTCGAGGTCCAGGTGCCGATGGAGGACGTGGTCGAGATCAAGAACGGCCAGCGGAAGCTCGTCAACCGCGTGCGCATCCCCGGCTACGTGCTGGTCCGCATGGACCTGAACGAGGACAGCTGGTCGGTCGTCCGCCACACCCCTGGTGTCACCGGCTTCGTGGGCAACGCGCACAACCCGACCCCGCTGCGCTTCGAGGAGGCCTTCAACATGCTGAAGAGCCTCGTGCAGGTCACGGAGGCGCCCGCCAAGGCCGGCGCCGCGAAGGGCGGCAAGCAGCAGGCTCGGGTCATCCCAGCCGAGATCGACTTCGAGGTCGGCGAGACGATCACCATCAAGGAGGGCTCGTTCGCGGGGCTTCCGGGCACGATCAGCGAGATCAAGCCGGAGAGCGGCAAGCTCACCGTGCTCGTGTCGCTGTTCGAGCGCGAGACCCCGGTCGAGCTCAGCTTCGACCAGGTCACCAAGCTCTAGAAATTTTCCAGACACCGCGCCCCGGAGAAGCCGGGGAGGCGGGAGAACGTCCGGGAAGCGGACGCTCGAAACGAAAGAGAGAAGAAATGGCACCGAAGAAGAAGGTCACCGGTCTGATCAAACTCCAGATCAAGGCCGGCGCCGCCAACCCCGCCCCGCCCATCGGCCCGGCGCTCGGTCAGCACGGCGTGAACATCATGGAGTTCTGCAAGGCGTACAACGCGGCCACCGAGGCGCAGCGCGGCAACGTCGTCCCCGTCGAGATCACCGTGTACGAGGACCGCTCGTTCACCTTCGTGCTGAAGACCCCGCCTGCCGCGGAGCTCATCAAGAAGGCGGCCGGCGTCGCCAAGGGGTCGGCCACCCCGCATACCGCCAAGGTGGGCGTGCTCTCCCGTGCGGCGCTTCGCGAGATCGCCGAGCAGAAGCAGGTGGACCTCAACGCCAACGACGTCGAGGCAGCCGAGAAGATCATCGCGGGCACCGCTCGCAGCATGGGCATCACCGTCGCGTCCTAAGCGACACTCTCAACACCCGGCCCACCTGGTTCCGATCCGGCGCTGCGCGCCTGCTCGACCAGCGAGGCAATAGCGGGAGAGCCAGCCAGGCTCATCAAACCGCGAACTCGAATCAGGAGAATCAACATGGCAGTCAAGAGCAAGGCCTACCGGGCCGCGGCCGAGAAGATCGAGGCCGGCAAGTACTACACCCCCGACGAGGCGCTCGTCCTCGCCAGGGAGACCGGGTCGAAGAAGTTCGACTCCACCGTCGAGGTGGCGCTGAAGCTGGGCGTCGACCCGCGCAAGGCGGACCAGATGGTGCGCGGCACCGTCATCCTGCCGCACGGCACCGGCAAGACCGCGCGCGTCGTGGTATTCGCGACCGGTCCGGCCGCCGAGGCCGCCATCGCCGCGGGTGCGGATGAGGTCGGCGGCGCGGAGCTCATCCAGAAGGTCGCCGACGGCTACACCGCGTTCGACGCCGCTGTCTCCACCCCGGAGCTGATGGGCCAGGTCGGCCGTCTCGGCAAGGTGCTCGGTCCCCGCGGCCTCATGCCCAACCCGAAGACCGGCACCGTGACCCCGGACGTGGCGAAGGCCGTCTCCGACATCAAGGGCGGGAAGATCGAGTTCCGCGTCGACAAGCACGCCAACGTGCACTTCGTCGTGGGCAAGGCCGGCTTCAGCGAGGACCAGCTGAAGGAGAACATGCGCACGGCGCTCGACGAGATCCAGCGTGCCAAGCCTTCCAGCTCCAAGGGCCGCTACATCCAGAAGGGCGCCGTCTCGACGACCTTCGGCCCAGGCATCCCGCTGGACGTCAACGCCCTCTGATCGCAGGTCTCATCCTCGAGGGGCTCGTCGCTGCCGCGGCGGGCCCCTCGTCGTTCCGGTAGGCGGAGAAGAGTCGGACAGGATGAGCATGCAGGTGCGGATCGCCGGCGCGGCGGATGCCGGAGCGCTGGCCGAAGTGGCGGCCGCGACGTTCGCCCTCGCCTGCCCGCCGGGCACCAAGCAGGCCGACATCGACGACTTCGTGGCGTCGAACCTCTCGAGGGAGCGGTTCGACCGGTACCTCGCCGACCCGGCGCGGGTGCTGCTGCTCGCGGAGCTCGACGCGGCTCCGGTCGGCTACACGATGCTCGTGCTCGGTGAGCCCGCGGATCCGGACGTCGCCGCGGCGATCACCCTGCGCCCTCCAGCCGAGCTCAGCAAGTGCTATGTGCTGCCTGCTCAGCACGGCGGTGGCATCGCGGCGGCGCTGGTCGAGCGGAGCGTCGCCGAGGCTGCCGCTCGAGGGGCGGCCGGCGTCTGGCTCGGCGTCAACCAGCACAACGCCCGCGCGAACCGCTTCTACGAGAAGAGCGGCTTCCGCGTCGTCGGCACGAAGCGCTTCCGCGTCGGTGCGCAACTCCACGACGACTTCGTCCGGGAGCGCCCCGTCCCCCGCGATGGCTGGAGCCACGACCTTCCCGGCGGAAGCTGATCCTCGCTGGGAGCCGGTAGCTCCGGCTAACGGGAGGGAAAGTCGAGGGCCGCCGCAACGGCGGCGCGGGTGGCCTCCGCGTACTGCGGCAGTCCGTCGTCCCTGGCAGGCACGGTCACGAGCCGCGCATCGGGCAGGATGTCGGCCCACTGCTGAGCCACCTCGATCGGATGCACCGGATCCCGCGGCGCGGCGACGACCGTGGTGGGCACGTCGAGCACCGACAGCTCCTGCTCCGAGGAGAACGCACGGTTGCGCGGGATCTCGATCAGCCGGATCGCCCGCTCGACGGCGAGCGGCGCGCGCAGCTGCGAGACCAGGCCAACCGCCCCGAGCCTGGAGACCAGCTCGACCGCGCGATACCGCGCCGACCCCCGGAACTGCCGCTCCGCCTCCCTGGCCCCATGCCTGATCAGCAGCTCGCCGAGCACGGGGAACAGCTCCAGGTTCGGCGGCAGGGGCGAATCGGTGAACGCGGGCCGCACGAACACCAGCCGGCGAACGTCCCGGGGCCTGGAGATCGCGATCCGCAGCCCGAGCGCTGCTCCCATCGAGATCCCGACGATCGTGAGCGGGCCCGCGGGCACCGGCAGCTCCGCCGCCAGACGGTCCAGCTCGAAGTCCTCCGGGCGACCGATCAGCGTCGACTCACCGTGGGCGCGCACGTCGGGCGCGACGGTGTCTGCGGGGAGGACCGGCCCCAGCAGGCTCATGGCCTGGAAGGCGTCGTTGCCGAGCCCATGCAGCAGGAGTGTGGTCACAACCGCCGCATGCGGTTGAGCAGGCGGTCGGCGAGCCCCACCAGCATGTGGATCTCGTTCTCGTCGCGATCCACCCAGCGGCATCTCGGCTCGGCGGAGACCGGCACGAACTCGTCGTGCTGCTCCCAGACGACGAGGGTGCGCTCGGCACCGAGGACGTACTGCTGCCAGAACACCTGGCGCAGGTAGGAGCGGGGAATGCTGCGCCACGGCCGCGCGGTCGTCTTGATCTCGACGAGCTCGACCCGTCCGTCGCCGGCGCGGAGCCCGTCCGGAGTCGCCAGGTGCCACCGGTTGGCGGCGGCGTGGTACAGGGTCCCGCACGGCCCGATCCCGTGCTCGCGGAGCACCCACCGCGCGATCTCCGGCTCCCGGGCACGCCCGTGCTCGATGAAGGCGTTACCCCAGAACGGCTTGCCGATGAGCTTCTCAATCGCGACCTTCTCGATCGCCGCGTCGCTCGAGAGCTTCGCGACATCGGTCGCGGTCACGCCACGGCTGCGGGCGCGGATCCACGCGACACGGTCCGACGAGTGCGCGACGATGCGGTCGGTGTGGTCGGGTTCGCGCGGCTCGTCCCAGAGGGAGAGCATGGGCTGCGCGATCGTCACTCCCCCATTCTGCGCGCTCTCGCCGACGTTCGGGCACGGCACGCTCCGGCGCGCAGCGATAGGGTGACCAGCGGACAAGCCAAGGAGAATGCCGATGACCGCACCCATCTCGGTGCAGCTCTACAGCGTGCGGAATGCGCTCGCTGAGGACCTGCCCGGAACCCTCGACCGAATCGCCGCCCTCGGATTCCAGAACGTCGAGCTGTTCGGCTTCGTCGACAAGGTGGATGAGTACCGGGAGGCCCTCGCCGCCTCAGGGCTCGCCGCGCTCTCCGCCCACGCCCAGATGGTCGAGACCGGTGAGGTCGAGCGCACACTCGAGGCGGCCGCCGCGCTCGGAGTGCAGACCCTGATCGACCCCGCCATCCGGGACTGGAGCACCGCCGACGCCGTGACCGGGGCTGCCCGGCGGCTCGGCGAGATCGCCGCCTCAGCGCAGGCGCATGGCCTGACGATCGGCTACCACAATCACTGGTGGGAGTTCGAGACCCAACTCGACGGTCGTCCCGCATTCGACCTGTTCGTCGATGAGCTTCCGCCCGCCGTGGTGCTCGAGCTGGACACCTATTGGGCGGAAGTCGGCGGCGCGAGCGCGACGGAGCTGCTCGGCCGTCTCGGCGATCGGGTTCGACTCATCCACGTCAAAGACGGACCCGGCAATCGGGACACCGCGGCGCAGCAGCCGGCCGGTTCCGGCTCGGTCCCGGTGCGGGAGATCCTCGCTGCCGCACCACACGCCGTCCGCGTGATCGAGTTCGACGACTACTCCGGCGACGTGTTCGACGGGATTGCGCAGAGCCTGGAGTTCGTGCAGGGGCAGGGCGAGTGACGGGCGCACCGGTCGGCGTTGGCGTCATCGGCGCCGGCGTCATCAGCAAGCAGTACCTGGAGAATCTCACCGAGTTCCCCGACCTTGCGGTGCGGTTCATCGCCGACCTCGACGTCGAGCGGGCGCGTGCCCAAGCGGACGCGTTCGGCGTGGCCGAGTCCGGTACCGTCGCCGAGCTCCTCGCGCGCGATGACATCGAGATCGTCGTGAACCTGACGATCCCGGCCGCGCACGTGGAGGTGGGCCTGCAGATCCTCGCGGCAGGCAAGCACGTGTGGAGCGAGAAGCCGATCGCGCTCGACCGGCAGAGCGGCCGACGGCTGCTCGACGAGGCGGCCCGGGTGGGACTTCGCGTCGCGTGCGCGCCCGACACGGTGCTCGGCGCCGGCATTCAGACCGGTCTCCGGAGAATCGCGGCGGGCGACATCGGCACGCCGCTCACCGCGCTCGCGATCATGCACGGGCCCGGCCCGGAGTCCTGGCACCCGAACCCCGAGTTCCTCTTCGACGTCGGAGGCGGCCCGCTGTTCGACATGGGCCCGTACTATCTGACCACCCTGGTGCACGTGTTCGGTCCGGTCCGCCGCGTCAGCGCCACCTCCTCGACCTCCCGCGCCACGCGAGTGATCGGCTCGGGTCCGCGGGCCGGCACCGAGTTCCCGGTGAACGTGCCGACTGCGCACAGCGCGCTGATCGAGTTCGAGAGCGGGGCGAGCGCCGTCGCGCTGTTCAGCTTCGAGTCGCACCTCGCCCGCGCCGGCGTGGTGGAGGTGACCGGGGTCACCGGCACCCTCGGATTCCCCGACCCGAATCACTTCGTCGGCGATTCGCGGCTCTGGCGCAACGGCGGCGAGCCGACCGAGGTCGAGGCAGTCGGCTCGACCTTCGGCCGCGGCAGCGGCGTGCTGGATCTCGCGCGGGCCATCCGATCCGGCACGCCAGAGCGCGCACCCGGCGAACTGGCCTTCCACGTGCTCGACATCATGGCCTCGATCGCCGAGGCGGCCACCACGGGATCGCCCGTCGAGCTGGCGAGCACCGCGCCGAAGCCCGAGCCGCTGCCCGAGGACTGGGACCCGTCGAGTCCGACGTTCTGAACTCCGGGCAACGCCCCGCGACATGCCTTCTCGGGTTCGCATGAGGGAATACATAGGGAATTCATAGGTTCAAGCACAGAGTGGTGTCATGGCATCAGAGAACCCGGTGGCTTCTCCGCAAGCGAAGCTGACGCACGCCGACGGCCGGCCCATCCGGGCTCTCGTCGTGGACGACGAGGTGACGCTCAGCGAGCTGCTGCAGATGGCACTGCGCTACGAGGGCTGGGACGTCCGCACTGCGCCCGACGGCCAGCAGGCGCTGAAGGCGGCCCGCGAGTTCGACCCTGACGTGGTCGTGCTGGACATCATGATGCCCGACGTCGACGGGCTCGAGGTCATCCGCCGGCTGCGCGCCGATGGACGCAACATGCCCGTGCTGTTCCTGAGCGCGAAGGACTCCGTCGACGACCGGATCACCGGGCTCACCGCCGGCGGCGACGACTACGTCACCAAGCCGTTCAGCCTCGAAGAGGTCGTGGCCCGCCTTCGCGGTCTGATCCGGCGCAGCGTGCTGCTGATCGGTGAGGTGGAGAGCCCCGAGCTCCGCGTGGGGGACCTCACGCTCAACGAGGAGAGCTACGAGGTATACCGGGCCGGAACCCGCATCGAGCTGACCGCAACGGAGTTCGAGCTGCTCCGCTTCCTGATGCGCAACAACAAGCGGGTGGTCAGCAAGGCGCAGATCCTCGACCGCGTCTGGAGCTACGACTTCGGCGGGCGCGCCAGCATCGTCGAGATCTATATCTCATACCTGCGCAAGAAGATCGACGCGTTCGGTGCGCCGATGATCCACACTGTGCGCGGCGTCGGGTACATGATCAAACCCGCGGGCTGATGCAGGCGCCATGGTCGCTGCAGCGGCGGCTGATCGTCGGCATCGTCGCCGTGCTCGCCGTGCTCTTCGTCGCCGTGAGCGCCAGCACGGTGGCGCTCCTGCAGAACAGTCTCACGCAACGGCTCGACCAAGAGCTGATCCGAGCCCTTGCGCCGGCACGGTTCGTGGTCGAGCGGATCCCCCTGGACCGGCGTCCGTCCGTCTCGGAGATGGAGGACATGCTCCGCGGTCAGTCGTACGGCTCTCTCGCGGTGGTGATCCGCGACGACAGCATCCTCCGTGCGGCGTACTTCTCCGCAGGCAGCAGCTCCCTGGGCGACGAGCAACAGAGCAGGCTGTTGGCGATCACTCCTGGAAACCCGCCGAGGACCGTCCGCCTCGGCACCCTCGGTGACTACCGGCTGGCAGCGCTGGACGTCAGCGGGGACCGGCGCGTCGTCGTCGGTCTCCCGCTGCAGGAGGTGCAGGCCACCGGACTGCAGCTTGCGCTCATCATCGCCCTGCTCACGGGTGTCGGGATCCTCGCCGCAGCGGCGCTGGCCGCCGTGGTGATCCGGATCGCGCTCCGTCCGCTCGACCGGGTGGTCGCCACCGCGGTGCGGGTGTCGGAGCTGCCACTGTCACGCGGTGAGGTCTCCATCCCGGAACGGGTGCCGGCCGAGGACACCGACCCGCGCACCGAGGTGGGCCAGGTTGGGGCGGCGCTCAACCGGCTCCTCGAGCACGTCGCGACCGCGCTCAACGTCCGCCAGCGCAGCGAGAACAAGGTGCGGCAGTTCGTGTCGGACGCGAGCCACGAACTGCGCACACCACTCGCTGCGATCCGCGGATACGCCGAGCTGACCCGTCGAGGTCCGCACACCCTCCCGGACGACGTGCGCCACTCGCTCGGCCGGATCGAATCCGAGTCCATCCGCATGACGTCCCTCGTCGACGAGCTCTTGCTGCTGGCGCGGATCGATGAGGGGCGAACGCCCGACGCGAAGCCCGTCGACCTCGGGCGCCTCGTCGCCGACGCCGTGTCCGACGCCCGGGCCGCGGGTCAGGACCACCGCTGGAGACTCGATCTGCCCGAGGAGCCGGTCGCCGTGCTGGGCGACGAAGGTCAGCTGCACCAGGTCGTCGCCAACCTCCTCACCAACGCACGGGTCCACACGCCCAAGGGCACCGAGGTCGTTGCGGCGGTGGAGCGCACGCAGTCCAGCGCGGTGCTCACCATCGCGGATGACGGGCCGGGCATCCCGCCCGAGCTGCAGACCCACCTGTTCGAGCGTTTCGTGCGTGGGGATCGCTCGCGTTCGCGCAAGGCCGGGAGCACCGGTCTCGGCCTCGCGATCGTGCACGCGATCGTGGATGCGCACGATGGCACCGTCGCCGTGGAGAGCGCGCCGGGCAGAACCGTCTTCCGGATCGAGCTGCCGTCGAACGGGCTTGCGCACGCGGCGACCTGAGAACCGGCCGCCCGGCGCGCACCCGCGGCGATGGTCCCGGCAGACTTGAGTGGCCCGCACTTGCGCGGGCGGCAACGGAAGGGGCGCGGATGCGCATCGCGGTGACCGGAGGAACCGGCAAGCTCGGGCGGAACGTCGTGCGGGGACTGGCGGAGGGGGGCCATGACGTCGTGAACCTCGACCGCTTCGGGCCGGTCGGGAGTCCCGGCTTCGTGCAGGTGGACCTCACCGACTACGGCCAGGTGATCGACGCCGTGTTCGGCGTCGACGACCGTCACTCCGGCGTCGAGGCGCTGGTGCACCTTGCCGCGATCCCGTCGGGTGGGCGGCTCAGCGACGTCGCGACCTTCCAGAACAACATGCTCTCGACCTTCCATGTGTTCCAGGCGGCCCGCCGGGCCGGCATCAAGCGCATCGTCTACGCCTCGAGCGAGACGGTGCTTGGCCTGCCGTTCGAGACTCCGCCGCCCTACATCCCCGTCGACGAGGAGTATCCGGCGCGCCCGGAGAGCACCTACTCGCTGGTGAAGCACCTCGAGGAGCAGCTGGCCGTCCAGCTCGTGCGCTGGGATCCGGCGCTCAGCATCACGGCGCTGCGGTTCTCGAACGTGATGGAGCCGGAGGACTACGCCGCATTCCCGGGCTACGACGCCGACCCGCGCGCCCGCATGTGGAATCTGTGGGGATACATCGACGCCCGCGACGGAGCCCAGGCGGTGCTGAAGGCGCTGGAGACCCGTGAGCCAGGCTTCGAAGCCTTCATCATCGCCGCCGCCGACACGGTCATGTCCCGATCGAGCGCCGACCTCGCCGAGGCGGTCTTCCCGGGCACTCCGGTCACCAAGGAGCTGGGGGAGCACGAGACGATGCTGTCGATCGACAAGGCGCGGCGCCTGCTCGGGTACGAGCCGGAGCACTCCTGGCGCGACGGCTGACGCCGATTTGAGGCGGCGATCCCGATGACGTACTCTGTACGGAGCCGAAGACCGCCGGTTGTCCGCGTGCGTGCACGCAGACCGAAGCTTCACTTCTCGTGAAGGCCTGCGCAGGTGTGTGAAGTCCCTTCCCGTTCGCGGGATCGAGCTCCGTGCGCTTGCGCCGGAGCCTTTTTCTTTGTGGGGCCGGATCCGGTGGTCGTCGGAACGATGAAGACGACTAAGGAGTGCCATGGCGAACAAGGAAGCATCCGTCGCCGAGCTCACGGACCAGTTCCGGAACTCGAACGCGGCCCTGCTCACCGAGTACCGCGGGCTCACGGTGAAGCAGCTCAAGGAGCTGCGAAAGAGCATCAGTGAACACGCCACGTACGCCGTGGTGAAGAACACGCTCACGAAGATCGCGGCCAACCAGGCCGGCATCAGCTCGTTCGACGACGAGCTCGCCGGTCCTTCGGCCATCGCCTTCGTGCACGGCGACACCGTCGCCGTGGCCAAGTCGCTGCGTGACTTCGCCAAGGCGAATCCTCTGCTTGTGGTCAAGGGCGGTTACTTCGACGGTGCCGCGCTGTCCGCTGACGAGGTGACCAAGCTCGCCGACCTCGAAAGCCGCGAGGTGCTGCTGGCCAAGCTGGCCGGTGCATTCAAGGCGTCGCTGTTCGGCGCTGCCTATCTGTTCAACGCACCGCTGTCGCAGGCCGTTCGCACGGTCGACGCGCTGCGCGAGAAGCAGGAGTCCGCGAGCTAGTTCCTCGCTGGATTCGACAACGAAAGACACAAAGGAGAAAGAACATGGCCAAGCTCACCACTGACGAGCTGCTCGACGCGTTCAAGGAGCTCACCCTCATCGAGCTCTCCGAGTTCGTGAAGAAGTTCGAGGAGACCTTCGAGGTCACCGCCGCTGCCCCCGTCGCCGTCGCCGGCGCCGCGCCCGCCGCCGGTGGTGCCGGTGGCGCTGCCGAGGAGGAGGAGGAGAAGGATTCCTTCGACGTCGTGCTCGAGGCTGCCGGTGACAAGAAGATCCAGGTCATCAAGGAGGTCCGCGCGCTCACGAGCCTGGGCCTCGGCGAGGCCAAGGCCGTCGTCGACGGCGCTCCGAGCAACGTGCTCGAGGGCGTGAACAAGGAGGCCGCCGAGAAGGCGAAGGCGCAGCTCGAGGGCGCCGGCGCCACCGTCACCCTCAAGTAACACCCTGCCCCGCGGGGCAGCTTGCACCAACAGCAAAGAGGGCGTCGCTCCGAGGAGCGGCGCCCTCTTCCGTTCGGGGAATGTACGTCGGAGCTGTCGGTCAGCCGGTGAGACCGAAACTGCGAGCGCGCTCGATCGCCTCGTGCCGGTTCGATGCGCCGAGCTTCCGGTAGACGCTTCGCACCTGGGTCTTGATGGTGTTCGGTGAGACGCGGAGCTGTGCCGAGATCTGGCGCGCGCTGTGGCCCGCGATGATGTGGTTCAGGACGATGCGCTCGCGCGCGCTGAGCGGCGACACGAACTCCGCACCGCTCTGCTCGGCCGGAACCTCGAGGGACAGCTGCTCGACGAGGCGGGCGCTGTGCTCCGGCAGATCCCGCTTCCGCGCCTCAGCCAGCAGACGGCGGAGGCGCTCCGGCGGCACGCTCGCGAACGGGCGCCGCGAGTCGTTTCGCGCGGCCGCGTCCAGCGCACGGTCGAACGCGGTCGCCGCGGCGTGCACGTCGCCGAGGCCGTCGTGGGCCGCCGCCCACAGCACATCCACGTAGACATGAGTCAGCGGAGCGTGATCGTCGCCGAGGGCGATGCACGGTTCGATCGCCTCGAGCGCCGCCGTGAAGTCGCCGGCCGCGATCTCAAGCCGTGCCAGCAGCCGCTGCGGGCACAGCGCGTGATGCTCGTCCTCGTGCAGACGCGTGATCAGCTGCCGAGCCGGTCCGCCCTCCCCCTGTGTGATCAGCACGCTCGCGCGCAGCGCGTCGTGCAGCGACCGGAGCAAGCCGGGATTCTCCCAGGCGCGGAGCCCGAGCTGCATGTCCTGCAGCGCGTCGAGCGCGTCGTGCCAGCGGGCGCGGGAGGCGAGGGCCGAGGCTCGCACGAAATGTCCGAGCGGTTCGTACTCGGAGCCGTTCGCGGCATCCCACACCGCGTCGACGATCGACTCCGCCTTCTCGACGCGCCCGGCTTCCAGCTCGATCAGTGCGGCGACGACGAGGTACGGCGCCGTGCTGAGATGACCCGCGAGGACCGATTCGCCTGCATGCACGCCGGCGCGGGCGACCGCTGCGCGCGCGGCGGCGGGATGGCCGAGCAGGAACTCGAGCAGCGCGTAGCATCCGAGTCCCTCGACGTGCCCCGCCGGGTGCCAGCGGCTGGTCTCCAGACGCATTCCGTGCGTCAGCCGCGCGCGCGCCTCATCCAGTCGGCCGAGCAGCGTGAGGCAGATGCCCGACTCGACGATCGCTGCAGCCTGGAGCTCGATCGAGACGGGCAGGGCGATCCGGGCAGAGCGGGCAGCCTCCTCCGCCGTTCCGGTGCCGGCGAGCGCGGCCTCCAGCCGGCCGAGTGAGCGTGCGTTGCCTGCGCGAAGCAGTCTGCTCAGGACGAACGCCTCGGCAGGGTCGTCATCGTCCAGCAGCGCGTCGGCGGCGTCCAGATACGCGAGAGCGGTGAAGGGATTGGGGCTGAGCGTGTAGCGGTAGCTCGCGGCCAGCGCGAGCAGCGCGGAGGGATCGCTGCTCCACCGCTCGTCCGGCTGCTGCAGAATGCGGGCACGGGCGTCATCGACCTCCGTGAGCGAAAGCTCACGCCAGTCGGGTGCGGGATCGAGGATGTCCTGGGGGAGCGGTCCGCGCTTCGCGCGGCGCTTCGGTGCGGCGGCGTCCGCCGGCTCCGTTCCAGTGACATGCGACGGCATCGTCTCCGCCCCGATCGACATGGCCCCCGAAGGGGGGACGTGCGCTCACGGTACACCGGCGAGTGTTCGACCGTCGAGCGAAATGCGCAAGCGCGGGCGAATGCGCATCTCCCCGGCGGGTGCCTAGGCGCTGGCCTCCGCCGCGGAATCGGTGCCGGCGTCGTCGACGAGTCTGGGGGAGAAGACCAGCGACTCCATCCGCTCCGCGATCCGGTCCCAGTGGTTCCGCCGCATGATCCGTCTGAGCGCGTCGGACGGCGTCGACCCGGCGCGTCCGCGAAGCAGCTTGCACGCCTCGGCGAACCCCTGTGCGTCGTCCCGCAACTCCACCACGTCGTCGAAGTCCGACACGACATCCGGAACGCGGGTCGACACCACCGGCAGCCCCGAGGCAAGGTACTCGAGGGTCTTCGTCGGGCTGATCGACCGGGTGGCCTCATTCAGCGCGAATGGCATGAGCGCGACGTCGAGCTCCGCCATGTGCATGGGGAGCTTCTCGTATGGCTGCTGGCCCCAATAGGTGATGTTCGGCGCCTGCGGGAGCGTCGCTGGGTCGATCTTGATCACCGGCCCGATCATGCGGATCTCCCACTCGGGCAGCCGTTCGGCAATGCCGGCGATCAGGTCGAGGTCGAGCCGCTCGTCGAGCACGCCGACATACCCGGCTGTGGGCCGCCCGGTGCCGCGCGCGGCGCTGACCGCGGTGGAGTAATGCTCGGTGGCCACGCCGCTCGGCAGCAGCTGCGCATCGATGCGCCCCTGCTTGACGACGGACCGATGGAGCGACCGGCCGCCCGCGAACACGACGTCTGCGCGGCGGAGCGCCTGGCGCTGGCGCACGACGAGCTCGGGAGCCGCGTCCTTGAACGCGGCGAGGTCGTCCATCACGTCGTAGACGAGGGTCGTCGGTTGCAGTGCGAGTGCCGGCTCGAGTGCCAGCGGGGTGTAGATCCATACGACACGTTCGCCGCCTGGCGGTCCCACCAGCTCCGGCAGCTGCTCGATGTAGTCCGGGAGCACCTCATCGAAGAACCCGACATGCCGTTCCTGCTCAGCGATTTCCAGCCAGACGCGCGTCAGCCCGTCCGTCTGCTCGGTCACCAGGCGATTCCGCTCGACCTCACCGGCCACCTGGATCGGCTCCTCCACGAACCAGGTGGTTCGCGCTTCGCTCTTGCCGAGGCGGGAGACCAGCTGCTGGGGGCGCTGCCACACCCAGTCCCAGCGCAGGTGGGACAGGACGATGAGTTCACTTTGCATCGACGACCTTCAATTCCATCGTGGTGGTGGTCCGGGGGAGGCTGTGTCCCCGGTTCTCGGGAGGAGGCGCCTGCCACGACCAGTGCGCCATCTGAGAGCGGTAGCCGGCGAGCCAGGTCGCCACTGGCTCGGCCAGCTCGAATGCGGGCAGCTCACGTGACGGCGCCCCGATCGCGGCGGCGGAGAACGCCATCGCCATCACGGATTCCCGCCGCTCGAAGCCCTCATCGAGCCAATACACGCCGACGGGGTCGATCGAGCGATCGCAGCGGAACAGCAGCGAGTTCCAGTCGGTGGAGTCGATGAAGGGGAACCAGCACAGGCCTTCGACCGGCACACCGCGATCGGCTGCGGTCTCACACTGTTCGAGCACGTATTTCAGCCAGGTGGCGCGGTCGGCGGTGTGGCCGCGCACGTTCGTCTCGGTGACGATGCAGGGGAGCCCGTAGCGGTCGAAGTACTGCTGAATGAGATCCGCGAAGGGGATCGGGGTCGGCGTCGGCGCGGATCCTCCTTCGACGGAGAAGTTCCATTGGCAGTGGGCGTAGTAGTCGAGCCCGAGCACATCGATGAACCCGGGCTCGATGCCGAGCAGACGCTCGCCGTCCACCTCGGACAGCAGCCTCCCGACTTCGCTGGTCGAGTCGTACGGCCGGCCGAGGAACGCGTCGATCACGAGGAACCGGCGCTCGTTCGCCATGTCGGCGTAGGCCTGCCCGCTCCGATCAGACCCGGTGTGGTGTTCGCAGGTGTCGACCCAGACGTGCCGTGCGTCCGGCAGCAGCTCCCGATAGAGCCGGCTGGCCTCGGTGACAGCGGGCAGCACGTTGACGATGAGGTCGACGAAACCCTGGAGGCTCTTGTGGTACGGCGGCCAGATCCCCTCGTGCCCGCAGAGGAAGAGCGTCGAGAACGGCTCGTTGAAGAGGGTGTACTCCTCGATCCACGGATAGCGTCGCGCGAACTCCTCGGCGTAGCGAAGGTACGCCGGCCCGAAGCGTGCATCCGCGAAGCCGTCCGTCAGCCAGGCCGGGTAGCTGGTGTGGTGAACCAGATCGACGATGGGGCGGAGCCCCTCGTCCCGCAGGTGATGCAGCACCGCATCGGTCGCGGTCCAATCGAGGACGCCCTCCGTCTCCTCGATCCGGTGCCAGCGGACCGGGTAGCGAAGCCGCGTGACGCCGCTGCGCTTCAGCAGCTCGACGTCGTCGCGGAACCGGACGTCGTGCTCGGTGGTCTCGAAGATGTCCCGGTCATGGGCCGGCAGAAAGGTCGACTCGAACGCTCCGAGAATCTCGATCCGGGGGCGCTGCCCGCTGCTGTCGAATGGCATGCGCCGCCCTTTCTCGTTGTGTGCGTCGTTGGACCGAATTCCCGCAATCTGGCAATCAGCAGGCTCAGCGAGGAGCCAGGATGAACAACCGGTGAACTTCGAACATAGCGCTCGGAGGAGTCACTCGGAGAGTCCTTGCGTTCTCCCGAGCGTTTCGTAGACAATGTCCAGCAACTCCGCGGCTCTCAGATTCAGCCGCCGCGATTCGTCCAGATCGGCATCGAGCCGGGCGATCTCGGCGCGCAGTCCGGCGATCTCGGCACGCAGCTCCGCGAGTTCCGATGGGCTCGGGTCGGCGGTTTCGGTCATCGGGGGATTCTCCTCACAGTTGTCCGGGCGACGGTCGTCCCGTCCGCACCGGCCACGACCTCCTCGGGGCCGTCGGGGTGCAGCCCGTATCGGGCGAGCTGCTCGTGCAGCCGGTCCAGATCGACGTGGTGATAGTCGGTCCAGGCGTCGAGGCGTGCCGGACCATCGATCTCGACTTCGAGGAACGCGGTGCCCCCGGCGGCGAGCACGTGCCGCATCAGCAGGAGGGTCGTGTCCCAGCCGAGCGGGGGAAGGGCGTCGAAGATCTGCCTGGCGAAGACGTGGAGCGGCCCGTCCAGGTCGGCCGCGAGCTTCCGAAGCTGCACCACCTGCCGGGTGGAGTTCAGGTTCACCCGCTCATACCGGAGGCGGTCGGGAGGAAGCGAGGACTCAGATCGCGCGAACGCGAGCGCGGGCCGGCTGAAGTCGGCCGCAAGAACGCGGTGCCCCGTCGTCGCAAGATGCAGCGCGTCAGCCCCGACGCCACAGCCGAGGTCGAGCACGCCGCTTCCCGGTGGCAGCTCGGCGGCGGCCGCGAGCGCCAGCTGCGACGCCCCGGGACGCGGGCCGGTCTGCTGCTCGGCGCGGTGGCGGTCCTCCCAGTTCTCGCGGTCGACGTCGAAGTGATTCAGCCACCAGAAGAACCGGCGCGCGGCTGCCGGCGGCGTCTCGAACACGAACGCGGGATCGGGCACCGCCCAGCCCGGGCCGTAGATCGCCTCGAGCAGCTGCGACGGCTCCGCCGGCCCCGGCAGCATCCGCGCGTGCACCGGAAGGGGACGAAGCGGCAGGATCGTCACCCGGTCGGCCGGCTGCCGCGCATGGAAGGTGCCGTAGAAGACGCCGTTGCAGACGAAGTAGGTGAAGATGTCGAGATAGAACCGGTCGGCTCCGGTGCCGCCGGGGAAGAGCAGCTGCAGGTGGCCGGTCGAGTGCCGCACGATCTCGTACCCGTGCTCGGCCAGCAGCCGCTCGAGGGCGAAGCTCTCGAGCGCGACATCGGACGGATTGCCGTGGCGGCTGAGATACGCGAGGTCTGCATCGTCGTCGGAGGGAAGGATCCTGCCATCGCGGACGGGACCGAGCAGCGTCCCGCCGGTGACGAACAGGTCGAGCCCTGCCCGCTCGGACACCAGCCGCATGAGCCGCTCGACCTCGTCGAACACCTCGTCGAGCAGTGCCGGGTCCCGGCCCTCGAACGATCGGGCGACGCGTCCCCATTTGTTGACCACCAGCGGCACACCGGTGCCCGGCTCCGTGAGGGCGAACTCATCGTCGCTGGCATCGAACTGCACGATGGCCTCCGCGACCACGATGCCCGCGGTCTGCACCGTGACCGTCGCCCGCCCCGTCAGCCGCTCGGCGAGCGCCGGGGGCCAGGGCACACCGAGGGCCGCGGTCTCGCCGACGGCACCGATGTCGGGTGCCCGGAACGTCCAGACGCGCCGGCCCGCCAGGAGCACGGCGAGCACGGTCCCCGGCGCGAAGGCGGGGCCGGTGAGCGTCAGTCGCTCGGTGTCTGCTGAGATGAGGTGGGTCATGGGCGGATTCCGGCTCAGCATAGGTGCGCGGGCGACCGGCTGACGACCTCAGGGCGACTTCATAACGATCCGGCGACAAGGCTGAGGGATTGCTCCCGCGAGTTGTTCGGACCGATCGTCGCGCAATAGCGTGGCTGGAAGCGCTTGCGGGAATCCGTTCGTGCTGCTTACCACTCTCAATGAGGAGGAGACAGATGAAATCCATCTTGCACCGCCGCCTACTCGCCTCGGTCGCCGCAGCAGGCGTCGCCGGGCTCGCGCTTGCCGGCTGTACCGGCGACATCGAGAACGGCGGTGGAGGCGCCGGCGGCGACGCCGACTGCGCCGACTACGAGCAGTACGGGACGTTCGACGGCGCCGAGGTGACCATCTCCGGCACCATCGTCGAGGTCGAGGCGGACCGCCTGATCGCATCGTGGGCGGACTTCGAGGAGTGCACTGGGATCGAGGTCGAGTACCAGGGCACGCAGGAGTTCGAGGCCAACATCGAGGTGCTGGCACAGGGCGGCAACGCGCCCGACCTCGGCATCTTCCCGCAGCCGGGTCTGTTCCAGCGGCTTGCGCGCGGAGGCCACTTCGTCGAGCCGTCCGCGGACACGCAGGCGAACGTCGACGAGTTCTGGTCCGAGGACTGGAAGGGCTACGGCACGGTCGACGGCACCTTCTACGGCGCACCGCTGATGGCGTCCATCAAGGGCTACGTCTGGTACTCCCCGGCTGAGTTCGAGGAGAACGGCTGGGAGATCCCGACCACCCTCGACGAGCTGGACGCACTGTCGCAGCAGATCGCCGCGGACAGCGGGCACAAGCCGTGGTGCATCGGCCTCGGCTCGGACGCCGCAACCGGCTGGCCCGCGACCGACTGGATCGAGGACTTCGTCCTTCGCATGCACGGTCCGGAGGTCTACGACCAGTGGATCGCGCACGAGATCCCGTTCAACGACCCGCAGATCGTCGAGGCGTTCGACGCCGTCGGTGACTACATCAAGAACGACGACTACGTGAACGGCGGCCTCGGCGATGTCCGCTCGCAGCTGTCCGTGCCGTTCGGCGAGGGCGGCCTGCCGATCCTCGAGGGCGAGTGCTCCCTGCACCACCAGGCCTCCTTCTACGAGGGCTTCTGGGGCGAGGGCGTGACGGTTGCCGAGGACGGCGACGTCTGGGCGTTCCTCACCCCGCCGGTCAACGCGGATGACCCGCAGGCCGTCACCGGTGGTGGCGAGATCGTCGGTGCGTTCGACGACCGCGAAGAGGTGCAGGCATTCCAGACCTACCTCGCCAGCGACACCTGGGCGAACAACCGGGTGGCTGAGGGCGGCGTGATCAGCGCCAACAGCGGTCTGGACCCGTCGGTGGCGTCGAGCGACCTGCTGGTGCAGTCGATCGAGATCCTCCAGAACCCGGAGACGACGTTCCGGTTCGACGCCTCGGACCTCATGCCGGGCGCCGTCGGTGCCGACTCCTTCTTCCGCGGCATCGTCGACTGGATCGGCGGCGCAGAGACGCAGGAAGTCGTCGACGAGATCGAGTCCAGCTGGCCCGCCGAGTAACGACGGACCAATAGAGTGGGGCGGGGACCGTGTTTCGGCGCGGTCCCCGTCCCTAGCTCTTTCAACGACGAAGGAGGACTTCCGGCATGACGACGCGCGATCTCATCGAGAAGATCGTCCAGGTGGGTCTCGGGCTCGCGGTGTTCATCGCGATCATCGGGCTGATCATGTTCCTGGTCGACAAGGCACCGAAGCGCGGGCGGGACTTCGCCCAGCTGCTCGCGTTCCTGGCCCCCGCGATGATTCTCCTCGCGATCGGCCTCATCTATCCCGCGATCCGCACGAGCCTGCTGGCGTTCACCAACCGCGCCGGCGCATGGGTCGGGCTCGACAACTTCATCTGGATGTTCACTCAGCCGGATGCCCTCATCACGCTGCGCAACACCCTGATCTGGGTCGTGCTGGTGCCGCTGCTGTCCACGGTCATCGGCCTGGCGTACGCGGTGTTCATCGACAAGTCCCGCGGTGAGAAGTACTTCAAGGCCCTCGTCTTCATGCCGATGGCCATCTCGTTCGTCGGCGCAAGCATCATCTGGCGGTTCGTCTACGAGTACCGGCAGCCCGGCGACCCGCAGATCGGCGCGCTGAACGCGCTGGTGACCACGTTCGGCGGCGAGCCGCAGCGCTGGCTGCAGGAGCCTCCGCTCAACACATTCCTGCTCATCATCGTGATGATCTGGATTCAGACCGGGTTCGCGATGGTCGTGCTCTCCGCGTCCATCAAGGGCATCCCGACGGAGCAGATCGAGGCCGCGCAGCTCGACGGGACCAACGCCTGGCAGCGCTTCCGCAACGTGACCCTTCCGGGCATCCGCGGTTCGCTCGTGGTGGTGGTCACCACCATCTCCATCGCCACGCTGAAGGTCTTCGACATCGTCCGCACCATGACCGCCGGCAACTTCGACACGAGCGTGGTCGCGAACGAGATGTACACGCAGGCTTTCCGTGCCGGTGAGCCTGGTCGCGGTTCCGCACTGGCACTGATCCTGTTCCTGATGGTGCTGCCCATCGTCATCTACAACGTGAGAGTCATGCGCAAGCAGAGGGAGATCCGATGACGTCGACCACCCCCGCCGCCGCAATGCTCGGAACCGGGGGCGAGGCCCGGGTCGAGGACACGCCGAAGCGGAAGCGGGTGAAGCAGCGCCTGACCTCGAGGACGGCGACGATCGCATCGCTCATCATCGCGGTCCTCTGGACGCTGCCCACCTTCGGCCTCCTCGTCTCCTCCTTCCGGCCGAGGGAGCAGATCCTCGAGAACGGCTGGTGGACGATCTTCGCGAACCCCGGCTTCACACTGGAGAACTACCGGGAGGTGCTGCTCTCCGCGTCGGCGTCGTCTCCCCAGCTGGGTGAGTACTTCGTCAACTCGCTGGCGATCGCGATCCCGGCGACCGTGTTCCCACTGGTCCTCGCCGCGATGGCGGCGTACGCGTTCGCGTGGATCAAGTTCAAGGGCGCCAACACACTGTTCATCTTCGTGTTCGCGCTGCAGATCGTGCCCCTGCAGATGGCACTGATCCCGCTGCTGTCGATGTTCACCCAGTTCCTGCAGCCGGCGCAGGAGGCGGTGAACGACGCCCTGCCGTTCATTCCCGTGAGCAACTTCCTGCAGATTTGGCTGGCGCACACGATCTTCGCGCTGCCGCTGGCGATCTTCCTGCTGCACAACTTCATCTCGGAGATCCCCGGTGAGGTGATCGAAGCGGCCCGCGTGGACGGCGCGAGCCACAGCCAGGTGTTCTGGCGGATCATCCTGCCGCTCGCGATGCCGGCGCTCGCGTCGTTCGCGATCTTCCAGTTCCTGTGGGTGTGGAACGACCTGCTGGTGGCGCTGATCTTCTCCGGCGGCACGTCAGAGGCGGCGCCGCTGACCCAGCGATTGGCGGAGCTCACCGGAAGCCGGGGGCAGGAGTGGCAGCGGCTGACGGCCGCGGCGTTCGTGTCGCTGGCGATCCCCCTGGTGGTGTTCTTCAGCCTGCAGCGGTACTTCGTGCGCGGCCTCCTGGCCGGTTCAACGAAGGGCTAGGCTCGAGGACTTCGGCCCGGCCGCCCCCCAAGGGCGACCGGGCCGTTTCCGCTGCCCGCGAAGCCCCCGGTTCAGGTCGGCGGCGACCGCTAGGGTCGGGCTGTGAGCGGGATGCATGGCGGCGGCGGGCGCGGGATGCGCGTCGGCAGCGGTGACGCCGAAGCGCAGCGGCAGCTGAATGCCGAGGCGCCGAAGGTGCCGCACCTGCTGCGGCGGATCGGCGGGCTGTTCTCCGGGCACAAGGTCGCTCTCACCGTCACGATCGTGCTCGTGCTGATCTCCGCCGGACTGAGCGTGATCCCGCCGCTGCTGACGCAGCGGGCCTTCGACGAGGGGCTGTTCCCACCCGACGGCTCCCCGAACATCCCGGTGCTGGTGCAGCTCGTGACCCTGATGGTGGTGCTCTGGGCCGCCTCCGCGGCACTCGGGGTGTGGCAGACCTACCTCACCGCAAGTGTCGGCAACAAGGTGATGGGGAACCTGCGCATCCGGCTGTTCCGGCACCTGCAGCGCATGGAGCTCGCATTCTTCACCCGCACCAAGACCGGCGTCATCCAGTCCCGGCTGCAGAACGACGTCGGCGGTGTCGCGGGGGTGCTCAGCAACACCATCTCGAGCGTTATCGGCAACACCGTCACGGTGATCGCGGCGCTCGTGGCGATGATCCTGCTCAGCTGGCAGCTGACCCTCGTCTCCGTGCTGCTGCTGCCGGTGCTCGTGATCGCACAGCGCAAGGTCGGTCAGGTGCGGGCGCGCATCGCCACCAAGACGCAGGAGTCGCTGTCCGAGATGACCGCCATCACGCAGGAGTCCCTGAGCGTGAGCGGCATCCTGCTGGCGAAGAGCTTCACCCAGGAGGAGACGGAGCTCGGCCGGTATCGCGACGAGAACGCCACGCAGATCGGGCTGCAGGTGCGGCTGCAGATGAGCGGCCAGTGGTTCTTCGCGATGGTGAGCATCTTCCTCTCGGTGATCCCGGCGATCATCTACCTCGTCGCCGCGTGGCTGATCCTGGGAGGGGTCGAGGTGACCGCCGGCACGCTCGTCGCATTCACGACGGTGCAGGCCCGGCTCACCTTCCCCCTGATGGGCCTGCTGCGCGTCGCGCTCGACCTGCAGACCTCCGCCGCGCTGTTCGCCCGCATCTTCGAGTACCTCGACCTCGTGCCGCGGATCGTGGACAAGCCGGATGCCAAGCCGGCGGACGCCTCGCGCCTCGGCCGGGTGGAGTTCGACTCCGTGAGCTTCCGCTACCCGGACTCAGCCGGCGACTCGACGCCCATCCTCGACGACGTCTCCTTCACCATCGAACCGGGAGAGCACGTCGCCTTCGTCGGTCCGTCCGGCGCCGGGAAGACGACCATCTCCTACCTCGTGCCCCGCCTCTTCGACGCCTCCGGCGGCCGGGTCCTGTTCGCGGGCGACGACGTGCGCGACCTGCAGCTGAAGTCTCTGATCGGGAACATCGGCATCGTCAGCCAGGAGACGTACCTGTTCCACGCGACCATCGCCGACAACCTCCGCTACGCGAAACCCGACGCCACCGATGAGGAGCTGGAGCGGGCGGCACGCGCGGCGAACATCCACGACACGATCGCGCGATTCCCCGACGGGTACGCGACGGTGGTGGGGGAGCGGGGCTACCGGCTGAGCGGCGGTGAGAAGCAGCGCGTCGCCATCGCGAGGGTGCTGCTCAAGGATCCCGCCGTGCTGATCCTGGACGAGGCGACGAGCGCGCTCGACACCATGTCCGAGCGGGTGGTGCAGGCAGCGCTGGACTCCGCGGCCCGCGGGCGCACCACCATCGCCATCGCCCACCGGCTCTCCACCGTCGTCGACGCCGATACGATCTTCGTTCTCGACCGGGGCCGGATCGTGGAGCGCGGAACGCACGACGAGCTGCTCGGCGCCGACGGCGTGTACGCCCGGCTGTTCCGGCAGCAGATCGGCGCGAGGGCGGTCCAGGGCACCCCGTAACACCCAGTACAGCGCTGTTAGCCTGAGCCCGATGAATTACGCAGCTTCCGTGCTCGACCTGGTCGGGAACACGCCGCTGGTGCGCCTGAACAGCGTGACGAAGGGCTTGGCGCCCACGATTCTGGTCAAGGTCGAGTACCTGAATCCGGGCGGGTCGGCGAAGGACCGGATCGCCGTCCGGATCATCGAGGCCGCCGAGCGTGAGGGCAAGCTGAAGCCCGGCGGAACCATCGTCGAGCCGACCAGCGGGAACACCGGCGTCGGGCTCGCCCTCGTGGCACAGCAGCGCGGCTACCGCTGCGTGTTCGTCGTGCCCGACAAGGTCGGCCAGGACAAGCGGAACGTGCTCACCGCATACGGTGCGGAGGTCGTCGTGACGCCCACGGCCGTGGCGCCCGACAGCCCCGAGTCGTACTACAGCGTCTCCGACCGGCTCGCTCGCGAGATCCCCGGCGCCTTCAAGCCGGACCAGTACTCCAACCCGAACGGCCCGCTCAGCCACTACGAGACCACGGGTCCCGAGATCTGGCGTGACACCGACGGGAAGCTCACCCACTTCGTCGCCGGCGTCGGCACCGGCGGCACGATCAGCGGAGCCGGGAAGTACCTCAAGGAGGTCTCCGGAGGAAGCGTGCGCGTGATCGGAGCCGACCCGGAGGGGTCGGTCTACTCCGGCGGCACCGGCCGGCCGTACCTGGTCGAGGGCGTCGGTGAGGACTTCTGGCCGAGCGCATACGACCCGAGCGTCGTCGACGAGATCATCGCGGCATCGGATGCGGAGTCGTTCTCCATGACCCGTCGCCTCGCGCGCGAGGAGGGTCTCCTGGTCGGCGGCTCGAGCGGCATGGCCGTGGCCGCCGCGCTCAAAGCCGCGAACGACCTCAGCGCCGACGATCTGATGGTGATCCTGCTGCCGGACGGCGGCCGCGGGTACCTCGGCAAGGTCTTCAACGACGAGTGGATGAAGGCGCACGGGTTCGCGGAAGGTGCCGACCAGCGCACCGTGGCTGACGCGCTGAATGCGAAGTCCGGCCGGATGCCCGAGCTGGTGCACGCCCGTCCGGCCGAGACGGTCCGGGACGCCATTCACACAATGGCGAGGTACGGGGTCTCCCAGCTGCCGGTGCTGTCAGCCGAGCCGCCGGTCGTTCTGGGCGAAGTGCTGGGGTCGGTCGACGAGCGCTCGCTGCTCGAGGCACTGTCCAGCGGAACGGCGAAGCCGGCCGATCCGGTGGCCGCGTTCATCGGCGCACCGCTGCCGATGATCGGTGGGCGGGAGTCCATCGAGGATGCGAGTCGCGCGCTCAGCTCGTCCGATGCGCTGCTCGTCACCGAGGACGGGAAGCCGGTCGGCGTGCTGACCCGGCACGACCTGCTCGCCTTCATCTCGGAATAGTCCCGGGCCGCGCCGGTTGGACCGGGCGCCCCCCCGAACGCTCAAGACCGCTGGAAAAGGAGCTGCAGTGCCCGGATTCTCAACCCGCGCCATCCATGACGGGTCCGACTTCGACCCGACGACCGGGGCGGTCGTGCCGCCGGTCTACCTGACCTCGACCTTCGTGCAGGACGGGATCGGCGGACTGCGCGAGGGCTACGAGTACGCACGCGCCGGCAACCCGACCCGCGACTCGCTGCAGACGCTTCTCGCGTCGCTCGAAGGCGGCGCCTCCGCGCTGAGCTTCGCGTCGGGGCTCGCCGCCGAGGACGCGCTGCTGCGTGCGGTGCTCCAGCCCGGCGACCGGGTCCTCATGACCAACGACGTGTACGGCGGCACCCACCGCCTGGTGAACCGGCTGTATGTGCCGTGGGGCATCGGCCTGTCGACCGTCGAGATGAGCGATCTGGACGCTGTGCGGGCCGAGCTCGCGGCTGGGGTGCGGGTGCTGTGGGTCGAGACGCCAAGCAACCCGCTGATGAAGATCAGCGACATCGCCGCGCTGGCGAAGCTCGGCCACGAGCACGGCGCGCTGGTCGTGGTGGACAACACCTTCGCGTCGCCGTATCTGCAGCAGCCGCTCGCGCTCGGCGCCGACGTGGTGGTGCACTCCACGACCAAGTACCTCGGCGGGCACTCGGATGTCGTCGGCGGCGCGGTCGTGCTGAGTGACGAGGAACTGGCCGGGAAGGTGAAGTTCGTGCAGTTCGGCGGGGGAGCGGTCTCCGGGCCGCTCGACGCCTGGCTGACGGTTCGGGGGATCAAGACCCTGGCGGTGCGCATGGAACGGCACTCGTCGAACGCGCTCGCCGTGGCACAGGCCCTGGAGGCGCACGACGCCGTGGAGCGGGTGTACTACCCGGGCCTGGACTCCCACCCCGGCCACGAGCTGGCGGCCCGGCAGATGCGCGGCTTCGGCGGGATGCTGTCGGTGCAGCTCGCGGGCGGCGCCGCTGCGGCGCGGAGCTTCGCGGAGTCGACGAAGCTGTTCCAGCTGGCGGAGTCGCTCGGCGGCGTCGAGTCGCTCATCGGCTACCCCGCCGAGATGACGCACGCGTCCGTGGCTGGGACCGAGCTGGCTGTTCCCGAGAACCTGGTGCGACTCTCGGTCGGCATCGAGGACGCCGACGACCTCGTCGTCGACGTTCTGGAGGCGCTCGACTCGCTCGCCGCGCGCTGAGCCGCCCCTGCGGGTGCTGCGTGGATCGGTCTGACCGTCTGGCTCGGCCCGCTCCGGCTGTTCGCCCGCCCGCCACATGCTGTTTCCCGGCGACCGGCATAATGAGACCCAGCGCCATGTGAACGTGCGCATGAGGATGGACTGCATCGTGGAGCCGGAACGAGTTCGCAACCCGAACATCCGGGATGTCGCGCGCCTCGCCGGGGTCTCGTACCAGACCGTCTCGAGAGTGCTGAACGACTCTCCCCGTATCAAGGACTCCACCCGTCAGCGCGTGCTCGAGGTGATCTCCGAGGTGGGCTACCGGCCGAACCAGGCCGCTCGGGCGCTCGTCACCAGCCGCTCCCGCACGATCGGCGTGCTTGCCGCCCAGAGCGCGCACTACGGGCCGACCACCGCCCTCTATGCCATCGAGGTGGCCGCCCGCGAAGCCGGGTACCGCCTGAGCATCACGAGCACGAGCTCCGGCGACTACGCCTCCATCCGAGCGAGCCTCGACTATCTGATGAGCCAGTCGATCGAGGCGCTTGTGGTGATCGCGCCCCAGGCGCGGGTGTACGACGCGATCGCGGAGCTCTCGATCGGTGTGCCGTTCGTGACGCTCGAGTCGAGCGGCCGCGACATCGGCCACAGCATCTCGGTCGACCAGACGAGCGGTGCGCGCCTCGCGATCCGGCACCTCATCGAGCTCGGGCACACCGAGATCGTGCACATCGCCGGTCCGCAGGACTGGATCGAGGCGGAGTCCAGGATGCAGGGCTACCTGCAGGAGATGACCGAGGCGGAATTGCGACTCCGGGCGCCGGTCCTGGGTGACTGGACGGCGCATTTCGGGTACTACGCCGGCCTCGAGCTGCTGCGCTACCAGGATTTCACCGCGATCTTCACCGCCAACGATCACATGGCCCTAGGGTTGATGCACGCCTGTCGCGACTCCGGCCTCGACGTCCCGGGCGATATCAGCATCGTCGGGTTCGACGACGTTCCGGAGGCCGTGCACTTCTCGCCTCCGCTCACGACGGTCCGGCAGAACTTCGCGGACATCGGCCGGCGTGCGGTGAGCATCCTCATGGCCGAGCTCAGCGGCGACGGCGACGCCGACCATGCGCCGATCCCCGCGGACCTGGTCGTCCGCGCCTCGACCGCGCCACCTCGGCCGGGTGCGATCGCCGGATTCTGAGGCGCCCCGAAGGGGCCGTTATCGGCCCGTGATCTGTTTCAGCAGATTCTGTGTTGACAAATGTGACCGTTTCGCATGTAACCTGTGGCGAGGCGATGTGAACGGTCACACTTCACCGCCACCGGATCTCTCGCGATACGCCCTGAACTGACGATGGAGTCGAGCATGCAGCACGCAGCGTCACGAGCGCAGGGAGCCCGCGTCGCACTCGGCGCCTCCGTCGAGGCGGCTCGCGCATGAGCGCGTTCAGTCCGGAGGTGCAGGTCGCCATCGCGCGCACCCGCGATGAGGTGGCGGGGCTGCATGGGGAGCTGGTGCGGTATTCGCTGGTGATCTGGACGGGTGGGAACGTGTCGGGTCGGGTGCCTGGGGCGGACCTGTTCGTGATCAAGCCGAGCGGGGTCTCCTACGGCGATCTGGCGCCGGACAACATGATCCTCTGCGATCTGGACGGGACGGTGATCGCGGACACCCCGGGGTCGGAGCGGAGCCCGTCCAGCGACACGGCGGCGCACGCGTATGTGTACCGGAACATGCCGGAGGTCGGGGGGGTGGTGCACACCCATTCGACGTATGCGACGGCGTGGGCGGCTCGCGGCGAGGCGGTGCCGTGTGTGATCACCGGGCAGGCGGATGAGTTCGGTGGGGAGATCCCGGTGGGTCCGTTCGCGATCATCGGGGACGACTCGATCG
>NZ_JBHLTG010000020.1:0-11420 GCF_042434515.1 Lysobacter korlensis
CGGGCCAGCGAGTGTCCAGGTGCTTCGGACCCTTTCGGGCCTAACTACGCGTTCAAGCCGAAACCGCTTCGCGGTTCGGCTTAACTTGGGTGTTAGGGCGCTGCCTAGCCACCCCGAACTTTGGGATCTCGATGTGAGCGATTTGCTCGAGCAATTTGCGTTCAGGCTGGCGGATGAGCTTATGGCTGGTAGCAGCCTCGACATGAGTACTGTGAGGCGGTGCTACTTGGCTGCGAAGACCGAACACCTAGTACTTGAGAGCGCCGCGCAGTCCGAAAACTCGATCGCCTGCATTCATAGCAGGTACTCTCGGCTTCCAAAGCGAGTTTTTTCACCGCACTCCGATCGAGCGCAGCTAGTTGCCGAGCTTTACGCAGCAATCTCCAAGTAGGTGAGTGCAATGGGTACGCGCCCTAACAATTCGTCCAAGCCGAAACCGCTTCGCGGTTCGGCTTAACTCAGGTGTTAGGCGCTCACGCCGTGCTTTCAGACCTTATAGACTGGATCCAATTCCGCACGCTCTTCGAGTTGGCCTGCCTGGCCACTGGGCTGGTTGCTGTCGCTCCTTTTGCCGTCAGCCCCCGGGCCCGGAGGTGGCTCACTCGCCTAGATGGGGAAGACCTTCAGGCAGTCGGGCTCGTCGTGATAGTTTTGGCGGTCATAGGCATCGGCTTGTACAACCGCTTTGGTGCGGGTTTCGGCGCCTAACAATTCGTCCAAGCCGACGCCGCTTCGCGGCGCGGCTTAACTCAGGTGTTAGGCGGGCAGCACTGGCTGTCTTGGTCAGTGATGCTCTGCGCGATCTCGGCCTGCCGCGGCGCTCAGGTACAGGCCCCATGGCTCTCGTCGCAGCGCCCGCAGGTTCGCCCGGGACAGCTGGCTGGCTTTGGCCGCATCGGACCTCATGCTCTTTCGGGCCGCGCCCGGCTGGGTTCTCGGGCATAACTTCGTCACGCTGTGGCGGTTCTCGGCGGGCGCTTGTCCTGCAGCCGCCGCCGGGTCGCCCGCCTTCGGCCGCTGCCGGCTGACGGCTCTGCCCGTTGCTGTGCCGCCCTGCCCGGCCTCCGGCTTTGGTCTCGGCCCTTGTCTCTTTTGTGGCTCCGGCCGGTATGCTGCAGCCTAACTATTCGTTCAAGCCGACGCCGCTTCGCGGCGCGGCTTAACTCAGGTGTTAGGGCTCACATGAGGTTCTGGAAGCAGCTGGTAGCGACACAAGCGGTGGCAACCGGTGCGCTCATCGCCACCGCCGGCCTCGCTGCCGCCTATGGCGCGCTAGGAGCAGCCCGCTCTCCAGGAATGTTCAGCTCCGCTGACTCCGCGCAAATCTGGTTCTTTGGCACCTTCACGTTCGGCATCTTGCCGGTTACCTTTTTCGGCGTGCCTCTATATGTTTGGCTCTCGCGCACGGGGCACGCCAACTGGCTGTCTGTGTCGGCCATTGCGCTCATTCCTGCTGCATTGCTGCTGCTAGTCGAGATCGAAATGGGCTTAATCGCGCTCCTGTGCGCTCCTGTGCGCACCTGTGGTCGCGTGGCTCACCCACCTCGTATGCCGTACATGGGTGAGCCCTAACAATTCGTCCAAGCCGAAACCGCTTCGCGGTTCGGCTTAACTCAGGTGTTAGGCCGCTGAAGCAGGAGCGCCGGCATGCATCCATCCGTACTCAGCATGTGGCGTGAGTTCCTGGCCCTCCGGGCGCTTCCGGGGGACGAACACCCAACTATCTCCCACTGGCACTTCTGCGATAACCAGCCGGACGCAGACGAATGCGCTCGCCTTGTTTTGGCCGGTAAGAAGCGTGCAACCGCGCCATCGCTTTGGTCTTTCGAGGTCCACGGAGAGCCGCTTCCTGAGGTAGGTGATCTGCACGTCATCACTAACTGGGCCGGGGAGGCCCAGTGCATCATCCGTGTAGCAGGCGTCGAGGTTGTGCCCCTGAACGAAATCACGGAGGAGCACGCCCGTGCGGAAGGGGAAGGAGATGGCTCGCTGGCTTGGTGGCGTGCAGCTCATTGGTCGTATTACCACCGTGAGCTGGAGGGTAGCGGCTATAGCCCCGAGCCGGACATGCCGATAATCTTTGAGCGATTCGAGGTTGTGCATCCGCCATGCGCGGCGCCCGGCACCGCCGGGGCTCTCGGCCGATCAGGGCACGCGGCCTAACAATTCGTCCAAGCCGACGCCGCTTCGCGGCGCGGCTTAACTCAGGTGTTAGGCCTCACATGAAACGTCTACTCGTCTTGCTGGCTCTTTCCGCCCCGGCTGTCGTCGCTGCCGGGACGCAGGACACATGGATCAGCCCGTTCGCGCTGAACATGAATACGGCGAAGGTCGTAGAGACGATCCCGCGAGAAAGATTCTTCGAGGTCGCGGTCTCTAAGCTTGAGCTCGCTCAGGAGCGCTTGGAAAGCAAGCCGACCATCGAACAGAAGTGGTACGACGCGGAGGCTTTTGGCCAACCGGCGTTTTCGTGCACCGATGCAAGGCGGCCCTATCTCGTGCGAGCTGTGTACCAAAACGGCAGGACCGGTGGCTACCGTCTGCAACGGGTGGAGAATACCCTCTGGGTCGCCCACAATTCGCTCGGCAAGCCAACCGGCCAGCACCGCTCGGCGCTGTTGGTCTGCCTGGACTTCCAGCCAGAACGGGTGTTCGTCAGTACGCACGGGGCTTCGTAGCGGTGAGCCCTAACAATTCGTCCAAGCCGACGCCGCTTCGCGGCGCGGCTTAACTCAGGTGTTAGCGCTCATAGGAGAGAACGTGGGACTCGTGATCAGTAGCCTGCTTCTTGCCGGCGCGACCACCGCAACCGGGCAAGCGCCTGCACCTTCCTCTGCAGCTCCCGAGGCAGCTGTAAGCATCTGCCATATCCGGCAGAACCCGGAGCAGTACGTAGGTCGGGCTGTAACCGTGTCGGGCATCTATAAAACAGACTCAAGTCATTACTCGTATCTGCTGGACCCATCGTGTTCCAGCCAGAGCACGCTCGACCTGGGGTTTGAGGTTCCGGAGCGGGATGCCTCCGTTGCGGCCTTTGAGGCGGCCAAGGCCGAAGAGTGCAAGCGCACGGGCCAGCGCGGCCTGTGCGTGCTGGAGGCATCGGTGGTACTGCGGGGCGAAATCGCTAGCACCAAGGGCGCCCACCTGCAGCCCGACCTGGTTTACCTCATCATCAACCCACATAGCGTGCTCACGTACCGGTTCCGGGCTGAGCGCTAACAATTCGTCCAAGCCGACGCCGCTTCGCGGCGCGGCTTAACTCAGGTGTTAGGCCGCGGCAAATGAGGGTGCAGTTCTCGCTTGCCCTTCGGCCACACCACGGCACCGGATCGCTCACAGCCTCGGCAACCTCAGGGTGCTCCGCCGCTTCCCTGCGCCTCGGGTCCGGCAACCTTGTGGGCCTGTCGCCTCCGGCCGCGTCAGCCGGTACTCTTCTGCCAAAGGCGTGCAGCACCTTGGTTGCAGCTGCCTAACAAATCGTCCAAGCCGACACTGCTTCGTTACGGCAACGGCGGCACTAAAAAAGCGTGCCACCGTTGCCTCCACTGCGCAGTGCGGCTTAACTCAGGTGTTAGGCGGGCAGCAGTACGTGTCCTGGTCGCTGATGTTCTGCGCGACCTCCGGCCTCCACCACGCTCAGGCAAAAACGCGGTGGCGTTCATCGCAGCGCCCGCAAGTTCGCTCGGGACCGCTGGCTGGCTTCGGACACATCGGACCTCAGGCGTTCTAGGCCCGCGCCGGGCAGGGTTCTCGGGCATAACTTCGTCACGCTGTGGCGGTTACCGGCGGACGCTTCTCACGCAGTCGCCGCCGGGTTGACTGCCTTCGGCCACTGCCGGCTGACCGCTCTGCCTGTTGCTGTGCCGCCCTGCCCGGCTCAGGCTTTGGTCTCGGCCGCTGTCTCTTTGCCGGCTTCGGCCGGTATGCTGCAGCCTAACTATTCGTTCAAGCCGACGCCGCTTCGCGGCGCGGCTTAACTCAGGTGTTAGGCGCCAATGGGAGATCGAAGGCACTTGGAGCTGGACACCGCACTCTTGGAGTTTCTCCAGGAGCATGGTCACGCGGCCCTGGAGGGAGTGAATGAGCGAGGGCCACCCCCGGACCGAGCGTTGGAGTTCATTGCCCTGCTCGAAGCCCATCAGGTCCCGCTGTATGGGTTCGAGGTCTGGCCGAGCGGACCCCGTGGGCACGAAATCGACGTCACATCTATCTGGTGCTGCGCCACGGGCAAGCACCACCAGTACGCAGAGGCGGGCCAGGCTACGGCTGCCACGGCCGAAGCCCGATGATCTGGTCGCGGTCCAATTCGGCTAGATTGGCGCCTAACAATTCGTCCAAGCCGACGCCGCTTCGCGGCGCGGCTTAACTCAGGTGTTAGGCCCCTATGGCAGCTAGAGCGGCGCTCGCGGCAATCCTTCTGGCTTCTCTCGCAGCCGCCTGCACTCGCACTCCGGAATTCGCGGAGCTCGCACTGGTGGCGGCGGAGGCTCCGAGGGTTCTAGCCAGCTCCGGGCAGAGCGGTGAAGTTCCCTCAGCACAATGGCCGGCCGGGCTCGCCAAGTTGGAGCCCAAACGGGTTTATGTCACTGCTGACGGCCTGTACCTCGTCCTGTCCACGCAACTCGTGGAGGAGCGCGGCCTTTTCGTCCCACGTTCGGCGGCCTTCTCCCCATCCGCCGGCACTGATCCGTCTTACACTCCGCTCGATCAGGGCGTCTTCTCGTACCACCTGAAAGGCTAACGGGTCGGGGCCTAACAATTCGTCCAAGCCGAACCCGCTTCGCGGGTCGGCTTAACTCAGGTGTTAGGCCCCTCAATTGAGTCGGCGGATGTCCTTCTTGACCATAGAAAGCGACGAGACTGGAGAGCAGATCCTCGTTCATGGCACGCCTGATCGGCTCCGCCGACTAGCAAGTGCCCTGTTACAGCTCGCCGAGAAATCGGAAGCCTCCGGACCGGATCACTTCCACATGCTGTCTGATGAGTGGGGCGGCGACGGACAGCTCACGGCTGAGCATCAGTCTCAAGAGCCCGGCTGGCGTATTGCCCACCACCTCAAAGTTTTCGCTTGGCCGTCCACCGATGTATAAGCGCCACATTACTTCGTTTAAGCGCAGGCCTAACTATTCGTTCAAGCCGACGCCGCTTCGCGGCGCGGCTTAACTCAGGTGTTAGGCGGGCAGCACTTGCTGTCCTGGTCGGTGAGGCTCTACGCGGCCTCGTGCGTCCGCAGCACTCCGGCAAAGGCACCGCAGGTATCGTCGCAGCGCCCGCAGGTTCGCTCGGGAAGGTTGGCTGCCTTCGGCCGCATCGGACCTCACGCTCTTTCGGCCCGCGCCCGGCTGGGTTCTCGGGCATAACTTCGTCACGCTGTGGCGGTTCTCGGCGGACGCTTGTTGTGCAGTCGCCGCCGAGTCGACTGCCTTCGGGCACAGGCGGTCGCCCCATCTGCCTGTTGCTGTGGCAGCCTGCCGGGGCTCTGGTGTTGGTCTCGGCCGTTGTCTCTTTGCCCCCTTCGGCCGGTATGCTGCAGCCTAACTATTCGTTCAAGCCGAGCCCGCTTCGAAGCTCCAGAACTCCATAAGGGTTCTCGGGCGGGCCGGCTTAACTCAGGTGTTAGGCGGCCATGAGAACCATCACCGTTGCCGTGCTTGCTTTGGTCGCTAGCGGCTGCATCAGCGCGGCCAAGCCTCTGAACGATCCCCCTGATCCGGCCTTGGCGCCGTTCGCGGCCCTCCCCGCAGATGCCCGGGTGATTGCCGGACGAGCCGCCCTCTGTGGCCACTTCGCCGGAGAGATCGCCGGAGACCGTAGCGCGCGAGACCAAGAGGTGCATCGCCGCATGGGCGAGCTGGGCTGTGAAACAATCGAGCAGGAGCTGGGTGGTGTTCGTACCAAGTACGCGGGGAACCGACCGGTACTTGAAGTGCTCGCTCCGCTAGGTGGCTGGTAGGCCGCCTAACAATTCGTCCAAGCCGACGCCGCTTCGCGGCGCGGCTTAACTCAGGTGTTAGGCCGCATTGGAACAGGCCACGTTCTGTGCGGAAGGCCGGCTAGCAGGTCAGCACGCCCCGGCTGATCCTTCTCTCGCTTCGTGCGCCTCGCTCCGGATCGTCCACGGCGGCGACCGCACTCGGCGTTACTTCTTTCGGCCCCTGCAGGCCGCCCGGGTGCGGCTTCTTCGGTAAAGCCAGGCCCCAGGTGTGCTCTGCCCGGTCTTGCAGTAGTGTCTCGGCTGTCGGGCGGATGGCGGTTGGCTCGGGGCAGTTGCCTCAGCATCCTCACCAATTCGGCCTAACAATTCGTCCAAGCCGAAACTGCTTCGCAGTTCGGCTTAACTCAAGGTGTTAGGCGCCACACATGAGTCTTCTAGCTACCGCAAAAGAGTTCCTCGCCGCCGTGACGTCGGGAGATTTGCCCGACACCACCGTAGGCAAATCCCTTGCACTGAGCCTTCGGACACGGCCAATCGAGCTGCAGTACAGCAAGGCGACCGAGTTCTCTCCTGAAATTCAGGAACTCGCGTTGGCGGCCGCTCAAGTCGCTCTCGTTTCCCATGGTCCTTCTTCGCCTGAGCTGGCCGAGTACGAGAAGGACGTGTTCTATTATCGGTACTCGGCACCGCCACACCCAATCGTCAGCCGCGATGAAGCGTTCAAGTCTCGTTGGGCAGCTCAGTCGGGTGGCGCCTAACAATTCGTCCAAGCCGACGCCCCTTCGGGGCGCGGCTTAACTCAGGTGTTAGGCCGCGAGGGCAGCATTCGTGATTCTCGAATACACGCAAATGGATGCCGCAGGCACCCGCACGATGCATGTGCTTGGGACGCCGGTTTACTTGGTCCTGCTGGCCAGCATCTGGCTTGTCCCATACGGCGTGCCATTTGTAGGATTTTTGGTGGCCGTGCTCGGAGCGCTTGTGTATCAGTTCCTGTATTGCAAGTCGCTGTATGCTTTTGTCCACGGCGCCGCGCAGCCGCGGCCGTTCTGGCAGTTCGCAGCTGCTGTGGTGGGCACGCAGTTTCTCGGCATCGCAGCACTGTATGTCGCGGCCTAACAATTCGTCCAAGCCGACGCCGCTTCGCGGCGCGGCTTAACTCAGGTGTTAGGCCCCATGACCGAGACTCACGTTGAGCTAGTGAGACAGGCGATCCCGCTGTGGTACGCCAATGTGGCGTGGGCCAAGGAACTGCTTGTCCGCGCTTTTGGGCTGGCCGATGCTCAGGAGATCCTGGCTCCGCCCAATCGGCACTTTCGCATCATTCCGAACACTTGCTGGACGGTTCGGCCTCATGGCAACGGCGTGGACATCTTCAAAGCACCGGACGTCGGCGGGATCGACTTCGACTTTGACAAGCCAGACCCTGATGCGTGGCGCCTTGCCCGGCTCATAGAGCGCCAGGTCAATGACGGGCAACTCCCGTACCAGACGTTCCGAGACCTCGTGGAAGATGACGAGCTCTTGAGGCAAGCTGTCTCGGCGGCCTTGCATGGGGCCTAACAATTCGTCCAAGCCGACGCCGCTTCGCGGCGCGGCTTAACTCAGGTGTTAGCCCCCACACCCACATGCCCCGCTATCTGCTGCTATTAGTGATCCTGACGTCGCCGGCCCACGCGCAGGCAGACTCTACCATGTCGGACGAGGCCTTTGCACAGGTGGTTCTCGCGCGGGCAAAAATTGGCCAGTCGCTGGCAGAGGCCCACAGTGCTCTTAGCACGGCTGGGCTTGAATGTGCGGAGGTGGTGTCAAAGCCGATCCCGGGGAGCAGTGACAACCCTGACCTGCGCACCGTTCAATGTAGTCGTCCGCCAGGACCCCGAGAGGGATGCGTGCAGAGCATAGAATTGCTTGGCAGGACTGGCAGGATCGTCAGCATTACGCTCAGCTTTGAGCAGTTCCCGGGTGCGCTCAGCGGAGCCACCTGTGGGCGCTAACAATTCGTCCAAGCCGACGCCGCTTCGCGGCGCGGCTTAACTCAGGTGTTAGGCCAGCTGGAGGGTCAGCCGTGAGCCATAAAAAGTTCTTCGCGCTCTTCCTGTTCGGCCTGTTGATAGGCGTTCTGGTCTTCGTTGCTCCTCGCGTCGTGTATTACGCAGCCAGCGGCCTCGCACCAAATATGGCACCTCAGATTGCGTTCTACTTCGCTCCGCTGTTGTGGCTCTTGGCAGTGCCAGTAGCTCTAATCGGAGAGGTCGCGCTGCATCGTGTCGTACCGGCTAGAACCGGTCCACAGGCCATGCTGGTCGGTGCCAGCTATGCAACCCTGCTGCTTTGGTGGGCGCTCCCCGGGTCTCTGTGGATCATGCTCCTCATTAATCCCGTCGTCGCAAGGCTGGCACTTCGTCGAGCTTGGCCTAACAATTCGTCCAAGCCGACGCCGCTTCGCGGCGCGGCTTAACTCAGGTGTTAGCCAGCAAGGAAGTTTCGTGGTGAGCGAAGATAGACAAAGCGAAGCCAAAGCCAACGCGGTGATGGGCCCTGAGCTAAAGGCACAGGAAGCCCAGCGCCTTGCGCACGAGGCCAAGCTGGAGCGCGCGGCCGCGGGCCGTCGCAGCGCCATGGTCGGGCTGGTCGGGGCTGCGCTTGGTGCCGTGATCGGCCACTTCCTCGTTACAGGCGTATCCCGTCCTGCGCTGGTCGGAGCCCTCGTCGGCTTACTGGCTGGCCGCTTGTTCAGCCGGCTGGTCCGTCGCAAAGCTGGCTAACTATTCGTCCAAGCCGACGCCGCTTCGCGGCGCGGCTTAACTCAGGTGTTAGGCCGCGCCAAACGCAGCACTGGTTTCAGTTGGCTCTTCGGCTGCAACCGCGCTGCCCGTAGCCCTGCCCCTCGGCTGGCTAACGGTGCTTCGAAAGGGTGATGCGGCTCGGGTCCGGCAACCGTGCGAGCCTGTCGCCTCCGGACCGATCAGCCGCTACTCTTCCGCAAAAGGCCTGCAACCCCTTGGTTGTCGCTGCCTAACAATTCGTCCAAGCCGACACCGCTTCGTGGCTTCGTTGAAACGTCCGGTCGCTCAGGTGCCCGGGCTTCGGCGTCATCTGGTAGCGGCGCGGCTTAACTCAGGTGTTAGAGCCCACAGGGACCCTTATGCGACTCGCTCAAGCCATGATTTTCCTATTACTCCTGCTGACTGCCGCCTCTGCGAATGCTCGCGGACCCGACATGAAAAAGTGCGAGTACGAGCTCGACGCGACAAATGCAGCGCTTGGCATGAGAACTCATGGGAAGACCAAGGCGGATCTGCTGGCCACTCTTCCCCCGAGAGAGCGCACGGCAAGGGACCCAAAAGCTGAGACGCTTCATTCGATCCTTGATGACATCTACAGTCGCAAGGACATCGCTGCGTATCCGTACTTCCACTATCGCGGCCTCGTCTGCTTAACTAAAGCTCAAGGCGTCGCGGTCAACGCCCCCTTTCACGCTGTAGCAGACGAAATTCTCGCGTGCCAGGGAAAGCACGGAACGGAAAAGACTGACGCTCTGGGTGAGTGCATCCTAGCGGCGGTCGAGCGACGTCTGTAGGGTGGGCTCTAACAATTCGTCCAAGCCGACGCCGCTTCGCGGCGCGGCTTAACTCAGGTGTTAGGCATCATGGATGAGGATTTGATCGCAGCCGTAGAGCTGGACCCTGAGGGTCGGCTGCACGTCACTCCGGCCATTCGCTCGTTCCCGTACGCGTACCGCGAGGGCATGGAGGTCTCCTGGGACCCGCTACGTCGGTCTCTCCACTCGGCACCACCTCGCGCTTGGTCGTACGGGCGCTGGTTCCAGCAGATACTTGCGCTGGCGGAAGCCCAAGGAACCCGGCTGGTACTGCATCGAGGCACCGCGTGGTTCAACGTGCCGGAGGCTATCCGGGTTGAGCTCTTGCAGGCAGCCGGCCAAGATGCCTAACAGTTCGTCCAAGCCGACGCCGCTTCGCGGCGCGGCTTAACTCAGGTGTTAGGCCCCATGACCGAGACTCATGTCGAGCTTGTAAGACAGGCGATCCCGCTGTGGTACGCCAACGTGGCGTGGGCCAAGGAGCTGCTTGTTCGCGCTTTCGGGCTAGCCGAGGCTCAGGAGATCCTGGCGCCACCAAATCGACGCTTCCGAACCATTCCGAACACGTGCTGGTCGGTTCGCCCTCATGGCATCGGCGTGGACATCTTCAAAGCACCCGACGTCGGGGGGATCGACTTCGACTTTGACAAGCCAGACCCTGATGAGTGGCGCCTTGCCCGTTTCATACAGCGCCAAGTCAATGACGGGCAGCTCTCGTACCAGACGTTCCGGGACCTCGTGGAAGATGACGAGCTCTTGAGGCAAGCTGTCGCGGCGGCCCTGCATGGGGCCTAACAGTTCGTCCAAGCCGACACCGCTTCGTGGCTTCGTTGAAAGGTCCGGCCGCTCAGCCATCTGAGCCCCGCACACTCTTCCGCAGCGGTGCGGCTTAACTCAGGTGTTAGGCGCCATGAAAACATCACTGGCTGTCGCGGTAGTGGCCCTTTCGCTTTCGGCGTGTGCTACGCGAGGCCTAGTGACGGAAGGCGTCTCACTCGCAGTGCGCTCGCACGATTCGGCGAGCGGCAGCTACGAGTTGGAGCTGCGTAACAACACGTCTCGTCCTGTTCTGTACCTGAATCCGTACCTCATCTTCCATGACACTCGGCGGAGTGAGCCGGAGGGGTTCCCTTCTTCGCCAGAAGGGAGCGTGCTGATGGTCCATGACACCAAGCTTGCGCCTGGGGCCACGGTCACGTTCACTGGCACTTGTACAGCGCAGGGCACCTGCTCGCGCAAGCCAACGTACGTGGCGGTGCTCGCGTGCTGGTTCACGGAGGCGCATACCTGCAGGGAATACTTGCCAGTGTGGTCGGAAACACCGTTGAATGGCGCCTAACAATTCGTCCAAGCCGACGCCGCTTCGCGGCGCGGCTTAACTCAGGTGTTAGGCCGCTGAGGAGAGAGCATGAAGATCGTGAGGTTGCTTTCCACCGCCGCTCTCTTGTTAGTGTCGGCCTCCACAGCTGCCCACGACGCCGTGATCCCGGGTCGCTTTCTAGGTGAGTGGAATGCTGATCCGTCGCAATGTGGCAAAGGCACGGAAGATTCGTTTTTGCTTATCGAGCCGCGCAGGGTGAGCTACTGGGAAAGCTCAGGCCCCGTCCGGGCCGTCGTGGTGCGCGGTCGGGAGCTCGCTCTCATCCTCGAGCTGTCCGGCGAAGGCGAAACCTGGCTTTCAGCCACTCAGTTCGAGCTATCCGAGGATGGCAAACAACTCTCCTGGGAGCGCGCGTCTGGCGAGCCATTCGTCCGATTCCGTTGCCCAAGTCCTCGGCATCGGTCTAACAATTCGTCCAAGCCGACGCCGCTTCGCGGCGCGGCTTAACTCAGGTGTTAGGCGGGCAATAGGCCGTATTGCTCAGCGGTGCTCTGCGCTAC
>NZ_JBHLTG010000021.1:0-7114 GCF_042434515.1 Lysobacter korlensis
CCCGAGGCCATGGCTGGGATAGGGAACAGAGCTACAAGAACTGTTCCGACGAGTCGCCTAATCCCATCCATTGGGCTCTAACACCTGAGTTAAGCCGGCCCGCGAAGCGGGCTCGGCTTGAACGAATAGTTAGGCTGCAGCATACCGGCCGGAGCCGTAAAAGAGACAAGGGCCGAGACCAAGGGTAGAGGGCGGGCAGGGCGGCATAGCAACAGGCAGAGCGACAGGCGGCAGTGGCAGAGGGCAGCCAACCCGGCGGCGACTGCGTGAGAAGCGCCCGCCGAGAACCGCCACAGCGTGACGAAGTTACGCCCGAGAACCCTGCCGGGCGCGGGCAGAAAGAGCGTGAGGCCCGATGCGTCCGAAGCCAGTCAGCCGTCCCGAGCGGAGCCGCGGGCGCTGTGACGAAAACCACGGCGCCTTTGCCTGCGAGCGACGTCAGCCCGAAGCGGCGCAGAACCTCACCGACCAGGACAGCCACTGCTGCCCGCCTAACACCTGAGTTAAGCCGCGCCGCGAAGCGGCGTCGGCTTGGACGAATTGTTAGAGCCCAGCGACGTGAACTACGAGGAACTCTACGTCACTCGCGCCCGCGTCTGCACTGAGCCAATGGATCTCTTCCAGTCTGCGGCTATCGAGCGCCACGCCGACAACAAGGTCCCGACCAGTGGCCTGACACAGCTCTGTCGCAAATGACACTAGCTCCTCCGCCTCTGCGCGCCCGAAAGCGCCGAGCGGCATCTCAAGCCCTAGAGACCAGTCGGGACAATCACCAGGACCCAAGGTCGGGTCCTCGTCCGGGGACGATCGCTCGTTTATTAAGCTGGCCCCCTTTTCGGACCATTGCGCGGTTAGCCGCCCGAACCTCGACAGGACGGCGCCTTCGCAGTCCTCCAGATCGCTGCCTTCGACATACACGCACAGTTTTTGCATGACTGGGCTCTAACACCTGAGTTAAGCCGCGCCGCGAAGCGGCGTCGGCTTGGACGAATTGTTAGAGCCCAGCGACGTGAACTACGAGGAACTCTACGTCACTCGCGCCCGCGTCTGCACTGAGCCAATGGATCTCTTCCAGTCTGCGGCTATCGAGCGCCACGCCGACAACAAGGTCCCGACCAGTGGCCTGACACAGCTCTGTCGCAAATGACACTAGCTCCTCCGCCTCTGCGCGTCCGAAAGCGCCGAGCGGCATCTCAAGCCCTAGAGACCAGTCGGGACAATCACCAGGACCCAAGGTCGGGTCCTCGTCCGGGGACGATCGCTCGTTTATTAAGCTGGCCCCCTTTTCGGACCATTGCGCGGTTAGCCGCCCGAACCTCGACAGGACGGCGCCTTCGCAGTCCTCCAGATCGCTGCCTTCGACATACACGCACAGTTTTTGCATGACTGGGCTCTAACACCTGAGTTAAGCCGCGCCGCGAAGCGGCGTCGGCTTGGACGAATTGTTAGGCCTTGCCTACCGGACTGGCCTAGCGAGCGGCTTATACACCCAAAACCACAAATCCCCTGCGACGCAAGTGACAGCACACAGGCCAGCTGCCACCTTAAGCCACAAAGGCCAATGCGTGAACTGAAGAGCGTGCGGCAGGATGTTGGTCATCTCGAACGGCCAGAGTGTTCCGATCGCGACCATGAGAACCAGCGCCACGTTCCCAGCGGCGAGCCAGCCCGGCATCTGCTCTTGCGTTCCGTTACTCATATACGTCGATCCTGATGCAAGGCCTAACACCTGAGTTAAGCCGCGCCGCGAAGCGGCGTCGGCTTGGACGAATTGTTAGGCCTTGGCCTGGAACTGCTCATATGCCTCGGCCTCAAGCTCGCCACAATCCGAAATGAGGTTTCCCTCCTCATCGTGGATGCGGAAGATCTCCTGCACTCCACCCACTTGGGCGCAACCGTCCAACCCAAGCAGTAGCGTATAGAACACGTCCGTAAGGGCCGTATCCAGCGCTGCCCAGAGCTTCGCCTGCTGCTCGGCAGGCAGGTCAAGCGCAGCAAATTGCTTGCCGGCCAGCCCATCGCCGCTCTGGACAAAGGCCATGTAGGACTCCTTCTCGCGCTTCCAGCACGCCACGAACTCACGAGCGCCCATCATCTACCTCCGAGGCCTAACACCTGAGTTAAGCCGCGCCGCGAAGCGGCGTCGGCTTGGACGAATTGTTAGCAGCCAAGCCGAGACTGCTCCGGACTGCAGTGCAGAAGACGCCGATGCAGCGCCTCCAACTCTTGAACTCTGCGCATGAGCTCGCCGTCCCACTCTAGCGAGTCGACAGTAAACCGGGACACAGCCCGCATAGACTGGCTGATCTCCTTTGCCGAGGACGACGACAGTGCATTCTGATGCACCCTACGGAGATGATTTGCCAAGTACCAGGTTGTGCTGCCGTGTGCCGCGCCGGCGTGCTCTAGATCATCGACCAGCCGCCCGACTCCCTCGACGAAGGTCTGGAAGGAGTCTTCGGGCCGAGTTGGTGCTTCCATGGCTGCTAACACCTGAGTTAAGCCGCGCCGCGAAGCGGCGTCGGCTTGGACGAATTGTTAGCGCCCATCCGAGATTGGTGCGCTTGGTGGACTGAAGAGCTTGAAGCAGAGGTAGAACGCCAGTCCAGCCAGCCCGAAGAACAGCGTGCCGAGAACTGCCTCTTGCCCCCTGGAGAGCGTTCCCAGGGCATCTTCCCCGAAGAGAATAGAAGCCGCCGCTGCCACAAGACCGCCGGTAGTCGCGATGACCTTCCGAGCTGTGACTCCTCGGAGCGCCGTGCAGACGCCTAAGGCGAGATTAAGAACGATCATTGTGGGAACACCCATGAGCATGGTGGGCAGCCCCGTGACGTCCGACGCGAGTACGGGCCCAGAGGCAGTAAGAAGGGTAAGGGCCGTCACGGCTCGCCGGGAAATAGGCATGGGCGCTAACACCTGAGTTAAGCCGCGCCGCGAAGCGGCGTCGGCTTGGACGAATTGTTAGGCTGGGGCTAGTTGGTCGGCGGGACAGCGTACTTTGCCCCTCGCACGCAGCGCTCCGCCTCGGCCCGATCAGAGAACTCATCCACGGTGAGCACGCCCCAGCCATTGCCGGTCATCCCGGCCCAGACGATGGCCACCTCATCTGCGATCGTATTGATCGTAAGTGTGCCGCTCTTTCCCCCCGGGCTCTGGTCTAGATATATGTCGTGACTGCCTGGCTCGACAACAGTGTGTGCGAAGTTGTTCGGCTTGAGCGTGCCGATGGGCTTGTCGTCCACGATCACACTTGTTCTGTTCCCAGCGCCAACAAAGGCTGCGTTCTCACGACAAACGTACAAGCTTGCCTTTCCTGGGATTGGTTCGAGCCTTTGGAGGTCCGCTTCCGCATCTCGGGAGCCGTACTGGACGGTGGCGCAGCCACCAAGAGACATGGAAACAACCGCCGCTATTAACACGTTGCTTGTCAAAGCAAATCTCCTTTGATTAAACATCCGACGCCTAACACCTGAGTTAAGCCGCGCCGCGAAGCGGCGTCGGCTTGGACGAATTGTTAGGCTGCAGCATACCGGCCGGAGCCGGAAAAGAGACAAGGGCCGAGACCAAAGCCGGAGGCCGAGCAGGGCGGCACAGCAACTGGCAGAACGGTCCGCCGGCAGCGGCCGAAGGCAGTCAACTCGGCGGCGACGCCTGAAGAGCGCCCGGCACCAGCGGACAGTGCGTTATGGAATAACGCCCGAAAGGGCGGCAAAGGCGCGACCCGGAAGAGCCCGAGGCCCGATGCGGCCGAAGTCAGCCAACGGTCCCGAGCGAACTTGCGGACAAGGCGACGAAAACCTCGGAGCCTTTGCCTGGACACGACAGCAGCCCGAAGCCATGCGGAACACCACCGACCAACACAGCACTGGTGCCCGCCTAACACCCAAGTTAAGCCGCGCCGCGAAGCGGTGTCGGCTTGAACGCGTAGTTAGGCCCGAAAGAATCCGCAGCACGCGGATACTCGCTGGCCCGGAAAGAATGCGTGAGGTCGCGCCGAACCCTCACAGCAACGAGCCGATCTTACCCGTCCGGGGCGGCCGAAGGCAGTCGACCCGGCGGCGGCTGCAGGACAAGCGCCCGAGAGGAAGCCCCAGTGCCTAACGCTTTCAGTTAGGCCCGAGAACTCAACCGGGCGCGGACCGGAAGAGTGTGAGGTCCGGTGCGTCCGAAGGCAGCCAACCGTCCCGAGCGGACTCGCGGGCGCTGCGACGAAGGCCACGGCGCCTTTGCCTGAGTGCGGTTGTAGTGCGAGGCCGACCAGAGCTGCACTGACCAAGACAGCCACTACTCCCCGCCTAACACCTGAGTTAAGCCGCGCCGCGAAGCGGCGTCGGCTTGGACGAATTGTTAGGCGACATGGCACGTGAGGTAGTAGAGCGACCCACGTTTCACCACGCGCCCTTGCTCAGCTTCCACCCCGAGCGCTCGCTCGAGCTCCTTCTCGTCGGCGAAGCCGTAGGCGCTGGATTGGAACCCGCTGAATCTGGCGAGGCGCCGGCCATCGAATCCGTTGGTCTCGCCGCGCTCGCCGAAGTCAAAGTCTACTTCGTTGGGCTCGGTGCCCACCGCGCAGCCATAGCCATGCTTGAGGTAGACGCGGCCGCTCACGAGCACGCCCTGCTTTGGCGCGCCGGAGGTAACCCATTCCATTCGGCTGGCGGGTAGTGGAATGCCTGACGCCGACAGCTCTGCCACGGCTTCGCGGACAGCTGCGAGGTATTCCTGTATCAGTCGCTGCAGACCTTCATCCATGACGCCTAACACCTGAGTTAAGCCGAACCGCGAAGCGGTTTCGGCTTGGACGAATTGTTAGAGGGCGCCCCGATGCCATCTCGCAGCTGCCTGGCGCACGAGCTTACTATGTGCATGAAAGCCTACTAGGGCGGACGGAAGAAGGGGACCGATGAGAGCGTGGATACTGGCTGTAGCCCTGCTAGGGGGCTGCGCTACGACGTCGGAAAGTGCGAGGCTTCACTCTGTGGCCATGCACAACGGCGCAACACCGGCGTATGAGTTCCGCATTGATTATGGCGAAATCATCTTGCCTTACGGTCCAGATGGCGACGATGAGTTTGCCGCTGGTGCTCTACGCGTGTACAGCGACACCATGCCAATTCCCGAACGCGTAGTAGTGAGATGGCGAAGCGCACCCGGGCAGGACGGACAAGAGTTCAAATATCCTGTTCCACTTGCCTCGTTGGTTACGAGGCAGCAGAGGATGAGCCGGTTTCTCACTGTGCGCTTTACCGTGAAAGGTGACGCACTTGAAGTACGTGTCGGTGAGGATGCGCGACAAGCCCGCCTTTCCCCTCCTGTCTTCACGGTGCCCACGGCGAACTGACACGCGCGTGGGATCTGGCCGGCGCGGCCTCGCCAAGGAAGCTCACAGCTGCCGGTGAACTTCGATAGCCCTCTAACACCTGAGTTAAGCCGCGCCGCGAAGCGGCGTCGGCTTGGACGAATTGTTAGAGCCCATGCAGCGATCTGACGCTGTCATAGCAGGCGCCGCACAACAGACTAATGCCAGCAAAGGCTTCTGAACGCTCGTTCCAGTCGCCGGAAGAGCCACCCTCCCGGATCCGGGTCTCCTCGCAGGCCGAGCACCAGGCGTCTCCCCGCGGTTCGCCAGAGAAGTAGAAGCCGACTGGTTCTCCGGAATGGAGGCACGCGACGAGGTGCTGGCAGACAAACGTTGCCTCCTGCTCTTCGTGCTTCACACACTCGACGATCTCGGTCATGGGCTCTAACACCTGAGTTAAGCCGCGCCGCGAAGCGGGGTCGGCTTGGACGAATTGTTAGATTGCGAGCCGGCTGTCAACGGAATGCCCAGAGTTCCGGCAGGCTGGAAATGCCTGGCAGACACTCTGCTGCCTCCGACCGCGGCTGGTTACATGAGGGGCACACATAGCCGTCGATTGGTCCGGTGGCGGTGAAGGACTGAAGCACGAGCGGTGCGCAACCGGGGGCTGTGACCTGAACGGAGCGATCAGGCATTGCTACGCACTTGACTCCTGCGACTCGCTGGGGCGTGGACCCGTCGGCGCGATCAATGACCAGCTCGCAGGCATCGCCGCCGAGCCTAGAAATCACGACTCCAGGCACTTCATGGCGCCCCGTGTCACTGCAAGCCGCGAGAATCGCAACTAACGCGGCCTTTTCAGCAAGTAGCGGCAGAGGCCTCATCGCAATCTAACACCTGAGTTAAGCCGCGCCGCGAAGCGGCGTCGGCTTGGACGAATTGTTAGGTGCGGCCGACGTGGCCCTTACCTTTCCAGCCCCAATGTTGCCAGAACCGCCTGCCGATGAGCTGGTGTGAATTCGCACGCATAGTTAGTGCGCGAGTCGCGGGACGCAAAGGCCGACGCTTTCCAGCTCCACGGCTGGGCGCCTGACCAACGAACAAGAAGACGTAGGTCCTGCGCGTGTGTCACCGGCACGGCTTTGCACGGCCGGTCAAGCGCGCGCCGAAGGGCCTGAAGCCGCTGCGGGCTAGTTACCACGACATGCTCGTCGTGAGCGCTAGCGAGCATGGCCTCGTCAAGAGCGACGATTGATGTGCTGAGGAACGAGCGGTAGTACACGCGTGCTCGTTCGGGTTCTGCGGCGGGCCCTCCGGCAATCGCCAGCGGCACGGTGCATCCGAGTAGTACCAGCGCCAGTTTGCGAGAAGGCTGCATGCCGCACCTAACACCTTGAGTTAAGCCGCGCCGCGAAGCGGCGTCGGCTTGGACGAATTGTTAGGCCGAATTGGTGAGGATGCTCGGGGAAGCTGCCCCGAGCCACCGCCAACCGGCCAACAGCCGAGACCCTACTGTAAGACCGCGCCGAGCACACCTGGAGCCGGGCCTTCACGGAAGAGTTCTAACCGAGCGGCCTGCAGCGACCGAAAGAAGTGACGGCGAGTGCAGCCGCCACCGGAACGGTCCGGGGCGAAGGGCGTGAGCAGCCGAAAGACCAGCCGGGGCGAGCTTGCTCGCCAGCCGGCCCTCCGCACAGAACATGGGCTGTTCCAATGCGGCCTAACACCTGAGTTAAGCCGCGCCGCGAAGCGGCGTCGGCTTGGACGAATTGTTAGGGCCCGTTGCCGGCGACCAGCAGGTGCACCCTATACATT
>NZ_JBHLTG010000022.1:0-6937 GCF_042434515.1 Lysobacter korlensis
GTGCCTCGGGGCAGTTGCCTCAGCATCCAAGCCAATTCGGCCTAACAATTCGTCCAAGCCGAAACCGCTTCGCGGTTCGGCTTAACTCAGGTGTTAGCCGTTACTGGGGAGTAGCGCTGCGTGCTGGAGTTCGTATTCGAGGTCGTCGGTGAGTTGCTGATCCAATTGGTACTGGAGACGCTCGCTGAACTTGGCCTGCACTCGCGTAGGCAACGCCGGAAGCCCGTCAACCCGGCGGTGGCTGCCTTCGGGTATGCAATCTTCGGAGCTTCGGCTGGCGGCCTAAGCCTGGTGCTGTTCCCGGAATCGCTTGTACCGGAAGGGTGGCGCCTTGCAAACCTCATTGTTTCCCCGGTCATCGCCGGTGCGGCAATGGTCGGTATCGGCGCTTGGCGTGCCAAACTGGGCCAGGAACTCGTGCGCATGGATCGGTTCCTGTACGGTTACCTCTTCGCCCTTGCCTTAGCAGCCGTGCGCTACCAGTTCGCCGGGTAACGGCTAACAATTCGTCCAAGCCGACGCCGCTTCGCGGCGCGGCTTAACTCAGGTGTTAGGCCTCATGGGTAGCATCTCGCCACTCGTCACACGCTACGTCGCCTCCGCGTACCCTGCAGAGCTTCAGCCTGACATTCTGGAACGGCTTGCTGCCCTTAATGAGCCGTCCTCAGAGCCTGAGTGGGATGAAACGCGTGTAAGGGTGCACATGGGCATCCTCCTCTTGGCTGGCGGCGTGCCCATGCAGCTCGAATCAGCGCTCGCCTTGGCCAAACGAGATTGGCGTGATCTGCTGGCGGCGGCCGGTCTTGCCAACGCGGATTGGCCAGTTGTACTGCAGCGTGCGCTCGCTCCGGAGCTACTGCAGAATGAGGCCTAACAATTCGTCCAAGCCGACGCCGCTTCGCGGCGCGGCTTAACTCAGGTGTTAGGCCGCGCCAAACGCAACACTGGTTTCAGTTTGCTCTTCGGGCGCAGCCCCGCCGCCCGCAGCCCCGCCCTTCGGCCAGTTGAGGGTGCTCCGCCGCCGTTAGGCACGTCGGGTCCGGTAGCCGTGTGAGCGTGTCGCCTCCGGAACGATCAGCCGGTACTCTTCCGCAAAAGGCCTGCAACCCTTTGGTTGTCGCTGCCTAACAATTCGTCCAAGCCGACACCGCTTCGTGGCTTCGTGGAAAGCTCCGGCCGCTCAGCCACTTGGGCGCCGGCCACCCTTCCGCAGCGGTGCGGCTTAACTCAGGTGTTAGGCGGCCATGACAGATCTCAGCACCCTACTACTTGAAGGCGCGGCTCAAACCCGCACGGCGAAGATTGATGGCTTCGATCTATCTCGGCTAGAGACGTTGGCGAGGCATATGGAGCAGGCTGCCCGCCTACCGGAGCCAGCACGGGAGCACGCGGTGAAGTCCGTTACACACTGGCTCGTGGATGGCGGCCCAATGGAAGCAAACGTCTGCCCTTCGTTTTGGCAGGTCGTCACCTACTACCAGCGGCAGCGGAAGCGTTCGGGCTAAGCTGGCCGCCTAACAATTCGTCCAAGCCGACGCCGCTTCGCGGCGCGGCTTAACTCAGGTGTTAGGGCGCTATGGAATTTCCGTCGCTTCTCGAGAGCTGGCTCAACGACGCAGCCCGGCAGCTGCAGCCGGGAGTGCGAGCATTCGCGTTCAACCTGTTCGAGCCAGCCGGCATGGAAGGGGTTAAGTACGGCGTTGAGCTGATCGGATCTGACCGTTATGCGGACTCCGACGACGACTGGCCCTGCGACGAAGTCTGGGAGCCCGAGCCTAGGGCACTGGCCATCCCTTTGGCGTTCTCCGGGTCGGCTTGGACTGATTGCCTTGAGCGTGTTCGGGGTTTGCTGGCCCAATACGTGGAAAGCCCTAGCGGCGCATGGTTGACATCAGCAGAGGCAGTAGCGGTGGGGTTCGTAGACGGTGACCTCCATCGTATCTGGACGGCTTCCGGCAAAGGGGCGTAACGTCGCGCTAGGGGTAGCGACACGGTACGCGCCCTAACTATTCGTCCAAGCCGACGCCGCTTCGCGGCGCGGCTTAACTCAGGTGTTAGGGGGCTGCATGAGGCTTAGTTGCATGTTGTGGTTCTGCTCTGCGGTAGTTGCCACGACCGCTTGCACGGCTGAGACGGTGCCGGCCGAAGCCCCGGACGTGCCGTATGCCGCGGGCTACGAGGACGATCCTGAGACTGGGCTTCCGATGAACCCGTCGAAGGTGCGCCTGCCTTCCTCAGTGAAGCTCATCGCGGACACCGGGCCAAACTTTGGCATCGACGTCGCTCGGCTAAAGCCTGAGCATGCTTCAGTTGTTGCCGCCGCTTGGAAGAACTATCAAGCGATCCTCGGCGGCGGGCGTCCAGAATGCGACCCAGCGCCATTTGCTCCCTCAGATGGCGGCACCCAAACCTACTTCTGCGATGGCTACAACATCACACGAGTGCACAGCTTGGCCGGTTCGGCCGAAGCGCCGGGATACGAATACGGTCCTTCACTGGATTTCCTTAATGGTCAGCGGATTGAGCGGCTAAAGCTCTATACAGATGCGGAGCTCGCCAAGCTCACGGGGCCAGCCCCCTAACAATTCGTCCAAGCCGACGCCGCTTCGCGGCGCGGCTTAACTCAGGTGTTAGCCGTATGGACATGATCGCGCTATGAGAACCGCCTTCTACGTCTGCCTAGCCTTTGCTTTCGGTACAGGCACTGCGCTTGCCCAGGCAATGCCACCGGAGTGCTCAGGACAGCACGAGGACCCGTACTATTCTGGTCGCATCATGAGGCTGATGGCACACGCACTCATTTGTGAAGCGATCGCGCCTGAGAGCGTGCAGTCCTTCCAGCGGGTTCGTGCCCAATATCGCTCGGAAGATCCGGCGTGCTGGGATGCAACCGAGGCTATGTTGTTGCAGGACTCAGCTTTCACAAACGAAATCGCGGGGTACCTGGAGCGCCACAACAGCGGCCGACGAACGGCAGAGCGTGCCCAACAGGCAGTGTCCGAGTGCCGCAATATCGAAGTAGACGATGCAGGGTACCGGTCCTATCTTCGGCCCGCTCTGCAAGGCGGCTAACTATTCGTCCAAGCCGACGCCGCTTCGCGGCGCGGCTTAACTCAGGTGTTAGGCGGGCTCGTTCGTAGCATTTAAGGGGTCTACCCCGCCCTTCGTGAGGTTGCCGGCGAAAGCCGGTGAAGTTACCGGAGGGCGCTCGAGAGTTCGCGCGGGCGTGTTGTCTGCCTTCGGACACATCGTGCTCTGCACATCCACGGTCGCGGCCGCCAGAGCGCTTCGCCCTGCTCAGTCATGCGTGCGGCCGCTCGGCTGCACGTTGCCGCCGAGTTCTGCGGCTTCGGCCGGGCCCATCCGCCGCTTGCCTGAATTGCTGTGTCGCCCTGCGTCACCTCGTGCACCCAAGGCCGCGGCTAGTGTTTCCCGTCGCTTCGCCGGGCATACTCGCGCCTAACAGTTCGTCCAAGCCGACGCCGCTTCGTGGCTTCGTTGAAAGGTCCGGGTTAGCGAGTCTCCGGCCTTCGGCCAGCCTTCTGTGCGGCGCGGCTTAACTCAGGTGTTAGAGCCCAGATGAAGGTGCACGCGGTCTTGGCGGCCTTAGCACTCGCAGGTTGCACGGCAGATGCGCCACCTACGCCTCCGGCTGGAGGCCGCCTTGAGGCGGAGGTCGTAGACCACTCGCTGGCCGTCTTCGGTGGGCGGCTCTTGGGCACCGACCGTGGTGAGTGGATCGGCCGGCTGGTCTTTGAGGCGCAGGACCGCACGCGTCAAACCGTTCTTAGCCAAAACGTTGCGGGCATCGTTCGTAATCCATCCGGCGTCTATGCCTTCACCGGCTTGGCTCACCTCGGAACCTACGAGGGGTTCATCTATCGCGTGGCGCCTGCGTCAGACGGGCGCGTCACGGCCAACCTGCTGGGTCGGCTGCCGGGCACTCCAAGCAACCTCGTGCAAGACGCCCAGCACGTCACCAACTTCCTCGTCTCCACCGGGCAGCTCGACTCCGCTGGCCGGGAGGTCTTCCGTTGCCTTAGGCTCGTTAGAGAGTCGGTGCAACCCGGGCATGCGTGCCTGCCGCCGCGTAGACTGGGCTCTAACAATTCGTCCAAGCCGACGCCACTTCGCGGCGCGGCTTAACTCAGGTGTTAGGCCGCATTGGAACAAGCCATGTTCTGTGCGGAGGGCCGGCTAGCGAGTGAGTACGCCCCGGCGGGTCTTTCAGCCGCTGACGCTCTTTGCCCCGGATCGTTTACCGCGGCGGCTGCACTCTCCGTCACTTCTTTCGGTCTCTGCCGGCCGCTTGGGTGCAGCTCTTCCGGCAAGGCCCGGCTCCAGGTGTGCTCTGCCCGGTCTTGCAGTAGTGTCTCGGCTGTCGGTCGCGTGACGGGTAGCTTGGGCAAACGCCTCAGTATCCTCGCCAATTCGGCCTAACAATTCGTCCAAGCCGAAACTGCTTCGCAGTTCGGCTTAACTCAAGGTGTTAGGCCCCATGATGAGTGATCAGCGCGAACGGTTCGAAGAATGGCTCGTCCATATGGACGATGCGCTTGTTGTCTTCAAGAGCTCGCTGCCCCCTGAAGTCGCGAGCAACCTGGACCTTTCGATCGACTCGCTCGACCTGGTCGAGCGCCACTACCTGTCCGAGTTCACCACGGTCGAGGATGCGCTTAGCGAGAGTGCCAAACGTCTAATCGACGGGTATGCGAGGTACGTTGGAGAGACAATGCGAGCTGCCCTCAACACCGAGTGGGATATCTGTGTCTCAGACCCAAAGCACGCCTTTTATGGTCTTCCTACCATCAGAAACAATCAGCTCTGTCCCCTCACGCTTGTTACCGCCGCGGCGGACAGAAGGACAGGCAGGTTCTGGTCAACCGTCGCGCGAAGCCAGGTCCGGGCTGGGGCCTAACAATTCGTCCAAGCCGAAACCGCTTCGCGGTTCGGCTTAACTCAGGTGTTAGGCCTACTTTGAAACACTTTCCGAAGCCGCGCGAATGAACGCTCATCCTCCTAGGCCTCGTTCCGCTGGGCCTGGCCGCTGCTGTTTGGGAGCACGGAGCGGTCGAGGCAGCTCGCATTGCAGCGAGGGTTACCTATGCGGGCTGCCTGATGGCGCTCGCCTTTGCGTTTTGGCGTGCAGTCGCTGCCCGTACGCCACGTCTTAGCGCGGCCGATTCGCTCGCAGCGGTATATGCAGTTGCCTACGCTTTTCTTTGCATCGCGCTCGATTGGCCATTGGCGTTCGTAACGGCAGTGAGCCTGATGATTCCCGCTGTAGTCTTGACCATAATCCACGTGGCCACGCGTTGGGGCGGGCGGTAGCCATGTCCGGACGCAGGCCTAACAATTCGTCCAAGCCGACGCCGCTTCGCGGCGCGGCTTAACTCAGGTGTTAGGTTGCCTAGGAGAGAATGGAATATGCGCCGTATCCTGCTCGGCCTCGTGATGATGGCCTTCTTCATTACCGTCGCTCAGAAAGCCAGCTTCTTGCTTGAGCTAGGCGTGCACCACTCTCTGCTAACAGCCGCAATTGCGCTGCTTGGTGCCGGCCTCGGCGGCTACCTCGCTCGGAGCAGGTTCCTCGTTCCAGCGCTCGTTATGCATGCCTTGCTGTGGGCGGTTGCGTTCTACTTCGTGTATCAGATTGCCCAGCTCACCGGACATGGTTCGCTCCTTGCGCTCCTCCAGCAGAACGCTCCAGGCTTCTTCCTATCCCTGCTCGGAGTCAGCTGTGGGGCGCTGATCGGCCAGGCGCTCGCTCGTCGGCGGCAACCTAACAATTCGTCCAAGCCGACGCCGCTTCGCGGCGCGGCTTAACTCAGGTGTTAGCCCTCAGGGAGAGTTCTGCATGGGAATGGTTGGTTGTTTCGCCGCGGTAGACATCGAAACGATGCAGCGGCTCGTAGAAGACCCTGAACAGGTAGAGGAGTACCTTTACCCGGACGACGGGGAGGGTGAACCTCCGCACTACGCTGACGTGGACAAAGCGTGGCACGGGATTCATTACCTGCTGACCGGCAAGGCGGACGACGCGCCTGATCCCCTAGGCTCTGCGATTCTCGGTGGCGATGAACTCGGAGAGGATGTCGGGTACGGTCCGGCGAGGCTTCTGAACGCCGATCAGGTGAGAAGTATCGCCAGTGCCCTGCCGGACGAGGAAACCTTCAAGTCGCGCTTCGCGCCCCGTGAGATGACAAAGGCAGAGGTCTACCCGGTGGTAATTTGGGAGAGGGATGGCGACGAGGCGCTTGAGTACTTAGTTGAGAACTACAAGAGTCTGGTTGAGTTCTATCAGGGCGCCGCCGCGCGAGGCCAAGGCGCGATTCTGTGGCTCGCGTAAGCTGAGCGCTAACAATTCGTCCAAGCCGACGCCGCTTCGCGGCGCGGCTTAACTCAGGTGTTAGCACTCACAATGGCCATCCCCGCAGTCGCCGTAAAAGAAGCCTGGAAGCGGGAAGAGCCGTTGTCGCTCCAGTACCTAGAGACTGTTGGCTTTCAGTCGGGGTCTGTGGCGTCGGAGTTCTTTGCCACGTGCGAAGGCCCGTTTTCGAGTTCACGGACGGGATTCCTATTGCTCAATGCGGGTGATCCCACCTCGACGGAATGCGTCGAGTACTCTACGGCTGTGGCGCGCAGCAAATTTAGCTGGCCCGAGCATTACCTCGTAATCTCGGACCTGCTCGCAGGCTCGGTCCTCGTCTATGACGCAGCAACGGACGCCGTATACACGGTGGACTTTGAAGGCGGCGACAGCCTCTTGATCCAAGGCACTCTCGCTCCAGATTTTCCCACCTTCTTGAGCTTCCTGCAGTGGTACTTCGCAGGTGAGTGCTAACAATTCGTCCAAGCCGACGCCGCTTCGCGGCGCGGCTTAACTCAGGTGTTAGGCGGGCAATAGGCCGTATTGCTCAGCGGTGCTCTGCGCTAC
>NZ_JBHLTG010000023.1:0-6921 GCF_042434515.1 Lysobacter korlensis
ATGTTCGTGCTCGTACCCGCACCACCCTGAATCACCCCAACCACGAACTGCTCATGCAGCGCCCCGCCGGCGATCTCCTCACACACCCGATCAATCAAATCCGCCTTCCCCGCATCCAACACCCCCAAATCCCTATTCGCCCGCGCCGCAGCCTGCTTCACCCGCGCCAAAGCACGGATCAGATCCGGGTAGGTGCTGATCGCGCGCATCGCCACAGGGAAGTTGGTCAGCGCCCGCGCGGTATGCACTCCCCAATAGGCGTCGCTCGGCACCTCCAGCGACCCGAGCGAGTCCGTCTCGATCCTCGAATCGGGCTGCGCGGACGCTTCTGACGTCAGAACCATTGAGCCGGGCCTTCCGTCAGGGTATGTAGTCGACGAAGCCGTGCGGTGCCACGGCGGCCCGATACCGCTCGACCAACTGACGCCAGCCGAAGTCGGCGGTGAACTCATCGGTATAGGCGGCCTCGATGAAGTGCCACAGCAGGTACGGATGCGCGCCCAGCCGGTACAGCTCGGAGTAATCGCGTGCCGCGAAGGCTGCCCGCTCCTCGGCAGTGAGCACACGATCGTCGGCGGCCGTCTCGGGTCCGCTGCTCCCTTCGAGCCAGCCCTCGATGAACCGCTCCGGATTCTCAACGTATGCGGCGAGCGCCGCATCGCTCAGCTCCACCGCGCGCATGAACTTGTCGATCATGTACTTGCTCATGAGTGGCTGCTCCAGAGGAAGAAGGGGCTCGACGAGAACCGGGACTCCGTCGCCTCGGCGAACGTGGCCGGCCGGCCTCCCATAGCCGCGAGCGCCGTCACCGCGTTGAGATATTGGTACGTCATGCTGCCCGCCTCGAGGATGCGGTCGAACTGCAGGCAGCGGCGGATCGCACCGTCGAGATCGCCGTCGCGCATCCAGGCGACCGCTTCAGCGTCGAACTCCGGGTCTGGCGAGCCGGCGAACGTCCGCGGCCCGCCGACGTCGTTCGCCATGTGTCCGGAGCTGAGCAGCCCGACGCGCGCTTCGGAGTCCCACGCTTCGATGGCCGCACGCAGATGCGCGCCGAGAGCGACGAACCTGCGCACGGACGGCACGGGAGGCAGCGACGCGTTGGTGTGGATCGGCACCACCGGCAGATCAAGCTCTGGCCGCACGTACTGGAGCGGGATGACGAAGCTGTGGTCGAGCCTCCACTCCAGGCTCACCGAGAAGTCGATCGCTTCGGGCAGCAGCTGGCGGCCGGTGATCGCATCCGCGAGCTCCCGGTGGCCCCGCAGCTCGACGTACTCCATGCCGAACGTGCGGACCTCGTTCTCCCAGGTGCCGTGGTAGGCGTCCGCTTTGCCAACCAGGAATGCGGGAGAGTTGTCGTAGTAGAACTGCCGCACATGATCGGTGCCGAGCACGACGAGGACATCGACGGCGTGGTCGACGATCGCCTCCCGGATCCGGGCGAAGTTCGCAGCGATCGGCTTCAGGTCATCGGGCACCGGATCCGCCATGGATCGCCACAGCAGGGGGTTGTGCGGGGTCGTCGCCGCCATCACGAGCTTCGCCATGCGGGGTCCTTAATCGTTGCGGAGAGTGGGTCAGAGCCGGAAGAGGCGGCGTGCGTTGTCGAGGAGGATCTTCCGACGCGACTCGTCTTTGAACGGCAGCGCAGCGAACTCGTCCATCCATCGCTGCGCGGTCATGACCGGCCAGTCGGAGCCGAAGAGAACGCGGTCGGTGATGAGCGAGTCCGCGTAGCGGACCACCTCCGACGGCAGATACTTCGGCGCCCACCCGGACAGATCCAGGTAGACGTTTGACTTGTGCCACACCATCGCAAGGTTGTCCAGGTGCCATGGCCACGCCGGATGTGCGCTGATGATGTTCAGCTCCGGGAACTCGGCGGCGACATCGTCGATGTAGGGCACCGGCCGTGCGTTCTCCAGTCGGTAGCCGCCACCGCCGGGGGTCCCGGCTCCGGCGCCGGGGAAGCCGGAGTGGAACATCACAACCAGCCCGAGCTCGGCGCACGTCTCCCAGATCGGGAAGAAGCGGCGATCATTGGCGAGGAACTTCTGCCGCGACGGGTTCAGCTCGCCGATGCCCTTGATGCCGTACTCGTCATGCATGCGCCGGATCTCCGCGATGGCGACCTCGCCCTTCCAGGGGTCGATGCCGGCGAACGAGAGGAAGACGTCCGGGTGGTCCCGCTGGGCTTGGCCGAGGAGGTCGTTCGGCGCCCCGGCGATCCCAGAGGTCGTCTCCGAGTCGGAATTGACGATGACGGCCATCATCTTCATGTCGCGGTAGCGGTCCGCCTGCTCGGCGAAGGACACGATGGGGCGCTCCCGACCGAAGTGTTTCGCCATCTGCTTGTGCCGTGAGCCCATCGCAGCGATGAACTCCTCGGTCTGCGGGTGGGTGTGCACATCGATGGCGACGATGTCGTCGATTGCGGTCATTCGCTCTGCTCCTTCGCTGCCGCGAGCGTCGCGCCCACGAGCTGTGCGTTGTCCGCGCCGAGCACCGGCGCATGGGTCAGCGCCGGCCCCCCACTTCGTTCGAACCGGGTGCTCGGCAGCGGCACCCGGACCTCCGTGCCGTCCGGCGCGACGACCGAGCCGACCAGGCCCATGTGTGCGATCTGCGGGTCGTCGAACAGGTCCGCCACGCTGTTCAGCGGTCCGTGCGGGATGTCATGCTGATCGAGCAGACGCAGCCAGTGCTCTCGCGGCTTCGTCGCGGTGATCGTCTTGAGCTCTGCATCCAGCGCGTCGTAGTTCGCCACTCGCGACTCGCGCGACGAGAAGCGTGGGTCGTCGGCCAGGTCCGGTCGCTCGAGCACGGCCAGCAGGCCTGTCCAGAACTTCTCCGGCACCGACATGTGGATCACGAACGCCAGGCCGTCCGAGCCGCTGCAGGCGTACGCCTGCGCGCGACGCGGTCGCGAGTCTGGCCCTGCGACATGCCCCGCCTCGAGGTAGGTGGACGCCCCCTCGGTGAGGAAATCCATGAGGGCGCCCACCATCGACACCTCGATGTGCTCGCCGACACCGCTGCTCTCCCGGGCGTGCATGGCGGCGAGCACGGCCTGCGCTGCCGACATCCCGGAGAGCAGGTCAGAGAACGCCGGTCCGAGCGGACGGAGGGTGTCGGCCGGCACGATTTGGCTGTACATGCCTCCGACCGCGGAGATGACCGTGTCGTACGCGGGACGCGAGGCGTACGGACCGGAAGGGCCGAATCCGGTGATCGCGCAGCTGATGAGACGCGGGTTCCGGGCGCGCAGCGCCTCCGGCCCGAAGCCGAGGCGGGAGGAGACGCCCGGGCGGAAGTTGTCGATCAGCACATCGGCGGTCTCTGCCAGCGCGAGCAGCGCCTCCAGTCCGGCTGTCGTCTTCAGGTCGAGCACCACCCCGCTCTTGCTGCGGTTGTAGGCCGCGAATTGGGGGCTCATGGCACCGTGGCCCTCCCATCGGCGCATCGGGTCGCCCTCGGGCGACTCCACCTTGATGACCTCCGCGCCGAGGTCGGCAAGCAGCTTGGCCGCGTACGGCCCGGAGATGTATTGCCCGAGCTCGATCACGCGGACCCCTCTGAGGGGACCGCCTCCCGACGGGGCCGCTGTAGTCATCGCGTCTGCTCCTCTGCGTGCTCGGTGCGAAGTTCTTCGGGTCTGGTATCGAGCGCCATCTTGCCGCGTTGGATGAGCACCAGGTGCACGGGCACGGCCCGGTCGACGAGTGCGGTGACCGGGCAGCGGGCGACCGCCTCGCGCAGCATCGCTATCGAATCGCCGGGTCTCGCGTCATCGTCGATGTCGACCTCGACCACGAACCACGGAGGGTGGGCTTCTGCTGAGCCCACCCGATGCTCGCCACGCATGTCGAGCGACGTGCGGACGGTCGTTCGCAACGAGGTGACCGGCACGTCGTGCGCGGCCCAGGTCTTCGCGATCCACCCAAGAGTGCAGAAGGCGATCGAGCTCAGCAGGTATCGCATCGGGCTGGGCGCGGAATCGTGACCGCCCCGGGCGACCGCCTCATCCGAGCGGAACTCGAAGACCCGACCGTACTGCTCGAACGTCGCGACGGCGGTGACATCGCGCTCGAGCGAAGCGCTCACCCACGGTCGCATGCGGCCGGCGGAGTCATCGGATTCCACCTGTCGCGTGATGGTCTCGAGCGATTCGCGCAGACGCGCGCCGTCGATCAGGCCCACCGAGTCCGTCCGATCAGCCGACATCGACGATGACCTTTCCCATCCTGCGTCCCTCGACGAACCGGTCGTACGCCGCACCGATCCGCGCGAGCGGGAACCGCGAGTCGATGGCGACGGACACGGCCCCCGCCCCCACCAGGTCGAGGGCCTTCGCGACCTCGGAGTAGTTCGCGCTGGCTGCCCCGATGAGGCGGTTCCGCCGGAGGTAGAAGCGACGGACGTCGATCCGGAGTTCGGGATCGACCGACGCCGCACAGGTCACGGCACGTCCTCCCCACGACAGCGTCTCCAACGCCGCGCCGAGAAGGTTCGCGTCGCCACTCGCGTCGAGAACGGCGCTGACGCCGTCGGGGGCGAGCCGCGCCACAGCGGACGGAAGCTCCGCTGGCGTTTCGGCGAGACACACCGCGCCGGCTACGGGAGGGTGCCCTTCACGACGGACGGCCGAGATGACCCGCGCTCCGAAGTGCTCAGCGAGCTGGCCGGCCGCCCCGCCGACGGCGCCCGACGCCCCTGTGACCAGCAGTGTGTCGCGGTGATCGACGCCCCCGAGCGCGCCGAGCGCGTGGAGCGCGATCGGGACGCTGTGCACCGCCGCTGATGCCACAGCGAAGTCGAGGGACTCGATGGGGAAGGCGTTTCTCGCGGGCACGGCGACCAACTCGGCGGCGCCCCCATCGCGATGCGCACCGATCACCACCTGATTCGGGCAGTCCGCTTCGTTCCCGCCCTCGCAGTATGAGCAGCGCCCGCACGAGATGTTCGGCTTGACCACCACGCGCGTGCCGATGCGGGAAGACGGCACGTTGCTCCCTGCAGCGACTACTGTGCCGGCGGGATCGATGCCGAGAATCCGCGGCAGTTGGGACCCGGCTCCGGGTCCCACCCCGTCGATGACGTTGAGGTCGAGTTGATTCACCCCGACCACCGCGACTCGGATGAGTACATCGTCGGGACCGATCGAGGGGGGCGGCGCGTCGGCGGTCACCCGCATGCTGGACCGGCCGTGTGCCGTCAACCGTGCTGCTCGCATGTTGCTCCTGCCCAGTGATGCCGTCGGCGCCGCTTTGGATACGGTATCCAATTTCTCGCGGAACGCCTAGCGGCCGCTTCGGATCCATTGGTGTGACATGAACGTTATCGACGTTGAGGACCGGATTGCATGGACACCTCGCGCAGTTCTGGATACCGTATCCATTATCGCACCGCTGTCCGGGGCCGCATGTCGGCTCCTCGAGAAGAGAAGAGCTTCCAAGTGACAAGAACACGAGCAGGCGTCGCGCTTGCTGGAGCGTCGATCGTGGCGCTCCTTGCGGGTTGCGCCGCTGGGGGGAACCCCGCGCCCGCGAACACGCCGACCTTCGACGCAGGCGACGTCGGAGAAGCCGAGACATCCGACATCACCGTCGCCATCCCATTTCCTGACATCACGATGTATTCGATGTACATCGTCGCGACGGATCTCGGGTACTACGAGGAAGAGGGCCTCACCGTCGAGGTCGTCACGGCTGACAATGTCGCAGCTGCGGTCTCGAGCAACAGCGCACAGGTCGGCGTCGAGAGCGCCGGCACTGTGATCGAGGCGCTCCGCGGAGGGGTCGAAGTGGACCTGCTCTCCGGCCACTTCTGCCGACAGAACTTCGACTTCGCGACACAGCCCGACATCGATTCCGTCGAGGACCTTGACGGCACATCGATCGTGCTCGCTGGATCCAGCGGCGACCCCGCAGAATTCCAGCGGAAGCTCGCGCTGAAGGAGGCCGGATGGGATCTCGACACGGTGAACGTCGAGGTGGTCTATCCCGGTCCCGACTCCGCCACCTGGCGCGAGTTCTTCGTAAACGATCGAGTGACCCTCATCCCGTTCTACGGCGATGACCGAGCGGCGCTGGAGGAGTACGGCGCCAATATCGTCGTCGAGTCACTGCAGAACTGGGCCAACGATCTGCAGATCGTCAACAGCGCATGGGCGAACGAGAACCCCAACGCCGCCGTGCGCTTCCTGCGCGCGACGATGAAGGCCGCCGAGTTCCTGACCGCTCCCGGCGCAGGGGAACAACCGGAGAACAAGGAGCAGATCCTGGAGATCTACGAGGCGAACGACTTCGACACCACGGACATCGCCGCCTCCGACAGCCCCTACGCCCTGGATGGTCACCTGATCTGCCCCAACCTCTACGTCGACCAGGAAGCGTGGGACGTGACGATCGAGACCCAGAGCCTGCAGCCGCTCGACTACGACGAAACGGTTGGGGACCTTCCCTACCTCACGAAGGCGCAGGAGCTGCTCGAATTGACGAACGAGGGACCGAGCGAACTCCCCTACCCCTGATCCGAAGCGGGTCAGGCGTCGCCGAACGCGACACATCGACCCAGCACTTCCCGAATCAAACGGACGCGGTGATCGCCGCGCCGAACAATCCATCAGAAATGCAAGATGAAGGCCCGGAGCGCATGCCGCTCCGGGCCTTCAGCACGTCTGACGGCGTCCGGTGACGCTGCATCCAGTGGAGGACGCCCGCGCCTCCAAGCGCCGCAACGGAGGAACGCCGCCGGAAAACCGGCGGCGTTCCTCTCTCGGCTCCGGCTTCACGAGGAGCCGGAGCGTGGCGGTGGCGGTGGTGTGTGGTCTCAGGACATAGGAAACGCATGTCTCAAGACATAGGAAACTCCGCGGCAGTCTCGGCAGGTGTCGAAAGCTCGCCTGGTCATCACCGC
>NZ_JBHLTG010000024.1:0-6908 GCF_042434515.1 Lysobacter korlensis
GCGCTTGCCCGGGCCAGCCCTTCGCTAAGGTTGAGGCGCTCTACGGCAAGCCGCTGGTGGCAGTGCGAGAGGACGGCCGGTACATGGAGTACTACCCCGAGTCTGACTTTCCGTGCTGGCTACAGATCGCGGTAGAGTCCGGCACGGTCAGGTCCATCCGGTCGGAGTGCCAGCCGTAGATGTGGCCTAACAATTCGTCCAAGCCGACGCCGCTTCGCGGCGCGGCTTAACTCAGGTGTTAGGCCCCGCATGAAGATCCGAGGCGTCTTGATGGTAGTGATCGCCTCTGCTCCGGCGCTCGCAGTTCACGCCGAAACGGAGCGCATGGGCGCTGTCGCTGCTCTCGCCACCGGGAAGCCATGCGTTACACGCGAGGTTCGGGTTCCCGGATACTTGCACGCCAGCCGCCACGGGGCTTCACTACGTGACGGCCCAGGCACTAATACCCCGGGCCTACCCGTGCGCTTTGCCGTCACTGCCCCTGCTCAGCGCGAGAAGATCCTCTCGTATGCTTACCGGCCACAGGCTTATCTGCACAACACGTTTTCCGCAATCTTCTCTGGCCGGCTGCAGTGCGCCCCCGAGGGACCCGTGTTCGAGATCCACGGACTTGAAAAAGTATGGGTTCGCCCTGTCCGTGACGCCGAGGCGGGGCCTAACAATTCGTCCAAGCCGACGCCGCTTCGCGGCGCGGCTTAACTCAGGTGTTAGCCAGCAAGGAAGTTCTGCAGTGACTGACAGAAAACAAGCAGATGCGAAGTCCGAAGCGCTACTGGCTGCGGAACTCGAACTGCAGGAGAAAACTCACCTTGCCCTGCAGCGCGCCCTCGAGAGGGCCTCGGCCGAGCGCCGCGCCGCCTTGTTCAGCTTGGCGGGAGCACTGCTTGGCGCGGTGACAGGTCACTTCCTTGTCAGTGGTGTTTCCTATCCGGCTCTCGTAGGCATGCTCGTCGGCGCCCTTGTTGGCCGCTTGCTGAGCCGTGTCACCGCCCGGCATGCTGGCTAACAATTCGTCCAAGCCGAAACCGCTTCGCGGTTCGGCTTAACTCAGGTGTTAGGTGCCAGCTGACGGTGTCGATCAAGCCGAAAATCTTCAACCACGTACCGGCCGCTGCCGTACGCTCGCGGATTTCTCCGGAGTTCCACGACGCCCTAGACGACAGTCTGCTCCGTGACCCGACCTACACGGTCATCGCTTTTCCTGGAATGCGCGGCGAGTCCTCGAGCATCGTCGACTCCAAAACCCTAGCGAAAGCCCTTCGCAAGGCATCACGGGGGCCTGAAAGGGTTGTCACCGTCGCTCACGCGTTCACTGTCGAGGCCAAAGAGATCCTCATCGGGCTAGCGGCGGTCTGGTTCTCCAAATCAGACTTCTACTGGTCCGATAGCTCTTGGGCTAGCATCCGAAATAGGTAGCCGCGGCCTAAGTAGGCTGGCACCTAACAATTCGTCCAAGCCGAAACCGCTTCGCGGTTCGGCTTAACTCAGGTGTTAGGCATTAGAGGGCAGTACGTCGTGCACTGGAAAAGCATCGCAACGCACGCACTCCTGCTTCTCGCGGCAGGCATCCTAGCCGGCTTCTACGAGCCACGCCCCGTCTCGGCCAAGCCTAGCGCGCTGTATGTCGCGTACTTCGGCACACAGGCGGTGCTTCTGGTGGCTTACGCCGCGGTCTTCGCTTCTTTGGCGTATCGGGTTCAAACTCGGCCGCTGACCCATGGACTCCTTGCAGCCGTCCTCGGAGAAGGGGTGGCGTTCGCCATGCTGTCGCTCGTGCCTTACAGCGTTCCAGCTAGCCCGGTGCTCCTCGCAACAATCGAGTACGCAGTAATGGGGCTGGCCTTGGTAGCGGGAACAGGCACTGGTGTATGGCTACTCCACCGCAAGTCGGCTGGTGAGCGAGACGTCGCTAATGCCTAACAATTCGTCCAAGCCGACGCCGCTGCGCGGCGCGGCTTAACTCAGGTGTTAGGGCGTGCGGCGGGAAGTCTTTTACAGCTCGCTCCTCGGACAGATCCCAGGGACGGACAGGCTCGCTTCGGCACCAACCAGGCCCTGTCGTCATCGGCCAGCGCTCCCTTCGGCTCAGCCATTTGGTCTCCGGTCGCAACGCGGCTTCGGCTGCCCCGCGCGTCACAGTCTTTCGGGCAAGCGTCGGCCCGCTTGGCCTGCTAGCCTTCGCACAAGTAAGGGTTTGCGGCTCATGGCATGCGGGTTCAGCCTCGCATCTCGGGCCACACCCCCTAACAATTCGTCCAAGCCGAATCCGCTTCGTAGCTTCGGAACTCCAGATGAGTTCTGGGGCGGGTCGGCTTAACTCAAGGTGTTAGGGCGTGCGGCGGGAGGTCCTGTGCAACTCGCTCCTCGGCCAGATTGCCACGTCGGACACGCTCGCTTCGGCAGCAACGAGAATCTTTCGCCACCGTCCGCCGCTCCCTTCAGCTCGCGGTTCCGGTCTTCGGCTGCAACGCGGCTTCGGCCGCTCAACGCCTCAGGGTCTTTCGGGCAGGCGCCGGTTGGCTTGGCCTGCTAGCCTTCGCACGGAACGGGGTCTGCGGTTATCGGCATGCGGGTTTAGCCTCGCGTCCCGGGCCACACCCCCTAACAATTCGTCCAAGCCGAACCCGCTTCATGGCTCCAGAACTCCAGACGGGTTCTCGGGCGGGTCGGCTTAACTCAAGGTGTTAGGCAACATTGGAGAGTCCACTGCTCACCGACTTCCAGAATCGGCTTCTTGCTTTGGCAGAGGACGAATGGGTGCACTTTAGGCAGGCTCGACCGATCATGGGCACGGCCTACGAGCGGGACGTGAGCTTTGAAGAGCTGACGTCGGCGGTCGGGCGCCTGAGCCGGCTTGGCTTCCTCGTCTGGAAGATCCGGCACAATGGAAAAGTGCATTTCCGGTCGCGAGCGCCCGTGGAACACCAGCACAACTGCTCCGCCGCCTTCAGTACCAGCTCGGCGGGTAAGGCTTATCTGGCGCTGCCTCGGCATGTTGCCTAACAATTCGTCCAAGCCGAAACCGCTTCGCGGTTCGGCTTAACTCAGGTGTTAGCCCTCATTGGACACTCCTCTACCCGCCCATTTGCTCGCAGCGCTTAAGTCGCAGGAGCCGACTGAGCGAAATGCTGCAGCGATTGCGCTTATGGATCTGGGCAATAGCTCTGCCGTGGAGCCCTTGATCGCGGCCATCGAGCACCCCGACAACCGAGATGCAAGAGGCTCTCTCATTTATGCTCTGTCCGAGCTCGACTGCCAGGGGCGGTTTGCTCAGTTGTTTCGCTGGGCCGCGGAAGGTGGCTACGAGGCAACGGGTGAGGCGCTGTCCATCATCAGTCAGCAGCAGCTCCATCCCACCAAGCAGGACTTGGTCGCTTGTAACGCGGTTCTGTCCACGGTCGAAACACCAGACCGTGAGTACCTGTTAGAGCTCCTGTCGCAAGTGAACGGGCATGAGGGCTAACAATTCGTCCAAGCCGACGCCGCTTCGCGGCGCGGCTTAACTCAGGTGTTAGGCGCCAATGGGAGATCGAAGGTACTCGGAGCTGTACACCGCACTCCTGGGGTTTCTGGAGGAGCACGGCCAGGCGGCTTTGGAGGGGATTAACGAGCGCGGGCTTTCCCCCGAGCGGGCAGTAGAGTTCATTGCAATGCTTGAGGCCCATCAGGTCCCGCTGTATGGCTTCGAGGTCTGGCGAAGCGGATCTGGTGGGTACGAGCTGGATGCGACATCTATCTGGTGCTGCACCATGGTAAGCACCATCAGTACGCGGAGGCGCGGGCCAGTCTCCGGGAGGACGCGCGGCCACAGCGGGCAGATCTAGTCGCGGTCCAGTTCGGCTAAATTGGCGCCTAACAATTCGTCCAAGCCGACGCCGCTTCGCGGCGCGGCTTAACTCAGGTGTTAGGCGGCTAAGGGCAGCTCATGGATTTGCGAACTTTGGTTAGCTTTGGATGGCCCGGCGACCCGCCGCCCGGACCGGATGGTGAGAGCGAGCAGGACCCGCCTGGCTGCGAAATCTTGGAGCAGCTGCCTGCGTCGCTTGTGGCGCACGGGCACGATGTCGGCGCCGTTTACCAGCACAGCTCATACGGGTGGGCCGTAGACTGTACGGCCGGGGACGCAATCGTCTGGCTTATGCTGCAGTACTGCGTGCCTTGGCTCATCATCTGTGAGCCGCGCATATCATTGCCAGACCGTCTGCGTGGCCGGAACGCGCACGAGCAGACTAAGAAGGCCTGTGTCGCGCTACACGATGCGTTGAGCCGATCACCGGCCAGTGCGGTCCAGTGGTTCACGAGCACTGAGTTTCAGCGCAATAAAGGCCATGGCGGCGCTGCGTCACCGTACGCCGCCTAACAATTCGTCCAAGCCGACGCCGCTTCGCGGCGCGGCTTAACTCAGGTGTTAGGCGGGTAGCAGTTGCTGTCTTGGTCAGTGCAGCTCTGCTCGGCCTCCCACTACAACCGGACTGAGGCAGAGGCGCCGTAGCTCTCGTCGCAGCGCTCGCAAGTTCGCTCGGGACGGTTGGCTGCCTTCGGACACATCGGGCCCTACGTTCTTTCGGCCCGCGCCCGGCTCGGTTCTCGGGCCTAACTGAAAGCGTTAGGCACTGTGGCTTCTTGGCGGGCGCCCCCCATACAGTCGCCTGCAAGTGTCCTGCCTTCGGACGCTCCGGACGGGTAAGATCGGCTCGTTGCTGTGAGGGTTCGGCGCGGCCTCACGCTTTCTTTCCGGCCAGCAAGTGTCCAAGTGCTTCGGACTCTTTCGGGCCTAACTACGCGTTCAAGCCGAGCCCGCTTCACGGCTCCAGAACTCCAGACGGGTTCTCGGGCGGGCCGGCTTAACTTGGGTGTTAGGCCGCATTGGAACAAGCCATGTTCTGCACGGAAGGCCGGCTAGCGAGTAGGCACGCCCCCGGCCGGCCCTTCGGCCATCCGCACCCTTCGCCCCGGATCGCTCACAGCGGCGGCCGGATTCGCCATGAGTTCGCTCGGCCCATGCTGGCCGGTCGGTGGCGGCGCTTTCGGTAAGGCCCGGCTCCAGGTGTGCTCGTCCCGGTCTTGCAGTAGTGTCTCGGCTGTCGGTCGCTTGGCGGGTGGCTTGGGGCGGTTATCCGAGCATCGTCGCCAATTCGGCCTAACAATTCGTCCAAGCCGACGCCGCTTCGCGGCGCGGCTTAACTCAGGTGTTAGGTGGCTAATGAGAGTTCACCGCCAGCGATCTTTCTGTAGAGCCCTTGCCTCTACGTGGGTCGCTGTCCTTCTGCTCAGCTCTTGCAGCGGGGAGCACCCGTTCCTCCAGGTCCAGTTCTGCGTTGGAGATGCGCAAGGCGTAACTTCATTCAAAAATGCTTTGCAGGACATTGCTCATGCTGAGCAGATGCGTTACATCGACGGCGCCGAAGCCACTACGCGAGACCTAAAGGTGCTTAGGCCGGGCGGAAAAAATATCCACACCGACGGGAGGCTGGTACATGTAGGCCTGGAGGCAGACGGTTACGGCCTCACGGCTGGCAATTTGGGCCTGCACCCTTACGACATTACTGTTGGCTTCAACCCGGACACTCCTGCGGCCCGCGCCTTCTCCGAAAGAGTGGTGGCGCGGCTGAGGCGTCAATGGGCAATAAAAGTCGTCCCAGAAGGTTTCGGTGCTTTCCCGGACCCTAAGTGTGCGGGTGGCACGGCAACGCCACCTAACAATTCGTCCAAGCCGACGCCGCTTCGCGGCGCGGCTTAACTCAGGTGTTAGGCACGGCTGCTGGTTTCAGGTAGCGTGGAAGCTCTGATTGTGCTCTGGGGAGGAGCCATGACCAAGTTCAAGAACGCAAAAGTCGCTCGCCTGATGCCGCTTCTCATGGTGGGCATGATGCTCAACGCGCTCGGCATCGTGTTCACGAGTCTCGGTAACGTACGCTTCGGGCTCATGGCCGTTGGGATCGCGATGATTTTCGCGTTTCTCATCACAGCGATCGCAGCCGTCCGGTCGACAGACAAGCCCGCGAGCCCGTAACTGGGACGCTTTCGTAGAGCTCGTGCCTAACAATTCGTCCAAGCCGACGCCGCTTCGCGGCGCGGCTTAACTCAGGTGTTAGGCGGCGCCAAACGCAGCATTGATTTGAACCTGCTCTTCGGCCGCAAAGGTGTCGCTGCTCGTTCTGCGCCTCGGCTGGCTGAGGGTTCTCCGAGGGTTACAGGCGCCTCGAGTCCGGCAACCGTGTAGGCCCGTCTCCCCCGGCCGCATCAGCCGGTACTCTTCCGCGAAAGGCCTGCAGTCACTTGGTTGGCGCTGCCTAACTATTCGTCCAAGCCGAAACCGCTTCGCGGTTCGGCTTAACTCAGGTGTTAGCCGGCTATGGAAGTTCGGGACAGCTCGTACCTAGTAAAAGGCACTGTCGTGGCGCTTACAGTCAGTGGCCTCGGATACGTGGTTCTGTCGCCCCTGTATGAAACGGGTGCGGCCAAGTACTACGTTCCGTTGCTGGGTTTCCTAGACCTCTTCGTGGCATATAGCGTCCAGAAGGGCCTGGCGTGGCTCCACTCATGGATTCGTGGCATGTCAATCGGGTGGCTGGCTGTGGCCGTGCCGTTCTGGGGCAGGTCTTCTGAGTTCCACGGCGAGTTCGCCGCTCCTATGCTGGTGGTCGAGTCGTTCTCGGTGGCAGCAGGCCTAGGCCTGCTGTTGCTGTCGTTCACGCCGGCGTATCGGAAGCTCCGGATAGCCGGCTAACAATTCGTCCACGCCGAAACCGCTTCGCGGTTCGGCTTAACTCAGGTGTTAGGCCGCAGCGGAATGGCCGGTGTTTTAGCGTGAAGGCCGGCTGGCGGGTTGTACGCCCCGGTGCAGTTCGTCGCCCCATCCAGTCGCTCGCCCCGGCCGGCTTCTCGCAATCGGCTGGGCTCGCCTC
>NZ_JBHLTG010000025.1:0-2500 GCF_042434515.1 Lysobacter korlensis
AGGCGTTCGACCCGTCGCTTCCCGCGTATCGCGACGTGATGGTCGTCACTTACACGGCCTTGGACCGCTGAGCGCGGGCAAGCGGGCGGATCGTCAACCTCCGGCGCCATTTATCCCGGCAGCAGTACCGCGCGGACCAGCTGGTCGCGGACGCAAGCGGGAGGCCACTCAGCGCGAACACGGCCGGCCGGCAGAGCCTCTTACGCCGAATCTCCCTAGCTGGCAAGGACGTCCAAAGACCCCACGTTTTGCGCCCGCGGTCCACCCGCGGTCCGGCCCGCAGCAACCATGGGCCATCTAACGGCCCGCGGGGCAACGACCCCGGTCGATCGCTGGCGGCACCACCGCCTTGTGCGTCGACTCGAGGCGCCTAGACGGATCGCTGCTGTTCGAGCAGCACCTAACTCAAGCCTACCCCGCGGGTCCCGGTGGCGGTAAAGGTCGAGCAATCAATTCCGGGCCCCGGCAGCCGCAGAAAGGTAAAGGGAGCGGCTGTTCAACTGCTCCAAGCAGGGACGCGCGCTAGCATCGTCCGACCACCAGAAGCGAACGAGTACGCCCTACGGCGGCGCTCGTAGACCGGACCTTTCACTCGAGTTCCGGACTCCATGGCGAGCACGGGACCGGGGCGCTGTACCTAGACCGAGCGCCGCAGGAGCCGGTTCGCGGACCACCGGGCGACCGATCCCGGCCGCAGCTCGCGCGAAAACACCGCCGTGCCCGACCGCCGGTCAAAAGAAAACCCCCGAGCCTGTTGGCTCGGGGGTTTTGGGGTAAAGCCCCTGGCGATGACCTACTCTTGCATGGCTTAGGCCACACTACCATCGGCGCGTGTGCGTTTCACTTCCGAGTTCGGGATGGGATCGGGTGGTTCCACACAGCTATGTTCACCAGGGAGAGGGTGGAGGGTCGCGGATCCCGGGTGGGATTGATCGCGCTCACGCTCTCATTGGGTTGGGACGTAGCGAGGGTCCTGGCGAAGTCGACGTGTCGTCGAGTCCAAGGCCACTTGAGGTTATATGGTCAAGCCACACGGATCATTAGTACAGGTTAGCTCAATACATTGCTGTACTTACACACCCTGCCTATCAACCACCTGGTCTTGATGGTTCCTTTAGGGGAGTCAAGCTCCCGGGAGATCTCATCTTGAGGCGCGCTTCCCGCTTAGATGCTTTCAGCGGTTATCGCTTCCGAACGTAGCTACCCGGCAATACCACTGGCGTGATAACCGGAACACCAGAGGTTCGTCCACTCCGGTCCTCTCGTACTAGGAGCAGCCCCTCTCAAATCTCCAACGCCCATGGCAGATAGGGACCGAACTGTCTCACGACGTTCTGAACCCAGCTCGCGTACCACTTTAAATGGCGAACAGCCATACCCTTGGGACCGACTACAGCCCCAGGATGTGATGAGCCGACATCGAGGTGCCAAACACCGCCGTCGATATGAACTCTTGGGCGGTATCAGCCTGTTATCCCCGGAGTACCTTTTATCCGTTGAGCGATGGCCCTTCCATACAGAACCACCGGATCACTAAGACCTACTTTCGTACCTGCTTGATCCGTCGATCTTGCAGTCAAGCACGCTTATGCCTTTGCACACAGTGCGCGATGTCCGACCGCGCTGAGCGTACCTTCGTGCTCCTCCGTTACACTTTGGGAGGAGACCGCCCCAGTCAAACTACCCACCATACATGGTCCCCGATCCGGATTACGGACCTAGGTTAGAACGTCAAGCACATCAGGGTGGTATTTCAAGGATGGCTCCACCGAAGCTAGCGCCTCGGTTTCATAGCCTCCCACCTATCCTACACAGACGAACTCAACGTTCAATGTAAAGCTATAGTAAAGGTTCACGGGGTCTTTCCGTCTTGCCACGGGAACGCTGCATCTTCACAGCGATTTCAATTTCACTGAGTCTCGGGTGGAGACAGCGCCGCTGTCGTTACGCCATTCGTGCAGGTCGGAACTTACCCGACAAGGAATTTCGCTACCTTAGGACCGTTATAGTTACGGCCGCCGTTTACTGGGGCTTCGATCAAGAGCTTCGCCTTGCGGCTAACCCCATCAATTAACCTTCCAGCACCGGGCAGGCGTCACACCCTATACGTCCACTTTCGTGTTTGCAGAGTGCTGTGTTTTTGATAAACAGTCGCAGCGGCCTGGTCACTGCGACCCCTCTCAGCTATAGCCCGCATGGGCCACCAAAAGGGGTGCACCTTCTCCCGAAGTTACGGTGCCATGTTGCCTAGTTCCTTCACCCGAGTTCTCTCAAGCGCCTGAGAATTCTCATCCTGCCCACCTGTGTCGGTTTACGGTACGGTCTGCGTAAGCTGAAGCTTAGGAGCTTTTCCTGGAAGCGTGGTATCAGTCACTTCGTCCTAATGGACTCGTCTCGGTGCTCGGTCTTAAAGGATCCCGGATTTGCCTAAGATCCAAACCTACCGCCTTTCCCCGGGGCAACCAACGCCCGGTAGACCTAACCTTCTCCGTCCCTCCAT
>NZ_JBHLTG010000026.1:0-3888 GCF_042434515.1 Lysobacter korlensis
GCAGCCGAAAAACTGGCCGGGGCCCGCTTACTCGCTAGCCGGCCCTCCGCACAGAACACGGCCTGTTCCAATGCGGCCTAACACCTGAGTTAAGCCGCACCGCCGCGGAAGGGTGGCCGAGGCCCACGTGGCTGAGCGACCTGACCTTTCAACGAAGCCACGAAGCGGTGTCGGCTTGGACGAACTGTTAGGCCATGGAGCGAGATCCCCGGCCACCGATACCTACGGTAGCAGGCGAACCTCGCTATTGCGCGGCGTGGCGATCTCGTGGAGGAGGTCCGCGAGGTATCCGGGCACCTCCGCTGCAGAGAGCGCTGCAGGTATGGAAATCTCGGCGGGGCGGCGCTTGCCCTCTGCACTCAGCAAATAGACCTGCCATTGGTCGCCGCGCCGGGCAACCGCCATGCGCCGTCCGAAAACATCCAGTCGCAGTTCAGTGGGTTCCATGGCCTAACACCTGAGTTAAGCCGCGCCGCGAAGCGGTGTCGGCTTGGACGAATTGTTAGGCGGATGACCTGCTATCGCCACGTGAGAATAGTAGCCTCGGTTGCCAGCGCCTGTTTGATGAGAGCGAGGCACTCCGGCTTGGGGCTGACCAGATAACACTCTGCGCTCAGCTTGAGGACAGGCAGGTCTGCGTGATGGTCCGTATACGCGACAGCCCACGGCGGGGCAAACCCGCGCGCTTTGAGAATTGGCACCTTGTTGGGGCCGAAGCAGTGCTGGTCCCGGACGAGGCCGCCAAGAAAGGGACGAACGGTAGAAGCCGCGAGCGGAACGTGGCTCAGGCCGCCATGACGTAGCAGCGCCTGGGCCAGCGGCTCGAGGCATCCGGTGGCGATGACCACACGGTGGCCTTGAGCCAAATGGGCATTCAGCCGCTCCACGGCAGCCGGTACAAAGACCGACCCGGGGCCGTCGGGAAACGATTGAACGTGCTGCTCAATGAGCCCGGGCAGAGCCGCTGGGCCTCTGCCGAGAGTGGCCACCCAGACCGCGAAACGAACGAGCCAAGTGCGTCGGCGAGTGAAAAGGATGGTCGCGGCCAGTACGGGCAGCGCAACCGCTACTAACGCTAAGCGCCACGGATCGCGCTTGAGCAGCCAGCGAAAGAACCGCTCTGCGGTATCCCACTTGGTCAGAGTGAGATCGAAATCGAACACAACAATCGGTGATGTCTCGCTCATCCGCCTAACACCTTGAGTTAAGCCGCACCGCGAAGCGGTGTCGGCTTGGACGAATTGTTAGGCCGAATTGGCGAGGATGCTCGGGAAGCTGCCCCGAGCCGCCGACCAAGTGCCCGACAACGGAGACACTACTGCAAGACCCGGCCGAGCACACCTGGAGCCGGGCCTTACCGGAAGCGCTGCACCCGAGCGGCCCGCATGGGCCGAACGAAGTGACGGCGAGTGCGTCCGACGGGTTAAGCGATCCGGTGCGAAGAGTGAGAGCGGCCGAAAGGCCGGCCGAGGCGTAGAACTGGGGCGCCGGCCTTCCGCACAGAACATTGCCTGTTCCAATGCGGCCTAACACCTGAGTTAAGCCGCGCCGCGAAGCGGCGTCGGCTTGGACGAATTGTTAGGTGGCGCCTTCGCCGCAGTACACGGCGATTGACCAACGATAGGCACGCCCTCTGGCGGCGCACCATTCGGGAAAGCTACCGGCCGGCCGGGCTTTGTACGCCTGCCAATCGAAAATCATTTGACCATATTGCCGAGCCTCCTGGTCGAGGTCGGACAGAGGCTCTCGATCCGGCGCCCCCTCAATTAGATCAGTTGCCCGCCCCAAGTCTTCCAGGGCTTCGTCCAGCTCGCCTATGAAAAGGCCTTCGCTCAAGTGATGGGTTGCGTACTCAACTGAGGATAGCTCGTGCTCAATCAGCATGCGTCGGATCGCTACGTCGCTTGGGTCTGCGGCTAGCACCCTGTTGAGGAGGTCCGGATCGCGGCGCAGCATCGCTAGCCACCGAACCGGTGCGATGGACTCAGGCTCATCCTCTGACCATCGCTGGAGAACAGGATAGACAAAACGACTCAGTAACGGCTGGGAAAGAAACTGGTGGCAGGCCGGGGTGCGGTAATGGAGCGTCAGGATGGTATTTACGGCATCCTGAGACTTCTCGCTCTCCCACGCGCCAGCACACGCCAAGAAGGTATTAAGGGCGGCAAACGCTTCTCGACGTAGGCCTGCCTCGCGGAGGCGGCAATACTCGCCGAGGTGAGCGAAGTCATCCCGCGCAGCCAAGGCAGCCGCGAGCGATGCAAGACCGTCAAAGTTGTGTTGATTCCAGTCGTGCATGAGCCTTCCAGCGCCACCTAACACCTGAGTTAAGCCGCGCCGCGAAGCGGCGTCGGCTTGGACGAATTGTTAGGCGGCAACGGGCACTGCTCCGGGTAGGGCGTTACGGCGCGGCTGTAGCGAATGCCTCCAAGCACCACTGCTCCAGGCGCTACAAGACGAATTGGCAGTGTTTGTGGCGCCGGAGCAGGGCGGCTAGGTAGGCATCCATCGCAGCCCTGATAGGTGAGCACGACTGTTCCACTCTGGAGGGAGCCTGACAGCTGGCCTTCGTAGAAGTCGGCGCCGCCATCGCCCTCTACTGAGAACAGGCGCCCGCCGATGCAGGCGACGATCTGCTTATGAAGCTTTACCGTAGAGCCCTCGATTTGAAGTGAGTTCTGGCGCAGCCAGCGCTCATTGGCGCCAACGTCGTATTCGGGCGCCTCCTCAAAGCCGATGTAAGCAACGACGTGCCATGGCAGCGGCGGCGGAGCGTGAGACGCAGCGCTGGCCGCACTGAGGAAACCTGACAAGAGCAGAGTCTTCATTTGCCGCCTAACACCTAAGTTAAGCCGACCCGCGAAGCGGGGTCGGCTTGAACGCGTAGTTAGGCCCGAAGGAGTCCGAGGTACCTGGACACTTGCTGGCCCGGAAGAAAGCTGGAAGTCGCGCCGATCCCTCACAGCAACGAGCCGATCTTACCCGTCCGCAGCGTCCGAAGGCAGTCAACGCGGCGGCAGCTGCGGGACAAGTGCCCAACAGGGGGCCGCAGTGCCTAACGCTTTCAGTTAGGCCCGAGAACCCGGCCGGGCACGGGCCGAGAGAGCGTGAGGTCCAATGCGTCCGAAGGCAGCCAACCGTCCCGAGCGGACTTGCGAGCGCTGCGACGAAAACGGCGGCGCCTTTGCCTGAGTGCGGTCGTAGTGCGAGGCCGAGAAGAGCTGCACTGACCAAGACGGCAACTGCTGCCCGCCTAACACCTGAGTTAAGCCGAACCGCGAAGCGGTTTCGGCTTGGACGAATTGTTAGGCGGCACCTGCGTCACCAGTCTTCCTTGGCCGCCGAGATTTTGAGGGAGTCGAGCTGCCCCTCCACGCTAACGGAGAACTCAATTGTTACCTCGTAGTCGGCGCTCAGATGCCGCGCACTAAATGACGAGTACTTGCCCGTCAGGTAGTCCGGGGTGACCCGTGGAATGCCGATGGCTGAGGCATCCGGCGATATGCACGCCAGCGCCCGGTTCACGTTGGCGTGCATGAACTCGGTAGAGCTGTTCTGCAGCAACCAACCGCATAGCTCCTTCCCAGGCGCGTAGTCGTTGAACGCGCAATACTTGCTGAGATTGGACCAGTCGTTCTTGAGTTCAACGTGCTGGACCGTGTTCTGGGGAGTTTGCTTAGCGAAGGCTGCGATCTTGCGGCACATGTCGTCCGCCGCGGCATGGCCGGAAACGGCCACGAGTGACAGCGCTACGAATGCGGACTTACCCATTGCCGTCCTCTCCATGTGCCGCCTAACACCTGAGTTAAGCCGCGCCGCGAAGCGGCGTCGGCTTGGACGAATTGTTAGGGCCCGTTGCCGGCGACCAGCAGGTGCACCCTATACATT
>NZ_JBHLTG010000027.1:0-3673 GCF_042434515.1 Lysobacter korlensis
AGCTCGGGGCACTTGCCCAAGCGTCCCCGCCAATTCGGCCTAACAATTCGTCCAAGCCGAAACTGCTTCGCAGTTCGGCTTAACTCAGGTGTTAGGCGGGGAACAGGCCTTGTTGCTCAGCGGTGTTCTGCCTGGCCTCGCACGACTGCCCCACTCGGCCGTAGCGCCGGTCTCGCACCGCAGCGCCCGAGCATTCGTTCGGGACAGTTGGCTGGCTCCGGACGCATCGGGCCTCACGCACTTTCGGTCCGCGCCCGGCTGGGTTCTCGGGCATAACTTCGTCACGCACTGCGGGTTCTCGGCGGGCGCTCGTTGCACAGCCGCCTGCACATGACCTGCCTTCGGACGCATCGGACCGGTAAGATCGCCCAGTTGCTGTGAGGGTTCGACGCGACCTCACGTTTCCCTTCCGGGCCAGCAAGTGTCCAGGTGCTGCGGACTCTTTCGGGCCTAACTACGCGTTCAAGCCGAAACCGCTTCGCGGTTCGGCTTAACTTGGGTGTTAGGCATCACATCCAACTCTAGGGGGCGTCGTGAAACGAAAAATGCACTCGGTCCAAGTTGAAACCGACCGCGAGGGGAATATCCAGCTGTCGCAGGAGCTCCACGATCTGAACGACCCAGACCCGATCATTACCGTCTCGCCGGACCAAGCTGGTTTGTTAGCCTCCTGGCTCATCGAAGCAGCTGGCTCAATCCGTGGTGATAATGAGGCGATCGAGTCAATTCCGGTCAAGTTCTTCTCGCGCGGTCCGGAGGCCGAGCTGGAAGAACTGAAGGTCTATAACAACAACAGCGGCATGATCATCCTCAGCATCGACGAAGACACGTACATCGAGGTGTCTCCCGCTATGGCCAAGCGTATGCGTGACCAGCTCTCCAAGGCGATCTCGCTCGCCTTTACAGACATGCTGCGTGGCGATGACGAAGTGTGATGCCTAACAATTCGTCCAAGCCGACGCCGCTTCGCGGCGCGGCTTAACTCAGGCGTTAGCCCCCTTTTAGGTAGGTACCGAATGAACCGAATCGCACTGCTTGGCCTCCTGCTATTTCCTATGCTCTCCCACGCGGCGTACCGGTGCGATCCAAGCGCCGCTCCGGATGTCATCGAGCAATCCTTCGGTGCTGAGCTGGAGCGTCTGAGCGCCGCGCAGAAGGCCGCTGAAGCCACGCACGAGGCGAAGCTGTCTCGCATTGGGGATGAGCTGGTCAAGAGTGGAGCTTGGTCGTCCGCCGACCGAGCCCGTTTTTATCAGGACCTCATGGTCGACCAGATCTTCGCTAAGGAAGAGAAACTAAAGGCCAAGTACCTCGCGAGCTTCATGGCGAGCATGGAGGCAGCAGAAAAGGCCTCGGGCAAGGACTCAGCCGAGCTCTGCAGGCTTGCCGAGGGTGCGCTCAGCATCTTCGGCGAGATCGTGAGCTCGAACCAGCGGCAGTGGCACTACATGGAAAACGAGCTTTCGAAGGTTCAGCGCAAAGGGAGCTAACTATTCGTCCAAGCCGACGCCGCTTCGCGGCGCGGCTTAACTCAGGTGTTAGATTGCTAGATGAACCTTCTCGCCCGCCAAGCATCCTTTGTTTTCTTCGGCGGTGGGGTCCTGTTGCTAGTCGAATATCTACTTGCGCAGCTTGTCCCACCGATGGGCACCTTGTTCTATCTGCCAACACTGGTGTGGCTATCAGTGCTTGAGGAGCAAGGAATACCTACGCTACAAGGCTCGCCCGACGGATGGCCCATGGCGACAGCGCTGGGTTGGAAGATTGCTGGCGCAACTTGGTGGCTAATATGGTCCCTTGTCATAGCAGCAGCCGTCTCGCGTCGGCATCGTCGTACGCAATCTAACAATTCGTCCAAGCCGACGCCGCTTCGCGGCGCGGCTTAACTCAGGTGTTAGGCGCCACACGGGCTTCGGGGTGTACTGGTTAACCCGCTACCTATTTCTCGTGTCAGCTGCCGTTTCCGCGGTCGCGCTTTCGGTCATGGCGTTCTGCGTCGTCACAGATTCCGTGTTGCTGTTTGGGTTGCTGCCATGGCCAATGCTCGCCGCTGTCAGCATTGTGGGCATGCCGGTCGCGGTTGTGCTCTGTCGCATCGTGTCCTGCCGCGCCTGCGGCAAACGGGCGCTTCTGGTTCCTGATCCCAGTGAACCAGGGCATATCCATCAGGTTTGGGCTCGGCGTTGTGGTCACTGCTGTCATCTGCTCCCGTAACGGCCCTTACTGAGACCCCTGGCTTGGGCTAACGTACGCGCCTAACAATTCGTCCAAGCCGACGCCGCTTCGCGGCGCGGCTTAACTCAGGTGTTAGGCCTCATGATCGAATTTCACGAGCACTCGTTGGTCGGCCGCTGGCTGAGCACGGGCGGCGGCGTGAGCGGGGACCCAGCGTGCCGGCGCATCGAAGCGCTTGTGTCTGGGCATCTACTGGAGCTCGCGCGCACTGACGGCGGCTGGCGAACTCTTTACCGTGATCCGCACGACGGGCGGCTGTGGGAACGCAGCTATCCACAAGGCGAGCTCCATGGCGGAGGGCCTCCGGCGCTACATTGCGTAACCTTAAAGCAGGCCCGTGCGGTGTACGGCTATGAGGCCTAACAATTCGTCCAAGCCGACGCCGCTTCGCGGCGCGGCTTAACTCAGGTGTTAGGCCGCATGGAAAGTCAGCTGCGCTTGACGATCGATCACGATCCAGACGGCACATCCGAGCTATTTGCCGAGGTCCGGGCCGCGGGCTTTGCCGGGCGGGCCAGCGCGTCTATCAACGCAGAGAAGCTAGCAGCCCTGGGCAGAGAGTTAGAAGCCTCCTTCCCACTGACTAAGCCCATCGAAATAGCTGGTGGGTTCTGCAGTCCCGGTAAGCCAGGTACGCTGTCTCAAGAGCACCTCGCGCTGAGCTTCTACCCTGTGGGCCATACCGGCAAGGTGGGCTGCCGTATTCGGCTTGCGCAAGCAGTGCATGACGGTGAGCGGCCTGAGTCACAATGTTCCGTATCAGTCGAAATCCTCACCTCATACGCGGAACTTCAGCGGTTTGGTCCGGGGTTACAACGGCTGGTAGAAGGGTCGGTATCAGAGGTTCTGCTCCACGGGGCTGCGGCCTAACAATTCGTCCAAGCCGACGCCGCTTCGCGGCGCGGCTTAACTCAGGTGTTAGACGCTTATGACGCATCACGAAAAACTGGCAGCAATGCACCAGCACATGATTGCAATCGGGGTGCCGGCCAGCACGGCAGCACCGCTGGCGTGGCGTCTCCTTTGGCGCCTTGGGGTTGAAGTCCCGCCGCCCCTTTTCGTCCCCTTCGCAACAGGCGCACTAGCGATGAGTGGCGCCTTCGCTCTTGTCTGGGGCCTTCTCATGTGGGGCCTCTTCTGGGCGCGTCAGGGCATGCCTGCGAGCTCCGTGGTCGCGGCTGCTCTCGCGGCGGGTGCTCTCGTCGGTATCAGTATGGCTGCGTACTTTCGCCACCTTGCCCGTAAGCACAACCTGCCTTCATGGGCGGAGTACACAGGTGCCCCGACGCGCGTCTAACAATTCGTCCAAGCCGACGCCGCTTCGCGGCGCGGCTTAACTCAGGTGTTAGGCGGGCAGCAGTAGGTCTCTAGGTCGGCGAAGTTCTACTTGGCTTCGTGCGTCGGCCGCGCTCATGCAAAGGCCCCGTAGCTTTCGCCG
>NZ_JBHLTG010000028.1:0-3559 GCF_042434515.1 Lysobacter korlensis
GTCTCTCCAGTTGTCCGAAGTTCCACGAGAACAAGCTCGAGACGTGGTGCGTGCGCCAGAGCGGCAAGCGGCGCGGAGCATGGCTCTAACAATTCGTTCAAGCCGACGCCGCTTCGCGGCGCGGCTTAAATCAGGTGTTAGGCGGCAGCCGGAAAACGGTCGTGAGTGAAGTAAAAGCCAAGGTCCCGACCGGCCTCGTCTCGTCCGGTCTCGCAGCCATCGTGTGTTTCGCCACGCTTGTAGCGATCTCATGGTCTATCGCCAGAGATCTGCGTCTCGCCGTCAACTTGGCACCGCTCTTTCTCGCGGCATCAGTGGTTGTCGGCGCGGTGGCAGTCCCCTTTCGCAAGAGACACAAGCTCATTGCAGCGGTCATCGGGGCCGCGGGCGGAGGGTTATCTGCCGTGCTCATGGTGGCAGTAGCCACCATCTGACGTATCCTGCCGCCTAACAATTCGTCCAAGCCGACGCCGCTTCGCAGCGCGGCTTAACTCAGGTGTTAGGCCGCTGAACATGGCAATCGAGTCCGCCGCAAACAAAGTCCACTGGAACTACTTCCTCGCGCTTGAGCGCGATCTGGAAAGCGCAGCGCGTTACGTGGAGTTCGCAGAAGCGAACATGGCTACGTATTCCATCGAGTTTGCACACCTGCTGTTTGCTGCCGCATCCGAAGCCGATGTGGTCGCGAAGCTTCTTTGTAAAAAACTCGCCGCTGACATGCCTCGAGGAAACATTGACCACTATCGGGCCGCACTGAAACAGCATTTGCCGGAAGTCGTGACAACTCCGGTGCTGGTTCCGCGTTACGGGCTGACTCTTCACCCTTGGTCGAACTGGGCTGAGGAGAAGAATCCGGCTTGGTGGCGGAGCTACAACAACGTCAAGCACGAGCGGGACAGCCACTATGCGGAGGCCACCCTCAAGAATGCTCTGAATTCCCTAGCCGGGCTTATGGTCCTCGTGCTTCACCACTACAGCAGCGCGCCACTTGTGTCCGGCGTATCACTAGATCGGCGCGAAACCACGCGGTATCTACTGCCCGAATCGTCTCTGCTGCGCTTTCCAGAGGACTATTACTACGATGTGCTCATTTGCGGTTGAGCGGCAGCGGCCTAACAATTCGTCCAAGCCGACACCGCTTCGCGGTGCGGCTTAACTCAGGTGTTAGGCCGCATTGGAACGGTCAATGTTCTGTGCGGCAGGCGGGCTAGCGAGTAAGCACTCCCCGGCTGGTCTTTCCGCCACTGACGGTCTTCGCCCCGGATCGCCCGCCGCGACGGACATACTCGCCGTCATCTCCTTCGACCCATGCAGGCCGCTCGGACGCAGCCCTTTCGGCAAGGCTCGGCTCCAGGTGTGCCCGTCCCGCTCTTGCAGTAGTGTCTCGGCTGTCGGTCGCTTCGAGTGGGCTCGGGGCAGTTGCCTCGGCATCCTCGCCAATTCGGCCTAACAATTCGTCCAAGCCGAACCCGCTTTGTAGCTCCGGAACTCCAGATGGGTTCTCGGGCGGGTCGGCTTAACTCAAGGTGTTAGGCCGCATTGGAACAGGCCATGTTCTGTGCGGAAGGCCGGCTAGCCGGTTCCACGCCCCAGCGGCTCTTTCGTTGACCCCTGCTCTTCGCCCCGGATCGTCCACCGGGTCGGACTCACTCGCTGTCACTTCCATAGGTCGCCGCAGGCCGCTCGGGTGCGCCCCTTTCGGTAGGGCCCGGCCCCAGGTGTGCTCTGCCCGGTCTTGCAGTAGTGTCTCGGCTGTCGGCCGCTTGGCCGGTGGGTCGGGCAGCTGCCCGAGCATCCTCACCAATTCGGCCTAACAATTCGTCCAAGCCGACGCCGCTTCGCGGCGCGGCTTAACTCAGGTGTTAGGCGCGAGCAGCTGCATGCGTCACACTTGTGTACTACAAAACCTCTGGGGAGAGGGTCGTGGATCAGAAAAACTCGCCACACGTGCAAGTCGCCATGCTGCTGCTCATCGTTGGTCTGGCCTGCGTAACAATCGGCACCACCATGGATGAGCCCATGTGGCTCAGGTTCATGGTTTTAGGCTTGGGGGCAGCGCTCAATATTGCTGCGGCGGTACGTCTGCTTTCCAAGCGCTCAGTCACATAGGCGCTGCCGGCGGCGTGCGCAGCGCCCGCGAGCTCGCGCCTAACAATTCGTCCAAGCCGAAACCGCTTCGCGGTTCGGCTTAACTCAGGTGTTAGGCGCGTTCTGCTGACTACAACGTTTGTGGAGATCTCATGGTCTGGCTGGCTATAGCCGCGTTCATCGCCGTGGTGCATGTTGCGGCAGTCATTCTGGGCCGGCGCACGACCGATACCTTGCAACAAACTGCCTTTACGTCCGGCCTGCTGGGCTTGTTTAGCTTCCCGCTTTTGCTCTACGTTGGGCTCAAGAGCATATGCGTCGCAGGCGCTTGCGGCCACGGTCAACCTGTGAGCTTCTACCTTGCGTTAGCTCTGTTCGTGGTTTCTGCGGTCGTTTCGGGTGCCTCGGTCGCCGTCCTTGCTGTCCGTCGGTCACGCGCCTAACAATTCGTCCAAGCCGACGCCGCTTCGCGGCGCGGCTTAACTCAGGTGTTAGCACTCATGACAGATTCTCGTTTCCGACTTCTCATGGTCGCCTCTCTCGGACTGCTTCTGCTTGGAGTCGCAGCAGATCTCAGTGTCCTGTACAGCGGTGTGGCCTCGGCCCAAGATCTCGCCCCGTGGAGTAAGGCTGGAACCGCGGGCGCCGTACTTTCTATTGCCTGGCTAATGCTATTCGGCGCCGGGTTCGTCGGCATGTACCTGTTCCAGTCCTGGGCGCGCCACCTGTCGTTAGCGGTCGCCGTTGCACTTCCTCTGCTCGGCACGGTCGTGTCAGCCGTCTCGGGCAGCGGCACAGGCCTGCCGCCTACATCTGCGTACTCGGCACCCGCGATTGAGCTTTCGCATCTGGCTTGGGGTGCGGTACTCGCGCTGGCTTATTGCTCGCCTGTGAGCCTGCGGTTCCGTGCTAACAATTCGTCCAAGCCGAACCTGCTTCGCAGGTCGGCTTAACTCAGGTGTTAGGCGGGCAGCACTGGCTGACTTGGTCGGTGCAGCTCTGCTCGGCCTCAGACTACAACCGCACTCGGGCAAAGGCGCCGCAGTTTTCGTCGCAGCGCCCGCAACTTCGGTCGGGACGGCTGGCTGCCTTCGGACACATCGGACCTCAAGCTTTCTGGGCCCGCGCCCGGCTGGGTTCTCGGGCCTAACTGAAAGCGTTACGCACTGTGGTTCCCTAGCGGGCGCTTGTCCTGCAGCCGCCGCCGAGTTGACTGCCTTCGGACGCTACGGACGGGTAAGATCGGCTCGTTGCTGTGACGGCTCGGCGCGACCTCAAGCTTTCTTCCGGGCCAGCGAGTGTCCAAGCACTTCGGACGCTTTCGGGCCTAACAACGCGTTCAAGCCGAAACCGCTTCGCGGTTCGGCTTAACTTGGGTGTTAGCCGTATGAGGCGCTTGCCCTTTAACACAACGCCAGCGCGTGGCCGCCTGTACAACGTCGCGACGTGGGTAGCGGGTGTACTTCTCGGG
>NZ_JBHLTG010000029.1:0-3547 GCF_042434515.1 Lysobacter korlensis
GTGAGCCAAGTCATGGGTAGCGAAAGAGTCCGGTATGACGCCTAACACCTGAGTTAAGCCGCGCCGCGAAGCGGCGTCGGCTTGGACGAATTGTTAGGCCTCATAGGTCGCCTAGCGCGTCATAGGTCATCGGCTTCGGCCGCGGAAGCACTTTGAGGTTGGGCTGCTGCGCTGCACGGCGGAGAGATGTAACAAATGGCTCTAGTCGAGCGGGATACTTTGTGTAAGGGGGCTGAGGCGGATACGGGCCTGCCGCATTACAAAAGTCTACCCGCCCACTAAGCCCGCTTGTGAAAACTACGTAGTAGGCGCCGGCAACCAGTGGGATGCCGCCGTCGCCGCTGCCATAGCCCGACTGCAGCCGAGGCACCCCGGTCAGGGAGCCCTTGAACGCCTCAACAGTTGTGAACGAAGCGGACTGCCTTAAATAGCAGCCTTCGCCCTTCACGCATGGGCCTCCACGAAACGGCGCCCAGGCTACAACGCCGGTTCCGTTGACACGAACAAGCACGACGTTTTCAGCGTGATCCCACCAGCTTTGTGTGGCCAGTGGGCACGTCCGAGCCGGAGCCTCGACGGCCGCCAAAGCCAGGAACAAGATTGCGAGGAGTCTCATCATGAGGCCTAACACCTGAGTTAAGCCGCGCCGCGAAGCGGCGTCGGCTTGGACGAATTGTTAGGCCGAATTGGCGAGGATGCTCGAGCAACTGCCCCGAGCCACCCGCCACGCGACCGACAGCCGAGACACTACTGGAAGACCGGGCAGAGCACATCTGGAGCCGGGCCTTACCGAAAGAATCGGACCCGAGCGGCCTGCATGGGCTGAGCGTAATCATGGTGAGTGCGGCCGGCGCCGTGAACGAGCCGGGGCGAAGAGCACGAAGTGAGCGAAAGAACCGCCGGGGTGTATGACTGGCTAGCCCGCCTTCCGCACAGAACATGGCCTGTTCCAATGCGGCCTAACACCTGAGTTAAGCCGCGCCGCGAAGCGGCGTCGGCTTGGACGCGTTGTTAGGCCCGAAAGAGTCCGAAGCACGTGGACACTCGCTAGCCCGGAAGAAAGCGTGAGATCGCGTCCGACCCTCACAGCAACGAGCAGATCTTACCGGTACGAAGTGCCCGAAGGCAGGCTACCCATAGGCGGCTGCGTAGCAAGCGCCCGCCGAGAACCCACAGTGCGTAACGAAGTTATGCCCGAGAACTCCGCCGGGCGCGGGCGTGAAGAGCGTGAGGCCCGATGTGTCCGGAGGCAGCCAGTTGTCCCGAACGAATGCTGGGGCGCTGCGGTGCCCGACCGGCGCTACGGCCGAGTGGGGCAGTCGTGTGAGGCCGCGCACGACACCGCTGAGCAAAACGGCCTATTCCCCGCCTAACACCTGAGTTAAGCCGCGCCGCGAAGCGGCGTCGGCTTGGACGAATTGTTAGGCGTGCGCCGCAACGGACGACGCCCAGAATAGAACTGTTTGCTCTTCGTGCAGCTCCGATACCTCGACCCGCGCCCCGTCTTCCCACCCGCGCTCACTCGTGTCAGCGATTCGGACGTGCTGTAGACCCGGCAGCTGCAGCGGCCCGAACTGAGGAATGCGTGGCTCCGCGAAGACCAGGGTGGTTGTCGCGCCACTAGCATGCGAGAAGGTGATCGACAGGCTCGTCGGCATAGACGTGGCCGGATCAAAATCCAAGGCATATCGGATGACGACCCAGTCACCCGGGTTTTCGATTGGGTCCAGTGATCCGTGTTGGTTCACCGCACGCCTAACACCTGAGTTAAGCCGCGCCGCGAAGCGGCGTCGGCTTGGACGAATTGTTAGACGTTGGCCGCGAGCTCCGCGACTGCAGTCGCGTACAGCTCGTTGCCGACGCCCACCTGCGCCCAGACGGGAGTGAGCTCTGGGCCCTCGTAATCGTACTGTGTGTCAGCTGCCCAGAGAGTCAGGATCTGTTTGGGAAAGCAATACTCATCCGCTGAGTAGCCATGCGGGCCGGACTGGTCGGCCACGGCGGCGAGTGCAAACAACTCTTCTGCGCTGAGGCGGAAAACATCCACGCCGCGATAGACCGCACGATACGCGTGGCTGTGGGACACGCCCACGAACCACACGCGACTGTCCGGGCCATGCTCGACTTGTATTGAGGAGCTGCAGTAGTAGTCCGAGTCACCGTGCGAAGAGTTGAGCGGCAGGCCCGCGCGGGCCATTGCTCCACGAGCGTCCTCGCGGGTGACTCCTAAACGGATCGGCCCGACACCCTCGAGCGGCTTGATTTCGATTGCAATCACGAGGAGACCCCACCCAACGTCTAACACCTGAGTTAAGCCGCGCTGCGAAGCGGCGTCGGCTTGGACGAATTGTTAGGTGCCGCCCCCGCAGCAGGACGTGCCCTGCTGAATAGGCGGACACTTGACGGTCCCGTACGAGCAGAAGACACAGCAGTCCCCAGCAAGCGGCTGCAACACCTCGCGGCAGCCGGGGCACTCATAGAACCACTGGCAGGCATTAGTGGGCATGCTCTCCTGCGTGGCCGCGCCGCACTTGGGGCAGGTAAGGACTGACTCTAGTTCGAGCGCTGACATTGAGGAGCCTTTATGGGGCGGAGCAGGTCCGTGACCGAGCTGACGATCATGAGCCCGATGCCAGCATAGAACAGGTAGATGCTCCAATCGCGGGACCACACGACCAGCAGGGCCACGAGTACGGCGGCTGGCCCAGCAACCGAGAGCAAGCCACGGCCAAGCTGGCGGTGCCTGTACCAAGACCAAGCGTTCACGACGAGCGCGAGGAGGGCAAGCCCTGGCAGAAGCCTGCGGAACAGAAAGCCCTCGTACTGCCCAAGAAAGCTGAGGCCGAGCGCGGCGCCGAGCGAACCCAGTGCGGGAAAGCAACCCGTACAGGACATGGCGGCGATTAGCGCGCCTAAGCTGCTGGTCTTGTCGAGGATACGCGTGGTGCTCATACCGTTCCTTCAGGCCGCGGTGTGGTGTCTGCGGCACCTAACACCTGAGTTAAGCCGCGCCGCGAAGCGGCGTCGGCTTGGACGAATTGTTAGGGGCCGCCGACACGCTCTACCGAGCGAGCCAAAATCCACCCCGACATGCCATACGACTGCTCAAGCTCGTAGGCTTTCACCCCTGAGCTCTGGCAGCGGGCAACGGCGCTCTCAAGGGACTCCGCCCAAGGTCCAGGCCAGCCACATTGCCTATAGCCTTCTGCGAGGTTAGCCCACTCACGTCCGATAAGGTCCGCCGCTGGCACCTCCACGAGATCTAGCACGATGGAAGGCAACTGCGGGTAGGTGAACTGGTGCGCCAGGACGCCGTGGAACAACAGCCGGAACTCCGATGATGCCGATTCGGTGCCCGGGGCGAGTACCAGCGCTAACTCCCCGGTGCGCGAGTCCACCGAGTAAGCGACGACCTCACTGTCATGAACGCCCGGAAACATCCTGTGGCCCCTAACACCTGAGTTAAGCCGAACCGCGAAGCGGTTTCGGCTTGGACGAATTGTTAGGCCGAATTGGCTTGGATGCTGAGGCAACTGCCCCGAGGCAC
>NZ_JBHLTG010000030.1:0-3397 GCF_042434515.1 Lysobacter korlensis
AGCGCAGAGCACCGCTGAGCAATACGGCCTATTGCCCGCCTAACACCTGAGTTAAGCCGCGCCGCGAAGCGGCGTCGGCTTGGACGAATTGTTAGGCCGCGCCTGCGACCCACCCAAGCAGCCTTCGCGCCAGTCCGCTGACAACGACCAGAAAGCCGACCACGATCAACACAAGCAAGATTCTGGACAGCAAGGCCTCACGGGAGCCGCGCGGAAAAGATAGCGGACCGGCGACTAGGGTAGCGAAGAATGCAGCAAGCGCGGCGAACAAGCCCGCCCCCGCTACTAGGAACAACGTTTCGTGCTGGTCAGGGACCATCCCATACCTGAGGAGCAAAACAAACCAGACTGGGACAGCGCAGAGAGCCACCACCCGCAAAATACGCACGTGCCTGCTCATCATCTGCGCGGCCTAATACCTGAGTTAAGCCGCGCCGCGAAGCGGCGTCGGCTTGGACGAATTGTTAGGCGGCTCCGCGGAAGGCCGCCCGGACCTCATCTATTCTGCCAGCAGCTAGTAACAGCCACAGATCAAGCGCCTGCTGTGCGGTTACCGAGATCGTCTTTGAAGGACAAATCTTCTCCTCATAGTCTTGATCGGACCACTCTTCCAGCGTGGCTTCCCCTGTGCGGGCCACCTCAACGACGAACATCGGTCCCTCGTCGAAGCCGTAGCGCAGATGCGCTGCCCCGTGCTCCGCATAGTCAGCATCGGTAATCCCGGGAAGATTCTCGTTGAATAGCTCCATCACCGCGTCGCCGAGTTCTGATTCGGAGGGCGCCGCGATGCTTTCGCCGTATCGCTTTTGGAGGTACCGCCGCGGTTCGCTCATGCCGCCTAACACCTGAGTTAAGCCGCGCCGCGAAGCGGCGTCGGCTTGGACGAATTGTTAGGCGCCAGCCCAGCTGCTGCAACCACATAAGCGAGCCGCAGGTCCCATGGAACCGGATGGGTTCCATTCGGGTCGATATGGCTCGTTTCGGTCAGCCGCTTGTCACTATTGCATCGCTGGAATGACACCCCAATGGCAGTTGTGGCGGAGCAAGTATCAGGGTCACCGCCAGCTAGTGCGGACATAAGCCGCACGTACAGCAGCCAATGTTTCTCCATGCCCTTTGGTCGCGGCGGCAGGCTGGGCTCAAAGGGGACCCCGCGAGCCATGGCTCCCAGCCCTTGCACGTAGCTCGCCCAAACGCGCCTGAGCGAGCTCTTTAGCAAGAACCCTTCCAGGTACCGCCGGGCAAGATCCTTGCGACCGAGCAGCAGAGGGATTGCGAGAATGTCTATGTCATCCGCGGAACAGCTCGCGAACAGCGCTGGGAACTCAGAGCTCTCGACGAACTCCAGCAGAGACAAAAGCGCCTCTACCGGTGCAAAGCGCTCTAGCTGCGCGACGTAGTCTTCGGTTCCAGACGACATTCTCAGGCTGTAGCCAGAAGCGGAGCGCAGGTACGCACGGTAGTTGATGGGAATGTATGGACGCTTGGCTGGGTCCCGTGCGAGCGCTACCAAGGAGATCCGGGCTCTCTCGGCGGTCTGGAGGTAGAGTTGCGCAGGATCCATCATCTGGGGCCTAACACCTGAGTTAAGCCGCGCCGCGAAGCGGCGTCGGCTTGGACGAATTGTTAGGCCGAAGCCCTCGCGCCGGTGCCGAATGCCGGGCACCACGCTGACACGCGGCAGCAGTCAGCGTTCATCTCAAAGAAAGTCTTGCCTCTCCGGATCGAAGATAACCATTGCAGCGGCATCCTCCAAGAAGTCTAGTAGCTGGACGGCGTGGTTTGTGTAGCGCTTATCTGGATCGTCCGCGAACAGGACATGGATTCTGTAGTCGCTGCGTACGACCTTATCGCGGTCACGCTGGGAAGCCGCAAGGCTCGCCGCTTGAGTGGCGTCCGCTCGCACCTCTTGGCCAGTTTGCGGGGAAAAGCGTGCCCACCAACGCCCGTCCCATGTAAGAAGAACCACATGTCGCGACTCGTCTACGGGATGCTCCTCTACTTCCACCGCGCATGTTGCAAGTTGCTCGGCCGTGAAGAACCGACGAAGCTCGGCGACGAATGTGTCCGGCGCAGCCAGCGAGGAGGGCTGCGTGCCAAAGGCTTGGAAAGCTCGGCTCATAGGGGCTGTTGTGACGCGGTGGCGGATCTGTTGAGTTCGACTGTGCGGGCGCCCAGTCGCGAGATGCTTGCAGCTGCGGCCTAACACCTGAGTTAAGCCGCGCCGCGAAGCGGCGTCGGCTTGGACGAATTGTTAGGTGCCGCCCGACAGTACTGGCTGGCCGCGACCGTGGCTGCGAGCTGCTCCGCTGACCAGTTGCGCGTGATCCAGATGGTGAGCGCCGCACCTGACGGATGCCACCATGACCCGCGAGGCAGGTGCTCCGCATTGTAGTGGCGGGCCACTGCCCAAGCGGCCCGCTCGCCGGACGATACGGCGGCCGGGCGCCCAAGGAAAAGGCTCGCCACAGTCCCCCACGGGTTAAGCGGCCGGATCTCAATGGGACCGGGCTCTAGGCACGCCTGCCATGCGGCCAATGCCTCAGCCGGTGTGGCCTGCAGCGGCTCGGGGCGGCCGCTGACCTGCGACAGAGCAAGCACGTAAAGCAAGAGAGGGGAGGCAGCGACTGCTGCAACCGAAATGACACTACCGATACTCGCTTTCTGCGCAGCTCTCATGCGGCACCTAACACCTGAGTTAAGCCGCACCGCGAAGCGGTGTCGGCTTGGACGAATTGTTAGCCGCCGACTTCGATAGTAGCGGCCACCCCGCTTTTGTACACCACCTCAAAGAGCTCATCATCGACGTAGCTAACCCCTGGTACGAACTCGGCTAGCGCCGCGAGGAATTGCTGTTGGTAGCCGGGCACCTGGGACTCGGTTGCGTAGAAGCTGTGAGCTAACGCACCTTCGTGGAACCAAGCTCCGGCCGCCTCTCCGAGACTGTCCGAGAAGAACAGCCATGTAGCGCTACCTACGACGCCAGAGGCTAGTGCTGCCAGAGCGAGTTCCGCGTGTTTCCCTGAGTATTGGAGGACTTCTGGCGGGAGGCTTTGAAGAGCGGTTTCGAGCGAGCCAGAGGGCATGCCCCGCAGTGGGGTGGGACCGGCCCGGAAGCCCGTGCACTCCAGCGAATACGCATCTGGGCGGGAACCAACAAGGAATGCGTTGAGGGAGAGGCGGCCCCGCAGTACGTGCGGTAACAGCTCCTTCGCCGCTTCGGCTACCTCCAGCAGCTGGCCGTACGTGCAGCTTACGAAGACGCTTTCCCAGCGGGTGCCCATGATTCCCCTTCGACGGCTAACACCTGAGTTAAGCCGCGCCGCGAAGCGGCGTCGGCTTGGACGAATTGTTAGCCGCCTTGGTTCTCGCGGCCGAAGATTGCGACTAGGACTGC
>NZ_JBHLTG010000031.1:0-3299 GCF_042434515.1 Lysobacter korlensis
ATGGCCGAAAGACGAGCCGGGGCGTGCTTACTCGCTAGCCGGGCCTCCGCACAGAACATGGCCTGTTCCAATGCGGCCTAACACCTGAGTTAAGCCGCACCGCGTAGTGGAGGTAAAAAACTGGCAGGCTTTCTCTGCCAGTTTTTTGCCGGAGCGAAGCGGTGTCGGCTTGGACGAACTGTTAGGGCGTGCAGCGATGCTTTTGAAGGCGCCCACCCGAACAGCGAATGCCTGTCATGGTGCCACGGCCGGACCTGACCGGCGAGCGGGCGAGGGCCGCCGACCAGAACTAGCCGGAGCGGGCTGCCGGAGGCAGGCCAACCGAACCGCACGAGCCCGGGTGCCGATGCCGCAGCCGCCGGGGATGTGGCCGGCCGGGTGCTGCCGAGTGGAAGGTGGGCGAGCTACGCCAACTGGAGCAGCTCGCGGGGTAGGCGACAGATTGTCCGGCACGACGCCGGGATACGCAGGGTGCGACCAAGGCTCTTGCTAACGACTGCGGCACTACCAGCATGCCGGCCTAACACCTGAGTTAAGCCGCGCCGCGAAGCGGCGTCGGCTTGGACGAATTGATAGGCATTAGCGACGGTGCGTCCACGTGCGATCCTACGGTCGTAAATGGAGGTGCCGAGGGCTGTACCTATGAGGAGCGCTACTGCCAGCACTGAGTACCCAATAGCTGACAGAAGCCACGGTGTGGCCGGAAGCTCATAGGGAATCAGCGAAAGCAGCGCAAAGCCGACTCCCTCGCCTAGCGCGGCCGCAGAAAGGGCATGAGCGAAACGGTAGCTCGAGACGCGGTACGCCAGGTGCGCGAACACGGCGGCATAAGCGATGAGGAGTGCCGCCTCGGTCCCGACGTAGGCGAGCAGAAGGGACCTTGACTCCGCGGAATCGGGCCTGGGCTCGAAGAGGCCGGCAACGATGCCGACGCCAAGGATCATGAGTGCATGGACCACAATGCTTTTCCAGCGCACGACGTTGCTTCCTCTAATGCCTAACACCTGAGTTAAGCCGCGCCGCGAAGCGGCGTCGGCTTGAACGAATAGTTAGGCTGCAGCATACCGGCCGGAGCCGGAAAAGAGACAACGGCCGAGACCAGAGCCAGAGGGCGGGCAGGGCGGCACAGCAACAGGCGGTGCGGTCAGTCGGCAGGGACCGAAGGCAGTCAACTCGGCGGCGGCTGCAGCGCAAGCGCCCGCCGAGAACCGCCGCAGCGTGACGAAGTTATGCCCGATAACCTAGCCGGGCGCGGCCGAAAGAGCGTGAGGTCCGATGCACCCGAAGGCAGCCAACCGTCCCGGCCGATGCCGCGGGCGCTGTGACGAGAACCGCGGCGCATTTGCTGGAGTGCTTACGACGCACGAGGCCGCGTAGGGCCTCACCGACCAGGACAGCCACTGCTGCCCGCCTAACACCTGAGTTAAGCCGCACCGCGAAGCGGTGTCGGCTTGGACGAATTGTTAGGCGCCAACCAGGTACGCCTCGAACGAAGGGTGCACGGCAAGCTGCCCGCCACGTGCCGAAATATAGCAGCCTGGATTTGCCACCAGCTTGGGCGCAATAGTCGCCGCCAACTGATCACCCACAAGCTGGGGCAGAAGCCCTACCGCCTGCTCGAGGGAGGCCAGCGCAAAAGTTGCCTCACCGTCATCGTGGGTTGAGAGGCTGATCGCGCCCACGCGGGAGGAGAAGTCCACCAGCTCCAATGACGGGTCATCCAGTCGTTGCAGCCACCACGCAACCGTCGCCGCCTCTGGCAGGGCGCCCGCAGATAGCCATTCGCCGTGCGACTCGGCGCCTAACTCCAACAGCTCGACAGCCGCCTCCGCCGAAAACGTGGAGAGGCACTCGGCTGTGGATACCTCGCCGAGGTACAAGATCGCCGTGCCATCAGATTGCACTTGTAGCGAGTAGCAGGAGGGCTGCATTTGGCGCCTAACACCTGAGTTAAGCCGCGCCGCGAAGCGGCGTCGGCTTGGACGAATTGTTAGGGCGCAACCGAGACCAGAGTCTGGGCTGCCCCACTGCTGGCCCCGATAGGTCCGATAGCTGTCAGATCGACCCCCTCGATGCAGGCCAGGTTGAACCCGTATTCCGTCGGCACACTGCGGCGCTGGTGATGCGTATAGATGCCGCAAATGCTGCAAAAGTAGTGTTTGGCCGTCTTGGTATTCCACTGGTAGAGCGACAGCTTATCCGCGCCGCGAGTCACGCGCAGCCGCTCTAGCGGGACAGCGGCCATGATCGCGCCCTTGCGGCTGCAGATGGAGCAGTTGCAGCGCCGGACATTCTCGTAGCCGTTCTCGAGGTCGACTTCGAACTCGACGGCCTTGCAGTGGCAGCTTCCTTTCTCAGTTCGCATTTCCCTCTCCATTGCGCCCTAACACCTGAGTTAAGCCGCGCCGCGAAGCGGCGTCGGCTTGGACGAATTGTTAGGCGAGCGGCTAGTCATTTCCGCCACCGGAACCGCTACAGCCACAAATGGATGACCCTTGGGCCAGGGTGGTCTCATCCCCGGGCCCAAGCGCAGGGTCGTGACTTGAAAGTACATGAGTAGAAGGCCGGTCGGTGGCGAGAAAAGCTAGTGCCAGCACCGCGCCTACAACGGGTACAAGCCAGACAAGGACGACCTGCATCGACCGCTGGGCCGGCGCTAAGGACGGCGACCGAACGATGGCGACTGATGCCGCAACATTGAGCAGCGCCAGCAAGGCTAGGCCGTAGATCATGCAGTTGCCCATATGCTCCTACGCCGCCTAACACCTGAGTTAAGCCGCGCCGCGAAGCGGCGTCGGCTTGGACGAATTGTTAGGTGCCATGCTGCAGGTCTCCGAGCCTGACCTCAAGCGCCCGAGTGAACTCGCTGTGGAAAGTTGGCAGCGGCACGTCAGCGACGGCCGCAGCGACGGCGGGGCTCACTGTCCCGGCCGGGGTCGCAACCCGCCGATAAGCGTCAGCGCCATCGACCCAGTCGTAGGCATAGAGGCCAGCCGACGAATAGCTTTGCCACACGGCCGGCGATCCCCAGCCTGAAACCGGGACGAGATCTGCTGCTGCGTCATGGCTCTCAATGGCTTGGAACACCAATTCCGGAATAGGGCCGGAGCCACCCGTCGCGAACAGCGCGATACGACCGGCTGCATCACGGGCGAACCAGTCGAACTCTCTTCCTTCGACTGCCGCAGAGCTGTCCATGGCACCTAACACCTGAGTTAAGCCGCGCCGCGAAGCGGCGTCGGCTTGGACGAATTGTTAGGCGTCATCGAGCCTGTTTAGCACACGGTGAAGCACAGAGA
>NZ_JBHLTG010000032.1:0-2601 GCF_042434515.1 Lysobacter korlensis
CGACGCAGCGGTCACCTTGGTAGAGCTAAGCGAGTCGTGCCCCGCTACCGACACGAGGAATCGCGACTGTGCGCTCTAACAATTCGTCCAAGCCGACGCCGCTTCGCGGCGCGGCTTAACTCAGGTGTTAGACCCCACAGGAGAGATTCCGGTGTCCGAGGAAGAGGCTTTTGACGTCGAGCGCTTCATCTACGTAAAGCTGCCTGCCTCTCTGCAACCTCTCGAGCGTGGCGAGCTGTTCGAAGACCCAATCGATGATGAGCTTCAGGCGCAGGGGCTCGGGCACGTATCGGGCGGCGGCTCGCTGCTCGCCGCGCCAGAACCGGATGGAACGCGGAGAATCGAGTTCTGTGGTCTCGACATCGAGGTGGAAGATCGAGACAAGGCGCTGGATCTACTACGGGCGGCTCTTGTCCGTCTTGAAGCGCCCGAGCGGACCGAGCTCCACTACACCGCCGAAGGCCAGCGGCTCCTTGATCAGCTTGTCCGGGGCACGTGGCAGGTCGGTCTTCCGCGCACCTTCCTGCACCCCGGCTTCGATGTGTAAGGTGGGGTCTAACAATTCGTCTAAGCCGACGCCGCTTCGCGGCGCGGCTTAACTCAGGTGTTAGGCGGCTAAGGCATGTACCTCGATCTCGGGTTCCTGGCTCTGCACCTCCTGCTCGCTCTCTGGGCTACGCGGCGAGCCTTACGGCTAAACCGCTGGGTCGGCTCGCGCCGAAATCTCGCCCTAGCATTCGGCTGGCTCATCCCAGTGTTCGGCCCCATCATGGTGCTGGCGGCTAGCGTCGGTACGGCTGATGGCCAACCCGGCAATCCAGATTTGCGCAACTCGGTAGAGCAGCTCCGCGTGGGCGGGCATTCGGATGATCCGTAGCGCGCCGCCTAACAATTCGTCCAAGCCGACGCCGCTTCGCGGCGCGGCTTAACTCAGGTGTTAGGCCCCAAATGATTCTTTCCGATCTCTTGAGTGTCGCAGACAGAGCCGGCGACCTTGCCGGTGTCTTCCGCGTGCTGGTCGCTACTCGCACGATCGACGGCGTTGAGATGGGTCCGGGGCAGGCACAAATCAGTGAGGCCGGCGAGTTGCAGGTGGATATGTCCGGCGGCGACCTAGACATCTTGCCCACGCGTTTCATGGAGCCTGCCGGGGCCGGCCTCACCGTGTCCGACTTTCGGCGCCTCGCCGCAGAGCAACCGGAGGCTGTAGAGCTAACGCTCACAGGTGTTACGGGGTTCAAGCATCTGGAAGGCGGCGGTGCTGCCCTGCGCACCGAGCAGGTCTTGGGCACCTACATTCCTAAGGCTCAGAATGAAATTTGGCTGCTGCTGTACCCTGAGCAGCAGTGGCCACAGCACTGGTTTGGGGCCTAACAATTCGTCCAAGCCGACGCCGCTTCGCGGCGCGGCTTAACTCAGGCGTTATGCGGGGAGAGATTCATGCACCAACGGCTTGCTGATGCAACGTTTCGGATTGTGGCCGGCAACAGCTCGGGTAGCGGTTTTAGCTACGTGAGCGATCGCTTGGTTGTCACTAACCACCATGTAATCGAACCGCATCTAAGTTCTGGCGCGAGTATCGCGGCTGTCACGGAAGCGGGAGTGGCGCTGCCCGCACGCCTTGTCGTGTACTCGCCGAAAGATGAAGCGGACTTTGCTGTGTTGGAGCTTCAACAGCAGCTGCCTGCTGGCCGAGTTGTGCTTCAGCCGGCGCCAAGCCCCAGCACGGCACGCGGCGCAAGGGTGCTATTTTCGGGGTTTCCGCACGGCATCCCGGATCTACTTGTCCATGAAGCGGCCATTTCTGCACCCCTTGCTAGCCATGCCTTCTATATTGACGGGTCGGTCAACGGCGGCAACTCGGGCGGGCCGATTGTTGACGCATCAACTGGCGAACTGGTCGGAATCGTGACCCAACGACGCTTCATGGGCGGAAGCTCGCTCGAGGCTCTCGCGCCCCAAGTAGCTCAGCTTTCCAACCAGTGCGCCGCAATCGCTAACCGCGGAAGCGTCGAGATTATGGGCATCAATTTCGGCAACTTTGCCGCGATGATGGCCCAAGGACTTAGCGCCATCTCGCAGGTCATCCAGGCCAACGCCAATTCAGGCATCGGAATCGGCTTTCACATCCGGTACGTCAATGCAGAGCTGCAAAGCCGTGGCCTCATGGCGTCGGCATAACAATTCGTCCAAGCCGACGCCGCTTCGCGGCGCGGCTTAACTCAGGTGTTAGGCCTCATGAGAGAGATCACGGACGCCGTAGCCATCATCGAAGCCAAGCTTTCTGAGCTGGGCGGGTTCGCCAGCTCGTTTGTTGAGGTGCGGGATAATGGACGCGAGATCATCCTCGGGGCCAACGAGGCCGGCTTGCTGCAACTGACGCTGCATCTGCTTACGCTGGCGGGCAGCAACGCTGATGGGTCTCACGTGCACCTAGATGAGCACTCCGGCGCTGACGTCGCAGAACGGGCGCTGGTCCTCCGGCGGTCGCACGCAAATGAGGCCTAACAATTCGTCCAAGCCGACGCCGCTTCGCGGCGCGGCTTAACTCAGGTGTTAGGCCCTAAGATGAAACATCTGCTGCTAGCGGGTCTTCTGTTT
>NZ_JBHLTG010000033.1:0-2598 GCF_042434515.1 Lysobacter korlensis
TCGTACAGGTAACATCGGCCCGTCGCTGTCAGGGTCCGGCGCGACCTCACGCTTTCTTCCGGGCCAGCGAGTGTCCAGGTGCTTCGGACCCTTTCGGGCCTAACTACGCGTTCAAGCCGAAACCGCTTCGCGGTTCGGCTTAACTTGGGTGTTAGGCCCTGACCATGGTTAGCCGTCTGATGAGGTCAGCCCCACTGCTTCTCGCCGTGTTTGGTGTCGCCGGTTGTGGGCCAGCTGCACTGTCCGTCGCCGAGTGCGAAGCAATCCGAGACGCCGAGCTGGCGTTCCTCCACGCCTCCGATCCGGACCGCGCGCTCAATCCCAAATGGGTTGCAGAAAGCTCTGCCAAAGTCGTGGAGAGGTGCGTTGCAGGCCAGCTCTACACGCGCAGGGACTACGAGTGCATGGTGTCAGAGCAACCTGGAGTGGCCATTGGGCACTGCATGGCGCAAGCTCATGAGCAAGCGAGCCAGTAGCGTGCAGCACGGGCCTAACAATTCGTCCAAGCCGACGCCGCTTCGCGGCGCGGCTTAACTCAGGTGTTAGGCGGGCAATAGACGTACTTGCTCAGCGGTGCCCTGTCTGGCCTCGCACACTTGCCTTACTGAGTCAGAGTGCCGGTCATGCATCGCAGCGCCCGGGGTATTCGTTCGGGGCAGCTGGCTGCCTTCGGAAACTCCGGACCTCAAGCGCTTTCGGTCCGCGTCCGGCTGGGTTCTGGGGCCTAACTGAAAGCGTTAGGCACTGTGGCTTCTTGGCGGGCGCTCCCCACACAGTCGCCTGCAGGTGTCCTGCCTTCGGACGCTGCGGACGGGTAAGATCGGATCGTTGCTGTGAGGGTTCGGCGCGACCTCCAGCTTTCTCCCGGGCCAGCGAGTGTCCAAGTCCTTCGGACTCTTTCGGGCCTAACTACGCGTTCAAGCCGAGCCCGCTTCGTAGCTCCAGAACTCCATAGGGGTTCTCGGGCGGGCCGGCTTAACTTGGGTGTTAGGTGCCAGATGAGCCTCTTCCCGAAGCGAGTAAAAATCATCCAGAGCGAGCCGTTCATCGCGGCGGTCCCGGTGTCAGCACGGCCGCCTCTTGGCCATTTTGTGCTCACTGAGCTCGCGATCGTCATGGCCACATCGGTCTCGGACGCGACGCTGGGCAATGTTAGCTCTACCGCCACCTCCTTCTCTCGGTACTCGATAGAGTCGGACGATGAGGCGATTGGTCTAGACGACTTTGCAAAGCTGCTGCGGCAACGCAGCCCTTTCGCCATAGATAAGAATTGCCCGGTTGCTGAGCTGTCGCTGTCTAGTACGGGCGCCTACGTCATTACCCCTCTAGTTCGCGCCGGACAAGGTAAGACGTTGGACCAGACTAGCTTGGTGGAGATTCCGACAGCGACAAGCCCCGATCAAATCGGTGCCGCCATTCGAGCAGCGCTGGCCATTAGCGCTAGTTCACTGGCTGGCACCTAACGATTCGTCCAAGCCGACGCCGCTTCGCGGCGCGGCTTAACTCAGGTGTTAGCCATCAGGGAGAGATAAGGATGACCGTGAAGAAAGTACTCGTCGCTCTTGGGTTTGCTATCACCACAACCGCGGCTTTTCCTTCCGTTGCATCGGGTTTCCGCGCACCTGCACACTCACAGATGACGTACTCGTTCACTTGCCCGTCTGGCACCAGTGGGCACGTAAGCTACACCAAGGATTTCGATCGTGAGCCTAGCTCGCGGCTAACAATCTGGGTCAATGGCAAGTACGTTCATGAAGTGCCGCATGTCGCCGCAGAGCTCAAGGTCCGCAACGTCGAGAAAGTCGGTGCGAGCTGTGAAGGTGATAACACGCTGCTCTATCTGCAAACCTTTGACCCCTCTCGTGGGGAGGGCAAGGAGCTGAAAGTTGTGTACCTCCATGTGAACCGTGCGGGGGAGGTTTCGCCCTCTGATGTCTAACAATTTGTCCAAGCCGACGCCGCTTCGCGGCGCGGCTTAACTCAGGTGTTAGGGCCCTATGGGTGCAGTGCTAGCAATCGAGAGTTCACTGAATCACGACGGGGATGGAGTCGTCGGCTATCGAGTGGCCGTGAAGAATCTAGAGTTCGCTGCGGGCACTGAATTGTGGGGCACTTCCAAAGACCATCTTGAGCTCGCCGCAGGTCTCGCCAGCTTCTTGGAACGCCCGTCCGCGCCAGCGACCTTCCAGCTCGGCGCGCCCGGCGTCGGCTATTTGCGGCTGGAGTTCTTCAGCCTGGATACTCTCGGCCACATCGGCGTGTGGAGCACCGTGGAGTCCAAGTACCCGGCAGCCCGGTCAGAGGGCCGTGAGCTGGCCAGCCTTTTCATGCAGTGTGATCCTGCAAGCATTGACCGCTTCACGGCTGCGCTGCGGCGCTTTTCCGTGGGCTCGGCTAACCGGGCGGAACTGTCCGGGGTCGGGCCCTAACAATTCGTCCAAGCCGACGCCGCTTCGCGGCGCGGCTTAACTCAGGTGTTAGAGCGCACATGAGACGTCTGCTGCTCCCGATAATCTTGGTCCTGAGCGCTTGCGCGTCGGTGCCTAAATCCTCACCCGCCACATCAGCTTCTTGCGCAGAGCGAGTTGCGGCTGCCAA
>NZ_JBHLTG010000034.1:0-2528 GCF_042434515.1 Lysobacter korlensis
GTCTCTCCAGTTGTCCGAAGTTCCACGAGAACAAGCTCGAGACGTGGTGCGTGCGCCAGAGCGGCAAGCGGCGCGGAGCATGGCTCTAACAATTCGTCCAAGCCGACGCCGCTTCGCGGCGCGGCTTAACTCAGGTGTTAGGCCGCGCCAAACGCAACATTGGTTTCAGTTGGCTCTTCGGCCGCAACGAGATCGCTCGTCGTCGCCCGGCTCGGCTGCTTGAGGGTGCTCCGATAGTTCCAGGCGCCTCGGTTCCGGCAACCGTGTGAGCCTGTCGCCTCCGGCCGCATCACCCGGTACTCTTCCGCAAAAGGCCTGCAACCGCTTGGTTGGCCGCTGCCTAACAAATCGTCCAAGCCGACACCGCTTCGTAGCTCCATTGAGAGGTCCGATTGCTCAGCCATCTGGGCTCCGGCCACTCTTCCGCAGCGGTGCGGCTTAACTCAGGTGTTAGGCGCCAGCAGCCGTGATCTCAGACTTCATCGGCTGGATTCAGTTCCGTACATGGCTCGAGCTGGCGTGCTTTGCAGCCGGGCTCGCGGTCTTACTTCCACTGACGGTCAGTGGTCGTCTTCGCAGGCGGCTTGCTCGCCTGGACAGCGACGACGTACAGGCTGTGGGGCTCGTCGTGCTAGTTTTGGCCGTGATTGGTGTCGGTCTCTATAACCGCTTTGGTGCGGGTTTCGGCGCCTAACAATTCGTCCAAGCCGAACCCGCTTCGTGGCTCCAGAACTCCAGACGGGTTCTCGGGGGGGGCGGCTTAACTCAAGGTGTTAGGCGGCATTGATGACACGCGATCGCTTCATTCTCGCTCTCCTCGTCTCGACCTGGCCGGTAGCCGGGCTGGTCGAGCCTCTAGCTCCGAGCTACAGGCAGCAGCCTATTCATAACGAGGTTGCGCTCGTCCACATGCTAGTGCTCGCGCTGCTTCTTTTTGCCTGGTGCAAGGCGCACGCATCTGTCCACGGGGTGAAGCCACCTGTGGCGAGCCCGCTCCTTGTCGCGCTCTTCGCGCCTGTCGGGCTTGCCTACTACTTCTTCCGTGCGTTCACTTGGCGCCGAGCTCTCCGTAGCATGGCCAGTGCGGTGCTCGTCTTTGTCGTATGCGGCGCCCTTTACGCCGGTGGCCTGCTCGCGGGTTCGCAGCTTGCCGCCTAACAATTCGTCCAAGCCGAAACCGCTTCGCGGTTCGGCTTAACTCAGGTGTTAGGCCGCTCGGGGAAGACTCATGCCATTCAAGCTCAGAGGGTTCGTCTTCGGCCTCATTGCATTGTCCGCATTGTTGCTTGTTGTTGCGGAAGTCAGCCACATCGGCTTGGTCTTTGAGCATAAGAGTCTCTATTCATACCTCCTGAAAACGGGAGACCCGGACCCTTTGAGCCCTGCGGCTAGGTCCCACATCCAAGGAATGGCGGCTTACGGCCGTATGAGTGCGCTCAGAGTCGCGCTCGGCTCAGCTATCTTGGGCTTCGCAGTCGGGTTCCTCGCCGCCAAGTGGCGCCAGGGCCGCCCGGCGCACGCGGCCTAACAATTCGTCCAAGCCGACGCCGCTTCGCGGCGCGGCTTAACTCAGGTGTTAGGCGCCATGAAATCATTCGTAGCTGCCGCACTCTCAGCTGTCGCTCTTTGCGGGTGTGTCACGGCTGGCCCGGTCACGGACGGCCTGACCTTGTCAGTGCGCTCTTACGATGCGGCCAGCGGGCAGTACGAGCTGGAACTGCGGAACAACTCTTGGCGGCCGGCCCTGTATCTGCACCCGTATTTCATCTTCGGCACAGAGCTGCGGCGGGACCCTGAGCTTTTCCCAGCATCGCCGGAGGGGACGCTGATGGTCCATGACACCAAGCTTGCGCCTGGAAAGTCAGTGACTTTTACGGGTAAGTGCAGCTCGCAGGGCCACTGTGCAGGCGAGCGCACGCATGTTGCGGTGCTTGCCTGCTGGTTCACTGAAGCATTCACCTGCAAACGGTACTTGCGCGTTTGGTCGGCTACACCGTTGAATGGCGCCTAACAATTCGTCCAAGCCGAAACCGCTTCGCGGTTCGGCTTAACTCAGGTGTTAGGCCGCCATGAAAACCTCCGGCAACTCACAAGAAAAGCAACAGGTCGAAGCAAGAGAACGGCTGTCTGCGGCGCGTAGCCGCGTCATCTGGGCCGCAGTTAATACGGCGGTCGTACCGCTCTGGATATTCGCGCTAGGCCACTACACTTTCGGAGCGTTCGCGCTTAAGTACAACCTGCTTATGTCCGGGGCATTTGCAGCGGTCGGCCTTGCAGGCGTTCGGTATACATTGCTGCGCTATCGACGGGCAGTGGCAGAGTCCGTTCAAGCATCCAATAGCCTAGAATCGGGCTGAGGCTAGCCGCCCCCTCCCGAGGTGCGTCGGTGGCAGGCCTAACAATTCGTCCAAGCCGAAACCGCTTCGCGGTTCGGCTTAACTCAGGTGTTAGGCCGCATTGGAACAGGCCATGTTCTGTGCGGAGGCCCGGCTAGCGAGTAAGCACGCCCCGGCTCGTCTTTCGGCCAT
>NZ_JBHLTG010000035.1:0-2301 GCF_042434515.1 Lysobacter korlensis
CATGGAGCGGCATGTGCCTAACGTGTATGCGGCTGCCCGCTAACAATTCGTCCAAGCCGACGCCGCTTCGCGGCGCGGCTTAACTCAGGTGTTAGGCCTCATGTGGAACGACCTAGACACTGTGATCCCCAGCGACGAAGACATCGCCGCCGTTGAGGAAGCTCTGGGCTTTGCATTCCCGGGGAGCTACACGAACTACGTGCGCTCCGGTGGGCTGGCAAACCTTCGCGTGCGCCATCGCGTCCTGGCACCGGCTGAAATTATTGAGGCGCTTCAGTACATCCCGGACAAATCCTTGGTGCCGTTCGCGGACAATGGTTGCGGGGATAACTACTGCTGGATCCGGTCCGAGGGTCCCGAGCCTGCAGTGCTCTTCTGGGATCATGAGTCTCAGTCGGTCTTGGCGGGCGCCCCAAGCTTCGGAGATTGGCTTGCCGCCAACCGCTTTTAGGCGCAAGCAGGTGTCGGTAGCATGAGGCCTAACAATTCGTCCAAGCCGACGCCGCTTCGCGGCGCGGCTTAACTCAGGTGTTAGGCAGCTAGGAGCGGTCCCGGTCTGTGAATGCCCCCAACGACGTCAAGGTGCTGAACGTCCCTGGCTTGCTCGGCGGAGGCGCGTGGGAGGTCAACGAGGCAGGCGAGCTCGTCCCGGATCGCGGCTGGCACGAGCGCCTCCTTACCAGGCTTCGCTCCCTTTACCAGTTCCATTTGCAACATCGCCTCATTTCAGGCCGTCTCGCAGAGGCCCCGCCAGCAATAGAAGTGCTCGTCATCTGGCGGAGCGATCTCAGTCCTGCTGGGTGGGAGCTCTGGCGCTCCGGGGCGGTGGACCGCTGGCTGGCGTCTTTCGATCGCACTCCCGGTAAGAGCCCGGCTGACCTTAAGATGCTTGAGAGGGCGCTGGCCAAACTTAATGGGCCCGCTGCCTAACAATTCATCCAAGCCGACGCCGCTTCGCGGCGCGGCTTAACTCAGGTGTTAGCGCTCACGATGAGAGCATTGCCGCTGCTGTTAGCACTTATGGCTGTTCTTTTGTCCGGCTGTGCCGGCGGGGCGAAGGGTCTCGTCTATGAGAACCGTTACCGTCAGCCGCTCGACGGCGTCCTTGACGGAGTGTGGGCGGGGCCCTTAGTGATCAGAAAGCCCTACGCGCCGACCGATCCCGTGTCCCGCGCAGTGGACAAGGAGCCCTTGGCGCTCACCGTCCAGATTGCAGGGGAAAATGTCAGTGTGTTCTTGCTGCAGGAGGGGGAGTGGGTCGAGGCGATGCCAGGAGGATGGGCTCTTTCGCGCAGGGGGCCCAATGCCGTGGCGCACGCCACCGCCGCAAGCGAGGAGTACCCCGAAGGCTGGATCGAATCGTGGGCGCTGGTGGTTAGCGCGTCTACCGATGACACCGTCACGGCGGAGTGGACCCGAGTGGTAAACAACGTTCGATCCAGCCCCGACGAAAGCCTCCCGACCTTTTCAATGGCAGCTACGGGCGTCCTGCGCCGTTCGGACGCCCATGAGCGCTAACAGTTCGTCCGAGCCGACGCCGCTTCGCGGCGAGGCTTAACTCAGGTGTCTGCGCCCGCAGCAGCTGTCTCGCCCATGGACCTTGCCCTCTTCGACTTCGACGGAACAATCACCGAGCGGGACACCATGCCCGACTTCATGCTGGCAGCCGTTCGTCCCGGTCGCGTGGCCGTGGGAAAGCTGGTCCTCCTGCCGCTGGTCCTCGGCTACAAGCTCGGCATCGTCTCCGGCTCGGTCGTGCGAGCAGCCATTTGCCGGTTTGGATTCTGGGGCATCCCGGCCACGGAGCTCGAGCAGCACGGGTCCGTGTTCGCCGAAAGTTTCCTTCCTTCGGTCCTGCGACCGCAGGCCATGGAACGCACCGCCTGGCATAAGGCTCGCGGGGACAGGGTTGTGGTGGTATCAGGCGGCCTCGATCTCTACCTCAAGCACTGGGCCAAGGCGCACGGGCTCGAACTACTTTGCTCGTCGCTGGAGCTACGGGGCGGCCGCTATACGGGCCGCTATCAGGGTGCTCAGTGTGTTCGGGCCGAAAAGGTCCGACGGGTTCAGGTGGCTTTCCCCACAGACACCTACCGCAGGGTGTTCGCCTACGGAGACACCCCGGAAGACCATGACCTGCTCGCCATGGCCCATGAGGCGTATTACCGTTGGCAGCCTATGGCTCCCACGGCACAGGGCGGGCGCTAACAATTCGTCCAAGCCGACGCCGCTTCGCGGCGCGGCTTAACTCAGGTGTTAGGCCCCTAATGAGCCTTCTCTACGCAGCCAACCTTTCAGACG
>NZ_JBHLTG010000036.1:0-2083 GCF_042434515.1 Lysobacter korlensis
GCTCGCGCACCGAGTCCTCCTTGAAGTCTGGGCTCAAGAAGTCTTCGTCTGAGATGCGATCGAGGCTCATGTGATGCCTAACACCTGAGTTAAGCCGCGCCGCGAAGCGGCGTCGGCTTGGACGAATTGTTAGGCCGAATTGGTGAGGATGCTCGGGCACGTGCCCCGAGCTGCCAGCCAAATGCCCGACAGCCGAGACACTACTGCAAGATCTGGCCGAGCACACCTGGAGCTGGGCCTTACCGAGAAAGCTGCATCCGAGTGGCCCGGATGAGCCGGAAGAAGTGACGGCGGGTGCAGCCGCCGCCTTGAAGGAACCGGGGCGAAGATGACCGAGCGGGCGATAGGTCGGCCTGGGCGTATGACTGGCTGGCCGGCCTTCCGCGCAGACCACGGCCTGTTCCAATGCGGCCTAACACCTGAGTTAAGCCGCGCCGCGAAGCGGCGTCGGCTTGGACGAATTGTTAGGCTGCACATGTCGCATACGGGAACACCCCAAGAAACACAAGCTCGCCTGTAGGTGGGCGACTAACCTTGGATGGATCGTAGGCGAAGTCGAATTGGACCAATAGCCAATACGCGGAATCGATCCCCAGCTCTTTTGCGCGATCGATTGCGGCGGGCGCAAAAGACTCTGAATACGAAACGTCGGCGAACAATCTATCGAGGCTTACGCGCGCGTCGAGATGGTTCGCCTCTTGGTTATCTATGTTGTAGTACCCGACACCACAGCAACTCTGCAGAGCATCTACATCAGCCTCTTGATCCGGCTTATCTAACTCAAGCCAAACGGATACGACTCCATCACGCTCGAAGGCCTGCGTGTAGTAGTGCTCATCTTCGGAGAAATCGCGGCGAGTCATCGGCTGCAGCCTAACACCTGAGTTAAGCCGACCCGCCCGAGAACCCGTCTGGAGTTCTGAAGCTACGAAGCGGGTTCGGCTTGGACGAATTGTTAGGGGGTGCGGCCCCGGATGCGAGGCTGAACCCGCATGCCGTGAATCGCAAACCCGTACCCGTGCGAAGGCTAGCAGGCCAAGCGGACCGGCGCTTGCCCGGAAGACTGTGACGCGTGGCGCGGCCGAAGCCGCGTTGCAGCCGGAGACCAAGTGGTTGAGCCGAAGCGAGCAGCAGCCGATCGCGAAGGAGCCTCGTTGGTGCCGAAGCGAGCGCGTCCGACGCGGCGAACTGGCCGAGGAGCGAGCTGCAAAAACCGCCCGCCGCACGCCCTAACACCTGAGTTAAGCCGCGCCGCGAAGCGGCGTCGGCTTGGACGAATTGTTAGGCCTCATCCTAGCTCCGGGACCAAGCTGCCGGCGAGCCCAGAGAGTACAAGGACCAGGAAGACCGAGACAGCTAGGGACAGGCGCGTCCGGGCACGCTCACCCAAGCGAGATAGCTCCGAGTCCTTGAGCTGCAAGTAGCGGCGCTGAGTGATGAACCGAGCGAAAGGTGAAGACAAGCTAGGCTCGGCGTGCGGATTGGGGGCGATTTCAGCCCAGAGGCTGGCGTGGGACGTGCGCAGCCGCTCCGCGACTTTGCGCTCGGCATAGATCGCTGCGGCGAACGAGGGGAGCACAGCCACTACAGATGCAAGGAACACGACCTGCAGCAATGTGTCCATGAGGCCTAACACCTGAGTTAAGCCGAACCGCGAAGCGGTTTCGGCTTGGACGAATTGTTAGCCGCACCTACACCGCCACGGCTAGGAAGACCGGCACGGCGAGACCAACCATCCACGCCGCCGACGGGCGAAACAGTGCCAAAATAACCCAGCTAGGCGCCACCAGCGGAACGAGACTGACTACATGGCGCGCTGACATCGGCCAGACCAAAAACGGGTTCATTGCGGGGTGCACCCAGCTCACCACCTGGCATAGCACTGGGACAACCAGTGCAAGCAAGTACGCGTGATGCATTTTGTGGGCGCTGTCGAACCGCCTGTGCATTGCAGTAAACACGGTCGCCTCGCTGCCGGGTGTGCGGCTAACACCTGAGTTAAGCCGCGCCGCGAAGCGGCGTCGGCTTGGACGAATTGTTAGGCGCCTCAGCGGTGGCCATACACCCTCAAGCCCGTTTCGAG
>NZ_JBHLTG010000037.1:0-1789 GCF_042434515.1 Lysobacter korlensis
GCGCGCTGTCTGGGACGGTCGGCACGCCGGAGTGCGGCAATAGCGTGCCGAGGAAGAAAGCCAAGATCGCTGCGCTGCTCGCCATGGGGCCTAACACGTGAGTTAAGCCGCGCCGCGAAGCGGCGTCGGCTTGGACGAATTGTTAGGGCTCACCGGCGGGCGCCGCCATGTGCGCCAGCTCCCAGATGTGACCGTCCGGGTCCTCGAAGCCGTGCCCATACATGAAGCCGTGATCCTTGGCTTCGCGATAGGCCCGACCACCGTGCTGCTCTGCGAGTGCTACGAGCTGATCTACGCGCTCTCGGCTCTCGCAGCTCAGGCAGTTCAAGACCTCTGTGGTCGCGCGCGCGTCCGCAATGGCCTTGTCCGTGAAGCCGGCAAAGAACGGCTTGGCAAGCAGCATCACGAGGATGTTGTCCGCGAGCACCACGCACGCCGCCTGTTCATTGCTGAATTGCTCGTTGATGCCGAAGCCGAGCCCGATAAAGAAGTCTCGTGAGCGCGGGACGCTCTCGACGGGGAGGTTGATGAAAATGGTTTGAGTCACGTGGATCTCCCTGTGAGCCCTAACACCTGAGTTAAGCCGCGCCGCGAAGCGGCGTCGGCTTGGACGAACTGTTAGGCACGAGTATGCCCGCCGAAGCGAGGAGAGAACACTGGCCCGGGCTCTGATTGCACGAGGCGGCGCAGGACGACACAGCAATGCAGGCGAGCCACGGCCGGAAGTGGCCGAAGCCGCAGAACCCGCCGGCAAGGTAGAGGCAGAGCGGCCGCCAGGCTTGCAGGGCAGGGCGTAGGACTTTGACGGCTGCGAACGTTGATGCCTGCAGCACCCTGTGTCCGAAGGCAGGCAACCGTCCCGAGCCAACCCCCGAGCGCCCTCCGGCAACTGCAGCGCCGTTGCCGGACTCTCCACGAAGAGCGAGAGGGCAACACAAAGATTACGGATGTTGCCCGCCTAACACCTGAGTTAAGCCGCGCCGCGAAGCGGCGTCGGCTTGGACGAATTGTTAGCGATCATCTTCGCTCACGGATACTCGAAGTCGGCTTTGTATTTGCCATTCGAGGGCAGCACAAAGGTACACGATTTGAATAGACCCTTCTCAGGTGTACTGGTCAGGCGAGCCAGCTGGAAAAAGCAATCATCAAACAACGTGTGGTCAACGAAGAACTGTCCTTCCTTGGCTAGCCAGCGCTTAGGGCGATACCAAATGCAGTACTCAGACACGTCATCGATTTCGACGATGGTGAACTCTACGGTGATCTGCTCCCAAGGCTCCGGTACCGCCTCAGCTAGCCAAGCCCCAATAGCTTCGTAGCACTCAAAGGGATTTGCAAAGACCTGTGCCATGAGCGCTAACACCTGAGTTAAGCCGCGCCGCGAAGCGGCGTCGGCTTGGACGAATTGTTAGGCCGCGGCGCCCAGATCCAGCGCGAGCCATATGCCTAAGGCGGCAAGGAGGCATGTGCTGAACGCGATGCCGGACCACAAGTAGAGCCGGACCATTTTATGCGATGGATCAGAGCGGCTGCGAGCCGCGTTCCGCAAGGCTCGGAAGGACGACGGCCATAGACCCTGGAACCGATGGGGGAGCCTACGCTGCACAAAGAAGGCGACGGCCCAGGCGAGCATGCCGGCCAGCACGAACGTTACAAAAAGGGTAGTTCCGACGCCGTTAGCTTCCATAGCGGCCTAACACCTGAGTTAAGCCGCGCCGCGAAGCGGCGTCGGCTTGGACGAATTGTTAGGGCCGTAAGCGCGTGACCCTAGCCGCCCAGAACCTTATGC
>NZ_JBHLTG010000038.1:0-1765 GCF_042434515.1 Lysobacter korlensis
GGCTGAGAGGGCGAGGGCACTGGTACCCGCTCCGATCAGAAGAAGGCACGAACTCCGCATTGCCATGCTTAGGGCCCTAACACCTGAGTTAAGCCGCGCCGCGAAGCGGCGTCGGCTTGGACGAATTGTTAGGCGCTAGCTATGCGTCTGGCGCCTGGCTGAACCAACAAAAATTGCTTGAGCGGTTGCGAGCCGTCCGCGATCATCCGGTAGCACTTGCCACCCGTCTTGGGGTGAGGGTAGTAGGTATACCCCATAGCTTCATAGTCGTAGACCCCAACGGCGTTCACCCAGGCGCACTCGCTAGGCGGGAATTGTGAAGCGATGAACCGCCCATCAACTTCGACCGGCTCGGGCGCCGGCGGGTCAATCCGCTTGGCGAGCCCCGCAAATGCGTGCTCCCCAGCCTTCTTGAGGAAGCCGCTTCCAAACGCCGCGAGGCCTCCGGCTGCTGCACCCCACACGAAGCTGGCCAAGTCAGTTGGGAGTAGCGACATAGCTGCCTCTAGCGCCTAACACCTGAGTTAAGCCGCGCCGCGAAGCGGCGTCGGCTTGGACGAATTGTTAGGCCTACGGCTACGAATGACCATGGTGGAACTCGCCCTTGGCGGGAGAAGTGGGGTCGCCAAGCTCGCGGTGGAGTGCTTCAAGTATGCCGGCGACGGTATCGGGCGCCGCGTGGCCGTACTGCTCCTGCATGGCGTTGGCGATGTGCCGGACGGCGTCTGCAAGAAGAATGCCCCAAGACCGGGTTTCGTTGCGGCCGCTCTCCTGCCACATGCCGATCTTGAGGGAGCAATGGAGCCCGTTCTCGGCTATCCAAGCGCTAAGCATCTGGACAGAGTTCGGGTCCCGCTGTGCGGCTGGTGGGATAACGAAAGGCTTCATATGTAGGCCTAACACCTGAGTTAAGCCGGCCCGCCCGAGAACCCGTATGGAGTTCTGGAGCTTCGAAGCGGGCTCGGCTTGAACGAATAGTTAGGCTGCAGCATACCGGCCGCAGCCGGAAAAGAGACAAGGGCCGAGACCAAGGGTAGAGGGCGGGCAGGGCGGCACAGCAACAGGCAGAGCCGTCAGTCGGCAGCGGCCGAAGGCAGTCAACTCGGCGGTGACGCCTGAAGAGCGCACGGCTCCAGCGGACAGTGCGTTATGGAATAACGCCCGAAAGGGCGGCGAGGGCGCGACCCGGAAGAGTCAGAGGCCCGAGGCGGCCGAAGTCAGCCAACGGTCCCGAGCGAACTTGCGGGCGCTGCGATGAACACCGCGGTGCCTTTGCCTGGGGACGACAGCAGCTCGAAGCCATGCAGAGCACCACCGGCCAAGACAGCACTGTTGCCCGCCTAACACCTGAGTTAAGCCGCGCCGCGAAGCGGCGTCGGCTTGGACGAATTGTTAGGCGGCACGCCCGGGTCACTGCGGCCGCCGCCTTTGGGAGTACTACTCTAGCTCGGTCTCGTACACCTCGGCCTCATAGAGAGTCTCGGGCCCGACGGCTGGAAAGTACGCAAGCACCATTGCGCGTCCATCCGGCGCAGTAAACCCCAGGTCTAGCGCAACTAGATCACCAATGCGCGGAGCTCGGCCAGCTGCCGAAAGAACGGTGTAGCGCTCGGTGGGCAATTCCACCAGCAGGCGCGCACACGGGTTGGGCTTGATCTGCATGCGCGCCGCCTAACACTCAAGTTAAGCCGAACCGCGAAGCGGTTTCGGCTTGAACGCGTAGTTAGGCCCGAAAGAGTCCGAGGTGCTTAGACACTCGCTGGCC
>NZ_JBHLTG010000039.1:0-1531 GCF_042434515.1 Lysobacter korlensis
CTGCCGTCTTGCTGTTAGCCGGCTCGCACCGCAGCGCGCCTAACAATTCGTCCAAGCCGACGCCGCTTCGCGGCGCGGCTTAACTCAGGTGTTAGGCCGCGAAAGGAACTCTTCCTGTGTGCAAGCCTCTTTTTCCTGTGTCATTGATTCTCTGCGCGATGGGAACTGTCGGCTGTACGGAGCGCATCTCTGCTTACGATGTCGATGTGCCGAATTGTCCGCAAGTTCGCGTGGTGGCCGCCGGCTGGTTCGAGTCCTACGAGATTGAGGTCGATATTGAAGGGAGGGAGCCCACGCTCTTGGTCCCCCAAATAGACATGCCACAGGATGTCTCTCAGTACGTGAAATATGCTCGCCCCTCGCCGTCTGGCGTTGATATCGGTATCGTCGAGTCCAACTATGCTCGGGACGTCTACATTCGCTTGTCAGAATCGTGCGTGGTTAAAACGGTCAGAGTCGCGCCCTAACAATTCGTCCAAGCCGACGCCGCTTCGCGGCGCGGCTTAACTCAGGTGTTAGGCGGGCAGCAGTGAGCCTCTAGGCTGGTGACGTTCTACTTGGCTTCGTGCATCGGCCGCGCTCATGCAAAGGCACCGTAGCTTTCGTCGCAGCGCTCGCAAGTTCTCTCGGGACGGTTGGCTGCCTTCGGCCGCATCGGGCCTCGGGCTCTTCCGGCTCGCGCCCTCGCCGCTCTTTCGGGCGTTACTCCGTAACGCACTGCCCGCTGGTGCCGGGCGCTTGTCGTGCACCGCCGCCAGGTTGACTGCCTTCGGCCACCTCCTGCTGACCCTTCTGCCTGTTGCTGTGCCGCCCTGCCCGGCCTCCGGCTCTGGTCTCGGCCGTTGTCTCTTTTCCGGCTCCGGCCGGTATGCTGCAGCCTAACTATTCGTTCAAGCCGACGCCGCTTCGCGGCGCGGCTTAACTCAGGTGTTAGGCCTCAATGACACACTTCGACCGTCTCACTACAGATACTTGGACCGTGGCGTTCCCGAGCGACTGGGAGGATCAGTCCGAGGGCGATACGACATACTTCGAGTCGCCTGATGGCACGAAGGGCTTCTACCTGGCCCTCTGGTACATGGGCGAGGAAGAGAGTCGCTCCCCTGCTCAGCTCGTTGATGTGTTTCTCGCTACCGAGCTGGACGGACTGCTTGGCGGATCAGACGAGAGGGAGCTTCTGCGCCGGCATATCGAACCGGCCGGGGACTCGGTTGTCTGCACATGGGACACGCTGGCTCGGCCAAATGCCTACCGAGTGGCTGGGAAGATCCACGCCCGCGGCAATTACGTGCTTCGGGCCACTTTCCACGACTACGATTGCGAGGACTACGATGCGTCTCTCGAGTACTTCGAGCCCATCATCGCCTCCCTTGCGCTGGTTGAGGCCTAACAATTCGTCCAAGCCGACGCCGCTTCGCGGCGCGGCTTAACTCAGGTGTTAGGTGCACAGGGAGGGAACGGTGAGCTTGAGGCGTTGTTTTCGCGAACCCACGCCCGCGGTGTTTGGAGCTGCTCGCGCGCTCGAAGAAGC
>NZ_JBHLTG010000040.1:0-1508 GCF_042434515.1 Lysobacter korlensis
CGTCTGAAAGGTTGGCTGCGTAGAGAAGGCTCATTAGGGGCCTAACACCTGAGTTAAGCCGCGCCGCGAAGCGGCGTCGGCTTGGACGAATTGTTAGAGGGACGGTAGCGGATTTTCCGCATGAGCGCCCCGGTGCACAGCCCCAGCCCCTCTACCTCAGCGTTTGCCGGATAACCGTCCTTAGGCAGCAGGCGATCCACACGGTCTATCAGCCTGATGGCGGCAGCGCGGTCTACTGGCTCGGCCTGCAGAAGGGCTCGGCACTCTTCCGAAGACGGCAGAACCCCAAATCGCATATGCGGCTTTGGCTGCGAGCAGCCTACAGAAGTCACTACCCCCAGAGCGGCCAGGGCGGCTAGAGCCATCTGCTTTGCTCGATCAAGCCGCTTCATTGCTCGGCCGCCCTCTAACACCTGAGTTAAGCCGAACCGCGAAGCGGTTTCGGCTTGGACGAATTGTTAGACCCTTCGACGATACCCGAAGCATTAATCACCGCTGTTAACTCGCTGGCGCTCATGCTCGAGCTCATCCAGCAGAGTATGGATGCACTTGCTGAACTTTCTGTCCCCTGGTGTTCCGGTGGTCTGACACGCAATCAAGCGGGCTCTCGCCAATTCCGATTGCGGTCGATAGTCGTGCGTAAGCAATTGGCGAGCACACTTGGCTGTGCGGTAGGAACGGATGGTTGGCACGTCGAGCGCCTTGTCCAGGTATACATCAAAGGCCCGGGAGGCAGCCACGGCCTTCGCAGAGTCACCATCCGGTAGCGAGCTATACATAGCCAGCAAGGTTTCGACCGGCTGCCCCTCGTTGCGTTTATGAACGTAGAGATTCACCAGGGCGGACTCGGCCTGGTCGCAGGCAACGCCTGTGGAGATCCGCGGTCCAACCCACACTTGGGCATGGCCGGCCGAAGGCAGGGCCAGCAAGGTAGCCACCGAGATAGCAAGAGCGGTTTGCCTGGACACGCATGATCCTTTCACGGTCTAACACCCGAGTTAAGCCGCGCCGCGAAGCGGTGTCGGCTTGGACGAATTGTTAGGCGCTACCCGGCAATGGCTCCGCCGAGCCGATGCACTTGGTGACGCCGCAGAAATCTGTGAGAACACTACCCGAGAAGTGACCGTTAAGCCTCAGCTCGATCTGAGGCAGATCAGCGGGTAACACAGTCAACTCGATACCGCCTGGTGTTGCTGCAACGCGAAAGCGATGCTCCCCAGCTACTTTTAACTCAGAGACGACAATGCCCAGGTCGCTGTCAATGCATGCGTTGTTGGAGGGCGAGAGCATGAAGACACAGTCGCCGCTCGCTCTCGTGTCATCCGGCGCCAAAAGCACCGCTCCAACACGATCGCCCTGTTCAGACAGGAGGAGGATCACCTCTGGGATATCCACGACCTCTCCTGTAGCGCCTAACACCTGAGTTAAGCCGCGCCGCGAAGCGGCGTCGGCTTGGACGAATTGTTAGGCCCTAAAGCCCGGCATTGCGGACAGCGAGCCCCTTAACT
>NZ_JBHLTG010000041.1:0-1450 GCF_042434515.1 Lysobacter korlensis
AGCGCAGAGCACCGCTGAGCAATACGGCCTATTGCCCGCCTAACACCTGAGTTAAGCCGCGCCGCGAAGCGGCGTCGGCTTGGACGAATTGTTAGGCAGCACCCTTTGAAGCGAGCCTATGGCGGCAGATTGCAGCGTGCAGCTCACCTACCGTCAAGTCCCGAACAGTGTGCCTGGACTCACCGGTCAGGCGGGCTATCAGCGCTCCGATGCCCAGTAGATCCAGCCCTTCGGAGCTGAACAGACACTCGTTTGGCTTGAGCCCGAACGTGGTGATATAGCCGTCGGGGCCGCACAGCCGCGAACTAAACCGCGCCGCAGCCTCCTGGAGCATCTCTTGGCCATCGAGGCCAGTAATGCGCGGGTCGGCGTCCAGGCGAGTCTGTGGGTTGATTTCCCTGGCACTACCAAGACCAGCAAAGCTGCGGACGAACTCGGCAACTTCGGGGAAAGGCGGCAAAGTCGCGGAGGTCTCCATGTGCTGCCTAACACCTGAGTTAAGCCGCGCCGCGAAGCGGCGTCGGCTTGGACGAATTGTTAGCTGCTAAAGCCCCGACAACTCGGCAGCGACCCTCGATGCTGCGGACGCCTGCGGATCCAGGTGAGTCTCGCTATCTTCGAACGCAAGAAAGATACGCCAGAACCGCTCCGGCGCCTCCCACTCTGCGGACTGCATCAGCGCATTCATCACGCCATCGACATCCCAGAACTCCACATGGCCGCCCAAGAACCTAGCTCCTAACGCTTCGGCGCTTGTATCCAGCACGTTGCCCGAGTCTCCTCGAGCCACTTTCCGCATTGCGCGAACGACCTCAAAGACGTTCAGCGGCAGGCCGCAGCGCCACAAGAGCTCGTCTGGGACATCTAGGAAGAGCGTACGACCGCTGCTTGGTGGCCGGCCGGCTCCCGATTTACCCATGGCAGCTAACACCTGAGTTAAGCCGCGCCGCGAAGCGGCGTCGGCTTGGACGAACTGTTAGGTGCGCAGCAGGCTTGTACCGACCGCGGACCAGGAGCCCAGCCCGTGCTTGCGGGCCATGCGACGAGTAAACCAAGCCACGATGACACCGAACGAGGCACCAGTTACCAAAGCCACCACTCCCGCCTCCTCGAGCGGCATGGTGCGGAGGCCCCTGTTGCCCATGAACCAGGCGAACGCCCCAAACATCACGCCGAAGCAGGTGCCACTGAAGAGCGCGAGTGGCAGGAAGCCCATGTACAGCGGCGGAGGCAGATGGATGCCGCACCACCAGAGCAACTCCCACAGGGGCGGGGAGGCCGTAGCCGGGCCGATGCCTTTCTGGTCCATGAGCTGTTTGTATGCTTCGATCTTGCGAGCGTGTGTCATGCGCACCTAACACCTGAGTTAAGCCGCGCCGCGAAGCGGCGTCGGCTTGGACGAATTGTTAGGCCCTAAAGCCCGGCATTGCGGACAGCGAGCCCCTTAACT
>NZ_JBHLTG010000042.1:0-1298 GCF_042434515.1 Lysobacter korlensis
GCTTGGGGGCAGATCGCCGAGCGTCCTCGCCAATTCGGCCTAACAATTCGTCCAAGCCGAAACTGCTTCGCAGTTCGGCTTAACTCAAGGTGTTAGGTGCTAGGGGAAGCTATGTCGCAACTCGTCGATCCGTTCTGGCTCTGCCTGCTGGCTGCCTCGGCCGGCTGGAGCTCGTTCTTCTCGCTGTTCCAGCGTCCGCACGTCCGTGGGTGGCGGAACCTCGGCTTGCTGGCCGGGTTTCTGCTGGGCATTGCCATGCTGGTGGCCCTGCCGTGGCGCCAAGCGCTCGCGACGTGGGCGGTGGCGGCCGTATCCGGCGGCGCGCTCTACATCGTCTATGAGTTGGTCGCCTATGTCCGCATGCCCGCAAAGGCCCCGGACGCCCGGCCGCGGCTCGGTCACCTTGTCCACGCGTTCTTTGTCTGGCCCGTCATGCTGCCCGAAGCTGTGGAGTATCTTCTCGCAGAGCTGGGTGTCCTCAAGCCTGCCCCGGAAGCACCGGCTGGCACCTAACAATTCGTCTAAGCCGACGCCGCTTCGCGGCGCGGCTTAACTCAGGTGTTAGACCAATGAAGAGAAGGCTCCCTCCCCCGCCGTGGTCGGGACAAGCTGTCCATGGAGCGCTGCGTTGGCTGGCCTTGGTCTTCGTTGGCGTGACGGCCATCGCGCTCACGGGCATCGCCGTTGCACTCTTAGCAGAAGGTCTGGGCGGTCTCCTGCAGCACCCCGTGCTCATACCGATGCTCGCTGTCACCGTATACATGACCCTTCTCTTCTTACACGTGGGCCGCAAAGGGAAGGCTCCGGCCGGGTGGGCTCCGTGGTAACTCCGCGTCGGTCTAACAACTCGTCCAAGCCGACGCCGCTTCGCGGCGCGGCTTAACTCAGGTGTTAGGCGGGCAATAGGCGTACTTGCTCAGCGTTGTTCTGTCTGACCTCGCGCGCTTGCCTTACTCGGTCACAGTGCCGGTCTTGCACCGCAGCGCCCGCCGTATTCGTTCGGGACAGCTGGCTGCCTTCGGCCGCATCGGGCCTCACGCCCTTCCGGTCCGCGCCCGGCTGGGTTCTCGGGCCTAACTGAAAGCGTTAGGCACTGCGGCTTCCTAGCGGGCGCTTGTCGCACAGCTGCCTGTGGGTGACCCGCCTTCGGACGCTGCGGACGGGTAAGATCGCCTTGTTGCTGTGAGGGTTCGGCGCGACCTCCAGCTTTCTTCCGGGCCAGCAAGTGTCCAGGTACCTCGGACTCTTTCGGGCCTAACTACGCGTTCAAGCCGAAACCGCTTCGCGGTTCGGCTTAA
>NZ_JBHLTG010000043.1:0-1274 GCF_042434515.1 Lysobacter korlensis
GTGTGTGGTCTCAGGACATAGGAAACGCATGTCTCAAGACATAGGAAACTCCGCGGCAGTCTCGGCAGGTGTCGAAAGCTCGCCTGGTCATCACCGCCGTGGTCCTTGAGGGACGCAGCCAAGCCGACGTCGCCCGCGCCTACGACGTCTCGAAGGGGTGGGTGTCCAAGCTCGTCGCCCGCTACCACACCGAGGGTGAGGCGGCGTTCGAACCGCGCTCGCGCCGACCGAAGCACTCCCGCAACCAGCTCTCTGCCGACACCGCTGCGCTGATCGTCGAGCTGCGTCGGAAGCTGCAGGCGCAGGGACTGGACTGCGGGCCTGCGACGATCGCCTGGCACCTGCGCCACCACCACGGGATCACCGTCGCCCCGGCCACGGTCAGCCGCCACCTCAGCAAAGCCGGACTGATCACCCCGCAGCCGAAGAAGCGCCCGAAGTCCTCCTACATCCGCTTCGAAGCCGCGATGCCGAACGAGTGCTGGCAATCCGACTTCACCCACTACCCACTCGCCGACGGCACCGACACCGACACCGAGATCCTCTCCTGGCTCGACGACTGCACCCGCAAAGCGATCCGGGTCACCGCCCACCGCGCGGTCACCACCCCGATCGTGGTCGCCGAGTTCCGCACCGCCTGCCACAAACACGGATATCCCGCGTCAACACTCACCGACAACGGCATGGTCTTCACCACCCGACTCGCCGGCGCCGGGCGGAGAGGCGGCCGGAACGCCTTCGAAGCGGAACTGCGCCGACACCACATCCGGCAGAAGAACTCCCGCCCCGGCCACCCAACCACCTGCGGCAAGGTCGAACGCTTCCAGTCGACCCTGAAGAAATGGCTCCGCACCCACCCCACCCAGCCGGCCACTCTCCAGCAGCTGCAAGACCTCATCGACCGGTTCGTCGACGAATACAACCACCGCCGACCGCACCGCTCACTGCCCCACCACGCCACACCAGCAGCCCGCTACGACGCCCTGCCCAAAGCCGCACCAAGCGGCAACCGGGACAACGACACCCACGACCGGATCCGACGCGACATCATCGACAAGACCGGCTCCGTCACCCTCAGAACCAACGGTCGACTACACCACATCGGCATCGGTCGAACCCACGCCCGAACCCACGTCATCCTCCTCATCGAGGACCTCAACATCCGAGTCGTCAACGCCGCCACCGGAGAACTACTCCGCGAACTGGAACTCGACCCGAACCGCGATTACCAACCCCAGAAAACGAAGAAACTCCCAAACCACTGAGGGTTCGGG
>NZ_JBHLTG010000044.1:0-1183 GCF_042434515.1 Lysobacter korlensis
TGATTGATCGGGTGTGTGAGGAGATCGCCGGCGGGGCGCTGCATGAGCAGTTCGTGGTTGGGGTGATTCAGGGTGGTGCGGGTACGAGCACGAACATGAACACCAACGAGGTGATCGCCAATCGTGGTCTTGAGCTGATGGGTCATGCGCGGGGTGATTACCGGCATCTGCATCCGATCGATGATGTGAACCGCAGTCAGAGCACGAATGATGTGTATCCGACGTCGATCAAGCTGGCGATGGTGATGTCGTTGCAGAAGCTGTTGGAGGAGCATCGGCTGCTGACGCAGTCGTTCGCTGCGAAGGGTCGTGAGTTCGAGCATGTGCTGAAGGTTGGCCGTACGCAGTTGCAGGACGCGGTGCCGATGACGCTTGGGCAGGAGTTCATGGGTTTCGCGCACACGTTGGCTGAGGATTATGACCGGTTGACGGAGTCGATCAAGTGGTTGAACGAGATCAACCTCGGTGCGACTGCGATCGGCACCGGGATCACGTGTGATCCGGGGTATGCGGAGACGGTGCGGCGTCATCTTGACGATGTGACGGGGTTGAGTTTCGAGACGGCGCCGGATCTGATCGAGGCGACCTCCGATGCCGGGATCTTCATGACGTTGAGTGGCATTCTGAAGCGCGCCGCGGTGAAGCTGTCGAAGATCTGCAACGACCTGCGGCTGCTGTCCAGCGGGCCGCAGGCCGGGTTCGGGGAGATCACGCTGCCGCCGAGGCAGGCGGGATCGAGCATCATGCCGGGCAAGATCAATCCGGTGATCCCGGAGGTGGTGAACCAGGTCGCGTTCAGTGTGATCGGCGCCGACGCGACGGTCACCGCGGCGGCGGAGGCGGGGCAGTTGCAGCTGAACGCGTTCGAGCCGGTGATCGCGCACAGCATCCTGCAGTCGCTGGTCTGGATGCGGCGGGCCTGCAACACGCTGCGGATCAACTGCATCGACGGGATCACCGCGAACACCGAACGGCTGAACCTGCAGGTCGCATCGAGTGTCGGCGTGGTGACCGCGCTGACCCCATACATCGGCTACGCGGCCGCAGCGTCACTGGCCCATCAGGCGCTGACCACCAACGCGTCGATCGCCGAACTCGTGCTCGAAGCCGGACTGCTGACCCCCGACGAGGTCGAACGCATCCTCAGACCGGAACGGCTGAGCAACATGGTCCCGTTCACCGG
>NZ_JBHLTG010000045.1:0-1101 GCF_042434515.1 Lysobacter korlensis
CGCACAGGCGGCTAAAAGCTTTCTCACAGCGTTTGCGCGGCGAAACGCTGTCCAGATAAGGAGTCCGAGGGCAGCGGGCCACGCGAGGAGGCTGATGACGATCCCGAATAGACCTACCATCGCCGCGGTGATCTCCAACATGGCTCTAACACCTGAGTTAAGCCGCACCGCGAAGCGGTGTCGGCTTGGACGAATTGTTAGGGCGCAACCGGGACGAGTGTTTGGGCCGCCCCGTTGCTTGCGCCTATTGGACCGATGCTAGCCAAGTCAATGCCCTCGATGCACGCGAGGTTGAACCCGTACTCCGTTGGCACGCTGCGGCGCTGATGATGGGTGTAGATGCCACAGATGCTGCAAAAGTAGTGCTTGGCGGTCTTGGTGTTCCACTGATACGGCGAAAGCTTGTCAGCGCCGCGAGTAACCCGCAGCCGCTCCAGCGGCACGCCGGCCATGATTGCACCCTTGCGGCTACAGATAGAGCAATTGCGGCGCCGGATGTTCTCGAAGCCCTTTACGAGGTCTACCTCGAACTCAACGGCCTTGCAGTGGCATGTGCCTTTCACGGTCTGCATGTGCTCTCCATTGCGCCCTAACACCTGAGTTAAGCCGCGCCGCGAAGCGGTGTCGGCTTGAACGAATAGTTAGGCTGCAGCATACCGGCCGCAGCCGGAAAAGAGACAAGGGCCGAGACCAAGGGTAGAGGGCGGGCAGGGCGGCACAGCAACAGGCAGAGCCGTCAGTCAGCAGCGGCCGAAGGCAGGCAACACGGCGGTGGCTGCAGAGAAAGCGCCCGCCGAGAACCGTCACAGCGTGACGAAGTTATGCCCGGGAACCCAGCCGGGCGCGGACCGAAAGAGCGATAGGCCAGATGCGTCCGAAGGCAGCCAACCGTCCCGAGCGAACTTCCGAGCGCTGCGACGAAAACCACGGCGCCTTTGCCTGAGTGCGGTTGTAGCCCGAGGCCGAGCAGAGCTGCACTGACCAAGACAGCCACTGCTGCCCGCCTAACACCTGAGTTAAGCCGCGCCGCGAAGCGGCGTCGGCTTGGACGAACTGTTAGGCGGCAGTGGTCTGGAATGCCTGGGCTTTTGGCTGCCCGGC
>NZ_JBHLTG010000046.1:0-1039 GCF_042434515.1 Lysobacter korlensis
CGCCTAACACCTGAGTTAAGCCGCGTCGCGAAGCGGCGTCGGCTTGGACGATTTGTTAGGCATCACCTGCGATGGTGTACGCCTGCCTTAATTTGAACACTTCCTCTGGCACATCGGTCGGCTCTGGTAGACCAGGGTCCGGGATAAATCGAGAGGCCAGTACCGCATCCACGACCAATGGCGCGAATTGCTCGCCCGGAACTTCAATTAGGTCGCCCAGATGGCAGCGAAGGTCCAGTTCGATGGCTAAGCCGGCACACGCTGTGAAAGGCGCACGTGACATCGCGCTCAAGAACTGACTTGCAAGTTTGTGCGGAAGCGACGACACAACGGTGTTCAGCATGGGATTTTCGAAATCGAAGCTGGCCATGTGGGGAATTCCAGCGTGCTCTACGTTCGCGCCAGCGGTAAATATGGATTCGTCGACGCGAGCGTATAGGTTAAGGCGGGTGCCGAGCATGTAAAGCTCTGAGTGGCTTCGAAGTCCGAGCCGGTGCAGCGCCAGACCGAAGTCAGGAGCAAATCTTCTACGAATTGGCTCGAGGACATACTCAGGGCTGAGATGTTTTCGAAGGCTCTCCCACTCGCTTTCGAATGCTGCGTAACCGATTACCGCAAGCGGCTCTCTTTGATATATATCGTAAAAGGCGATTTCCCGCCCGTTGCACAGCGCGAATTCTCGACACTGAATGTCGGGATGAATTGCGTAACTGTACGCCTGTTGTACGTGGCGATCCGAATGAATGTTTTCGGAAGGGGCTTTTGCGTCAAGAACGAGAATCGGCTTTTCGTCGAAAATGAGCGTGTAGTCTGGAACCGTAGTTACGGGATGATTGCGTGTTCCAACTCGGATAAATGGATGGCTGAGCGCCTTGCTTCGCGCCACACGCATCTTACCGCTATGTGAGTAACCGACCTTTGAGAGGAGCGGTGCGATTATGAGCTCGCGCACCGAGTCCTCCTTGAAGTCTGGGCTCAAGAAGTCTTCGTCTGAGATGCGATCGAGGCTCATGTGATGCCTAACACCTGAGTTAAGCCG
>NZ_JBHLTG010000047.1:0-1001 GCF_042434515.1 Lysobacter korlensis
GGCCAGCGAGTGTCTAAGCACCTCGGACTCTTTCGGGCCTAACTACGCGTTCAAGCCGAAACCGCTTCGCGGTTCGGCTTAACTTGAGTGTTAGGCGCTACGAAAGTGACAGAACAGCCCTTGAGTCTCCATGACGCGACCCTAGCTTCGGTGCGACTCGATTGGGCGTCGGGCACTTGTTGGCTAGAGTTCGCGGGCTCACCCTCACACCCGGAGCCATTCCATCTACTCTTCGACCATGTCGAGCAGTTGGTTCTGCCGCGGCAGGCGCCATGGGGCCCGTCCGTGTCGGTCCTAGAGCTCAGGAACCCAGACCCGGGTCGCTACGAGCTCGAGATGCAGTCAGGGGACACACTCGTGGTCGTAGCGCCTAACAATTCGTCCAAGCCGACACCGCTTCGCGGTGCGGCTTAACTCAGGTGTTAGGCCGCACACATGCAACGTCGCGATCTTGAGCTTTTCGCTGACTACAACCAGTTCTACCTCCAGGACGAGCCGGCGAGCGGTGACTTGTCAGATGCGTGGACAGACGAGGCAGTAGAGAGGCTGCTCGCTCTCGCTCCGGGTACGGTTGGTGTGGGCACTGCCAGCAACGGCAATGTCCCTGTTGCCGTCGAGGTGCTTGAGGGCGCGCCGGCACAATCATTCCAGCCGTACGATCAGGTCACTGAGTGTTCGCTAGAGGTCGCGCATGGGCCGTTGGTCGTCGCGGGCTGCACGGAGTATTTTCCAGAGGCAGCGCGCATCCTTCTGGCGCCCGGTGTCTATCGGGTCCGCGTCAGTTACTGTCTGTCCGGCGAAGAACGCTACCTTGTCCAGCTCTGGCAGGCCCCGCGAATCGAGGCTCTCGTGGTCAAGGCACGTGCGGCCTAACAATTCGTCCAAGCCGACGCCGCTTCGCGGCGCGGCTTAACTCAGGTGTTAGGCCGCATGGAAAGTGCACTGCAGCGTGAAGTCGAGGACTTGACTGAGCGTCGCATCGTGCGGCGACCGAGACGCTA
>NZ_JBHLTG010000048.1:0-880 GCF_042434515.1 Lysobacter korlensis
GCGCGCTGTCTGGGACGGTCGGCACGCCGGAGTGCGGCAATAGCGTGCCGAGGAAGAAAGCCAAGATCGCTGCGCTGCTCGCCATGGGGCCTAACACCTGAGTTAAGCCGCGCCGCGAAGCGGCGTCGGCTTGGACGAATTGTTAGGCCGCATGCCGAAAGCCACCCGACAGAACCCATATGGTGGCGAGGAAGACAAGCCCAGTCACGCAGCCGCCAATTACGGGCCGGACGCCGAGTGAAATACTACGACTCACCGCGGCAGTAGCAATCGCCAAGCAAAGCGCCGACAGTGCACAGCCAACCGCTACGGCGCCAATGGGGGGTTTGCTGAAGAAATCCAGTCCCACGAATGTTGTGCCGAGCAAGGACAGAGCGGCAGTTAATGCGCTTAGCCAGCGTGTGAGTGACGGATGCCGCATTGAACCTCGGACTGCGCTTGACGATCTCATGCGGCCTAACACCTGAGTTAAGCCGCGCCGCGAAGCGGCGTCGGCTTGGACGAATTGTTAGGCCACACCGGCGCGCAGCTTTCGAGAGCGGACTGCCCGGATTAGGGCACTTGCCGCCAAGACGACCGCAGTGCAGGCGAGCCCGAGTGCAACGTACATCTGCGCGTCACCGCGGCAATCCGTTCCCACCGGCGCTGAGGCGGTCATACAAGCCAGGTCGGATACGACTCGCGCCCACCACCAAAAGCATGCGCCGGAAAGTGTGCCGAGGACCAGCGAGCTGAGCGCCAGTGTCGCTGTAGACATCCGCATACCGAAAACCTCCATGTGTGGCCTAACACCTGAGTTAAGCCGAACTGCGAAGCAGTTTCGGCTTGGACGAATTGTTAGGCCGAATTGGCGGGGACGCTTGGGCAAGTGCCCCGAGCT
>NZ_JBHLTG010000049.1:0-871 GCF_042434515.1 Lysobacter korlensis
TTTGTTGACAGCATCTTTACCATTTACACCATCGGCAACATTCGTGATTGTTTTACCTCCGGCATCGACACCATTTGCAGTAATACTTGGACCATCTTTAATAGTTAATCCTGTATCACCTAATGTGACCTTATCACCTACTTTAACACCGTCATTATTAACAGTCGTATTGCCGGTTTTCACAGATCCCGTAGTGCCTAGATCAAGATCTTTGGCAAGATCGATTTGGATAGAACCATCTGCATTTGCGGTTGTGACGATATTCTTCGCATCGGTTGCATTATTTGCACCACCAAGAATATCAAGTTTTTGATTCAACTTACGTTCAACCACAACTCCATCGTTATCCGCACCAAAGAGTAAGCCATCATCAAGACTTGCGACCTCTTTCTCATTGCCGTCTTTATCTTTGTACACAATACGGACTTCGCCATCTTTTCCATTTAAGCCTGGCGCTCCATCTTTCACTGCAATATTAAGAGTTGGTGCATCTTTACCTGCCTCACCTTTTGGACCGGTAAGACCGATTGATCCATCTTCGCCATTAATAACTACTGATGAACCATCTTTTCCGGTAACACCAATCTTACCGTCAACGCCATCTTTTCCGTCTTTTCCAGCTTCACCAACTTGGATATCGCCTAAGCCACTTAGGTTCTTCGCCATCTTCACAACAAGGTTGCCATCTTCAACATCAACACGCAGATTTTCATCACTCGCATCAACATTGTTAGCTAAGCCACCTTTAATTGTAACGGTATCACCTAGTTTCTTATTAATAACTGCACCAGCTGTATTACCCGCAAAGTTCAAGCCTTTATCGAGACTACCTTCAACACTCGTTTTAAGACCATCTAACTGATCTTTGTTG
>NZ_JBHLTG010000050.1:0-835 GCF_042434515.1 Lysobacter korlensis
TTTTGATTGCCATCACTGAGTTAGTACACTTTAAATAAAAGTGAACTATGAAAGGATGGACAGTCAGAACCGAAGCGACTAAAAACGGCTCTAGAGGCGTTGCTGGGCGTGAAGTATACCTAAGCAATAAAGACCACCCAAACCACCGCAACACAGAGCGCATACAGCCGATTTTTGGCAATGATAGGACGATGAGTAACATTAGTTACGCTGGAGAGTCCTACGCAGCCAAACAAGCGGCGAACGGCAAAGGCGGCAGACCGCCGAGCAGCTATGCCGTAGAGTTCACGCTCAACCTACCTAAAGGCTACAGACCAGACGACAAGCAATGGCGACAGATCGTTGAGCACTGCCTCAGAGAAACCGCCAAGGTGTGTGGGGTTGAACCTAACCAAATAGCACCAACCTCAAGGGCCATACTGCACCAACAAAAGCAGGACGGCAGCAAGCAAGGGACGGGCGACCACTGCCATATCGTGATCGGCAAGTTCACGCAAGATGGTGAATACCTCCGAAACCTCCAACGAAAGACCGTCACTGCCAAGATGAAGCAGAGCTTTAACGCAGCCGTTAAGCATTACTGTGGATACGATTGGACGGAGTACGCCAAGACACTGCAAGAGCAAAAGTACCCAAACAAACGCCCTGCACCGACTTGGAAAGTACGAGCAGCCAAGGAGCGAGATGAGATCGAAATTCAGCAAGCTGCGCTCGATGAGCGAGCTAGATCTTTGGTCGGCAAGGCAAGGGAGCTTGAGGTTTTGGAGTCTGGAATTGAAGACAAGCTGAATGAAGTTCGTCAGATTGAACGTCTAAAATCAAACTTCTCAAATCA
>NZ_JBHLTG010000051.1:0-799 GCF_042434515.1 Lysobacter korlensis
TTGGCAGCCGCAACTCGCTCTGCGCAAGAAGCTGATGTGGCGGGTGAGGATTTAGGCACCGACGCGCAAGCGCTCAGGACCAAGATTATCGGGAGCAACAGACGTCTCATGTGCGCTCTAACACCTGAGTTAAGCCGCGCCGCGAAGCGGCGTCGGCTTGGACGAATTGTTAGGCGTTACCCGTTGATCTGATTTACACATACAGGGTTAACCGCCTTGGCGCCCGGAACGGGCTTGAGGGCGCCGCCGTCCTCGCGCACCACCGAAACGTGACACATCGTTCCGGATTGGACAAAGGACACCCGGTACTTTCCGCCGGCCTCAGGCACGAATGCTTGCGTAAGCGTGCAGGCTGCGGTGTCCGTGAAGCCGGCCGCCCCAGCCTGATAAGCGAAGGTGACAACCGCCGGCTGGCCCGCGGGCATGGCGCGGCTCACGCCCGCGTGCGGGTCGCCCTTGCCTTGGACTGCCGTCGTCGTGAATGTAGCGAGCCTTGTGCCGTTGGGGCTGGGCTCACATCTTTCGGAAGCATAGTTCTGCACGAGCACCCAAGCGCCCATAGGAATACCCGATGCACCGAACGTAACGGTTGCCGTCGGGCCGGAGGTCGGCGGCGCGTAGTGGGTGGCGCAGCCGGAAAGCAGAGCCAAGCCGATCACGAGTGAAGCTTTTTGCATCATTCCCCCTGAAATCTTCATGCAACGCCTAACACCTGAGTTAAGCCGCGTCGCGAAGCGGCGTCGGCTTGGACGATTTGTTAGGCATCACCTGCGATGGTGTACGCCTGCCTTAATTTGAA
>NZ_JBHLTG010000052.1:0-748 GCF_042434515.1 Lysobacter korlensis
ACGGTCGGCACGCCGGAGTGCGGCAATAGCGTGCCGAGGAAGAAAGCCAAGATCGCTGCGCTGCTCGCCATGGGGCCTAACACCTGAGTTAAGCCGCACCGCGAAGCGGTGTCGGCTTGGACGAATTGTTAGCAGTCAGTGCCCGCCCCAGTGGTAGACGTTCCTACTGTCTGGTCCAACTGGTATCGCGCCCCCCTGGCGTTGCTCGAAGGATATGCCGGAATAGCGACTGGTATGCCCTGAGACGACAGCAATGCTTGGGAGTGCCAGCGCCTCTTCAAGGAATGCTTCGGCAGCACGGCTATCCCAGCAAAGCTTAGCGCCTGCGACATCCTCAAGCTGTAGGACCTCAAGCGAGCAGGCATACCCGACTGAAAGACGCAACGCAAATTTCTCGACCCCTGCTTCGCCGGGGACGCAGAGCATTCGATTGCAGCCGATCTCGAAATTGGTGCCCCTGCTTCGACTCATCAGATCCCACCACACGATGACGCCATCGCCCTCGCTTGCGTCTTCGGCGGGAATCTCGGTCCAGAAGGCAATCATGGTCTGAAGGACTGCCTGGGCAGAGAGCGACTTCAATGCCGTCCCGTTATGGCGGAGCCTTGCTCGGAGAGCCTTTTCGAGATCGCTGGATTGCATGGCTGACTGCTAACACCCAAGTTAAGCCGACCCGCGAAGCGGGGTCGGCTTGGACGCGTAGTTAGGCCCGAAAGAGCCCGAAGGGCTTGGACACTTGCTGGCCCGG
>NZ_JBHLTG010000053.1:0-744 GCF_042434515.1 Lysobacter korlensis
GCGACGAACATCACCCGCCACACAGGGGGATGGATCGAACTACAAGAATCCGCGTGAGGAGCCGGCCGATCACGGCATCGGGCGCTCCCGTGGCGGGCTGAGCACGAAGATCCATCAGCTCGTCGATGGGACCGGGCTGCCGCTGGTCAGCCTGATCACCCCCGGCCAGGCAGGGGACTCCCCGATGCTGCTTCCTCTTCTGGAGCAGCTGCGCGTGACCCGGCCAGTAGGGCGGCCCCGGACCCGCCCCGAGGCCGTGCTGGGCGATAAGGCGTACTCCTCCCGGGCGATCCGCACCCACCTACGTGCCCGTGGGATCAAAGCGGTCATCCCCGAACCGGCCGACCAGCAGGGCCACCGCAGACGGCGCGGTGCCCGCGGCGGGCGCCCCGTCAGCCTCGACGCGGACGCCTACAAGGGCCGCAACGTCATCGAGCGTCAGTACGCTCACCTGAAGCAGTGGCGGGGTCTGGCGACCCGGTATGACAAGTACGCGATCATCTACAGGGCCGCTGTGGTCCTGAATGCTGTGCTCGCATGGTCAAAACGATTGTCAGACATGCCCTAGGAGTTTGCGGAAGGCCTCCATCGCGTCGGAGACGGCTTCATTCGTCCAGGCCAGGATGTCCCGGTAGAGGCGCTCAGTCTCGTTGGTCCAGTGCCAGGTGTCATCGAAGGCCTGGATCTGCGCGTTGGCGTCGTCGGTGACCTGGTTGCCGAAGATCACCGAGTAGGAGCGATTCG
>NZ_JBHLTG010000054.1:0-697 GCF_042434515.1 Lysobacter korlensis
AAACAGAAGACCCGCTAGCAGCAGATGTTTCATCTTAGGGCCTAACACCTGAGTTAAGCCGCGCCGCGAAGCGGCGTCGGCTTGGACGAATTGTTAGCCACTAGAGGTGGAGCTTCATGCCGTGATGCGAAGCGACGAACCCTAGTCGCTCGTAGAACCGGAGCGCGTCTTCTCTTGCCCGATCGGTAGTGAGCTGGACCATAACGCAGTTCCGGTCCCTTGCGCGCTGGACGGCCCACCCGATCATTGCCGCCCCGAGACCTTTTGAGCGAGCGTTAGAGGCAATCCGGACGCCCTCGATGAGCGCTCGCCAGCGTCCTTGGTAAGTCAGGTACGGGATGAAGGTGATCTGGAGCATCCCGACCAGGTGGTCGCCGAGGACAGCGACGACCAACTCATTGTTCGGGTCTTTCCGAATTGCCTCAAACGCTTCGGTGTAGCCCAAGGGCAGTGGATCGCCCCATGCCTCCCGTTTGGCGCCGAGCGGATCGTCCGCGAGCATGCTCACAAGCTCCGAGAGATCCGTCGCCTCAGCAGGGCGGAAGGACACCCCGGTTGCGTCAGGATCCACTTCGGCTGGCGCGGAACTATCCATAGTGGCTAACACCTGAGTTAAGCCGCGCCGCGAAGCGGCGTCGGCTTGGACGAACTGTTAGGCGGCAGTGGTCTGGAATGCCTGGGCTTTTGGCTGCCCGGC
>NZ_JBHLTG010000055.1:0-695 GCF_042434515.1 Lysobacter korlensis
GGTGTTAGGTGCACAGGGAGGGAACGGTGAGCTTGAGGCGTTGTTTTCGCGAACCCACGCCCGCGGTGTTTGGAGCTGCTCGCGCGCTCGAAGAAGCCGTCTCGGCGCATCTGGCGGGCGATCGGGAGAGAGCCGCCCAGCTTTTTGCCCAGGCCAATGACCCCGAGGTGCGGGCGTGGCTAGAGTCCATTTGGGGCAAAGGCAGCCCTTACGTGACCGTCAGCAAGCTCCCGGCAGCACCAGACGCCGTCCGGGTACCGGCCCGAATGCCAACCACCGAACAGAAGAGCGCACTGCACGCCCGTGATGGCTTTCACTGCCGCTTCTGTGGTGTCCCGGTTGTTCGCCCGGAGGTCCGGAAATTGGCCGTCATGCTCTACCCCGCGGAAGTCACGTGGGGGAAAACCAATGGGTCGCAGCACGCGGGATTCCAAGCTCTGTGGGCTCAGTACGATCATGTCGTCCCGCACTCGTGCGGCGGAACGAACGAGCTAGAAAACCTCGTTGTCACATGTGCCGGGTGCAACTTCGGCAAGATGTCATACCGCCTCGAAGAGCTTGGCCTGCTGGACCCGAGAGGGTTCGCTCCCGTTGCCTCCGAGTGGGATGGGCTGGAGAGGTTCTTAGCTTGCGCACCTAACAAATCGTCCAAGCCGACACCGCTTCGCGGCGCGGCTTAACTCAGGTGTTAGGCG
>NZ_JBHLTG010000056.1:0-646 GCF_042434515.1 Lysobacter korlensis
CCTAACACCTGAGTTAAGCCGCGCCGCGAAGCGGCGTCGGCTTGGACGAATTGTTAGGCGTCATCGAGCCTGTTTAGCACACGGTGAAGCACAGAGAGCTGCGCCTCGGTCAGCTCGCATGCCTTACTGCTCAGCGACCGCTTCTTTTCCGCCCGGTCAATGAGGTCGGTTACAAAGTGCCGAATATCCCGGAACTGCTTGGCTTGACGATAAGCATCCGAACGCTCCTCCCGCAAGCGGCGCTCGAAGAAGATGGCCATTTGACGCAGCTCTTCTATAGAGTACGGAACGTGACGAGAGAAGACGTTGTCCCCGCGGACAACCGTTTCCTCATCATCCATCTCACCCAGCACGCGAAGCTCTTGCGCTTCAATTTCGAGGTCGACGACGAAGTCCTCTCGAAACCGAGCGAGAAGTGTGATCGCGGTCTCCGGATCTTCAGCTCCTTCGACCGTGACTTCCAGCACCGGGGCGTCCTGCTCATGTAAGAACACGTCCGGGCGGAAACGGAACTGAACGTTGCCGCCAAGAATCTGCGAGTGCGAGAGAGTGAGCCAAGTCATGGGTAGCGAAAGAGTCCGGTATGACGCCTAACACCTGAGTTAAGCCGCGCCGCGAAGCGGCGTCGGCTTGGACGAATTGTTAG
>NZ_JBHLTG010000057.1:0-643 GCF_042434515.1 Lysobacter korlensis
CCCCGTAGTTTACCGCGTCATCCGCGTCTACGTTAAAAAATGGCGGTTGCAAAATCGCAGCCGGAAACACAATTTCGTTCATGGTTGAACTGTAGTATGCATTTACCGTTTGCGGTGTCATGCCCCACTCATCACGATTTACAGGTTGCCCTAAACGATTAACCATTCGCTGATATTCACACTCGCTGCTACGGCGCAAATTACCAATCAAATCGTTCGCCTCAATCGTTAAACAGTCATAATCACGCCACACATCGGGGTAACCAATTTTGGTATTAAACTTGGCTAATTTGGCTTGCGCTTTCACTTTCGTTTCTGCACTCATCCACGCCAGCTCGTCGATGGCTTCTTTAAAAGCCACCCGCAGATTTTCGATCATCACATCCATACGAGCTTTCGCTTCAGGTTTAAAATGGCGCGCAACATATTCTTTGCCCACCATAAAACCTAAATTACTATCTACCACATTAACGGCTAACTTTTCACGGCTACGTTGTTCTTGTTGGCCACTTAGGGTTTTGCCATAAAACTCGAAACTTGCCTTGGCAAATGGCTCGCTTAAATTGGCGGCATTAGCACGTAATAAGTGGAATTTTAAATAGGTTTGCCAGTGTGCAACCGGGATATCGGCCTGTAATTTGGC
>NZ_JBHLTG010000058.1:0-622 GCF_042434515.1 Lysobacter korlensis
GCTCGCGCACCGAGTCCTCCTTGAAGTCTGGGCTCAAGAAGTCTTCGTCTGAGATGCGATCGAGGCTCATGTGATGCCTAACACCTGAGTTAAGCCGAACCGCGAAGCGGTTTCGGCTTGGACGAATTGTTAGGCGGCAGCGGTGCCCTGGTGGTACCGCATCTGCCACCCGGATTGGCTCTTTAACCACACCGAGCTGCGCAGCGAGCGTGTGGCCTGCCCGCCGTGCACCTTCTCGGCTTGGTAGGTGACGAGAATCGCGCCTTCGGCGAGCGCGACAGCTTGCATGGAGCTAACGGAGAAGGACTTGCCTGCCTCCGAGGGGAGCCAGCCGAGGACCTCGGTCTTCCCAAACGCCAAGCCGCTGACGCCGACCTCACGAAATTCGTCAGCCAATAGCTCACTGACGCGGGCCACATCAGCGCGCGTCGCCGGCTTTAGAAGCTCTTGCTCCAGCCTCATCACGATTGCCGCATCGCTTTCCATGCCGCCTAACACCTGAGTTAAGCCGCACCGCGAAGCGGTGTCGGCTTGGACGAATTGTTAGAGCGCACAGTCGCGATTCCTCGTGTCGGTAGCGGGGCACGACTCGCTTAGCTCTACCAAGGTGACCGCTGCGTCG
>NZ_JBHLTG010000059.1:0-611 GCF_042434515.1 Lysobacter korlensis
AGGCACCGACGCGCAAGCGCTCAGGACCAAGATTATCGGGAGCAACAGACGTCTCATGTGCGCTCTAACACCTGAGTTAAGCCGCGCCGCGAAGCGGTGTCGGCTTGGACGAATTGTTAGCCCGCATCTTCGCGGTACTTGACGTTGAGCACCAGTGTGTGAAGCACTATGAAGCTGCCGGCGGCCGATACGAGCGCGAACGCAGCTTGAGGCGTCCGATGAAGCCAAACTGCCACCGGCAGCACAATGGCGAGCACGACCGCGAAAGCGACGAGCAGGGCCCAGCGCGGAGAGGATCCATGGCCGCTCTGGCGCTCGTGAAAGGCACGTCGGGACACGAACATCGCTAGGTATGCGGGCAGCAGCGCACCGATGCTGATGCCCGCCGCGAAGATTTTCAGGGCAGTCGACGGTGAGATGCCTGGCCCAGGGTGGCCAATGGATGCAAAGGCCCAAGGAAGCAGGCCAAGAAGGAGAGCAAATGCTCCAAGTAGCAGTGGCATCCACATGCGGGCTAACACCTGAGTTAAGCCGGCCCGCCCGAGAACCCGTATGGAGTTCTGGAGCTTCGAAGCGGGCTCGGCTTGAACGAATAGTTAGGCTGCAGCATA
>NZ_JBHLTG010000060.1:0-574 GCF_042434515.1 Lysobacter korlensis
CCGTCCCTGGCGGCTAGTGCGATTCGCTGCACCGTGGTGAACAGCCGCTGCTCGCGGCCGACGTTGAGGACTTGCCCGTCGTGGTCGAACCGGATCGGCAGGATCCCGGCTTCGCAGATGAACCGGTCCACCGTGTGACCGGATACCGGGTCGGGGTGCCCTTCGATCCGGCCGAACCCGGTTCCCTCCGGCATGGTGGTGGTCAGCACCCGCACCGCCGGCTTTCGCACCCCGCAGAGATTCCGCGGGTCGGCGGCGACCCCGAGCCGCAGCAGTTCGACGAACCCGTCGGCCTGCTGCTGCTCCGGGGTGCGCTCGTCGTCCAGGATCCGCTGCGCCCGCTCCTGCTCCACCGGGTCCACAAACCTGGGACCACCACGCCGGGGTGAGGTGATCGCCTGGAACGTCTCCAGCACCTCAGCACCACCGGACTCCGGTGCCAGCAGGAAGTCGCCATTGATCATCCCGTCCGACCGCCGGAACACTCTGAAATACCGTTGCGAATGCCGCTGCGCCTCCCGCACCGCGATGCCCTCCGCGTCGATCTCGTCCCGCACCGCCCGCGCCCGCTTCA
>NZ_JBHLTG010000061.1:0-555 GCF_042434515.1 Lysobacter korlensis
TGATGGCTGACGTCCACGTCGCCAGCAGCAGCAGCAAAAAGAACACGCTCAGCCACAGGGAGCCCCAGGGCAACTCAGAGAAGGCAATGGGTAGGGTCACGAACATCAACCCCGGCCCGTCCGCCGGGTCCATCCCCTGGGCAAACACTACCGAAAAGATCGCAATACCCGCCAGCAGCGCCACGCTGATATCCAGCACGGCTACCGCACAAGCGGCTTTCGGCAGGCTCTGTTCATCCGGCATATAGGCCCCGTAGGCCATCAACGCACACGCCCCTACGGCCAGGGTGAAAAAAGCGTGTCCCATGGCATGCAGCACCACCGACGCGGTGACGTTTTCGAAAGACGGCATGAACAGCCAGTGCAGCGCCGCCCCAAAGCCGCTGGTGGTCATGGCGTAGAGGGCTAATAGCACCAACAGGCCATAGAGCACCGGCATCAAGAGATTATTGAGCCGCTCCAGGCCTTTCGCGACGCCAGCCGCCACCACCGTCATGGTCATGAACAGGAACAGTGAATGGTTGAAAATCAGCAAGCCTGGGTTGGCCAGAAAGG
>NZ_JBHLTG010000062.1:0-555 GCF_042434515.1 Lysobacter korlensis
TTCAAAACCAGAGATTTTGGTGAGCATAAATTTTGGGGCAAAACGGAATCTCAAGATTCTGTAGTGATAAATGTTAAAAAAGGTCAGGAATACTTTATAAGATGTGGAATTAAAATGGGCGTAGCAGTTGGAAAACCAGAAATGTATCTTATAGAAAATCATATTGGAATAAAAGAATATGAAGAAATAGAATAAAAACTTTTGCCAACACCGTATAACAACAATTGCGGCTTTGTGTCCTGCGGACACAACCGCGCAAGCATAAAAGTCGGTAATTTTAGCTATCTTAGTTTTCAAACAATCCGCAACTGATTGTTATACAAAACCGTTGGCAGTAATTAAAAAATAAAGTTTATGATTTTTAATTTATTTAATAAGAAAAAAATAATTAGTGAATTAAGAGAACAAGGAGGTATGAATGTTAAATACTCTCAATTAATCTCGCATATAAAAAAACTTGCCCAAACCTTTGAGCAAAAATTTGAAACTAAAACAGAGAAAATTAATGAATATACTATTGGCGTAGTAATTGATTTTAGTGGTCAAAAAGATTTT
>NZ_JBHLTG010000063.1:0-547 GCF_042434515.1 Lysobacter korlensis
CTAACAATTCGTCCAAGCCGACGCCGCTTCGCGGCGCGGCTTAACTCAGGTGTTAGCGGGCATGGAAGAACTGCGCGTCTCGACCGACAAGCGCGAGCTTGACGTCGACCTAATCCACCGCTTTCTCGCGGAGGAATCCACTTGGGCGGCCGGCATCCCCCGCGAGCTGGTAGAGCGTTCGATCCAGCACTCACTGTGCTTTGGCGGGTACTACGGTGCTACCCAGGTCGCATTCGCTCGTGTGGTCTCGGACTACGCAACTTTTGCCAACCTGGTGGATGTTTTTGTGCTGCCCACCTATCGCGGCAGGGGTTACAGCAAGGCCTTGGTGGCAGCGGTGTTGGCGCATCCACGACTTCAAGGTCTTCGGCGCTTTACACTAGCCACGTGGGATGCCCACGGTCTGTACTCGCAGTTCGGGTTCGCGCCGCTACGGCAGCCGGAAACCTTCATGGAGCGGCATGTGCCTAACGTGTATGCGGCTGCCCGCTAACAATTCGTCCAAGCCGACGCCGCTTCGCGGCGCGGCTTAACTCAGGTGTTAGGC
>NZ_JBHLTG010000064.1:0-516 GCF_042434515.1 Lysobacter korlensis
GCCTAACAATTCGTCCAAGCCGACGCCGCTTCGCGGCGCGGCTTAACTCAGGTGTTAGGCGCCTCATGATGGTTCGGCAGACCTTCAACATGGAACGGCACAGCGCTGATCTGGACCGGACCATTGCCCAGTCCTTCTCGGCGTCATTCATGTCCAACAGCAAGTGGCGGCGGCTCTTCATGGCGCTCTCCGCTCCTCACTTGGCCGTGCACCAGGTGCTGTGGAAGTTCGTTGGCCGCGAGCCGGTTGTGCTCGGAGCAACGCCCGATGCAGAGTGTTTGGGAGAGCTCTTTGTGGAGCGCACCAGCTTCGCAACCTTTCCTTACAAGGAGATAGAGTGGGTGGAAGTCCCGCCCGCCCACGATCTCGACGCAGTCGAACAGGCGCTGACGGCCGTGGGGCAGTTCGAAATCCGGCGTCTCGAAACGGGCTTGAGGGTGTATGGCCACCGCTGAGGCGCCTAACAATTCGTCCAAGCCGACGCCGCTTCGCGGCGCGGCTTAACTCAGGTGTTAG
>NZ_JBHLTG010000065.1:0-515 GCF_042434515.1 Lysobacter korlensis
CCGCTTCGCGGCGCGGCTTAACTCAGGTGTTAGGCGCTTAAGAGAGGACCTCGCATGTCGCGCATCAGTTCAGGAATTTCTTCGCTCTTCGTTGGCGCCGCGCTCGCCGCCTTTTTCGCGTGGTGCTGGGCGTATATCGCGGCGTACAGCCCGCTACCCAGTCTCGTGCTCGGCTCCGGCCTTCGCGGCGCTGGTTTTTCTGCTGCCATAACTGCTGCCGACTTCCTGGTGAGCGTCGGGCTCTGCGTCCCGGGCGCCTGGCTATTGATGCGCCTTGGTAGGGAGCAGACCCGAACCAACACTCTCCTGGCTGTAGCGGCGTTTGCGGCAGTTGCTGCACTCACAATGGGGCTCCCGGTCTTTTCGCACGGCGCTTTGGTCGTGGCGCAATACGCTCTGCAGCTCGCCGCTCTTCCGGCTGCCGTCTTGCTGTTAGCCGGCTCGCACCGCAGCGCGCCTAACAATTCGTCCAAGCCGACGCCGCTTCGCGGCGCGGCTTAACTCAGGTGTTAGGC
>NZ_JBHLTG010000066.1:0-502 GCF_042434515.1 Lysobacter korlensis
CCTCGCCATCCACCTTGACCCGGCCGTTGCCGAGCATGTCCTTGGCCTGGGCGCTGTTGTTGGCCAGGCCGGAGCGGTTGAGCACCGCCGCGATGGGCGCCTGCTCGCTGCCCTCGAAGCCCACCTCCACCTCGGGCAGATCCTCCGGCAGCTCGCCCTCGGCCAGCTGGTTACCCGCGGAGCGGTGCGCATTGGCCGCCGCCTCCTCGCCGTGGTAACGCGCGATCAGCTCGCGGGCCAGGATCATCTTGATGTCCCGGGGATTGGCACCGCCCTCGACGTCACGCTTGAGCGACTCGATCTCCTCGTTGGACTTGAGCGAGAGCAGCTCGAAGTAGCGCCAGATCAGGCTGTCCGGCATGGAGACCAGCTTGTTGAACATGGCGCCCGGCGCCTCGTCCACGCCGACGTAGTTCCCCAGCGACTTGGACATCTTCTGCACGCCGTCCAGCCCTTCCAGCAGCGGCATGGTGATCACCACCTGGGGCGTCATGCCGAAGTG
>NZ_JBHLTG010000067.1:0-500 GCF_042434515.1 Lysobacter korlensis
TGAAGTCAGCGCTCACGCCTTCACCCTCAAACCAGCTATCCCAGGCCTCCCCGGCTGGCGATATAACCCGGGTACGACCAATGGCCACGATGTCGACTCGCTTTACACCTTCTGGCAGAGCCAACGCTTTGGGCAGTCGAACCGCCTGGCTTCGATTACTCTGAAAGACTGCGCCTTGTTCCATGATCAGACTCCTGTGCCAGGACCATCGGGAGATACCGTACATGGAACTCATGTTAGCCAACGCAATGGATATGTCAAAGGGATATACACCCTAATGAGCCTACCCAATCCTGTAGCTGGCGATGCACTTCCTCCATGGGCAGATAGGCCTGCTCCATGCTGATCTCTGAGTCAGTGCATCTTGTAAACCGTGTTTACTCGAACGTTGCCGCCTAAACGTTTACTGTTGGGAACGAGCCACATGATAACGATTGATGGCACTCAGCACGCCTTTCATGGAGGCGCTGGTGATGCTCTGGTCACTGCCGACGCCAAAC
>NZ_JBHLTG010000068.1:0-502 GCF_042434515.1 Lysobacter korlensis
GGAAGGCGTAGGCGATGGACAACAGGTGGATATTCCTGTACCACCTGACGGTGTTTGAGTGATGGAGTGACGCAGGAAGGCAAGGTCAGCGCGCTGTTGGTTATGCGCGTCCAAGCTGTAAGGCTGATGGTGAGGCAAATCCCGCCATCTTAAGGCTGAGCAGTGATGGGGAGGGAATTAAAGTACCGAAGGACCTGCACCTACACTGCCAAGAAAAGCTTCTAGCAAATCGTCAGGTGCCCGTACCCCAAACCGACACAGGTAGGCGAGGAGAGCATCCTAAGACGCTCGGGAGAACTCTCGTTAAGGAACTCGGCAAAATGCCCCCGTAACTTCGGGAGAAGGGGTGCATGCCAGGGTGCATAGCCCAGGCGTGCCGCAGTGAAAAGATCCAAGCGACTGTTTATCAAAAACACAGGTCTCTGCTAAACCGAAAGGTGACGTATACGGACTGACGCCTGCCCGGTGCTGGAAGGTTAAGAGGAAGGGTTAGCCTCACGGC
>NZ_JBHLTG010000069.1:0-511 GCF_042434515.1 Lysobacter korlensis
GCCTAACACCTGAGTTAAGCCGCGCCGCGAAGCGGCGTCGGCTTGGACGAATTGTTAGGGCCCGTTGCCGGCGACCAGCAGGTGCACCCTATACATTTGCCCGGCGACCTCCACTTGGGGCTCGTACTGGAGAACCAGATGAGGGTTATGGGCGATGAGTAGTTTATCCGGCGCCTGCCAAGAGACGGATGGCAGCTCGGCTACCTGACTCTCCCATACGGAGCGGTCGTTGTTGAGATCACGGGATGAACCGGGGCGTCGGATCGACACCCGGCGAAGCGGCGAAGCATCTCCGCTACGGTCAGTTCCGGACTCCACCACGGCGGCGACCTCTCCACTGGGGCTCGGCACGGTGCGAACGACAGCCCAAGAGAACTGCTCCACCGGAGCAGTGCTGCCGGACGGCGCTGAACAGGCTGAGAGGGCGAGGGCACTGGTACCCGCTCCGATCAGAAGAAGGCACGAACTCCGCATTGCCATGCTTAGGGCCCTAACACCTGAGTTAAGCCGC
>NZ_JBHLTG010000070.1:0-1048 GCF_042434515.1 Lysobacter korlensis
GCAAGAATTGGTGAACTGCGGCGTCTCCCAAAAACAAAAAATTGTGATGACCGTTCATCACCTAACTGTTTGTTTTTTGACTTATTGAGGTTTGTTAAAAAATTGTACAGGTGAGGTTTGACAAGGGTTTTTGACGAGCACTTCAAAAACAGATGTTTGTAGGGCTTGTATTCGGACGCAAAAGTTTCTAACTTGTCCTTAGATAGCAAAAAGCCCCGCTTTCGCGAGGCTTTTCACTTGCTGAACAATGCTACCAACAGAGTTCAGCGGGTGCGGGTCTTAAGAGAGAAGAACCGCTTAACAATAACGTAGATAATTCTACGCGACATATCAAGTCAATCCAAGCCCTTCTTCTTCTCTCAAGCCCTAAAGCATCACAGCTATATTCTCCCGATCGTGGAATCAAGAGTTGTTCGTTCGGGTGTGGTGATGTCTCCTCAAACGGGGGGTCCCTGCAAACAGGAAAGCGTGGGAGGTTCAGCACCTACACAATCTATACAGTTCCACGGCGTGCTATGAGAAAGCGAGGCCATCCCGGTAGGGTAAACATCGTGAGCATATGAACGTCCAGCGGTGGGCCTCATATGCAGGAATGTATTGCGGATTGGAAGTCAGGTGTGGGGGAGAGCGCGCAGGGGGCATAGCATTGGGCAACTGGTGTTATCGCTAATAGTCTCGGCTTCGCTACCGCTAGTTGAATTCGCCAATTTTGGCTTGAGTTCCTAGGGGTGGCGGAGCCATGGAAAAAAACAGCGAAGCGGCTATGCCGCGCCATCGCTGTCGCTGTCGGGGGTTGGGTTTGAGCCTTAGAAACCCGATAGGGCATGGTGTAGTCACATTCTATTTGGTTGTGATGATCACAAGTTAGTTTATGTGATGTTTATGGTTTCATCCCTCTGGGCTTGTTTTGTTGCTTAATGCTAGGCATAGGCTTGTCTGAGTGTGCATTTATCTTCTGGGACATCATCTCAACGAACTGACAATCCTCCTCCGACATAGTGAACGCACCAAGCTCATCAATGGTTCTTTCCATCCTGTTCCTCTGCCT
>NZ_JBHLTG010000071.1:0-517 GCF_042434515.1 Lysobacter korlensis
TTGAAACTTCAGAATTAACTACTGAGCATATTCAGAGCTTAGCTTCAGAAAACACATTCACAATTACGACGGGACATCAATTGAATTTATTCACAGGGCCATTATATTTCCTGTATAAAATCATCTCTACAATTAACTTAACGAAGCAACTCAGAGACACCTACCCGGCGTATAATTTTGTTCCAGTGTATTGGATGGCTTCGGAAGATCACGATTTTGAAGAGATTAATTATTTCAATTTTAAAGGAAAAAAAATCAAATGGACTTCTGAGCAAACTGGAGCCGTGGGTCATTTTAATACCGAAGGATTAGAGGCCGTTTTTGAAGTGATTTCCGCTGAATTTGGTCCAGGGAGAAATGCAGAACAATTAAAGTTATGGTTTAAAGAAGCTTATCTTAATCATGATAATTTGGCTGATGCAACACGTTATTTAGCAAACGAATTATTCGGGAAACATGGCTTAGTGATACTTGATGCAGACGATGAAAATTTGAAGCGATTGTTTATTCCGCAGAT
>NZ_JBHLTG010000072.1:0-605 GCF_042434515.1 Lysobacter korlensis
AAGCTGATGTGGCGGGTGAGGATTTAGGCACCGACGCGCAAGCGCTCAGGACCAAGATTATCGGGAGCAGCAGACGTCTCATGTGCGCTCTAACACCCAAGTTAAGCCGCCCCGCGAAGCGGGGTCGGCTTGGACGCGTTGTTAGGCCCGAAAGAGTCCGAAGTACCTGGACACTGGCTAGCCCGGAAAGAAAGCTTGAGGTCGCGCCGAACCCTCACAGCAACGAGGCGATCTTACCCGCCCGGAGTGTCCGAAGGCAGGCCGCGCGCCGGCAACTGTGCGACAAGCGTCCGCCAGGAAGCCACAGTGCCTAACGCTTTCAGCTAGGCCCGAGAACCCAGCCGGGCGCGGACCGGAAGAGCATGAGGCCCGATGCAACCGAAGGCAGGCAACTGTCCTGTACGAACCCCTGAGCGCTGCGACGAGAGCTGCGGCGCCTTTGCCCGAGCGCGATGGCAGCACAAAGCCGGGCGAAAACGCGGCTGACTGAGAGAGCCATTGTGGCCCGCCTAACACCTTGAGTTAAGCCGAACTGCGAAGCAGTTTCGGCTTGGACGAATTGTTAGGCCGAATTGGCGAGGACGCTCGGCGATCTGCCCCCAAGC
>NZ_JBHLTG010000073.1:0-576 GCF_042434515.1 Lysobacter korlensis
TACGATAGCGACTGATCGTTGGCTCGGGCCTAGTAGCGGCCTAACAGTTCGTCCAAGCCGACACCGCTACGCGGTGCGGCTTAACTCAGGTGTTAGGCAGCATGGGAAGAGCGCCGGTAGCCGTCAGACCCATTTCAGCAGCTGAGTTGGCTGTGCTGCAGCGAGCTGTGGAGAAGGCTCGGTGCTCGGACAGGAAAGAGCCACCGGATCTAGCTCAGGCTGCATCGCTTCAGGTCGTAGGCCGCTGCGACTGTGGGTGTGCCTCCGTGGACTTCTCGCACCTGCCTCCGGGAGAGATTGCGGAGCTCGTAGCGGACGCTGTCGCGGAGTCACCCGCCGGAGAGCACTTGGGTGTCCTCGTCTGGGCCAGCCAGGGTCGCTATACCGGACTGGAGATTGTCGGGTACAGCGACAAGCCCGCACCTCTTCCGGCGCTCGAGACGATACGCGGGTGGGGGCCGGAGGGAACGTAGAATGCTGCCTAACAATTCGTCCAAGCCGACGCCGCTTCGCGGCGCGGCTTAACTCAGGTGTTAGGCGCCTCATGATGGTTCGGCAGACCTTCAACATGGAACG
>NZ_JBHLTG010000074.1:0-1086 GCF_042434515.1 Lysobacter korlensis
TTGGTCAGTGCAGCTCTTCTCGGCCTCGCACTACGACCGCACTCAGGCAAAGGCGCCGCCGTTTTCGTCGCAGCGCTCGCAAGTCCGCTCGGGACGGCTGGCTGCCTTCGGACGCATTGGACCTCACGCTCTCTCGGCCCGTGCCCGGCCGGGTTCTCGGGCCTAACCGAAAGCGTTAGGCACTGCGGCCCCCTGTTGGGCACTTGTCCCGCAGCTGCCGCCGCGTTGACTGCCTTCGGACGCTCCGGACGGGTAAGATCGGCTGGTTGCTGTGAGGGACCGGCGCGACTTCCAGCTTTCTTCCGGGCCAGCAAGTGTCCAGGTACCTCGGACTCTTTCGGGCCTAACTACGCGTTCAAGCCGAAACCGCTTCGCGGTTCGGCTTAACTTGGGTGTTAGGCCGTATGAGACACATCGTCGTTGCCATACTTCTTGGAGCCGCAGCCACGCTGGGCTGGATTGCTTCAGCTGCGTACTCGCAGTACCGCGGAACTATGATCCCAATCTTAGGTACCGGCGAGCGGCTTCATACCAAGAGCTCTCCGGCACACACGGTTCAGGTTACATATGACGAGCACGGAAGACTCCGCCAACGAATCGTGCAGAAAGGTAATTCGATGTTGTTTACCCCAGCATTCCACGCTGACTGGGAGATCCGACGTTATAGGGATGGAGGTAGCGAAGAACAGTGCGTTCTGACGGACAGGGACAAGGAGCGGCACGTCCTTATGCCCTGCAAGGGGTTCGCTCCATCGGGCCGTGATTCCCCACCCCTTGCGTACGAAATAGGCACTGCATGCGGCCTCTTGCTATTCGTGAGACCTCGTGCGCCGCTAGGCAGCGGCTATGAGTGCGAGAGCTGCCGTCGAAGCAAAGAGGTTTCCGAGTGTTTTGAGTGGAGCCTGTCCCGCGAGAGGAGCATGAGTGTGCAAGGGCTTTCTGACGAGTTCGGCGACTATGTCAAGCACTGAACTGGGGGGGCATACGGCCTAACAATTCGTCCAAGCCGACGCCGCTTCGCGGCGCGGCTTAACTCAGGTGTTAGCGGGCATGGAAGAACTGCGCGTCTCGACCGACAAGCGCGAG
>NZ_JBHLTG010000075.1:0-506 GCF_042434515.1 Lysobacter korlensis
TGGTAAAATCCCACTCAGCTTTCTATCTGATCTTGGAGAGCACACTCCAGAATGGTATGTCGATTCCGAGCGCTTTGAATCTGTTGTGCAACGCGTAAGAGCTGAGATAGAAAACAGTTCGGCTGCGAACATCATATTGTCCTCTGAAGAATTTTACTTCCTCGGCACCCGAAGTCACGTTGTGAAAGAACGAGCAAAAGAATCCTTTCAAGCGTTGTTTCATGGAATGACAGTTAAGACAATCTTGTTCGTCAGAGAGCCATATGACTTTATTTGCTCTTGGTACAATCAGGCGAATAAAAGTCAGAGTTTGCGTCCCAATCGACGTTTCACGGATTTTTTTTTCATTACCAATGATAAATTGATGCTTCCGCGAGAGACTTCTGATTTTTGGCGTGATTGTTTTGGGTACGACAGTGCCATTATCCTTCCGTATCGAAATGAGCCGCAAGAACATCTGAATATGTTCAAGTGTGCTCTAGGGATGGAGTGTCAGGACCTCAATG
>NZ_JBHLTG010000076.1:0-507 GCF_042434515.1 Lysobacter korlensis
CGTCTGTCTGTCGCTGGATGTATTACCCGACCCAAAATGGTCTCTTAGCTCCGGTGTGTCAGCGGTTCGAAAAAGCGCGCCATCCACAGCAAAGACTTGCAAACCTTGCCATGTATCCTCAGGGTAACGCTCTAACCCCCACCTATGGCTGCATTGCCTAAACAACCATTCTGGGGCTGCTTTGCCAAGGCGTTGCCTTGCTTGCGTTAAAGCACTTTTTGCTAACAGCTCCTCATTAGCCAACCCCTCGGCACAGACATTCATTCGCCGTGCGACTTCGGCAATCGGTTCGTTGCGGAAAAACGCCATTCCAACAATAAGCCAAAGAACCATATCACTCGGTAAGCGACGTCGACGAATCGTCGCTTTATCGGAAAGTGTTACCGCTTTAGCAATCCACTCGTCAGGAATATGCTCGGAGAAGGTGGTTAGCTGAGCGACATCAACAGGACTCTCTTCAAGAAAGTCGGCAAAGCAGTTTTGAATAGACATAAAAAATCGGAAACC
>NZ_JBHLTG010000077.1:0-550 GCF_042434515.1 Lysobacter korlensis
ACCACCAAAAATTCCGACAATCGCAGAGGCGGTAACCGCATCGATTCCTAAACCATTTTGATTCACCGTCGCCACCATAAAAAGAATCAGTAGCGGTCGAATACCATAGAACGAAAAACGTTCCCACATTTCCGTAAAAAAGAGCGAACTCAATGGTCGCGGATGACCAAAAAAGGCCTTATCTTCAGTTGTTATTTTATTCATAATATTTGCCCTAACATTCACTCAAATAATCTTTTATTCATTTTCATATTCAGATTACTTGAACTACAATCTCCTTTAAAAACAGATATCAGACAGATTATCACGATCTTAAATGAGATAGAGCACGATTATGCGCAAATATTAACCATAATTATCTATTTGATAAGATTTATATCAAATGTCTAACGAGTTCTATGACTTTTCAGCTTTGCTATTATGATTTGTTATTCAGATTTATAGTAATATCGGTTCAAAATAAGCTTATTTAAATGCCGGCGCATCAGCTGATCGAGGCAAGGAAGCTGTTCTATCCGGCATCTTGCAAGTGTTGTTTAGTACAGTTTTA
>NZ_JBHLTG010000078.1:0-824 GCF_042434515.1 Lysobacter korlensis
CCTAACACCTTGAGTTAAGCCGAACTGCGAAGCAGTTTCGGCTTGGACGAATTGTTAGGCCGAATTGGCGAGGACGCTCGGCGATCTGCCCCCAAGCGACCGACAGCCGAGACACTACTGCAAGACCGGGCCGAGTACACCTAGAGCCGGGCCTTACCGGAAGAGCTGCATCCGAGCGGCCCGCATAGGCCGAAAGAAATGACGGCGAGTGCGGCCGCCGCCGTGGACGAGCCGGGACGAAGAGCACCAGCGGCCGAAACACCAGCCGGGGCGTAGAACTCGCTAGCCGGCCCTCCGCACAGAACATGGTCTGTTCCAAGGCGGCCTAACACCCAAGTTAAGCCGGCCCGCCCGAGAACCCGGCTGGAGTTCTGAAGCCACGAAGCGGGCTCGGCTTGAACGCGTAGTTAGGCCCGAAAGAGTCCGAAGCACGTGGACACTCGCTGGCCCGGAAAAAAGCGTGAGGTCGCGCCGAACCGTCACAGCAACGAGGCGATCTTACCCGTACGAAGTGCCCGAAGGCAGGCCACGCGCAGGCGACTGCTCCGCAAGCGCCCGCCGAGACCCCACAGTGCGTGACGAAGTTATGCCCGAGAGCCCGGCCGGGCGCGGACCGAAAGAGCGAGAGGCCCGATGCGTCCGGAGGCAGCCAGCCATCCCGGACGAATGTCGCGGGCGCTCAGGTGCGGCAACAGCGCTACGGCCGAGCAGGGCAGTTGTGTGAGGTAGCGCAGAGCACCGCTGAGCAATACGGCCTATTGCCCGCCTAACACCTGAGTTAAGCCGCGCCGCGAAGCGGCGTCGGCTTGGACGAATTGTTAGGC
>NZ_JBHLTG010000079.1:0-522 GCF_042434515.1 Lysobacter korlensis
GTATAATCTTACACATGAGGAAAAAGTATCCTATAAACCAGGAATTTGGTTCAATTCAGCTAAGTTCTTTGACTTAGAATACCAGACCTATGGGCATGTGCCCAATAACATACCTGCAACCTTGGACACATTCCATTGGGAAAATGAAGCAGGAACAGTAGCTATACGATTTGTTTATGATAAAACTGTGGGGACCATCAAAGGTATAAACAGCATCGGTTGGCGCATGAGACATGCCTATTTTGATAAAGCCATAGACGAAGGATGGTTATTTGAAAAGATTCTGACACATCTGGACAAAGCCAGTTTTGATGCAGAATTTGCAACCAAACATACGGCAGCTGTCATTCAAGCCTACAATACCATCAAAAAAAGAAATGTTTCCTTACCCAAAAAAGGATTCTTGAAACGAATTGTAACTGCATTTTCATGAAAGCACTTCAAAAATTAGGAATCGCCCTTTTCTGTTTAGCATTGGCATTTTTTAGCTTCTTGCCATTTATCGGTCAATACACCTTGACG